>CAVULA010000009.1:0-96512 GCA_963742195.1 uncultured Actinomycetota bacterium
CGTTCGTCGCTGTTGAGGCACTCCTCGATCGTGGTCCACATCGAGAACGACGGGGCGAAGATCTCGTTGCCGTCGTCGTCGGTCACCACGAGGTTGGCGCCGTCACGGGTGCCGAGCTCGTCGATCTCGGAGAAGTCGTGGTCGGCGGCGTACCGCGCGAAGACGTCGGAGAGCCCGGGCTCCACGCCGATGCCGACCAACGCGAGGCGACCGGCGTCCTCCCAGTCGGAGGCGACGGCGAACTGCTCGTCACCCAGCTTGACGCCGGTCTTGCGGTACGGCTCGTCCGGGTGCGGGTGCGAGAGCGACATGGCCATGTCGAGGTAGTCGGCGCCGGCGTCGAAGGCGCCCTGGAAGATCGACATGTTGAACACCGGGTCCACCGCGTTCATGACGTGCGTGATGTCGTGCTCACGGCACAGCGCGGTCACCGAGGCCGCGTCGGAGGCGTCGACCTGCGCCGCCACGAACCGCGCGTCGGCCGCCGCAGCCTTCTCGGCCCGGGCCCGGTCGTAGTCGGCGACGACCATCGCGTCGTAGAAGGTACGCCGAGCGGCGATGGCCGCGAAGGCGGAGCCCACTCCACCCGTGCCGACCAACAAGATCCTCATCGTTGGTTGCCTTTCGTCTCACGAGGTCTCGGCGCGCTTCACGCCTTCGTTCCTCGCTGGTGGCGCTTTGTCGTCTCTCCCGCGCCACGGGTTCCGCTCGTTCCTCACGGCCCACAGGCTCAGTCGCCGATGTAGCTCATGACGTGCTTGATGCGCGTGTAGTCCTCGAGCCCGTACATCGACAGGTCCTTGCCGTAGCCCGAGTGCTTGAAGCCGCCGTGCGGCATCTCCGAGACGAAGGGGATGTGGGTGTTGATCCACACCACGCCGAAGTCGAGCCGCTTGGACATCCGCATGGCGCGCGCGTGGTCCTTGGTCCAGACGCTGGAGGCCAGCCCGTACTCCACGCCGTTGGCCCAGCGCAGCGCCTCGGCCTCGTCGGAGAACCGCTGCACGGTGATCACCGGCCCGAAGATCTCCTGCTGGATCTGCTCGTCGTCCTGCTTCAGCCCCGAGAGCACGGTCGGCTCGTAGAAGTAGCCACGGTCACCCTGGCGCCGGCCACCGGCGTTCACCGTCGCGTGGTCGGGGAGCCGGTCGACCATGCCGGAGACCCGGCTCAGCTGGTTCTCGCTGTTGAGGGCGCCGTAGAGCGCGTCCTCGTCGTCGGGCAGTCCGGTCGTGGTGTTCCTCGCCTGCTCGGTGATCGCCGCGACGAAGTCGTCGTGGACACCGGGACCGGCCAGCACCCGGGTCGCGGCCGTGCAGTCCTGGCCGGCGTTGAAGTAGCCCGCTACGGCGATGCCCTCGGCGGCCTTCTCGACGTCGGCGTCGTCGAAGACGATCACCGGTGCCTTGCCGCCCAGCTCGAGGTGCACCCGCTTGAGGTCGGCCGCGGCCGAGCCGGCGACCTCCATGCCCGCGCGCACCGAACCGGTGATCGAGACCATCTGGGGTGTCTTGTGCTCGACCAGGCGGCGGCCGGTGTCCCGGTCGCCGCAGACGACGTTGAGGACGCCGGGAGGCAGGAACTCCTGGCACAGCTCGCCGAGCAGCGTGGAGCTCGCGGGCGTGGTGTCGCTGGGCTTGAGGACGACGGTGTTGCCGCCGGCGAGCGCGGGCGCGATCTTCCAGATCATCATCAGCAGCGGGTAGTTCCAGGGCGTCACCTGGCCCACGACGCCGACGGGCTCCCGGCGTACCCACGAGGTGTGGTCGGCCAGGTACTCACCCGCCGAGCGACCCTCCAGCACCCGGGACGCCCCGGCGAAGAAGCGGAAGTGGTCCGAGGCGTAGGGCATCTCCTCCGACATCGTCAGCCCCAGCGGCTTGCCGGTGTCGCGGCACTCCACCGCGTTGATCTCCTCGACGCGCGCGTCGATGGCCTCGGCGATCTTCAGCAGCGCGTGGGCGCGGTCCTTCGGCGTGGTCTCGGACCAGGCCTCGAAGGCGGTGTCCGCGGCGGCGTACGCCCGGTCCACGTCCTCCGCGCGCGGACATCGGCGCCTGCGCGTAGACCTCGCCCGTGGTCGGGTCGAGGACGTCGTAGGTCTGCCCGGACACGCTGTCGACGGACTCCCCGTTGACGATGTTGCGGAACGTGAGGTCGGCCATGGGCGGAACCCTAACCCGCGCGGCTGCGGATTCGGTAGACCAGTGACAGGGCATTCGACGGATTTCGTCATCACGTCGCGCCGCTGCTGTCCATTCGCTCCCTCCGAGGGCTCTCGGCGGGCTCCCAGCGGGCTCTCACCGGGCGAGCCGCCACCGAACTTCCCCGCCCGCGGCAGCGTCTCACCTGCGACGAGCCCTCTCGAAAGGCTTCCACGCGTGAGGACGGAGACCGCACCCGCCGTCTCGGGCGGTCCGACCGCGCCCTCCGCGCCCTCCTGGCCCCAGCAACCTGCGCTGGACGGGCTGCGCACGGTCGCGGTCTACCTCGTGGTGCTCTTCCACTGCGGCGTCAGCGGGTTCGCCGGTGGCTTCGTCGGCGTGGACCTGTTCTTCGTCCTCTCCGGCTTCCTGGTCTCCTCCATCCTGCTGGAGGAGGCCGTGAGCACCGGTCGCGTGCGGATCGGCCGGTTCTACGGCCGGCGGGTACGCCGCCTGCTGCCCGCGGCGATCGTGGTGGTGGTCGCGACCAGCGCCGTGTCGTTGCTGCTGTCCTCGATGGTGGCCCGGATCCCGTGGGTGGGCGATGCCAAGGCGTCGCTGCTGTACGTGTCCAACTGGCGGTACCTCGCGCAGTCCAACGACTACTTCGCCGCCGACATCCAGCGGTCGCCGTTCCTGCACTTCTGGTCACTGTCGATCGAGGAGCAGTTCTACTTCGCCTTCCCGCTGCTCCTGGTGCTGCTCCTCAAGCTGCGGCAGCGGTGGCAGCCGGCCCTGGTGACCGGGATCGCCGGGCTGGCCGCGCTCTCGGTGGCGGCTCAGCTGTTCTGGGCCGTCCACGACCCGAACCACGCCTACTACGGGACCGACGCGCGCATCTACCAGCTCCTCGTCGGAGTGCTCGGTGCCATCGCCTGGCGCAGCGTGCGGCACCGCAGGGTGAGGACGCCCGGTGCGGGGTGGGTGCTCCTGGCGATCCTGCTCCTCACGGCCAGCAGCCTGGCGCCGTTCTCGGTCAGCGGGCGTGGGCTGGTGGCGGCCGGCGCCTCGATCGGCCTGATCCTCGCGGTGGTGGCCCGGACCGACCGGTCCCTGGTGGCGGGGCTCTCACGGCCGTCGATGACCTACCTGGGGCGCATCTCCTACGGGACCTATCTGTGGCACTGGCCCGTGGTCCTGGCTCTCACCGTGCTCCTGGACGTCCAGTCCTGGGTGCTGACGATCCTCGTCGTCGCGATCGCCACCGGCCTCGCCTCCGCGTCGTACCAGCTGCTCGAGATGCCGATCCGTCGCTCGCGGCGCCTCGCGCCGTTCGGCCTGTCCACCCTGGTGGTCGGTGTCACCTGCTCCGCGCTGGTGGCCTTCACCGTCGTCCCGGCCCTGCTGGGGAGCCACCAGCTCCCTGCGGTCCGCGCGTCGGGGGTCGTGGTCACCGGCACCGCCGCGAACAGCAGCCGGCTGGTGCCCCCGGACATCGACTGGCAGAAGTACGAGGACGACCGGGGCGCCGGCAACCGCCTCTGCCGGAAGGGCGACGAGACCTCGTGCGTCTACCACGAGGGCGGCACCGGGCTGCACGTCGCCGTGATCGGCGACAGCCACGCGCGCCAAGTGGCCTCGGCCCTGCTCCGGCTGGCCCAGGACCACGACTTCACGCTCTCACTCGACGTCTCGGGCGGCTGTCCCTGGCAGCTCGGGGTCAGCACCCCGAAGAAGGCCGAGCTGGACGCAGCCGACTGCACCACCACCCGCGAGGACCTCTACGGCTCCGTCCTCCAGGACATGGGCGTCGACGTCGTCGTGCTCTCCCAGAACGCTCGGGAGCGGCCCGACCAGATCCGGGCGCCCGACGGGTCGGTGATCGGGATGCCGGAGCTCACCGCGGGCCAGAAGGAGACCGTGGACCTCCTGCGTGCGCAGGGCATCAAGGTGGTCATCGTCCAGAACTTCCTCCAGATCTCGGGGAGGGGGGACGACTACTTCAACCCGCTCGAGTGCCTCTCCGCCGCCCGGCGGGTCTCGGAGTGTCGAGCCACGGTGCCGAAGGAGACACCGCTGTTCGACGCCTACTACCGGGTCCTGGCCATGGAGTACCCGGACGTCGCCACGATCGACATCAACCCCGTGATGTGCCCTGCGTGGCCGGTCTGCGAGTCCCTCGACGGCCGGATCCCCGTGTGGCGCGACGCCGGCCACTACACCTCCGAGGACCTGATCAAGCACCGCGCCGAGATCTGGGACCTGCTCCGCGGGACCGGGTTCTTCGACCGGGCGTCCTGAGGCCTCGGCCGCGCTCGGCACGCAGGCTCGGGCGTCGCCTGTCACGAGGCACCTCCCCCAGGCAGAAAATGGTCCGTTTTCGGGATGTCGCCGGGAACGGTCCCGCTCACTACGGTGTGCACAGGGGGAACCATGGTCACGCGAGGACGCACCGTATCCGTTCGAGTCATGATCGCTGCGGGGTGCGCGGCGGTGGCTCTCCCCGTGGCGTGGATCCCCTCGCCGTCAGCGGCGGCGGTCGCGCCCGGGACGCCGTGGACCTGGGGGTCGAGTGGTTTCGGTCAGCTCGGCAACGGCTCGACGTCGACCACCCCGACCGCTCCAGCGGCCGTGGCCGGTCTCTCGGACGTCGTGGACGTGGAGGGCGGTCGCCAGCACGTCGTGGCGCTGACGGCGTCCGGCAGCGTCCTGGTCTGGGGCAGCAACGGGTACGGGCAGCTGGGTCTGGGCGACACCGCCAACCGGAGCCGGCCGACGCCGGTCACGGTCCCGTGCACCGGTGGCGTGAAGGGCGTCGACGCCGGCCACTACTCGACGCTTCGCCGCTGTGCAACGACGGCACCGTCTGGGGCTGGGGCTACAACGCCGACGGGCAGATCGGCGACGGGACCCGCACGAACCAGCGCTCCCCCGTGCAGGTCCAGGGGATCACCGACGCCGTGAGCATCGACGCGGGCCGCGACATGACCTATGCCATCCGCGCCGACGGCACCGTCCTCGCCTGGGGAGACAACGCGTACGGCGAGATCGGGGACGGGACCACCACCGACCGGCTCACCCCCGTGGCCGTCAGCGGGCTGACCGGTGTCGCCAGCATCGGGCCCGGCCGCGAACCACGTCCTGGTGCTCCGCCAGGACGGGTCGGTCTGGGCCTTCGGGCGCGAACCAGTACGGCCAGGTCGGCGACGGCACCACCGTCGACCGGTCGACCCCGGTCCAGATCCTGACGGGCGGGGTCCAGCAGCTCGCCGGCGGCGCCGACCACTCCTACGCCCTGACCACCAGCGGCACGGTCCTCTCGTGGGGCCACAACAACCTGGCACGAGCTCGGAGACGGCACCACCACCAGAGAACGCGACCGGTGACGGTGCTCGGCGTGTCGAGCGCCGTCTCGATCGGCTCCGGTCGCGACCACGGCTCTGCCGTGCTCGCGGACGGCTCGGTCATGGCGTGGGGCGACAACGTCAACGGCCAGCTCGGGGACGGCACCACGACCAACCGCAGTCGGGCCGTGACCGTGCCCGGGGTCTCGGGCGCGACCCGGCCGGCGGCGGCGGCGCCGAGTACACGGTGGTGCTGGTGTCGGGGTCCTCACCCACGAACCAGCCACCCCAGGCGAGCTTCACCGTCACCTGCCAGCAGCTGGTCTGCCATCTGGACGGCGGAGCCTCGCACGACCCTGACGGCACCATCTCGTCGTGGTCCTGGAGACTTCGGTGACCAGACCGGCGACACCGGGTCGGCCGTCGACCACACCTTCGCCCGATCGGGGACGTACCAGGTCGCGCTGACCGTGACCGATGACGCACTGGCCTCGGGGACGTCGACCCAGGGCGTGTCGGTCTCGGACGGCTCGTCACCTCCGGTCACCTTCGACGGCGTCGCCACCGTGACCGTGTCGGCGAGGAGCACCACGCTCCGGGTACCGAGCACGACCGCGGTCGGGGACCAGCTCGTGCTCATGGTCACCGACCAACCGGGCGGCACGGCTGACCACCCCGTCGGGCTGGACCCTGCGCGGCACGGTCAGCGACGGCACCGAGGTGAGGTCCTGGACGTTCAGCCGCAGCGCGACGTCCGGCATCCCGGGATCGACGGTGACCTTGACCCTCGACGCCACCTCCAAGACGAGCGCGACCCTGCTCGGCTACACCGGCGCCGGCGCACCCACGGCGGTCCAGGGATCGGCGGAGGCGGGGAACACCCGGTTCCACGCTTCACCGCCGCCGCGGTCGGGGTCGCCGGGTCGACCGTGGTGTCCTACTGGGCCGACAAGGGGCCGACGGCGCACGGCTGGGTCCTGCCGGCCGCCGTCACCTCGAGGTCGACCACGGTGGGGTCCGGGTCCGCGATGATCACCTCCGCCAGCGGCGACTCGGCCGCGCAGCCCGTCGGTACCTGGCCCGGCGCCACCGCCGACGCCGGCATCGTCGTCGGCCAGGGCGATCGCGTGGACGATCGTGCTGCCGCCGGCCTAGACCGAGCTCCGGCCGGTGGGCCGACGTCGCCTCACCGGCCGTGGACGCAACGGCCGCCCACCCAGGTGGAGCCGACGCGCGCGGCGCCGATCTCCTCGGAGGGGGCGGTGAACGGGTCACGGTCGAGGACGACGAGGTCGGCGACGTGGCCGGGCGCCAGCACGCCGGCGCCGTCGGTGCGGTCGCGCCCGTTCACCCAGGCCGAGCCCGAGGTGTACGCCGCGAACGCGGTCGCCAGGTCGATCGCCTGCTCCGGCAGGAACGGCTCCCGGGGGTCGTCGTACGCCGTGCGGGTGACCGCCGTGTGGATCGCCGCCAGCGGGTCGGGTGAGGTGACCGGCCAGTCGCTGCCCATGACCAGCCGAGCGCCCGAGCGGTGGAGATCGCCGAACGGGTACTGCCAGGTCGCTCGCTCGTCGCCCAGGAACGGGATGGTCAGCTCGTCCATCTGCGGCTCGTGGCAGGCCCACAGCGCCTGCGCGTTGGCCGCGACCCCGAGCTGACCGAAGCGCGGCACGTCGTCGGGATGGATCACCTGGAGGTGGGCGATGTGGTGGCGCAGGTCCGTGTCATGACCCGCCGCGCGAGCGGCCGCGAACGCGTCGAGGGCCTCTCGGGTCCCACGGTCGCCGATGCAGTGCACGTGGACCTGGAAGCCGGCCGCCGCCAAGGCGACGACGACCTCCCGCAGCTCGTCGGCCTCGACGAAGGAGTGTCCCGCGTTCGGGGTCGGGTGGCCGTGCCCGTCGAGGTAGGGCGAGAGCATCGCCGCGGTGAAGTTCTCGCAGACGCCGTCCTGCATGATCTTGATGCTGGTCGCCCGGAAGCGGCCGCCCGACTGCGTCCGGCGGCGTTCCTCGAGGTCGGCGACCTGGCTCAGGCCGAGCCCGCGGTCCCACCAGAGGGCACCGACCACGTCGGCGACCAGCTCGCCGTTCGCGACGGCGTCCAGGTACGTCGCCCCCGTGTCGGCCATGCCGTCGTAGGAGCCGACGATGGCGTCCTGCCAGGCGGTGACCCCGAGGGCGAACAGGTATCGCTGGCCCTCGAGCAGTCCCGCGGCGTACTGCGACGCCGGGAGGTCCGGCAGCAGCGCGGCGACGAGGTCCATCGCGCCCTCGTGCAGCGTCCCCTGGGGTCGCCCGTCGGGGAGCCGCTCGATGCGGCCGTCGGGCGGGTCGGAGGTCTCGGCGGTGATGTCGGCCAGCTCGAGGGCGCGCGAGTTGACCCAGGCGCCGTGGTGGTCGCGGTTGGGCAGGAAGACCGGGCGGTCCGGCACCACCGAGTCCAGGTCGGCCGCGCTCGGCGTACCGGCGGGGAACGCCGCCATCGCCCAGCCGCCGCCGGTGATCCAAGGCCCGTCGTGGGCCGCGGCGTAGTCGCGGACCTTCGCGAGGTAGTCCTCACGCGTGCGGCCCTCGGTCAGGTCGCACTGCATGCGTTCCAGCCCGCCCTGGATCGGGTGGCAGTGCGCATCGGTGAACCCGGGCGAGACCAGGCCACCCGCGAGGTCGACCACCTCGTGCTCGCGCCGGTCGAGCGCCTCGAGACCGGCGGGGTCGAGGACGGCCACCACCGTCGCCGTCGTCGACGAGGAGCCCGTGCCCGGGCAGGTGGCGGTGGCCGTCGAAGACGGATCCACCGGTGAACAGCGTTGCCATCAGCGTCCTTCCAGGAGTGGGCCGGCGGGATCGTGGGTGATCCCGACCTTCTTCGCCGCCATCCCCGACAGCGCCTCGAGGCAGACCCGGTTCGCCAGGTACGCCGTGATCTCGGCATGGTCGTAGGGCGGGGACACCTCGACCACGTCGATGCCGGCGACCGGCAGCTCCCGGCAGATCCGGCGCACGGCGTCGAGGAGCTGGCGCGAGGAGAGCCCTCCGGGCTCGGGCGTCCCGGTGCCGGGCGCGTGGCCCGGGTCGCAGACGTCGATGTCCACGGACAAGAACACCGCGTCGCACTCGTCGAGCGCGATCTCGAACGCCTCGTCGAGACAGGCGTCGAGCCCCCTCTTCCCGATCTCGGTCATCTCGTAGGAACGCATCCGTTGCTCCGCCATCCAGTCGAGCGTCTCGGGGCCGGGCCAGTAGCCGCGCAGCCCCATCTGGAGGAAGCGGTCGCCGCGGAGCGCTCCGGACTCGATCAGGCGCCGCATCGGCTGGCCGTGGCCGTAGAGCGAGCCGAACTCGATGTCGCCGGTGTCGGCGTGGGCGTCGAAGTGGATCATGGAGACCTTGCCGTAGCCGAGGTGACGCGCCACCCCGGTGGCGTCCGGGAGCGCGATCGAGTGGTCACCGCCCAGCACGAGCGGTACGGCGCCGGCGGCGGCGACGGCGTACACCGCCTCCTCGAGGGCGTGCAGGGCACGCTCGATCTCACCCGGCGGCATCTCCACGTCACCCATGTCGACCACCGCGAGGTCCTGCAGCGCATCCACGCGGAGCGCGAGGTGGGGCCGCGAGCCGTCCTGCGGCAGGTAGCAGGTCTGCCGGATCGCCGAGGGACCGAACCGGGTGCCCGGGCGGTGCGACGTACCGCCGTCGAAGGGGGCCCCGACCACCACGACGTCCGCGGCCGCCAGCGCGGCCGTGTCGTCCACGTCCACGGCAGGGACGCCGAGGAAGGTGATGTCGGGTCCGAACTGTGGTCCGTAGCGGCTCATGGTGTAGTCCTATCAGTCGAGCGGGCCGATGCGACCTACGGATTCCGTCACAATGGGAGCCCTTTTCGACGGATCCGCTTGTGGAAAGCCCCTCACGCCTCCATCATGGGGGGACACGCACTCATGGACGAGGAACCGATACACATGCTCGGTCAGGACGATCACGTCTACGACAACGCCCACCTCCAGCAGGCCGCACGCGACCACCTCTGGATGCACTTCACACGTCACTCCGGCTACAGCCAGCAGACCGACGTGCCGATCATCGTGCGCGGTGAGGGCGCCTACATCTGGGACAGCAACGGCAAGCGCTACCTCGACGGCCTGGCCGGCCTGTTCGTCAGCCAGCTCGGCCACGGGCGCACGGAGCTCGCCGAGGCCGCCGCCAGGCAGGCGCAGCAGCTGGCGTTCATGCCGCTGTGGTCCTACGCCCACCCGAACGCCATCGAGCTCGCCGAGCGGGTCGCGAGCTACGCACCCGGAGACCTGAACCGGGTCTTCTTCACCACCGGTGGCGGCGAGGCGGTCGAGACCGCCTGGAAGCTCGCGAAGAACTACTTCAAGCTGGTCGGCAAGCCCTACAAGCACAAGGTGATCAGCCGCGCCATCGCCTACCACGGCACGCCGCAGGGCGCTCTGTCGATCACCGGGCTCCCCGGGATGAAGGCGATGTTCGAGCCGCTGGTGCCGTCGACCTTCCGGGTCCCGAACACCAACTACTACCGGGCGCCGTACTTCGAGGACGACGAGAAGAAGTTCGGCCTCTGGGCCGCCAACGAGATCGCCGTCGCGATCGAGAACGAGGGCCCGGACACCGTCGCCGCGGTGTTCCTCGAGCCGGTGCAGAACTCCGGTGGCTGCTTCCCGCCGCCGCCGGGGTACTTCGAGCGGGTCCGCGAGATCTGCGACGAGTACGACGTCCTGCTGGTCAGCGACGAGGTGATCTGCGCCTTCGGCCGCCTCGGCCACATGTTCGGCGCCGACCGCTACGGCTACCAGCCCGACATGATCACCTGCGCCAAGGGCATCACCTCGGGCTACTCCCCGCTGGGCGCGATGATCGCGACGGACCGGCTGATGGAGCCGTTCCTCACCGGCAGCGAGAGCTTCCTCCACGGCTACACGTTCGGCGGGCACCCGGTCTCGACCGCGGTCGCGATGGCGAACCTCGACATCTTCGAGAAGGAGAAGATCAACGAGCACGTCCGCGAGAACGAGCCGGCGTTCCGCGCGACCCTGGAGAAGCTCAAGGACCTGCCGATCGTGGGCGACGTCCGCGGCGACGGCTACTTCTTCGGCATCGAGCTGGTCAAGGACAAGGGCACCAAGGAGACCTTCAACGACGAGGAGTCGGAGAAGCTCCTGCGCGGGTTCCTGTCCAAGGCGCTGTACGACGCGGGCCTCTACTGCCGCGCGGACGACCGCGGCGACCCGGTCGTCCAGCTCGCTCCCCCGCTGATCTGCGACCAGGAGCACTTCGACGAGATCGAGCAGATCCTGCGCGAGGTGCTGACCAAGGCCGGCACCCTGATCTGAGCCCGCACTACTCCCGGCCGCTGTGGGACGGCGGCGACCAGACCCTGCGGTTTGGTCCCCAACCGCACCATTTCGGGGGTTGCGTCTGCGGTTTGGGACCAAACGGCGGGGTTGCGAGTCTGCGACGTCGGCTCGAGCGAGGCCACGGCGGGCTCGGCCGTGCCGGGCCGGGTCGAGACCCGGCGCCAGGGCGTCGAGAGCTGCCGGTGACGGCGGCGACTCCGACGGAGCGCGTGGTCACCATCCGCACCGTCTCGGGGTCGAGGTGTGCGCTGGCGACTGGACGCGGGCTCCGGCCGCGGCCTCGACGGGGTCGCGGCGCACCGGCTCGGGACGACCGGGACGAGCCAGGGCCCGCTTACCGGTACGCGCGGGCGCGACGCACCTCACCACTCGACGACGATCACCAGCAGGAACGAGATGATGAACATCAGCGATGCCGACGACGAGATCTGCAGCCGGGAAGTCCTTCAGCTTCGAGACGCCGTAGACGTACAGCGGGAACGTCGACGTGACTGGCCGGCGGTGAAGTTCGTGACGATGAAGTCGTCGAAGGACAGCGAGAACGCGAGCAGCGCCGCAGCCAGGATGCCGGGGAGCGCCAGCGGGAGGGTGACCAGCCGGAAGGTCTGCCACTCGTGGCGTAGAGGTCCATCGCTGCCTGCTCGAGGCGCGCGTCCATGCCCGCCAGCCGCGCCTTCACCGTGACGACCACGAACGACAGGCAGAACAGACGTGGGCGATCACGATCGTCGAGAAGCCCAGCTGCCCGTCGAAGCCACCGGCCACGAACATGGCCAGGAGCGAGGAGCCCATCACGACCTCGGGCGTCGCCATCGGCAGGAAGATGAGGAGGTTCGAGGTGCCGCGGCCCACGGAACGGGTGCCGGACCAGCGCGAACGCCATCAGCGTGCCGAGGATCGTCGCGCAGGATCGTGGCCGTGAGGCTGACCTCGAAGCTCAGCTTCAGCGAGGCGCACAGCCCCTCCGGCTCGCAGATGCACGTCCAGTTGCTGCAGGGTGAAGGTGCTCAACTGGGCGGTCGTCGAGCGGCCGGAGGGCTGGTTGAACGACATCGCGACGATGTAGCCGATCGGCACGAACGTGTAGACCAGGACCAGGATGCCGAGGAACAGCACCAGCGTGGTCTGCGAGCCATCGGCCGAGCGCCGTGCGAGGCCGCGGCGTCGGCTGCCGTCCGCGGCGACGCGTGGCGGCGTCACGAGGTAGCCATCAGACCAGGTCCTCCGTGCCGGCGCGCCGCACGTAGACGATCACCATGACCACGACGATCGCCATCAGGATCACCGACAGGGTCGCCGCGAGCGGGTAGTCGTGCTCGGTGAGGAACGCCGCCTGGATCGTGTTGCCGACCATGTACTGCTTGGGCGTCCCCAGCAGCTCGGCGTTGATGTAGTCGCCGCACGCGACGGGATGAAGCGTCAGCAGCGTGCCGGAGACGACGCCGGGCAGCGACAGCGGGAAGGTGACCTTCCGGAAGCCGGTCAACGGGTTCGCGTAGAGGTCGTCTGGCGGCCTCGATCAGCCGGTGGTCGACCTTGTCGAGCGAGGCGAACAGCGGCAGCGTCATGAACGGCAGGAAGTTGTAGGTCAGGCCCGGCGACGACGGCGAACGGGGTGTCGAGCAGGCGACCGTCCGCGCGGAGGAGGTGGAGGAACTGCAGGAAGCTCACCACCACGCCGTGGTCGGAGAGGATCGTGCTGCCACGACAGCGTCCGCAGCAGGAAGCTGGTGAAGAACGGCGCGATCACCAGCACCAGCATGAGGTTCTTCCAGCGCCCGGCCTTGAAGGCGATCGCGTAGGCCAGCGGGTAGCCGAGGAGCAGGCAGACGAGGGTCGCGATGCCCGCGTAGGCGAACGAGCGCACGAACAGCGGCCAGTAGTCCTGGATCGCGTCGCTGTAGTTGCGCGACGTGCCAGGTCATCGTGTAGCCGTCGAAGTACGAGCCGCTCGGGTCGTACAGCGACGTGAAGAACGAGCTGCACGTCGGGGAGTAGGAAGAAGATGCCAGGTAGAGCATGCCCGGGACGAGCAGCAGCCAGCCCCATCCGCGGCGCCGGCGCGATCGCCGTCGACGTAGCCGGTCAGGCCGCTTCGTTGCGGACCGTCTCACTCATCTACACGTCCTCCGGCGTGATCATGCCGGCCGACGCGTCCTGCTCGGCGTCGAGCAGGAACGCGTGCTCGGGGCGACCAGCGAGAGCTCGACCCGTCGCCGTACTCGGAACAGCCGGCGGCTGACCGGTGTTCTGCTCGAAGACCATGCAGCTCCTGGCCCCACGGCATCGCGCACCAGGTACTGCGTGCTGACACCGACGAAGCTGACGTCGGTGACCACGCCGTCCGGGAGGACGTTGGACCCGGGCGCGTCCAGGGCCTCGCCCTCGTGGCCGATGAGCATCTTCTCCGGCCGGATGCCGAGCCAGCCCTCGCTGCCCTCGGCATGGCGTGCGGTCGCGGGCGACCGTCGACCGTTCTGCCCTGCAGTCGACCATCGATCGTGTCGCCGTCGCGGGACTGGATCACTCGGCCCGCGATCAGGTTGGACTGGCCCAGGAAGTTGGCGACGAACGTCGTCACGCGGGTTCTCGTAGAGCTCGTCGGGGGCCCCCATCTGCTCGATCAGGCCGTGGTTCATCACCGCGATGGTGTCGGCCATGGTCATGGCCTCCTCCTGGTCGTGGGTGACGTGGACGAAGGTGATCTCGACCTCGGTCTGGATCCGCTTGAGCTCGATCTGCATCTGGCGCCGCAGCTTGAGGTCGAGGGCACCGAGCGGCTCGTCGAGCAGGAGCACCTCCGGCTTGTTGATCAGGGCCCGGGCCAGCGCGACCCGCTGCTGCTGCCCTCCCGAGAGCTGCATCGGCCGCTTGCGGGCCTGGCTGCTCGAGCTCCACCAGGTCGAGCATCTCGGTGGTCCTCGTCGTCGACCCCGGACTCCGCGGCGGCGGAGCCCGAAGGCGACGTTCTCGAAGATCGTCGAGGTGCGGGAACAGCGCGTAGGACTGGAACACCGTGTTGACCGGGCGGCTTGTAGGGCTCGCGGACGGTGATGTCCTGGTCGCCGAGCCGGATCCGTGCCGGACGTCGGCGTCCTCCAGGCCGGCGACCATCCGCAAGCGTCGTGGTCTTGCCGCAGCCGGAGGGCCCGAGGAGGGCGAAGAACGAGCCCGTGCGGTACGTCGAGGTCCAGGTCGTCGACGGCCTTGAAGGCCCCGAAGTCCTTGGTCAGGCCCCGTAGCTCCAGACCGTCGGCCGCCTCCTGCTCGGCCGGCAGCCCCGGCGTGCTCAACTCAGATGTGACATCGGCCCAGTCCCTCTCGTACTCGATTTCCTGCTGGTCGTTCAAGGCCATGAAGCCCCAGGTGTCCTTGAGCGTCTCGTCAGTCGGGGAAGATGAACGGGCTGTTCGCCGCCGACTTGTCGAGCTTGCGCATCTCCTCCTGCGCACCCTCGACCGGGCAGAAGTAGTAGTTCCAGTCGGCGAGCTTCGCGGCGTTGACCGGGTCGTAGTAGAAGTTGATCAGCTCCTCGGCGTTCGCCTTGTGCGTCGGCCAGGTTGGGGACCATCATGTTGTCGGTCCACAGCGACATGCCCTCCTCGGGCAGCACGAACTGATGTTCGGGTTGTCCGCCGGGCGATGATCACGTCACCGCTCCACGCCTCGCAGGCCACGATGTTGCCCGACTTCGAGGTCGTCGAGGTAGTCGTTGCCGGTGAACGGCGGACGCTGACCGTTGTCGACGTAGCCGTGCAGCGCGTCGATGGCCGTTCTCGAACTCGGCGTCTGCGTGAAGTTCTCGGGATCCGCGTCCGACGGTGCAGGAGCATGAAGCCCATCGTGTCGCGCATCTCGGTGAGCAGCGTCGACCTTGCCCTTGAGGTCGGACCGGGTGAGCAGCTCCTGTGAAGCTCGTGACCCGGGTCGGTGATCTCGGAGTTGTAGCGATGCCGGTCATGCCGCTCTGCCACGGGACGCTGTACTCCCGGTTGGGATCCCAGTCCGTGCCTCGAGCGAAGCGATCAGGTTCTTGCGTGACGTTCGGCATCTTGCGGTGGTCGAGCGTCTGGATCCAGCCGAGCTCGATCATCCGCGCGGCCATCCAGTCGGTGAGCACGATCATGTCGCGCTTGGTCGACTTGCAGGACGCGAGCTGCGTTCGAGACCTTGGCGAAGAACTCCTCGTTGTCGTTGACGTCGTCGGTGTAGTCGACCCTGATCCCGGTCTGCTTCTCGAAGACTCGACACCGTCGAGCCGTCCTTGTGGATCGGGTCGATGTAGCCGGCCAGTTCGAGAATGATCAGGTCTTCTTGGCGCTCGCCGAGACGTCGTTCGGCCACGCACGTGGCCGGGTCCTGCTGGCGCCGGAGACCGAGAAGAACGGCACGCTCCAGCGCTGCCAGGCTGAGCCCCGACGAACGCGGCCCCACCCACGCGCCTCGAACGACCGTGCGACGCGACGACTCCTCCGGGTCCGCCTGCCATCGACTCCTCCCTGTGTCTGCTGAATTTGTTCGGATCGTCGCATGCGCGCGGGCACGGACAAGGGATTCCGTGCAAGAAATGCCTCTGAGCGACGAAATCCTTAGATGCGCGGTGCTGGACCGGTGCCGGTGTGCCTGTCAGCATAGGCAACCATGACGAAGAAGCAGCCTCGGGCGGCGCTGGACGAGGTCTCCAAGGCCATCATCGAGCAGCTCCAGCAGGACGGCCGACGGTCCTACGCCGCGATCGGCAAGGTGGTCGGACTGTCCGAGGCCGCCGTCCGTCAGCGGGTGCAGCGCCTCATCGACAGCGGCGTGATGCAGGTGGTCGCCGTCACCGACCCGCTGGAGCTCGGGTTCGCCCGGCAGGCGATGGTCGGCATCCGCGTGAACGGGCCGATGGAGCCGGTCGCCGACGCCCTGGTCGAGCTCGAGGAGGTCGACTACGTGGTCGTGACCGCGGGCTCCTACGACCTCCTGGTGGAGGTCGTGTGCGTGAGCGACGAGCACCTCCTGGAGGTGATCTCCTCGAAGATCCGCCGGATCAGCGGCGTGGTCGCGACCGAGACCTTCATGTACCTCAAGCTGCGCAAGCAGACCTACTCGTGGGGTGTGCGCTGAGCCGCGACCTCCGCACGCTGTCCCTGTGGCACGAGACCACCCCGGACGCGTGGACCCCTCGTCCTCCCCTCCCCGGATCCGTCGACGCCGACGTCGCCATCGTGGGCGCCGGGTTCACCGGCCTCTGGACCGCGCTCTACCTGGCCCGGGCCGATCCCACACTCCGGATCACCGTGCTCGAGGCGGAGACGGCCGGCTTCGGCGCGAGCGGCCGCAACGGCGGCTGGTGCTCCGCGCTGTTCCCGGCGTCGCTCCAGTCGCTGGCGAAGCGCTCCTCCCGTGCCGACGCCCTGGCGCTCCACGCCGCCATGCGCCACAGCGTCGACGAGGTGATGCAGTCGGCCGCGGCCGAGGGGATCGACGCCCACGTCGCCAAGGGCGGGACCATCTCCCTGGCGCGGTCGGCCCCCCAGTGGGCCCGGGCCCGGGCCGAGGTGGAGGAGGCCCGGAGCTGGGGCCGCGGCGAGGACGAGCTGCGCCTGCTGGACGCCGTGGAGGCGACGACGGTCCTGGCCGGCACCCACGTCCGTGGGGCGACGTACACCCCTGACTGCGCGGCGATCCATCCGGCCCGGCTGGTCCGAGGTCTGGCCGACGCCGTCGTACGCCGGGGGGTCACCCTCTACGAGCAGACGCCCGCCACCGCGATCGCGCCCGGCCGGGTGACCACCCGGCACGGAACCGTGCGGGCCGAGCGCGTGATCCGGGCGACCGAGGGCTACACCCGCACGCTCGAGGGCGAGCGCCGGCGGCTGGTGCCCGTCTACTCCCTGATCATCGCGACCGAGCCGCTGCCGGAGTCAACCTGGGAGCAGATCGGGCTGCGCCGGCGCGAGACGTTCAGCGACCACCGTCACCTGATCATCTACGGCCAGCGAACGGCCGACGACCGCCTGGTCTTCGGCGGCCGGGGCGCGCCGTACCACTTCGGCTCCCGGATCCGGACGGCCTACGACCGCGACGAGCACGTCTTCGCCTCGCTCCACGCCACGCTCGTCGACCTGTTCCCGGTGCTGCGAGGCACGAAGGTGACCCACGCGTGGGGCGGCGCGCTCGGCATCGCGCGCGACTGGACGGCGTCGGTCGGCCTCGACCCGGTGACCGGTCTCGGCTGGGCCGGTGGCTACGTCGGCGACGGCGTGAGCACCACGAACCTGGCGGGACGGACCCTGGCCGACCTGGTGCTCGGCCGGGACACGGAGCTGACCCGCCTGCCGTGGGTCGGCCACCGCTCCCCGTCCTGGGAGCCCGAGCCCCTGCGCTGGCTGGGCATCAACACCGGCCTGCGCGCGATGAACCTGGCCGACCTGGAGGAGGCCCGGACTCGCCGGGAGAGCCGGATCGCGAAGCTGGTCGCTCCACTCATCGGCTGATCACCGGCTGGTCACCGCTCAGGGATTCAGAGCCCGTTCGCCGCGGTCTCGGCCGGCTTCCGCGGCTGCACCAGCCAGGCGTCGAAGAACGAGGCGAGGTCCTGGCCGCTGATGGTGGTGGCGAGCGCCTCGAACTGGGCCGTCGTCCCGTGCCCGTGCCGGTGGCCGGAGGTCCACGCCTTCAGCAGGTGCGCGAAGTGGTCGCGCCCGATCCGGACCCTCAGCGCGGCCAGGGTCATCCCGCCGCGCTCGTAGACCGGCCAGGAGAAGAGGTCGTCGGCACCCGGATCTGCGACCGGCACCTGCCAGAACGACGCCTCGGCGGCCGTCGTGTGGAACGTGCTGTGCAGCCAGGACGACGTGGTCTGGCCGCCGTGCTCCTCGTTCCACAGCTGCTCCATGAACGTCGCCGACCCCTCGTTGAGCCAGATGTCCTGCCAGTGGTGGACCGAGACCGAGTCGCCGAACCACTGGTGTGCCAGCTCGTGGACCATCAGCAGGGTGCCGACACCTTCGGGGTACGTCGGCCGGGTCTGGGTCTCCAGCGAGAACCCGGGGTTGAGCGAGGTGACCACTCCCCCGGTCTGGGGGAACGGATAGCGGCCGAGGTGGCGGGCCAGCCAGCGGACGATGGCCGGCGTACGCAGGAGGCCGTGCAGCGCGGCGCGCCGCTGGGAGCTCGGCAGGTCACGTGAGACCGCCACGTAGTACGGCAGTCCGTGGTCAGAGCCGTGGCGGACCGCGAAGCGACCGGCCACGAAGAACGCGAGGTACGTCGCCATCGCTCCCGCGCGCCAGTGGTACGTCGCGTGGTGGGCCGACCGGCGTACCCCGACCAGGCGGCCGCCGGCCACGACCTGCTTGGACCGAGGAACGGTGAGGTGGAGGTCCATCCGGGCCTTGTCGAGCGGGTGGTCGTTCGAGGGGAACCACCAGGCGGCCATGTGCGGCTCGTTGAGCGCCATCGCCTCGGTGCTCGTCGCGAACCAGTTGCTCTCCCCGCCCCACGAGAAGCGGCCCGGGTGTCCGGCATAGGCGACCCGGACCCGGACGGTCGTCCCGGCGGCGATCGGGTGGCGCGGCTCGATCCTCAGCTCGTGGCGCGACGGCCGGCTGAAGGTGGCCCGGCCGGTCGAGAGGTGCACCGCCTGCACGGGCAGCAGGAAGTCGAGGTCGAAGGAGGTCAGCGGCTCGGTGGTGCGCAGCGTCACTCTGGTCCAGCCTTCGAGCCGGCGATCGGCGAACCGGTACGCGTCGTGCACCTCGTAGGAGCGCACGTCGATGCCGCCGTTGCCGTCCACCGGGAAGTACGGGTCGCCGATGCCGGGGGCCCCGGCGACGGGCGTGGCCGTACTGCCCACGGACGTGGCGGACCCGCTCACGAGGAGGGTCACAGCGGCGAGGAGGACGGCACCACGGGTCAGCACGGCTGCAACGTACCGGGAATGACGTTGCGGCGCGGAGGAAGGGCTGTCACACTCGGCTCTGCTGTTGGAGGGCCCGTTGCGGGGCCCGTTGGGAAGGCCCGGCACAGCCGGAGCCCACGTGAGAGGAGGCGTGTCATGACGACCGAAGTCTTCGGCATGTCCACCGCCGTTCTCTCTCACGTCTGGAGCCCCACCACCGATGCATTCGGAGCACACCGACTTCTCGCAGCGCACTGACGCGCTCGACGAGTTCCTCACCGACAGCTACACCCACGTCGACCCGCTCAGCGGGGTCGACCCGTCCTTCGTCTTCGACTTCCACGCCTACGACGACCTCGACGACGGCCAGCGCTGGTCGACGTGGCTGTCGGTCGAGCCGCTCTCGCGCGGACCGGAGCCGCACCCCGACTGGCTGGTGACCTCGCAGGGAGCCGTCGACACCGAGCTCGGCATCCTCAAGACCGGCAAGGAGGCCGACGTCTTCCTGCTGGAGCGGGCCGACCCGCTCGAGCCGGACCGGGCCGTGGTGATGGCGGCCAAGCGCTACCGCTCGCCGGAGCACCGCACCTTCCACCGGTCGGCGTCCTACACCGAGGGCCGCTCGATGAAGCGGTCCCGCGACGAGCGGGCGCTGAAGCGCAAGAGCACGTTCGGCCGCGAGGTGGCCGCCGGCGAGTGGGCGATCTCCGAGTGGGGCGCCCTGGTGCGGCTGTGGAACCTCGGCCTGCCGGTCCCCTACCCCGTGCAGATCGACGGGACGGAGATCTTGATGGAGTGGATCACCCACGACGGTGAGACCGCGCCACGTCTGGCGGAGACCAGGCCGGAGCCCGCGCTGCTGCAGTCGTACTTCGACCAGCTCCGCGACGTGCTGGCCACGATGGTGCAGAACGGCATCGTCCACGGCGACCTCTCGGCGTACAACATCCTGGCGGCGGGTCCGCGGCTGGTGATCATCGACCTGCCGCAGATCGTCGACCTGGTGGGCAACCTCAACGGGATGGACTTCTTGATGCGCGACTGCGCGAACATCTGCAAGTGGTTCCGGGGCAAGGGGCTCGCGGTCGACGAGCAGGAGCTGTTCGGCGAGCTGATGGCGCACGCCTTCTGACCTCGCGACCGCCGCGCCTCTAGAGTCGGCGCGTGCGGAGGGTACGTGGGCGGTCGCTGCGGGTCGGACCGATGGCGCAGGCGCCGCCGGTGGACCTCGGTGGCGCCCCGGTGGACTGCTACCGCTCGACGCTCTACACCGCCGACGAGCTGTACGACACCGCGTCGTACGCCGACTCCCTCGACCGGCGCGCCCACGTCTGGGCCCTCCAGCCGCCGTCGCCCGGTGACTCCCTGGTCCAGGCCCTGCACGACCACGCGGTGGACGAGGCGCTGACCGACTGGCTGACCGACCGGACCCTCGTCGGCGTGATGGGCGGCCACGCCCTGGTGCGCGGGGACGACGCGTACGCCGAGGCCGCCCGGCTCGGCGCACTGCTCGGTCGTACGCACACCGTCGCCACCGGCGGCGGGCCGGGAGCCATGGAGGCGGCCAACCTCGGCGCCCGCCTCGCCCACCGACCCGCGGCGGTGTTGGCAGAGGCGTTGGACCGGCTGGCAGCCGTCCCGTCGTACCGTCCGTCCATCGACGCGTGGGTCGCTGCCGCGCGCCCGGCCCTGCGCCTGGGGGACTCGGCGTCGCTGGGGATCCCGACCTGGTTCTACGGGCACGAGCCGTCGAACGTCTTCGCCACCGCGATCGCCAAGTACTTCCGCAACGCCCTCCGCGAGGCCATCCTCCTGCAGATCTGCGACGCCGGGATCGTTTTCCTGCCCGGCGCGGCCGGCACGGTGCAGGAGGTCTTCCAGGACGCCTGCGAGAACTACTACGCCGCGGAGGGAGGCGTCGCTCCGATGGTGCTGGTCGGGCGGTCGTACTGGACCGTCGACCAGCCGGTCTGGCCGCTGTTGCTGTCCCTGGCCCGCGGCCGGGCCATGGAGTCCCACGTCCACCTGGTCGACACCGTCGACGAGGCCGCGGCGCTGGTCGTCGGTGACCGGCGGCTGCGTAGCTGCCATACGGCCCAAGTGCAGGCTCATCTCTCGGGAGGCTCGCGCGGCCACTCGCCATCTGGCGGCCGTCGGGACGCTCGCCCAGCCCTCGGTGGCGGCCAGCTGGCCGCAGGCACCGTCGATCTCGCGGCCGCGGGTGTCGCGGACGGTGGTGGGTACGCCGCGGGCCTCGAGCCGGCGTACGAACTCACGCTCGTCGGCCGGGTCCGAGGCAGTCCACTTCGAGCCCGGGGTGGGGTTGAGCGGGATCAGGTTGACGTGCACCCAGCCCCAGTCGCCACGAGCGAGCAGGACGTCGGCGAGCAGGTCGGCGCGCCAGGCCTGGTCGTTGATGCCGCGCATCATGGCGTACTCGATCGAGACCCGGCGCTTGGTGACCCGCGCGTAGTTCCACGCCGCGTCGACGGTCTCGTCGACGGAGAAGCGGGTGTTGACCGGCACCAGCTCGTTGCGCAGCTCGTCGTCGGGCGCGTGGAGGGAGAGCGCCAGCGTGACCGGGATCCCCTCCCCGGCCAGCTGGTCGATCCGCGGCACCAGTCCCACGGTCGAGACGGTGACGCCGCGTGCGCTCATGCCGAGGCCGGCGGGCGCGGGCTCGGTGAGTCGCCGTACGGCGCCGATCACGGCCTTGTAGTTGGCGAGGGGCTCGCCCATGCCCATGAAGACGACGTTGGAGACGCGACCGGGACCGCCGGGCACCTCGTCCCGGGACAGCGACCGGGCTCCGGCGACCACCTGGTCGACGATCTCGGCGGTCGACATGTTGCGCTGGAGGCCGCCCTGCCCGGTGGCGCAGAAGGGGCACGCCATGCCGCACCCGGCCTGCGACGAGACGCACATGGTGACCCGGTCGGGGTAGCGCATCAGCACGGACTCGACGAGGGCGCCGTCGAAGAGGCGCCACAGCGTCTTGCGCGTGGTGCCACGGTCGGCCTCCATGGTGCGGACCGGGTCGAGCAGCCGCGGCAGCATCGCGGCCACCAGCTCGTCGCGCTGGGCGGCCGGCAGGTCGGTCATGTCGGCGGGGTCGTCGACGAGGCGGTCGAAGTAGTGGGTCGACAGCTGCTTGGCGCGGAACCCCGGCAGTCCCTGCTCGACGGCGAGCGCCGTGCGCTCCTCCAGCGAGAGGTCGGCGAGGTGACGCGGCGGCTTGCGCCGGCCGCGCGGCTCGGCCATCACCAGCGGCAGCTGCTTCGGGGACTCGGTCATCGCCCGCCCAGTCTCCCATCGACCGGCGGGCGCCACGAATCAGTAGCCGCGGCCGTACGTCGGCGCCGAGCTCTGCGCGCTGCTCGGCGAGGAGCCAGGCCGCGCGGACGGCCGTGCCGCCGACCGCGACGGCGTACCAGGTGCCGCCGAACTCCTGCAGTCCCTCGCCGTTGACGTCCCCCGGACCGTGGTCCTGGGAGAACGTGTAGACCGGGTGGCCCGCCACGGTGGCGGTCATCGGGCCAGCTCGGCGTGGCGGTCGCGCCGACCTGCGCGCCGACGCCGTGCCCGCCATCCGGGCGTCACCGCGGGCCAGAAGCTGCAGGCAGGACGCCGAGCACGTCGATCGGTTGCGGCCGTCGGCGGTGAGCAGGTACACGGTGCGCCCGGAGGCGTCGACGAGCACGCGGCCGAGCGAGGTGTCGGCGGCGTGCAGGCCCGAGGCTCCTCGCGGCGGCCTGGGGGCGCGGCAGGTGTCGCGGTGTTGTTGCCGCAGGCACCCAGGGTCAGGACGGCCGTCGCCGCGACGGCCAGGACGGCGTGGATCTTCATGGGCTCCTCCTCGATGGTGTCGAAGAGGAGTACGGCGGCGGGACGGCGCGGCGTTCGACGTCTCGGCTGTGAACTGCCTGAGAGGCCGCTCAGCCGTCGATCCGGACCATCACCCAGATCGTCAGCGCCGCGGTCAGCGCGATCACGAGCGCGGTGCTGAAGATCCCCAGGAACATGAACATCGCGAACCGGCGCGTCTTGCGCGGGAACAGCATCGCGACCGGGATCACCAGCGCGAGCAGGACCAGCGGGAACAGCTGCTGCTGCGTGCTCGAGTCCTTGACCAGCAGCCCCAGCAGGGCGGCGTACGCCCCGGGTACGGCGATCACGTAGACGACGCCGGCGAAGAAGCCGACGAGGCCGGCGAAGGTGGGGTGCGACCGGTGCCACCAGCTGGGCTCCGGGCCGTCGTCGTCCACGCCGCTCGGCTGGTCGCCGGCTGCCGGTTCCGGTTCCGGTGCTTGTGCCGGTGCCGGTGCCGGTGCCTGGTGAATGTCGCCGACCGACTCCGTGCTCGGGTCGTCGGCGCGCTCCTCCGGGGTCGCGTCGTCGGCGGCGCGCGCCCCGGCCTCACTCATGGCGCAAGCATGTCACCCGGGTGGCGTGGCACCTCGCATTGGACGAGGTCCGGCATGGCCAGTCGCCCCCACGCCTCGAGGTCGGGAGGGTCGCCACGGAGGGCGGACACCAGACAGGTCCAGGCGGTCCCGTGACCGACCAGCACGACGTCGGCTCCGCGGTGGGTGGCGAGGATGCCGGCGGCCGCCCGGACCACGCGGGTGCGGCACTGCGCCAGCGGCTCCCACCCGTCGTACGCCGCGACGTCGGGCCGGGCGAACGCACGGCGGACGACGGCCTCGAAGTCCTCGATCCAGTCGCTGCCGGGCCGCTCGTGCTCACGCAGGTCGGGGACGACCTCGATCGGCTCGTCGGTCAGCAGCCGTGCGGTCAGGAACGCCTTCGGCTCCGGCGACGAGTACCAGGCAGCGGCCCGGGGCAGGCGGCCGCGCAGGGCGCGCACGTCGTCGTCGTACGCCGGGTCGAGGTTCCACTCGTGCGCCGGCCGCGACCGGTCGATCAGCGGGCGTCCGTGGCGCACCAGGTGGAGCACGTCGTCGACCTAGGTGAAGACCAGGTAGTGGAGCAGCAGCCAGATCGGGGCGATCGTCGCCAGCAGCGAGTCGAGCCGGTCCATCAGCCCGCCGTGGCCGGGGATCACGTGGCTCATGTCCTTGATCCCGAGGTCGCGCTTGATCACCGACTCGCACAGGTCGCCGAGGGTGGCCATGACGACGGCGATCAGGCCGAGACAGACGCCGATCCACCAGTCGGCGTCGAGCACCCACACGATCATCGCGACGCCGACGGCGACGCAGAAGACGGCCGAGCCGGCGAAGCCCTCCCACGACTTCTTCGGCGAGATCACCGGCGCCATCGGGTGCTTGCCGAACAGGACGCCGGCGATGTAGCCACCGATGTCGGAGGCCGCCGTCACCGCGATGAAGGTGAACACGCCCTTCACCCCGGCGTCCATCCGGGTGAAGTCGGTCGCCCCGCCCTCACGGAGCATCAGGGCGACGAAGGAGCCCAGGAACGGCACGTAGATCAGGATGAACACCGAGGCGGTGGCGTTCTGCACGTAGCCGGGCACGCCGCGGCGCAGCAGCCACAGCATGGTGCCGAGCGCGGCGACCGCGGTCGCGGTCACCAGCGCCGGCGGTCCCCAGAAGTAGGCGACCACGACCATGATCACGCCGCCGGCCATCAGCGGCTGCTCGGGCAGGTCGATGCCCTTGGCGCCGAACCCGCGGTGCAGCTCCCAGACCGCGACGACCACCGCCGCGGCGACGACGACCATGAAGGCGGTCTTCCACACCACCAGCGTGACGACGATGAGCGCGACCAGGATCACGGCGCTGGCGATCGCGGCCGGGAGGTTGCGGCCCGCTCGCCCGTGGTCCTGGGCGGCGGGCGCGGGTGGCGAGGTGGTCATGAGCAGATGGAGTGCTCAGACCTCGAGCAGCTCGGACTCCTTGTGCTTGAGGAGGTCGTCGATCGCGTCGGTGTGCTTCTTGGTCATGCCGTCGAGGCGCTTCTCCGCACCGGTGACGTCGTCCTTGCCGGCCTCGCCGTCCTTCTCGATCTTCTCCAGCTCCTGCTTGGCGTGGCGCCGCAGGTTGCGTACGGCGACCCGGCCCTCCTCGGCCTTGTGGCGGGCGACCTTGATGTACTCCTTGCGACGCTCCTCGGTCAGCTCGGGGAAGACGCAGCGCAGCAGCTTGCCGTCGTTGGCCGGGTTGACGCCCAGGTCGGAGTCGCGGATGGCCCGCTCGATGTTGCCGATCGCGCCCACGTCGTACGGCGCGACCAGGATGATCCGGGCCTCCTGCGACGTGAAGGACGCCAGGCTCTGGATCGGGGTCGGGCGTGCCGTAGTAGTCGACCATGATCTTGGCTGAACATGGCGGGGTTGGCGCGTCCGGCGCGGATGGCCGAGAACTCCTCCCGCGTGGCCTCGACGGACTTGTCCATCTTGCCGTCGGCCTCGTTGAGGATGTCGTTGATCACGGCTGCTTCCCTTCGGTGTTCGAGCCTGGTCGTGCGCTGTCGCCGGCACCGCCAGCCGGTGGCGCCGCGGGTCGGGCCGGTCGAGAGCCGGCGTACGACGTCGGGCGGGCTAGGCCGCGGTGACGAGCGTGCCAATCTTCTCACCCTGCACGATGCGCAGGATGTTGCCCCGCTCCTCCATGCCGAACACGATCAGCGGCAGGGAGTTCTCCATGCAGAGGGCGAACGCCGTCGCGTCGGCGATCCGGAGGTTGCCCTGCAGGGCCTCCTGGAAGGTGAGCGAGTCGTACTTGGTCGCGGTCGGGTCGAGCTTGGGGTCGGCGCTGTAGACGCCGTCGACGCCCTGCTTGGCCATCAGCACCACCTCGCACTTGGTCTCCAGCGCCCGCTGGGCGGCGACGGTGTCGGTGGAGAAGAACGGCATCCCGGCACCGGCGCCGAAGATCACGACGCGGCCCTTCTCCAGGTGCCGGATCGCACGTCGCGGGATGTAGGGCTCGGCGACCTGGCCCATCGCGATCGCGGTCTGCACGCGCGTCTCGACGCCCTCCTTCTCCAGGAAGTCCTGGAGGGCGAGGCAGTTCATGACGGTGCCGAGCATGCCCATGTAGTCGGCGCGGGCACGGTCCATGCCCCGCTGCTGCATCTGCGCACCCCGGAAGAAGTTGCCGCCGCCGACGACCACGGACACCTGGACACCCGTCGCGCGCGACCTCGGCGATCTCACCGGCGATCCGGTGCACGACGTCGGGGTCGACCCCCACCTTCCCGCCACCGAAGACCTCTCCGGACAGCTTGAGCAGGACACGGTGGTAGGCGGTCACAGGGCGGCTCCTCGGGATCGCTGGTCGAGCCTGACGGAAGACCTAGGGGCGGCGGACAGGCGGGACACGGAGAAGGCCGGCTGCGGATGCTCGCACGAGTCATCAGCAACCGGCCTCCCGTGAGAACTGGTGGTCAGGACACACCTAGGCGAGACCCTCGGGGTGAGGCTCAGGCTCCGACCTCGAAACGGGCGAAGCGCATGACGGTGGTGCCGGACTCGTCCAGGACGGCCTGGACGCGTCTTCTTGTTCTCGGTCACCGACGGCTGCTCCAGGAGGACGACGTCCTTGAAGAAGCCGTTGAGCCGGCCCTCGGTGATCTTGGCGATCGCCTGCTCGGGCTTGCCCTCCTCGCGCGAGGTCGCCTCGGCGATCTGGCGCTCGTGCTCGACCACGTCGGCCGGGACCTCGTCGCGGGTGAGGTACTGCGGGCGCATCGCCGCGACCTGCTTGGCCGCACCGCGCGCGGCGTCCGCGTCACCGTCGTACTCGACGAGGACGCCGATGGCCGGCGGCAGGTCGGCCGCACGCTTGTGGAGGTAGGCGACGACGGGACCGTCGAAGTGGACGTAGTCGCCGATCTCGATCTTCTCGCCGATGGAGACGGCCAGCGCCTGGACGATCTCGTCGACGGTCTCGTCGCCGGCCTGGACGGACTTGAGCGCCTCCACGTCGGCGGGCTTGGCCTCGGCCGCGGCGTCCGCGATCCGCTGCGCAGCGGCGATGAAGTCCTCGCCCTTGGCCACGAAGTCGGTCTCGCACTTGAGCTCGAGCAGGACGCCGGCCGAGTGGGCGACCAGGCCGGCGGTGGCGGTGCGCTCGGCCCCGCGCTTGGCGGCCTTGGCCGCACCCTTGGTACGCAGGATGTCGGTCGCGGCGCCGAAGTCGCCGTCGGCCTCGTCGAGCGCCTTCTTGGCGTCCATCATCCCGGCGCCGGTCATGTCGCGGAGCTTCTTGACGTCCGATGCGGTGAAGCTGGGCATCGTTCCTGCCTTTCAGAGTTGTCGGGGGTACGCCGCGCGGCGCGCCGGAGCGCGACGTACGGCGTGCGGCGTGGGCCGGTCAGGCCTCGACGGTCTCGCTGTCGGTGCCCTCGGCGGCGGTCTCGGCGTTGGCGAACCCGGCGGCCTCCGCGGCCTCGGCGGTGCGGAACCAGACCTCGGCGTTGGTGCGGGCGTACCAGGGGCTGCTCGGGGCGTGGAACTTCATCGAGTTCTTGTTGCCCTTGATCTCGAAGCCCTCGGGAGCCGAGCCGTCCTCGAGCGGAGCGGCGGAGTCGGCACCGAACTCGCCCTCGGCGGCCGGAGCGGCCTCGGCGGGGGGCCTCGGTGTCGGAGCGGTCTCGGTGACGACGGCGTCGGTGGCGATGGGCTCCTCGAGCGGCGCCTCGGCGGTCGCGGCCTCGGGGGTCGCGGCCTCGGGCTCGGTCGAGACGACGGCCTCGGTCTCCACGGCGGCCGGAGCGGTGGTCGCGGCCTCGGCGCTGACCTCGGTCGCCTCGGCGGCCTCGGACGCGGCACCCGTGCCCTCGGCGGCGGGCGTCTCGGTCGCGGCGTCGCCACCGGTGGCGGCCACGGCGGCCTTGTCGGCGTCGCCGCCCAGCAGCTCGCGCTCCCACTCGGCCAGCGGCTCCTCGGCGCCCACGGCGGGCTCGGCGGCGTCGCCGGTCTTGACCCCGGAGCGGGCGATCAGGCCCTCGGCGACGGCGTCGGCGACCACGCGGGTCAGCAGCCCGACGGCGCGGATGGCGTCGTCGTTGCCCGGGATCGGGAAGTCGACGAGGTCGGGTCGCAGTTGGAGTCCAGGATCCCGATGATCGGGATGTGGAGCTTGCGGGCCTCCTCGACGGCGAGGTGCTCCTTGTTGGTGTCGACGATCCACACCGCGGACGGCGTACGGCTCATCTCGCGGATGCCGCCGAGCGACTTGTTGAGCTTGTCGCGCTCGCGGCGCATCTGCAGCAGCTCCTTCTTGGTACGGCTGCTGCCGGCGACGTCCTCGAAGTCGATCTCGTCGAGCTCCTTGAGGCGGTTGATGCGCAGGTGCACGGTCTGGAAGTTGGTGAGCATGCCGCCGAGCCAGCGCTGGTTGACGTAGGGCATGCCGACGCGGGTCGCCTGCTCGGCGATCGCCTCCTGGGCCTGCTTCTTGGTGCCCACGAACATGATCGTGCCGCCCTTGGCGACCGTCTCCTTGATGAAGGCGTAGGAGCGGTCGATGTAGGCCAGCGACTGCTGCAGGTCGATGATGTAGATGCCGTTGCGCTCGGTCATGATGAAGCGCTTCATCTTCGGGTTCCAGCGACGGGTCTGGTGTCCGAAGTGCACGCCGCTCTCGAGCAGCTGGCGCATGGTGACGACTGCCATGAGGTGTTCTCCTGTGTGAGGAGCACGCGTCCCGCTCGCAGGCGAGGCGTGCGCTCCGTTGTTTTCAGTTCTGTGCGGCCGGCGGGTGCCGGCTGCCCTGACGTCTGCGCGCGATCCGACCCGGCTCGAGAGCCGGGACCGAGGATCGTCGCCCACGGGTGGTCGTCTGTCGGAGTGGACAGGCGTCGCGGTCTGCGGACGTGCGAAGTCAGCCCCCGGAGGGACTGCTCACAGCAGGATAGTCGAGCGTGTGGCACGCCGCGAATCAGCGGGACGCGGCCCGCCCGGCCCGCCCGTCGTCCACAGCCGGACCTCGACGGCACGCGGGTCCACCGACACCCGCCCGGCCACCACCCGCGCCGACTCAGCCCGGGCATCGTGATGGCCATGCGTACGCCACTCCCCTCCCCGATCCGGGTCCACGGTGCCGTGCCGAGCATCGTCGTCGCCCTGCTGATGGTCGCGCTGCTCTCCCTCGCGCGGCCGGCGGGTGCGCTCGGTGCCCCCGTGGACCCGGTTCCCGACGGGGTGTGGCCGCTCTCGCCGCAGCCGGAGGTGGTGCGCGCGTTCGATCCCCCGGAGACCCTCTTCGGAGCCGGACACCGCGGGGTCGACCTCGCCGGGTCGCTCGGTCAGCCGGTCCTGGCCGCTCTCGCCGGCCGGGTCAGCTTCGCCGGCCCGCTGGCGGGACGCGGCGTCGTGGTGGTCGACCACGGGGCGACCCGGACGACGTACGAACCGGTGGCCGCGAGCGTCCGCGTGGGGCAGGAGGTGCTGCGCGGCGACCGTCTCGGCACCCTCCGGCTCGACGGGTCCCACTGCTTCCCGCGCGCGTGCCTCCACTGGGGATGGCGGCGCGGTGAGACGTACCTCGACCCGTTGCTGCTCGTCGGCGGCGGCCCGATCCGTCTCCTGCCGCTGTGGACTCCCGATCCGGTTCCCCGGGCGCCCGCCTGGCGCCCACCCGTACCGCCGTACGCCGGCCTGCTGGCCCGCCTGCTCGACCTGCCGCTCAGGGCAGGGCGGTGACCCCGGACCTCGGGTCAGGCGCGGGGGTGCGCCTGCCGGTAGGCCTGCCGGAGCCGGTCGGTGCTGACGTGGGTGTAGAGCTGCGTCGTCGCCAGTGAGGCGTGGCCGAGCAGCTCCTGCACCGAGCGCAGGTCGGCACCGCCCTCGAGCAGGTGCGTGGCCGCGGTGTGCCGCAGGCCGTGAGGCCCGATGTCGGGGGCGCCGGGCACGTCGGCGATCCGCCGGTGCACGAGGGTCCGGACGGCCCGCTGGTCGATCCGGCCGCCGCGGGCACCGAGGAAGAGCGCGGCTCCGGCGCCCGGCACGACGAGCTGCGGGCGGCCGCGGGTGAGCCAGGCGTCGACGGCTCGGGCGGCCGGATGGCCGTAGGGCACGGTGCGCTCCTTGCGACCCTTGCCGAGGACTCTCGCGACCTGGCGGGACCGGTCGAGGTCGTCGATGTCGAGAGCCACCAGCTCCCCGACCCGGACCCCGGTGGCGTAGAGCAGCTCGAGCATCGCGGTGTCGCGCAGGCCGAGGGGACTGCCGTCGTCGGCGAGCCGGGCCGCGGCGGTGACGAGGTCGCGGGCCTCGTCCTGGCGGAGCACCGGCGGCAGGGTCTGGTGCGCCTTGGGTGAGCGCAGGCTGGCCCCGACGTCGGTGGGGATCCGGCCGGTGCGGGCCAGCCAGGAGGTGAAGACCCGCACCGCGGTGGCGCGGCGGGCCAGGGTGGTCCGCGACCGACCGGTCACCTGCTGGTGGGCCAGCCAGCTCCGCAGGGTCCGCAGGTCGAGCTCGGACAGGTCGCTCCGGCCGAGCCGGTCGGCGTGCTCGAGCAGTCCGGCGACGTCGGAGAGGTAGGCGCGCACCGTGTGGGGGGCGAGGTCGCGCTCGGAGACCAGGTGCCGCTCGTAGTCGGAGAGCACGGCGGGATGGTCCCGGGTCGGGCTCGACATGCCGCCACTGTAGGGCGGCCCGGGCGGTCGATCCGCTCGCCTCGCCGCCACGGGTCCGGCTCGGTCGAAGCCCGCGCCCCGCCGTCTCTCACTCCTGGGCGGCCGGGGTGAGCCGCCAGCCGACCGGCGAGCCCTTCACCAGACCCAGCTTCTCGAGCCGGGCGAGCGCCGACCTCACCTCGACCAGGCCGAGACCCGCGGTGGTCGCGATGGAGTCGACCGGTGCCGGCCGGGTGAGCGGGACGGCGTCCAGGATCCGCCGGTGCCGGCCGGTCAGCGAGTCGCGCCGGCGGGCGCGGCCCCGGGGAGGGGTCGTCAGGTGGGAGCCCGACCCGCTCACCTGCTCGAGCACCTCGCTGCCGTGGGTGACCAGGGTGGCGGCCCCGGAGCGGACCAGCCCGTGCACCCCCTCGGACTGGGCACTGGTCACCGGGCCGGGCACCCCCATCAGGTGACGGTTGAGGCGGGACGCCCAGGTCGCGGTGTTGAGCGCACCGCTGCGGACCGCAGCCTCGACCACCACCGTGCCGCAGGTGAGGGCGGCGATCAGCCGGTTGCGGGACAGGAACCGCCCGCGGGTGGGCATGCAGCCGGGCGGAACCTCGGAGAGGACGGCACCCGTGCGTCCGAGATGGTCGAGGAGCTCGCGGTGGGCGACGGGGTAGGCGCGGTCAGCGCCGCAGGCGAGCACCGCGACGTTCGCCCCGTCGACGGCGAGGGCGCCGCGATGGGCGGCCTGGTCGATGCCGAACGCCGCGCCCGACACCACCGGCCGGCCCGCGCGCACCAGCGCCCCGGCGATCCCGGCCGCCACCTCGGCGCCGTAGGTCGTGGCCGAGCGGGACCCCACCACCGCGACGGCGCTCGCCGAGCCGGTCGAGCCGGGCCGGCCCCTTGACCCAGAGCCCGAGCGGCGGACCACCGCGCTCCTCGAGGAGCTCCGCCCGCATCAGGTCGTCGACCTGCGTGGGCCACTCCGCGTCCTCCGGGGACCACGAACCGGAGACCGAGCTTCGCGGCCCGAGCCAGGTCACGCTCCGGATCGAGCGTGCGGAGCCGGGTGGCGACCTCCGTGGGCAGCCCGCCCGGGCCGCGCTCCTCGCGGAGCAGGGAGTAGAGCCGGGCGGCGCCGAGCTCCGCCACCAGCCCTGCCACGCGCGGGTCGCCGGGCTCGGTCAGCCGGCCCAGCGCGACCCGGGCGAGGCGCTCGTCGTCACTCACGAGGCACGCCTCTCCAGGGCCCGCACCTGCAACGGCTCGCCGGTGCGCAGGCGCAGCGCGGTGTCGACGTCCGCCTCGTCGGGAGCGCCCGCACCGCGTACGTCGGCCACGGTCCACGCCAGGCGATGCGCGCGGACGGCACCGCGGCGGCTGAGCCGCCCGGCGTAGAGCTCGGCGTCGAGGCGCCGCCGCGCGACGTCCGGCAGCGGCCACTCAGCGGCGAGGGCGGCGCTCGGGATCTGGGAGTTCAGCCGCCAGCCCCGCCCTGCGAAGCGCTCCCGCTGCCGCTCCCGGGCCGCTGCGACGCGGGCGCGGACCTCGCGGGACCGCTCCCTCACCTCACCGGGAAGCGGCTCGGAGGACCCCAGCGGCGGCAGCACCTGACGCACGATGTCGATGCGGTCCTGGACCGGGCCGGTCACCCGGCGCTGGTAGCGCCGGCGCTTGGGCTCGTCGCAGCTGCACTGGTTGCCGCCCATCCCGCCGGCGTAGCCCCCGCACGGGCACGGGTTGCAGGCCACCACGACCATCCCCCGGGCGGGATAGGTGGCGGACTCCTCGCCGCGGGCGATGGTCACCTCGCCGCTCTCCAGCGGCTGGCGCAACGCCTCGATCACGTCGGTGCGGAAGAGCGGGAACTCGTCCAGGAAGAGCACGCCGCAGTGGGCGCGGCTGATCTCACCGGGGCGCACCCGGCCGGTGCCGCCGCCGAGCAGGCTGGCCCGGCTGGCGTCGTGGTGGGGTGCGAAGAAGGGCGGGCGGACGAGCAGGTCGTCGCCCGGCTCGAGGGCTCCGGCCAGGGAGTGGATGGCGGTCAGCTCGAGCGCCTCCTCCGGCAGCAGGTCGGGCAGGATGCCCGGCAGCCGCTCGGCGAGGGAGGTCTTCCCCGAGCCCTTCGGGCCCGTGAGCATCAGGTGGTGGCCCCCGGCCGCGGCGACCTCCAGGGCGTACTTCACGTCGGGCACGCCGTCGAGGTCGGCGAGGTCGTGGTCGTCGAGCCGCGCCGACCCTCGCCAGGCGATCAGCCGGCTGCCCGACATCGGCGCGACCGGCGGCGCGTGCGGGACGACCTCGCCGCGCAGCTCGGCACGGACCTGCGCCAGCGAGCGCAGGCCGAACACGGCCATCCCGGGCACCATCGCCGCCTCGCGCGCCTGCGGCTCCGGGACGATCACGCGCCGGTAGCCACGCTCGGACGCCGACATCACCATCGGCAGCACGCCCGGGACCGACCGCAGCCCACCGGTCAGGGTGAGCTCGCCGATCACCAGGGTGTCGTCGAGCGACTCCTGGCGCACGTCGCCGCAGGCGGCCAGGACCGCGACGGCGATCGCGAGGTCGAAGTGGGTGCCGCGCTTCATGAGGTCGGCCGGCGACAGCAGGACCGTGACCCGCTTGGTGGACGGCCACGGAGCGCCGGAGTTGATGACGGCCATCCGGACCCGGTCGCGGGCCTCGTACAGGGACGGGTCGGGGCGGCCCACGAGCGTGGTGCCGACCAGGCCGGGCGACACGTCCGCCTGCACGTCGATCAGGTGGCCGAGCGCGCCGTGGAGGGAGACGGTGTGGGCGGTCGCGAACGCCATCAGCCGATCCCCCGGACGTGGTCGACCAGCGAGGCGCCGCGGCGCGGCCGCAGCACCGCGACGAGGTCGAGACGGACGTCGTCGGGATGCACGTCGTGCTCGGTCATCCAGCGGGCGGCGAGGCGTCGGAGGCGGGCCACCTTGTCGGGCGTGACCGCCTCGTGGGGGGTGCCGCAGGCGTCGGAGGTCCGGGTCTTCACCTCGCACACGACCAGGACCGGGCCGTCGCGGAGCACGAGGTCGATCTCGCCGGCGTCGCAGCGCCAGTTGCGGTCCAGGACGACGAGGCCCTGCTCGGTCAGGTGTCGCGCGGCGAGGCGCTCGCCGTAGGCGCCGAGGGCGAGGTGTCGCGCGGTGGCCGCCTGAGGTGGTGTGGTCATGCGTCCACGCTCGCCCGACGGTCCGACCGGACGACGACAGGAGCCCGCCCCCTGTGGAGGGGACGGGCTCCGGGTCAGGGTGTGGACGGCACCCGGGCCGGCGGTGTCAGTTCACGAGGACCGGGATCTTGGGCCCGCTCCCGGTGTAGTTGATGGTCCCGTTCACCACGGGCGGGTTGGGCAACGAGCTCGGGTTGAGGAAGATGACCTCGACCGAGTGGACGCCGTTGATGTCGGTGATGACGCCGTTGGTCGACGAGGGCGCGTCACCCTTGATCGCCGAGCCCGGCTGGTCGGTGATGAAGCAGGCCCGGAAGTCGATGATCTGGTACTTCTTGCTGCCACCGTTGGCCGGCTGCACCGGAAGCACCGGGACGTACCCGAACCGGGGCGAGCTGTAGATCTTGTCCGAGATCGCCGGGCCGGTGAGGGTGTAGGTGTTGTCGTCGACGTCGGCCGACGTGGGTCGTGCTGTTGATGAAGAAGCAGGACAACGTGTCGTTGTTGATCGTCTGACCCTTGAGCACCGTCGTCGCCTCGGTGGTGCCACCGTTGGCGCACTTGGTCTTGCCATTGGGCTTCAGGAGGTACTGGTTGCCTCCCGGGGCCGACGACCCCAGCCCGAGGAAGCCACCGGTCGCCACGTTGGCCGACATGCCGGTGTCGGTGTCCACGCAGTTCGTCCCGGCACCGGTCCACAAGATGGTGGCCGGTTGCGCGCTCGAGCAGGTGCCGTCCGGCAGCCGGGACGCCACGGGGTAGATCGACAGCGTGGAGTCGAGGCCGACCGCCACGTTGGCGGCGCCGATCTTGTCCCAGCCGCTGTAGCCCGCGTGCGACAGCAGGATCGTGCCGAAGTTGCCCGAGGAGCTGCCCTGGCTGCAGACCAGCGGCGGGTCGCCGATGGTCAGCACCGGGGCGTTCAAGGTCTGGTTGTTGCCGTTGCCCACGTAGACCGCCGACCACTGGCCTCCGATCTTCACGCGGACGTACCAGAACTCCTGGACGCCGGAGACGCCACGGGTCTGGGCCGGGAGGTCCGAGATCGTGAGCTGGGTCTTGGCCGCGTTGACCGAGAAGCTCGTCGTCGTCACCGGCGCCGGTCCCGTCGGTGGCGTTGCCGGACTCGAAGAAGCCCACGTCGGTGATGGTGCCGTTGACATTGGTCATGTTGAGGACCAGTGGCTCGGTGAACTGGTTGTTCGGGTCCACCGGGTACGAGATGGGGTTGATCGAGGTGATCAGGGTGGTGTTGGTGTTCGCCGGCGACGGGTCGGTGGGGCTCGCCAACAGCACCGCCGCCGCCGACTGCCCGTTGTTGGGCTGCTGGAGCGTCTGCGGCCCGTAGTCACAGCCGCTGAAGGCGTAGAACGGCAGCGTGGCCATCTTCGGCGACTGGATCTCGACCGTGGACACCCCGACCACGTCGACGTCGTTGATGCCGAGGATGCCGGCGAAGCCGAAGTCCACGTTGCTGGGCGGGCTGACCAGGCTGAGCTGGTTCTTGTTGTAGGTCAGGGTCCAGGTCTTGGTCGACTTGTTGAACTTCGGCATGCCGTAGAAGACCTCGCCGTTGCTCCACGTTGCAGTCGGTCAGCTGCTTGGCCATCGCGCTCAGGACACCACCGCTCACGGCGGCCGGGGCGATGACCGGCGAGTACGCCTTCGAGGCGACGTAGCGGGCGACGTCCTGGGTGGCCGGGTCGCTCGAGGTGGCGCCGGTGCCGTACCCGCACACCTTGCCGGCTGACGGGGCCGGCAGGTCGTTGCCCGCGATGCCGGCACCGGCCAGCGTCGCCGAGTCGGAGGAGGCCTGGATCTGGCGCTTCTGGGCCCAGGCCTGGCCCAGGTCGACGCCGAGCGCGCACAGTGTCAGCAGGAGCGCGGCGGTGAGGCCGAAGATCACGGCCACCGCCCCGCGCTCGTCGCGGGTGAACCGGTTCATGAGCACTGCCCCTGGGTAGCCGAGATGTCTTCGATCCGGGCGAAGGTCGACCTGGTGACGTTGCCGCCGTTGGGGACCGGGATCAACGGGAAGTGGATGTTGAGCGTCGGGAACGTCGCGGTCACCTGGACGGAGCCGCCGATCTCGCCGGGCGCCGTACCGCCGCTGCCGTTCACGTTGGTGTAGGCGACCGTCGACGTTGATGGCACTCGGGCTGTTGGCCGTGGTGGCCGGGCCGAGCTTGTTCTTCAGCAGGGTCTGGACCTGGCCGGTCGTCTGGCAGTTGCCGACGGCGATCCGGCGGGCGGCGTCACCGACCGCCGAGCTGCCGGCCTGCATGGCGTAGAAGTAGTAGCCGTACTGGATCAGGCCGAACAGCAGGAGCAGCATGATCGGCAGGATGAGGGCGAACTCGACCGCCGCCGCACCACCCTGGTCGCGTCGTCTCCGGAACCTGCTCACACCTGTCCACCCGTCTCTTGTCCACGACACCCGTGGTCGTGGGCACAGAAGCCCCCACTGTGCGAAGCCGACAGTAGGACGATGCGGTGGACCGCGAACCCGAAACCGGTAAACCTTTGCCCCCATGCACCGACCATTGTGGTCGGCTTTACCTGCGGGCCGAGTAAAGCCTGGGCTGGTCTAGACCAGGCTCACGCCTTGGGCGGATCGATCTCCTGCGGGCTGAGCTCCTCGACGTTGACGTCCTTGAACGTCAGCACCTTCACGTTCTTCGCGAAGCGCGCGGGACGGTACATGTCCCAGACCCAGGCGTCGATCATCGAGACCTCGAAGAAGACGTCACCGCTCTCGGTGCGGGCCTTCACGTCGACCTGGTTGCAGAGATAGAAGCGCCGGTCGGTCTCCACGACGTACTTGAAGATGCCCACGACGTCGCGGTACTCGCGATAGAGGGTGAGCTCCATCTCGGTCTCGTACTTCTCGAGATCCTCGGCGCTCATGCTGACTCCCCTCGTGGCCGGCTGGCTCCGACCCTAGTGCTGTCCACGAGGTCGGCCACGGAGGGCTCGGTCTCGACAGGCTCGACCAGCGGGACGTCGTCTGAGGCCGGCGGCACGGCGTACGTTCACGAACCGCATCCGGTGCTCGGGGCACGGGCCGTGCTCGAGGAGGGCGGCGTTGTGCACGTCGGTGACGTAGCCCTTGTGCGTCTTGAAGTCGTACGCCGGGTGGTCGCGGTCGAGGGCCACCATGATCCGGTCGCGGGTCACCTTGGCCAGGACCGACGCGGCGCTGATGCAGGCGGCCACCCGGTCCCCCTTCCACACCGCCAGCCCGGGCCGGCCGAGGCCGTCGACCGGGAAGCCGTCGGTCAGGACGTACTGCGGCGGGACGTCGAGCAGCGCCACCGCGCGGCGCAGCGCCTCGATGTTGGCCACGTGCATGCCGAGCCGGTCGCACTCGTCGGACTCGATGACGACCACCGACCACGACAGGGCCCGCTTCACGATATGGGTGTAGCAGCGCTCGCGGGCCTTCTCGGTGAGCAGCTTGGAGTCGGCGAGCCCGGGGATCTCGCCGGACCTGCCGGGCCGCAGGATCGCGGCGCCGGCGACGAGCGGGCCGGCACAGGCACCGCGGCCCGCCTCGTCGACCCCGGCCACGAGCTCCATCCCCACCCGGCGCAGCGCGCGCTCGTACCCGTAGAGCCCGGCGTCGCGCCGGACGGTGGCTCCGTGGGGCAGCCGGGTCATCCGTTCGGGATGCCGGAGAAGTCGGCCGGGCGGTGCAGCAGGTGGAAGCGGCTCTTGGGCCACAGGAGCACGAAGACCTTGCCGACCACGTCGTCGACCGGGACGTAGGGATCGCGGGTGCAGTCGGTGGCAGCCGCCTTGGGCTGGCACAGGTGCATGCTCGAGTCGTCGGAGTTGTCGCGGTTGTCGCCCATCACGAAGAGCTCTCCGGGCGGGACCGGGCCCGCGGTCCAGTTGCAGGTGGTGGTCATCGGCCCGTTGCAGGCCATCCCCGGCGACTGCTTGACGTAGTCCTCCTCGTCGAGCGGCTGCCCGTTCACCAGGATCCGCCCCTGCTTGTCGCAGCAGTGGATGGTGTCTCCCTCGACGCCGATCACCCGCTTCACCAGGTGGCCGCCGGAGGGGTAGAGCCCGATCTTGGCCATCAGCTGTCCGATCGGGTTGGACGGCCCGGCGTCCTCCTCCTCGCTGAGCCAGCCGCCGGGGTCCTTGAAGACCACGACGTCACCGCGCTGGGGCGTACCGCCGAACCAGTAGGACGGCTTCTCGACCAGGATCCGGTCGTTCTTGACCAGGCCCGGCTCCATCGACTCCGACGGGATGTAGAAGGCCTGCACGAAGAACGCCTTGATCACCACCGCCAGCACGATCGCGATGGTCAGCAGCAGCAACGTCTCCTGCCACAGCGGCAGATGGTGCTTCGGCTGCTCCGGCGCGCTCCGGTCGGGCACGTCGACGGAGGTGGCCGCGCCGTCGTCCGCACTCATGCGGCCTCACCGCACGAGCCCGGGAGCGGGGACGTCGAGGCAGGGGTGATCACGTCGTGAGCCTAACCAGTGGGTGGAGATCAGGAGGTGGGGACGTCCGCGAAGTCCGAGGGCCGGTGGACGAGATGGAAGCGGCTCGACGGCCACAGCAGCACCGCGACCTTCCCGACGACGTCGGAGACCGGGACGAAGGCGCTCCCGCGTCCGCAGTACGGCGCACGCGGATGGCACAGGTGGTAGGCCGAGTCCGCGGAGTTGCCGCGGTTGTCGCCCATCACGAACAGCTTTCCGGCCGGGACCGGGCCCGCGGTCCAGTCGCGATCGCACCGGTTCACCTCGGGGCCGGCGCACTTCAGACCCTCGGTCAGGTAGCCGGACTCGTCGAGCGGATGTCCGTTGACCAGGAGGCGCCCCTGCTTGTCGCAGCAGTGGATGGTGTCTCCGGCCACCCCGACCACCCGCTTCACCAGGTGGCCGCCGGCCGGGTACAGGCCGACCTTGACCAGCGCCCTGCCGACCAGGCTGGAGGGGCCGGCGTCCTCCTCGGCGCTGAGCCAGCCGCCGGGGTCGGCGAAGACCACGACGTCGCCGCGCTGCGGCGTACCGCCGAACCAGTACGACGGCTTCTCGACCAGGATCCGGTCGTTCTTCACCAGCCCCGGCTCCATCGACTCCGACGGGACGTAGAAGGCCTGGGCGAAGAACGACTTGATGACGATCGCCAGCCCGACGGCGACGACGACGAGCAGCACCGTCTCCAGCCACAGCGGCAGGGCGTGCCTACGCCTGCCGCGGGCAGGCGGCGACTCTTCGGCGCTCAAGGAGGTGGTCGCGGGCCGCTCAGGCCTCGCGGCGCTCCTTGATCTTGGCCGCCTTGCCGCGCAGGTTGCGCAGGTAGTAGAGCTTGGCCCGGCGGACGTCACCGCGGGTGACGATCTCGATCTGCTCGAAGATCGGCGAGTGGAGCGGGAAGGTGCGCTCGACACCGACGCCGAAGGAGACCTTGCGGACGGTGAACGTCCGGCCGATGCCGGAGCCCTGGACGCGGATCACGACGCCCTGGAAGATCTGCACGCGGGAGCGCGTGCCCTCGGTGACCTTCACGTGGACCTTGACGGTGTCGCCGGCGCGGAACTCCGGGAGGTCGTGGCGCTTGGCGGCGTTGCCGAGGTCGGTGACGACGTTGGTCATGTCTTCTCCTCACGGATGCCACAGGTCAGCCGCGGAATCCGGTGGTGCGTGATGTCCGGTCGGCCAGTCGTGGGTGCCGGCGGCGTCGTACTCCCCCTGTGGCAGGAGAACGTCACAGACCCCGGCCCGCCGTGGCGAGTGGGTGGTCCTTCGGCCGACTGGGCCGAGGGACGAGTCTGCCACAGCGCGGTGGGACCGGCTAAATCGAGACCGGGTGCCTGGCGGGGAGGGACTCCCGGCGGCTCAGCGGCGGGGCTTCGTCATCAGCACGGCTCCCTCGGCGCCGGGGGCCGGGCCGCGGAGCCGGTAGCCGGCCTTCTTGTACATCCGGAGGTTGTCGACGCTGCCGGCCCCGGTGAACAGGGAGTACGACGTCACCTCGGCGGGGGCGGCGTCCTCGATCAGGGCGAGCAGGTAGCGGCCCAGCCCCCGCCCCTGGAGGTCGGGTGCGACCATCACCCGGCCGACGTCCCAGACCGTGCCCTCCGCGCGGCCGCGGGCCGAGCCCACCAGGCGGCCGCCGGCGCGCGCGACGAAGGTCGTCCACTCGTCGAGGCTGCGCAGCAGGTCCTCGAACGACTCCTCCAGCGCCGGGACGCGGACCCCCGGGTTCGCCTGCAGCTCCTGCAGCCAGCAGGCGCGGGTCAGGGTGAAGAGCTCGCCGGCGTCGGCCCGCGTGACCACGGCGACCTCCAGGGCGAGGTCGCCGATACCGACCTGCGCCGCGGGGTGGGCGAGGTCCGGGCGGCGCGCGACGGTGCGGCGTACCGACTCGGCACGGCGCCAGGCAGCGATGGCGGCGTGGTCACCGGAGAGCAGGACCGGAGGTACGTCGTGACCGCGCCAGGAGGCGGGCTTGGTGTAGACGGGGTACTCCAGGAGGCCGTCCTCGTGGGACTCCTCGGCCAGCGACTCGGGGTTGCCCATGAAGCCGGGCAGCAGGCGGACGACCGCCTCGAGGAACGCCAGCGCGGCCACCTCTCCCCCGTTCAGCACGAAGTCGCCCAGCGAGAGCTCGCAAACGTCGTACGTCGAGGCGGCATCGTCGATGACGCGCTGGTCGATGCCTTCGTAGCGTCCGCACGCGAACACCAGGTGCTCGCTGCCGGCCAGCTCGCGGGCCACGGCCTGCGTGAACGGCCGGCCGCTCGGGGTCGGGACGACCAGCGTCGGCCGGCGCGCTTCGCCGGGCGACCCGGTCGTCGCCAGCGCGTCGAGCGCCTCGCCCCAGGGCTCCGGCCTCATCACCATGCCGGCCCCGCCGCCGTAGGGCGTGTCGTCGACGCTGCGGTGCCGGTCGTGGGTCCAGTCGCGGAGGTCGTGCACGGAGACGTCGAGGAGTCCGGACGTCCGGGCCTTCCCGGTGAGGGAGACGTCGAGCGCGTCGAACCACGCCGGGAAGATCGTGACGATGTCGACCTTCACCGGCCCGACCTCACGCGTCGTCCTCGGGGAACGGCGTGACGAGGCCCGGACGGTCGGCGACCACGAGGCGCCCGGCCGCGACGTCCACCTCGGGCACGAGCGCGACGACGAACGGCACCAAGGCGTCCCGCCCGTCGACGGCGCGGATCTGGAGGAGGTCCTGGGCGCCGTGCAGGACGGCCGTCACCTCGCCGAGCGGACGGCCGTCGAGGTCCTCCGCGGCCAGGCCGACCAGCTGGTGGTCGTAGAACTCGTCGGGGTCCTCGGGCGTCTCGTCGGCCGGTACGTCGGCGTGCAGGAGCAGCCCGCGGGCGGCCTCGGCCGTGGTGCGGTCCGTCAGCTCCTCGAAGCGGACCAGGAGCGTGGTCTGGTGCCAGCGGGTCGAGACCACGGTCAGCTCGGCCCACGGCGCGCCCGCGCCGTTCGGCCGCTCGGCGCGGACCGGCGTACCGGCCACGAACCGGCGGTCGGGCTCGTCGGTGCGGACCTCCACCGTCACCTCGCCACGCACCCCGTGCGGCTTCCCGATCCGCCCGATCACGACGTCGATGGTGTCCACGCGGTCAGGCTAGTGGTGCCCCTCGGCCGCCGACATCGGGTCGTCCGCCCCACAGGCACCCCTACCGGCCGCTCAGGCGGACGACCTGTCTCGGGCACCGGGTCGTCCGCCCCACAGGCACCCCTACCGGCCGCTCAGGCGGACGACCCGAAGAGAGACGCGGGGGTACGACGAAGGGTGCCGCCCGGAGTCCGGGCGACACCCTCACGTGTCGGTCAGCCGAGCGTCAGCGCACGCGGTCGACGTCGACGAAGTCGATCCGGGAGCCACCGCGACCGGCCAGGGCCGAGATCACGGTACGGAACGCCGTCGCGGTCCGGCCGCCACGCCCGATGACCTTGCCGAGGTCGTCGGGGTGGACCCGGACCTCGAGCAGCGGACCACGTCGGGTCTGCTTGTCACGGACGCTGACGTCGTCGGGATGGTCGACCACCCCGCGGACGAGGTGCTCGAGAGCCTCGGCCAGCACGGGTCAGGCCCCGTCGGTTGCTGGGTCGGTCTTGGCGTCGGCGTCCGCCTGGGCGGTCTCCGCCGTCTCGGCCGCGTCGGCGGCACCCTCGGGAGTCTCGTCGGCGGGGACCGGCGCAGCCTCCTCGGCGACCGGCGCCTCGGCGGCGGGCTCGGCTGCGGTCTCCGTCGGCAGCCGTCGGCGGCCTCGGCTCGGCGGGCTTCTCCGCCTTGGCCTCTCGGCGGGCTTCTCCGCCTTGGCCTCGTCGGCGGGCTTCTCGGCCTTCTCCGACTTCTCGGCGGACTTCTTCGACGCCTTGCGGGTCACGGCCTCGGCCTTGGGCTCGCTGGCGGCGTCCTTGAGAGCCTCGTTGAAGATCTCCAGCTTGTCGCGCTTGGGCTCGGCCACCTTGAGGGTGCCCTCGGTGCCGCCGACACCCTTGAAGGTCTGCCAGTCACCGGTGATCTTGAGCAGCTTGGCGACGGCGTCGGACGGCTGCGCGCCCACGCCGAGCCAGTACTGGGCCCGGTCGGAGACCACCGAGATGTACGACGGGTCCTCCTTGGGGTGGTACTTGCCGATCTCCTCGAGCACTCGACCATCGCGCTTCTTGCGCGCGTCGACGACGACGATGCGGTACATCGGCACCCGGACCTTGCCCAGGCGCTTGAGACGAATCTTGACGGCCACGGTTGTGGGGTCTCCTCGAAAGCTTGTCAGTGGGTGAGGGTCGCGCGCCTTGTGGGGACACGGGCGTTCGCCTCGGTGGGCTGCAGCGCTCCGGATGAGAGGGTCCGGGACACGCAGACTCAGCGCGTCATTCTGCCAGACCGGCGCGGAGGGACCGAATCCGGCGCGATCGCACTCCCGCGCGCAGCTCAGGCCCGGCCGGCCACGACCGTGGCGCCGATCTCGTCGTCGGTCTCGACGGTCGCCGCGAAGCCCGCCGCGGCGAACAGGGCGGCCGTCCGCTCCGCCTGACCGCGACCGGTCTCGACGAGCAGCCGACCGCCGGCGCCCAGCCAGCCCCGGGCTCCGGCCACCACCCGTCGCTGCACGTCGAGGCCGTCCGGACCACCGTCGAGCGCGATCCGGTGCTCGTGGTCGCGCGCCTCGCGGGGCATGGTCGCGATCTGGTCGTGCGGGACGTACGGCGCGTTCACGACCAGCAGGTCGACCCGTCCGCGCAGGTCGTCGGGCAGCGCGTCGTAGAGATCGCCGGCGAAGACCCGGTCGGGCGGCAGGTTGCGGCGAGCGCTCGTCACCGCGGCCGGGTCGGAGTCGGCGGCGTACACCTCGGCGTCCGGCCACTGCCCGACGAGAGCGGCACCGAGCGCCCCGCTGCCGCAGCAGAGGTCGACCACGACCTGGGCGGGGAACCGGCCGGCGAGGGTCACCAGCAGCTCGCTACGCCGCCGCGGGACGAAGACGCCCGGGTCGACGGCGACCCGCAGCCCGGCGAACGACGCCCACCCCACGACGTACTCCAGCGGCTCACCGGCCATCCGCCGGGCGGTCCAGGTCATCAGCTCGGCCGGGGACGACGCCTCGGCGAGCAGCAGCCTCGCCTCCTCCTCGGCGAACACGCACCCGGCCGAGCGCAGGGCTGCGGCGAGCTGGGGCTCGTTCACACCACGCGCCCGCGCAGCACGACCGCGGACGGCTCCCGCAGCACCGACAGGTCGTGGAGCGGGTCACGCGGGTACACCACGAAGTCCGCCGGGGCGCCCTCGTCCAGCTCGGCGTTCCAGCCCAGCCAGGCCCGGGCCCGCCAGCTCGCGGCGCCGAGGGCGTACTCCACCGGCATGCCGTACGCCGCGAGCTCGGCCACCTCGTCGGCGATGCCGCCGTGCGGCAGCACCCCTCCCGCGTCGGTGCCGGCGAAGATGGCCACGCCCGCTTCGTACGCAGCCATGATCGTGTCGCGCCGGCGCAGGTGAAGGTCGAGCATGTGGTCGGCGTACGCCGGGAACCTCGCCCGGCCGGCGCCGGCGTAGCCCGGGAAGTTGTCGAGCTGGACCGCGGTCGGCACCAGCGCCGTGCCTCGCTCCGCCATCGTGTCGACGAGGTCGGTGGTCAGGCCGGTGCCGTGCTCGATGCAGTCGATCCCCGACTCGATCAGCGCGGGGAGCACGGTCTCGCCGAAGCAGTGAGCGGTGACCCGCGCGCCGTGCTCGTGCGCTGTCGCGATCGCCGCGGCGAACGCCTCGTCGGGGAACGACGGCGCGAGGTCGCCGGTCTCGCGGGAGATCCAGTCGCCCACCAGCTTCACCCAGCCGTCGCCCGCCTCGGCCTCCTGTGCGACGTACGTCGTCAGGTCGGCCGGCTCGATCTCGTAGGCGAAGTCGCGGATGTAGCGGCGGGTGCGCGCGAGGTGCCGGCCGCAGCGGATCAGCCGGGGCAGGTCGTCGCGGTCCTGCACCCAGCGGGTGTCGGCCGGCGACCCGCAGTCGCGCAGGAGCAGCGCCCCGGCGTCGCGGTCGGCGACGGCCTGCTCCTCGGTGGCTGCGTCGTCGACGGCGCCGTGGGCGTCGAGGCCGAGGTGGCAGTGGGCGTCGACCAGACCGGGGACGATCCAGCCCTCGGCGGCCGTCTCCGCCCCGGGCTGCTGCTCGAGCGTGACCCGTCCGTCCACGACGTAGAGGTCGCGCGGCTCGCCGTCCGGCAGCACGGGGCCGCGGAACCGGAGGGTGGGCATGGACCGGACGCTACCGGCTCCGCCGGCGACTTCGGGCTCGTGGGGCGACCCTGTGGAGAGCGGAGGTGTCAGGAGCGGCGGCTAAGGTGCGCCAGTGTGAGCACCACGAACACCTGGACGGCGAGCCGCACCCGGCGCAACGCGGCGCAGTTCGTGCGGTTCGCCCTCGTCGGCGGCACCGGCGTGGTCGTCAACCTGCTCACCCTGGTCGTGGTCAAGCGGCTCGGCCCGCACCCCGAGGTGGCCCTCTTCGCTCTCCAGCCGACGCAGTTCCACGTGCGGTGGTACCACCTGTACTCCACGATCGCGTTCCTGGTCGCGAACCTCTGGAACTTCCAGCTCAACCGCTCGTGGACCTTCCGCAGCAGTCGGCACGCCACGTGGTGGCGGGAGTACTGGCCGTTCCTCGCGGTCGGGCTGCTCGGCCAGGCGATCGGGCTGGTGCTGCTGACGCTGCTGATGCACCTCGGCTCGCCGATCGCCCTGCCCACCGACCCCCTCGACGACACCACCGGACTGCGGACCCGTCTCTACTGGGCGCAGCTGATCGTGATCGTCGTGGTGACGCCGCTGTCGTTCGTCCTCAACAAGGTCTGGACCTTCGCGGCGGTGCGGACCCGCCACCTCGAGGCCGTCCCGCCCCACCCCATGGCCGAGCAGGAGCTCCAGCAGCTGGGCGTGGACGAGCAGCGCTCCGAGGGCTGACCCGCTCCCGCGAAGTGCCGGGTTCCCCGCACGGACGGGGGAACCCGACACCTCGGTCCCTACCGCGTCGTCAGGCCGTAGCCGAACCGGTAGAGCGGGTGGTAGTCGGCGTCGCCGATGTTGATCGGCTCCTGGGCGACCGTGCGGGGCCACGACACGGGGAGCTTGCCGGTGAACGGCCGGTGTCCGTAGAGCACGTCGGCCACACCCTTCCCCTCGCTGCCCGGCAGCCAGCTGGCCACGAGGGCGTCGATGTCGTGCCGCAGCGCGGCCGGGATGATCATCGGGCGCCCCGACACGACCAGGACCACGCAGCGCGAGGCCTGCGCACACACGGTCTTCACCGCCTGGGTGTCGGCGTCGGAGAGCCGCATCGTCTGCGGCGGGCGCGGTACCCCGTTGTCGCCGGGGTCGTAGGCCCACTGCGGCCCGCCCACGTCGCCGAACCCCTCGGCGTACGGCGTCTCACCGACGACCACGACGCCCACCGCGCGGTGGGGCACCGGCGCCGACGCGTCCTCGCTGAAGGTGACGTCGTCGGCGTTCTGCTCGATCCCCTCGAGGATCGTCGTCCCCGGGATCACGTTGGTCGAGCCGCCCTGCCAGGTCAGCGTCCAGCCGCCTGCCTGGTTGCCGATGTTGTCGGCGTTGCTGCCGGCGACGTACACCGGCCGCGAGCCGTTGACGGGCAGGGTCCGGTGCCGGTTCTTCAACAGCACCTGGGACTTCGCGACCGCGGCGCGGGCCACGGCACGGTGCGCCCTGCTGCCGACGTCGGACAGGTGCGTGCGGTCGGTGTAGGGGTGCTCGAAGAGTCCGAGCTGGAACTTCACGCGCAGGATCCGCCGCACCGCGTCGTTGATCCGCGCCCGCGGGACGGTGCCGTCCCGGACCAGACCCTCGAGGGTCGTCTCGAAGTCCTCGAAGTTGGACGGCTGCATGAACATGTCGATGCCGGCGTTCACGCCGGCCGCGACCTGCTGCGCGAAGGTGTAGGTCTCCGGGTTGATGTGGTCGATGCCGTTGTAGTCGGAGATCACGATCCCCTTGAAGCCCTGCTTCTCCTTCAGCCACCCGGTGATCAGCGACCGGTTCCCGTGCATGTTGATGCGGTTGCCGGGGCCGTCCTCGGTCCAGTCGACGTCGGAGTAGGACGGCATGACCGACCCGACGTGGTGCCGGTGCACGGCCGGCACGTACGGAGCGAGCGCCAGGCGCCGGAACGTGGCATGGCTGACCTCGTCGACGCCCTGGTCGATCGGGTAGTCACCGGTCGTCTGGAGGTTGGAGCCGGTTCCGTACGTCGTGAGCCCGTCCCCGGCGAAGTGCTTGGCGGTGGCGAGCACCCGGGTGTTGTCGTCGAGGTGACCCGGGGGGCCCTGCAGCCCGTCGATCGACGGTCTCCATCCTCTCGACCAGCTCCGGGGTCTCGCCGAACGACTCGTAGGTCCGGCCCCACCGGTCGTCGCGGGCCACGCAGACGCAGGGGGCGAAGGCCCACTGCGGCCCGGTGGACCTGGTCTCCGACGCGGCCACGTGCTCGACCCGGCGTACCAGAGCGGGGTCACGCGTGGCGCCGAGCCCGATGTTGTGGGGGAAGACGGTGGCGCCGTACATGTTGCCGTCGCCGTGGACGGTGTCGACGCCGTAGATGAGGGGGATGTGCAGGCGGGTCTGCAGGGCCGCGGTCTGGTAGCGGTCGACCATGTCGGCCCAGGCCCGCGGCGTGTTGGGTGTCGGCACGGAACCGCCGCCGGAGAGCAGGCTGCCGAGGTGGTCCTGGGTGATGATGGAGGTGTCGGCGTCGACCGACGCGCGCTCGGCCTGGGTCATCTGGCCGACCTTCTCCGCGAGGGTCATCCGGTGGAGCAGGTCGGAGACCCGCTCGCCGATCGGACGCGAGGCGTCACGGTAGAGCGGCCGGTCCGACGAGGCGTGGGCGCGGGGCGCCGACTCCGCGTCTGCCTGGGGCGTCTGGAGGGTGCCGAGGCCGAGGCCGAGCACCGCTGCGGTGCCGAGCGCGACGGCGCTGGTACGCCGTCGCCTGGTGATGGGTGACATGTGAGCTCCCGAGTGCTGGTGTGAACTGGATCACGACGGCGGTACCCGCGACCGCAGGCCACATCGCCGTACCCCGTCCGAAACCGCGCGCAATTAGTCCACTTCCAGGACAAACCTCGTAGGCTGCGTCCCGTGCCCGGCCACTCCCTCGCGCAGCTGAGGACCTCCAACCTGCGCGCCGTCACCGCGCTGCTCGGCTCCGGCGGCCCGCAGAGCCGCGCCGACCTGGCGCGGGGGTCGGGCCTGTCCCGGACCACCGTGTCGAGCCTGGTCACCGAGCTCCTCGAAGCCGGCCTGGTCGTCGAGACCGAGGACCGGGGTACGCCGTACAAGGGCGGCAGCGGGCGGCCCCCGCTGCTGGTGGCGCTGGCACTGCGGCCCGGCCGGCGTCGCCGGGGTCGACATCGGCCACGGACACGTCCGCGTCGCCGTCTCCGACCGGGGCGCCACGGTGCTGGCCGAGGTCGAGACGGTCACCGACGCCGACCCGCACGGAGCCGCGACCCTGGACATCGCGGCAGACCTGGTACGCCGCGCGGCCGCCCAGGCGGAGATCCCCGTCGCCGACCTGCTCACCGTCGGGCTCTGCGTGCCCGCCCCGATCGACCGGCGGTCCGCGCGCGTCGACCAGGCGGTCCTGCCCGGCTGGCACGAGCTCGCGCCCGGCGGACGAGCTGGGCCGCCGCCTCGGCCTGCCGGTGGTCGTCGACAACGACGCCAACTGCGGCGCCATGGCCGAGCACCAGCACGGCGCAGGGCGCGGCGCTGCGGACCTGCTCTACGTGAAGCTGGCCAGCGGGGTCGGTGCCGGGCTCGTGCTGGGCGGCCGGCTCCACCGGGGGGTCGCCGGGCTCGCCGGTGAGATCGGGCACGTGCTCGCGCGCGAGGACGGGCACGTGTGCCGGTGCGGCAGTCGCGGCTGCCTCGAGACCGAGGTCTCGACCCGGCGCCTGCTCGACCTGCTGCGGCCGGTGTACGCCGACGGGCTCGATCTCCCCGGGCTGCTCTCGCTGGACGGGCACGGCGAGACCGCCGTACGCCGGGTGCTCACCGACGCCGGGCACACCGTCGGCCGGGTCCTCGCCGGCATCTGCACGACCCTGAACCCTGCGAAGATCGTCGTCGGCGGCTCGCTGGGCTCCTCCCCCACGCTGGTGGACGCGATCCGGCGCGGTGTCGATCGCTACGCCCATCCCGAGGCTGCGGCCTCGGTGGACGTGGTCTCCGGCCACTTCGGCGGCCGAGCCGAGATCATGGGCGCCCTCTCGTTGGCGATCATCCGCGCCTCCGACCTCGCCTGACCGCCTCGGCCCTTCGGGTCGTCCGCCCCACGAGAGGTCCTAGTGGCCTGTCAGGCGGACGACCCACATCGTCCTCGGGTCGTCCGCCCCACAAGAGGTCCTAGTGGCCTGTCAGGCGGACGACCCAGGGGGCAGGGTCAGGCGGCGGCGCGGAGGGCGACGCAGGCCCAGGTCCGCCACGGTCGCCAGGCCTCCGCGACCGACGCGAAGTCCGCCGGGGTGAGCGAGGGGCGGCCGAGGCGGGCGGCCGTCGCTGCCAGCACCCGGGGCTCGCTGAGCGGGAGCACGTCGGTGTGGCCGAGCGCGCGCGCCGTGACCAGCTCGGCGTAGAACGGCCCGATCCCCTCGAACCTCCGCAGCTCGGCCGACGCCTCGTCCAGGTCGCGCATCCGCAGGGCCTCGGTGTCGAGCCTCCCCTCGAGGGCCGCCGAGGCGATCGCATGCATGCGTCGCAGCTTCACCTCGGGGATGCCCGGGAAGCTGTGGACCGCCAGCAGCTGCTCGGGGGTCGGCAGCGCAGCCTGCTCCTCACCGGCCACGTGGAGCACCCGCCCGTGCGCCCGCGACAGCCGGTCGCGGACCTCTCGCATCTGGCCGGCCGGCCGGCGCGCCGACAGCACGGCCCAGACCAGCGCCTCGTAGGCGGAGCTGAACAGCGGCGGCCGCAGCCCCGGTCGCTCGGCATAGGCACGACGGAGCAGCGGGTCCCGGTCGACCATGCGGTCGTAGCCGGTCGCGTCCTCGTCCAGGGACAGGATGCGGGCGGCCTGCGCCGCGGCGCGCTCCGGGTCGACGTCGCCGACCACCTCGAACCTGACCCGGTCGGCGGCCGGCTGGGTGACGGCGACGCCGGCGTGCGCGGCGTACCCGTCGAGCACGAAGGCGAGGCGCATCGTGTCGCCCGCGGAGGGCAGCCGGCCACCGAAGCCGAAGCCGATCGAGCGGGCGAGGTCGAACCGGCCGCGGACCGGCCAGTCCAGCGGAGGTGCGGGCATCGTCGAGCGTCGTCGTCGTCATGCTGCGACGCTACGACGGCAAGCGGACAGGAGCTGTCCGCTACCGGAGGGGCTCACCCGAGGCGATCGAGCAGCCAGGACGGCCCGACGGTCGGCCCCGCCTTCGCCACCCGCGCAGCGAGGAGCCGGTCGGCGGTGACGACCGTGACCTGCGCGCCCGGCGTCCGCGGCCCGGTGGGCCTGCCTGACGATCTCGCTGTCGCCGTCCTGGGGCGCGTGCACGACGGTCACGTGCCCGTCACGTCCAGCGGGGACGCCGGCCTTCGCCTCCCCTTCCAGCACGAGCACGATGTCTCCGTCCACGTCGGCCGTCATCAGCTGCTCGTGCAGCCGACGAGCCGCACCGGCCCGGTCCTTCCACCAGCCGTCGGGCCGGGCGCCGACGACGTTCGCCCCGTCGACGACGACGACGCTCACCACGTCAGCACGCGGGAGTCACGTGAGGAACTTGGAGAGTAGGCAGCAGACAAGCGCTGTGCGGTCTCGTTGGTCGGGCGTCACGCTTCACAACGGTATAGGCCCGATTTCCCTTGAGTGAACGGGAACCCACCATGAACGCCTACCAGACGGTCATCGCCCCTGAGATCGCCCAGTGCGGCCCCAGCTGGACCCGATGCCCGCCGGCGTTCCCCCGGCGCGAATGTCATCTCTGCGCGGGTCGTGACAAATGCGGCGCGCATCGCGCTGAGTAGGTAGGGCGCGCTCGTGTGGATCTCCCTGTCAGCGCGGGCGCGCTCGCACAACGCTCGAGACTCAGCGGGACGTCGCTGATGCCCCGCGAGGTGTAGGTTCGACAGGGTCATTGCAGGGGCCTGCTACGCGCGGCCCTCCGGCGTTATGGCAAGTGCGGCGCAGGCAGCCTTCAGGTGAAGCCCCCGCATGGTCGTCGGGAGATGTCCAGGGGCTTCGCCACCAAGATCGCGGCGCCCGCCTCGAGACCCGAGACTCCGGCGGGCGTCGCCCGTTTGAGTGCGGCGCTCCGGGGAACGTGAGGGGCCGGGGCGGGTCCTGTCGTGCGGGGGTCGACGGGATGCCACCCAGCTACGTGGCTCGACGCCCGCCGGACCTTACCCCGTGCCCGGCGGGCGTCGTCATGCACCGACGTTTAGGGATGGGGAGGAATGGGGAGGATTTTCGCTGCCCCTCTCGGGGCGCCCTGCTGTTGACTTTGGGCCCGGCAGGGCGCGGCACCCAGACATACCCCTGTTCGGGTGGTCCTCCCCTCATGCGACTGTGTTTGTCTAAGCCTGGTGGCGTCTCGTGGGTGCGGGCCCAACACTCCGCGGGGCGTCGCCCTCCGTGACGCGATGCCCGCCGTATGGCCCAGACGCCGGCGGGCATCGTCATGTTTGTCCCGCCGCATGGCTGGGCAGGAACACCTGTGGAGGTCTCCGCGCGTCCCCCACGGCGCGCGGGACCATCCGGCGCCCCGCCGCCCCTGCTGAGCACAAGGACGGCGGGGTGTCTTGCATCTGTGGGGAGAGCCGATCTTCCCGGGATCGCGGTTGGAGGCGTACCGTCGAGGCAACCCGGTGTTCCACTGCCGGAGACACGTGCCCCAGACCTCGGTACTCAGATCCTCGGGACCCGATCTCGTCCCGCGGATCGACCGGGAGATTCGTTCCGCGGGGCGCCCCCCATGTCGCCTTGCGGTTCCCGTGTACCCCACGCTGTCCCCCCGGTGTGGGGTACACCCCTCGTACCAACGGGCCTGGCATCGTCGCTCCTGCTCACACAGTGCGGCGGGGCGCCTTCACGCCCTCCTCGAACGTCGTCTCATGCCGATGTCCGGGCGGTGGGGACCTGCGGGCCTACACCAGTTCGATGATCGGGCCTAGTCTGCAGTGCATGGGGGAAAGGGTTGCGCGTCCGCTGCGGTTGGCGATCGTCGATGACTACGCCGTAGTGGTCGCGGGGGTCGCTTCGTTCTTGGCGGCCGAGCGCATCGATGTGGTTGAGACCGGGGCGTCAACGCCGGTGATCAGCGACGTCGACGTCGTGCTGTTCGACACCTTCGGCCAGATTCAGGGCGAGGGGATCGACCTGGAGGACTTCGTCCGCCACAGCGACGCCAAGGTGGTGATCTACAGCTGGAACCTCAAACCGGAGCTCATCGAACAGGCCCTGGCCGCGGGCGCTAGCGGCTATTTGTCGAAAGTGCTGACCGGACCCGAGATCGTCAAAGCCCTGGAGCGGGTCATGCGCGGTGAGATCGTCGTTCTCACCGGCGACCACGAGACAAGTGTGGGCGGAACGGGTGACTGGCCCGGACGTTCAGCCGGGTTGAGTTCCCGCGAGGCAGAGATCCTGGCACTGATCACCCAGGGCCTGAGCAACGATGAGATTGCTGCCCGGGCATTCATCAGCATCAACTCGGTGAAGTCCTACATTCGTGGTGCCTACCGCAAGATCAACGTCACCTCACGCACCCAAGCAGTGCTCTGGGCCGTCGACAACGGCTTCAAGCCCGATACCTTACGCACGGTTGACCCTGCCCTACTCGTGCGGCCGACGCACGGGGCTAGGAGACCTCCCAACGGCCGAGGCTGATTTCGGCGTGGTGGCTTGGGTGTGCGCCGCGGCGCTCGTTGTAGGCACGGAACTATGGTGCGCAAGCAACCGCGACTCCCGACCAGGCCGCCTACGCCGTGAAAGCGCCGCCCCATTTGGGACCCGCGCGTCGCCGCCGCGGGCATCCGCACATGCCGCTGTCCGACCTGAAGCGCTGATGCAACTTGTTCGGTGACCTCACAGGCTCCTGAGTCCCCACTGATGGGGGAGCAGTTCATCGCGGTTGGCGTCACGCGCGTCTAGTGTGCGGAACATGGAAGCGGTTGTTCTTCGTGTCCGACTGATCAGCGGTGACAGCATGGATGTCACCTACGAGGATCGCGATGCGTCCAGCGAAGGCGAGATCATCGACCACGTGGTCTCCACGCTGTCCGAGGCCTCCGGGGCACTGCGCTGTCGACACGGCGAGCGGCTCGTGGTGCTGTATGCGCGGGGTGTGGCCGCTGTGGAGGTCGCGCCCCGCGGGGCAGTCCTGTAAGTGACGCCAGCCCTTCTCGGGCTGCGCCTCGTCGATGACGCGCTGTACCAAGGTGTGATTCCCCGGACGCAAAGACCGCCCCCTGGAGGGCGTACCTCGGAGACGGTTTCGCTTACTGCAGAAGGGCTGACGGCGCGTCCCGCCTCGACGGTCGGCCCCCAGATGCCCGCCGTAGCACCCATGCCCCGGCGGGCATCGCCCTGCTGGCCGAATGGATTGTCGGGGGCGGCGCACCACCTCGGGCTGCTTGTCTCCCACAAACACACCACAACGGGCCCAGTTCTGGGCTCGGGCTACTGGAGGACTCGAATCGAATTCCTCCCGTCGTGAACGGTTCACACCCACCACTCCCCGAGCTGCTGCCGTGATGCGAACGTGAGGCGAAGCCAGGTGCGCCGTATCGCTCCAGGCGAGCACGAGTGCGCCTACTTCAGGAACTTGGAGAAGTCCTTGGGCAGGTCGAGTGCCGCCGCGGCCTTCTCGTAGTCGATCTCCTCGCCGTCGGGGTTGCCGAACGGGTTGGCGGGGGCCTTGGCCTCGGCCGCCTTCGCCTGCTGGGCGGCCTTGGCCGGGTTGCCGCTCACGCGGCGTCCCTTGCCCTGCTTGGACTTGGCGGCCTGCTTGGCCCGGCCGCGCTTGCCGCCCGACGACATCCCGGGCATCCCGGGCACGCCCGGCATGCCACCACCCTTCGCGAACGACATCATCATCTTGCGCGCCTCGAAGAAGCGGTCGACCAGACTGTTCACGTCGGAGACCTGACGGCCCGAGCCCTTCGCGATGCGGGCCCGGCGAGAGCCGTCGATGATCTTCGGGTTGGCCCGCTCGGCCGGAGTCATCGACTGGATGATCGCCTGGATCCGGTCGATCTCGCGCTCGTCGAAGTTCTCGAGCTGGTCGCGGAACTGGCCCATCCCGGGCAGCATCCCCATGATCTTCGACATCGAGCCGAGCTTGCGGACCTGCTGCATCTGCTCGAGGAAGTCGTCGAGCGTGAACTCGCCGCCCTGGCCGGTGAGCTTGTTGGCCGCCTTGAGCGCCTGGTCCTGGTCGAAGGTCTTCTCGGCCTGCTCGATCAGGGTCATCACGTCACCCATGTCGAGGATCCGCGAGGCCATCCGGTCGGGGTGGAAGACGTCGAAGTCGGTGAGCTTCTCCCCGGCCGACGCGAACATCACCGGCTTGCCGGTCACACCGCGGATCGACAGCGCGGCACCACCGCGGGCGTCACCGTCGAGCTTGGTCAGGACCACGCCGTCGTACCCGACGCCGTCGAGGAAGGCCTGCGCCGTGGTGACGGCGTCCTGTCCGATCATCGCGTCGACGACGTAGAGGATCTCGTCGGGGCTGACGGCGTCGCGGATGTCCGCGGCCTGCTGCATCATCTCGGCGTCCACGCCGAGGCGACCGGCGGTGTCGACGATGACGACGTCGTAGAGCTTCCGGCGCGCCTCCTCGACCGAGGCCCGCGCGACCTCGACCGGGTCTCCGACGCCGTTGCCCGGCTCCGGGGCGAACACGGGTACGCCGGCCCGCTCGCCGTTCACCTGGAGCTGGTTGACGGCGTTGGGCCGCTGGAGGTCGGCGGCGACCAGCATCGGCTGCTTGCCCTGCTCCTTGAGCCAGAGCCCGAGCTTGGCCGCCAAGGTGGTCTTGCCGGCACCCTGGAGCCCCGCGAGCATGATCACCGTCGGCGCGGTCTTGGCGTAGCGCAGGCGGCGGGTCTCGCCGCCGAGGATGGTGACCAGCTCGTCGTTGACGATCTTGACGACCTGCTGCGCCGGGTTCAGCGCCTGGCTGACCTCCTCGCCGCGAGCGCGCTCCTTGACCGCCGCGACGAACTCGCGGACGACCGGCAGCGCCACGTCGGCCTCGAGCAGGGCGATCCGGATCTCCCGGGCGGTCGCGTCGATGTCCGCCTCGGAGAGGCGGCCCTTGCCGCGGAGGTTCTTGAAGGTGTCGGCGAGGCGGTCGGAGAGCGTGGCGAACAAGTCAGTCCTCGAAAGCAGGTGGGTGGCGCGGGATCCCAGCCTAACCGGCGGCCCGCCGCGGCCCCGACTCCCCGCCGTACTGGTGCAGCGCGGATAGTCCCCGACGAGATGGTCGTGATTCGGCCGAAATGACGAGCCATCTCGTCGGGGACTATCCCGACAGGGCGTCGCGGACCGCGTGGGCGGCCTCGGCGGCCCGGGTGTCGGAGAGGGCGCCGGCGTGGGCCTCCTGCACGTAGAACACGTCGACGGCCTGGGGGCCCAAGGTGTTCACGTGCGCGCTGCGGACCGTGAGGTCCAGGCGGGCCAGGGCCGAGCACACCTGATGGACCACGCCCGGCCGGTCCGCGGTCCGCACCTCCAGGACGGTGGCGCGCGACGACGCCTCCGGCCGTACGACGACCGAGGGCGCGATCCGGGCGGGGCCACCCTTGAGCCGGGCCGCCGGGTCCACCCGTCCTGCCACGATCGCCTCGAACCGGGTCCGCAGCACCGCCTCGTCGAGATGCTCCTCGCTCACCTCCCACATGGACACACCGATGTCGTCCTGCGACCAGGCCCGCGCCGAGCGGACCGACGCCCGCTGCATCGCGAACAGCGCCGCGGCGTCGGCGAGCAGGCCCACCCGGTCGCGCGCCAGCACGGTGACCCGCGCTCCCCCGTCGGCCGGCTCGACCCGGATCGACACCCTGCCCTTGCGCACCTCCTTGGGCACGGCGACCACGCCGGGGCTGTCCTCGGCGGTCGTCGGCTCGCCCAGGAGACCGGCGGTCCGCGCGGCGACCTGGCGGACCAGCCCCGCACGCCAGGCGGTCCAGGCCTTCGGCGACGTCGCCCGGGCGTCGGCCTCGGTCAGGGTCAGCAGCAACGAGAGCGCCTCGGCGGTGCCGAGCTGGTCGGCCAGGGCGCGCGCCGTCGCGGGGTCCTCCGGGTCGCGCGTCGTCGCGGTCTCGGCGAGCAGCAGGTGGCGACGGACGAGCAGACCCACGAGGGACACGGCGGTCTCGTCGAACCCCATCCGCGGCAGCGATCTCGCGGGCCAGCGGCTCGCCCGCCACGCTGTGCTCGGTCAGGCCGCCCTTGCCGATGTCGTGGAGCAGCGCAGCGACGAGCAGCACGTCCGGCCGCGACACCTGACGGATCAGGGCCGCCGCCTCCATGCAGGTCTCGACGACGTGACGGTCGACGGTGAAGCGGTGGATCTCCGACGCGTGCGGGAGCAGCCGGATCCGCTCCCACTCGGGCAGGACGGCGTCCAGCGCGCCGGTCTCCTCCAGGGTCTCCCAGACCGCGAGCAGCCCCGGCCCGGCGGCCAGCAGCCGCACCAGCGCCTGCCGCGCCTCGTCGGGCCACGGGTCCGGCAGCGCGGGACACTCCTTGACCAACCGGGTCGCAGTGGCCGGGGCGAGCTCGGCACGCACGCTCGGCCGCGACCGCGGCGGCACGGAGCAGCAGCGTCGGGTCCCCGGCGGGACGGGCATCCGGTGCGAGCACGACCTCGCCGCCCGCCAGGGCGATGCCCGGCTCCACGACGTGCAGGTCCGGACGACGTACGACGCCCGCACCCGCGGGGCGGGCCAGGACGCCGTCGACACGGCGCCAGGTCAGCCGCGACAGGTGGGTGATCCGGCGACCGAGCTCGCGGACGTACCGCTGCGCCACCGCCTCGTCGTGCCAGGTCGAGCCGCTGGGCGAGCTCGCCCCACAGCTCGGGAGCGACGCGGTCGGTCGCCCGCCCGGCGGTCGCGTGGAGTGCGTCGCGGACGTCGAGCAGCGCCAGCCGCGACCGCTCGAGGTCGACGTGCGGAACGTCGACGAGCCACGTCGCCACCAGCGCCTTGAGCACGGTCGCGTCGCGCAACCCGCCCTCGGACTCCTTCAGGTCGGGCACCGAGAGGTGCGCCAGCTCGCCCATCAGCTCGTGGCGCTTGGTGACCAGGGCACGCAGCTCCGGCATCCGGCTGCGCGCCGTGCGCCGCCAGTGGGCCAGCACGTCGGACCGCAACCGCAGGGTGAGGTTCGGGTCACCGGCGAGGTGTCGCAGGTCCAGCAGACCCAGCGCCACCCGGACGTCGGCGTCGGCCTGACCGATCATGTCCTGCGAGGTGCGCACCGAGTGGTCGAGCTTGGCGCCGGAGTCCCAGATCGGGTACCAGATCTTCTCGCCGGCCAGGCCGAGGACCACCCCGGGCTCGTGGACCAGCACGATGTCGAGGTCGGAGTACGGCGCGAGCTCACGTCGCCCGTAGCCGCCGACCGCCACCAGGGCGCACCCGCTCTCGGGCGCGCCGGCCTCGGCGTAGGCCGAGGCGCAGAGCGCGTCGGCCTCGTCGCTGCGTTGGTTGCGGTCCACGGGAGCGTCCGATCGGCTGGGGGGACCAGTCTCGTCCCCGGACACGACGGAGCCCCGCCGGTCTCACGACCGGCGGGGCCCCCACGTCGTACGTCAGATCGCGGCGGCGTCGCGGTCGCCGGTGCGGACCCGCACCACGGTGTCGACCGGACTCACCCAGACCTTGCCGTCACCGATCCGCCCGGTCTGGGCGGTCTTCTGGACGATGCCGACGATGTCCTCGGCGTCCCCGTCGTCCGTGACGATCTCGATGCGGATCTTGGGAACCAGCGCGATGTCGTACTCCGCCCCCCGGTAGACCTCGGTGTGGCCCTTCTGACGGCCGTAGCCGCTGACCTCCGACACGGTCATCCCGGTGACCCCGAAGGTCTCGAGGGCCTCGCGGACCTCTTCCCACTTGTGCGGCTTGATCACTGCGGTGATGAGCTTCATGCCAGGGCTCCTTCGTTGGACGTGGACGGTGCCTGCGACGCGGCGAGGACTCCCGAGGAACCGGCCAGCACGCCGCCGGACCGGCCGTCGAGGTCGTACGCCGACTCGCCGTGCTCCACGAAGTCGATGCCGTCGACCTCGTCGTCGGCACTGAGCCGCCACCCGATCGTGTACTTGATGGCCAGGGCGATCAAGGTGGTGAGGACGCCGGTCCAGACCACGGTGAACAGGACGCCGAGGATCTGGTGCCACAGCAGCGTGGCGTTGCCGCCGTAGAACAGGCCGTTCATGTCGCCGAACAGCCCGTCCACGCCCTGCGGCGAGGTGTTGGTGCCGACGAAGCCGATCAGCACGCAGCCCAGGACGCCGCCGACCAGGTGGACGCCGACGACGTCGAGCGAGTCGTCGAGCCCGAACTTGAACTTCAGGCCCACGGCGTAGGCACAGGCCGCGCCGGCGACGGCCCCGACGATCAGCGCGCCGACGAGGTTCACCGCCCCACAGGCCGGGGTGATCGCGACCAGACCGGCGACGACACCCGACGCCGCCCCCAGCGACGTCGCCTTGCCGTGCAGGATCCGCTCCGTCAGCAGCCAGGCCAGCATCGCGGCCATGGTGGCGACCGTGGTGTTCATGAACGTCACGCCGGTCTCGCTGTAGAACTGGTCGGAGAACGCCTTCGGGTCGGCGAGCGAGTCCGAGGTGAAGACGATCGAGCCGACGTTGAAGCCGTACCAGCCGAACCACAGCAGGCCCGCGCCGATCATCGTCAGGGTCAGGTTGTGCGGCTTCATCGGGTCGCGCATGAAGCCGACCCGGCGACCGATCACCAGGGCCAGGATGCCGCCGGCGATACCGGCGTTGATGTGCACGACCGTGCCGCCTGCGTAGTCCAGGTTCGGCACGTGCGCGTAGAACCAGCCACCGCCCCAGACGTTGTGGGCGATCGGGAAGTAGCAGAGCGTCACCCAGATCGGCAGGAAGACGATCCACGAGGAGAGCTTCACGCGATCGGCGATCGCGCCCGAGATCAGCGCTGCGGTGATCACCGCGAAGGTGAGCTGGAAGAGCACGTAGATGTAGTTGCTGTTGCTGACGCCGTCCAGACCGAACATCGTGAACGGGTTGGCGATGAGCTTGCCGTTGCCGTTGCCGACACCGTCGCCGCCCCAGCCCTCCGACCAGCCCCACAGGACGAACACGATGCCGACGACCGCCAGGGCGACGTACGACATCATCATCATGTTGAGCACGGATTTGGCCCGGGTCATGCCGCCGTAGAACAAGGCGAGCGCCGGGGTCGTCATCATGAGGACGAGGGCCGTCGCCACGATCATCCAGGCGTAGTAGCCGTCCATGGAACCTCCACGAGTGAGCGGTGGGCGCCGGCGCGGACCCCCTCGTCCGGCCGCCGGCCACCCCGATGCCGGACACAGTGGTCGTCCCAGGTTTCGGCGTACGACGTCACGTGTTGCCGTCGTGCAACGATCCGGGGCCCCTGTGTTACGGCTCTGTGAACTCCCACTCCGAGGCGACGACGTCGGCGAAGGCCGCCGCCATCCGGGCGGGCGGGCGCGCCGCGGCCGCCGAGGCTGCGCCGGCCCTGGCCGTGGCCGCGCCGTCCGGGTCCTCGACGAGGTCGTGGACGGCGGCGCCGAGCACCCGCTCGAAGTCGTCGTCGCCGAACAGCCGCACGTGTGCCTCACCGTCGCGCTCGGCGAGCGCCCCGACCCTCGGTGCGACCACCGGCAGCCCGAAGGTCTCGGCCAGGAGGAACGCCCCGGAGTTCAGCACCCGGAGATAGGGCAGGACGGCGAGGTCCGCGGCGCGCATCCACACCTGGATCTCGTCGTCGCGGACCCGGCTCAGGTGAGCCACGACCCCGGGCGTCGCGGCCAGCCGCTCCCCGAAGGCAGGCCCGTCGGGATGCCGGCCGAGGCTGCCGGCGACCAGGAGCCGCAGCGCCGGATCGGGGCCCTGCCGGCCCTCGACGAAGTCGACGAGCCTGGCCAGGCCCTTGTAGGGACGGATCTGCCCGAGGGTCAGCAGTACCTTGTCGCCCGCCGCCAGACCGAGTCGGCGTCGCGCGTCGGCGCGACCGATCCGGTCCGGATACGCCCCGAGGTAGCTCGCGTGCGGGATGCAGACGACCCGCTCGGGATCGAGACGGTAGAAGGGTGCCGTCGCCTCCGGCGTGGCCTCGGAGAGCACGTGGACGACCGTGGCGTGCTCGGCCAGGGCACGCGCGAGCAGGACCTCCGCCTCGTGGTGCACGGTGTCGTGGGGAAGCACGTTGTGCACCGTCCAGACGAGCCGACCACCGGCTGCCCGGAAGGCACCGAGCGCCTGGGCCACCCTCGCCACCCGCCGCGCGGCGTCCCCGGCGTCCACGACGGACTGCAGCACCGGCGTCGTCCAGTGCACGTTGAGCACGCCGGGGTCCGCGGCGGCGGCGGCCGTGGTCAGGTGACGCAGCAGGCCCCGCACCGGGGCGGGGGTGGCACCGACGCGCCCCAGGTCGGCGAACAGAAGGTGCTGGTACGGGTTGAAGCCGCGCCAGTCGGGAAAGAAGTCGAGCGTCCTGGTCACGCGGCCCCCCGAGGTGACGTCAGGGGTGCTCGGCATACCACTTCTTGTTGACCGCGCGCTTGTTGGAGCCCTCACGGTTGTCGCCCTTCTGGATGACGACGAGGTTGTGGTAGCAGTGCACCGCCACGACGTGCCGGTCGGTGTACGACGGCTGGTAGTCCGGGACGAGGAACTCTTCGTGGTTGAGCCCGTCGAGGAGGCGGCGCACCAGGGCCATCGACGTGCCGGGGTCGTCGGGATCGAGGCTGCCACCCCACTCCGGCCAGTAGCTGGTCTGGATGTCCTCGATGACGTAGAGGCCGTTGTCGGCCAGCATCGGGAAGAGGACCTGGAAGCTCTTGACGACGTGCTTCGGGCGATGGCTCCCGTCGTCGATCACGATGGTCGGACGGCCGTGCCGGGCGACGATGCGCCTCATCAGCCTCCGGTCGGTCTGCCGGCCCTGGAACGACGCGATCCGCGGCTCGTCGACGAATGCCTTGTCCTGGATGTCCACGCCCACGATCTGTGCGTGCGGGAAGAACCACTTCCACATCCTCAGCGAGGCGCCACCCTCCTTCTCCCGCGAGTAGCCGCCGATGCCCAGCTCCAGCACCACGGCGGCCTCGTCGCGCAGGGGCGCGAAGTGGTGCTCGTAGTGGGGGGTGTACCGGTGCACGCCCCACTTGTCGCTGCCGAACTCCTCGGCGAGCTCGGTCAGGCTCATCGGCCCGAGGCGACGCGCCTGCTGCTCGTCCGCGGAGAGCGCGCGGACGGCCACCCAGCCTGCGGAGCCGTTGCCACGCTCCGGCCGGGACACGGGGCTTGACGTGCTGCGCGGCCCATCGACGCAGATCCATGATGGCAGGAGGCTAGCCCACGCTCAGCCGAGCAGAGCGTCGACGAACGCCCCGGGGTCGAAGGGGGCCAGGTCGTCGGCCCCTTCTCCGAGGCCGACGAGCTTCACCGGTACGCCGAGCTCGCGCTGGACCGCGACCACGATGCCGCCCTTGGCCGAGCCGTCGAGCTTGGTCAGCACGATCCCGGTCACGTCCACGATCTCGGAGAAGACCCGCGCCTGCACGAGCCCGTTCTGACCGGTGGTGGCATCGAGGACCAGCAGCACCTCGGTGACCGGCGCCTGCTTCTCGAGGACCCGCTTGACCTTGCCGAGCTCGTCCATGAGCCCGGCCTTGTTCTGGAGCCGGCCGGCGGTGTCGACGAGCACGGTGTCGATGCCACGCTCGATCCCCTCCTGCACGGCCTGGAACGCGACACTGGCCGGGTCTCCGCCCTCGGGGCCGCGCACGACCTCGACCCCGACCCGCTCACCCCACGTGGCCAGCTGGTCGACGGCGGCGGCCCGGAAGGTGTCGGCGGCGCCGAGCACGACGGTGCGGTCCTCGGCGACGAGGATGCGGGCCAGCTTGCCGACGGTGGTGGTCTTCCCGGTCCCGTTCACCCCGACCACCAGGACCACGCCGGGCTTGCCGTCCTCTCCGGAGACCTGGAGCCGGCGGTCCATGGACGGGTCCACGAGCTGCAGGAGCTCGTCGCGGAGGACCGCGCGCGGGTCGCCGGCCTCCTTGCCGTCGACCCGGAGCCGGGTGCGGAGGTTGCCGACCAGCTGCTGGGTCGGGGCGACCCCCACGTCGGCGGTGAGCAGCGTGTCCTCGATGGCCTCCCAGGTGTCCTCGTCGAGACGCTCGCGGGAGAGCAGGCCGAGCAGGCCGCGACCGAGCCCACCCTGGGAGCCGGCCAACCGTTGGCGCAGGCGGACCAGCCGTGACGCCGTACCCTCGGGCCGTTCGAGCGTGGTGACCGCGCCGGACTGCTCCTCCTGGGGCACGTCCGCCGGAGCGGCGGTCTCGTCGCGCGGCGGCGCGATGATGTCGGTGCCGGTCGTGGGCGCGCGACCACGGCGGCGGCGACCGCTGGTCAGCAGTCCGCCCACCAGGACGGCGGCGAGGACGAGCACGCCGATGATCAGGTACAGCCAGTCACCCATGCCGTCATCCAATCAGGTGTGGGTGGGCCGTCAGAGATCGCGTCCCCGGGTCTGCGACGCGCCGGACCGCAGGCTCGAGAGGTCGAGGCGCTCGGCCGGAGGCTCGACCTCGTCGGCGGTGTTGTCGAGCGTGGGCGCGACGCCGACGCCCTTGCGCATCGCGCGGCCGATCCACGGCACGTGGGGCACGTCCTCGCCCCGGTGGGGGAAGGCGACGTAGAGCACCACCGCACCGGCGAGCACCAGGATCACGAGCATGGCAGCGACGAGGAACCACATGCCTTCACCCTGACATGCCGACCGTGGGGGTCGTCAAAACGACTCACCCCGCGGAGCGGTCCTTCAGCCTCCGCCAGCCGCCGGCCCGGTTGTCGGCCACCAGCCGCCGGAAGAACTCCAGCAGCGCCTCCTCGGGGACGGTGTCCCCCTCGCGAAAGCCGATCGTGCGTGCCGACTTGTTCTCCTCGCCGGCGGTGATCAGCCGGTCCGGATCGGGCACGATCCCACCGTCGTAGACGAAGACGTTCACGTGGTCGCGTGCGGCGAGGAAGGCCGCGACGTTGCCATCGAGGACGAAGTAGGGCTGGACCGTGCGCTTGATGGTCTCCGTCATCGCCGGGTCGGTGCGGTGGAGCACCTCCCGCACCTGCTGCAGGGTCTGGCGCTGCCAGTCGGGCAGCCGTTGCAGGTAGTCGTCGACACGTGGGTCGCGGGAGCCCATCGCGTCACCGTAGCAACGAGCCGGCGGCCTGTCGTACGACGTCGGGCAGGGCGGTGGGGGGCCGCGCCGGGTCGGTGTTGTCGACGTAGACCATCACCGCGCGCCCCTCGGCGGCCGCGTCGAGGGCGTCCCCCTGGAAGAAGCCCACCCGGTAGATGATCGAGGAGCGACCGACCCGGTCGGCCACGACGCCGAGGTCGATGGGGGCGGGGTAGCCGACCTCCTGGAAGAACCGGCAGCCGATCTCGGCGAACAGGCCGATCTCGTCGAGCGAGTCGACGGCCCCGCCGATCGCCTCCTGCAGGTGCAGGTCGATCGCGGTGTCGATGAGCTCGAAGTAGCGGGCGTTGTTCATGTGGCCGAAGCCGTCCATGTCGGCCCAGCGCGTGGTCGCGGTCGACCAGTGGACGAAGTCGGCGCGGGTCGGGCGGGGGGCTCGAGCAGGCGGGGCGGTCACCGGCCCATTGTCGCGGACGAGCCGGCGTCCCAGCGACACGGCCGACACGGCCGCCGCCGTACGGACGCGCACTTCGGCGGTGGTGTTGCTACTGAGTGCGCGCTGTGCGGCCACTTCGGCGGTGATAACCCCGCGTTACATCCCGATCAGCGGGCGACGGCTCGGAGGGTGGTCGCGGGGAGGTCAGACGCGCTCGCGCAGGCGCTGGCTGATCACCGTCGACACGCCGTCGCCGCGCATGGTCACTCCGTAGAGGGCGTCCCCGACCTCCATGGTGCGCTTCTGGTGGGTGATCACGAGCAGCTGGCTGTGGGCGCGCAGCTCCTCGTAGATCTGGAGCAGGCGCCCGAGGTTCGTGTCGTCGAGCGCGGCCTCGACCTCGTCGAGGATGTAGAACGGCGACGGCCGGGCCTTGAAGAGCGCCACCAGGAACGCCACAGCGACCAGCGACCGCTCGCCGCCGGAGAGCAGCGACAGCCGCTTGACCTTCTTGCCCGGTGGGCGGGCCTCGACCTCGACCCCGGTGGTCAGCATGTCGGACGGGTCGGTGAGGACCAGGCGGCCCTCACCGCCGGGGAACAGGCGGGCGAAGGTCTCGTCGAAGGCGGCGGCCACGTCGGCGTACGCCTCGGTGAAGACCTGCTGGACCCGCGCGTCGACCTCGCGCACGATGTCGAGGAGGTCCTTCCGGGTCGCCTTGAGGTCCTCGAGCTGCTCGGTGAGGAACTTGTGACGCTCCTCCAGGGCCGAGAACTCCTCGAGCGCCAGCGGGTTGACCTTGCCGAGCATGGCCAGCGCGCGCTCGGCCGCACGCAACCGCTTGGCCTGCTCGTCCCGGTCGTACGGCGCAGGGTCGGGCACGGTCTCGCCGTCGGCGACCTCGCCGGTGAACGGCACGAGCTGGTCGGGGCCGTAGTCCGCGACCAGGGCGTCCTCGTCGAGACCCAGCTCGTCCATCGCGCGCTCGGCCAGCTGCTCGATGCGCATCCGCTGCTGGGTCCGGGCCATCTCGTCGCGGTGGACGGAGTTGACCAGCTCGTCGTGCTCGCGGGCCAGGTCGCGCAGGGAGGCGCGCACCGACAGCAGCGCCTGCTCGCGCTCGCTGCGGGTGGCCTCCACCGCGGCCCGCTCCTCGGCGGCGCGGTGGATCGACACCTCGAGCCTGGCCAGGACGACGGTGACGGCGACGCCGACGGCCTGCGCGGCCCGGCCCTCGCGGACCAGCCGCTCGCGCCGTTCGACCGCGCGCGCACGCGCCTCACGCTCGGCGGTGGCGGCCCGGAGCAGGGAGTCGGCGCGGCCGTGCAGCGCGCGGGCGCGCTCCTCGCTCGTCCGGAGCGCGAGCCGGGCGTCCGTCTCGAGCTGGCGCGACGTTCGGGCCGCCTCGGCCAGGCGCTCCCGCTGTGTGGTGTCGGGCTCCTCGTCGGTCGCGTCGTGCGCCGCCGCCAGTCGGCTCTCGAGATCGGCCAGACCGGCGAGGTCCTGGTCGCGGGCCTCCTGCGCGGTCGCGATGGCCTCGGAGATCCGCTCGGCCTCGGCGCGGGCCGACCGTGCGCTGGTGCCGTAGTGGCCGAGCTCCTCGGCGACGGCCGCCAGGGTGGCATCGGACTCGTGGAGCTTGGCCAGGGCCACGTCGACGCGGCGCTGGGCGTCGAGACGCTCCGTCTCGAGGCGGGCGATGTCGAACCCGAGCCTCTCCGAGGCCGCGACGGCCTCGCCGAGCTGGGTCGAGGCGTCGTCGTAGGCGGCCTGGATCTCCAGCAGGCTGGGCTGCGAGGCGGAGCCGCCCGCGGCGAAGTGGGCGCCGTAGACGTCGCCGTCGCGGGTGACCGCGGTGACGTCGGGCAGGTCGGCGACCAGGGCGCGGGCGGTGGTCAGGTCGGCCACGACCGCGGTCTTGAACAGCAGCCGGGCGAGCGAGGGACGCAGGGTGTCGGGGCAGGACACCACGTCGATCGCGTACGCCGCGTCGCCGGGCAGCCGGGGCCAGGCGTCACTGGTGGCGGGCGTGGTCGCAGACTCGCCCAGGCCACCGAGCAGCAGGCCGGCCCGGCCGAGGTCGCCGGTCTTGAGGTGCCCGATCGCGGACACCGCGGCCTCGCCGCTGGTGACGGCGACCGCGTCGGCCGCGGAGCCCAGCGCCGCCGCGATCGCGCTCTCGTAGCCGGCGTCGACGGTCAGCACCGCGGCCACCGACCCGAGCAGGCCGGAGACCGAGTCGGAGGCGGCGAGCAGGGCGCCGACGCCGTCCTTGCGGTTGAGCCCGAGCGCCAGCGCCTCGGTGCGCGCCTGGAGCCCGGAACGGTCGCGGTCGGCCTGGGCCGCCTCCTCGCGGGCCTTCACCAGCCGCTCCGTCAGGTCGTCGAGGACGGCCAGCGCGGCCTCGTGCTCGGTGTCGAGGCCCTCCTCGCCGGCGTCGAGCCCGGCGATCCGCGTCTCGAGCGCGGTGAAGTCGTGCTGGGCGCGGTCGGCGCGGGCGACTGCAGCGGCACGCGCCGCCTCGAGCCGGCCGATCTCCTCGTCGGCCGCCGCCGCGCGGGACTGGACGGCGTTGACCTGTCCGGCCAGCCGGGCCAGTCCCTCCCGTCGGTCGGCGGCGGCGCGGAGGAGCCCGGCGACACGACGCTCCTCCTCGGCCGCCTCCTCCTCGGCGGTACGCCGGGTGGTCACCGCCGCCTCCAGCGCGGACCGGTGCGTCTCCACCTCGGCGGCGATCGCGGTCTCCTGCTCACCGATCCGCGCCGCCTCGGCCTCGAGCTCGGCCGGGTCACGGCCCAGGTCGAGCGTCTCCTGCTCGGACCCTGCGGCGTTCCGCACCCGCTCGGCGGCGAGCGACGCCGTACCGCGGAGCCGCTCGCGCATGCTCGACAGGCCGAACCAGGTCTCCTGTGCCCGGGCCAGCGCCGGCAGGTCGTCGCGCAGCGACGCCTCCAGCCGAGCCTCCGTCTCCTGCGCCCGGGCGGTCGCCGCCTCGACCTCCTCGCGACGCTCGACCAGGATCGACTCGTCGGCGAGCTCCTGCTGGAGCGCGGTCCGGGCGGTCACCAGGTCGTCGGCGATCAGCCGGGCGCGCGCGTCGCGGACGTCGGCCTGCACGACCGCCGCGCGCCGGGCGACCTCGGCCTGGCGGCCCAGGGGCTTCAGCTGGCGGCGGATCTCGCTGAGCAGGTCACCGAGCCGGGTCAGGTTGCCGTCGGTGGAGTCGAGCTTGCGGAGCGCCTTCTCCTTGCGCTTGCGGTGCTTGAGGACGCCGGCGGCCTCCTCGATGAAGCCACGGCGGTCCTCGGGGGTCGCATGGAGGATGGTGTCGAGCTGACCCTGACCGACGATGACGTGCATCTCGCGGCCGATGCCGGAGTCGCTGAGCAGCTCCTGCACGTCGAGCAGCCGGCAGGGCGTGCCGTTGATGGCGTACTCCGACCCCCCGGAGCGGAACATGGTGCGGCTGATCGTGACCTCGGCGTACTCGATGGGGAGCGCGCCGTCGGCGTTGTCGATGGTGAGCAGCACCTCGGCCCGGCCGAGCGGGGGTCGCCCCGACGTACCGGCGAAGATGACGTCCTCCATCTTGCCGCCACGCAGGCTCTTCGCGCCCTGCTCGCCCATCACCCAGGCGAGGGCGTCGACGACGTTGGACTTGCCCGAGCCGTTGGGACCGACGATGCAGGTGATGCCGGGCTCGAGCTGCAGCGTCGTCGACGACGCGAAGGACTTGAACCCCTTGAGGGTCAGGCTCTTCAGGTACAACGGAGCTCCTCTTCCACGGGCTTCCACCGGCATCCGCCGGAACTGCGCGACTGCGGACGTACGACGATCGGACTGCGGGCGCAGCGGGTGCCGGCGGGGAAGTGCAGCGACGCTCACCCTACCCAGCCGCACCCCGGAACCCGGGCAGGTGGCCGGGTGTCGGGTCGTGGCCGGCGCGTGGCGGTTGACTGCTTCATCATGTGATGCAGGCGAACCTGCACTTCACATGGTGAGCTCGCCATGTGAAGTGCCGGTTCGACACCTTCACATGATGAAGCTGGTTCCGCATGATGAAGCTGGTTCGATGATGAAGCTGGCACGCCGGCGCGGCGCCCGGGGCCGGGCCCGGGCCGGAGCCCGGGGCCTAGCGTCGGCGGAGCCGGTCGCGCAGGACGAGCAGGTGGTCCTTCTCCTGCGCGGTGAGGGAGTCCATGCCGGTCGCGCTGATCTTGTCGAGCAGGGCGTCGAGCTCGGCCTGGTCCCGCGAGACCGGGGGCGTCGGGGCCGGGTTCCAGGGACCGGCCACCACGGTGCCCTCTCCCCCGCTACGCCGGCGGTTCTTCTTCGACTTCTTCGCCTTGCGCCGGACGGCGAGGTTGGGCACCCAGGTCAGCTCCGCCATCAGTCCCAGCGATCGGGCGATCACCGCGGTGAGTGCCAGCCCGAGGACGAAGTTCAGCAGCAGCAGCCCCTGGCGCGCGCCGATGTAGTTGAGCACCGACAGGCCGATGATCACCGCGCCGATCACCCAGCCCGGGATGTTGAAGAAGAAGCGCCGGCTCGGGTACTCCGCGATGAAGACCAGCAGCACCATCAGCTCGAGCTGGTTGAGCGTGGACAGGGCACCGGTACGGCCGCTCGCCTCGATCACGGCGACCCAGAGGAGGCCGAGGCCGACGGTCACCAGACCGAGGAACCAGGCCATCTTCTTCCGGCCGAGCAGCCGCTCGATCTCGGTCCCGAAGTACCAGAACAGCGCCACGGCGATGACGTCGAAGAACCCCATCCCCACCGGGTAGGCGATCGGCCAGGTGATGATCCGCCACACCTGACCGTGGAGGAAGGCATCGGTGTCCAGGGTGAGGGCGTTCTGGATCGGCTTGCCCGGGGGTTCGAGGGCCCAGACCACGAACGACACGACGGCCAGGGCCGAGACCAGGACGGCGGTGCTGATGTCGACGCTCCCGAGCCGGAACCAGCCGTCGTCGGAACCGCGCCCGGGCCGCGCCATCCCCCATCGGTTGCTCACGGGGTCACGCTAGCGGGCGGCGCCGAACTCGACGAAAGCCCCGGGCGCGACGAAGGGGCCGCCCCGACGGGCGACCCCTTCGTCTGGGAGGTCGGGCGACCGGTCAGAACGCGCCGGTGCCGTTCGGCGTACCCAGACCCGTCGGGCCGTCCCAGCCCACCCGGGCGGTGCACCACTGGGTCTGCGGGCACTTGCGCTTGGAGTTGCTCCCGCTGGTGATGTCGAAGAGGCTGCCGGGGTGCGCGTACGGCGTCGCGTTGCTGTAGCCGCTGCCGGCCAGGGCGTAGACCGACGCGATGATCGGCGCGGACTCGCTGGTACCGCCGTACTGCGACCAGCTGGACGCCGTCAGCGACGTGGGCGCGTAGACGCTCAGCCCGCCGTAGTTCGGGTCGGCCGCGGCCGACACGTCGGCCATCGCACGCTTGGCGCAGCCGGTGCCGAACGTCGACGCCGCCGGAAGGGCCGCGTTGTAGGTCGAGCAGCCCGAGCCGGCGCCGCTCCACACGGTCTCGCTGACACGGGTGGTGCCCGACATCTTCAGCGTGGTGCCGCCGACCGCGGTGACGTAGGACGACGAGGCCGGGTACGAGCCGCCCTTGTAGCCGTTGTCGCCGGTGGACGCGGTGACCGCGATCCCGGGGTGGTTGTAGTACGTGCCGTACGTCGAGTCGGGAGCGTCGCTGCCGCCGTAGCTGTTGGAGATGGCCACGACCCCGGCCTGCGCGGCGGCGGTCTTCACGGCGGCGCCCAGGTCGGTGAAGCTGGCCGAGCTCGCCTGGACGACGAGGATGCTGCACGCCGGGCACGCGGCCGAGACGGCATCCACGTCGAGCGCCTGCTCCTGCGACCAGCCGAGGTCGGCGCTCGGCGGCGTCGTGCCACCGGTCTGGTTGAGGATCCTCAGGCAGCCGTTCCCGGTCGTGCAGGCCGGCATCCCGTAGAAGGAGCGGTACGCCGCGAGGTCGCGCTCGAGGTTGGGGTAGCCGTAGGCGTCGACGATCGCCACCGTGCGGCCGCTACCCCCGGCGGGCAGGTTGTACGCGGCGCGCAGCTGCGTGGGAGACAGGGCCGAGGCCAGCGGCGCGGTCGCCATCGGGATCGCGCCCTTGTCGTTGACCAGCACCTTGGCCAGACAGCCGGCATGACCGGCGGGCGCCTTCGCGCAGACCCGCTGGGCGTGGAGGCCGGACAGATGGGTGAGGTGCGGCGCGGCCGCGTCCGCCCCGGCGACGCCTGCAGTCATCGCGCCGACTGCGAGGGCGCCCGAACCGAGAAGGGCGGCGAAGAATCTTCTGCTCACGAGACATGACTCCTGATGGTCGGCCGGTCCCCGCCGTGGCTCACTGCCACGTCCGGCACACGTCGGGACTCTGCCTCACGATGTCCTGCGTGTCGACGTTCTGGACGTACAAGTTCTCGCAACGCAGGTTCCTGCAACCCCATCCTTCCGGGTGGGGCGGCCCGAGGACGAGCCGCAGCCTCGCGCCGGAGGGGGCGCCAGGGCGCGACGAAGAGGGCCGACCGAGCGGGACTCGGACGGCGCGGTGACCCCGTGGGGTCAGGCCGGCTGCATCTCGCGGGGCTCGGGCTCGAGGTCGAGCACGCGTGCGGCCTGGGCGACGGCGAGACGGTCGTTCTCCTCCATCAGCCGGGTGACCAGCGCCTCCAGCTCCGCGACCCTGACTCGCAGCTGGGCGTTGTCGGCGGCCAGCCGGACGGGGAAGCCGCGATCTTGCTGCAGATGGCCGATCAGAGCCTTGGCCATGGATAGGAGCCTTCCGACGTGGGGGACCCGCCAGGTTCGAGGGGGCCGTCTTCAAGAGTGACACCTCGGTCCGCCCGGGTCAATCTCGCGCGGGCACCCGTCGGGGTCGCGGGACCGGCTGGCAGCGGGGGCAGAAGAAGGACGAGCGGTTCATGAACTCGACCCGACGGATCGGCGTGCCGCACCGGTCACAGGCGAGGCCCTCGCGACCGTAGGCGTGCAGCGAGCGGTCGAAGTAGCCGGACTCGCCGTTCACGTTGACGTAGAGCGCGTCGAAGCTCGTGCCGCCCTGGGCGAGAGCGGCACCCATCACGGCCCTCGCCTCCGCCAGCACCCGGCGTACCTGGATCGGGCGGAGCCGCTCACCGGGCCGGTCGCCGTGCAGCTGCGCGCGCCACAACGCCTCGTCGGCGTAGATGTTGCCGACCCCCGAGACGAGGGTCTGGTCGAGCAGGAGGCGCTTGATGCCGGCGGTACGCCGCCGCACCCGCGCCACGAAGAGGTCGTCGTCGAACGCGGGGTCGAACGGGTCACGCGCGATGTGGGCGATCTCGGGCGGCAGCTCGGCGCCGCCGTCGGAGACGGAGAGCCCGCCGAACATCCGCTGGTCCACGAAGCGCAGCTCGACGGGAGCGTCGCCGAGGTCCCGGGTGCCGACGTCCGAGCGCTCCTCGTCGATCGGCGACAGCACGAAGCGCACGCGCAGGTGGCGCTCGTCGGGTACGCCCGGCGGCTGGACGACGAGCTGGCCGCTCATCCCGAGGTGGCCGAGCAGTGCGTCGCCGCTGTCGAGCGGGAGCCACAGGTACTTGCCGCGTCGGCGCGCACCCTCGATCCGACGACCGGTCAGCGCGGCCGCGAAGCCCGCCGGGCCGCGCAGGTCGCGGCGTACCGGACGAGGGTGGAGGACGGTCACCGACGCGATGGTCCGCCCGACGACGTGGCGCTCGAGCCCGTCGCGGACGGTCTCGACCTCCGGCAGCTCCGGCACCGGTCAGTCGGGCAGGGGCGGTGGGTCGTCGCCGAGGCCCAGGGTCACCGCAGAGCTCGCCGTACGCCGTCTCCGCGGCGGCCTGCTCGGCCTCCTTCTTGGAGCGGCCGACACCGTTGCCGTAGCAGGTGTCGCCGACGCGCACCTGCGCGGTGAAGGTCTTCATGTGGTCGGGGCCCTCGTCCTGGATGAGGTACTCGGGAACGCCCAGGCCGTGCTCGGCGCAGAGCTCCTGCAGCGAGGTCTTCCAGTCCAGGCCGGCACCCATGGCCGAGGCCGCCACGATGAGCGGGTCGAAGAGGAGGTGCACGACCTGCGCGGAGCTCTCGAGGCCGCCGGAGAGGTGGACGGCCCCGATCACGGCCTCGACGGTGTCGGAGAGGATCGAGGCCTTCTCGCGGCCGCCGGTGGTGTCCTCCCCACGACCGAGCTTGACGTGGGTGCCGAGCCCGATGGCCCGGCCGACCCCGGCCAGCGCACGGGCGTTGACGACGGCGGCCCGGAGCTTGGCCAGGTGGCCCTCGGAGAGGTCGGGGTGGGTGCGGTAGAGGGTCTCGGTGACGACGACACCGAGGACGGAGTCGCCGAGGAACTCGAGGCGCTCGTTGGTCGGCAGGCCGCCGTGCTCGTAGGCGTACGAGCGGTGGGTCAGGGCGCGCTCCAGCAGCTCGGCGTCCAGCGTGGGGTCACCGAGCGCGCGACGGAGCTCGCCGTAGTTCAGCGGACCGGGTGTCAGAGGACCTGGCGCCGCTGGCCGCGTGCGCCGTACTGGCCGCAGGTGCCGCAGGCTCGGTGCGGCAGGTGCTTGGCACCGCACGCGGGGTTGGCGCACGTCACCAGGGTCGGCGCCACGGCCTTCCACTGGGAACGCCGGTGGCGCGTGTTGCTGCGCGACATCTTCCGCTTCGGGACTGCCACTGTTTCTCTCCTCGTCGATCGGTCCGGTGGACCGGGTTTCAGTCGTCCTGCTCGGGCTCGGTCAGCGCGGCCAGGGCCGACCACCGCGGGTCGACCGGCTCGCCGTGCGTATGGCCGGGGTCGTCCGCGAGCCGCGCACCGCACTCGGCGCACAACCCGGGACAGTCGTCCTCGCACAACGGCTGGAACGGCAGTGCGAGCACCACCGCTTCCCGCAGCAGCGGCTCCAGGTCGACCAGGTCGTCCTGGAGCTTGCTGACCTCGAGCTCCTCGTCAGGGTCGACCTCGCGGTCGTCGTACGCGAACAGCTCCTGGAACCTCACCTCGATCTCCTCGGAGATCGGCTCCAGGCACCGCGCGCACTCACCCTCGAGCCCGGCTCTCGCCGTGCCCGTGACCAGGACGCCCTCCATGACCGCCTCGGTACGCAGGTCGAGCTCGACCGGTGCACCTTCGGGGACACGAAGAACCTCGTTGCCCAGATCTGCTGGAGCCGGCACCGTCCGTGAGACCTCGCGCTGGGACCCCGGGCGGCGACCGAGCTCGCGTGTATCGAGCACGAGCGGCGCTCTCGGGTCCAGTTTGCTCAGGGTTCCACTTCCGGTTTCGGGCACAACAGATCAGCGCTCATCGTATCCACGCGCGTGTCGCAGCGGCAAAACGCAGGCGAGGGGGTCACCCCCGGGGGTCGGACTCGCGCACCCGGGCGACCAGCGCCTCGTTGACGAAGTCGGGCACCAGACCCGACACGTCACCGCCGTAGGACGCGACCTCCTTGACCAGGGAGGAGGCCAGGAAGGACCACTCGGGGCTGGTCGGCACGAACACCGTCTCGACGTCGGTGAGGGAGGCGTTCATCTGCGCCATCTGGAGCTCGTAGTCGAAGTCGCTGACGGCGCGCAGGCCCTTGACGATGGCCTGGATGCCGTGGTCGGCGCAGAACGTGGTGAGCAGGCCGGTGAAGCCCTCGACCGACACGTTCGGCAGGTGGCCCACCGCGCGGCGCAGCATCGAGAGCCGCTCGTCGGCGCTGAAGAGGCGGTTCTTGGACTGGTTGACCCCGACCGCGACCACGACCTCGTCGAAGAGCGACGCGGCCCGCTCGACGATGTCGAGGTGCCCGTTGGTGACCGGGTCGAACGACCCGGGGCAGACGGCGCGGCGCACGGGGCCTCCTCGGGGTCCGTCGGGGACGGACTGGGACCGGTTACAGGTGGGCGGCGTGAACGTACCAGAGCATGGTCTCGCCGTACTTCTTCTCCCGGCCGCCCTCGAAGCCCTCGGGCCACGGCGGCTCGGCGGCCCTCGAGCCGCGTTCGACGACGACCATCGCCCCGGGCACGAGCCAGTCGTGGTCGCGCATGGCTGCCAGGTCGGCGACGACCGAGGAGCTCGGGTGGGCGTACGGCGGGTCGAGGAACGCGACGTCGTACGGCGCCGAGGGCGGGCGGTTCAGCGTCGTGGCCACCGCGCCCGCGACGACGTGGGCCCGGGTGAAGCCGAGCTCGCGGGCGTTGCGGGAGATCATCGAGGCGGTACGCCGGTCCTGCTCGACGAGCGTGACGACCCCCGCGCCACGGGACCACGCCTCCAGGCCCACGGCGCCCGAGCCGGCGTACAGGTCGAGGAAGCGGAGGCCCGACAGCGAGCCGCACCACGACTCGACGGCGGAGAACAGGGCCTCGCGGACGCGGTCGCTCGTGGGCCGCGTGGTGGCACCCCGCGGCGTCGCGATCCGCCGTCCCCCCGCCGATCCCCCGATGATCCGCGTCATGGTCTCGGGGTGACCCCGCGGGCAGTGGAGCCGGCCGTCATGACTTCTCCATGAAGTCAGAGTGCCGTGACTCCTGCAGTTCTGTCACCCGGCGGCGGAGCTCGGGGGCGCGCTCGAGGCCCGGATCGTCGTCGAGCAGGGCGATCGCGGCCTCGCGAGCCTCGACGATCGTCTTCTCGTCGCGCAGCACGCGGAGGTTCTGCAACGAGCTCCGGAAGCCCGACTGCGAACGGCCGAGCACGTCGCCCTCCCGGCGCTGCTCGAGGTCGACCCGGCTGAGCTCGAAGCCGTCCGTGGTCGCGGCCACGGCGTCGAGCCGCTCGCGGGCCGGGGTGTCGGCGGGCGCGCGTGTCACCAGCAGGCACAGCCCGGGCAGGCCACCTCGCCCGACCCGCCCGCGCAGCTGGTGGAGCTGCGAGATCCCGAACCGGTCCGCGTCGAGCAGCACCATCGTCGTGGCGTTCGCGACGTCGACCCCGACCTCGATCACGGTGGTGGACACCAGGACGTCGGTCTCTCCCGCCGCGAACGCACGCATCGCGCGGTCCTTGTCGTCGGGAGCCAGCCGGCCGTGCAGCAGGTCGAGCCGGAGGCCGGCGAGGGGGCCGGCGCGCAGCTCCTCGACCACCTCCTCCGCGGCGCTGAGGCGCACGGGCGGCGCTGAAGGGGTCGTCGGCGCCGTTTCCTCGTCGTCGGCAGGAGCGTCGGCCTCACCCTGCTCCAGCTCGTCGCCGGCGATGCGCGGGCACACGACGTACACCTGGTGGCCGCGCTCGACCTCCTCGCGGACACGGGACCAGACCCGGTCGACCCAGTGCGGCTGCTCGGCCAGGGGTACGACGTTCGTCTGGACCTCTGCGCGGCCGGCGGGAAGCTCGGTGAGGGTGGACACCTCGAGGTCACCGAACACCGTCATCGCCACGGTGCGCGGGATCGGGGTCGCGGTCATCACGAGCACGTGCGGCGGAGTGCCGGCCTTGTCGGTCAGCGCGGCTCGCTGCTCGACGCCGAACCGATGCTGCTCGTCGACGACGACCAGCCCGAGGTCGGCGAACTGCACGTGCTCCTGGAGCAGGGCATGGGTGCCGATCACCAGCCCCGCCTCGCCGCTGGCGGCCCGGAGCATCGCCTCGGCGCGGGCGGCCTTGGGCATCGAGCCGGTGAGCAGGGCGACCGTGGTCGCGTCGGGATGACCGCCGAGCAGACCGCCGGCGGCGAGGTCGCCCAGCATCGCGGTGATCGAGCGGAGGTGCTGCTGTGCGAGCACCTCGGTCGGTGCCAGGAGCGCGGCCTGGCCGCCGGAGTCGACGACCCGGAGCATGGCCCGCAGCGCGACCAGGGTCTTGCCGGAGCCGACCTCGCCCTGGAGCAGACGGTTCATCGGGTGGGAGCGGGAGAGGTCGGCCTCGATCTCGGCCGACACCTCCTGCTGGCCGCGGGTGAGCGTGAAGGGCAGCCTCGCGTCGAAGGCTGCCAGCAGCCCGCCGCCGCCGCCGCGGGCCTGGCCCCCGAGCTGCGGCGAGCTCCGCCCTGCGTCGCGCCAGCACCAGCTGGGTCACCAGCGCCTCGTCGAAGCGGAAGCGGCGCTGGGCCGAGGTGACCTGCTCCCAGGTGTCGGGCTGGTGGATCCACTGCAGCGCGGTCGGGAGGTCGGGCAGCCGATGGGCTGCCCGGACGGCGTCGGGCAGCGGGTCCGGCACGTCGTCGAGGACGGTGAGCGCGAAGGCGATGGCGCGCTGGAGGTCCCACGACTCGACGCCTTTGGTCAGGGGGTAGAGAGGGAAGAGCGCCTTGATGGCCGCGACGGCGGCGCCGGTCGTCTCGTCGCCCTCGGCACCCGCGACGCCGAACAGCGCCATCGTCGGGTTGGTCAGCTGCCACTGGCCCTTGAAGGTGCTGACCTGGCCGATGAAGACACCGCGGCGCCCGACCCGGAGCCGATCGGCGTGCCACTCGCTGACGTGCTGGGACTTGGCGAAGAAGGACATCCGCAGGGCTGGGCCGTCGGTCTGCACCGTCGCGTCCAGCCGGTACGCCGTACGCCGGGAGCGGCGGTCGAGGTAGGTGTTGATGTCGCTCTCGGTGATCTCACCGACCACAGTCAGCATCTCGCCGCTCCGCAGCTCCTTGACCGTGGTGAGCTCGCCGGTGCGGACGTAACGGCGGGGGAAGTGGTGCAGCAGGTCGCCCACGGTGCGCAGCCCGAGACCGTCGGTGATCTTCTTGGCCTTGCCCTGCTTGGTCTGGGCGCCGAGCACCGACGCGACGGGCGAGTCGAGCGAGATCATCGGGGCTCCTTCCCAGGAGCTCGCAGCTCGCCCGCAGCCTCGCCGTCGGCGCAGGCGTGCGGACTGATGCGCGCTCTCGCTTCGCTCATCATTCCACCGACATCAGCAGCGGGTAGCGGTCCTGCCCCCCGTCGTACACCACGACGTCGACATGGGCGTGGCGGTCCGCGACGTACTCCTCGCAGTGCTCGGCCAGGCCGTTCGCGTCGGCACCGCCCACCAGGGTGACCAGCTCGCCGCCGCCGCCCAGGAGGCGTTCCAGCACCTCGACCGCCACCGCGCGCAGGTCGCTGCCCACCACGGCGAAGTCTCCTGCGACGACGCCGAGCACGTCGCCGGGCTCGCACGGCCCGGCCATGGTGATCGCCCGCTTCGCCGCGATCGTGACCGCACCGTGCCGGGTGTGACGGGCGGTCGCGGTCATCTCGAGCACGTCGGCGTCGAAGCCCCTGGCCGGCTCGTGGACGGCCAGCGCCGCGAGGCCCTGCACCTGCGCCTGGGTGGGGATCACCGCGACGCGGACCGCGTGGTCCTCCTCGGCGGTGCGGGCGGCGATCTGAGCGGCGCGGACGGAGTCGGGGTCGTTGGGCAGGATCACGATCTCCGCGGCGCCCGAGGCCACCACGGCCTCGAGCAGCATGCCCGTCGACGGACGGCGTCCGGGAGCGCCTTCGATCACGATCGCGCCGGCGTCGCCGAACAGCCGGGCGAGGCCCGGACCGGCCGCGACCGCCACGATCCGGCGGCCGGCCCGCTCCTCGGCCCGCTGCGCCGCAGCCTCGACCTGCTCGGCGAAGTGGGTGACCCGGATCCGGTGGGGACGCCCGGCGCTGATGCCCGCCTCGATCGCCGCACCCACGTCGTCGACGTGGACGTGGACGTTCCACAGCCCCTCGCCGCCGACCACGACGAGCGAGTCGCCGAGCGGCGCGAGCCGGCCCTTGAGCCGCTGCACCGCCGCGGGGTCGTCGGAGTCGAGGAGGTACATGACCTCGTAGGAGGGGCCGTCGGGGACGAGGTCGTCGGCCTGCGCGGGCGTGGCCGGGACGGGGATCGTGCGCGTGCCGATCGTGGGCAGTCTCGCGATCCGGCGCCGGCCGGTCAGCACCGACTCCGCCGCGTCGAGCACCACGCAGAGCCCGCGCCCGCCGGCGTCGACGACGCCCGCCTCCCGCAGCTGGCGGAGCTGCTCGGGCGTGTGCAGCAGTGCGACGCGGGCAGCCTCGGCGGCCGCGGTGAAGACGTCGCGGGCCCGGGCGCGGGGCTCGGCGGCGCGGCGTACGGCGGCGTCGGAGGCGGCGCGGGAGACGGTCAGGATCGTGCCCTCGACCGGCGTACCGACGGCTGCGTAGCTCGCGTCGGTGGCCTCCACCATGGCCTCGGCCATGACCGTGGCGTTGCGCTCCTCAGGCGTGGCGCGGGCGATCCGGATCGCGATCGCGCCCAGCATCTGGCTGAGGATGACGCCGCTGTTGCCGCGGGCGCCGAGCAGCGCGCCCCGCCGGAACGACGTGAGCGCGGCGTCGAGGTCGGCGTGCTCTGCTGATGCGTCGAGGATGGCATCGCGGGCCGCGCTCATCGTGAGGTACATGTTCGTGCCGGTGTCGCCGTCGGGCACGGGATAGACGTTGAGCGCGTCGATCTCCTCGCGGGCGTCGGCGAGGGCGTCGACCGCGACGTCGACGAAGCGCTGCACGACCGCGAGCTCGATGCCGCCGCCGGTCGGTGCTTCCATCGCCTGCCTCGCGCTGTCGTGGGATGCCGGAGGCTCGTCCCGCCACCGCGGTGCCAGGGTAGTGGTGCGCCGTTCCGCTCGATTCGTGCCCAGCGGCTGTGTCGGATATTCTTCTTCCGGTTGCCCGCTAGCGATACCGCGTCAGCGGGCCCGTACCACCCTCGACTCCAGGAGTACTCCCGTGGCTGCCGTCTGCGACATCTGCGCCAAGAAGCCGGGCTTCGGCAACAACCGGCCGTGGTCGAAGAAGATCACCAAGCGACGCTTCGACCCCAACATCCAGCGGGTCCGCGCGACGGTCAACGGCACGCGGACGCGCCTCAACGTCTGCACCGGCTGCCTCAAGGCCGGCAAGGTCACCCGCTGACCCGACGTACGCCCTGACCTCTGCGAGAGCCCCGGACGCCGCTGGTGCCCGGGGCTTCGTGCTGTCCGGGGTCGCGCTCCGCTTCACCACCTGCCTCAGCTTCATCATGTGAAGGTGTCGAACCTCCGCTTCTCATGGTGAATTCACCGTGAGAAGCGGAGGTTCACCTACATCACATGGTGAAGCGGGGACCAGCCGGCTAGAAGTGGGTCCAGCCCGTCGGGCCGTCGTACGTCGCGCCGTCGACGGTCACGCCGGAGCCGGCGGCGACCGCGCCGATCACCTGCCAGCCGTCGGGAGCGGCGTCGGGGAAGGTCGCGAGGAGCGCGTGGTCGTCTCCCCCGCCGAGGATGAACTGGATCGGGTCGGCACCGAGCGCGGCGCCGACGGCCTGGAGCGGCTCGGCGACCTCGAACGCGTCGCGGCGTACGTCGATCGCGACGCCGGAGGACTCGGCGAGGTGACGCGCCTCGGCGAGCAGCCCGTCGGAGACGTCGATCATCGAGGTGGCGCCCGCGGCGGCGGCGACCGCCCCTGCGTCGTACGGCGGCTCGGGGCGTCGGTAGGCCTCGACCAGCACGCGGGGCGACCGGAAGCCGCGGCCGAGGACCGCCAGCCCGCCCGCGGCCCACCCCTGCCGCCCGGTCAGCGCGAGCACGTCGCCCGGCTCGGCGCCGGAGCGGAGGACGGGTGACTGCAGGCACGAGCCGAGGACGGTGACGGCGATCACGACCTCCTCCGCGGACGTGACGTCACCCCCCACGACGCTCGCGCCCACCAGCGCGCACTCCTCGGCGAAGCCCGCGGCGAAGTCGAGCGCCCACTGCGCGGGCAGGTCGCGCGGCGCGGCGAACCCGATGGTGAGCGAGTGGGCGCGGCCCCCCATCGCGTTCACGTCGGAGAGGTTCGCCGCGGCGGCGCGGTGCCCGATGTCGGCGGCCGAGGCCCAGTCGCGCCGGAAGTGCCGGCCCTCGACGAGGACATCGGTGGAGACCACGACGTGCCCGTTGCGGATCCTCAGCACGGCCGCGTCGTCGCCGGGCCCGACCAGCACCTGCTCGCCCTGCGGGAAGAGGTCGCGCAGGCGCTCGATCAGCGGGAACTCGCCGGCCTCGGACACCGTGGCGTCAGCTGGGAAGGACATGGGGCCCATCCCACCAGATCCGGGCCCGCGTCGGTCGCTCCCGCGACGGGCGCCCTGTCGGGGCCGGAAGGTGCGCGATAGGTTGTCGACGGCATCGTGATCCGACCCCGGAGGAGACACACCATGGTCGTCCAGGCGTACATCCTGATCCAGACCGACGTGGGCAAGGCCGCCGAGGTGGCCCGCGCCATCGCCCAGGTCAAGGGCGTGACCCTCGCCGAGGACGTCACCGGTCCGTACGACGTCATCGTGCGCGCCGAGGCCCGCAACGTCGACGAGCTCGGCAAGCTGGTGGTCTCGAAGGTGCAGAACCTCGACGGCATCACCCGCACCCTGACCTGTCCTGTCGTCCACATCTGACTTGGCCGGATCCCACCGGCGCCCGCGCCCCAGGCCGTCCGCGGCCCGGGGCGCGCGTGCGTCCGCGGCCCTGGTCGCCCTCGGACTCGCCATCGCCTCCTGCGGCAAGGATCCGGTGACCATCCCGACCGTGCGCCTCACCGCAGCCGACCAGGCCGTGTGCCAGCGGCTCGTGACCGCGCTGCCGGACACGCTGGCCGACCAGGATCGGCGCAAGACCCAGCCCGCGGCCGCGCTCGGCGGGGCGTGGGGCGACCCGGCGATCGTCGCCCAGTGCGGGGTCGGGGTGCCGGAGGACTTCTCGAGGACCGCGGCCTGCACGGTGGCGGACGGCGTCGGGTGGTTCGTCCCCGAGAGCCAGGCCGACGACCAGGCCGCCGACGTGGTGATGTCGACCGCGGGCTACCGGCCGGTGCTGCAGGTGACGGTCCCCGCGACGTACCGCCCCAGCGGGCTCGCCGCCGCGATGGTGGAGCTCGCCCCGATGGTCAAGGAGTACTCCACCCTGGTCCGCTCCTGCCACTGAGCCGCCCCGTACCGACGTACCGACGGCACCGACCGGGTCAGCGGAGCCCGGTGTCGCGGCGGAGGGCCAGGCGGATCAGCCGGTCGACCAGGGCTGGGTAGTCGATGCCGGTGGCGGCCCACATCCGCGGGAACATCGAGGTCGGGGTGAACCCGGGCATCGTGTTGATCTCGTTGATCACCAGTGCGCCGTTCGGCATCACGAAGAAGTCCACCCGGGCGAGGCCCTCGCAGCCGATCGCCTCGAAGGCGCGCGACGCCATCTCCCGCAGCTCGGTCGCGACGTCGTCGGGGAGGTCCGCCGGTACGTCGAGCTCGGTGTGCTCCTCGGGCAGGTACTTGGCCGCGAAGTCGTAGAACTCGTGGTCGGCCCCGATCCGGATCTCCGCGGGAACACTGGTCTCCGGCGTCCCGTCCAAGGCTTCGAGCACCCCGCACTCGACCTCGCGGGCCCCCACGGCCGCCTGCTCGACGAGCGCCTTCGGGTCGTGCCGGTGTGCCTCCTCGATGGCCGCGTCGAGCTCGGAGACGTCGTGCACCTTGCTGATGCCCATGCTCGAGCCGGCGCGGGCGGGCTTCACGAACAGCGGGAAGCCGAGCTCCGCGACCCGGTGGCGTACGCCGTCAGGGTCGCGGTACCACTCGCGTGCGCTCACGGTGACCGCCGGCATCACGGGCAACCCAGCGGCCTCGAGCACCACCTTCGCGTAGGCCTTGTCCATGCCGACGGCACTGGCCAGCACTCCGGCACCCACGTAGCGGACGCCCGCCATCTCGAACATGCCCTGGATGGTGCCGTCCTCGCCCCAGGGCCCGTGCAGGAGCGGGAAGACGACGTCCACCTCCCCCAGCGTCTGCGGCGGCTGGGAGGGCTCGTGGACGACGAGGTCAGCGCTCGCCGACTCGCGGAGCAGGGCGATCGACGCCCGGTCCCCGTCGACGCTCGGCAGCTGGTCGGGGCCGGTGATGCGGAGGCGCTCGGTGTCGCCGGACTCGAGCACCCAGCGGCCGTCGGTCGCGATCCCGACCGGCACCACCTCGTAGACGTCGCGGTCGATCGCGTCGAGCACGCTGCCGGCGGTGACACAGCTGATCGCGTGCTCACTGGAGCGGCCGCCGAAGACGATCGCGACGCGGGGCTTGCGGGGCTCGGTCATCGCGCCGACCCTACCGGGGCTGCGCCCGCCACCCGCCGTACCCTCGGGCCATGAGCGACCGCACGTGGTCCCCCGCCACCACCGCCGTCACCGCCGGCCGTCCGGAGCACGTTCCCGACGCCCCGCTGAACCCGCCGATCACGATGGCGTCGACCTACGTCGCGACCGGGGATGTCGAGTACGGCCGCTACGGCAACCCGACGTGGGCCGCGTTCGAGGAGGCGCTCGGAGCGCTGGAGGGCGGCCGCTGCCTCGCCTTCGCGTCCGGGCTGGCCACCGTGTCCACCGTGCTCGACCTGGTCGGGCAGGGCGCCACCGTGGTCGCCCCGCGCCATGCCTACAACGGCACCGTGATGCAGCTCGCCGATCTCGAGGCCCGCGGCCGGCTGACGGCCCGGCTGGTGGACATCACCGACACCGCGGCCGTCGTCGCCGCCTGTGACGACGCGGCCCTGGTCTGGCTCGAGTCGCCGACCAACCCGGCGCTGGAGATCGCGGAGATCGAGACGATCGCGGCGGCCGCGCACGACGCCGGCGCCTACGTCGTCGTCGACAACACGTTCGCCACGCCGCTGCGCCAACGCCCTCTCACGATGGGCGCCGACCTCGTGGTCCACTCGGCCACCAAGTACCTCTCCGGGCACGCCGACGCGGTGCTGGGCGCCGTGGTGACGACCGACGACCCGCTGTACGACGTCCTGAAGGGCCGGCGCGACCTGATCGGCGCGATCCCCGGCACCCTGGAGTCGTGGCTGGCTCTGCGGGGGCTGCGCACCCTGCACCTGAGGGTCGACCGGGCCGAGAGCAACGCCACCGAGCTCGCGCGGCGGCTCCGCGAGCACCCTGCGGTGGCGGAGGTCCGCTACCCGGGATTCGGCGGCATCGTGTCCGTCGTGCTCGCCGGCGGCGCCGACGCTGCCGACCTCGTCACCCGGTCGACGTTGCTGTGGGTGCACGCCACCTCGCTCGGCGGCGTCGAGTCGTCCCTCGAGCGTCGACGGCGGTGGAAGACCGAGCCCGCCACCATCCCCGACGGGCTGGTCAGGCTCAGCGTCGGGGTCGAGGACGTCGAGGACCTCTGGGACGACCTGGCGTCGGCGCTCGCAGCCCTGGGCTGACCGGCCGCCCGCCGGTCGAGCCTGACCCTCCTGACGCACGCAGACCGCTCGTTCCTCGCGGGCTGCTGGTCAGTCGCGCTCGGACTTGGTGTCGCGGGCGATGAAGGCCTCCATCATCTCCGGCGCGGTCATCCGGCCGTCGACCACGGCCTCGACGTGCTCCGCGATCGGGGCGTCGACGCCGACCTTCGCCGCCAGGGCGAGCAGCGACGAGCACGACTTGGCCCCCTCGGCGACCTGACGCGTCGAGGCCACGATCTCCTCGGTGGTCATCCCGAGCCCCAGCTTCTCGCCGAAGGTCCGGTTGCGCGACAGCGGCGAGGAGCAGGTCGCGACGAGGTCTCCGAGGCCGGCCAGGCCCATCAGGGTCAACGGGTCGGCATCCATCGCCATCGCGAGACGGGCGGTCTCGGCGAGACCGCGGGTGATCACCGAGGCCCTCGTGTTGTCGCCGAAGCCCAGCCCGACGGCCATCCCGACCGAGAGGGCCACGACGTTCTTGTACGCACCTCCGAGCTCGCAGCCGACGACGTCCGCGCTGGTGTACGGCCGGAACGCCGGCGAGTGCACGAGCTGCTGGAGCCGCTTCGCCACGGACTCGTCGGCGCAGGCCACCACCGAGGCGGCCGGCTCGCGCTGCGAGATCTCGTGGGAGAGGTTGGGGCCGCTGATCACGGCGATGCGCTCGGGTCCGGCGTCGGTGACCTCCCCGATCACCTCGCTCATCCGTCTCAGGCTGCCGAGCTCGACCCCCTTCATCAGCGACACCATCACCGCCGACCTCGGGACGTAGGGCGCCCACTCCTCGAGGTTGGGCCGGAACGTCTGCGACGGCACTGCGAACACCACGACCTCGGCGTCGGCCAGGGCACGCTCGGTGTCGTGCGTCGCCGTGACGCTCACCGGTAGCTCCACGCCGGGCAGGTAGTCGGTGTTCTCCCGGCGCCGGTTGATGGTGTCGCACACCTCCTCGCGGCGCGCCCAGAGCGTCACGTCGTTGCCGGCGTCCGCGAGCACGAGCGAGAACGCGGTGCCCCACGAGCCCGCCCCGAGGACGGAGATGCGGGTCATGACTGCTTCTTCCGCGGCGGCTCCCGGAAGTCACCGGTCTCGCGCAGGCCCTTCGTACGCGGGTCGAACCGCTCGGCGGGAGCCTCCTCGCCACGCAGGTCCTCGACCAGGCGGGTGAGGGACTCCATGATCCGGCCGGTCGCCTCGCTGATCACGCCGATGCTCCGGGGCAGGGCGCGGAGATCGTCGAGGGGCACCGGGTCGCCCACCTTCATCGTGATCTTCGCCCGGGGCACCAGGTGGGGTCGCTTCGCGTAGGGGTACAGCAGGTCGTGCGCGCCCCACTGCCCGACCGGGATCACCGGACAGCCGGTCTCCAGGGCGATCCGGGCGGCCCCCGACTTGCCGACCATCGGCCACAGGTCGGGGTCGCGGGTCAGCGTGCCCTCGGGATAGACCACCACGCACTCCCCCGCCTCCACGGCCGCGACGGCTGCGTCGAAGGCGCCCTTGGCGTTCTTGCTCAGCCGCTCCACGGGGATCTGGCCGGCCGAGCGCAGGAAGTAACCGAGCGCGCGGTTCTTGAAGAGGCCGGACTTCGCGAGGTAGCGAGGAACGCGACCGTGGTCGTAGACGATGTGCGCCGCGGTCAGCGGGTCCACGTGGGACACGTGGTTGAAGACCAGGATGCACCCGCCGGTCGCGGGGATCTTCTCGCCGTCGATCCAGGTACGCCGGGTGGTGGCGAGCAGGGTCGGCTTGAGGATGGCCAACGCGAGGCCGATGGCCCAGCCTCGCTTCTCCTGCAGCGGCCGCACGGGTCGCACCGTCACCTACGTTCCTCCCTCGGTCGGGCACGTCGTCGGTCGGCGCGAGCGACGGTGTGCGGGGGTCACGCTACTCGGTCGGGCACCTCGGGCGCGGTGCTGACAGGATCGTCGCGATGACCGGATCCACGTACGTCGTCCTGCTGCCCGTGAAGCCACCGGCCCGCGGGAAGTCACGCCTCGACGTCGACCCCGGACGCCGTCGTGCCCTGGCCGCGGCGTTCGCTCTCGACACGGCGCGTGCCTGCCTGGCGGCGAAGCGGGTGACGGCCGTGCTCGCCGTCACCGACGACGCGCGTTTCGCCGACGACCTGCGTGCGGCCGGGTGCGAGACCATCCCCGACGGGGTGACCGGTGACCTGAACGAGTCCCTGCGCCAGGCGTCCGCGGAGGCCGCACGGCGGTGGCCGGACGGCGTACCGGTCGCGGTGTGCGCCGACCTGCCGGCCCTCGTGGCCGAGGACCTCGACGCCGTCCTCGACGACGTGTCGCAGGCGCGGTCTCGGGCGGCCTTCGTCGCGGACCACGCCGGTGTCGGCACCACCCTCTACACCGCGGCGTACGCCGCCTTCACGCCCCACTTCGGTCGACAGTCACGCCGGGCCCACCTGGACTCCGGGGCTCGCGAGGTCGCGCTGCCCGTCGCTTCGCTTCGCATGGACGTCGACGATCGCGCCGCTCTCGCTGCAGCAGCGGAGCTCGGGCTGGGGGCCCACACCCGCTTGGCGATGCTCGACTGACCCGGGCACGGCGAAGGGGGCCGCCCTCCCGGACGACCCCCTTCGCGGTGGTCAGGACTTCTTGGCGGTCTTCTTCGCCGGAGCCTTCTTGGCGGTGGTCTTCTTCGCCGGAGCCTTCTTGGCCGGGCCTTCTTGGCCGGCGCCTTCTTGGCCACGGTCTTCTTGGCCGGTGCCTTCTTCGCGGCGACGGTCTTCTTCGCCGGGGCCTTCTTGGCCGGGGCCTTCTTGGCCGGCGCCTTCTTCGCCGTGGTCTTCTTCGCCGGAGCAGCCTTCTTCGCTGCCGGCGTCGCCTTCTTGGCGGGCGCGGCCTTCTTCGCCGGGGTCGCCTTCTTCGCAGCCGCCGTGGTCTTCTTGGCGGCAGCGCTACCGGCGGCCAGGGTGAGCTTCGGCAGCTTCTTGGCCCCGGAGACGACGTTCTTCAGGTCCGCGCCGGCGGTGAACTTCGGCACCGCCGTCTTCTTGGCCTTGATCCGCGCACCGGTCTGCGGGTTGCGGACCCAGCGGGCCTCACGCACACGCTTCTCGAACGACCCGAAGCCCGTGATCGCGACCTTCTCGCCCTTGGCCACCTCGCGGGTGATCGTGTCGAGGACGGAGTCCAGCGCGTGCTGGGCCTGCTTGCGGTTCCCCTCGTAACGCGCGGCCAGCGCGTCGATGAGCTGAGACTTGTTCACGGCTTCCCTTCCCAGGTACGAGTGATCGGGCCGTTGCCCGACGACTTGTCGTGAACGCTATGTACTCCCAGCGCTACCCACAATCACCTCGGGCGGTTTCGGGGCGTCTTTTTTTGGCAGAATCCGTGTCAACTGCGCCTGTCTCGCGTCGCATCCGTTTCGGACCACAGTTACGACGATGCTTGCGTCGAGGTCCGCGCGATGACGAATCCCCTTGTTTCACTGGGTTTTCACGACCTGGTCGCCGGCAGGAAGTCCGCTGCCTCAGAGCGTGACGGGCTTCCAGCTCGGGCGATCCGCCTCGTAGCCGGAGATGTCGGCTTCGTGAGCCAACGTCAGCGAGATGTCGTCGAGCCCCTCGAGCAGACGCCAACGCGTGTAGTCGTCGAGGTCGAAGGAGTCCTCGACAGCATCCGGTCCGGACCCCGCACGGACCGTGCGCTCGACGAGGTCGACGCTGATCGTGGTGCCGGGCTCGGCCTCCAGCAGGTCCCACAGCCGCAGCACGACCTTGTCGTCCACCTGGGCCGCGAGCAGCCCCGCCTTTCCGGCGTTGCTCCGGAAGATGTCACCGAAGCGAGGCGACAGGACAGCCCGGAAGCCGTAGTTCTGCAGGGCCCACACGGCGTGCTCACGCGACGAGCCGGTGCCGAAGTCGGGGCCGGCGACCAGCACCGAGCCGGCGGCGTACGCCGGTTGGTTGAGGACGAAGCCGGGGTCGTTGCGCCAGGCAGCGAACAACCCGTCCTCGAAGCCGGTGCGCGTCACGCGCTTGAGGTAGACGGCCGGGATGATCTGGTCGGTGTCGACGTTGCTGCGTCGCAAGGGCACGCCGACACCGGTGTGATGGGTGAACGCGTCCATGTCAGGCCTCCTCGGACGTCAGAGCGAGATCGGCCGGAGAGCTGAGGGTGCCGCGGATCGCCGTGGCGGCTGCGACAGGAACCGACACCAGGTGCGTGCGTCCGCCCTTGCCCTGCCTCCCCTCGAAGTTGCGGTTGGACGTCGAGGCGCTGCGCTCCTGGGGTGCCAGCTGGTCGGGGTTCATGCCCAGGCACATCGAGCAGCCCGCGCCGCGCCACTCGCCACCGGCCTGCTTGAAGACCACATCGAGGCCCTCCTCCTCGGCCTGGAGCCGTACCCGGACCGAGCCGGGCACGACGAGCAGGCGGGTGCCGTCGGCGACGGAGTGACCCGCGAGGATCTCGGCCGCCGCCCGGAGGTCCTCGATCCGGCCGTTGGTGCAGGAGCCGACGAACACGGTGTCGACGTGGATCTCGCGCATCGGGGTCCCGGCCTCGAGACCCATGTACTCCAGGGCCTTCCGCGCGCCGACTCGGTCACTCTCCTCGGCGAAGTCGTCGGGCTGGGGCACGGCGCCGGACAGCGGCACGCCCTGGCCGGGGTTGGTGCCCCAGGTGACGAACGGGGCCATGGTGCTCGCGTCGAGGACGATCTCCTCGTCGAAGACCGCGTCGTCGTCGGTCCGCAGCGTGCGCCAGTGCGCGACCGCGGCGTCCCACTCCTCGCCCTTCGGCGACTCGGGCCGTCCCTCGAGGTAGTCGAAGGTCGTCTGGTCCGGGGCGATCAGGCCGGCCTTGGCGCCCCACTCGATGCTCATGTTGCACACCGTCATCCGGGCCTCCATCGAGAGGGCCTCGATGGCGGGACCGCGGTACTCCACGACGTAGCCCTGGCCCCCGCCGGTGCCGGTGTGCGTGATCAGGGTGAGGACGAGGTCCTTGGCGGTGACCCCGGCGGGAAGCGCACCGTTCACGGTGACCGCCATGGTCTTCGGTCTGGCCTGGGGCAGGGTCTGCGTGGCCAGGACGTGCTCGACCTCGGAGGTGCCGATGCCGAACGCCAGTGCGCCGAACGCGCCGTGCGTGGAGGTGTGGGAGTCGCCGCAGACGATCGTCATGCCGGGCTGCGTCAGGCCGAGCTGGGGACCGACGACGTGCACGATGCCCTGGTCGAGGTCACCCAGCGGATGCAGGCGTACGCCGAACTCGGCCGCGTTGCGACGGAGCGTCTCGACCTGGGTCCGGCTGACCGGGTCCTTGATCGGCTGGTCCCAGTCCAGGGTGGGGACGTTGTGGTCCTCGGTGGCGATGGTGAGGTCGGGCCGGCGTACCGCTCGGCCGGCGAGACGGAGGCCGTCGAAGGCCTGCGGAGAGGTCACCTCGTGGATCAGGTGGAGGTCGATGTAGAGGAGGTCCGGCTCGCCGCTCCCGGGTGGGGCCGACCGCACCAGGTGCTCGTCCCAGACCTTCTCGGCCAGGGTCCTGCCCATTCCTCGTCCTCCTCGTCGCGTCCACTGGACCGGCGGTGGTCGAGCCGGTCGAGACCCGACTCTACAACTTGCGTCCCATGATCTGAGACGGCAGTATTAGCATATGGACACCACCAGCGGCGTCGGCGTGCTCGACAAGGCGGCCCTCGTGCTCACCGCGCTCGAGTCCGGGCCGGCCACGCTGGCCGGACTCGTCACCGCCACCGGGCTCGCGCGCCCGACGGCGCACCGCCTCGCGGTCGCGCTGGAGCACCACCGCCTGGTGGCCCGCGACCTGCAGGGCCGCTTCGTCCTGGGCCCGCGCCTGGCCGAGCTCTCGGTGGCCGCCGGCGAGGACCGCCTGCTGGCCACCGCAGGTCCGGTGCTCGCGCGCCTGCGCGACATCACCGGTGAGTCCTCGCAGCTGTGGCGTCGCCAGGGCGACTACCGGGTCTGCGTCGCCGCGGCCGAGCGTCCGTCCGGGCTGCGCGACACGATCCCGGTCGGGTCGCAGCTGACGATGCGTGCCGGCTCGGCCGCTCAGGTGCTGCTCGCCTGGGAGGACCCCGAGCGGATCCACCGCGGCCTGCAGAACGCCGCCTTCTCCGCCGCCGCCCTGTCCGGCATCCGCCGTCGGGGGTGGGCCCAGTCGGTCGGCGAACGCGAGCAGGGGGTGGCGTCGGTGTCCGCCCCGGTGCGCTCCCCCAGCGGCAAGATCGTCGCGGCGGTGTCGGTCAGCGGCCCGCTCGAGCGACTCTCGCGACAGCCCGGCCGGATGCACGCCCCGGCGGTGGTCGCGGCCGCCGAACGGCTCTCCGAGTCGTTGCGCCGGGCCGCCGCGGAGTGAACAGCTTCATCATGTGAGGTAGGCGAACCGCCGCTTCCCATGACCTATTCACCATGTGAAGCGGCGCTTCACCATGTTCACATGGTGAAGCAGAGGATCCGGCTCAGCGCTGCATCGCGACTCTGGTGAAGCCGACGATCCGGTCAGCCCCGCTTCGCGACCAGCTCGACGAGGTTGCCGTCGGGATCGCGGACGACGGCGTTGCGGTTGCCGTTGCCGGTGTCGTGGGGCGAGGTGTGTGCGGGTACGCCGGCGGCGACCAGCGCGTCGTACGCGGCGTCGACGTCGTCGGTCCAGACCACCAGCTGGAACCCGTGGCTCCCCGGAGCCACCGCGAGCCCGTGCACCCGCGTCGCCGCCTCGGCCGTCGACAGCGCGATCGTGATGCCGTCGAGCCGGAGCTCGACGTGCTCGGGAACCCCCTCGGTCGGCGTCCGGAACGACTCGGTGAACCCGAGCCGCTCGTCGTAGAAGCGCACCGCCGCCTCGATGTCGTGGCTGTAGACGTTCACCATCGGGTTCGCGAAGCCCATCAGAACAGCGCCTCCTTCTCCAGCTCGAGCAGGGTCTGCTTGCGCGCCAGCCCTCCGGCGTAGCCGATCAGGGTGCCGTCGGCGCCGATCACACGATGGCAGGGGATCACGATGGCGATCGGGTTGCGACCGTTGGCGAGCCCCACCGCGCGGGACGCGGTATTGGTCTTGCCCAGCTGATGGGCGATCTGGCCGTACGACGCGGTCTCGCCGTACCCGATGAGGCGGAGCTGCTCCCACACCGCCATCTGGAAGCTCGTCCCGGCCGGCGCGAGGGGGAGGTCGAACTCCTCGAGGTCGCGGTCGAAGTAGGCGCGGAGCTGCCGTCGCGCCTCCACGAGGAGCGGGTTCTCGTCGTCGCGGTCGCCGCGCGGCCGCCCGTCGAGGTCGGGGTACGGCGCGAACTCGATCGCGGTGATCGCTCCGTCGTGCTCGACGATCCGCAGCTCGCCGACGGGTGAGTCCATCAGGGTCCACATGTCAGGGTCCTTTCACTGGGTCGCGGCGGGACGCTGGGCGGCCGCCTCGGCCATCGGTCGGGTCAGGGTGTGCCACAGGTGCAGCTGGGCGTAGGAGCGCCACGGGCTCCAGGCGGCCGCGAGGCGGGACGCGTCGCCGGGGTCGCGGCCCAGCCGTCGCAGCGCGTCGCGGATGCCGATGTCGTGGGGCAGGAAGACGTCGGGGTGCCCGAGCGCCCGGAGGGCGATGTAGTCGGCGGTCCACGCCCCGATGCCGGGGATCCCGAGCATGGACACCCGGACGTCGTCGCGGTCGGCGCCCCGGTCGAGGCGCACGTCGCCCGCCGTCAACGCCCGGCACAGCGCCACCAGCGCGCGACCCCGGGCTCGCGGCGTCGGCAGCGACTCCGGGTCCAGGTCGGCGAGGCGGTCCGCGGTCGGGAAGAGATGGGTGAGCGCGGGGCTCTCGACGGGCTCGACCAGCGGGGACGGCTCGGCCAGCGGAGAGCGGTCGACCGGAGGAAGCGGTGCCGACGGGAGTGGGGTGCCGTGCTGCAGGGTCAGCCGCGCGGCCACGGTCCGGGCGGCCGCCACCGTCACCTGTTGGCCCAGGACGGCGCGCACCGCGAGCTCGTCGCCGTCCACGTGACCAGGCACCCGCAGCCCCGGCGTCTCCCGGATCAGCGCCCCGAGCAGCGGGTCTCCGGCGAAGGCGTCGGCGACTGCGACGGGGTCGCAGTCGGCGTCGAGGAGACGGCGCGCGCGCTCGACGGCGGCGGACAGGTCGCGCAGGTCGTCGAGGCGGAACGTCGCGGGGACGAACGCGGTGGCGCCGGTCTCGGACTGGTCCGTCAGCTCGAGGACGACAGTGCCGGAGCCGTGCGGCAGTCGCAGCGTCCGGGCGTACGTCGTCCCGCGGGCGAGCTCCACGCCCGGGATCGCCCGCGTCGCCAGGAAGCCGAGCAACGCCGTTCCTGCGAACGGGGTCCGGACGGCCAGGCGGAGCTGGATGGTGCCGCCGGTCGAGCCGTGACCGCGCCGGCCGCGCAGCTGGGTGGGCGTCGACGCGTACACCTCCCGCACGGTCTCGTTGAACTGCCGGACGCTGCTGAAGCCGGCGGCGAAGGCGACGTCGGCGTGCGTGAGCTCGGTGGTCTCCAGCAGGACCCTGGCGGTCTGCGCGCGCTTGGCCCGGGCCAGGGCCAGCGGGCCGGCGCCGAGCTCCTGGGTCAGGATCCGGGTGAGGTGGCGCGAGGTGTAGCCGATCCGAGCGGCCAGGCCCTCGACACCGTCGCGGTCGACGACGCCGTCGGCGATCAGTCGCATCGCGCGACCGGCCACGTCGGCGGCGACATCCCAGTCGGGACTCCCGGGGGTGGCGTCGGGCAGGCAGCGCTTGCAGGCGCGGTAGCCGGCAGCCTGGGCTGCCGCAGCGGTGGGGTGGAAGGAGACGTTCTCGTACGCCGGCGTCCGGGCCGGGCACGACGGACGGCAGTAGATGCCCGTCGTCCGTACCGCGATGAAGAACACCCCGTCGAAGCGCCGGTCGCGGCTCTTCACCGCGCGGTAGCAGGACTCGGCGTCCAGGTGCATCGGCGAGTGGGTGGACGGGGTCATGCCTCCATCATGGACGACGCCGCCGACATCTTCTCGCGGGAATCGGACACGGCGGCGGGTCGCTCAGACCTGCGGTTGGGGACCAAACCGCAACAGTGCGTGACAGGTGGTGCGGTTCGTGACCAATCGAGGGGGTCAGCGACGGATCGCGTCGACGACCTTCCAGGCGGCCGGCAGCAGGCCGGCGGCGAGCAGGATCTTGATGGCGTCGCCGGGCAGGAAGGGGCGCACGCCGAGCGGCCCAGCCCTGGGCGAAGGTCAGGTTCGGGTCAATCGCATGCATCAGCCAGGCGACGCCGAACGCGTAGATCACCACGTTCCCCAGCACCATCGCGACCAGCGCCAAGAGGGGCTTGCGGGTCCAGCCACGGTCGGCCAGGAAGCCGACGAGCGTCGCGGCCACCAGCATCCCGACCAGGTAGCCGCCGGTGGCGGAGGACAGTCGCAGCATGTCCCATCCGGAGGCGTCCTCGGCGAACACGGCGTACCCGAGCCCGCCGACCACGAGGTAGGCCGCCATCGTGGCGAAGCCACGGATCGAGCCGTAGGAGGCACCCGACCAGCAGCACGCCGAACGTCTGTCCGGTCAGCGGTACGGGCGTGTTCGGGAGCGGGATGGACGACCTGCGCCGAGAGCGCGATGACCGCGACACCGAGCGCGACCAGGACGACGTCGGCCAGCAGGGCGACGGCCCGGCTTCGCGGGTGGACGAGCGAGGGGACGAGCGCGGTGGAGGACACAGGCAAGGCCTTTCGGGGTCGGGCGGCACGACGATCCTAGGGAACCCGACCTCTCGCCAGATAGCCCGGGGGCCGAAGGACAGGCACGTCAGGACCTGGGTCCCCAACCGGGCTCGTCCGAGCCGCCGGCCCGATGCCACAGATCCGCCGACCTCATCCGCGTCGGGCGAGGCGCGTGCCGCGCACCGGCTGCTACCTTGCCCGCGTCTCTGACCTGCTCGTCACCGGTCGGGGCGGTCCGACCCGGTCGTTCGATTGCGGAGGCTGACGTGCTCTTCCGACTCTCCAGCCCAGCCTTGATCGTCCTGCTGGCGGTCGTGATCGCGGGATCCGCGCTCCTGGGTCTCCTGCTGGGGAGGTCGCGGAGAGAGCACCACCACGGTCTCCGGGAGTCGTCCGGCGTCATCCAAGGTGCCCTGTTGGGCTTCATGGGCCTGGTCCTGGCCTTCGGTCTGTCGCTGGCTCTCGGCCGCTACCAGGATCGTCGGGCCGCAGTGGTCGACGACGCGAACACCATCGGAACGACGTACCTGCGCGCGCAGACCCTGGCCGAGCCCATGCGTGACCAGTCGTTGTCCTTGCTCACCGCGTACACCGACGAGGAGCTGAGGCTCACCGACGAGATGCCGGGCAGCGACGCTGCCGATGCGACCATCGCCCGTGCCTCGGGTCTGCAGCGTGAGCTCTGGGCGCTGGCGGGGCAGGCCGTCACGACGGAGCCCACCGCGAGCGCCCCGCGGCTGTACATGGAGAGCCTCAACGACATGATCGACCAGCAGACGGTCCGCGTCGCGGGCCTCGACAACCGCGTGCCCACCGAGGTGCTGCTGCTCGAGGTGATCGGCGCCGCAGGTGCGATGTTCCTGGTCGGGCTCCACGTCGGTCTCCTGGGCCGCAGCCTGACGCCCCTGCTGCTGGCGTCCGGGCTCGTCACCTTCCTGCTCTTCGTCACCTTCGACCTCGACCGCCCGACCCGGGGCTTCATCGAGGTCCCGGACGCCCCTCTGGCCGCTCTGCGCGCGTCCATGGACGAGCCCCCGGCGTACGAGCCTCCGTAGCCGGCGGTGGCGATCGAAGAGGTGGTCGGGGACGATCTCATGCAATGGATCTCGGTGGCACCCGAGTCGGGGAGTGGTGAGCAACAGTGATGACACTGGCGGCACAGGTGGCGACGACGGTGCTCACCGTCGATCCCGTGCCTTGGGCGCGGTCGCAGATGGCCTTCACGTTGGCCTTCCACATCATCCTGGTGCCGCTCGGCGTCTCGTGGGCGGCGATGGCCCTGATCGCCAACTACCGCGGGATCAAGCACGACGACGCGGATGCGATGCTGCTGGCCCAGCGCTGGTCGAAGTACATGGCGGTGACCTTCGCCGTCGGCGCCGTCACCGGCACGGTCCTGTCCTTCGAGTTCGGGCTCCTCTGGCCCACGTTCATGGGTCAGTGGGGCGCCGCCTTCGGCGTCCCGTTCGCCTTCGAAGGGATCTTCTTCTTCACCGAGGCCGTCTTCGTCTCGATCTACATCTTCGGCTGGCGACGCCTGAAGCCCTGGACCCACTTCTGGACCGGCGTACCCATCGCCGTCGCCGGAGTCTTCGGCAGCATCTCGGTGGTCTCGGCGAACGCGTGGATGAACGCGCCCGAGGGCGTCACCCTGGACTCCGCCGGCAAGGTCGTCGACGTCGACCCGATGGGGGTCATCTTCAACAGCGCGATGCCGCTGATGTCCGCCCACATGGTCGTGGCGGCGTACCTGGTCGGCGGGTTCGTGGTCGCCTCGGTCTACGCGACGGGCATGCTGAGGGGCCGACGCGACCGGTACCACCGGTTGGCGTTCCTGATCGCCTTCTCCGTGGCCGCCATCGCCACTCCCGTGCAGATGGGGGTCGGCGACGCGCTGGCCCGATGGGTCTTCGAGGAGCAGCCGGGGAAGTTCGCCTCGATCGAGATGGTGCCGCAGACCAGCACCGACGTCCCCGAGGTCCTCTTCGGACACCTCAACTCCTCCTACCGGGTCGTCGGCGGCGTCCCGATCCCCGGACTCGCCTCGATCCTGTCCGATCCCCGCACCGGCACCTCCACGCAGATCCAGGGCCTCGACGCGATCCCCACCGAGGACCGGCCGACCACCGGCGAGGTGAACGTCACCCATCTGGCCTGGGACATCATGGTCGGCCTCGGCACCCTGTTGTTCCTGCTGACGCTCTGGTACTGGGGGTCGTGGATCTTCCGTCGCGACATGCCACAGAGCAGATGGTTCCTCCGAGCGGCCGCGGCAGCCGGCGTCCTCTCGGTGGTCACGCTCGAGGCGGGGTGGACGGTGAGCGAGGTCGGACGACAACCCTGGATCGTCTACCAGAAGATGAAGGTGGACGACGCCGCCACGGCGAACACCGGGATCTGGATCACGTTCATCGGCGTGGTGATCCTCTACGTCGGGCTGGGGATCACCGCGATCCTGGTGCTGCGCATGATGAGCCGTCGGTTCCGTGAGGGCACCGCAGACGGTGAGGCGGACGTGCCCTACGGGCCGAACGAGCCGACCGACCGGGACAAGGAGCCGGTCGGATGAGCACCGCGGCCGCGGTTGTCCTGTTCGGGGCGATCATCATCTACGCCGTGTTCGGGGGCGCCGACTTCGGTGCCGGCTTCTGGGACCTCGTCGCCGGCGGCGCCAGACGCGGGGAGCGCCCGCGCGAGGTCATCGACCACTCCATCGCGCCGGTGTGGGAGGCCAACCACGTCTGGCTGATCTTCGTGTTCGTCGTGCTCTGGACGTGCTTCCCCGAGGCGTACGCGTCGATCATGCTGACCCTGTTCGTCCCACTCACCCTCGCCGCCCTCGGCATCGTGCTCCGTGGAGCGAGCTTCGCGTTCCGCAAGTCGGTCATCCGGACCCGCGACCAGCGCAACTTCGGGGCCGCCTTCGCGCTGGGCTCGGTCCTGGTCCCTTACTGTCTCGGGGCCGTGGCGGGCAGCGTCGCCTCGGGCAGGGTCCCGGCGGGCGGAGTGGCCGGCGACCCCTGGCACAGCTGGGTGAACCCCACGTCCGTCCTCGGTGGCGTGCTCGCAGTGTGCACCTCGGCCTATCTCGCCGCCTTCTTCCTGGTCCGGGACGCCGACCGGCTGGCCGACGACCAGATGGTCGGCTACTTCAGGCGCCGGGCCGTCGCGGCCGGAGCCACGGCGGGCCTCGTGGCCGCGGCCGGCATCGCCGTGCTCTCCGACGACGCCCCCTACCTGTTCGACGGGCTGACGTCGCGTGCGCTGCCCCTGGTCATCCTGTCCGCCGTCGCCGGGGTCGGTGCGCTCCTTTTGGTCCTACGGCGGGCCAGGCGCGGCGCCAGGCTCGCCGCCGCGGTGGCGGTCGTCGGCGTCATCGCGGCCTGGGGAGTGGCGCAGTGGGACTACCTGCTGCCGACCAGCCTGACCGTGAGCGAGGCCGCCGCACCGTCGGGGACGATCACCGCCGTGCTGGTGGCCACCGTCCTCGCGGTGGTGCTGATCGTGCCGGCGTTCGCCCTCCTGTACGTGCTCGACCAGAAGGGTCTGCTGCCCGAGGAGAGCGTCCCGGAACCCACGCCACCCCCCCGCTGACGTCAGTCGCGGGGAGCGGCCTCGGAGGCGAAGAGGTTGAGCCCGAGTCGCTCGGCGAGGTACTTCGTCACGAGCTGGCCACGAACGCTGTTACCGGCCGCGTCCAGCGGCGGCGAGAACGTGGCAAGGCCACCCTTGCCGGGGGCGACGGTGACGATGCCGCCGCTGACACCGCTCTTGCCCGGCACGCCGATCTCGTACAGCCAGTCTCCGGAGAGCTCGTACAGGCCGGCCGTCGCCATCACCGCGAGGACCCGCCGACACACTCCCGGCCCGATCACGGCCTCGCCTGTCTGAGGGTTCACGCCACCGTTGGCCAGCGTCGAGGCCATCACGGCGAGGTCGTGCACGGTGACCTCCAGCGAGCACTGCCGGGTGTAGACGTCGGTGGCCTGGTCGGGGTCGAAGTAGAGGCGCCCGTAGCTCTGCAGGAGGTGGGCGATGCCCTGGTTGCGCAGGTTGGTCGCGGACTCCGACGCGTAGACCTCGTCGCTCACGGTCAGCTCCCGGCCGGCGAACCGGGACAACCCGGCCTGGACCCACTCCCACTTCTCCTCCGCCGTGGCGCCGGGAACCAGGCTGGTCGTGGCCATCGCGCCGGCGTTCACCAGGGGATTCATCGTCCGGTCGTCGTTCAGCTCGACGGCCATCAGGGAGTCGAAGGGGAACCCCGTGCCGTTGACCCCGAGCTGACGTCGCGCCTCGGCGTACCCGATCTCGTCGCACACCAGGGCGAACACGAACGGCTTGGAGACGCTCTGGATCGAGAAGGTGGTGTCGACGTCCCCGATCTCGAACGATCGGCCCCCCACGCCGGCCACCGCGATCCCGAACAGCTCCGGCGAGGCACCGGCGAGGGCCGGGATGTAGTCGGCGACGGTACCGTCCGCGTTCGTGCGGTAGCGCTCGTAGGCCTCGGTGACGACGTCGCGCACCTCAGCCGGCGACGGCAGGTCTCCCGTCGAGATCCGCGGCGGCGTCGTCGTCTCGTCGAACGGGAGCTGCTCGTGCATGGAGAGCTTGGTCATGGCCGCCTTCACTGTGGGTGCGCCATCGTAGCGACGCCGCCCGGGGCACCCCGTACGTGACGAAGCGGCCCCTCTGGACGTCTCCGCCGATCAGGACCGCTGCTGGAG
>CAVULA010000010.1:0-259379 GCA_963742195.1 uncultured Actinomycetota bacterium
TGGAGAAGAAGTACAGCGTCACCGACATCCTGGTCACCGGGCCCACGGCGACCAACATCGACGTCTCCGACCGACTGGCCGGCGCGCTCCTGCCGTTCGCCGCGATCGTCATCGGACTCTCGCTCTTGCTACTGATGATCGTGTTTCGTTCCGTGGCGGTCCCGCTCAAGGCCACCCTGGGCTACCTGCTCTCGGTGGGCGCGGCGCTCGGCGTCGTCGTCGCGGTGTTCCAGTGGGGCTGGCTCGGGATACCCGGGCTGACGGAGGGACCCATCGTCAGCTTCCTGCCCATCTTCCTGATGGGCGTGCTCTTCGGCCTGGCGATGGACTACGAGATGTTCCTCGTCTCCGCGATGCGGGAGGAGTACGTCCACTCCCGCGATCCGCGGGACGCGATCTACACCGGCTTCCGCGCCTCCGCCCCGGTGGTCACCGCAGCCGCGCTGATCATGACGTCGGTCTTCCTCACGTTCGTCCCGGACGGCTCGAACACGATCCAGCCGATCGCGTTCGGCCTAGCGGTCGGCGTGTTCGTGGACGCCTTCCTGGTGCGGATGACGCTGGTGCCCGCGGTCCTGATGCTCCTCGGTCACCGCGCCTGGTGGCTGCCGGCGTGGCTCGACGCGCGGATCCCGACCGTCGACGTGGAGGGGGCCGCGATGCACCGCAAGGTGGAGTACGAGGACTGGGAGAAGACGCACGGTACGACGGCCCTGGTCGCGCGTGACCTCGTGGTGCGGGCCGGCGGGACGCCCGTCCACCTCGAGGCAACCCCGACCCAGGTGACCCACCTTCCGGTGCCCGAGGACGTCGACCCGGTGGCGCTGGCCCTGGTGCTGGTCGGGCGGCAACGGCCGAGCAGCGGCGAGCTGGTCGTCGGCGGCTCCTTCTCCCCGAGCAGGAGGCGCGGTGCAGACCGCCGCGGCGTACGTCGAGGTCGGCCGTCCGGGCGACGACGACAGGCCCGTGTCCGAACAGGTGGAGGAGCGCGCCAAGCTCAGCGTGTCGTCGAGGCGGAGACGCAAGGAGTTCGTGACGCTCGGCACCGGGCTCGCGGATGACCTGCAGCGGAGTGTGGCGTTCGTCGACGATCGCCCCGGTCCCATCGGCCGGGCCGTGACAACGGCCGCGGTGGTCGAGGCCGCCCTCGCCGTGGCCGGCGGCGCAGGGCTCCTGGTCCTGATCGAGGAAGGCCCCGAGAGCAACGTCCCGGCAGGGACAGCCGAGGCGATGGCCCAGGATCTGTCGCGCCAGGGCATCACGGCCGTGCTGCTGCGGCCCGACGCATGGAGGCGGCAGCGCGTGGCGGCAACAGCCGGACGGACGGCTGCCGCGCAGCCGGAGGAGGCATCGACATGAGCAGCTCCCTGACCCCCGAGTTCGGCGAACCCGGACACGACGTGCCCTGGCGCAGCCTGGCACTGGTCGGACTGGTGCTTCCGCTCGTGGCCGCTGCCGTCCTGGTCTGGGCGACCACCGGTCGCCAGGACAACCTGGACCGCATCCCGGTCGCGGTCGTCAACAACGACAAGATCATCCAGCAACCCCAGCCGATGGCGGCCGGACGGGCCCTGGCGGCCTCGCTGACCGAGCCCAGCTCCGGGCAGTCCAACCTCGACTGGACGCTGGCCGACACGGACGACGCGGCGGCCGGCCTGAAGAACGGCAAGTACTACGCGGTGCTCACGATCCCGGAGGACTTCTCGAAGTCGATCCTGTCCACGGGCACCGACAAGCCGGTCCAGGGGAAGGTGACACTGGTGAGCAACGGCGCGGCGAGCTCGACGGTGCCCTACATCAGCCAGGCCACGGCCGCTGCCGCCGCCACCGCGCTGGGCCAGCAGTCGACGCAGGGATACCTCGGCCAGGTGTACGCAGGGTTTAACCAGCTCGCCCACAACAACCAGAAGACCGCCTCCAGCGGGGCCCAGCTCGCCGAGGGGACCAACCAGGTGGTGCAGGGCGCAGCGCAGCTGTCCACCGGCACCGACCAGCTGTCCACGGGGCTCGACCAGCTGTCGACCGGCGCCGAGGAGCTCGCGACCGGGACCCGCTCGCTGGCTCGCGGCGCCGATGACCTGGCCGGCGGGGCTCGCCGCCTGGCCACCGGCGCGAACGAGCTCGAGGGCGGCATCCGCGGCGTCGCGGACGGTGCCGGCGCACTCGCGCGGCAACAGGCCGGGTATGGCGGCGACGCCCACACGGTGGCCAAGGGCGCGGCCGGGGTCGCCACGGCCGCCGACCGGTTGCGGCTGGGGAGCCGCGCCGTCGCGGTCGACGTCCGGGCGCTGGCCGCCATCTGCCAGCGAGAGGGCGGCTCGACCCAGTTCTGCAACGCCCTGGGCCGGGCGCGGGACCGCGCCGGCCGCCTCGCCGACGGCGCCGCCGTCGTATCCCGTCTCACCTCCGGGGTGGCCCGCGCCGACCAGGGGCTGGCGACGGGGGCCGACGCGCTGGCGGCCGCATCACGGAAGCTGGCCTCGGGTGCGCGCGAGCTCGGCGGCGCCGGCCAGCAGGTCAGCTCCGGCGCCGACGACGTGAGCAGCGGCGCTGTCTCCCTCGCCAGCGGTGCGACCGAGACCGACCAGGCGGCGGGGCGCCTCGCGGCGGGTTCGGCCTCGTCCGCCTCGGGCGCCCAACAGCTCGCCTCCGGTGCCAGCTCGCTCAGCTCGGGCGCAACCTCGGCCAACAGCGGTGCTCAGCAGCTCAGCCAGGGCCTGGACAAGCTTTCCAAGCAGAGCCCGACATACACCGAGGACGAGGAGAAGGCCCTGAAGGTCGTGGTCAGCGAACCGGTCGCGCTCACCTCGTCGGTGGAGCACACCGAGCACGCCAACGGATGGCTGCTCGGCGTCGTGCTCGGGGTGATCCTGTGGCTGGCCGCCCTGCTGGGGGTGTTGCGCCGTGACATCGGCAGGGTGCTGCGGCACTCGACCAGCCCGATCTCCTCGCGACGGCTCACGGAAGTGCAGCTGCGCCCGGCCGTGGCCCTGGCGCTCGCCCAGGGCGTCGCCGTGCTGATGGCAGTCCTGCTGCTGCAGGTCGGGATGGCGAGTCCGGTCGCGTTCGGCCTGCTGACGCTGCTGGCCGCTGTCTCCTTCACTCTCGTCGGCCTCGTCCTGCGCTGGGCCTGGGGCGTTGCCGGCCTCCTCGCGTTCGTACTGTTCCTGCTCCTCCAGGTCGCCACCCTGGGCAATGTGCTCCCGATCGAGACCGCACCCGAGCCGCTCCAGGTGCTTAACGGGCTGCTGCCGCTGCCGGCGTACGTCAACGCGGCAAGCCAGCTCGTCACCGGTGGGTCGGTGGGCTCCCTGGCCGGAGCAGTGACGGTGCTGGTGGTCTGGGCACTCGGCTCGTCCCTGGTCGCGCTGCTCCTGGTCCGCAAGCGTCGTGTGGCCCGGGCGCCGGCGGTGGCCACGGAGTGACCGACCCCGCACAGCCGCCTTGCCGGGCCACGAGCCTTGCCGACGCGGCCAGCGGGGATGCGGTTAGTGAGCTGCGTTGTAGGCCGAGACCACGGCTTGGGACAGCCGACCCGCGGGTTTGACTTGCATCCCTTGGGCACGGGCCCACATCCTGACGACCTCCGCCTGACCAGGAGGAGCGATATTGGGTCTACGGTCAACGCGGGATGTGGCTGCCTTCTTGCCAGCTGCTCTGTACGGTCCCCGCCACCTGTGCGCACCCGCATCGACGTGGGCCAGCGTGAACAGGGCTCGGGACTGCTAACGCGTGTCGAAGGTGCGTTGCAGCCGGGCCAGGTCGGCCGGCGGGAACAATTGCGCCGGCCAGCAGTTCAGTAGGGGCGACCCACGTTGCTGGAGGAACACCCAGTCGCCACTCGACCGTAGCGATGCGATGCCGTCGAACGCCAACGTAGATTCGGACCAAGGGCCATGCGAGGAAGCCCTCGCCGAAGCCTGACTCGAGGATCATGCCTTCGCGTAGCCGCTGATGGAACCGACGTCGAGTCAGAAGGTAACCCGCCCCAAGACTGACGCTGGCGATCACGAGTGCACACTCGCATAACCAACAACCCACACGACGCGCGTCCCAGCGCCGTAGCGATCCTCGAACGAGAGCCCCATCACCAGGGCAAAGAGAACTTCGACCACGACGACAAACACCCACCAGTGCTGTCTACGTACTGTCAGCTTGAGGAAAGCACCAGCGGCCTGTTTGGCCGAATCCCGGCTCGCGACCCAGCGCTGGGTCATCGCAGTGTCTGACACATGGTGATTCTTTCGCCAGGACTGCCGTGCGGTAGGCGCTCTCGTGAAACGGGTGGGCTGGTCTTGTCTCAGGTGCCGACCTCATATCGGCATGTGCGTGCGACCGGACAGCGGCACGTGCGGACGTTTGGTGGAGATTTCCTTTCGCATGTTGCGGGCCTGTCGGGCAGCCGTATCGCCCCAACGACGGCCCTCGTGGCGTTGCGCCGTGGGCGTTCATCGTGCGACGGTAGAGGCTGCGCTCTCGGGCCGCTGCGAAGGAGCAGGAGACGTTGCGAGGCATCGCGGCCATCGGCCGTTTCAGGCACGGATCTCCCGCCTCGGGACGATGGGTCTTCTCCCTCGTCGTCGTCGCACTTCTGGGGGCTTGCGGTGGAGGGGCTGGCTCCCAAGTGGAGCAGTCGGTCGGCGCGTCGGTGGCAGCCTCTTCGAACCAGGTGACCGGGAAGATTGAGACTAAGTCCGGAGGAACAATTCATTTCGCATGCGCCGGCGAAGGAAGCCCGACGATCCTCATGGAGGCCGGAGGCGGTGCCGGCACCAACGAGTTCTCGGCGCTCATTGATCCGCTGGCCGAGCGGACCAAAGTCTGCACCTACGACCGGCCGGGTACCGGGCTGAGTCCCAACGCGCCGGATCATCGGCGGACGTTGGACGACCTCTGTCAGGTCCAGGACGAGGTCATCGAGGCATTGGGGATTCCGGCGCCCTATGTGCTCTTCGGCCAGTCGATGGGCGGCAACATCGTCATCGCCTGTGCGCAACGGCACCCCGACCGTGTTGCTGGCCTGGAGGTCGTCGAGGGTTACCACGACGACCCGCAGCAGGTACGCAAGTGGGCCAGGGATGAGGGATGGACGTGGCAGGGGAACCCTGAACACGTGGACGGCGTCGACATCGGCGACGAGCTCGACGCGCTCGACATGCCGATAGGTTCGTTTCCGGTGCTCGTCCTCAGCGCCACCGACGCGGACCCGGGCAACGTCCAAAACCAGAAGCACTGGCTGGGCCTCTCGTCCGACTCACGGCAAGTCGTCGTCGAGGGCGGGCACGACCTTCACTTCGACAATCCGGACGTAGTGGTCAGCGAGACGCTCGCCATGCTCGGCGGCTGAAGCTCGCCCAATCCTTCGTACCTCCGAGAACGCCTGGCACGCCCCGCGTCAAGTTGCCGTGCCGTGGCTCGCGAACGACACGCCTCCTGAGGACTGGTTGCCCACGACTCGCTCATCGGCATGAGAGGACGTTCCGAGAGGGCATGAAGACGCCCCGTCGCGCTGTGTGAGCAGGAGCGACGGGGCGGGGCCTCCTCGGGAGGGACACCGTTTGCGCGGAGGTCAGCAGCTCTGCCCGCTGCTCACTCCGACGCTGTCACATGTGGAGTTGAAGACGTTCGACAGGACGCCGCCGAACGCGAAGACCACGACGACGATGAGCGCGGCGATGCCGGCGATGAGTAGGCCGTATTCCACAGCAGACGCGCCGCGGTCGTCCATCCTGGCGAGGCGGGCGGCGAGCACGATGTGCACGTATTCGAGCATGGTTCCCCCAAGTGGTGATGGTTGGAGCTTATTCCCCAGGTGAATGGTGCGCGCTGCCTGTCACCCTGCCAATGGGCGGTGGAGTAAAACCTTCGCGTAGGAAGCGAATAACCCCTCTATTGGTTAGGAAATGACGAAGCCCGCTGGGCTCTCAGCTCTACAGCGGGCTTCGGGGGCGAGTGTAGCGGCCGGTGGGCGCACTAACCGTCGGATGCCAAGACGACCCTGCTACAGAGCTGGCACCTCACGGTTGGGTGCGTGTCACTGAAAGCAAGGTGCCGAAAGAGTTGAGCCACCTCGAGGGCGAGGCCGCAGGCGGTGGCGGTTGTCCCTTCGATGTAGGCGTGGCGCTTCCCCTCCGGTGCATGTCCCGTGAGTCCGCTGCGCCTCCACCCGTACGCAGCCACTTGTATTCGGCCACGACTCAGCCGTGCCCTGAGCGGGACAGGAGCAAACATGACCGTGGAATGGGTGCGACCTCAGGAGGTTGTCGTCGCCCGCGGACTGGTGCGCCCCACTGGTTCTCTTGCGAGAGCGAGCAAGGGGCGACGCGCCTAGGGATTGCGTGGGTTTCGGGTGATCCCACGGCTCGCTGAGCAAGCCACTCGGCCAACCCCCGGAACATACGCAACACAACGTAAAGGCGGCAGGGGTCCCTCACCCACCTACGGGGACGCCGGGGCGCCCTGGCTCATCCGTAGGGCGGCCAGCGAGCTCATTGCACGCGGCGCACCGGCTTCCCATCGGGAACCGCTCAAAAGGATGGCGGCTCCGGCCGAACTCAAAAAGATCCCGCGAGGGCCGACCACAGAGAGTCGTGATCGCCAGCTGCTCGGCGGCATGGATGCGCCCCGCCGGAGCAGTTCGTGCACCGCGTTGGGAAAGCATTGACGCCCGAGACCGGCGCTCCTCGTCGGCAAACGTCCGATAGATACGCACGCCCGCCATCCTGCTCTAGCGACCAAAACCCCAACGCCGCGCCCTGCTGGGGCCCAAACCCAGCCACAGGATCCCCGAGAAGGGCATAAGGCCGCGGCGACATCCGACCCGTCCCAAAGACGCAACAGTCAGCGCAAGGCGACGGCATCCCGCTTGGTCTTGCGAGGCTCCAAGAACGCCATGAGCGCGAGCAGTAGCACGATCGCTAGGAGCGCCAGGAAGACCGTCAACAAGGCTGGACCTACAGCGCCATGTACGGGCACTTCATCGGAACTGCCTGCGGCTAGATGCTGAATCTGGTGGCGAAGCACGGGCGATCACCTCAAGTTCCTCTCGAGGCCAACGTGCCCTTCGTCCGTGCCGGCAAACCTTCGATTCGGCAAAGAAGCGATGCCCGCTGCAAGCTCGAGAACCATCGGAGGCACGCTGGCGTCCCGGAACGGGGGAGCCGAGACGCCAGCGGCCCCGATCGCGGAACATAGCGGCTGAGACCTGCGGCCCACGTCCCCTCTTATGGCGATTCCACGGCAATGGCGCAGTTTCGCCAAGAAAAGCGCCCCGCCGGCTGTTCCGAGACCGGCGGGGCGCTAGCCGCGCACTTGGGAGGATGCGCGGCTCGGGAACCTTCTTGCCCTTACTTACCCGATGCGCCCACCACTGAAACGTTGGAGCGATGCCCGCCGGTGTCTGGGTGGCCACCCGGCGGCATCGCGTCACGGAGGCGGCGCCTCGCGCATGTTTCCGGGGAAGGACAACCGGCGAGGCGCCGCGGAGGCTCACACAAACACAGCCGCTTTGGACGCAGCACCACCCGAACGGGCGCGACAACGAGAGCAGACGATGGACGGCTCCCCATCCGAGGGCCAAACTCGAATCCTGAACCGTATCCACTAAGCAAGGAGAACTCCGGTGGCCGATATCCAAGTCCAGGACGTTAAGACACGAGTTTGGTATGAGGACGACACGTACATCTTCGACGAAGCGTTCTGGCCTCAGTGTGGCTATGAGTTCCCTGCTGATGGTGGGGGCTCGGCGACGACAGAGGTTCAGTCCGCTGTGATGGGGTCGAAGGTGACCAGTGTGAACCTCGTCTTCTCGGAGGAAGGCACTGCCTATATCGACGTGCAGACCTTCTGAGAGCGGCAGTACGAGGTACTCCATCGTCTACCCATCCGTTGCTCCGCGCTGATGGTCACGGCCAGCTCGAACATGCTGCGGTTGCCCGGGGACCGCGTCGCTCCGGGGATGTGGTTACTGGCCAACTTCCAGACACGAGAACGCCCCGCCGCGCTGTGTGAGCAGGAACGGCGGGGCGCTGATGTTCTCGGGAATGAGAGGGCCTACAAGCTAGGGAAACATGGCCTGCTTGCAGGCTAAGGGCTCAGTATCAGACCCCTCGGCCACCACGGACCCGAGAGAAGATGAAGAGGGCCAGCGCGACGATCACCAAGATGATGAGGATGGTCCACAACATTGGGGCTCCTGAGCTAGATGGCTGGGACAGGACTACCTATTGCCTTACAAGGTTGCCCTTCTGAACAGGCGTTCAAACCTCTCGCTCGAACGTCACGAGCAGCCGCTCCCGTTCCGGGGTGATGAACCGGAGCCGCCACCCGTCGGCGGCGTGCGCGTTGAGCGCGTCCTGTGGAGCCTTCTCCGAGTAGCTGCGGCTCCGAGGACCTTCGCCCGGACGGGCACTACCAGGTAATCCATCGTCAGCCCTTCGTCGCTGCTCCACGCTCATGGTCCCGGCCCAGCCACCGTGTTGTTCGGTGGGACGTCGACTTGCTAACGCGGTGCTACGCGACCACCCAGGACAGACCCGGATGAAAGCGTATGACAGGGTGCGTGGAGACCACTGTTTAGGCGTGAAACGGAAGCAACATGACCAACCCGTATGACCCGCGACCGACTTCTAATCTCTAGGTCGCAGGTTCGAGTCCTGCCGGGGGCGCACAGTGGATTCGGCCATCTACCTGGGCAAGCATGTCTTCGGCGCTCTGCTCCACGATGGCGTCGATATCGGCCGGGGCTAGCGCGGGGCTAGTTTCGCTCGGCTTCGCTGGGGTGCGCAGCGCGTAGCCCGCCCCGCCAGACGCCAGATGACACGAGTGCAACGTGCTCGTTCCACAGGCAGGCTGGCGCAGCGCCGAAACCAGAAGCAGCGTGGCCTAGGTACCCCGTGCGAACGGCGCTCTGAGGTGGGGGCGAACGAAGGTGGAAACGGCCTCGGTCTTGGAGAAGTTCTTGGCGCCTGTCTCCGAGGCCAGAGCCGAGTTCCCTGTCGCCCCACTGATCGAGGTCTGAACATTCGTCGCGATGCTCTGCAGGCTGCCTCTCGGCGACGGGCCAACGGGGTCTGTCCCGCCGCCTAGGAGGCACTCATGACCAGCACGACTACCGCGAGGAAGCCGTAGCCCGCACCGCCACGAAGGCTCGCACCACGACCAAGCCCGCGCCGAAAACGACGAAGGCGATTCCCGCTCCCAAGGAGCCCACCAAAGCTCCCAAGCAGGCGGCGTTGAAGCCGGAGGCCAAGAGGCTGATCGAGGCGCTCACGACGAAGCAGACCGTGCTCCTAAAGATCCGCGCAAACGGCACGAAGCGCTCGTTGCCGTACCTGTCCGTGGGGAGTGAGAGCAGGAAGGAGGCCGAGGCTGTGGCCGCTCGTGTGTCGAAGGGTGAGACCGTCCCGGCCATCGCCGAGGACCTGAAGGTGTCCCTGGCGATGGCCCGGCGACTCATCACCAACCTCGTGCTGGCCCCCGACGTGGAGTCCGGCAAGTTCGACAAGGGCTGGAAGCCCGGTGCCAAGGAGGTCCTCGTCCACACAGTCGCCGCGAAGGCCACAAGCAAGTGAGGCGCGCGTGGTGATCACCATCGAGCGACTCGGTTCCGGCGAGCTGTCCTGGGCTGTTCTCGTGGACGACAAAGTCGTGGTGAACGGGTTGACGCACACCGAGGCGCGCCGAGAGCGGATGAGCATGTGGTGGTCGCTGCCCGCGCAGCGAGCTTCAGCCCGAGAACGCATCACCGGCGGCTGACAACCGAACACGCTTCACTCCGAGAGGGGCTGACCCGGCAGGGTCGGCCCCTCTTGACGACTCGCGCCCGACATCGCCGCCCCAGACCATGACCACCAGGCCCTGTAGGCGCGCGCCTACTTACGACGCGGCTGCAGCGTCATCGCTTGGCTCGTCAGCGCCGAGCTGGTGCCCAGTCCGGCGCGCTTTCCCACAGGTTCGGCGTGTGGGTGGCGTTGTGCATCCTTCTGCCGTCGAGACGGAAGACGAACACATCAGCATTGGCCTGTTCACCGTTGACGACATTCGTGAATCCAGCAGTGATCCTGCGGCCGTTGGGCGAGAACGACGCAGACAACCACTTGCCCTTCCCTGCGGGAGTGTGGGTCACGAGGTGGCGACCGGTTCCCCGGGGCCGTACCAACTGGATGTTGCCCGAGGTGTCGGAGGGTTCTCTGGTCCTGATCAGGATCCAACGACCGTTCGGTGAGTAGTCCGGTTGGGACGCGTCCAGCCACCAGGGCGTGATTCTGCGCAGTCCGGTGCCATCGAGACGAACCGTGAAGACCGCTTGGTGTTCTCGGGTCCGCGAGAAGCGCTCGAAGGCGAGCCTTCGCCCATTCGGTGACCAGGCAGGAGCGTGGTCCTCGAAGGGCTGATTCACCAGCGCGTTCCTTCCGCGCTGGGTGACTCGGCGCGCGTGCGTGCCATCGGCGCGCATCACGAACAAGGCCACCATCTTGTTTCGACCCGTCCGCGGACCGAGGCCGCGCTGGAAGGCGATCCGCCGCCCCTGCGGACCCCAGGCAGGGTAACCGTCAGTCAGGCACGGATTCGTGCACGTCTGATCGAGAGTGCGTAGGAGAGTACCGTTCCGACGAATCTTCTTGATGACCGACCGATCCTGGTCATTGTCGCGGTACACCGAGTAGACAACCCAACGCCCGTCGGGTGATGTGTCCGGCTCGGAGCCCACTCCCCTGGGCGAGTGCGTCAGGCGCCTGTCCCGCGTGCCATCTGGACGCACGAGGAAGATGTCGCCGCGCGTGTGGTCGTTGTTGGTGTAACGCCTGAAAGCGATGGGCCCGTTGTTCGCCATCGAACGTCGCCATCGTCGGTGAGATGCTCGCCAGGGTTGCGCTGAGGGTCAGGCACCCCGTCAGAAGGATGCGGGTGACCGGTCGTGTTGCACTCATTGCTGCGCCTCTTGTGACGGCAGCGCGCGGCGGAAAGGATCTCCTCCGGCGGCTGAATCGGCAGTGCCCGATCACCCTCAGTTCGATCATCCGTCTCCGCTGTATACGGTGTCAATCCAACTACCAGGCTTTGTCACCCGGCGTGGTTCCCGCCTTACTCCGGCTGGTTCTCGCCGTTCCGACCGTGGTCTCCCGACCAGAACCAGAAGCGGAATCGGCTGGATCCTGCTCTTGCATGTCCAGGGGCCTCGGGTGATAGTGGATCCTTCGCGGCCAGCGTTCCTTGGGGGGATCTCGGCCACCGCTCTCGGGCCTTGGGGGGTACCGTGCATTCGACTCGTGCTGACCGTTCTGACCGTTCTGACCGGCTCGCTCCCACTCGTGGAGCGCTCGGAGCCCCACGGGCGCGCTGATCGCGGCGCTGGTGCTCGCGTGCGCGGCGTCCGCGCTGCTGACGGTGCCTGCTCAGGCGGCGACCGGCGGCGACTACCTGATCGGCCACCGGTGTCGTGTCTACGACCCCGACGTGACCAACGAGGACACCGTGGCCGCGCTGATCGACACGGCCTCGGTCCCCGGCGCCTGGTGCGAGGTCGACACGTGGCGGCTGGCGGACGGTCGACAGATCATCTGGCACGACCCCACCTGGGAACGCGTCGCCGACCCTGCCACGCTCCCGGACGGGATCGCGCCGACGGACGCCGTCCAGGACGCGACGTGGGACCAGGTGAGCCAGATCCGCACCAAGGGTGGCGCTCCGGTCGCTCGGCTCACGCAGATGATCGCCGCCTCGGCCACCTACGGCGTACCTCTGGTCGTGGAGGTGCAGAACCCTCTGTACGACGCGTCGAAGTTCGTGGACTACGCCGCTCAGCAGGGGGCGAGCGTCCGCTACTACCAGGCGCCGTCCCGGACCTGCGAGACGCCGAGCATCGATCGGCTGCGCGACGCCGGCGCCGTGGTCGGGATCAAGATCAACGACGACCCGATCTGCTCGCTGACGCCCTGGGGGATCCAGGACAAGGGGGCCTCGTTCGTCACCGTCCCGCAGTCGCAGATCACCTACGGCTTCATCGGCGCCATGAGCTGGTGGGGCGTCGACGTGTACGCCCGCTGGGCGAGCGCCTACACCGCCCAGCAGCTGATCGACCTCGGGGCCGACCGCGTGCTCGTCGATCGCCCGAGTGAAGCCGTCAGCTGGTTCGGCTGATCGCTCGACGCGGGGCGCTCGAGCGGGCGGAAAAAAGTTCGGAGAACCGGGTTTGCGCCGTTCGGCGGTGGGTACTCAACTGGGCGAAGCATTCTCGGGCGCAGATCGATCCCCCCGTGTCGAGCTGCGGGCGCCCCGCCGGCCAAACCTTCACTGGCCGACGGGGCGCTGTTTCACGCCAGGCGCGCGACGCCCAGCTTGGTCCCGTGACCAGGGACTTCGGACCCTCCGTCTTCCTCTCTCGGGGCCGGGCGCCGCGGCGATCTCAGGGCGCCGGGGCCGCGCGTAACGGACGCTCGGGCATGATCAAGGGGTGCCACCCAGACTCGAGCTGACCGCTGCGGCGGCGCTCTTCGACATGGACGGCACGATCGTCGACTCGACAGCGGTGGTCGAGGCGCTGTGGCGGCGCTTCAGCGTCGAGCACGGCGTGGACCCCGGGGAGCTGCTCGCCTGGTCGCACGGACGGCGTACGCCGGACATCGTGCACCGCTTCCTGCCGACCGGGGTCGACGTCGACACGGTGGTCGCCGAGCTGGAGGCGCGCGAGATGGCCGTCCTGGACGGCATCGTGGAGGTCCGCGGGGCCGCCACCCTGCTGACGAGCCTGGCGCTGCCCTGGGCTGTTGTCACCTCTGCGCCGCGCGACCTGGCCGTACGCCGGATGGTCGCGGCGGGCCTGCCGGTCCCCGACGTGCTCGTGGCGGCCGAGGACGTCGAGCACGGCAAGCCTCGCCCCGACGGCTACCTGCGGGCCGCCGAGCTGCTCGGGACGCCGGCGCAGGACTGCGTGGCCTTCGAGGACGCCGAGCCGGGCGTCCGGGCCGCCCTGGACGCAGGCGCCCGAGTCGTCGTGGTCGGCCCCGTCGCCGGCGAGATCACCCGCGGCCTGGACCGGGTCGGCGACCTGAGGGACGTCAGGCTCCACCCACGATGAGGGCACGGCCTCACCGGTGGCCGCTCGTTCCCCTGGCCCGAACCGAGCATGGAAACCGGGGTCGGGTCACCCGTAGGTTGAGCCGACCCCGGCTTCCCGTTCGGGGTCGTAGTGCCTTCCCGGCTGCAGTGACGTGCCGGCCCGGAAGGTCAACACCCTCCGGCGTCGGCGGGCCGCGTCCCTGCGTGGCCCGCCGTGCCGGGTCCACGATCACCGCAGGTCGGTCTCAGATCGGGTCATGCCCCGGCAGGAGATCCGCTTCTGCCGCTCGGTCGATTCGACATCACGTATCGCGTACGCCGTGCTCGGGTCGCGCCCGCCTGGTCTTCCTGCGTGAGGTGGCGACCACGGTCTGAGACGGGTCGAACGACACGCCGACTCAGGTCCCGGCATCTCCACGCGCCGCACGGTCCAATGTTCTTGGCCCGGCGACGTATGAGATCGCCGGGCCTGAGTCATTTCCGGGGCTACCAGCCCGACCCGACGACGCTGTGCGGCGTCAGGGTCAGCACCAGTCGGCGTTCGTCGATCATGGCGGCGAAGAACTCGTCGGGGTCGCCGTGCCGCTCCCCGGTGATCGCCTCGTACGTCTCGAGCAGCGCCCGCCCGGCGTCGTCCCCGGGGGTCACGGTGACCGCACCGAGCGTCGCCTGGCACGAGACGGAGGCGTAGGCCCAGAAGTCGTCACCCAGCACGTGCACGACCGCCCGCGGGTCGCGGGCGAGGTTGCGGGTCTTGGCCCGATCGGCGGTCACCGAGACCCGGAAGGCCGTGCCGTCGAACGCGGCGAGGACGTTCGAGGACTGGGGTGACCCGTCCGCGCGGGTGGTGATCAGGACGGCGCGCGTCCGGCCGGTGAGCCAGTCGCGGGCAGCATCGCTCAGGGCGGCCATCGCGATCCCTCCCTCGCGCCGTGCGTGGTGAAGCCCCAGCAAGTATGAGTTGCTGGGGCTTCGGTGTCTTCCGGGCCGAAGCCCTTCCGACAGGTCTGTTCTATCCCCGTCGACGCGCGCAGACAAGGGTCCCCCGGCCCCGATCTCACCGCGCTCGGCGTGTCGCGCGGGACACGCCGATCCGGAGTGGTTCAGCGGCCGCAGTACTCGTCGATCTCGGTCAGGATCGCCGCTCGCGACGTGGTCGGGCGCGAACGACGCGCGGACCGCGGCGCGGGCGAGGTCGGCCACTCCCCCGGTGTCGAGGTCGAGCAGCCGGGCCGCCACCTCGTACTCCTGGTTCAGGCTGGTGCTGAACATCGACGGGTCGTCGGAGTTGACCGTGATCGGCACCCCGGCGTCGCGGAACGTCCGTGATCGGGTGCTCCTCGAGGCTCGCGCACCGACCGGGTGGCGATGTTGGAGGACGGGCAGACCTCGAGCGGGATGCCCGCCTCGGCGAGGTGGTCGAGCAGCTTCGGGTCGGTCGCGGCGGAGGTGCCGTGGCCGATCCGCTCGGCGCCGAGCAGGGTCAGGGAGTCCCAGATCGTCTCCGGCCCGGTCGTCTCGCCGGCGTGGGGGACGCTGTGCAGCCCGGCCCGGCGGGCGTGGTCGAAGTGGGGCTGGAACTGGCCGCGCGGCACGCCCTCCTCGGGCCCACCCAGCCCGAACCCGACGAGCGCGTCGGTGCGGTGGTTGAGCGCGAACGACAGGGTCGCGTCGGCCGCCGGCACGCCGCTCTCGCCGGGGATGTCGTAGATCCAGCGCAGCACGATCCCGAAGTCGCGCTCGGCAGCGATGCGCGCGTCCTCGATCGCCTCGGTGTAGACCTCGATCGGCAGGCCACGGGCGGAGTCGTGCGGCAGCACCGACGTGTACGGCGTGCACGTGAGCTCGGCGTACCGGACCTTCTGGTTGGTCGCGAGCTCCCGGGCCACCTCGTAGGTGAGGTAGCGGACGTCGTCCTCGGTACGGATCAGGTCGACGACCGCGAGGTAGACCTCGACGAAGTGCGCGAAGTCGCGGAACTCGAAGAAGCGGCGCAGCTCGTCGAGATCGACCGGTACGACGCCGGGGTGGCGCATCGCGAGCTCGGAGACGATCGCGGGGCGACGCCGACCCGACGTGGTGGACGTGCAGCTCGACCTTGGGCAGGCCCGTCGATGAAGGCGGACAGCGGCGCGACACTCACGCGGCTGAGTCTGTCAGGCCCGCAGCGCGTAGAACGAACCGACCAGCACCGCGGGCAGCAGCCCGAGCAGCAGCCAGGGCGTCAGGATGCGCTTGAGGTTGATCGCCCGCATCCCCGCCATCGCCATCAGCCCGACCACCCCAGAGATGATCAGCAGCCCGGGACGCGCGCCCGCGCGGTCGACGGTCCCGGACAGGATCGCCATCCCGGTCGCGAAGAGGGCGCAGACCGTCAGCAGCAGGGTCGACATGACCCAGCGTTGGACGCGTTCGACCTGCACTACTTCAGCAACGCCAGGACGTTGTTCGCGGCGGTCTGCGGGTTGGCGCCCTGGTTCTCGCCGTTGATGAACACCGTGGGCGTGCCGTTCACGCCGTCCTTCGACATCTGGCCGGTCGCGTTGACCACCCACTGGTGATACACGTTGTCGTTGATCAGCGGCGTGACCGTGGCCTCGTCGGCGCCGGCGTCGACGGCCCACTGGATGAGCGTCGAGTCCGGCACCCCGGCGCTGCCCTCGGCGGGCTGGTTGGCGTAGGCGGTGGTGTGGAACTTCAGGAACGCCTCGGGGCCGGCCGTGCTCAGCACGGCCATGGCGGCGTTGAGCGCGCGGCTGGAGTAGTTGGTGGTCGAGTGGTCGTCGAGGAACGCCACCATGTGGTAGTCGACCTTGATCTTGCCGTCGGCGATGCCCTGTCGGACCTGCTCGCCGGTGTAGGCCTCGAACTCCTTGCAGATCGGGCACTGGAAGTCCTCGTACAGCTTGATCGTGTCCGGTGCCGAGGACTTCCCGATCGTGACGTTGTAGTCGCCGGTCAGGTTGGACGGTGTGCCACTGGAGCCGACCGCCTTGCCGGTGGTGTCCTTGTTGGTCGAGATCACCACCATCGTCGACGGCGATGATCAGGACCGCCACGACGACGGCGCCGACGACCAGCAGGTTCCGGGTGCGCTCCTTGCGCCGCTGCTCCTTCATCAGCGCCTGCGCGCGCTCAGACTTCGACTGCTGGGTCTTCTTCGCCATCGGGGAGCCTTTCCGTGCGGGGGAACAAGAGGTTGTCCAGGGCGAAGCGGGTCCGTGGCCAGATGACCAGCCAGACCGAGCAGAGCAGCAGACCGACGTCGCGGGCGATGTCGACGGCGTACTGACGCTGCGGGTCGTCGGGCACGCCGCCGTTGCCGAAGCACCCGCAGTTGATCTCCAGCCCCCGCGCCCAGGCCGAGGAGATCCCGATGATGAACGCGAGGAAGAACAGGCCGCTCAGGATCGCCATCGGCCGGGTGAACAGACCGAGGATCAGCAGCGCGCCGATCACGATCTCGATCGTGGGCAGGGCGTGGCCCACGGTCGGCACCATCGACTCGGGAAGGATCCGGTAGGCCCGGACGGCCCGGACGTTGCCCGCTGGATCGGAGAACTTCGAGAGCCCCGCCAGGAGATCGATGACACCGACGACCAGGCGCGCCACGCAGGCCGATCCATTGCTTCACGATGCACCACCCTACGAAAGCCCCCTGAGCGGACGCTGAACGCCGTGCCTGCGCTGTGCCGCACCCTCGCCGGGGAGGGAGGTGCCTGGCCCGGAGGCCCGCTGGGTAGTGTGCTCCCTTGTGAACGAGCGCCTGGTCTGGATCGACTGCGAGATGACCGGGCTCGACTACGTGGCGGACGCGCTGATCGAGATCGCCGCGGTGGTCACCGACTACGACCTCAACGTGCTCGGCGACGGCGTGGACCTGGTGATCAAGCCTCCGGCCGAGGCCCTCGACCAGATGGACGACTTCGTCCGGTCGATGCACGAGAAGTCCGGCCTGCTGCGAGCAGCTCGACGACGGGATCGGTCTCGAGGACGCCGAGCAGCAGGTGCTCGCCTACGTCCGGGAGCACTGCACGCGAGGGGTCGCGCCCACCGCTGGCCGGCAACACCGTCGGCACCGACCGGGCCTTCATCTCCCGGGACATGAAGGAGCTCGACGCGTTCCTCCACTACCGGATCGTGGACGTCTCCTCGATCAAGGAGCTCTCGCGACGGTGGTTCCCCCGCGCCTACTTCGCGGCGCCGACCAAGCGCGGCAACCACCGGGCGCTCGCCGACATCCTCGAGAGCATCGAGGAGCTGCGCTACTACCGGGCCGCCGTCTTCGTGCCCGCGCCCGGCCCCGACAGCACCGAGGCGAGGGCTCTGGCGCAGGAGTACGGCGGCTCTCTCACGGCTCCCGCGAACGACCGCCCCGATGGGAGTTCCGGGGCCTGATTGCCCTACACTCTCTGCTCGGCCCCGGGTGATCCCGGGGCCGCATGGTGGGTGTAGCTCAGCTGGTAGAGCGCCGCGTTGTGGTCGCGGATGTCGCGGGTTCAAGTCCCGTCACTCACCCCATGTGGCTCCTCGGTCCCGCGTCGAGCGACCTCCGCCGGTGATCGGCGTTCGGCGCCGCGGGCCGCTCAGCCGCGGCGGACGCAGCGGAAGCCGACGTGGGACGTCGTGTCGTTGACGCCGTGCCCCTGTCGGGCGGCCGGTCGGTAGCGCCGGCAGTAGTCGGGCGAGCAGAGGTGCGAGCCGCCCTTGGTGACCATCCGGTCGGTCTCCTCCAGGCGGAGCGAGCCACCGCAGCACGGAGCCGCCGCGGCCACGTCGTCGACCGGGCCGGCGTGCGAGGCCGACCACCGGGTGCGAGTCCACTCCCAGACGTTGCCGATCATGTCGTGCAGCCCGTAGCCGTTCGCCGGGTAGCTGCCCACGGGCGAGGTCCGGTCGAAGCCCCGGGGGTCGTCGGAGCGCCAGGGGAAGGGACCGCTCCAGGTGTTGGCCAGCATCTCGCCGTCCGGCAGGAGCTCGTCGCCCCACGCGAAGTCGCGGCCCGCCAGGCCGCCGCGGGCGGCGTACTCCCACTCGGTCTCGGTCGGGAGGTCCTTGCCGGCCCAGCGCGCGTACGCCGTCGCGTCCGCCCAGCCGACGTGGACGACGGGGTGGTCGGGAACGTCCGTCCCAGGAGGTGCCCGGACCCTGGGGCGCGCGCCACGACGCCGCCGGCTGCCAGCGCCACCACTGCGTCCAGTCGTCGAGCCGGACCGGGCCGGGGGTCTGGCGTGAACACCTGCGAGCCCGGCACGAGGAGCGCCGGGTCGGCGCCCGGGAAGTCCTCCGGGTCGGGGGCGATCTCGGCGACGGTGACGTGCCCGGTGTCCTCGACGAACGCCGCGAACTCGGCGTTGGTGACCGGACACCGGTCGAACCACACGTCGGCCACCGTGACCTCGAGCAGCGGACGCTCCTCGGCGTAGTGGTGGTCGTTCCCCAGCACGGCGGTGCCCCCGGGAACGAGCACGTCGCCGGCGGCGGAGGTGCTCATGGGTCCTTTCTACCGGGTCAGCCGGGGATGTGGCCGAAGCTGCCCTTCTGGAAGTCCTCGTAGGCCTGGAGCACCTCGGCCTTGGTGTTCATCACGAACGGTCCGGCCCAGGCGATCGCCTGGCCGATCGGCTTGCCGCCGACCACGATCACGTCGAGCTTCGGGGAGCGGCTCTCCTGGCTGCCGTCGGCGGTGATGGTCAGGAAGTCGCCGGCGCCGAGGACGGCCGACTGACCGGCTCGCGATCGGTCGGGCGTCGGTGCCGACGGTGCCGTGCCCGTTCAGCACGTAGACGAGCGCGTTGAACTCGTTGTCCCACGGCAGCTCCAGGCGCGCCCCCGGCTCGATCGTCGCGTGGACGAGGGCCATCGGCGTGTGGGTCGAGCCGGGTCCCGCCTGCGGACCCACCTGGCCGGCGATCACGCGCACGAGCGCCCCCGCGTCGTACGACGTGAGGAGGGCGACCTCGCCGGACCTGATGTCCTGGTACCTGCGGGGCGACCAGCTTCTCCTCGCGCGGGAGGTTCACCCACAGCTGGATGCCGTGGAAGAGCCCGCCGGACTGGACGAGCCACTCCGGCGGCGTCTCGATGTGGAGGATGCCCGAGCCGGCGGTCATCCACTGGGTGTCGCCGTTGGTGATCGTGCCGCCACCGCCGTGGGAGTCCTGGTGCTCGAAGACGCCGTCGATCATGTAGGTGACGGTCTCGAAGCCGCGGTGGGGGTGCCACGGCGTGCCCTTCGGCTCTCCGGGCGCGTAGTCCACCTCGCCCATCTGGTCCATCATGATGAACGGGTCGAGCAGCGCGAGGTCGATGCCGGCGAACGCGCGGCGGACCGGGAAGCCCTCGCCCTCGTAGCCCTGGGGCGCTGTGGTCACCTGCCAGACGGGGCGGGGCTGGTCGCCCAGGCCCGGCTCGGGGAGCCGGGTCAGGGTGGTCAGGTCCTCGACGGTCACTGCGGGCATCGTGCCCACCTCCTGCTTCTGGCGCCTCCCTGGCGCTGTGCCCGGAGAACAGTAGTTGAATGTTGGATATTCCGGCCGAGCGCCGCGCGCGGCGCCTCGGAGCGCCGGCGCGGAGCCGCCGTACCCGATTGGGAGCCCCTGCCGGGCGCTGCTAATCTTGGACGCGCTTCACCGGCACGCGCCATTAGCTCAATTGGTAGAGCAGCTGACTCTTAATCAGCGGGTTGTAGGTTCAAGTCCTACATGGCGTACCCGATTCCCCAGGTCAGAGGCCCGATCACATCGCTGTGACCGGGCCTCGACTGTTAGCAGACGGCAGTTCTGACGGCGGTTCACCCGCCTCCAGAACTGGGCCGTGGGCCTGGGGATCTCCGGGGATCCCTCGTCCGCTCGTTGGCAGAAGTGCGTTGGATTGGGGGCGGCTAGCAGGGGAATGCGGGTGCCCGGGCGTCCCAACGGCCTGCTGCTCGTGGCGATCGTGCTTGTTGGTCTGGGGTTCAAGGCAACGCTCTTGGTTTCGTCCGGAAGCACCCAGACAGGGCGAGGGCCTAGCGCGCAAACGGTGACTCAACGAAGGTGGCCCTCGACCCCCTCCTCGGCGCGGCCTAGGGTTCGAAGCGTGGGACCCGACGAGGCGACGCTGCGCGACCGTCTCCGGGCCGTGTTGCCGTCGGTGCGCTCGGACCTGGAGTCCCTGGTGCGGATTCCCAGCGTCAGCCTGTTGCCCGAGCATGCCGCGGATGTACGACGGTCCGCGGTCACCGTCGCCGACCTGTTCGCCGGCGAGGGGTTCGACGTGCGTCTTGTCGCGATCGGTGACGCCGCGCCGGCGGTGCTCGCTAGGAAACCCGCTCCTGCCGGTCGCCCGACCGTGCTGCTGTATGCCCACCATGACGTGCAGCCGGCGGGCGACGCAGCCGACTGGGACAGTCCACCGTTCTTCCCGACCGAGCGTGGTGATCGCTTGTATGGCCGGGGTGCCGCCGATGACAAGGCCGGCATCGCCGCCCACCTGGCGGCGGTCCGTGCCCACGGCGACCAGCTCCCGGTCGGGGTGACCGTGTTCATCGAGGGTGAGGAGGAGTCCGGGTCCGAGACGCTCGCCGAGTTGCTCATGAAGTATCGCGAAGACCTTCGTGCCGATGTGATCGTGATCGCCGACAGCAGCAACTGGGCGATCGGCGCACCTGCGCTAACAACGTCGTTGCGGGGCGTGTTCGACTTCTACGTTGAGGTTCGGACCCTCGACCATGCGCTGCACTCGGGCATGTGGGGTGGCGTCGTACCCGACGCGCTGATGGTGCTCACCCGGCTGCTGGCCAGCCTCCACGACGAGCGCGGCAACGTCGCTGTCGCCGGCCTCGTGTCCGGACCAGCGCCGGACGTGGCCTACGACGAGACCAGGCTGCGGGAGGAGGGCGGGGTCCTCGACGGCGTAGACCTGATCGGGGACGGCTCGCCGGTGGAGCGGCTGTGGACACGACCGGCGCTGACCGTGATCGGGCTGGATGCGGTCGGCACCGCCGAGGCGAGCAACACGCTCGCTGCTTCGGCGAAGGCGATGATCTCGGTCAGGCTCGCCCCTGGAGACGACCCTGAGCCGGCCTTCGCCGCCGTCCGAGAGCATCTGGAGCGGCATGTGCCGTGGGGTGCGCAGCTGACCATCACCCCCGGGTACCCGCCGGGCCGACCAGTGCAGATTGACGCAACCGGGCCCGCGTTCGACGCTGCCCGAGCGGCGTTCTCCGAAGCATGGGAAGGCGCGGACCTGCTGCACATCGGCACGGGCGGCTCCATCCCGATCGTGGACGACTTCGCCCGGGCGTTTCCCGACGCCGCCATTCTCGTCACCGGGGTGGAGGATCCCGACACCCGTGCCCACAGCCCCAACGAGGGACTGCACCTGGCCGAATGGGAACGGGTCTGCCTCGCCGAAGCACTGCTGCTGCACCACCTGTGACACGACCGGAGTTCGTGCCGACGTGAGCGGATGTTGGCGGGGCACTCGTGGCGATGGCGGCCCGCCCGCATCGACGAACCGGTCCGCACGACAGGACCACCGATGGAGCCACCAGCAGCCCCGGGGCCGCCCTACGAGGCCGCACTCGTCGAGGCACGCCGGACACTGGACGGCCAGTTGGCCGTGGTGGACGCCGCGAGGACACGAGCGTTGAATCTCGTGGCGCTCGGCGGGCTGCTTGGCACCTTCTTCGGCGGGCTCGGAGCCATCGGCGACGACCAGAACATGACGGTCGAGCTTTGGTGGGCGGCGGGTGCATTCTGCATAGCAACCGTGGCCTCGCTGACGATGTTGTGGCCGTACAAGCTACTCGTCACTCGTCACTCGACCCGGCCAGGATCACGGAAGCGATCCCGCAGCGGTCGGAACCCGAGATCCACAAGTGGCTCGCGGAAAGAATCGGGCAGCAGTACCGCGACAACGCGTTCAAGGCCAGTTGGATTCAATGGATGGCGACGGTCGCCGTAGCAGCCGTTGGCGTGGAGTTCTTCGCCCTGGCGTTGCAACTCGTCAGGATCAGCTGATGCCCGAAGCCCCGCCGCCTGCGTCTCGGCCTCGTTAGCCCAGGGCGTCGGGTGGCTGGTCGGTCAGAGTGAGCCCGGACCGCGGCATGTGAGGTCGTTGGGGGGTGTGAGACGCTCGGCAACGGGCCGTCTGGTAGGTCAGCCGCCGAGGATCTTAGCCTTCTGCGCGTCAAACTCGGCGTCGGTCAGGACGCCCTGATCCCGTAGGCCCGCCAACTTGGTGAGCTCGTCAATCTGGCTGCTCCCCGTGGGACCGGCTGCGGCGACCGGCGCGGCCTGCTGTTGGGCTGCTTGGGCGTCCAGCGCCTGCTGTTCCGCGTCGGCCTGCTCCTGGGAGTTCTTGTTGGCCATGTGGTGTGCGACACCACCGGCCACGACCGCCGTACCGACGATTGCCCTGCGTCGGGCTCGTCGTCTCATCATTCCGGGCATGTTTCTCTCCTCAGCCTTCTACTTCTTCGAGAATCACGGCTTCGAGCTCGTCCATTGCGGCGTCAATCTCGGTGACGGGGATGCGATGGAATCCGAGCAGAACGCCGCCCTTCTCACGCAATGCCATCGACGCCCGGATCGCCCAGGTGTTTTCCCAGGCAATGAGGAGAACCGCGGAGGCCGGCGGAAGACCCTCGACTGCTGCCGCGGCGTCAGCATCGGTCAGCAGGCCGGGAGTGTCGATCTGCATCGCGATCAAGTCAGGGACTCCGTCGCCGTCGATGTCGGTGATCTCGGCCACGGTCGTTGCGCCCGACTCGTCCACGTAGACGATCAGCATGTCGAGCAGCCGGATCGTGCCGTTGGCGACCAGCTCGGCCAGGGCGTCCGCGATGGTGCCGTCCAGCTGGGCGTCAGGGAAGCCCACTACCAAGACATCAACCGGTCCTACGGGCCGAATGTGAGGCGGGGGTTCGAGCCGAGTTTCTGACATGCATTCCTCCTGGGGTCCGATGATCGGAACCTAACAGATGCGGGGATTGACGCGACGGGGCCCGACCACTCGGGCTGCGAGTGCCCGCCCGGGGAGCCCTGACGTGCTTCGAGGCGGAGTCACGCACGGCATCGGACCTGATAAACGATGCAGCCGCATCGTCCACGTCTAGCCAGGCACACATCGGCAGTTCAGTGAGCCGGGAGAGCGGCATCTGAGCACGTTGGCAGGGCATGAGCGCGCCCTGATCGAATCGCTGGGGGCTTGCATCCTGTACTCAGGTACAGGCTTACGGTGGTCACATGAACACCAAGATGACCAACGACGCAGACGGCCTTGGTTGGGCTCCGGTCGAGGCGTGCACTCTGCCCACGGCTGAGCGGCCACTGCGTCTGGCCGAGTTCGACGACCTGTTTGCGACCGCGCTGCAGTCGATACAGCGCGCCGACACCACCCATGTGCGGTTGCTGTTGGCCGGCGACAGGGCGTTGGCCGATCGGACTCAGCGGCTGGCCGACGCGGAGCGTTCTTGTTGCTCCTTCTTCACATTCGGGGTCTCGACTCCCGAGCCGGGGCTAGTGGCGTTCGACATCGAGGTGCCAGCGACGTACGCCGAAGTGTTGGGCGGCCTGGCGGCCCGCGCAGACGCCGCCCTGGGGACCCGATCGTGAGCGGATCTGCCACCGAGGTCCACGGGTTGCGGCGAGGCCAAGTGGCCGCAGCCGCGGGCGTCAACATCGAGACGTTGCGCTACTACGAGCGCCGTGGCCTGCTCGCCGAACCAGACAGAAGCCCCGGCGGGCACCGGCTCTACCCACCGGAGGCAATCACGCTGCTACGGGTGGTCAAGGCCGCGCAGCGGCTCGGATTCACGCTCGACGAAGTCGCCGACCTGCTCGAACTGGGCAAGCACCGGCACGGCAAGCGGGTTGAGGCGGGGCTGCAGCGGCGGGCTGGTGAAAAGCTGGTGGAGATTGAGGAGCGCATCGCCGACCTGGTCACCATCCGCGACAACCTGACCGCTGCCCTGGACGCCGGATGCGACGACCTGGTCGCCTGTGCGTCCGCGGACTGTTGTCCGATCCCGTTCGAGTCCATCACGATCCACCCCGACAGCGCCTTGGGAGGTCGACGGTGACCCGGGTGCGAGACCGCCACATGATCGGCGGCGCGGCTGCCGCCTGCGCGGTCTGCTGCGCGACCCCCTTGATCGGGCTCCTCGGCGCCGCAGGGTTCGCAGCGACCGCGGTGACGTTGGCGTTCGCCGGCGTGGTGTTCGCGGCGGTGGTCGGGATCGTCGCCGTGACTGCTGTGCTGGTGCGCCGGTCCCGGGCCAGGCGTGGCGACGGCACCGTTCCTGAGCCGACGGAACCGGCCGCAGTCGAGCTCGGTCCGACGCGCACCGGCGACACCAGCTGAGTCCGCACATCGGCTCTGTGATTGAGCCGGACAGCGGCATGAGCGGGCGAGCGGCCGACCGCCCATGAACGGCCTTGCGAGTAGACGCCGCCTAGCCTTCGGCGGGCTGCCGTGGGACTTGAAAGCTGCGCACCTCGTGGGGCCACAGGCAGGCCGCTGCAACCTTTGCGGCCCACATGCGAGCGGCGTCCTCGTCGGGCACGTCAATGATCGTGAATCCTCCGAGGTGCTCCTTGGTCTCGGTGTAGGGGCCATCGGTAAAGACTGGACTGCCGCTGGTGGCGTCCACGCTGAACACCGGCGCGGAGTTGTCCAAGCCTCCGAGGAAGACGTATACGCCGGCAGCCTTCATCTCCGCTCGCAGCGCTTTGACTGCCTGCGACATCTCCTGCATCCGCTCCTCCGAGTAGTCGGGGACCCACTCTTCGTTGGCGGTGATGAGGTACTCGGTCATGTTCGGCTCCTTGGTCGAGGGGGCGCTCCTTGGTCCACCATCTACTCTCCCCACGAACGGGGTAGTCGCCATTCGACACGACCCTTCTGTCACGTACACACCGCGTCCGCTCATCGGCTGTGCGTGCGACTGGACAGCGGCAGATCCGAGCGCCTTGTGCCTTATTGCTCACGCGCCCTCGCCAAGGTCAGTTGCTGTCGGTGATGGTCGTAGTGCTGGGTGGGGTACTGGTAGACCTCCCGCAGGGTCATGTAGTCCGTGAAGTAGGGGTCCCAGCCGACCGGGAAGTGCATGCCTCGGTTCAGCGCAGGCTCCGGCTGCCTTCGCAGTGATGTCTGAAGGTCGCTGAGCGCGCGGTCCATGAGCCGCTCCATGCGGGCGTACCCCAGGGTGCGCGCACCGAACAAGGAGCCGACGTAGTTGATGACGTGGAACGGGCGGGTGCCGGCGTTCAGGAGCGCGGCGAACCGCCTGGATGCGCTCTCGGGCAGTCGGGAGCAGGCCCAGACCAGGATCCTCAGGTTCCGCACCAGCAGGTACCCGAACAACATGTGGAACAGCAACTGCTCGTTGTTCCACTTCGTCCCCTCGGTTGGCTTCCGAAGTTCGGCGACCGTGGCGGTGTCGAGGAGATCCCGGTAGTCGTTGCGGACACGATCCATCTCTGCGCAGATCTGTTCCTGATCCATGGTCGCCTCCCGGTCACTGCCACCGTGGGTTCACGCTAGGCCTCGGCACAATCTGGAGACATCCGCACCTCGGCAGGTGGGGGCCCTGGACCCGCGCCGGAAACACAGCTGAGACTCCTGCTGACCCCGTGGGCGATAGCGCTGTGAGACACACCGCCGCTTGTGCGGTAGCTCGGAGGGATTCGCTGAGGTCGGAGAGCCGGGAACCCATCGAGTGGTCGCAGGACGGGGTGTCGTGGTGTTGACGGTGATGAGCTGGAACGTGGAGAACTTCTTCACCCCGGCAGCGGGCGACCAGGATCAACTGGGCAGGAGAGTCAGGAATCGCTACGAAGCGATCGTCCACGGTGGCGTTTCCAGACCAGGTCCAGACCGATACTCACCACCAGGATGACGACCAGCGCGACGGCGGTCGCGGGCTCGTTGACGAGCGTGGTGAACACGAAGGTCACGAACACGATGAGGTTGAGCGAGATCCCGATCACCAGGACCCAGGCGCGCGCGCCCGTCTCGTGCCGCACCCGGAGGTGTCCTATCGACACCATCGAGAACAACAAGAGCGCGACGGCGCTTCCGAGGGAGGCGATCGAGCTCAGGTCGAAGCCGACCGCGAGGATGATCGCGAGGGCCGCCGTCAAGAGCAGGCCACTGGGAGCGCGGCCACCGTACCGGCGAGCCATCCCGGGCGGGAACTGGCCGAGTGACGACAGCTGCTCGCAGAGCCCGGCCGCGGGATAGAGCCCCGAGTTGGTCGCGCCGGCCGTGGCGAACAGAGCCGTCGTGGTCATCAGCCCGTAGCCGGCCGAGCCGAGGACCGGTTCCGCGGCCTTCGCGAGCGCGGTGCCTCCCGAGGCGATGACCTCGTCGACCGTCAGCACGCCGAAGACACCCAGGGCGACCGCGACGTAGATCACGGTTGCGACGCCCAGGGCCAGGTAGACCGCACGGGGCAGCTGGCGGGCCGGGTCGGCGAGGTCCTTCGCGGTGAACGTGATCACGCCGAAGCCCAGGAAGGCGAAGAACGTGAGGGCCACGCTGGAGACGATGTCCTTGACCGGCGGGTAACCGGAGAAGGCCAGCAGGTGCGGGTCGGCGTTGAAGAGCGTGGCGACGGCGAAGATCGTGAGGATCCCGATGACCACGATCACCACCACCGTCTGGGCCCGCGCCACCGCCTTGGATCCGACGACGTTGAGGGCTGTCATCGCTAGCACCAGCAGGACCGCGAAGGCCTTGGCCCATAGGGAGCCGCCATGCGTGACGGAGCTCGCGTAGCTCCCGAAGGAGACGGCTACCATCCCGGTGATGATGGCGTTGACGGCGAGCAGCAACCAGCCGATGACTCCGGCGATGTGTCCGTTGCCGAAGCCGCGCACGACGTACTCGACCAGGCCTCCGGCGGAGGGGAACTTGGCCCCCATCTTGGCGAAGGAGTAACCCTGGAGCCCGGCGATCCCGCCGGCGATGAGGAAGGAGATCCAGACCGCGGCCCCGGCCACCTCACCCGCCGCCCCCAGCAGCGAGAAGATCCCGGCTCCGACCATCGCCCCGATGCCGATGAACGCGGCTTGTCGTGTGGACAGGTTCGCGCCGGGCGAGGTCTCGGTGCTCACGCCCGAAGGATGCCACGCAAGGCGGGGCCCGCGGCGCGACCGCGCCGGGTGGCGAGCCCGGGGATGCGGGTCCTCGGACTTCACCCGCTAGCCAGGTAGCGCCACAGACCTGGATCACGACAAGACGGGCCGCACTGCCGAACGACCACGACCTCGCGCTCGTGGTGTGCTCGGCTGACTGGTCCGCGACCGTCACCGGGCCCCGAGCCAGCGACGGCGGCGCAGGCATCCCTTTGTACACGCGAGGATCGTCATCTGATTGCCAGCCACGATGACGGCGTTCGTGACGGCAGTTCTCACGGCACTTCTAGACACACCGGCCTGCAGCGCGTTGCGCCGGTCCCGGTGAGACCGGCTGGCACGCTGAGATGCTGACTTCCGGTACTCAGCGGGTTGTAGGTTCAGGTCCTACATGGCGTACCACCCCTGACCAGCGGTTTCCTCCTCCGGGAGGGAGCCGCTTCGTCGTCTCGGGCGCGGCCGAGGCGCTCAGGCAGCGCCGGCGAACTTCAGCAGGTCGACGAACCCGAACTGGCCGGTGGCGGGCGCCACGGGGGGTGCGGGCTTCCAGGCCGCGTTGAGATAGAGGTAGGAGTTCGGATCGCGTTGCAACAGGCCGACGAGCACCTCGGCGACGATCCTGCCGCCCACTGCTCCCAGCCGTTCGGCGTTGTTCGGTGGCAGCTCGGCTTCCTTGAGGACGTAGTACCACAGCGGTGCCGCGCCGCCCCATCCCGGATCGGCACTGAGACCGAGGGCTGCATTGGTGAGGACCGGAGCTCGCATCGCTCCGGCGACCTGCTGGCCCGAAGGGAGACCGACCTGTTTGCCACGGAGCATGTTCCGTACGGCGAGGTGGGTCGTCGGGTCCGGCGGCGGCACGACGGAGCTCGGGAGCGTGGCCAGGGGCAGCGACAGCTTCGTATCGATCTTGCGTGGCTTCCGGGCCGGGAAGTCCGGGTCGACGGGAAGGATGTTCTTCCACTCCATGACCAGGTCCGACGGGACGGGGCGGCCGCCGTTGAGATTGAACCCCCCGTCGGCGCCGAATACGGGGACGCCGCCTCGGTCCGACGTCGACTGGTTGATGATGTAGAAGGGTCGGACGATGGTGTGGCCGAAGCGGTAGGCCGCGACGGAGAACTCGACCGGCATGAAGGGTCGACCGTCTTTGTTGGTCGGGCGGTAGTAGCTCAGGGTGATCACCGGTGGCTTCCCGGCGACCTCCTTGTAGACCGTTCCGTTCGGCCCCACGAGCGCGTCGCCGACGAAGCGCGGCAGGAAGTCGTGGGTCACGGCCCACTGGTAGTGCCACCTCGCGAGCCGGCGCGCGGTCTCGAACACCCATTCGCGACGGACGCCTTGTGAGCGGACGTGGTCGACGAGCCGGTTGTGGAACTGGGCCACAGCCCTGTGGAACTGGCTGATGATCAGGTTCTCGTCGTTACGCGCTTCGGGGATGATCGCGTGGCCCTCGCTGTCGCGAGGCATGTCCTGGACCCCGTTGACGTTGGGCCTGACCAGGAGCTTGTCGGGGTCAGTGGGATCGTAGAACTGGGGCTCGGCCGCTGGGCCTCGGCCGTAGACGGAGTCGAGGTCGTAGCGAGGTGTCCGGAAGTTCGTGGTGGCGTACGGGTCCGTCTGCTGCTGGGCGAGCGGCGTGTTGTCGAAGGTGATGTCGTGATCGATGAACTGACCGATGAACGTGAACCCCGCGAACAGACGTGGACTCGTGTTGAGGAAGCTGTCGTCAGGGACTGTCTGGTCCTCCACCATCGTCCTGGCAAGGCCCTCCAGCAGGTCGTCACGAGGAGCGAACGCCGGCAGCTTCTTGAACATCGCGCCGAACCTGCCTTCGGCCAAGCGGTCCTTGCTGGTCAGGTACATGCCGCGGAGCTCGGCTCCGTGGAGGCCGTCGGGCGTGAGCGCGGCCCGGGCGGGAGGCAGGGTCCGGGCGACGATGGCACCCGCTGACAGTCCCGCTGCGCCGGCGAGGAATCCCCTGCGAGCGAATCGGCGACCATGCCAGATGTGCTCTGGGCGACGGTTCTCTTCCATGCTCGTTCTCCTCTCGTGCTGGTGAGGTACGGCGCGAACCCGCCTCAGTCGACCGTCAGGTTCCCGCTGCTCAAGAGACCGGCCCGGGTGTAGAACACCGTCGTGGGATCGAGCTCGGATGCCACCGCGGTGCCGGAAGACAGGGTGATGGAGAAGTAGTCGCCGGCCGACGGAGCGTCGTTCTGGTCGTTGTCCCTGACGATGACCTCGAAGCGACACCGAGCGGTCCCGGTGGTGCACTGCTTGGCGAACCCTGCCGGGGCCGACGAGGACGTGCTCCGGTAGCGACCCAGGAAGATCAGCTCGTTCCCTCCCGGCGGCGGCTCTTGACCGATGCAGAGCTGCCGACTCCAGGACGGGGTCGAGGGTGTCGACCGTCCCGTGGACCGAGAACCCGGTACCGAGGGGGTTCGAGCCGTGGTCGACGTACGAGAGCTCGATGTGCAGCCGACCAGTCGGCGGATTCGTGCTCGTGCTCTTCGACGACCGTTCACAGCTGAAGCTGAACCCGAAGGAGGCTGCTCCGTTGTACAGAACGCCGTCCGGTGGCAGCTGTCCACCACCGCGCCCGGTGCACGCCGAGAGCGTCGCGGCGACGACACCGAGCGCCAGGATGACGACGAGGCGCCGAAGTGGCCGAGGCGAAACGAGAGACATCATGGGTCCTCCTGACCGTCGGGCGCGAGCCCACCTGCCCGCCGGAGGTCCGTCGGCACGCGCGATCGGAAGTGGCCGTACCCAGCTCGGCAGCGCCGCATTCCGGGCTGGCCGTGACAATTCACGGGGCGATCCGGCGGGTGTTCACCCGTGGCAGCCCTCACCTCATCCGCTGCCTGAGAGATCAGCGGGTGGGGGTCGCTGGAATGTCTCCACACGTCGGCGCGGGATTCAGCTCCCCGGGACTCCCTCCACAGGGCGCCCCGGCGGCCCCGTGCGTTCTCGCGCTCCCCGGTCGGAGGCGATGGTGTAGGACGCCGACACCAAGGCATCGACGTCGAAGGCCGCGCCCAGCTGGTGCGGCGACCAACCCCGCTGCCTGGTCGTGGCGTCGTAGATCGGCGTGTCTGAGTCCTGTTGTGTCATGAGCCCCCCCGGTCCCGGTCGACCAGTACCCACCTGGGGCCGACCTACACGACTCCCGACGTAGCCCTGCCCGTGGGGCGATCAGGCGAAGAGCGCCTCGCCGTACTTCAGCACGACGGCCAGCACCAGGACGAGCAGCCACGCGATCACCAGCAGGATGTCGAGGTCGGAGCGCACGAATGCCACCAGCGCTGACTGGACCCGTCGGGGCAGGAAGAGGTTGTCGTCGCGGATGTTGACGTAGGTCATCTCGAAGAACACCAGAGTGGTCGCGACCGTCACCAGCAGGCACCAGGGACACAGGGCCCCGATCTCGAACATGGCCTGCTCGAACAGCCAGTAGGCGAACACGAGGGCGATCGAGTAGATGATCTGCGCCGCGAGCATGAACCCGCGCGGGAACCGGACGCCCGCCAGGCAGGCCACGGCCACGGTGATCACGGCCGGCTCGAACACCAGGCCGAGGAAGGCGTTGGGGAAGCCCAGCAACGACGCCTGCCAGGAGGTGCCGACCGTCCCGCAGCTGATCACCGCGTTGAGGTTGCACCCGAGGTCGGCGTTCGGGTCCTCGGCCAGCGCGAGAGCATCGACGGCCAGCACGAACGACGCGACGAGGCTCGCGAGCGATGCGACCAGCATGGTCGCCCAGACGGTGACGTCGTGGTGCCGGGCCCGGTGCAGTCGGGACCCCTGCACGTCGGCCGGTGAGACCTCGAGGGAGCCGGTCACCGGTCGGCGGCGGCGGACTCGATCGCCGTGGTCAGCGGCCCGACGATGAACGCGTTGCCCTCGAACAGGGTGCCGTCGATCTTCACCGTCGGGGTGCCCTTGACGCCCGAGTCGAACGCCTGCTGGGTCACCGAGGCGACCCATGGCCGGTACACGTCGTCGGTGAACCGGTCCACCACGTCGGCCGGTACGCCGGCGTCCGCTGCCACCGCGGCGATCTGCTCGTCGCTGAGGCCCTCGCTGCCCTCGGCGGGCTGATGCTCGTACAGCGCGGTGTGGAAGTCCCAGACCTGCTCGGGCGCGGCATCGGCGACGACGGCGATCGCGTTGGCGCTGCGGGTCGAGTACTCCGTGCCGCTCGACTGCTCGTCGAGGAACGCGATGGGGCGCAGCTCGATGCGCGCCGTGCCGTCGGCGACCAACCGGGTCAGCTCGCCGCTGTTGGCCGACTCGAAGGCACCACAGGCCGGGCACATGTAGTCGTAGTAGATCTCGACCGTCACCGGGGCGTCGGCTGCTCCCACCGTGATCGCGCCGGTGTCGGTGAGGTGCCGGGGAACGACGACCTTGCCGGCCACCTCCGGCAACGAACGCTCCTGTCCCGCGGCCTGCACGACCGCGACGACGATGGCGGCGACCAGGCCCGCGATGAGCAGCGCACCGAGCGAGAGGAGGATGCGCCGGCGGCGGGACCGCTTCACCGAGACGACCTGCTCGGCCCGTCGGACCTCCTGGCTGTGGAGCCGTGCCTGCTTGCTCATCGGTCGTTGCCGCCACCTTCCTGGTGTCCGCGGGTGCCGCGCCGCTGCAGGCGCAGGGAGCTGCGCCGCGCGGGCCGGGAGATGTCGAACGTTGCCTCCCGTCTTGCACACTACGAGCCCACGGCGCCCGTGCAGCCGCCGCGAGCGTGATTCGGGACGAAGGCCCCACAAGTCAGGACGATGGGCCCGACCCCGCGCCGGGTCAGCCCTGGGCGGCCAGTCGGGAGAAGAGGTCGACGTACTGGTCGAGGTGCCGGTCGGGAAGGAAGTCCGTCAGCGCGCGGGCATGTCCGGCCTCCCCGAGCCGCTCGGCGAGCACCGGGTCGTCGAGCAGACGCCCGAGGGCGGCGGCGAAGCCCTCGAGGTCGCGCGGGTCGTCGACCAGGATCCCGTCGCGGCCGTCCACGATCTGGTCCTGGATCCCGCCCACCCTGCTCGCGATCACCGGGCGTCCCTTCCACATCGCCTCGGTCACGGTGAGCCCGAACCCCTCCACCAGGCTCTTCTGCACGACCACGTAGGCATGCCGTTGGACGGCGTTGACGATGACGGCGTTCTCGTCCGGGTCGTCCATGGGGATCGCCGCGAGGTGGACGCGGTCGACGGACGGCGTCGGGCAGCAGCCGCCACTGCCGCCGACACTCGTCGAGCACCTCGGCACCCTCGGGGTCGTCGCTCACGCCGGCGACCGCCGGGCCCGCGAGCATGAGATGGACCCCGTCGGTGGGACCCGTCGGCCACCAGCCGCGCGAAACCGGCCATCACACCGGACATGTCCTTCAGCCGGTCCCAGCGGCTCACCTGGACCACCAGCGGCGCGTCGTGGGGCGGAGGGTCGCCGTCGACGACGAGACCCTCCGAACGGGCGTGGTGGCGCACGGTTCCCGGCGTGCCGTCGCGCCGCGTGAACCGGACCGGCCCGTCCGGGTCGCCACCGGACACCAGGCCGGCCCGGGCCAGCACGGTCGCCACGTCTGCGGCGTCGAGCGCAGAGTTCTTCGCCGAGAACGGGTCGATCGACGGAGGGATCACGACCAGCCGCCGGCCGTCGACCCAGGACGGCGCGTAGACGCGCCGCGAGAACACGAACGCGTCGACGTCCTCGACGTACGGCCGCAGGAACGACCACGCCTCGTCGGTGTGCTCGTTGGTGTCGTCGCACCCGATGTGGCAGCGCCAGGTCACCCGCACACCGCTGTCGCGCAGGCCCTCGCGCAGGCCGGCCGTCTGGGGGTCGTGCAGCATCACCAGGTCGCGCGGGGAGACCCGGGAGACCAGCTGGGCGAGGTTGTCCGCGAGGACCGCCTGGTAGTGGGCGTGCTCGCGTCCGGCCAGGGGGCCGCCGTCACCCGGAGCCCCGTGCAGCCTGTTGTGCAGTCTCTTGGTGATCTCGAAGAACTCGTGGTCGCCGTCGATGACCAGCCAGCGGTTCACGATCCGCGCGCCGTTGCCGTAGGCGAGCAGCGTCTGGAGCATCTCGGCGACACCGCCACCGTGCGCTGTCGCGTTCACGTGCCAGATGACGCGATCGCCGAAGTCCGCCCTGGCTCGTACGGCGCTCGACTCCAGCCTCGCCAGCCGCTCCGCGGGCAGGATCGCCCCCAGCCGGGTGAGCGGGATCGACCCGACCGTCACCTCCTGCATGGCTGCATCCTGCCATCCACGCGGGTCCCGGGACATCGTCCCGGCTCGAGCGCGACCAAGGCCCCGCCTCGGTCGGGCCTGGCGCCACTACGCACGGTCGCGGTCGAGGAGAACGCTGGACCTGAGGCGGGCGCCACGCCCGTGACGCCCCCGACGAGAAGGAGCTCGGACCCTTCTGACCGCCCGCTCCGCGTCACGCACAGGAGCGCCGAGGGTCAGCCGGAGTCCGGAGGGCGCAGCGCGCGGGACGCCGCGGCTGCGCCCTCGCCCGGCCCGCAGATGGACGTGTGCCCGGACAGCGGCACCGGTGCGGGTCAGCGGCTGTCGGGGCGGGTCGCGAAGAGCGCGGCCTGGGTCCGGCTCCCCAGCCCGAGCTTGGCCAGCAACGACGACACGTAGTTCTTCACGGTCTTCTCCGCGAGCCCGAGCTCCTGGGCGATCGCGCGGTTGGTGAGCCCCTCACCGATCAGGGTCAGGATCCGGCGCTCCTGGCCGGTCAGCCGGGCCACCGCAGGATCGGACGGCGGTCCGGTACGCAGCCGTTGGAGCACGGCCTCGGTGACGCTGGGGTCGAGGGTGGACTGCCCGGCTGCCACGCGACGTACCGTCTCGACCAGGTCGGTGCCGCGCACCTGCTTGAGGACGTAGCCGGCGGCGCCCGCCATGATCGCGGCGAAGAGGGCCTCGTCGTCGTCGTACGACGTCAGGATCAGCGCGCGGATGCTCGGGTCCTGCGAGCGTACGGCGCGGCACACGTCGATCCCGGACCCGTCGGGCAGGCGGGCGTCGAGGATGGCGACATCCGGACGGAGGGCAGGGATGCGCCGGATGGCCTCCTCGGCCGTCCCCGACTCGCCGACGACCTCGATGTCGGGCTCGCCCTCGAGCAGCTCCCGGATCCCGCGGCGGACGATCTCGTGGTCGTCGAGGAGGAAGACCCTGACCCGGGCCTCTGCGTCTCGAGCTCGCACGGTCGAGCATGGATCCAGGCTAGGGAGCCCCCGGCGAGCTGCGCCCGAGGCCGTCGTCACCGGGTCCCGGGACCTAGGTCATGCGCGCTGCCGGGGCCGCTGACGCGTCGGGCCACCCAGCCGCAGCCAGCGCCGGTAGCGCCGTGGGCTGCGTTGCTCGAGCTCGTCGAGCATCAGCCCGCGGAGGGCGACGACGGCGGAGCGCCGGCACACGTCGGGCTCGGTGGCCAGGCGGCGGTCCGAGCTGCGCCAGGCGGACACCAGCTCGTCGTAGGTGAGACGGGCGACAGCGGCCCGCAACGTCGACGCGTCGGCCGACGGGTCGAGCACCTTGGGTAGGCCGAGCCGCCGGTCGGGGTCCGGCTCGTAGGGCATCCACACGAAGTACATCGGTCACCTCCGCAGGTCGTTGCTCCAGCATCCGTCCGCGGCGCGTCGGTCAGTGGCATCGGTCCCGGCCGACCGGGGCCAAAGACCCACGGCTCCCGACCGGTCAGACGTGCGACTCGCGCGCCGGCGAGCGGGGTCGCCGAGGTCGGCGCGGCCGGCTCGACCAGCAGCTCGCCCAGGGCGATCAGGGCGCGGCCGGCGGCCAGCTCGAAGCCGATCTCCGGGACGTCGTGGCGGTCGCTGGGGACAGCTCGGCCGAGCCGGAGGCCATCAGCTCCGGGTCGCCTCGTGTGCAGATGGGCGTCGCCGGGAGTGCCGTCCCGGTCACCCAGCAGGATCTCGACGGTCCAGGTGCTCACCTGGGGCATCTCGGTCATGGTCGTTCCCTTCTGTGCGTCTCCCTCCAGGCTCGGCCCTCGAGGAGCCGGCGGCCAGGGGCGTCTGGCAGCCCCGGCGCCGACCGGGCTCGCCAGGCAGGGACCTTCTGCCCGTTCCCCGATGACGCCCGGCCCCTGCGACGGACCCGCGCCACCCGGCACCCTCGAAGTGACCGACGACGAGGAGCAGACGATGACCGACCACTCCACGATGCGCGCCCTGGTGGCCTACGAGTCCATGTTCGGCAACACCGAGCGCGTGGCCCGTGCCGTGGCTGCCGGCCTGCGACTGGAGGGCATCGACACGACGGTCGTCAACGTGGCCCGACTCGGAGCCGGTGGACCTGTCCGGCGTGGACCTGCTCGTCGTCGGGGCACCGACCCATGGCTTCTCGCTGAGCCGACGCGTGACGCGGCACGACGCCGTACGTCAAGGTGGTCGTGAGGAGGCCGAGCGCGTCGGGATGCGGGAGTGGCTCGGCACCCTCGACGACGCCGACCGCCCGATCCTGGCGGCGACCTTCGACACCCGGGTCACCAAGGTGCGGTACCTCCCGGCCTGCGCGTCGCGTCGGGCCGCCCGGGAGCTCACCCAGCACGGCCACCGGATGGTCTCCGCTCCGATGGGGTTCCTGGTGCAGGACGTGTCCGGGCCGCTGGAGTCCCGCGAGGTGGACCGCGCCATCGCCTGGTCCCGCCGCGTCGCCACCGAGGCCCAGAACCGCCTCGCCGGCGCGGCCGCGGGCTGAGCGCGCTCCTGAGGCACCGCGCCACCGGGTCCACGGGTGATCCAGGGGTACTAGGTCCTGCCCGGAGGGGCGCTGTGCCCGTGGCTGGTCCCACCCTCGACCTCGCCAGAGTCGTGTCATGGAGACCCAGCACCTGCCCACCGGGTGCGTCGTCGTCGGCGTCGACGCTGCCCAGCTCACCGACCGTGCCCTCGACTGGGCCGCCGACCAGGCGGCCCTCGAGGAGCGCCAGCTGCTGCTGGTGCACGGCATCGGCACCCCGCTCTCGGTGGGTACGCCGTGGAGCGGCGTCGGCGGGCCGGACCCGATGCAGGTCTTCTCCGACCTCCAGGCGGCCGGCCGGGCTCTCCTCGCCCGTGCGAAGACGCGGGTCATCACCCGGCATCCGGAGCTCGTCGTGCACCAGGCCGTGCGCCCGGTCGACCCGCGCCAGGCGCTGCTCGACGTCTCGGCGGACGCCGCCCTGATCGTGGTCGGATCGCGCGGCCGCGGTCACGTGCTGAGCGTCGTCCTCGGCTCGGTGAGCGAGGAGGTCGCCGGTCGGGCCTCCTGCCCGGTCGTGGTGATCCGTCCCGCAGCACAGCACCGAGCCGCGGCACGGTGTCCTGGTGGGGACCGACGGGACCGCCGAGTCGCTGCCGGTCCTCCGGTTCGCCTTCCGGCACGCCCGGCTGCGCAACCTCCCGCTGACGGTGATGCACACGGTCTGGGACGTGGTCGCGGCCACGACGTCGCCCCACGTCGTCCCCACGGACGAGCCGGGGCTCGAGCCCGCGCGGGACCTGCTGGCCGACTCCGTGGCCGACCTCGCGGCACAGCACCCCGAGGTCCCGGTCACGCTCGAGGTCGGGCGCGGGACTCCGGCCGAGTGCCTGCTGTCCGTGGCGGACTCGATGGACCTCGTCGTGGTCGGGCACCACGAGCGCGGCGTCCTCGGGCGCTTCACGCACGGCTCGGTGGCCGTCGCGGTCCTCGAGCACGCCTCGGTCGCGATCGCCGTCGTCCGGGTCGGCACCGACGACCGGTGAGCACGCCGAGGGCTTGTTGCAAGCCGCTTGCAACAAGGGACGGTTCGCGTTTACTGTGCCCGCATGGCCCTGAGCACCGCGGCACCGTCGTCCGAGGCGGCGCTCACCCGCTTCCGCCGCGACCTGGTCCGGCCGACCGACGCTCACTGTGGGCGATGGGCTCGTTCATCGTGCTGCTCCACGTCCTCGGCCTGGGGATCCTCTTCGGGTTCGTCGCTCCCCAGCACTTCGCGCTCGGCGGTGACCATCCGGTCTTCACCGTGGGCGTCGGCGTCCTCGCCTACACCTTCGGCCTGCGCCACGCCTTCGACGCCGACCACATCGCGGCCGTCGACAACACCACCCGCAAGCTGCTGGCCGAGGACACCAGCCGCAAGCCGCTCTCGGTCGGCTTCTGGTTCTCCCTGGGCCACTCGACCATCGTCTTCGCGCTCGCCCTGCTGCTCTCGCTCGGGGTGAAGGCGATCGCCGGGCCCGTCACCGACGACTCCTCGACCCTCCACTCCGCCACGGGCGTGATCGGCGCCGGTGTCTCCGGCGTCTTCTTGTGGGTGCTCGGGCTGCTCAACCTCGTGGTGCTGATGGGCATCCTCGGCGTGTTCAAGCAGATGCGCCGCGGCGAGTACGACGAGGCGCAGCTCGAGGAGCAGCTCGAACAAGCGCGGCTTCATGAACCGCTTCCTCGGCGGCCTGACCAAGAGCGTCCGCAAGCCCTGGCACATCTACCCGATCGGCGTGCTGTTCGGGCTCGGCTTCGACACCGCCACCGAGGTGGGCCTGCTCGTGCTCGCCGGCGGCGCGGCGGCGTTCAACCTGCCCTTCTACGCGATCCTGGTGCTACCGATCCTGTTCGCTGCCGGCATGTGCCTGGCCGACACCGTGGACGGCGTGTTCATGAACGTCGCCTACGGCTGGGCCTTCGCCCGTCCGGTCCGCAAGGTCTTCTACAACATCACGATCACGAGCATCTCGGTGGCCGTCGCGCTGATCATCGGCACCGTCGAGCTGCTGACCGTGCTCGCCGACCGGGCCCACATCACCTCCGGGCCGATCGCCGCCGTCGCCGAGATCCCGCTCGACTACGCCGGCTACGGCATCGTCGGGCTCTTCGTGCTGTCGTGGGTGGTGGCGCTCGCGGTGTGGCGGATCGGTCGCATCGAGGAGCGCTGGAGCTCCGACCTCGCCGGCTAGGGCCTGCTGGGCAGCTGGACGGCCTGCCGAGGTCCGACTAGAGGTAGAGGCCCGCTGCCTCGTCGCCGAGGCGGTCCGCGGCGACGGCGTGGACGTCGCGCTCGCGCATCACGACGTACGTCTCGCCCTGCACCTCGACCTCGGCCTTGTCGTCGGGGTCGAAGAGCACCCGGTCGTCCACCTGCACGGCGCGGGCGTGCGGACCGGCCGCGACGACCCTCGACCAGACCAGGCGTCGGGCGCCCATGCCGGCGGTGGCGGGGATGACGATGCCGCCCGACGACCGGCGTTCACCGCTCTCCCGGTCGACCTCGACCAGGAGCCGGTCGTGGAGCATCTTGATGGGCAGCTTGTCGGACACGGGCGCCGACTAGTCGGAGGCGACTTTGCGCACCACCGCGAAGAGCACGACGATCCCCACCACGCCGCCGGCGACCTTCAGGAGGTTGGTGGTGCGGGGCTGCCCGGTCTCCAGGTCGACGAAGTAGCCCTTGATGGTGGTGATCTCGCGGCGCACGATCGTCTTCGGGCTGGCGCGGTACGACCAGCTGGTCGATGGTGCCGGCCAGGCGCTCCCGCGTGGCTTCCATCTCCGCCTCGAGGGACGTCGTCTCCTGGGTCACGCCGGAAGGCTATCAACTAGGTTCTGTGGCGTGACCCGACTATCTCCTGGTGACCCCGCACCCGACTTCTCGCTGCCCACCGACGACGGCTCCACGGTGTCTCTCGCCGACCTCCGCGGCCGGAAGGTGATCGTCTACTTCTATCCGGCGGCGATGACCCCGGGGTGCACGAAGCAGGCGTGCGACTTCACCGACTCCCTGGCCTCGCTGGAGCGCGAGGGCTACGACGTGCTCGGGATCTCGCCCGACTCCCCCGCCAAGCTCGCGAAGTTCCGCGAGCGCGACTCGCTGGCCATCACCCTGCTGTCGGACGCCGACCGGTCGGTGATGAAGGCGTACGCCGCGTTCGGGGAGAAGAAGCTCTACGGCAAGACCGTCGAGGGCGTGATCCGGTCGACCTTCGTCGTCGACGAGGACGGCACCATCACGCTGGCGCAGTACGGCGTCAAGGCCACCGGCCACGTCGCCAAGCTCCGCGCGACCTGGGGCTCGACTGACGTCGCTCGACACCATTGCGATGTCATTATGATGTCGTTATGGTGCGAGATGCCGTCAGACCGGGACCTCCGGGCCCGTTCCACCTGCTCCGCCGCCACCGTGACCTGAGGCTGCTGCTGGCCGGCCTGGTGTCGATCAGCGGCGACTGGGTGCTCCACGTGGGCTGGCCTACTCCGTCTACGCCCTCACCGGGTCCACCATGGCCTCAGCGGCCGCCTGCTGTCGTCGTTCGTCCCGCAGGTCCTGGTCGGCAGCGTCGCCGGCGTCTTCGTCGACCGGTGGGACCGCAAGCGCACGATGGTCGCGAACCTGCTGCTGGCGGTCGGACTCCTGCCGCTCCTGCTGGTGACGGCGCCGAGCGGATCTGGGTGGTGTACGCCGTGCTGGCCGGCGAGTCGGTCGTGGAGGTGTTCTTCGCGCCGCCGAGCAGGCGCTGCTGCCGAACGTCGTACCGGACAGGACCTGGTCGCGGCGAACGGCTGAACGGCAGGTCAGAACCTGGCGCGCCTGCTGGGCTCGGAGTCGGTGGCGTCGCGGCCGCGATCGGCGGGTCACGCCGTGGCGGCGCTGGACGCCGGCACGTTCCTCGCCGCGCGTTGCTGGTCTCCGGATCCGGGTCGCGGCCGCTGCTGCAACCCGGACGTGGACGCCGCCGAGGTGGTGCACGGGCGGCTCGCCGCCCTCGTAGCCGAGTGGCGGGCCGGCCTGCGCGCCACCTGGCACCGGCCGGTCGTACGTGCGCTGGTCGTCTTCACCCTGATCACCAGCACCGGCGAGGGGATCATGGGCACGCTGTTCGCTCCGTACGTGCGCACCGTGCTCGACAGCGGCGCCCAGGTCTACGGCGTGATCACCGGCGTCCAGGCCATCGGCGGGATCATCGGTGGCTTCCTGGTGGCGGCGCTGGCCGAGCGCTGGTCACCGGTCGTCATGCTCGGCGCCGGCGCCGTGGTGTTCGGACTCGTCGACGTGGCGATCTTCATCTATCCGGTGCTGTGGGTCTCGCCGTGGCCGGCCGTGGTCGGCATGATCCTGGTCGGCCTGCCGGGTGCGTCACGGTGGCCGGCCTGCGCACGCTGTTCCAGCGGCACACCGTCGACGCGGAACGCGGACGGGTCTTCGCGCTCGGAAGCCTGGCGGATCGGTCAGCCTGGTGGTCGGCTCGCTCGCGGCGGGTCTGCTCGGTGGGCGGATCGGGATCATGCCGGTGCTGGTGGTGCAGGGCCTGGGCTACGTCGGCGCCGGTCTGCTCATGTTCGTGCTCCTCGACCCCTCGGACGGCCGGGCTCCGGCTCCCGCGACCCTAGACTTGCCCACCACGCGCTCGTAGCCCAACGGCAGAGGCAACGGCTTTAGGTGCCGTCCAGTGAGAGTTCGAATCTCTCCGAGCGCACCCGGCTCACTTCTCGAGGTGGCTGGCGATCTGCGGGGCGATCTCGCGCAGGGCGCGGCCGCGGTGGGAGATCGCGTCCTTGTCGGCAGGGTCGAGCTCGGCGGTGGTCCGGCCGGGCTGCTCGACGGCCTCGAACACCACGTCGTACCCGAAGCCCCCGCCGCCCCGCGGCTCGCGGACGACGCGTCCGTCCATGCGGCCCTCGACGACCAGCTCGGCTCCGCCGGGCGCGCAGAAGGCGACGGCACAGGTGAAGTGGGCGCCGCGCCGCTCGTCGGGAACGTCGTGGAGCTGGTCGAGGAGCAGTGCGTTGTTGCGGTCGTCGGCCCCCCTCCGGTCGCCCGAGGGCGAGCCCGACCAGCGGGCCGAGAGCACGCCCGGCATCCCGTTGAGGGCGTCGACGCACAGGCCGCTGTCGTCGGCGACCGTCGGCAGCCCGGTCGCGAGCAGTCCGGCACGGGCCTTGAGCAGCGCGTTGCCGGCGAACGTGGGCTGGTCCTCCACCGGCTCGTCGTACGCCGCGACGTCGTCGAGACCGAGCACCTCGACGCCGGCCATGTGCTCGGCCAGGATCCGGCGCATCTCCCCCAGCTTCTTGGCGTTGCGGGACGCCAGGAAGACCCGGGACGTGCCGGCTGTCGAGACCACCGCCTACCCCTCCAGCGCCGCCCGCTGCAGGCGGGTCAGCTCCACGCAGCCGTCGGCAGCCAGGTCGAGCAGGGTGTCGAGCTCGGCGCGGTCGAACGGCGCGCCCTCGGCGGTGCCCTGGACCTCGACGAAGCGGCCGTCGCCGGTCATCACCACGTTCATGTCCGTCTCGGCCCGGACGTCGTCGTCGTAGTGCAGGTCGAGCCGGGGCACGCCGTCGATGATGCCCACGCTGACCGCGGCCACGGACCCGGTCAACGGCTCGCCGCGCAGCGCCCCCTTGGTGCGGAGGTGGGTCACCGCGTCGGCCAGCGCGACGTACGCGCCGGTGATCGCCGCGGTACGGGTGCCGCCGTCCGCCTGGAGGACGTCGCAGTCGAGGACGATCGTGTTCTCGCCCAGGGCCTGGTAGTCGATCACCGCGCGCAGCGAGCGGCCGATCAGGCGCGAGATCTCGTGGGTCCGACCGCCGATCCTGCCCCGCACGGACTCGCGGTCCGAGCGGGTGTTGGTCGCGGCGGGCAGCATCGCGTACTCCGCGGTGACCCAGCCGAGACCGGAGCCCTTCCTCCACCGCGGCACGCCCTCGGTCGCCGAGGCGGCGCAGAGCACGCGGGTCCGGCCGAACTCCACGAGCACCGATCCGGCCGCGTGGTCCAGCCAGTGCCGGGTGATCGTCACGTGTCGCAGGGCGTCGTCGGCCCGTCCGTCACTGCGGGGGGCGGGGGGCGCAGAGGTCATGCCTCGACCCTAGCGAGGCCGGGGCGGGCGCCCGACCCTCGGTGGTCCGGCCGGTCGGACCTCACTTCACCTCGGCGCGCAGGATCCGCCACAACCCGATCACCAGCGGGACGACGAGCCAGATGAACCCGCTGACCGCCAGGTGTGCCCACTGGTCGCCGGTGAGCGGCATCTCGTACAGCTCGCCCGAGGCCGACTGGAAGTCGAGCCACGGCGCCAGGTCCTCGAACCACGCCATCAGCGCCGACCCGAGCGCGAACAGCCCCGGGAGCACCCACCGGTACACGAAGAAGACCACGATCGCGGCCGGGGTGTTCAGCAGGAGGCAGGCGAGCGCGAAGCCGCCCAGCATGGCGAAGGTCTGGTTGATCACGAAGCCCGGCGAAGCCCGACCATCCGAAGGTCCAGTCGATCGGACCCTGCATGGCGCCGTAGAGCAGGTTGCAGATCAGGCCGACCACGAGCGCGAACGCGATCACGAACGCCGTCAGGGCCACGCCGGCCAGCAGCTTGGCCAGCACGATGCGCGTACGCCGCGGCTCCAGCGTGAAGGTCGTCATGGCGGTCCGCTGGCTCCACTCGCTGGTCACCAGCATGATGCCGACGACCGGGAGCAGGATCGAGGAGACGAAGGCCGCCGCCGCGACGAAGTCGCCGAACTGCGCCGCCTCGTCCTGCGCGACCACGACCCACAAGAAGATCGTCTCCGCGAGCAGCGCGAGCCCGACCGTGATCCCGATCAGCCAGCGCCCGGCTCGGGTGTCGACGGTCTTGCGCAGCTCGACCTGGAAGAGCCGGCCGAAGGGGATGCTCGGCGTCGCCGAGACGTCGAAGGTGGCCGCCGTGGTGCTCATTTGACCTCCGCTCGTCGGATCCGCCAGATGCCGACCGCCAGGGGCAGGGCGAGCCAGATCAGGCCCGAGACCAGCAGCTGGAGCCAGTCCTTGCCGGCGATCGTGGCGTCGATCAGGCCGTTCTGGTCGTTGTTGAAGTCGATCCACGGCTGGAGGCTCTCGAACCAGTCCATCAGCGCCGCACCGATCACGAACAGGGTGGGCAGCACGAAGGAGTAGACGAAGTAGACGACGATGCCCGCCGGCGAGTTGAGCAGCAGGGCGCCGAAGGCGAAGCCGGTCGCCATCCCGAACACGTAGAGCAGCAGGTAGTAGAAGGCGTACTTCGCCGGGCTGCCCCACACCACCTCGTTGCCCGAGAGCGCGCCGTACAACAGGTTGGCGATCGCACCCATCAGCAGGCCGACCGCCAGCGCGGCCACCGCGACGATCATCACGCTGGCGAGCTTGGCGGCGATCACGCGGCCACGGGACGGCTCGAGGGTGAAGGTCACCATCGCGGTGCGCTGGCTCCACTCACTGGTCACCGACATCACGCCGAGCACCGGGAGCAGGACGCCCATGGGGGTGTTCATGCCCTGCAGGAAGTCGAGGAAGTCGACCTCGAGGTCCTGGCCGAGGACGACGGACATCTGGATGATCAGCACCAGCAGGGTGAGCCCGGCGATCGAGATCAGCAGCCAGCGACCGGCCCGCGTGTCGGCGAGCTTGCGCAGCTCGACCCGGGTCAGCGACCCGAACGACACCGCCGGGGTCTGCGAGACGTCGAGCGTGGCCACGCTCATGCGGAGACCCCGCCGGGGACCTGCTCGCGCGCGGTGTCGGCCGTCAGCTCGAGGAAGAGGTCCTCCAGGCCGCCCTCGTCGCCGGCGCGCAGGTCGGTGAGCACGATGGCGTTCTCGGCGGCGACGCGGCCGACGTCCACCGGCTCACCGGTGACGCGGAGACCGCCACCGGCCGGCGAGACCGTCAGCCCCTTGGCCACCAGGGCCGCGGACAGCTCCTGGTTGTCGAGTGCTGTGACCAGGGTGGTCCGCACGCCTCCGCTCGCATCCTTGAGCAGCTCCTCGCGGGTGCCCCGGGCCACGATCCTGCCGTTGCCGATCAGGATCATCTCGTCGGCGATCTGCTCGACCTCGTGGAGCAGGTGGCTCGACAGCAGCACCGTGCCGCCGCGGTCGGCGTACCCCTTGAGGAGGCCGCGCATCCAGCGGATGCCTGCCGGGTCCAGGCCGTTGGCCGGCTCGTCGAGGATCAGCACGGTGGGGTCCCCGAGCAGCGCGTGGGCGATGCCGAGCCGCTGCCGCATGCCGAGCGAGTAGTTGCGGACCCGACGCTTGGACTCCTTGGCATCGAGCGAGACCAGGTCGAGCATCTCGTCCACACGCGAGCTGGGCAGGCCCATCGTGCGGGCGCCGAGCTCGAGCACCTCGCGGCCCGTCCGGCCCGCGTGCTGGGCCGACGCGTCGAGGAGCACACCGACGTGCCGGCCGGGGTTCGGGATGTCGCGGTAGTGCATCCCGCCGATGGTGACGTCGCCGCTCGAGGCGGGCGTCAGCCCGACCATCACCCGCATCGTGGTCGTCTTGCCGGCGCCGTTGGGGCCGAGGAAGCCCGTCACCGTCCCCGGTTGACACTCGAAGCTGATGTCGTCGACGGCGATGAAGCTCCCGTAGGCCCGCGTGAGCCCGTCCACCTTGATCATGGAGGACAGCCTGCCCTACCCACCCGACGCTTCCGCGTCAGGGATGCCACTGATTCGTCGTGACTTTTGTCAGGGGCGCGTCAGGGGATGTCGTACGTCGCACCCGGCACGGCGGCGGTGGCGTCGCCCTCGTAGACGGCCCGGGCGTCGGCCAGCATCTCCCCCGCGTCGTACCAGGGAGGGACATGCGTGACCACGAGCCGGGGCACGTCGTTGCGGGCAGCGGCCTCGCCCGCGTTCCGACCGGTCAGGTGCAGACCCTCGGGATTGGCGTCCTGGTCGCGGAACGACGCCTCGGCGAGCAGCATGCGTCGCGCCGTCGGCCAGCACGTCGAGTGCCGGGCAGGGACCGGTGTCGCCGGTGTAGGCGAGCGTGTGGCCGTCGGCGGTCACCCGCAGGCCGTACGCCGGCACCGGGTGGGCGACGCGCACGGGCTCGACCGTGAACGGGCCGACCGCCACCGACCCGTCGTACTCGTGGAAGTCGAACTCGGCCGTCATGCCGTGGGACGCAGGGAGGTCGTAGGCGCGCGACATCCGCTCCGCGACCCCCGCCGGGCCCCAGACCGGGATCGGCGCGAGGGCGCCACCGGGGTGGTACTTGCGGAGCACGTAGTAGCCGCACAGGTCGAGACAGTGGTCGGGGTGCAGGTGGCTGAAGAAGACCGCGTCGACGGCGGCCGGGTCGGCGTACCGCTGAAGGGCGCCGAGCGCGCCGCTGCCGAGATCGAGCAGGATCCGCCAGGTGCGTCCGTCAGCGTCGTCCGCCTCGACGAGGTAGCAGCTGGCCGCCGAGTCCGGCCCGGCGAAGGAGCCCGAGCAGCCGACCACCGTGAGCCTCATGCGAGGCCGCCGGCGAACTGGGCGGCCATGGCGAGCTCGGGCCCGAGGAACCGGCGGCCGATGCTCTCGAACTCGTCGGGCGCGCCGGTGGTCAGGAAGCGGTACGCCGGGTCCCCGCCGTCGCGCATCAGGTCGCGGGCGACGAGGAGCTTGTAGACGTCCTTGGCGCACTCCTCGGCGCTGCTGACCAGCGTCACCTCGTCACCGACGACGTAGGAGATCACGCCGGTCAGGAGGGGGTAGTGGGTGCAGCCGAGGATCAGCGTGTCGACGCCCCCGGCAGCCAGCGGGTCGAGGTACTCGTGCGCCGCGGCGAGCAGCTCCTCGCCGCCGGTGACGCCGGCCTCCACGAAGTCGACGAACCGGGGGCAGGCCCGGGTGGTGAGGTCGATCTGGGGCGCGGCCGCGAACGCGTCGTCGTAGGCCAGGGACTCGGCGGTGGCGCGGGTGCAGATCACCCCGATCCGGCCGTTGCGGGTGGCGGCGACCGCGCGCCGGGTGGCGGGGAGGATCACCTCGACCACGGGTACGTCGTACCGCTCGCGCGCGTCGCGGAGCATCGCTGCGCTCGCCGAGTTGCAGGCGATCACCAGCGCCTTGACGCCCTCGTCGACGAGGTGGTCGAGGCACTCCAGCGCGTACTCGCGGACCTCCCCGATCGGCTTCGAGCCGTAGGGCTGCCGGGCCGTGTCTCCCAGGTACACGATCGACTCGTGGGGCAGCTGGTCGATCACCGACCGGGCCACGGTCAGGCCGCCGAACCCCGAGTCGAAGATGCCGATCGGCGCGTCGGTGGTGGTCCTGGGCACAAACGCACAGGCTAGGTGGTGAAGGGGCCGAGCGCACTCCGACGCGACCGACGTCACGCCGTCGTCGCCGGCGAGGCCTACTCGAAGAGCTTGGCCTGGGGCGGTCCGAAGGAGGGGTCGACGCCGTCGAAGAGGCTGCTGACCGACTCGCCGGCGTGCACCCGGGCGATCGCCTCGGCGAAGAGCCCGGCGACGCTGCGCACCTTCAGCTCGGGCCAGCCGGAGGGAGCGGGGACCGTGTCGGTGGTGACCACCTCGGTGATCATCGGGTGCTCGCGCAGGCGCTCCACCGCCTTGCCGACGAACAGCCCGTGCGTGCACGCCACGGCCGCGCCGGTGCACCCGGTGTCGGCGAGGCGGTCCAGCAGCTCGACGATCGAGCCGCCGGTCGCGATCTCGTCGTCGAGCACGATGGCCCGCTTGCCGTGGACGTCACCGACGATCGAGTCGATCACCACCCGGTCGTCGGCGAGGCGGCGCTTGCTGCCGGCCGCCACGTTGAGGCCGAGCAGCCGGGAGAACTGGGTGGCGGTCTTGGCGTTGCCGAAGTCGGGCGAGACCACGATGGCGTCGGAGAGGTCCTGGGCCAGGAAGTGGTCGGCGAGGATGCCGATCGCGGTGAGCTGGTCGACCGGCACCGAGAAGAAGCCGTGCACCTGCGGCGCATGCAAGGTCATCGTCATCACCCGGTGGACGCCGGCGGTCGCCAGGAGGTCGGCCACCAGCCGCCCACCGATCGAGATCCGCGACGCGTCCTTCTTGTCCGACCGGGCGTAGGAGTAGAAGGGGATGACCGCGGTGATGGACGCCGCGCTGGCTCCACGCGCCGCGTCGACCATCAGCAGGAGCTCCATCAGGTGCTCCTGCGTCGGGGGCACGAGCGGCTGCACGATGTAGACGTCGCGCCGCCGGCAGTTCGCCTGGAGCTGCGCCTGCAGGCAGTCGTTGCTGAAGCGGGTCAGCTCCACCGGCGACAACGGGACGTCCAGGTCGTCGCAGATGGCCTTGGCGAGCGGCCGATGGGCGGAACCGCTGAAGACGACGACGTTGCTGTCGGGCACGGGCGCTCCACGGTGGCTGGGCCGGACGGTCGGGGTCAGGGTAACCCGGCGCGCGTGGGAGGGACAGGGCGCGTTCGCGCCAGGTATCAGCGCGCAGGCGCCTCCCTCCTCAGGAGGCATGCGTCCGGCCGGCTCGGGACCGCTCCGGTGCCCACGCGACGTACCCGAACCGACGAGAGGACCATCATGCGACTTCCTTCCATCCTGACCACGGGCGCCGCCGCAGCCGCCTCCCTGGTGCTGGTCGCCGCGCCCGCGCTCGCCCAGCACATCGACGGCACCAGCGGGGACGACCAGCTGCAGGGCACCTACCAGCACGACACGATCCGGGGGCACGCGGGCGACGACGTGATCGCCGGCCGCGGCGGACCGGACCTGTTGTTCGGCCAGGCCGGCGACGACCGGGTGTACGGCGGGTCCGACGGCTCACGCGACCTGCTGGACGGCGGTTCCGGTGCCGACCGGCTCTACGGCGGCCCGGGCGCCGACTTCTTCCACGGCGGGACCGGCCGCGACGTGGTCCGCGCCGGCCCGGGCCGGGACCAGCTGGAGACCATCCAGGGGACCGATCACGTGTTCATGGGCGCCGGCGACGACGAGCTCAGCTTCCTGACCGACGACGACGCGGCCGCCGTGATCGACTGCGGCAGCGGTCACGACGTCGTGAACTACCTCGGTGCCATCGACACCACCGACGTCATCCGCGCCGACTGCGAGGACGTGAACGCCAACACGTCGGACTGACTCCGTCGGGACGAGGGCGCTCGATCCGGGACTTCCCGACTCCGTCGGGACGAGGGCGCCTGGCGAGCAAGCTCGCTGCGGCGTTCGCTCGATCCGGGACCTCCCGACTCCGTCGGGACGAGGGCGCCTGGCGAGCAAGCTCGCTGCGGCGTTCGCTCGATCCGGGACCTCCCGACTCCGTCGGGACGAGGGCGCCTGGCGAGCAAGCTCGCTGCGGCGTTCGCTCGATCCGGGACCTCCCGACTCCGTCGGGAGGTCCCGGTCTCGCTCAAGCCCAGAGCTGCCCTTCGAGCCGGTCCTCGGCCTCGTCGATGGTGCCCTCGTAGGCGCCGGTGGAGAGGTACTTCCAGCCGCCGTCGCAGACCACGAACACGATCTCGGCCCGCTCGCCCGCCTTCACCGACCTCGCGGCCTGGGCGAGCGCGGCGTGCAGGATCGCACCCGTGGAGATGCCGGCGAAGATGCCCTCGCCGTCGAGCAGCTCGCGCACCCGGCGTACGGCGTCCCGCGGGCCGACGGAGAAGCGGGCGTCGATCAGGGTCTCGTCGTAGAGCTCCGGGACGAAGCCCTCGTCGAGGTTGCGCAGGCCGTAGACGAGCTCGCCGTACCGGGGCTCGGCGGCGACCACCCGCACGTCTGGCTTGTGCTCGCGGAAGAAGGAGCCGACGCCCATCAGCGTGCCGGTGGTGCCCAGCCCGCCCACGAAGTGCGTGATGTCGGGCAGGTCGGCGAGGATCTCCGGGCCGGTGCCCTCGTAGTGGGCCAGGGCGTTGGCGGGGTTGCCGTACTGGTAGAGCATCACCCAGTCCGGGTGCTCCGCAGCCATCGCCTTGGCGACCCTGACGGCTTCGTTGGAGCCGCCTGCGGCCGGCGACGACACGATCTCGGCACCCCACATCCGCAGCAGCTGGCTGCGCTCCTGGGAGGTGTTCTCCGGCATCACGCAGACGAGCCGGTAGCCGCGCAGCTTGGCGACCATCGCCAGCGAGATCCCGGTGTTGCCGCTCGTCGGCTCGAGGATGGTGCAGCCCGGACGCAGGAGGCCGTTCTTCTCGGCGTGCTCGACCATCGCCAGGGCGGCGCGGTCCTTGATGGAGCCGGTGGGGTTGCGGTCCTCGAGCTTCGCCCACAGACGTACGTCGGGGCTCGGCGAGAGCGTGGGGAGACCGACGAGCGGGGTGTTGCCGACCGAGGCGAGCAGGTCGTCGTAGCGCATGGCGGGGTCTCCGGGTGAGGTCAGCGCAGGAAGCGCTCGGGGTCGAAGTCGTCGAGGGAGATGATCCGGACCCGGGGCAGGACCGCGTTGAAGGCCGCGACGTCGTCCTCGAGGTCGAACAGCGGGATGTCGAGGGCGGTCAGCTGGCCGCTGACGAACTCGCGGAGCGCGAGCAGGCCCAGCTTGCGGCCGTCGTCCAGCGCCGCGAGATGGGCGGCGAAGTCGCCGTCGTGGCTGCACAGCATCACGTCGTCCTGGTGGCCCTTGAGCGCCTCGAGGGTGCGCTGGATGCCGACGTCGACGACCTTCTCGTCCGCGCCGCCCGACAGCGGGATCGGGCGGAAGCCCATCGCCAGCAGGGCCTGGACGAACGACATCGGCATCTGGCCGTTGGTGGCGTTGAGGAAGAACAGCCCGACGGCCGGCTGGCCCCAGGTCGTCTCGGCGAACGCCGTCAGCCGCTCCCAGCGCGGCCGCTCCTCGGGCTGCGGACGCCGCTGGAAGAGGGCCGTCCCGAGGGTGGCGTCGATGTTCTCGCCGTCGACCAGCAGGAACGTACGACGCTCGCCCATCTCAGCCGCCGGCGACGGCAGGGAGGACGACGACCTGGTCGCCGTCGGCGACCGGCGCCTCGAGGCCGCCGAGGAAGCGCACGTCCTCGTCGTTGACGTAGACGTTGACGAAGCGGCGGAGGTCGCCGTTCTCGATCAGCCGGTCCTTGAGGCCGGGGTGGTTCGCCTCGAGGTCGTCGATCAACGCGCTCAGGCTGCCGCCGCTGGCCTCGACGGACTTCCGGTCGCCGGTGTACGTGCGCAGGATCGTGGGGATCCGGACCTCAACGGGCATCTGGGTCTCCTTGCAGGGTCGAGGACGTCGTTCGGGCGGGCAGGGTGTCGACCACGGTGATCTCTTCCTCGGTCACCTCGCCGTCGACGATCCGATACGACCTGAACTCCACCGGGCCCTCGTTATTCCCGTGCTCGCGCGTGCCGACCAGCACGTAGTGGGCCTTCGGCTCCATCGCCAGGCCGATGTCGGTCCGGCTCGGGTACGCCTCGGTCGCGGTGTGGGAGTGGTAGACGACGACGGGCTCCTCGTCGCGGGCGTCCATCTCGCGATAGAGCCGGAGGAGGTCGGTCGAGTCGAACTCGTAGAAGGTGGGGCTCCCTGCGGCGTTGACCATCTCGACCAGGCGCTCGGCGCGGTCGCTCCCCTCGGGGCCGGCGACGATGCCGCAGGCCTCGTCCGGATGGTCTCGCTTCGCGTGCGCGACGATGCCGTCGTACGTCGCGCGGTCCAGGGTCAGCACGGGCCCAGGGTAGAGCCGCGGCCGGCGGCGGCCCCGACCAGGCTGGAGTGCGGACGCTCAGACCTCGGTCCGCCGGCGCATCACCTCGACCGGCACCCCGCCGAGCCCGAGGCGGTAGCGGGTGTGACCGGCGTACTCGGACAGCTTGTCCCACAGGGCGGCGTGTGCGGACCACGGCAGGGGGTCGGCGCCGTGGTACCAGCTGTCGCCGAACGAGATCCAGACCGCGGACCAGTCGGCGGCGTCGTCCCAGTCGCCACGCCGGGCCTCGACCAGGCGCCGGCGTACCTGGAAGGCCATCCGCGGCCCGTCGGGGCAGCCCGGCGTCGTCGCGATCGGCCAGACCCACAGATCGAGCGCGGCCAGATCCAGCTCCAGGTCGCGCAGCACTCCGGGATCGACCAGGACGGTCGCGACGTTCACGTGCGGACGGCGCATGCCTCCACGCTACCCACGCGCACCGACGTCGGCGACGGGAAAGTCTCTTGGTCAGGCGCACGCACCGCCCTTACTGTTCGGCCCATGGGTGTTTTCACGACGATCGAGCGGACCCGTCGCCGGTAGCGGCGCGGACACCTCTACCTCTCGTCTCCTTCGCGCCGCCATCCGGCACCTGCCGGGCGGCGCTTCGTGCTGCCCGGCTCCGCGCATCCCACAGGAGTCGTCGTGCACCACGCAGAGCCGGGCCGCCACGAGCTCGCCCAGAACTTCCTCGTCGACCGGCTGGTCGTCGACCGCATCGTCGACCTCGTCGCGAGGCGACCAGGCCCCATCGTGGAGTGGGGCACCGGGAACGGCGCCATCACCCTGGGGCTGAGCGACCTGGAGCGGCCGCTCCACGGGATCGAGATCGACCCGAACCGCGCACTGAGGCTCAGTCGCCGGGTGGGGGCCCACGTCTGCATCACCGAGGGCGACATCCTTCGACACGCGCCGCCCGACGGTGCTGTCGTCGTCTCGAACGTTCCGTTCCACCTGACGACCCCGATCCTCCGCCATCTCCTGGCCTCCCGGAGCTGGAGTGCCGCGGTGCTGGTCACCCAGTGGGAGGTGGCACGCAAACGGGCCGGCGTGGGCGGGACGACCCAGCTCACGGCGCAGTGGTGGCCGTGGTACTCCTTCGGCCTCGACCGCCGCATCAGCTCGACCTCCTTCCGCCCACGTCCGTCCGTCGACGCCGGGCTGTTGGTCATCGAGCGTCGGTCCCGACCCCTGGTCGCCGTCGCGGAGCAGGCCCGGTACTCCGCCTGGGTGGCCCGGGTCTTCGCCGGCCGCGGTCGCGGCGTCGCGGACATCCTGGTCCGCAACGGGGTCCCACGCACGCTGGCCCAGGAGCTCGCCCGTAACCGCAGCGGGCCGCGGAGACGGCCTGCGGACGTCCTACCCCGGGACCTCCGCGCGGAGGACTGGGCCGCGGCGTACAACGCCAGGGGTCCGGCCTGATGACGCCGGCGGTTGCGCGCCGCGGCCGTCTGGTGCGGTGGTGTGGCTACTGAGTGCGTGCTGTGCGGGCTCTTCGGCGGTGATAACCCCGCGTTACATGGTGGGGGACCACAGGCGGATGCCCCGGGACCGCGGGGTCCCGGGGCATCGCGTGGTGCGGTGGGTCAGGGCAGGAAGTACATCGGGTTCGGGATCTTGTACGCCCGGTCCGCGTAGCCGCCGCGCGAGGTCGCTGTACTGGTCACCGAAGTTGGCCACCAGGTCGTAGCCGAGGTCCTCCTCGATGTGCTTGCGCGTCAGCGACTTGTACTCCGTGGTCGTGCAGGGGAGGTTGTTCGCGTCGGTCTGGCACGGCTGCAGGTACGACGCCGTCAGGTCCTTGAGGAACACGTGGCTGTCGTCGACGGTGTAGCCGGCGTCACGCAGGTTGGCCAGGGTGCCGGTGAGCTGGGTCGCCGGACGGCCGGTCAGGAAGAACACCTGGTAGCCCTTGGCGAGAGCCTTCTGCTCGAGGTCGACCATGCCCGGGACCGCCGGGAAGACGTCGGCGGAGCCGGCGTTCACGAAGTAGGCGTTCGTCGTCGGGTTGTAGACGAAGTTGCTGTAGATCTCGTAGCTGTAGGTGTTCAGCGTCGTGTCGTCGATGTCGAAGATGACCGCGGGAGTGCCGGTGTGCTTCTGGTGCGGCTTGGCCTCGTGGGCGAGGTACTTCCCCGCGCGCGCCGGCGATGCCCTCGACCTCGTGGGCGTAGCTGCTGTCGGCGCCGTACTGGTGCAGCGGCTGCGCCGAGCTGTCGTTGGCGTAGCGTGACGTCCTGGCCGTCGGGCACGGGGTCGACGACGGTGGTCGTGGTGTCGCCGTAGTAGCCCTTGATCGCCGTCTTGACCTGGTCGATGTTCTGGATCTGGCTGGCGCTGGTGGGCACAGCCGGGGGTGCCGGGACGGACTGGCCGCTGTGGGTGGCCAGCGCGAGGCCGGGCACGGCGAGGGCCATGCCCGCGGCGGCCGAGGCCAGCGCGACGGTGGTCGTGCGGGCGGGCCGCTTGAAGGTGGACAGAAGCTTCACAGGTGATCCTCCGAGTAGGTGTGAGTGTCGAAGGTCACCCAAACACGAGGGCCGCCGCGGCGACAAGGCGGGTCAGCCCAGCGCCTCGACCAGGGTCTCCTGCAGCAGCCCGATCCAGTCGTAGATGTCGTGCGCCTGGGCCCGTGGGTCGTCGTCCGGCAGCGACGCCCAGTAGGCGTCGTCGTCCTGCTCGACCTCGAGCCGGGTCGCCAGCGCGAGCCGCAGGTCCGCGAACGACTTGAGCCAGACCAGCGCCGTCTGCTCGTCGAGCTCGACGTCGATCACCAGTCGCTGGTCCCCGAGGCTGGGGCGGGAGTCCTGCCTCCTCGAGGGTGTCGATGATGGTCGCCGCACCACCCGCCTTGCCGTCGCGGAGCGCGCCCTCGGTGAAGCGACGGAACTCCGAGGCGGCCTCCTCGTCCTCGGCGTACGCCGAGGGGAAGAGGCGGGCCAGGACCGGGTCGTCGGGCTCGGTGGTCGGGCCGTCGAAGCTGAGCATCGCCTCGAGCGGGTCGGCGTGCTCCCGCGGCACGGCGGCCTCGTTGCGCAGCAGCTCGACGAGCTGGGAGGCCAGGGACCGGAGCAGGTCGGCCTCGAAGCCGGAGAACGTCGCGATGATCCGTCCACTACGGCGGTGCCGGGTGAAGCCGCTCATGGTGCTCCGCTCACTGCTTCTCGAGGGTGGCCCACAGGCCGTACTCGTGCATGGCCTGGACGTCGCGCTCCATCTCCTCGCGCGAGCCGTTGCTGACCACCGATCTGCCGTCGTTGTGCACCTCGAGCATCAGCTTCTCCGCCTTCTTCTTGTCGTACCCGAAGTAGGTACGGAAGACGTAGGTCACGTAGCTCATCAGGTTCACGGGGTCGTTCCAGACGATGGTCACCCACGGCTTGGCCGTCAGGGTGATCTCGTCGGGAGTCAGGTCCGGCTCGACCTCGACCGGGCTCGTGGTCGCCATGGGCACATCGTGGCACAGGCGGCGGGGAGGTCCGCGGCTGCGCCGGACCCTTACGCTGGGGCCCGTGCGCTCGTCGACCGCTCTGCTCACCGACCACTACGAGCTGACGATGTTGCAGGCGGCGCTGGGCTCCGGCACCGCCCACCGACGGTCCGTCTTCGAGCTCTTCCCACGCCGTCTTCCCGAAGGTCGGCGGTACGGCGTCGTGGCCGGCGTCGGCCGGGCGCTCGACGCGCTCGAGGCCTTCCGCTTCGACGACGAGACCCTCCGGACCGTCCGCGACGTCGTCGACGACCGGACCTGCGAGTGGCTGGCCTCCTACCGCTTCACCGGCGACGTGTGGGGCTACCCGGAGGGCGAGGTCTATCTCCCGTACTCACCTCTGCTCGTCGTCGAGGGCACCTTCGCCGAGGCCGTCGTGCTCGAGACGATCCTGCTGTCGATCTACAACCACGACTCGGCGATCGCCTCGGCCGCCTCCCGGATGACTGCGGTCGCGGGCGACCGGCCCTGCATCGAGATGGGCTCTCGCCGCACCCACGAGGAGGCCGCCGTGGCGGCCGCGCGCGCGGCGTACGTCGCCGGCTTCGCGACCAGCTCCAACCTCGCCGCGCGCCAGCGGTACGGCGTACCGACGGCCGGGACGAGCGCCCACAGCTTCACCCTGCTGCACGACTCCGAGTCCGACGCGTTCCGCGCCCAGGTCACCTCCCTCGGCGTCGGAACCACGCTGCTCGTGGACACCTACGACATCGCCGAGGCGGTGCGGGCCGGCGTGGAGATCGCCGGTCCCGGGCTCGGCGCGGTGCGCCTCGACTCCGGGGACCTCGGCGTGCTCGCCCGCGAGGTGCGCGCCCAGCTCGACGACCTCGGCGCGACCCGGACGCGGATCGTGGTGACCAGCGACCTCGACGAGTACGCCATCGCGGCGCTCGCCTCGGCGCCGGTCGACGCGTACGGCGTGGGCACGCAGCTGGTCACCGGCTCGGGACACCCCACCTGCGGCTTCGTCTACAAGCTGGTGGCGCGCGAGGACGACTCCGGCACGCTGGTGTCGGTGGCCAAGAAGAGCGTCGACAAGATCTCCATCGGGGGACGGAAGTACGCGCTGCGCCGTCGGTCGGCGGACGGCGTCGCCGAGGCCGAGGTGGTCGGCGTCGGCGAGGCCCCGGTGGACGACGGCGACGACCGCTCCCTCCTGGTCCCGCTGGTGCGCGACGGCGAGGTGGTGGGCCGCGAGCCGCTGGACCGGGCACGGGCGCGCCACCTGGCCGCGCGCGCCGAGCTGCCGAAGGCCGCGCAGCAGATGTCGCGCGGCGAGCCCGTCATCCCGACCGTCCACGTGTGAGGAACCCATGGCCCTGCTGACCTGCGACTTCTTCTCCGACGCGCTCCAGGTGGGCACGTCCATGACCGTGGTCCTGCCCCAGCGGACCGAGGCACAGATCGGGGTCGCCGGCGGTGGCTCCGACGGGCCGCCGCCCCTCCTCTACCTCCTGCACGGCCTCTCCGACGACCACACGGCGTGGCAGCGCTACACCGCGGTCGCGCGTCACGCCGAGGCGGCGGGGCTCGCGGTCGTGATGCCCGCCGTGCACCGCAGCTTCTACACCAACGAGGCGCACGGCCACCGCTACTGGGACTTCGTCTCCGAGGAGCTCCCCCGGGTCGTCCACGAGTTCCTGCGCGTCACGGACCGGCCCGAGGAGACCTTCGTGGCCGGCCTGTCGATGGGCGGCTACGGCGCCCTCAAGCTGGCACTCACCCATCCCGAGCGGTACGCCGCGGCAGCCTCACTGTCCGGAGGTCTCGACCTGGCGCTGATCCTGCAGTTCCCCGAGCGCGCCGACCTCGCCGAGCGGGTCTTCGGCGGGGAGCTCACCGACGACCAGGACCTCTTCGCCCTGCTGCGGCAGGCGTCCGGCGTACCTCCGCTGTACCTGGGCTGCGGCACCGAGGACCCGCTGCTCCCCGGCACCCGACGCTTCGCCGACGAGGCGGGCGCCGCCGGCGCCGACGTCACCCTCGACCTGCGTCCCGGTAGCCACGAGTGGTCGCTGTGGGACGCGATGATCGCCGACGTGATCGCGTGGCTCCCCCTGCGCCGGCTGAGGCGAGGCACCGGCACGCCCGGGTGACCGAGCTGAGGCGACGCGCGTGCCTGGTCGCGGCCCGGGGCCCGGCGAAGGGTCACCTGGTCGCCTGGATGCACCGCGCGGGGCGTGGCGTGGAGGTCGACCGTGCAGGTCTTCCCGGCGGCGGTCGTGCCGAGACTGCTGCTGCTGGCACCCGGTCAGGGCGGAGGCCCCGAGCACCACCGCGACCACGAGCCGGAGCGGTGTCATGCGGGGAGCCTACGGCCGGCGTCCGCCCGGACGGCGCGGGGATAATGTCGGAGACATGACTCGGGCCCTGATCGTCGTCGACGTCCAGAACGACTTCTGCGAGGGTGGTTCGCTGCCCGTCACCGGGGGCGCAGAGGTCGCCGGCGCGATCGGGCAGATGCTGCACCACTGGTCGCGCGGGGACGACCACGCGCCGTCGTACGACCTCGTCGTGGCCACCAAGGACCACCACGTCGACCCGGGCCGGCACTGGGCCCGGGAGCCCGACTACGTCGACACCTGGCCGGTGCACTGCCGGGTCGGGACCGACGGCGAGGCGTTCCACCCCAACCTCGACCCCCAGCCCTTCGACGCGATCTTCCTCAAGGGCGAGCACGCGGCGGCGTACTCAGGCTTCGAAGGTCGTACGACGAGTGGCCAGGGACTGGCCGAGTGGCTCAGAGGTCGGCGGGTCGAGCAGGTCGACATCTGCGGGATCGCCACCGACCACTGTGTCCGTGCCACCGCGCTCGACGCGCGGGCGGAGGGCTTCCCGACCCGGGTCCTCACGCAGATGTGCGCCGGTGTCGCCCCGGCCACCACCGCCGCCGCGCTCGAGGAGATGCGGGCGGCCGCGGTCACGCTCGACTGAGGTCGGCCAACGGACCGGCGACCCGTGGCGCCATGGCCTCGGCCAGCGACACCAGACCCGTCATCGGCCGGATCATCACCCGGAACTCGCTGACCAGCCCGTCCTCGTCGAGCGAGACGACGTCCATCCCCTCGAGCTCGCGGCCGGCCACCGAGGCGGTGAACATGAGCACGTGTCCGCGACCGTCGTCCTCGGTGAAGGTCCGCACGTAGCGGAAGTCCTCGAGCGTCTCCATCGCCGCCCGCAGGAAGACCATCGTCGCGGCCCGACCGGCGTACGGCTTGAAGAGCGCCGGGCTCCGGAACACGACGTCCTCGGCCAGCAACGCCTCGACGGCGGCGGCGTCCTTGGTCTCCAGGGCCTTGCGCAGCTGGTCCATCAGTCTCCTTCGAAGTCCGGGAGCACGCCGTTCGGCGAACGCCAGCATGCCCTCGGCCGCGTCGCGGGTGCGGAGCAGCACCGTCTGACCGGTCCGCTCCCGCTCCAGCGCGTCGTCGAGGCCCGCGTAGGCGGCCGCGTTGACCGCGCGCTTGGTGGCGGCCTGCGCGAGCGGCGCACCCGCCGCCAGTCTCGCGACGACGTCCGAGACGACGGTCTCGAACGTGTCGTCGTCGGCGAGGTGGCTGACCAGTCCGGCCTGGTACGCCTCGCGCCCGGTCAGCGGCTCGGCCAGCAGAGCCATCCGCATCGCCCGGGAGCGTCCCACCGACGCCGCCACCGAGGCGCTCGAGCCACCGTCCGGCATCAGCCCGATCCGGGCGAAGGCCAGCAGGAACGACGCGGACTCCGCAGCGACGGCGAGGTCGCAGGCGACCGCGATCGAGCAGCCGACACCGGCGGCCGGACCCTGCACGGCCGCCACCACCGGCTTGTCGAGCCGGGTGATCGCCCGGACGATCCGGTTCGCCCGGTCCAGGGCGCGGACGTCCAGAGGGCGTCGCCGAGTCCGCTGCCGTGATGTCGGCGCCGGCGCAGAAGGCCCGCCCGGCACCGCGCAGGAGCACGACGCGGACGTCGTCGTACGACATGGCCGCCTCGAGCTCCGAGGCCAACGCGTCGGCAAGGTCGTCGGTCAGCGCGTTCAGCTGCTCGGGCCGGTTGAGCGTCACGGTGAGGACGCGGCCGACCCGGTCCACCCCGAGCTCGGTCACGCGGCGCCCCACTTCTCGGCCAGCGTGCGGATCACCTTGACGTTGCGGTTGGTCGCGACCCCGAGGTGCTTCTCGACCACGGCGTTGCTCAGCTTCGCGGAGTGGTAGTCCTTCCCGAGCAGCAGGAACACAGCCCTCCCACGCACCTCCGCACGCTCGCCCGCCTTGCCCGCTCCGTCCAGCTTCTTCACCGCCGCCGCGGTCGGTGCTTCCTTGAGCAGGGAGACGTAGAGCAGCCCGTCGTGTGACTCAGCGAGCTCGTCGGCCGCGGCGGCGATCTCGCTGATCTCCCGGGGCGTGAACACGATCGTCGGCACGTCGAACCCTGCTGCCGCCTCGAACGCCTTCTCCAGCGCCGACTCCACCCTGGCCCGGCTCCGCAGGCTGGTCGTGACCCGCACGTTGCCGGTGTTGATGTAGGTCTCCACGTCGGTGAAGCCGGCGTCCTCACAGGCCTGCACGATCGCGGCCTTGGCGAACATCCGCTTCCCGACGTTGACCGCGCGGAGGAACGCGAGGTGCGTGGGCATGCGTGCCATCCTGCCGTCCCGACCCGGGTCGGTCCATCGACGGGGCTCGCTATCCTGCCGGGATGCCCACCGACCTCGAGGAGCAGAGCAGCGACCTCGTGGTGTACGCCGCCCGCCTGGTGCGCGCCGTACGTCGCCGGATCGCGCAGCCGTCCGGCATCCGGATCCTGTCGCTGCTCGACGAGCTCGGACCCCAGGGCGTCACCGCGCTGGCCGAGGTCGACCGCTCCTCGCAGCCGACCGTGTCCGGCGCGGTCCGTCAGCTGGAGGAGCAGGGGCTGGTCGCACGCACCGCCGATCCGACCGACGCGCGTCGGTCCCTGGTGCGGCTGACCTCCGAGGGCCGGCGCCGTCTGGCGGCCGCGCGTCGTGAGAACGGGTCCGCGGTCGCCGAGAGGCTTGCTCGCACCGGGCACACCGCCGCCGACGTCGAGGCGGCCGTGGCCGTGCTCCGCGACGTCCTCGACGAACAGCTCTGAGGGACCTCCCGCCGACGTGCGGCTCCTCGCCTGGTATTGCATAGGTTTCCTATGTAAAGCGACCTGGACTGAGGCTGCTGTGCCGGACCGGTTCGGGTAACGCGGGGTTATCACCGCCGAAGTCTGCCGCCCCACTGGTGCGGTGCTGTTGCTACGGAGTGCGGGCTGTACGGCGTCTGGTGCGGTGATAACCCCGCGTTACAGCAGCCGGCGGCGGTCACCAGCGGGCCGGCACCCGTCGCCGTCAGGTGGTGAGCCGGAACGAGGTCGGCGGCCGTTCACCCTGCTCCCGCGCCGACCGCTCGATGCAGAGCTCGTTCCCCTCCGGATCGGCCAGGGTCACCCAGCCCGTGCCGTCGTCGCGGCGGTGGTCGGCGACGACCGAGGCCCCCGCGGCGAGGGCGGCGGCCACCGCCTCGTCACGGGTCATCGACTCGGGCTGGAGGTCCAGGTGCACCCGGTTCTTGGCCGTCTTGCCCTCGGGGACGGGGATGAAGAGCAGCCCGGTGCCGCTGAAGGGGTACGACGGCGCCACCACCACCTCGGGATCGTCGTCGTAGTAGAGGTGCCACCCGGTGAGCCGCGACCAGAACGTCGCGAGGGCCCGGGCGTCGGTGCAGTCGAAGGTGATGTTGTGGATGCGAACGCTCATGGCGCCACCCTCGTCGCCCGGCGCGGGGCCGGGCAACCCAGAAACCCCGGCGCGGGTACGCCGCGTCCCCGGCCACCCGGCGTACGGTCTGCCCCGTGCCCTGCGACTACTGCGGTGTCGAGTTCGACCCCATCTCCACCCGCTGGCTCTGCCCGCACTGCCACATGAAGGCCAACTGCTGCGACGGCGCCCCCTTGGCGATCTGCGGGGAGACCCGGGTGCCCGAGGCCGCCGTGCCGACGTCGGGCCGCGGGTGACGACGCCGGGTCCGACCCGCGTCGTCGTCCGGCCCGAACGGCTGCTCGACGTCGTCGAGGGCACGACGCGGCGGGACGTCTGCGTGCTGGTCGACGACGGGCGCATCGCGGCGGTCGTCGGGGTGGACGACGCGCCAGGCGACGTCCCGGTGATCGACCTGCCGGGACACACGCTGCTGCCCGGCCTGATCGACTGCCACGCCCACATGATCGGCGAGGAGGACAGCGGCCACGGCTACACCGAGCTGCTGACCCGTACCGGCGCGCAGGAGGCGATGACCGGGGTCCGCAACGCCCGCGACACGCTTGTTCGCCGGGTTCACCACGGTGCGTGACGTCGGCACCTACCGCGCCTTCGTCGACGTCGCACTCCGCGACGCCATCGTGGCCGGCTGGACGCCCGGGCCGCGGATGATGGTGTCCGGCGCCTACGTCGGCTGCGCCGGTGGCGGCGGCGACATCGCCGGACTCGCCCCCGACGCCGACCTGCTGGTCCCTGCCGAGCTCCGCGTCGGAGTGGTCGAGCACCGTCGACGACGTACGCCGCGTGGTCCGCCGGATCCTGTACGGCGGAGCCGACCTGGTCAAGCTGATCGCGACGGGGTCGGTGATGTCCGACAACGGCAACCCCGGCGTGCCGGAGCTGACCGAGGAGCAGATCCGCGCCGCGGTCGAGGAGGCCGCGCTGCACGGTGCCCAGGTGGCCGCCCACGCCCACGGTGCGGAGGGCATCAAGCGGGCGATCCGAGGCGGCGTGCACTCCGTCGAGCACGGCTCCCTGATGGACGACGAGGGCGTCGCGCTGATGGCCGAGCACGGCACCTGGCTGGTCGCCGACATCTACTGCGGCGACTACATCGCCGAGGTCGGGCGCCGCGACGGCTGGAAGGCCGACGTCCTGCGCAAGAACGACGAGACGACGGTGGCGCAGCGCGAGATGTTCGAGAAGTGCGTGGCCGCCGGGGTGCGGATCGCCTTCGGCACCGACAGCGGCATCTACCCGCACGCCTTCGCGGCCCGACAGCTGGCCTACCACGTGCGGCACGGCCAGACGCCGCTGGAGGCGATCAGGGCAGCCACCCTGCATGCCGCGGACCTGATGGGCTGGTCGGACCGGGTCGGGCGGGTCCAGCCGGGCCGGTACGCCGACCTGGTCGCCGTACCCGGAGACCCGACGGCGGACGTCCGGCTCCTCGAGGACATCCCCTTCGTGATGAAGGGCGGCTCAGTCGTCCGCCACCCCTGATCGCCGAGTCGGCGCAAGGTGACACCGAAAACACGCCGAGTCGGCGCAACGTGACACCGAAAACACGCCGAGTCGGCAGGTGCCGACTCGGCGTCAGGATGGCGCGAGGGATCAGAGGTTGCCGCGGAGGTCCTGCTCGCGCTCGATGGACTCGAACAGGGCCTTGAAGTTGCCCTTGCCGAAGCCGAGGGAGCCGTGCCGCTCGATGAACTCGTAGAAGACCGTCGGCCGGTCGCCCATGGGCTTGGTGAAGATCTGGAGCAGATAGCCGTCCTCGTCGCGGTCGACCAGGATCCGCCGCTTCTTCAGCTCCTCGATCGGCACCCGGACCTCGCCGATCCGGGCCCGCAGCTCCGGGTCGTCGTAGTAGGCGTCGGGGGTGTCGAGGAACTCGATGCCGTTGTCGCGGAGCAGGTCGACGGTGCGCAGGATGTCACCGGTGGCGAGCGCGATGTGCTGGCACCCGGCGCCGGCGTAGAACTCGAGGTACTCGTCGATCTGCGACTTCTTCTTCGCGATCGCCGGCTCGTTGAGCGGGAACTTCACCCGGTGGTTGCCGCTGGCGACGACCTTGGACATCAGGGCCGAGTAGTCGGTGGCGATGTCGTCACCGATGAACTCCGCCATGTTCGTGAAGCCGAGGACCTTGTTGTAGAACTCCACCCACTCGTCCATCCGGCCCAGCTCGACGTTGCCGACGCAGTGGTCGACGGCCTGGAAGAGCCGCTTCGGGTAGCCCTCACGACGCGCCACCTTGGTGGTCGCGGCGACGTAGCCGGGCAGGAACGGACCGTCGTAGCGGGACCGGTCGACGAGGGTGTGGCGGGTCTCGCCGTACGTCGCGATGGCGGCGATGCGGACCGTGCCGTGCTCGTCGGACACGTCGTGCGGCTCGTCGACGATCGTGGCACCCATCGCCCGCGCGTGGTCGATGCACTGGTCGACGTCGGGCACCTCCATCGCCAGGTCGACGACGCCGTCGCCGTGCGCGCGGTGGTGGTCGAGGGCCGGGCTGTCGGGCGTGACCCCGCCGGTGAAGACGAACCGCGCGCTGCCGGAGCGGAGCACGTAGGACTTGCTCTCGCGGCTGCCGGTCTCGGGGCCGGAGTACGCCTCGAGGTCCATCCCGAGGGCGAGCTGGTAGAACTGCGCGGTCTGGGTCGCGTTGCCGACCACGAAGCCGATGTAGTCCATGCCGGTGACCGGGAACGGGTCCTGGCTGGCGTCGTACTCCACCAGCCCGACCAGCTGCTTGAGCTGCTCCAGGGTGAGGTCGGCCTTGAGCTCGTCCGCGGTCAGCGCGCCGCCGGTGGAAGGGGTCTCACGGGTCGTGGTCATGGGCGTCACCTTGCCCAACGCTGACAACCTGCGCAACAGTACGCCGATTCGTCGTACACCTTGACCAGCCCGGGAGCGCTCATGGACGATCTCGATCGCAGATTGCTCGCCCTCTTCGCGACCGACCCTCGCATCGGCGTCCTCCAGGCGTCGCGCGAGCTCGGGGTCGCCCGCGGCACCGTGCAGGCCCGGCTCGACAAGCTCGCGGCGACCGGCGTGATCACCGGGTGGGGTCCCGAGCTCTCGCCCGCGGCGCTCGGCTTCCCCGTGACGGCGTTCCTGACCCTGGAGATCCGCCAGGAGGACGCGACCCTCGGCGGTCACGACGCCGTGGCCCGGCACCTCGCGACGATCCCCGAGGTGCTGGAGGCCCACACGATCACCGGCGCCGGAGACCTGTGGGCGCGCGTCGTGGCGCGCTCGAACTCCGACCTCCAGCGGGTCATCGACCTGGTCCTCCAGGACCCGGCGATCGTCCGCAGCTCCACCGTGATCGCCCTGGCGACCCAGATCCCCTACCGCGTCCTGCCCCTCGCCCACTCGGGATAGTCCGTGACGTTTCGCAGGTGAAATCGGTCGAAATGCCTGCACAACGTCACGGACTATCCCGGAAGGGCGCGCTACCCCGTCGGGCGGGAGGCCCACTCGCGGAGGCGGTTGATCCGGGCGTGGAGCTGCTCGGCGCCGGCGATGGCGGCGGCCGGGCCGCCGAGCTCCTTGCGCAGGGCGGAGTGGGTGACGCCGTGGGCCTGGCCGGTGCGGTGGTGCCAGGCGGCGACCAGCCCGTTGAGCTCGCGGCGCAGCACGGCGAGCTGCTCGTGCGTGGAGACCTGACGCTCGACCGGCTCCGACCGCCGACGTCGTACGCCGGGACCGCTGGCGGTGGTGGAGCAGCTCGCGCACCTGGTCCGGCTCCAACAGCCCCGGGATGCCGAGGAAGTCCATCTCCTCCTCCGACCCGACCGAGACGTCGCCGGCGTGCCCGAACTCGCCACCGTCGTAGACCACCCGGTCGAAGCGCGCCTGCGAGCCGAGCGCCTGCCAGCTGCCCTCGAGCTCGTCGGAGGCGCCGACATCGGCGTTGGCCCGGTCCAGGAGATCCTGCTCGGCCGCGAACAGGTCGTTCTCGTCGGTGATCCGCCGCCCGAGCACGTGGTCACGCTCGACCTCCATCTCGGCCGCGAACCCCAGCAGGTGGGGCACCGACGGCACGAACACCGACGCGGTCTCACCCCGGGCCCGGGCGCGCACGAACCGCCCGACCGCCTGGGCGAAGAACAGCGGGGTCGCGATCGCGGTCGCGTAGACACCGACCGCGAGCCGGGGTACGTCGACCCCCTCGCTGACCATCCGCACCGCCACCATCCAGCGGTCCTCGGAGTCGGTGAAGCCGGCGATCCTCTTCGACGCGGCCTTCTCGTCGGACAGGACCAGCACCGGCGCCTGGCCGCTGATGCGCTTCAGCAGGGCGGCGTAGGCCCGGGCGGAGTCCTGGTCGGTGGCGATCACCAGCCCGCCCGCGTCCGGGACGTGACGGCGTACCTCGGTCAGGCGACGGTCCGCCGCGGCCAGCACCGAGGGCATCCACTCCCCCGCCGGGTCCAGCGCCGTCCGCAGCGCCTGGGCGCTGAGGTCCTTCGTCATCGGCTCGCCCAGCCGTGCGGCCACCTCGTCACCGGCGCGGGTCCGCCAGGCGAGGTCGCCGGAGTAGGCCATGAACAGCACCGGACGTACGACGTGGTCCGCGAGCGCGTGGCCGTAGCCGTAGGTGAAGTCCGCGACCGAGCGCGGGACGCCGTCGGGACCGGGCGCATAGGTGACGAACGGGATCGGGTTGATGTCGGAGCGGAACGGCGTGCCGGTCAGGGCCAGGCGGCGGGTCGCCGGCTCGAACGCCTCGCGCACCGCCTCCCCCCAGGACAGCGCGTCCCCGGCGTGGTGCACCTCGTCGAGGATCACCAGGGTCTTGAAGCGCTCCGTCCGGATCCGCATGGCCAGCGGGTTCACCGCGACCCCGGCGTACGTCACCGCGACCCCCACGAAGTCCGCCGAGGTCTTCCCCGAGCCCGCCGAGTACGTCGGATCCAGGGGTACGCCGGCTCTCGCCGCCGCCTCGGCCCACTGCAGCTTGAGGTGCTCGGTCGGCGCGACGACGATGATCCGGTCCACGATCCGGCGACCGAGCAGCTCGGCGGCCGCCGACAGCGCGAAGGTGGTCTTGCCGGCGCCCGGCGTGGCGACCGCGAGGAAGTCGCGCGGCGCGCGCTCGACGTAGTCGGTCAGCGCAGCGGTCTGCCAGGCGCGCAGCAGCGGCGCCGTACCCCACGCCGCGCGCTCCGGCCAGGCCGGGGTGAGTGCGGGAGTCGGAGGGACGGCTGGACCTGGAGGCGGCCGTCCGGTCACTCGGCTCCGTCTCCCGGGCCACCCTCGCCGGGCTTCATCGACTCCCAGATCTCCTTGCACTCAGGACAGACCGGGAACTTCTCGGGGGCACGGCTCGGCACCCACACCTTGCCGCACAGAGCGACGCACGGGGTGCCCATGACCATGGCCTCGGTGAGCTTGTGCTTGTCGACGTAGTGGCTGAACTTCTCGTGGTCGCCCTCGTCGGTCGGGACGGTGCGCTCGTCGACCCGCTCGTCGACGGCGGTCTGGGTCGCGAATCCGATCTCAGGCACCGCTCCAGCCTACGACAAGGCAGGCGCCGCACCGGACTCGGCGAGCCGGGTCGCACGGTCCCGTCGTGGGTCAGTTGAGCTCGGGGTCGACCGGCCGGTTGACGTGCCAGGCCAGCTCACCGGGCTGGCGTCGCATCACGTCGCGCCAGAGGTCGGTCGGGTCCGCCCGGAACGGGTCCGGAGGCAGCGCCGGTACGACGTACCAGTCACCGCCGGCGATCTCCCCCTCGAGCTGGCCGGCGCCCCAGCCGGCGTACCCGGCGAAGATCCGGACCTCGTCGACCGCCGAGTCCAGGTCGGTCACCTCGCCCTCGAGGTCGACGATCGCGAGGCGGTCGGTGACCGGGCGCAGCCCGTCGGGCACCACCCCCGGGTCACGCACGAGCGCGACGGCCAACGCCCCGTCGGGAGAGACCGGCCCGCCCCGGAACAGCACCTCCGGCTCGGCCACGATGTCGCCCCACTCGGCGAGCACGGAGATCACCGGGACCGGGGAGGGGCGGTTCAGGACCACCCCCATCGCACCGTCCTCGTCGGCGTCGAGGAGGAGGACGACGGTGTCGGAGAAGTTGGGGTCCAGGAGCTCGGGCGAGGCCAGCAGCAGCATCCCCGCCCGGATCTCCGACATGTCTCCAGCATGCCTGCCGCGGGGCCGCGCCGGAAGACGGTCGAGAGGTCGACCGAGCGGGTCAGGCCGCGCCGTGCGCGCGGATCCGGCTGAGCAGCCTCGGTCCGCGGAGGGACCGGGCGCGCGGGGGTCGGTAGCCGGCTCGCGCCCGCTCCTCGAGCGCCAGCCCCGCAGCCACGGTCTCCTCGGTGCGCGTCCCCGCCAGACCGGCCATGGTGGCGATCAGGATCCGCTCCTTGGCGACGGAGGTGGCCACGGCGGCGGCCATCGTGTCGTCGAGCGGCTCGGCGCGGTAGTGGTCGAGGACCAGCCGCGTCCCGGGAAGCTCCTCGGCGGTGGCGGCCCAAGCCCCGACCACCGCTTCCTCGAGGTCCGGCGGATGGTCGAGCAGCGCGCGCTCGAGGTGGCCCGACAGGCGGGTGTGCCAGCGCAGCTGCAGGGCCGCGAGCAGGGTCAGCTCGTCGCCGAACGTCTGGTGGACCCCGGTCACGTCCATGGGCAGCAGCCCGTCCCGGCGTTCGTCGGCGGTCCGGGTCACGGCCCGGAGGATCTCTCCGCGGTGGTGCACGGTGCTCCAGGTCATGGCGACTCCTCTCGCGCGGTGCCTCAGCGGGTTGCCGGCGAGTTCACATACCGACGGTACGTACTCAGCGTACGTACCGAAGGTGACCCACGCACACCACGCGGCTGTGAGGAGGCCCACGGTGCGTCGACGGGCACCGGCGGTCACGCTGCTGCGGCGCTCGCTGCGGCGCTCAGCGTCCCGGCTCCGCCGTGACCGTCCGCCGCCTGGCGAGCAAGCTCGCTGCGGCGCTCAGTCGTACGTTCAGCTCCCGGCTCCGCCGTGACCTGAACGTCCGACTTCGACCATGACGCTGGTCGCCTTGACGACCGCGGTCGCGGCGACACCCGGCTCGAGCTCCATGTCGTCGGCCGCCTCGCGGCTCATCAGCGAGACGACCCGGTAGTCACCGCAGGCCAGCTCGACCTTGGCCATCACGCCGTCGCGCTCGACCGCGACGACCACGCCCGGGAAGCGGTTCCGGGCGCTGGACACCTTGTCGCTCCCGGACAGCGAGGAGAGGACGCCGGCGAGCTCGCCGACGGGGAGCACGCGCTGGTTGCCGCGGCGCTCGAAGGTGATCCGGCCGTCGGCCTCCCACCTGCGCAGCGTGTCGACACTGACCCCGACCCGCTGGGCCACCTCACCGATGCGAAGGTAGTCGACCATCCAGCCAGACTAGGTGCGTCGCCGGTCGCTGCCCCGGGCCCAAAGTCCCGGGCCTCTAGACTGCGCCGGTGACCAAGAGCGCTCGGGCCCGCCTCGTGCCCCCGGTCCCGCACGTGCCAGGCACCAGCCGTCGTGCGGAGTTCTCCGCCTCCACCCGACAGGCGCTCGTCGACGTCGCGGAACGGCTCTTCACCGAGCAGGGGTACGCCGCCACGTCGCTCGACGCGATCGTGGCCGGGGCCGACGTCACCAAGGGCGCGCTGTACCACCACTACTCCGGCAAGCAGGCGCTCTTCGAAGCGGTCTTCGAGAAGGTGGAGGCGGCCGCGGTCCGGTCCATCCAGGAGGCCCTCACCGGCGGCCAGGACCCGTGGGCCAAGGCGCTGTCGGGGCTCCGCGCGTTCCTGGAGGTGGTGCGGCAGCCGTCGTACAGCAGGATCGTGATCCAGGACGGCCCGTCGGTGCTCGGCTACGAGCGGTTCCGCGAGCAGGAGGAGCGCTCGACCTTCGCGATCGTCCTCGACATCGTGCGTGAGGTGCTGTCCTCCGGCGACTGGGCGCTCGACGACCACCTGGAGCACACCTTCGCCCGGATCTTCTTCGGGGCGCTCTCGTCCTCGGGCGCCAGTGTGTCGACCGCCGAGGACCCCGACGCCGCGGCCGAGCGGGTGGAGCTGGCCATCGGCTTCATCCTGTCGGGGCTTCGCACGCTCGCCGACGCAGGGCGTGCCGATGCCGGCCACGCCCTCGACCGGCCTCACTTCTTGAAGATGACTGTCCCGCCGTCGACCGGGACCAGCTCGATCCAGGTGTGACCGGCGGGCACCGCGAGCGGGGCGCCCTTCTTGGTGGTCAGCTCGATGGGCTCGTCGGCCTTGCCCTTCTGCCAGTTCGCGGCCACCATCCGGCCGTTGTGGAAGAGGAGGGCGTTGCCCTTGCCGGTCAGGATCGTCTTGGGCACGTGGTTGCCGGCCGGGTCGAGGTAGCCGGCGTCGCCCTCACGGACCCGGAGCACCAGCACGTTCGAGGCCGGGAACTGGTCGCCGCCCGGGGCGTTGCTGTTGAGGTTGTGGTAGCTGCCGTTGGTGAACTCCCACTCGGTGGTGTGACCGCCCGAGAACTGCGCGCCGATCGTGGTCACCTTCACGCCCTTGGGGAGGTCCTTCTCCGAGCCCCAGGTCAGGTAGTCCGGGCGGCGTCGCCGGCTTGGCCTTGGCCTCGTCGGCGACCTGGTCGAGGTGGGCGAACAGGTTGTACGGCGTGTGGCGCTGCGGCGGAGCGGTAGAAGCCCTTGGAGCCCTCGGCGTAGAACGGGATGCCGGCGGCCTTGATCAGCGCGATCGTCCGGCCGGCCGCACCGCTGGTCACCATCGAGGCGTTCACCGGCGAGACCACCGGGATGTCGCTGGCGCGCATCGAGCGGATCGGCCCGACGTTGGTGGGGATGTCGGAGTAGTAGAACGCGGCGAGCCGGGTCAGGCCGCCCTCGACCAGCTCCTCGACCACCAGGTCGGCCTTGCTCAGCCCGACCTGCGGCTGGCTGGAGGTGGTGTTGTCCATCTTCGCGACCAGGACCGGGTGGTCGAGCTCGGCGGACTTGCCGGAGGGGACCTCCAGGCCGGTCAGTGGCCAGAACTGGGTGAGGGTCTGCCCGTCCGCGACCTGCTGGGGGTCCTCGGGGCTGGAGCTCGACGAGCCGCCGCAGGCGGTCATCAGCAGAGCCGTAGCCGAGAGGGCGGACAAGGTCAGGGCAACGCGTCGCACGGAACTCTCCATCACAAGCGGGGATCGGTGATCGCGACCAGTGTGGAGGACGATCCTGACCGGATCATGAAGGCCACGCCGCGCAGGTGACCAGCGTCACCCCGAGGGCGTGGCGCCGGAGTAGGTGACCGACGTCAGGACTTGGTACGTCGTCGGGTCCACGAAGGCGACGTGGACCGGGGCCGGGTCCCGGCTCCGCCACGACCACCATCAGCGCCGCGCGACCCTGGAGGCTCTCGCCCTGGGCGGAGTCGCTGACGACGGTCCGCAGCACGATCGGGTCCACCCCGCTGGGCAGTGCCACGTCGCTGGGGGCGCGGGAGAGCACCTGGTCGCGGATGCTGTCGTCGACCGGCGACAGGCCGGCGTACGTCACGCCCTGGCTCTGCAGCCCGGCGGTGAAGCCCGGGGGCAGCTCGGCGTAGACGTCCACCGCCGACCCGTCGTCCTTGCCGAGGGTGAGGACGACGACCAGGACGCCGACCCAGAACAGCGCGAAGACGCCGGCGACCACGGCGTGCACGGGCTTCATGCCGGGCGTCCGGCCGAGCCGGACGGCCTCCTCCTGCCGGACGGGCTCAGACAAGCTTGGCGCCCCCGTCGACGTAGAGCGTCTGACCGGTGATGTAGGACGCCTCGTCGCTGCACAGGAAGGCAGCGGCGGCGGCGATGTCCTCGGGGTACCCGACCCGGCGGACCGGGTTGCGCTCGGCCGCGGCCTTGCGGAACTCCTCGACCGGCATGCCGACGCGGGCTGCGGTGGCGTCGGTCATGTCGGTGGCGATGAACCCGGGCGCGATCGCGTTGGCGGTGACGCCGAAGGGGCCGAGCTCGATCCCCAGCGTGCGGACGAAGCCCTGGATGCCCATCTTGGCGGCGGCGTAGTTGGCCTGGCCCCGGTTGCCGAGCGCGGAGACGCTCGACAGGCAGATGACCTTGCCGTACTTCTGCTCCACGAAGTGCTTCTGGGCGGCGCGGGTCATCAGGAAGGCACCGCGCAGGTGGACGCCCATCACGAGGTCCCAGTCGTCGTCGCTCATCTTGAAGAGCAGGTTGTCGCGGGTGACGCCGGCGTTGTTGACCAGGATGTGGAGCCCGCCCAGGTCGGCAGCCACCCGGTCGACCGCGCTCTGCACCGACGCGGAGTCGCTGACGTCGCAGGCGAGCCCGAGCGAGCCGGCACCCTCGGTCAGCGGCAGGCTGCCCGCGGCCTCGGAGGCCTGGGCCTCGTCGAGGTCGAGGACGGCCACGGAGGCGCCCTCCTCGGCGAAGCGGGTGGCGATGCCGAACCCGATCCCTCGTGCGGCTCCGGTGACGACGGCGACGCGCCCGTCGAAGCGACCCATGATGATGACTCCTCGTCGGCTGGGAACGGTGACAGCGAGGCCCCGAGGACCCGGCCATCGGCCACTGTAGATCCCGGCCGGGACACGGCGTACGCCGGGCAGCAGCCCCAGGGACGCGCGAGACCGCCCGGACGTCGCCGTCCGGGCGGTCGTGGCGAGTCGGGGTCAGACGGTGGAGCGCGCGGCGGCCGTCTCGGCCTGCTCGCGCAGGCCGTCGGGATCGGTGGCGCCCGCGAGCACGGCCTGCACCACCGGGTCCTCCGAGCGGGTCAGCGCGACCAGGAGCCGCGCGCCGGTCATGCCGGGGACGTCGCGCCGGGACGCGTGGTCGTCGTCGATCCGGTCCTGCAGGACCGCGTGTCGTACGTCGCGCAGCAGGCCGCGGAGCTCGCGGGAGAATCGCGGGCCGTCGCCCCGGCGGCTGCGGGGGCCACGACGGCCGCGGCCCTCGTGGTCCTGGTTGTGGTGGTGGTGGTGGTGTCGACCGCCGCGGCCCCGGCGACCGTCTCGGCGGCGGCCGCGCTCGGGCCGGGAGGCCCAGCCGTCGGCGAGGTCCTGGCCGAGGTTGTCCCGGACGGCGTCACGGACGCGGTCCAGGTCGATGCCGATGGCCCGCAGGGCCTCGCGGTCCTCGTCGTACGACGTCGGTGCGGTGTCGGCGTCGGGGCCGGTGTCGGTGTCGTCGACGGGGTCGACGTGCTGGGTGGCCACGAGCTCGCGTGCGGCGTCGAGCCGCAGGCCGTGGTCGGTGAGGGCGGCGTACGCCGTCCCCCGTGGGTTGGCGAGCAGGCCGAGCAGGAGGTGGTCGGGACCGACCTCTGCGTGGCCGAGCTCGCGGGCGATGTCCGCCGCCTGAGTGACGGCGATCCTGGCTTCGGTGTCGAATCGGGAATGCATGGAGTGTCTCCTCGAGAGTCGTGGGCTCCCGCTGGTCATGAGCGAGCGTCGCGGGAGTGCTTCTGGTGAACCGCCTGACGGCTGACCTGCAGCACGTCGGCGATCGCCTGCCAGCTCCAGCCCTGGGCCCGTGCGTTGGTGACCTGTACCGCCTCGAGGCGGTCGGCCAGGGCGCGGAGGGCACGGACGGCGGCAAGACCCCGGTCGGGATCGTTGCTCGCCGCGGACTCGGAGAGCTCGGTGGCGTCGTTCACTGCGTCAAGTAAACCTGACACTGACGATCTGTCAAGTCAACTTGACAGAGCAGCGCGCAGACGCCGGCCGTAGTCGGCGGCCTCGCCCTCGGCGTACTTCGTCCGCGGCCAGAAGAAGCCGCGGAGGCCGTCCCCCTTCGTCCGCGGTACGACGTGCAGGTGCAGGTGCGCGACCGACTGGCTCACCACGTTGTTCATCGCCACGAAGCTCCCCTGCGCACCCAGCCCGTCGACGACCGCCCGCGCCAGCCGCTGGGCCGCCTCCAGGAACCCGTCGCGGAGCCCTGCGGGCAGGTCGGGCAACGTGACCACGTGCTCCCGGGTGACCAGCAGGGTGTGGCCCTTGAACACCGGCCGGACGTCCAGGAAGGCGACGAGGTCCGGTTCGTCGAGCACGATCTCGGCCGCGGTCTCCCCCGCCACGATCGAGCAGAACACGCACGGCGTACCCATGGCGTCACGGTACGGGTGACGGGTCGGCCGGCCCAGCACCTTGGCCTGTCCGACGATGCCGCTGACACGACGACAGCGGTGGTTCCCAGCCACCAGGTGGCCGGGAATCACCGCTGTCGTCGTTGCAGTCAGTCCGTGGAGCTGGCGGGAATCGAACCCGCGTCCTCGAGCATCGAACCAGGTCTTCTCCGGGTGCAGTCAGTGATGTCGTGTTCTCAGTCCCGGTGCTCGCACTGACACGTCACCGACAGACTCAGTCAGGATGAAGTCCCGACCGCCCCTCCTGACAGAGAGCGGCCAGCAAGCCTTCTAGATGAGGCCTGGGTCCGGGACGAAGGCAGGTGCCCGGTCAGACCCTTCGGTCACTGCTCAGGCAGCGAGAGCGAAGTTACTGCGCGTGTTGTTGGCAGTTATAGGTTCCCGACGAACGTTTACGAGATGACGTCGGCTTCTCGACCCGCTTCCCCTGGAACTGACGTCCCAAGTCGAAACCGATCAGCCCCTCTTGAGTTGTGTGCCGCCGCGGTCCCCACGAGCTCGGACCGACGGCTGGCTCCAGTCTACGGGGGTCAACGCCTCGGAGACGATTCCCATTCCTCGACCGGGTCCCCGAACAGCGCGGCCGCGTTCTCCCAGCACACCGCACGGAGCCAGTCGTCGCCGAGGTCGAGGCGCGCCAGCCCCTCCAGCTGGACGGCGTACGGATAGGGGATGTTGGGGAAGTCCGAGCCGAGCAGCACCTTCGGCTGGAGCTCACGCAGGCGAGGCAGCAGCGCGGCCGGGAAGGTCCCGCCGAGCTCGTCGAAGAACGGCGTGAAGGCCATCGTGGTGTCGAGGCGGACCTGCTCGTAGGTCTCCGCGAGCGCCAGGAACTCGGCGTACTCCGGCGCGCCGAGGTGGGCGATCACCAGCGCGAGGCGCGGGTGGGAGCGCAACAGGTCGGCCACCGGCTCCGGGCCCGTGTACGCCGTGCCGACCGGGCCGGAGCCGGCATGGAGGACGACGGGTACGCCGGCGTCCTCGAGGAGCCCCCACGCCTCGGCGAGCAGCGGGTCGCGCACGTCGAAGGCGCCCACCTGGACGTGCACCTTCCAGATCTCGGCGCCCTCGGTGAGCCGGGTCGCGACGTACGCCGCCGCACCGGGCTCGGGGTAGAACGTCGCGCTCCGCAGGCAGTCGGGCACCCGCTCGGCGAAGCCGGCCGACCAGTCGTTGAGGAACTCCGCCATGCCCGGTCGGTGGGCGTAGGCGAGTGCGGAGAACCGTCGTACGCCGAACCCGCGCAGCGTGTCGACCAGGTCCTCGTCCCCGCCGCGGTACTCCAGCGGCCACGGCCGACCGATCAACGGGCCTGCGGCGTCGAACTGCGCGCGCACCTTGGCCGTCACCCGCGGCGGCAGGAAGTGCGTGTGCACGTCGAACAGCCCGGGCAGCCCGAGCTCGCTCCAGAACCGGCGCGTGGTCTCGACGGCTCGACGGCTCGACCGGCTCGACCGGCGACACCATCAGTCGGTGTGGCCCTTGGCCCGACGTCCGAGCGCCTGCTGCTTCTCGCGCTCCGCCTGGCGGTCGGCGAGCGCGTGGCGCTTGTCGTAGGACTTCTTGCCCTTCGCGAGCCCGATCTCGACCTTGGCCCGCCCGTCCTTGAAGTAGAGCGCCAGCGGGATCAAGCGTGTAGCCCTTGTCGCCGACCTTGCGCTCGATCTTGGCGATCTCCGACTTGTTGAGCAGGAGCTTGCGACGGCGGCGGGCGGCGTGGTTGGTCCAGGTGCCCTGGGTGTACTCCGGGATGTGTACGCCGTGCAGCCAGACCTCGTGCCCGTCGACCTCGGCGAAGCCGTCCACGAGCGTGGCCCGGCCCTGACGCAGCGACTTCACCTCGGTGCCCATCAGCACGAGCCCCGCCTCCCACGTGTCCTCCACGTGGTAGTCGTGTCGCGCCTTGCGGTTCTGCGCGATCATCGTGCGCCCCTGCTCCTTCGGCATCCGTCCATCCTCTCAGGGGGCCGGAGGCGGGCGGTAATCGATTGGTCTCGACGGGCTCGACCAGCGGACGACGGGCTCGACCAGCGGGCGGCAGCGCGCGGGCGGTCAGCCGATCCAGGGTGCGGGGTCCACCGCGACGCCGTTGACCATCACGGTCATGTGGGTGTGGCAGCCGGTCGACCAGCCGGTCGTCCCGATCAGGCCGACCACCTGGCCGCGGGCGACCGACTGGCCCACGTGCGTGCGGTAGGCGGAGAGGTGGTTGTAGATCACCGTGACGTTCCGGCCGTTGACCAGGCCGAGGTTGAGGAACAGCCGGTTGCCCCAGACCGAGGAGTAGTACTGCGACAGGATCCGGCCGTTGCCCGCCGCCCAGATCGGCGTACCGCAGGCGGCGCCGAAGTCGTCACCGTCGTGGAGCCCGTAGTAGTGCATGACGGGGTTGATCCGGTAGCCGTAGCTGGAGGTGATCGGGCCGTTGACGGGGCGCATCAGCAGGCCGCCGGTCGGGCCTTGGTAGCCGCCGCCGCGACGCTGCTCGCGGGCGATCTCCGCCATCAGCTGACGGTGCACGCGAGCGGCGCGGGCCTTGGAGCGGGCGAGGACGCGCTGGTCGTGGAGGCGGGCGCGGCGGGCCATCGCCCAGGCGTGCTGCTTCTGCCGGACGCTGCGGGCGACGCGGTCGCGGGCGGAGGCGGCCTGCTCCTGGTAGCGCTGCTCCTGCGCGCAGCTTCGCGTCGGCCTGCGCGCGCTTGCGCGCCACCAGGTCGCGGGCGTCGGCGAGCTGCTCGGTCTGCACCTCGAGCAGCACGGCGGTGGCCTTGAGTCCGTCGAGGGCCTGGTCCTGCGAGGACAGCACGAAGCTGTTGTTGGCGTCGCGGGCGGTCAGGTCGGCCGGCGACACGGACTGGAGCAGCGACATCATCCCGACCAGCTGCGGGTCGCCCTGCTCGTAGAACGAGGTGACCGTGTGGACCAGCGTGCTGCGCTGGTCGGCCGCGGCCTGCTGGCCGCGGGCCAGGTTCGTCTCGGCGGTCGCGAGACGGGTCTGCGCGCGCTGGAGCTGCCGCTGGATCTGGTGGAGCCGGACGCGTGCCGCGTGGACCTGGTCGCGCGCGACCTGGAGGTCGTGGCGGGCGGCGTGCAGCCGGCTCCGGGAGCGGCTCAGTGCTGCGGCCGCGCGGGCCGTCTGCTTGCTCGCCTCGTCGAGATCGGCCTGGGCGTGCCGGACCGAGTGCTGGGCCCGGCTCTGCTGGTCGCGCAGGTGCTTGACGTCGGCCTGGGCGAGCGGCGTGGACGCGACACCCACGACGAGAGCTGCGGCCGTACAGGCAACGGCCACGCGCCGGCGGGCGGTGACGGGGAAGAATCGCACCGGTGAGCCTTCGGGTGTTCGGGGAAGGTGAACACCGCGACGCTAACCGACCACACTCACACTTTGAGGTATTTGCGGGTCAGTACGAGTGTCGGGACCAGCGTCAGCAGTGGCCCGAGGATCGCGATCACGATCAGGGCCCTCCAGTAGTCGTCCCAGCCGACCCACGGGATGAAGCTCAGGTCGGTGCTCAGGTGACCCTGGACCTGGAACTTCATGAACGCCCCCACGGCCAGGCCGGCCAGCGCCACCCCGATCACGGCGGTCACCACCGCCTCGAGCAGGAACGGCAGGGCGATGTAGAGCGTCGAGGCCCCGACCAGCCGCATGATGCCTATCTCTCGCCTCCGGGCGAAGGCCGCCAGCCGGATGGTGTTGGCCACCAGCAGCAGGGCCGCGATGACCAGGACGGCGGCGGTCCAGAAGGACCCCCACTTGAGCCACGAGATGGTGTTGAAGATCGGTTTCAGGATCTTGTGCACGTCCTGGACCCGCGACACCCCGTCGAGACCGACGACGGAGCTCTCGACGTCGCGGAACTGGTTGGGGTTCTTCAGCGTGATCCAGATCGACTGCGGCATGTCGGCGGCGGTGATCGGCGAGTTCGGGCCGTCGTACTTGCCCGGGTACTGCGCCTTGAGCTTGTCGAACGCGTCCTCCTGCGACTCCTGGTGGGAGGTCGACACCTCGGTGTTGGAGTCGATCACCTTCTGGATGGCCTGCTTCTGCGCCGGCGTGACCTCGCCCGTGCACGCCGGGTTGGTGTCCTGGCGGCTGCACAGGTAGACGGTGATCTGCAGCTGGCTGCCCCAGCGGTCGGCGACCCGGTGCGCCTCCTGGTTGAGCAGGACCCCGACACCCACCAACGACAGGGAGACGAACAGGGTGAGGATCACCGCGAGGTGCATCGAGAGGTTGCGGCGCAGGCCGCTGCCCAGCTCGGTGAAGACATAACGCAACTGCATGGAAGAGGCTCTCTCAGTGGTGAGGCGGGAGTCGTCGGCTCGGGGTCGGAGTCAGTGCTGGAAGCCGTAGACGCCCTGCGCCTGGTCGCGGACGACGCTGCCGTCCGCCAGCTCGATGACGCGCTTGCGCATCTGGTCGACGACGCCGGCGTCGTGGGTGGCCATGACCACGGTGGTGCCGGTGCGGTTGATCCGGTCGAGCAGCTTCATGATGCCGACGGACGTCGCCGGGTCGAGGTTTCCGGTGGGCTCGTCGGCGATCAGGATCATCGGCCGGTTGACGAACGCGCGGGCGATCGCCACCCGCTGCTGCTCGCCACCGGACAGCTCGTCGGGCATCCGGTCGCCCTTGCCGTCGAGGCCGACCAGCTCGAGGGTCTCCGGGACCGTGGCGCGGATGTCGCTGCGGGACTTGCCGATCACCTGGAGGGCGAAGGCGACGTTCTCCGACACGGTCTTGTTGGGCAGCAGCCGGAAGTCCTGGAAGACGGTGCCGATCTGGCGGCGCAGCCGCGGGACCTTCCAGGCGGCGAGCCGGTTGATCTCCTTGCCGGCGACGTAGACCCGCCCGGAGGTGCAGCGCGTCTCGCGCAGCACCAGGCGCAGCGCGGTCGACTTGCCGGAGCCCGAGGTGCCGACCAGGAAGACGAACTCGCCCTTCTCGATGTCGATCGAGACGTTGTCGAGCGCCGGGTGGTTGCCACCGGGGTAGGTCTTGGTCACCTTTTCGAAGCGAATCACTGCAAGGGAGGTCTAGCCGAGACGCGGCAACCGCCGGGCGCAGCGGTCAGCTCGCGGCGCGCCTTCTCGGCGCCCCTCCGCCAGCGGATGCCGGCCTCGAGGAAGCCGTCGATGTCGCCGTCGAAGACCGCCTGCGGGTTGCCGACCTCGTAGTCGGTGCGCAGGTCCTTGACCATCTGGTACGGGTTCAGCACGTAGTTGCGCATCTGGTCGCCCCAGCTCGCGTTGACGTCACCGCGCAGCGCGTCGATCTCGGCCTTCTCCTCGGCCTTCTTCACCGCGAGGAGCTTGGCCTTGAGGATCACCATCGCGCTGGCCTTGTTCTGCAGCTGCGACTTCTCGTTCTGGCAGCTGACCACGATGCCGGTCGGGATGTGGGTCAGCCGGACCGCGGAGTCGGTGGTGTTCACGCTCTGGCCGCCGGGGCCGCTCGAGCGGTAGACGTCGACCCGGATCTCCTCCTCGGGGATCTCGATCTCGTCGGTCTGCTCGAGCACCGGCACGACCTCGACCGCGGCGAACGACGTCTGCCGCCGGCCCTGGTTGTCGAACGGGCTGATCCGGACCAGCCGGTGGGTGCCGTCCTCGACGCTACAGCGTGCCGTAGGCGTACGGCGCCTTGATCGCGAAGGTGGCCGACTTGAGGCCGGCCTCCTCGGCGTAGGACGTGTCGTAGCACCTCGACGGGGTACTTGTTGCGCTCGGCCCAGCGCGTGTACATCCGCATCAGCATCTCGGCGAAGTCCGCGGCGTCGACGCCACCGGCGCCGGACCGGATCGTGAGCAGGGCCTCGCGCTCGTCGTACTCGCCGGACAGCAGCGTGCGGACCTCGAGGTTCTCGACGGCCTTCGTGATCTTGCCGAGCTCGGCGTCCGCCTCGGCCAGCGTGGAGGCGTCGTCCTCCTCCTGGGCGAGCTGGACCATGATCTCGACGTCGTCGACGCGTTGGTCGAGCTCGGTGAAGCGGTCGAGCTGCCCTGGAGGGCGGAGAGCCGGCCGGTGACCCGGGTCGCGTTGGCCTGGTCGTCCCACAGGTCCGGGGCGGCCACCTGCTCGCCGAGGTCGGCGATCTCCGCGCGCATGCCGTCGAGGTCGAGCACCTGGCCGATGGTCTTCATCGTCGCCCGGAGCTGCTTGATCTCCGCGTCGAAGTCTGTCACCGCCACGAGAGTCCACGTTACGGCACCGGGCCACGCGGTACGGAAACCACGGCTCGCGGCCGCCCGCAGGCGCTTGCGAAAACTTTACCCGCGACACGGTCCCGGAGGCCCTACGATGGGCTCCTCCCCCTGTTCAGTGACCACGCAGTACCTCGAGGAGGAGTGTCGGATGGCGGGGAAGCACGTCAGGGTCGTCCAGCTGACCGGCGACGACACCTATGAGCGCATCTGGGAGCTCGTGAAGGTCGGCGCCGTGGTCACCGTGGAGTTCGTCCGCGACGGTCACCAGCGGATGCTCGCGACCACCACCATCGTCGACGACCACGGCGTGACCGTGGATCAGACCGCCGTCGAGATCTGAGCGCGGACCGCTCGGGCTACTCGTCGAGGCCGACGGCCGCGCTGCTCGTGGCCCCGACGCTCGCCCTTGCCGGGGAGCCCGGCACGTGCAGCGGCAGCCGGAGGGGTGCCCGGACGACGACCACCACGCGATGTGAAGTCGGGTCCACCGAGACCTGAGCCGTCAGTCCGGGGAACCGGTCGAGGGCGCGGACCTCGCGGAGGTAGTCCGCGACGGCGGCCCGGGCCACGTCGGCGTCGAGGTGGAGGTCGCTGCCCAGCCCACCGGCGTACGCCTCACGGCCGGAGGCGCCGGCGTCCGCCGCGGTGAGTGCGGCGCCGTCGGCGATCGTGTCGAGACCCTGCCGCTGGAGGTACGCCGCGGACGCGTCGGTCACGACCGCGGCCATCATCGCCAGCACCAGCGCCAGTCCGACGATCATCAGGGTGCCGGTGCCGCGCTCACCGCACCGTCGTCCACCTCCCGGAACTGCCCGATCGGCACGGTCTGCGACGCATCGAGGGCGAAGCTCGGCCGGTTGCCGCCCAGGGCGCTGGGCATCAGCGGCAGGATCACCCGGGAACGGACCACCACCGTGATCACCGACGTGCCCTGGTGACAGTCGCTCGGGTACGGCGTGCAGCTGACGACGGACCTCGGGTGTCACCGCATGCAGGCCCTGGTCGTCGAGGGCGATCCGCGCCGCCTCGCGCGCCCGGACGACGCCGGTCGCGTCGTCGGGGGCCAGGGCGTAGGCGCGCGCCGCCGCGCGCGCCGCGGCCGACACCCCGAACGCCCCGCGCTGCACCTCGAAGACCGACATCAGGATCCAGAGCATCGGCAGGACCAGCAGGATCCCCAGCCAGGACAGCTCGACGAGGGCGCTCCCGGTCTCCCCGCGCCGCCTGCGCGCCGTCACGGCTGCTCCTCGATGGCGTGGCCCGACACGTCGAGCGCGACGGCCGGCCCGCCGATGCCCAGGGCGGGCACCACGACGTGGACGGTGACCTCGATCGCCGGCGCCCCGTCGATCGTCGTCTCCCGCGCGGTCACCCCCTCCGCGTAGCGGCCGGCCAGTGCCCCGCTGATCTGGGAGCGGGTCCGCGCGGCGCCCTCGCCCGGGCCGCGGTCCAGGGTCGCGGCGTACCGGGCGCCCTCGGACGCTGCCGCGGTCAGGGTGTTGCGGACGAACAGCACGAGGCCGACCTGCAGGACACCGAGGAAGACCGGCACGAGCACGACGAGCACGAGCACGAAGTCGACGACGGCCGCTCCTCGCTGGCGGTCGTGCGCTCGAGGACGACCGGTCATCGCGGTCAGCCGTGCACGCTGTCCAGCGCGGCGGTGAGCATGGAGTTCAGCTGAGGCCCGGCCAGCTTCCACAGGGCGCCGACGAGGCCGGCCGTCATCACGGTGACCAGCACCCAGCCGGGCACGTCGCCGCGTTCGTCCCGCCGGGCGGTGACCTCCAGGAGCAGCCGGGTGAGGAGCAGGGTGAGTGCGTTCATCGTTGTCTTCTCTCTCCTGGGGTCAGGCCGTGGTGAGGTGGAGCCCGATGACGCCGGGCCAGAAGGCGATCAGCACGGTCACCGGCAAGATCACGAAGACGACCGGGACCATCATCAGGACCTCCTTGCGAGCAGCCACCTCGATCAGCTCGCGTCGGCCGGCCTCCCGCACGTCGGCGGCCTGGGCGTGCAGCACGTCGGCGAGCGGCGTACCGCGCTCGACCGCGACCGCGACGCCCTGCGCGAACCGGGCCACCGACGCCACGCCGGTCGTCCGTGCCAGCTCGTCGAAGGCGCGCGCGACCGGCTCGCCGGTCCGCACCGCAGCGAGCACGGCGCCGAGGTCGCGGGACAGCTCGCCGCCGCTACGACGGACGACGCGGTCGAGCGCAGCGACCGGGCTCTCGCCGGCCGCGACGGCCAGTGCCAGCAGCTCGGCGAGCACCGGGAACTCGGCGAGCACGCGGCGCTCGCGGTGGGTCACCTGCGAGGTGAGGTAGGTGTCGCGCGCCAGCACGCCCGCCGCGAAGCCCACCGCGCACAGCAGCAGGGACGACAGCGTGCCGCCACCACCGGAGAGTGCGTCGAGCAGGCAGTACGCCGCGACGACGGCGAACCCGCCCAGCCCCCACAGCACCTGCTCGATCCGGAACTCGTGCACCGTGCGGTCCACGCCCGCCCGCTGCAGCCGCCGCTGCACCGAGGTGGCGCCACCCAGCGTCCGCTCGACGGCGTCCGCCGCGGACCGGAGCAGGGGTCCGAACACCCCCGTCGCGGCTGCGGCCGGCGTGGACCCGACGTCGAGCCCGGGAGCCGGGCCGAGCCGCGGGACGTCGCGCAGGTAGGGCACGACGCGTAGCTCGAGCGTCGGGCGATGGATGACCCTGACCCGGGCGGCGACCAGCGACGAGGCCGAGGCCTGCGACCGCTCCGAGGAGCATGCCGGCGACCACGGGGCTCACGACAGGATCCTGCGCTCGGTGGGCAGCCGACCGATCCGCATCATCAGGCGGTACGCGGCCACGCAGGCAAGGGCGGCGATGAGGAGCACCAGCGTCCCGGCCGGGAGACGCATAGCGACGGATCACCGTGGTCTGGAGGCTCATCATCAGCAGCACGAGCCAGGGCGCCGCGACGGCGAGCCGGGCGCCGTTCACCGTCCACGCCTGCCGGGCCTCCATCTCGGAGCGGGTGCGCGCCTCGTCGCGCAGGTATCCCGAGAGGTTGCGCAGCAGCCGCCCGAGCTCGCCACCGCCCACCTCGCGCGCGATCCGCAGCCCCTCGATCACACGGTCACCGACCGGGTCGGCGAGGCGGGCCTTGAGCCGGTCGAGGGACTCACCGAAGCGGCCGGTCACCTGGTAGTCGAGCGCGAAGGCGTCGAACGACGGACGCAGCGGCTCCGGCCCGCGGACCGCCAGGGCGGCCAGGGCGTCGGGCAGCGACAGCCCGGCCCGGACGGCCGAGGCGAGGTTGTCGACCGCCTCCGGCCACACCTCCGCGAACTCGCGCCGGCGGCGCCGCCGCCGTGCGGAGACGACGGTCACCGGGAGGAACCCCGCCATCACGCCGAAGAGCACCGCGACCGGCGGCGTGCGGGTCACCACCTGCATCAGCAGCGCGACGGCAGCTCCGCAGACGACGCACAGGGCCGTGAACGTGGACGCCGAGATGTGGCTCAGCCCCGCACCGGCGAGCAGCTCGGCGGTACGCCGTCGGGCCCGGCGTACGCGGGGAACGCGCGGCACGGCGAACGCCGACCACACGAGCAGCAGCCCCACCCCGACGCCGAGCCCGACCAGCGCGCCCATCAGCGGGCCTCGTTCAAGATGGCGTGCACGTCGAGGCCGAGGCGCTCGTAGTGGCCCGGTCGAGGCGGCATCCCGGCCGCCCGTCGGAGCTCGCCGCCGGTGCGCTCGAAGATCGGCTCGATCTCGATCACGTCGTTCTCGACGCGGCCGGGGACGCCCACGATCTCGTTGACCCGGCGTACGCCCTGCGGGTCGATGCCGAGGTGGACGACCAGGTCGACGCTGGCTGCGACGGTCGGGACGACGAAGCGGCCCGACACGTTCTCGCCCGCCAGCAACGGCAGCGTGCACATCTTCACCAGCGCCTCGCGCGCCGAGTTGGCGTGCAGGGTGCACATGCCCGGTACGCCGGCGTTGAGGGCGAGCAGGAGGTCGAGGCACTCCTCGGCCCGGACCTCCCCCACGATGATCCGGCTCGGCCGCATCCGCAGGCTCTCCTTCACCAGGTCGCGCAGCCGGATCTCACCGGTGCCCTCCAACCCGCTCTGCCGCGTCTGCATGGCCACCCAGTCCGGGTGCGGGAAGCGCAGCTCGAAGACCTCCTCCGCACTGACCACGCGCTCGCCGCCGGGGATCGCCGCGGCCAGGCAGTTCAGGAGCGTGGTCTTGCCGGCCTGGGTCGCGCCCGCCACGAGGATGTTGAGGCCGGCACGGACGGACGCCTCGAGGAAGGCCGCCGCCGGGGGTGTCAGGGTGCCGAGCTCGACCAGCTCGTGGAGGCGGGCGGCGGTGAGGATGAACTTGCGGATGTTGACCGCCGACCAGCCCCGGCTGATGCCCTCGAGGACGACGTGGAGCCGATGGCCCTCGGGCAGCATGGCGTCGACGAACGGACGGCTGATGTCGATCCGGCGGCCGCTGCTCTTGAGCATCCGCTCGACGAGCTCCTGCACCTGGGCCGCGGTGAGGATCAGGTTGGTCAGCTCGTGACGCCCGCGCCGGGCCACGAAGACCCGGCTCGGGTCGTTGATCCAGACCTCCTCCACCGAGGGATCGTCGAGCAGCGGCTGGAGAGGGCCGAAGCCGGAGACCCGGGCGACGAGCTCGCCGACCATCGAGTCGACGTCGGCGACCGGGGCCACCGCGCCGGTCAGGCTGCGGTCGTCGTGGGCGCGGACCACGCTCTCGGCCAGACGGCGTACGACGGACGCCTCGCGCTGCGGGTCGACGCCCTCACGGCGTACGGCCTCACGGACCCGCTGGTCGAGCGACTCGACCAGGTCCGCGTGGGCGTGCGCGGCGACGACCGACATGCCGATCCCTCTCCCGAGTAAGAGATCTGTGCAGGAACGGTACGACCGCCCTCGCCGTCTGCGGAAGTAGCACCGGCGAATCTGTGGAGGAACTGCGCGTGGTGTGGCTGGTGAGACCGAACGGGCCGATCACTCGCGGTTCCGGTCCACGTGGTGGACCAGAACCTCGACTCGGAGATGGCTAGAAGTTGGGCGATACGTCGGCTTGCGCGAGGAGCGCGGCGAGGCACCCACGAGCGCGCCCATCAGCGGGCCTCGTTCAAGATGGCGTGCACGTCGAGGCCGAGGCGCTCGTAGTGGCCCGGCCGAGGCGGCATCCCGGCCGCCCGTCGGAGCTCGCCGCCGGAGCGCTCGAAGATCGGCTCGATCTCGATCACGTCGTTCTCGACACGGCCGGGGACGGCCAGATGTCCCCATTGCGCCGGTGAATACTTCTGGTGCAAGCACGACAACGCAAGGGTCGCGGAGGGCCAACCCGTCCTTTCGGGTGTGGGAGGGCTGTCGCCGGTTGCATAGATTCAGCGGGCCGTACGTGCGGGGCGAGCCGCCGGGGTGGGGATGACTTCGCGCGGCGGCGCTTCCGTGTGCCGCCCTGTGGCCTGTCGAGCTGTCCGTGCCTGGTGCCAGGCAGCGGACCAGGGAGCGTTCCTGACTCCTCTGTTGTGGGGGCGACGGGACGGATCGCAAGATGGCAATCTGCGGGGGGCTGCAGGTTTCGGGGGGTGAGCAGGGTGGTTGGCCGCGTCGAGCGACGTCTCGCCGAAGAGGGCCGGGTCGTCGGGCTCTCGTTCACTGTGCAACAGCTCGCCTGGCTTGCCGCAGCCGTCGCGGCCTTGCTCACCTGCTTGGCGCTGGCCGATGCCGCCAGCTTCGACTATCGGAACGCCGCCGCGCATCTCGTCCTGGACACCGTCGACGCCTGCGTCGCCTTGCTCGTCTCGTACCTGCTGTATGGGCGCCTACTGCGCACTCGCAGGCTCGAGGATCAGTTGCTGGTGCAGAGCCTCATGCTGCTTGCCCTCGCAAGCGTAGGCACCTCCGTCGTGGTGCTCTCGTCGGTCGACGATCGCGGCGAGCGGATGGAGGTTTGGCTGGCGCTCACCCTGCAGGTGGTGGCCGCGGCGTTCATCGCGGCTGCCTCCGCAGCGGGAGAGAAGCGCCCACTTCAACAGATCTCCGTGCTCAGGCTGCTCACGCCAGTGGCCGCGCTCGTCGTGACGTCCCTCCTGGGCCTGCGGTTGGTGTCGTCGAATCTGCCGCTGCCGTTGCCGACCGACGAGGCCCCGACGTTGATGAGCGGCCACGCCACGCTCGTAGCCGCCCAGGCCTTCACCGTCGCGTGCTTCTTGATTGCGGGCTATCGGTTCACGATCCAGGCACGCGGCATGACCGACCCCCTGCTGAGGTTACTGGGGCCTGCGTGTGTCCTCGCGGGCTTCGCCCGGCTCAACTATGCGCTCGTTCCCTCGCTCTACTCGCAGTGGTTGTACACCGGCGACATCCTGCGCACTGCCTTCTACCTGGTGCTGCTGATCGGGGCGGCGCGGGAGATCCGTGCCTTTTGGGGCGCGCAGGCGCGGACGGCGGTGATCGAGGACCGGCGCCGCCTGGCTCGCGAGCTGCATGACGGCGTCGTCCAGGAGCTCGGCTACATCCGCTCCGAGAGTGGCGCGCTGCGCAGGCTGGACCCGCGGCGGACCGAACGAATCCTGGGCGCCTGCGACCGCGCGCTCGACGAGGCGCGGCAAGCCGTCGAAGTGATGGGTCGCTCCGGTGAGGAGGAGGAGCCGCTCGGGCTGTCGGTGCACCGCGCGGCCCGACAGGTGGCGGACCGATTCGGCGTCGCGCTGGAGCTGGAGCTCGACGACACCGTGACGGCCGACGGGAGGCAGCGGCACGCCCTGTTGCGAATCGTGCGCGAGGCCGTCGGCAACGCCGCTCGCCATGGCAGAGCCACGCGTATGAAGGTGGACCTGCAGCGGTTGTCGCACGGCCGATGCCGGCTGGTAGTGAACGACGACGGAGAGGGTTTCGACGTCCTCACGGCAACGACCCTGCCCAGAGGCTTCGGGTTGACCAGCATGCGGGAGCGTGCAGAGGACCTGCCTGGAGAGTTCGAGGTGGAGTCAGCACCTGGCGCGGGAACCACAGTCACGGTGAACTGGTAGATGAGCGGCAAGACGCGAGTGCTGCTCGCCGACGACCACCCCCCTGTACGGGCTCGCATCCGTGAGGCGCTCGAGGACGGCGGCTTCGAGGTGTGCGCAGAGGCTGCCAACGCGACGCGCGCGGTCGAGGGGGCCATGGAGTGCCGACCCGACGTCGTGCTGCTCGACATCCACATGCCGGGCAACGGCATCAAGGCCGCAAGGGAGCTCACTGACCTGTTGCCCGAGGCCGCGATCGTGATGATGACCCAGTCGAGCGATGACGCCGATCTCTTCGATGCCCTTCGTGCCGGCGCTGCGGGGTACCTGCTGAAGGACATGGACTTCGATCGGCTGCCGGACGCCCTGCGCGGGGTGCTCGCCGGCGAGGCCGCCATCCCAGGCACCCTCGTTGCCCGGATCCTCGACACGTTCCGCACCCCTCGGGTGCGGCGGTTCGGTCGCAAGAACAAGGCGGCGCAGCTGCTGACGTCTCGGGAGTGGGAGGTCATGGAGCTGCTCTCCGACGGCCTGTCCACCGAGGACGTCGCCAGGCGGCTGTTCATCTCGCCGACGACGGTGCGGGTGCATCTGTCGTCGGTTCTGCGGAAGCTGCGCGTCAAGGACCGCCACACGGCGTTCGAGATGCTGCGCGGCGAGTGACCACTACCAGGCTGTGACGGGACGGCAGCCCGGGTCTGCGTGCCGGGCATGGTCGACGGCGACCTTACGATCGATGCCCTCGCTGTCGATGACCACGAACGACGCTCCGCCGGCGGTGCCGACCTCGACCAGGAACCCCTCGCGGCTCAAGACCTCGGCTGTCTCTTCGGCGGCGGCAGACGAGCTGGCCAGCACGACCAACGACATGGGGCCCCCTGGTCCGGTCGGACGGCGGTGATGTGCCCGGTGGACTCCGTAGGCGAGCCCCGCACGTGTGCGGGGCCCGCCTCGCGGTGAAGCGTGGAACCTATCTGAGCGAGATGTTCACGGTGCGAAGCACACCGTCGCCCAGGTCGATCCGCAGCTGGTACGTCCCCACGCTCAGCGGCTTCGTGTTGAGGTTGAAGATGTACTGCCCTGCGGTGGCGTCGTACCGGAACAGGTTCCCCGAGCTGGCGTTCGAGGTCGCGACGGCCTCCAGCACCGTGCCGGTGGCACCCGCCCCGACCCGCTGCAGGAACAGCCGGGCAGACAGGTCCTTGATTCCCGCGCTGGCTCCGGTCAGCTGAAACTTGACCGGCACCGTGCTGCCCAGTTTGAAGATCGAGCTACCGTCGGCATTGACCGGCTGCAGGACGTTGGACCAGGCAGTCGTCACCGTGATCTTGAACGACTTGGTGTCCGTGTTGCCGGCCTTGTCGGTCGCGGAGCAGGTGACCGTGGTGGTGCCGAGCGGGAAGGTGCTGCCCGACGCCTTGTCGCACGTCGCCGTCACCGTTCCATCGACGATGTCGGTCGCCGTCGGCGCGGTGAAGGTCACCGAGGTCCCGTTCTCCGACGTGGCGACCGCGGTCTTGTCGGCGGTCACAGCCAACGTTCGGCGCGGTCGTGTCCTGCACCTTCACGGTGAAGGTGTTGTCGCCCTTGTTGCCCGCCTTGTCGGTCGCCGAGCAGGTGACCGTGGTGGTGCCCAGCGGGAACACCGTGCCGGATGCCTTGCTGCAGGTCGCGGTCAGCGGCCCGTCCACATCGTCGGCAGCCGTGACGCCCATGTAGCTGACGGTCGCGCCGTTCGCTCCGGTCGCCTCGGCCGTGATGTCGGCAGGGACGGTCGACCGTGGGCTTGGTCTGGTCCTGCACCTCGATGGTGAAGGTTGCCGAACCGGTGTTGCCCGCCGCGTCGGTCGCCTTGCAGGTGACGGTCGTGATGCCGAGCGGGAAGGTGCTCCCCGACGCAGGGGTGCAGGTCACGGGCAGGGCGCCGCTCACCAAGTCGGACGCCGTGGCACCCGTGTAGACGACGTTGCTGGCACCGGTCGACGACGTGTTCCCCACCAGCAGGTTGGCCGGGGTGTGCACGTCGGGGGCTGTGGTGTCCTCCACCGTGATGGTGAACGACTTCGACCCCTTGTTGCCGGCTGCGTCAGTCGCGGTGCAGGTGACCGTCGTGGTGCCCAGCTGGAACACGGTGTCGGATGCCTGCGTAGCAGCTGGGGTTCATCGGGCCGTCGACGATGTCTTCGGCGCTGACGTCGCCGTACTGCACCTTGGCGCCCTGGGCACCGGTGGCCTCGACGACCTCGTCCACGGGAACGGTGATCACCGGAGCAGTGGTGTCCCGGACCGTCACGTCGAACGTGTCCGAACCCGTGTTCCCGGCCTGGTCGGTCGCCCTGCAGGTCACCGTGGTGACGCCGAGGCCGAAGGTGGAGGCCGAGGCCGGCTCACACGTCGCTGACACGGAGCCGTCGACCGCGTCGCTGGGCGGAAGCGCTGAAGGAGACCGGGGCACCGGCGGGGCCGGTCGCCTCCTTGGTGATGTTGCCCGGGACGGTGAGGGCCGGGGCAGTGGTGTCCTGGACCGTGACCGTGAATGAGCTGTCGCCGAGGTTGCCGGCGGCATCCTTTGCCGAGCACGTCACGGTGGTGGTCCCGAGCGGGAAGACCGTGCCCGATGCCTTCGAGCATGTCGGAGTCAGGGCGCCGTCGACGTCGTCGTCAGCGGTGACGGCGGCGTAACCGACGGTGGCGCCGTTCACGCCGGTGGCCTCGACTGTCAGGTCGGCGGGAACGGTGACGATCGGCTTCGTGACGTCCTGCACCTCGACGGTGAAGGTCTTGCTTCCCTGGTTGCCTGCGGCGTCCGTGGCGGTGCACGTCACTGTCGTGGTGCCGAGCGCGAAGTTCGTCCCGGACGCAGGGCGTGCAGCCGGCGCTGACGGTGCCGTCGACCAGGTCGGTCGCCGTGGCGTTGTCGTAGTTCACGGTCGCGGCGTCGTTGCCGACGACGATGTTGGCCGGAGTGGTGACCTCGGGGGCGGTGGTGTCGGTCACCTTGACGTCGAAGGAGTCGCTGACGCCGGTGTTGCCGGCCCTGTCCGTGGCCGAGCAGGTCAGCGTGGTGGTGCCGACCGGGAAGCCGTCGCCCGCGGCGTAAACGGTGCCACCGGCGGTCTTGCAGGAGACGGGACGGCTGCCGTCCACCGCGTCGTAGCCGCTGGCGGCGAACGTGATCGGGGTCAGCTTGGCGGTCGCCTCGGTCGGGCCCGGCGCCGTCACGGTGATCAGCGGCTTGCTGGTGTCGACGACTAGCACGGCGAGTTGCTGATCGGCCACCCTCCGCGGTGGCTCATGCCGATGGGCGGACCGTCACCTTCTGCGCAGCGGTGGTCTCCGTGGCCGAAGACTTCCTCCGGTGGTCTTCTCGCAGCGGTGGTCTTCGTGGCCGGAGACTTCCTCGCGGTGGTCTTCTTCGCAGCGGCTGGTCTTCGTGGCCGGAGACTTCCTCGCGGTGGTCTTCTTCGCAGCGGTGGTCTTCGTGGCCGGAGACTTCCTCGCGGTGGCCTTCTTCGCAGCGGCGGTACTTCGTGGCCGGAGACTTCCTCGCGGTGGTCTTCTTCGCAGCGGCGGTCTTCGTGGCCGGAGACTTCCTCGCGGTGGCCTTCTTCGCAGCTCCGGCGGACTTCGCGTGGTCTTCGCGGAGACTTCCGCGCGGTGGTCTTCTTCGCAGCGGCGGTCTTCGTGGCCGGAGACTTCCTCGCGGTGGCCTTCTTCGCAGCGAGCGGTCTTCGCGGCCGGAGACTTCCGCGCGGTGGTCTTCTTCGCAGCGGCGGACTTCGTGGCCGGAGACTTCCTCGCGGTGGCCTTCTTCGCAGCGGCGGACTTCGTGGCCGGAGACTTCCTCGCGGGTGGCCTTCTTCGCAGCGGCGGTCTTCGTGGCCGGAGACTTCCTCGCGGTGGCCTTCTTCGCAGCGGCGGACTTCGTGGCCGGAGACTTCCTGCGCGGTGGTCTTGGCAGCGGTCGGTATTGGAGCCGTGGGTGTCCGGGGCTCATCTGGGCTCAGCGCGGCTGCAGCAACGGCTAGGACGATGGAGCCTCCTTCCTTCAAACCCTTCTTTGCCAGGCTCGCCGCCGTTCCCACTCCTAGAGGCCGATTCGCCATTGGACGCTGCCCTTCGCGAGGTGAGTTAGAGCTCTGTGGACCCTACTGCGGTCCAGCCCCGTGCATAGCAGGCATGTGTAGCAGTACCCCCAAAGGCACCACTCATGTGGAGCTCCGCGGGCCGAGACGCGGATCCGAGCCAAACTGCTCCGGCGAACCGCGTAGAGCTGCACGTCTACTTCGGGTGCGGAAAGCGCAGTTCGAAGACCTCCCCGCACTGACCACGCGCTCGCCGCCCGGGGATCGCCGCGGCCAGGCAGTTCAGGAGCGTGGCCTTGCCGGCCTGGGTCGCGCCGGCGACGAGGATGTTGAGGACGGCACGGATGGACGCCTCGCGCTGCGGGTCGACACCCTCGCGGCGCACGCCTCACGGACCCGGTTGACCGAGCGGGCCGATCACGCGCGGTTCTGGTCCGCGTGATGGACCAAGACCTCGCGTGCACCTTCCGGTGGTGCGGGTGAGTGCACGTCGACGGTGGCGCGGTCGGGCAGCCACGACAGCCAGCGCGGGAGCCACCAGGTGCGGTCGCCGAGCACGGTCAGCACCGAGGGCAGCAGGACGGCGCGGACGACGGTGGCGTCGAGGAGGATCGCGACCGCCAGGCCGACGCCGAGCTGCTTGAACGTCGTCATCGACAAGCGTGGCGAAGACCGCGAAGACCGCGACCATGATCACCGCCGCGCTGGTGACGACGCCGGCGGAGATCTTCACGCCGTGCGCGACGGCGTCCTGCGTGGAGAGGCCGCGGTCGTGGGCCTCGCGGATCCGCGAGACCACGAACACGTGGTAGTCCATCGACAGCCCGAAGAGGATCACGAAGGCGAACAGCGGGATCCACGACTCGATGGCACCGACGTCGCCGCCGCCGACCAGGTCGGCTCCCCAGCCGTGCTGGAAGACCGCGACCATCACGCCGAACGCCGCTGCCATCGACAGCAGGTTGAGCAGCACCGAGACCGCCGCGATCGTCACCGAGCGGAAGGCCACCAGCATCAGCAGGAACGCCATCACCATCACGAAGAGGATCACCGGCACGATCGAGCGCTGGAGCTGGGCGTTGAAGTCCTCGGAGAAGGCGAGCTGACCGCCGACGTGCGTCTCGGCACCCGGCACCTGCCCGAACGTCGCCGGGACGACGTCACCGCGCAGCGCCTCGAGGGCGCGGACCGACGTGGCGTTCGACCCGTTGCCGGCCAGGGGTACGTCGACCACCAGCAGCCCCGACCTCGGGGTGCGGCGTGACGACGATCGGGTCGTGCAGCAGGCCGGTCGCCAGCGCCTGGGTGCGGAAGCTCTCCGTCGCCGCCGTCAGCGCCGGGCCGCTCACGTCCGAGCTCTTCACGACCACCCGGGCCGGGTTCGGGCCGCCCGGGAAGGCCGCGGTGATCCGGTGGTAGCTCTGCATGATGCTGGCGTCGCGCGGGAGCAGCTTGTCGAGACCCAGCTGCTCGGTGTGGATGCCGATCACCGGCGTCGCGAGCACGAGCAGGAACGCCACGGCCCCGAGGACCGACCACCCGGGCCGCTTGAGGACCCGGCCGAGGATCGCGCCCCACACCTTGCTCTCACCGGTCGGGCGTCGCATCCGGGCGAGCCCGGGCACGCGGCCGAGGTCGACCCGGTCGCCGAGCAGCGACAGCAGGGCGGGCAGCACCGTCACCGACCCGAGCACGGCCACCAGGACGACGAGGATCGCGGCGACCGCGAAGCCGTCGAAGAGCAGCAGGCCGGACAGGAACATGCCCGACATCGCCACGACGACGGTCATCCCCGACACCAGGACCGAGCGTCCGGACGTGGCCGCCGCGATCCGCAGCGCCGTCTCGGGGTCCCGGCCCTGCGCGCGCTCCTCGCGCTCCCGGCGTAGGTAGAACATGCAGTAGTCCACGCCCACCGCCAGCCCGATCAGCAGCATCACCGAGCTGGTCGAGCTGTCCAGCGGCAGCCGGTGGCTGACCAGGGCGAGCAGCCCGTTGGCGGCCAGGAACGACGTGAGCGCGAGCCCGACGGGGAGCACGGCGGCCAGGAACGCCCCGAACGCGACGAGCAGGATCCCGAGCGCCAGCGGTACGGCGGTCCACTCGGCGCGCTGGAAGTCCTTGCCGATCGTGTCGTCGAACCACCGGTTGGCCGAGCCGTCGCCGAACTCGTCGATGGTGACGGCGGGATGCGCGGCCCGGGTGGCCGCGACGGCGTCCAGGATCGGCTGCACGCGGTCGGCCGCGGTCATCGGGTCACCGGTCATCGACACGCGCAGCAGCACCGAGCGCCCGTCGGCGGAGACCATCCGCTGGGTGTAGGGGTCGACCACGCCGGTCACGACGTCCGTGCTGCTGCAGCCGGGTCATCAGGTCGGTCACGGCCGCGCGGGTCGTCGGCGAGGTCGCCGGGCCGGTGACCGGTCAGCAGGATCAGCTCGCCGGCCGGCGTCTTCAGGCCGGCGTCGTCGAGGATCTGGATGGCCCGGGCCGAGTCCCCGGTGGCGTACTGGTCCTCGGTCATGGTGCGCTGGCCCGCCATCGAGCCGGCCGCCATCGCGATCGCGACGAACAGCAGCCAGCCGACCACGGCCGTCACCCGGTGGCGCACGCTCCAGCCACCGATCGTGGCGGCGAGGTTCTGCTTCCTGCTCATGCTCATGGCCTCCTCGGCCCAGACGTCCCTCCGATTCTCCCGAGCCCCGAGGTCGCTCACGAGGGCCGAACGTCACCGGTGGAGGGAGGCATCGGCCGCTCATGTACCATTCGGAACAAAGGAGGAGATCATGGAGTACGAGAAGTCCGTCGCCGTCGCCGCCGAGCCCGCCCGGGTCTGGGAGGTGCTGAGCGACCTCGAGCGCTGGCCGGAGCGGATCGCGACGTACGAGGAGGTACGCCGCCTCGACGACGGCGACCTGCGCGTCGGCAGCCGCGCCTTCGTGAAGCAGAAGGGCCTCGCCGCGGGCGAGTGGGAGGTGAGCGAGCTGGTCGAGGGCCGGACGTTCACCTGGGCGAGCCGCCAGCCGGGCGTCCGCATCGTCGGCCGCCACCACGGTCACCACGGACGCCGACGGGACCACGCGGCTGACCCTGGTCCTCGAGCAGACCGGCTGGCTGAGCGGCGTGGTCACGCTGCTGATCGGGCGCAAGATCCAGAGGTACGTCGACCTCGAGGCCGAGGCGCTGAAGGAGGCGGCCGAGGCCGCGTGACCCCGCGCGAGCGACCGTCAGGCGCTCTCGAGCCGGAAGCCGACGCCGCGCACGGTGATCACCCGCTCGACGCAGGAGACCCCCTCCAGCTTCTGGCGGAGCCGGCCGATCGTGACGTCGAGGGTCTTCGTCGAGCCGAACCAGCCCTCGCTCCACACGTCCGCCATCAGCTGGGCCCGCGACACCACCTTGTCGCGGTGGGCGGAGAGGACCGTGAGGACGTCGAACTCCTTGCCGGTCAGCGGCACCTCGTCGTCGCCGACGTAGACGCGGTGGGCCTCGACGTCGACGATCAGCCGGCGCCCCGAGCGCGCGGGGCCGGAGACCCGGACGGTGGTACGCCGGAGCAGGGCGCGCAGGCGGGCCAGCAGCTCGGCGAGGCCGAACGGCTTGGCGAGGTAGTCGTCGGCGCCGGCGTCGAGCCCGACCACCCGGTCCAGCTCGCCCGAGCGGGCGGTGAGGATCAGCACCGCGCCCTCGTAGCCGCCCTCGCGCAGCTCACGGCAGACGTCGAGGCCGTCCATGTCGGGCAGCCCGAGGTCGAGGATCACGATGTCGTGGCCCTGCGCGGTCGCCTGCTCGACGGCCTGGCGGCCGGTCGCGGCCCGGTCGACGGCGTACCCCTCGCGCTCGAGCGTCTGCACGAGCGGGGAGGCGATCTCCTCCTCGTCCTCGACGACGAGCACACGGTGGGGGGCCATCTGCGGAGCATAGGCGAGCACCGGCCCCCGCCACGGGGTTCGTTCGGGCACTTCGGCATGGTCGAGATGGGGCATCGCGGGACCGGACGAGCGCCCGGAGCCGGCTGAGGAGCGGGGAGCGTGGTCCGCCCGCAGCGGGGACTACGGGCGGTCCACGGGCTCGACCGACCCCACCCCCCGGTAGGTCGGCAGCCTCCGGCACTGTGCAGAGTTGGAGCTCGCTCGAGCGCCGGGCACCCGCAACGGTACGTAAGACAAGGCAACGAGGGAGCCACGCCGGCGCCACGTGATGGTAACGAAGGGGGAGCTTCTCGCCCCTCCGGCCACAGCCGACCCACGAAGGTCGCCGACGGGGTCGGCAGACGCGGCGGCAGCCACGTACGGCCCCACGACGACGCGCCAGGGCGCCGGCTCAGGCGGTGAAGAGGTCGCCGAGCTCCTCGACCCGCGCCAGCACCTCGTCGTAGCGGAACTGCTCGAGGCCGAGCGGGTCCTCCGCCCCCTCCTCGACCTCGTCCCAGGTCACCGGGGTGGCGACGAACGGCCGCTCGACCCCGCGCAGGGAGTACGGCGACACGGTGGTCTTGGAGCCGGCGTTCTGCGACCAGTCGAGGAAGACCTTCCCGGACCGCTTGGCCTTGGTCATGGTCGCGGTGACCAGCTTCGGGTGCGCCTCCTGGAGCTCCTCGGCGATCTCCTTGGCCAGCTCCGAGGTCTGGTCGGAGTCGCGGCGACGCGGGAGGTGGGCGTAGAGGTGCAGGCCCTTGCTGCCGCTGGTGACGGGCCGGGCGTCGAGCGACCGCTCGGTCAGCTTGTCGCGCACCAGCAGCGCGACCTGGCAGCACTCGTGGAGCCCGGCGCCCTCGCCGGGGTCGAGGTCGATCACCAGCCGGTCGGCCCCGCGGGGCTTGCCCTGCTTGGTCACCGTCCACTGGTGCACGTGGAGCTCGAGGGCGGCCAGGTTGGCGGCCCAGGTCAGGGTGGCGAGGTCGTCGATGATCGGGAACACCAGGCGGTCACCGTGCCGGCTCTCCCCACGCGACCCGGTGGTCGGGACGTCGGCGGTGCGCACCCAGGACGGCGTGCCGGCGGGCGCGTTCTTCTCGAAGAAGCGGCCCTCGCTCGACGCCGTGCGGCCAGCGGACCCGGGTCACCGGGCGGTCCTTGAGCAGGGGCAGCAGCACCGGCGCGATCTGGGCGTAGTAGTTGATCACCTCGCCCTTGGTGGTGCCGGTGCGCGGATAGAGGACCTTGTCGAGGTTGGACAGCTTGAGCGTCCGGCCGTCGACGTCGACCCGGATCTCCTCCCCGCTCGGACTCACCTGCTCACCTGCCGACCGCCATGACCGGCACCTGCGCCGGGTCGAGGCGCCACATCATGGCCTTCAGGAACCACCGCGGAGCACTCACGCAGCCGGCGGTCGCGCCCCGGCCGTTGACGTGGAGGAAGATCCCCGCGCCGCGGTGGCGCACCTGGGCGGCGTAGTTGTAGCTGGTGACGACGGAGTACTCGTAGGCCACCGGGAAGTCGCGCAGCCGCTCGGAGCTGTCGACCCGGCTCGCCGGGAGCCACCAGCGGAAGCCGCCCTCGCTCCTGTTGCGGTAGCGGTTGTAGTAGCGCGACTCGTTGTCCTCGACCCAGTAGTCGCCGCGGTGGATGCGCCGGTAGGGCAGGTCCCAGCCGTCGCCGCGCGACGTGCCGGCCGAACGACGAGATCAGCCTCACGGTGCCGAGCGGCGTCGTGCCGCTGCCCTGGACGCGGTGCAGGGGCCGGGCCAGCCCGCCGTACCCGATCCGGCCGTCGCGGACGTCGTACACGCGTTGCCACCGGCCCTCCCGCAGGAGCCAGAACCCGATCCGGGCGTGGTAGCCGCGGCTGTGGTCCACCGTGACGACCTGGCGGGTGTGGGCCCGGAGGGCGACGCTCGACGCCGCCGAGGGTGACGTGCTCCGACGTCGGCCCGCGCGGGAGCCGGGCCGAGCAGGGTGAGAGCAGCCGCGGTCGCGACCGAGGCGACGAGGGTCTTCACAGGAGGTCCTCCGGGGTCTGGTCGGCACGGACACCGACGTACGACGGCTGGCGGAGCCGGCCCTGGGCGGAGGGGCCGAGGGACTCGACGTCGACCACGAGCACCGGCTCGACCCACGTCGTACCCAGGGCATCGGGTCTCGGCACCACGTCGGCGAACGGGCTGGTGGCGCGGGTCAGTCCGGCGAGCGCCTCGCGGACCAGGGTCGCCTTCGCGCCCGCGAGCCCGCTGCCGACGCGACCCCGGTAGAGCAGACCGTCGGCGGTCGGCTCGCCGACGAGCAGCGCGCCGAGCCGGTCCTGCGAGTCGGTCTCGCGACGCCAGCCACCCACCACGTAGGAGTCGCGGCGGCGGTGGGCGAACTTCAGCCAGTCCTTGCTCCGCTGGCCGGGCCGGTAGCGGCTGGTCAGGCGCTTGCTGACGATCCCCTCGAGCCCCTGCTGCAGCGTCGCGTCGAAGAGCATCCGCCCGTCGTCGTACGTCGGCGGGGTCTGCCAGCGGTCGTCGTGCAGGTCGAGCCCGGTGAGCAGCCCCCGGCGGACGCTGAGCGGCTCCTCCATCACGTCGCGGTCACCGAGGCGGAGGACGTCGAAGACCACCAGGGTGACCGGGAGCCGCTCCGCCAGCGCGCGGGCGCGGTCGGCGCGGGAGACGTGCATCCGCTCGGCCAGGGCGGCGAAGCTCGGGGCGCCGTCGGCGAAGGCGACCACCTCGCCGTCGAGGAGGGCGTCGCCGGCCGGGATCCGGGTGAGCTCGGGGAACGAGACCGTCGCGTCGTTCTCGTTGCGGCTCCACAGCCGGGCCTCGCCCCGGCGCACCTCGACCAGGACGCGCATGCCGTCCCACTTCACCTCGTGCTGCCACTCCTCCCCCGTCGGCACGTGGGTGCCGCGGGTCGCGAGCATCGGACGCATGACGGGCATCCTTCCAGCTCCGGTCGCCGGCGGCTGCGGTGTCGGCCGACCGGCTGCGGGGACCACTCGGCGTACGCGTGCGTTCGGCGGGTACGTGGTCGATACTGGACCGCGTCGTCGACTACACGGAGGTATGAGGTGCGTGCGATCTGGAAGGGCGCGGTGTCGTTCGGGCTCGTCAGCGTGCCGGTGAAGCTGTACTCCGCGACCGAGTCGCACGACGTGTCGTTCCGGCAGGTGCACGCCAAGGACGGCGGCCGGATCAAGTACCAGCGCGTGTGCTCGATCGACGGCGAGGAGGTCGAGTACGCCGACATCGCCAAGGGCTACGAGACCGAGGACGGCGAGATGGTCATCCTCACCGACGACGACATGGCCGCGCTGCCGAGCGAGTCGTCGCGCGAGATCGCGGTGGAGAAGTTCGTCCCCAGCGACCAGATCGACCCGATGCTCTTCGAGAAGTCCTACTACCTCGAGCCCGAGAAGACCGGCGCCAAGCCCTACGCCCTGCTCCGCCAGGCGCTGCTGGACGCCGACCGGATGGCCGTGGTCACCGTCGCGCTGCGGCAGCGGACGTCGGTGGGGGTGCTGCGGGTCAAGGACGACGTGATCGTGCTCCAGACCATGATGTGGCCCGACGAGATCCGGAAGCCGGACTTCAACGTCGACGGCGGCGAGGCGAAGCCCGCCGAGGTGAAGATGGCGAACATGCTGGTCGAGACGCTGGCCGGCGACTTCGAGCCCGAGGAGTTCGAGGACGACTACGCCGAGGCCGTCGAGGCGATGGTCAAGAACAAGATCGAGGGTGGCGAGGTCAAGCGGACCCCGACCTCCACGAAGTCCTCCGGCGAGGTCGTCGACCTGCTGGCGGCGCTGCAACGCTCGGTCGACGCGGCCAAGACCGCGCGTGGTGAGACGTCGGACGAGGCCCCGGCGAAGAAGAAGCCGGCCAAGAAGACCCCCGCCAAGAAGGCTGCGAAGAAGTCCACGGCCGGCAAGTCCGAGAAGGCAGAGAAGACCGAGAAGAAGGCCGCCAAGAAGGCGAGCTGACCCCGGTCAGTCGGTCAGCAGTGGTTCCAGGTCCAGCAGGTAGCTGGCGTGGTCCTTGGCGGACGCGTCCGCCCAGCGCAGCATCCGGCCGATGTCGTCGACCCGCACGATGGCCCCGGCCTCGGTCTGCCCGGGGTAGCCCGGCGAGGGCACGAGGGCCCGGTGCTCGACCTTGATGGCGCGCACCAGCCAGTCGCGGCGTACGTCCGGAGCGCCGGCGTCGTACAGGGCCAGGGCCTCCAGCCTGGCGACTGCCGTGACCGGCCGGCCGACCCCGGGCGGCTGGAAGCCGGCCGGACATCCCTCGGCCCGCGGCCCGGCGAGGAGTCCGAGACCCTCGACCCGGAGCACGACCTCGGGCGACCCGTCGGCGAGCCGGGCGACGGTGCCCGTCAGCTCGTAGTGAGGGGAGCGGTCGCCGGCGGGGTCGGCTCCCTGGAGCTCGGTGATGCCCTCCGGGCCGCCGGCCTCGACGAGGCTCCAGCACGACGCGTGCAACCCGGCACCGCGCAGCGTGTCGCCCACCTCGAGCTGGGGCACCTCGCCGGTCTTCACCAGCCACGGCGCCAGGTGGGTCCACATCGCACCAGTATGCGGCGCAGGGGCCGCGCCCGGACACACATCGGTCGCGAAAGGCAGGGAGGGCGCCGGGGCAGACCCGGACCACCGTGTGTCCGCAGGGCGGCCACGGCGGCGTCGTACGGTGAGGCGGTGGCACGGCTGATCCATCTGAACGGCGCTCCCGGCATCGGGAAGTCCACGCTCGCGCGCCGGTACGCCGACGACCACCCGGGGATCCTCGTGTGCGACATCGACGTGCTCCGCACCCTGGTGGCCGGATGGCAGGAGGACTTCCACGAGGCGGGCACCCGGATCAGGACCACAGCACTCGCCACCATCACGAGCTATCTCGAGTCGGGGCACGACGTCGTCCTCCCGCAGTTCGTGGCCCGCGCCGAGGAGCTGGCCCGCTTCCGGTCGGCCGCCGCGCGAGGGAGAGGCGGCGTACGTCGGTGTCGTGCTGACGGCCGAGCCCCGGGTGGTGATCGACAGGTTCCGGACCCGATCGGTCACCTCGTCGGACGACCCCTTGGTCGCGGCGATCAGCGACGTGGTCGAAGGGCTCGGCGGGGCTGAGGTCATCGCCGGCTCGTGCCATGACCTCGCCGTCCTGGCGGACCGGGAGCGACTGCTGCAGGTCCCGAGCACCACACCGGAGGAGACGTACGACGCGCTCCTGCTGGCGCTCGGCGAAGGACGGTGAACCCAGGGGTCGTGGGTGTCGAAAGCCGCCGGGGCCGTTCGACGTAGGGGTGAGCCGACCGAGGGTCGGCACCCGACGAGAGGACAGTCCCATGCGCTAGCTGTGCTTCTCATGATGGCCGAGGACCACCCGAGGTCGACGAAGGACCTGCAGGCCGCCCGAGGGCGGCGCCGCCTAGTCTGGCCGGGTGACCGGCAACCCCGGGCGGGACCACGCAGTCCTCCGAGTCCCCTCAGGACGCCGTCCAGCGGGTGTGGCGCGACGGAGTCGGCCCGGCTCGTCGGCGCCCTCACCCGGATGACCCGGGACCTCGGCCTGGCCGAGGACCTGGCCCAGGACGCCCTCGTCGCCGCGCTCCAGCAGTGGCCCAGCGAGGGCGTCCCCGACAACCCCGCGGCCTGGCTCATGCAGACCGCCAAGCGCCGTGCCGTCGACCAGTTCCGCCGCGCCGACACGCTGCGCCGGCGTACGGCGGAGCTCGGGCACGCGCTGCAGGAACGGGAGGAGGTGGAGATGCCCGACCTCGACGCATTCGTCGACCACATCGACGACGACGTGCTCCGGCTGATCTTCCTCACCTGCCACCCCGCCCTCTCCCCCGAGAGCCGGGCCGCCCTCACCCTGCGTCTCGTCGGCGGCCTCACCGTGCCCGAGATCGCGCGCGCCTTCCTGACCAAGGACGCCACGATCGGCCAGCGGATCTCGCGCGCCAAGAAGTCCCTGGCCGGCGAGTCCTTCGACCTGCCGGTCGGCGCCGAGCGCGAGGAGCGGCTCGACGACGTGATGGGCGTGCTCTACCTGATCTTCAACGAGGGGTACGCCGCGACGGCCGGCGACGACTGGATGCGGCCCGACCTCTGCGTGGAGGCCATCAGGCTCACCCGCATGCTGGCCGGGCTCGCTCCCCTCGAGCCCGAGGTGCACGGGCTGCTCGCGCTGATGGAGCTCCAGGCGTCCCGGCTGCACGCGCGCACCGACCAGGACGGCCGGCCGGTGCTGCTCGACGACCAGGACCGCGCCACCTGGGACGCGCTCCTGATCCGCCGCGGCCTCGCCGGCCTCGACCGGGCGATGGCTGCCGCCGCAACCGGTCGGCCCATCGGGCCCTACGTCGTCCAGGCGCAGATCGCCGCCTGCCACGCCCGCGCGCGCACGGCGGAGGAGACGGACTGGACGGCCATCGCCGGCTGGTACGACGTGCTGGCGCGGGCCGGCGACAACCCCGTCGTCGAGGTCAACCGGGCCGTCGCCCACGGCCGCGCGCACGGCCCGGAGGCCGGGCTGGCGGTCCTCGACGCCGTCACCGACCACCCCGCGCTGGCCGGCTCCCACCTCGTGCCCAGCGTCCGGGGTGACCTGTTGGAGCGCGCGGGGCGGCGCGGCCGAGGCTGCCGACGCCTTCACCGCGGCCGCCGCGCTGACCGGCAACGGCCCGGAGCGCACGCTGCTGCTCGGCCGGGCCGAGCGGGCCCGCTCGCTCTCCTGAGACGCGACCCTCACCGACGACCCGGCCAGAACCCTTCCCCCCGACGCCGCGACGTGCGACCGTCGATCGGCGACGCGGTCCCGCGACGACCGCCCCAGGAGACCAGTCATGACGATCACCGGAGAACCGTGCTGGATCCATCTGTTCACCACCGACGTCGACACGGCGGTGCGGTTCTACGGCGGCCTGTTCGGCTGGTCCGTCGGCGAACCGAGCGAGGAGTACGGCGGCTACCGGATGTTCCTCCGCGACGACGAGCCCGTCGCCGGGCTGATGCCCAACCACACCGCGGAGCCGGACGTCTGGGAGGTGTTCCTGCAGACCCCCGACATCGCCGGGACCGTGGAGCGCGCCCGGGACCGCGGCGCGGTGATCGCGACCGGGGTGATGGCGGTGCCCGGCCTCGGGTCGATGACCAGCCTGGTGGACCCGGCCGGTGCCCTGGTCGGCGCCTGGCAGCCCGACGGCTTCCCCGGCTTCGCGACCCGCGCGGCGGTCGGCGCGCCGGGCTGGTTCGAGACCTTCACGACGTCGTACCGCGAGGCGGTGGCCTTCTACGAGGAGGTGTTCGGCTGGGAGACCCACGTCGTCAGCGACACCCCCGACTTCCGCTACACCACGCTCGGGCTGGACCAGGAGGCACGCGCCGGGATCATGGACGGCTCCGCGTTCCTCGGCGACGAGCCGTCGCGGTGGAACGTCTACCTCCAGGTCGAGGACACCGACGAGACCGTCGGCGAGGCGATCGAGGCGGGCGGCCGGCTCACGTCGGCGGCCGCGGACACGCCGTACGGACGGATCGCGGAGCTGCAGGACCCGACCGGCGTCGTGTTCCGGGTCATCGGCCCGGACCTCGAGGCCAGCTGAGCGGGACCGGCGCGCGAGGCGGGCCTCAGGGAGCGACGAGCGGCCAGGGCCGGGCCGTCTCGACCTGGGCCGCCAGGCTGAACAGGGTCTCCTCGCCGTCGGTCCGCCCGACCAGCTGGACCCCGATCGGCAGACCGTCGGCCCCCGTGCCCGCGGGCACGTTGCAGGCCGGGTTGCCCGCGACGTTCCACAACGCGGCGTAGGCGATGGCCGGCATCGCCTTGAGCGACGCGCGCACCGAGCCGGTCCCGTCGAGGACGCCCACCCGCGGCGGCCGGTGGGCGGTGGAGGGCGTGAGGAGGACGTCCACGTCGGCGAAGACCCGGTTGGCCTTGGCGGACACCTTCTCGGTCTGCCGGAGCGCGACGTCGATGACGCGGGGGGTCACCCACGAGCCGAGCCGGTAGGTCTCCCGGGTACGACGCTCGAGCCGGTCGTAGTGCTCGACCTCGTCGGCCTCGGTCCGGATGCCGGCGAAGAACTGGGGGACGAACGCCGCGGTCGGGTCCGGATAGCGGGGGTCGACCTCCCGCACGTCGTGACCGAGGTCGCGCCAGCAGCCGGGCGGTGTCGCGGACCGCGGTCACGTGCTCGGCATGGGGCTTGACGCCCAGGGTCACCGGCTTCGTCGACCACCCGATCCGCAGCCGGCCGGGTTCGCGGCCCGCGGCCTCGACGAACGAGCCCACCTCACCGGCCCGCCACCGGTCGGTCGGCAGGTTGCCCCGGATCACGTCGTAGACGATCGCCGAGTCCAGGACCGTGCGGGTCAACGGGCCCACGGTGCCGAGGGCCCACCACAGGTGCTCCATCGGCGAGGTGGTGACCCGGCCGCGCTGCGGCTTGAGGCCGAAGAGCCCGCAGAACGCCGCGGGGATCCGGATCGAGCCGCCGCCGTCGCCGCCCAGGGCGACCGGCACCATGCCGGACGCGACCGCGGCCGCCGTGCCGCCGCTGGACCCCCCGGGGGTGAACCCCGGGCGCCACGGGTTGCGGGTGTGACCGAAGGCCTCCGACTCGGTGTAGGGCCAGGCGCCGAACTCCGACATCTGCGTCTTGCCGACGACCACCGCGCCCGCCGCGCGCAGCCGGCGTACGACCTCGCCGTCCTGGGTCCTGGGGGTGCTGTTGCCGTGCCCGCCGAAGGTGGTGACACAGCCGGCGACGTCGAGCTCCTCCTTGATCGCCACCGGTACGCCGAACAGCGGGCCACGGTTGCCGTCCCGGCCGAGCTCGAGGAACCGCGCCTGCTCACGCGCCTCGTTGTCGAGGACGACCGAGAACGCGTTCAGCTCGGCGTTGCGGGCCTCGATCCGGGTCAGCGACTCCTCGACCGCGGCGGCCGGTGAGGTCTCCCCCGCCGTGATGCGCTGGACGAGATCGGCTGCGCTGGGCGGGGTGTCCGTCATGGGGCGCAGCCTAGGGCGAGCCGGAGGCTCCGGCGTCGTAGCGTCCGGACAGCGCGTAGCGCAGGAGCACGACGTCGCCGAGCTGCTCGGTCGACGCCAGTCTCGCCCGGTGGCCCGGGTGCCACGGGAAGCTGGCCTCACCGACGAAGCGACGAGCCCCCGTCTCGCCCACGAAGAACGGCGCCACCACCAGCTGGAGCTCGTCGGCCAGGTCGTCGGCGAGGAACTGCGTGTGCACCGCTCCCCCGCCCTCGACCATCAGCCGGCGTACGCCGCGCGCGTGCAGGTCCTCCGACGAGCTGACGCATGCGGACCGGGTCGCCGGCGTCCACGACCTCGGTCCGGCGCCCCAGCCGGTGCCGGAGCTGGTCGACCACCGGCTGCTGCCGTAGACCACCTTCGCGGCTCCGTCGTCGGCGAAGAAGCGCGACGACGGGTCGAGGCAGCCTCCCTCGGTGACCGTGACCTTGGTGGGATGCTCCGGCAGGCCGCGCTCGCACCGCTGACGGCGCAGCCCGGGGTCGCGCACCAGGAGCCGGGGGTTGTCGTTGCGGACCGTCGTGGCACCCACCAGGATCGCGTCGACGCCGGCCCGGACCCGGTCGACGCGGTCGAGGTCGAGCTCGTTGGACAGCAGCAGCCGGCTCTCGGAGGCGCCGTCGATGTAGCCGTCGATCGACATGCTGCAGCTCAGCAGGGTGTAGGGGCGCTCAGCCACGGCCCGCTCCCTCCAGCTGTCCGGCGCGGTCGGTCTCCCGCACGTCCACCCTCGCACCGACCCTCGCACCGACCCTCGCACCGACCCTGGCACGGCGTCGCCGCGCCGCCGCCTCGGCGACGAGCACCACCGCGCCGGGGAGGGTCGCGACCGCGGCCAGCACGCCGTACACCACCGAGACGGTGAGGCCGGTCGCGGAGCCGAGCCCGGCCACGCCGAACACCCAGGCGGTCAGCCCTCGCGCGGACCCCAGCCGGCGATGCTCAGCGGGATCGAGGAGCCCACCATCACCACCAGCCCGGTCGTCACCAGGACCGTCCACGACGCCTCGACGCCGACGACGTGGACCGCCAGCACGAACACCGCGAGATGGCCGAGGGACGAGAGCGCAGGAGGCACCCACGACGCGTGCCACGACGCCGGGAGCCCCCAGGGTGCGCAGGTCGTCCGCCGCCCGCCCGCCGCGCCGCAGGACGACCCAGCCCGCGACGCCGACCAGCGAGCAGGCCGCCGGCGGCGAGCGGGGCGAATCGTCGCAACGGCGACGCGAGGCCCACCAGGGCGAGGAGCACCAGCCCGAGCTGGACGACCTGGCCGGAGACCCGGTCCCAGACCGTGGCGCGCACCCCGGCGGGGACGTCGCCGGCGTCGCGACCGTGCCGCACCGCCCGGTGGGCGTCGCCGAGGATGCCGCCCGGCAGGGTCGCGTTGAGGAACTGCGAGCGGTAGTAGGCGGTGACGGACTCGCGCCCTCGTCAGCGGTACGTCGTAGGCCCGGGCGACCGTGCGCCAGCGCCACGCCGACGTCAGCGTGCTGCCGGCGGTGAGCGCCACCGCGGCCAGCACCGCCGGCCACGGTGGTGACCTGCCAGGCCTCGGCGAACGGTCCGGTGCCGAAGTGCCACAGCAGGGCGGCCAGGAGGGCGGCTCCGCCGACGAGGCGGAGCCACGGCCAGGAGCGCCGGACGCCGGGCGGCACGGTGGGCAGGCTCATCGTCCGGCTCCCGGCCCCGGCCCGGCCCTCGGCCCGGACCTCGGGCCGGCCGTCCGACCGGCGCGGCGGAGGCGAGGACGTCGGCGAGGTCGGCCGCCGTCGCGCCCCAGCCGGGCAGGGTCGGGCGTCGCGAGGCGGCGGCCCGCCGGAGCCGTTCGCGGAGGTGTCGCTCGTCGACCCAGCGGGCCAGGGCATCGGCCAGGGCGGCCGGGTCGTCGGGCGCGACCAGGAGGCCGGGCAGGGTGCCGCCGGGAGCGCGGCCGAGCGCCTCGGGCACGCCGCCGGTGCGGGTCGCGACCACCGGCAGCCCCCGCGCCAGCGCCTCGGTGACGACCATGCCGAAGCTCTCGCCCCGCGACGGCAGCACGACCACGTCGGCCCCGTCGTACGCCGCCTCGAGCGCGGGCCCGACCAGCGGGCCGGCGAAGGTGACCCGCCGCTCCCAGCGCTGGGCGTACACCTGGGCCTGGAGCGCGGTGACGTGGTCGGGGTCGACGTCGAGCGAGCCGGCGCAGACCAGCGTCCACGGCCGGTCGCCGAGCCGGGCCAGCGCCTCGAGCAGGAGGTCGTGGCCCTTGCCGGGGTGGACCGTGGCGACGCACAGCAGCGCCGTGCCGGTCCCGGACCCCGCGGCCAGGGGCGCCGGGTCGGTGCCCGGCCGTACGGCGTACACGCGACGGAGGCCGTACCACGACCGCACCTGCGAGCGCGCCCACTCGCTGGTGGTGACCACGGCCGCGGCCGAGGCGAGGACCGTCTCCTCGGTCGGGTCCCGGGCCGACGCGGCATGTGGAGCAGCACCACGACGGCGAGCCGCGTCGAGGCGGCCGGGAGGACCGACGAGGCGGCCGACGCGACGAGACCGTCGACGAGCACCAGGGCGCCGTCGGGCAGGCCGTCGAGCAGCAGCGAGAGCCGGGCGAGGTCGGCGAGGCCCGGGCGCGGCCAGTCGCCGCCGACCTCGTGCTCGACCACGGTCCAGCCGAGCGCGCGCAGGCCGTCGAGGACGCGGCGGTCGTAGACGTTGCCGCCGCTCGGGCGCGCGGGGTCGTCGATGCCCGGCCGGGAACGACCGCGTGGAGCGTCCGGTCGTCGCTCATGGCGACCGCTCGTAGCTCGCCCACGCGACCGGCGACTCGTGGAGGGTGACGCGGATCCGGGTCAGGTCCCCGGCGCCGACGCCCAGCGCACCGTCGTGGACCCGGGCCGCGAGCCGGTCGGCGATCTCGCGCGCCAGCACCTCGGTGGTCGTGTTGAGACCGGCGAGGGAGTCGACCTCGTCGAGGTTGCGGTAGGTGAGGTCGGCCAGGATCGCGTGCAGCGCCTCGGTGGCGCGGCCGATGTCGAGGACGATGCCGTCGTCGTCGAGGTCGCTCCCGGGCGAACGCCGCGTCGACGACGAACGTCGCGCCGTGCAGTGCGCGCGCCGGGCCGAACACCTCTCCGCGCAGGCTGTGCGCCACCATCATGTGGTCGCGGACGGTCACCTCGAACATCAGGCCTCCCCCTGGTCGGTGCTGTCGTAGCTGATCGTGTGGCACAGGGCCGGCAGCGCGCCGGAGGCGAGCTTCGCCATCACCTCGGGCAGCTCCTCGAACGGCGACTCGCCCGTCAGCAGCGCGTCGTACGCCGGGTCGGCGAGCAGGGACAGGGCCAGCCGCAGCCGGTCGGCACGGGTACGCCGGCCCCGGCGTGCCGCCGCGACCTCGCCCACCTGGCTGGCGCGGATCGCCGAGCCGGGCGGAGTGGAAGCGGCCACCGAGGGAGAGCTCGACCGGGGTGTCGCCGTACCAGCTGAGGTCGGTGACGGTGCCGTCCGCGCCGAGCAGGTCGAGCGAGCGCTGCAGGCCGGCGGCGGTGCCGCTGGTGTGGACCACCAGGTCGCGGTCGCCGGCGGCGTGCTCGGGGAGGGCGAAGCCGACGCCGAGCGCCGCCGCCACCGACGCGCGGTCGACGTCCGCGTCGACCAGGGTCACCTCGACGCCGGGGACGCCGGCCAGCAGCCGCGCCACGCAGCAGCCGACCATGCCGGCGCCGACGACGGCCACCCGGTCCCCGACCAGGGGCGCGGCGTCCCAGAGCGCGTTCACGGCGGTCTCGACGGTGCCGGCCAGCACCGCCCGCCGGGGCGGGACGCCGTCCGGGACGACGGCGACCGCGTCGGCCGGCACGACGTACGCCGTCTGGTGCGGGTGGAGGCAGAAGACGGTGCGGCCACGGAGCTCGGCGGGGCCCTGCCTCGACCACGCCGACGCTGAGGTAGCCGTACTTGACCGGGCCCGGGGAGCTCGCCCTCCTGGAACGGCGCCCGCATCACGGCGTACTGGCTCTCGGGGACGCCGCCCCGGAAGACCAGCGACTCGGTGCCGCGGCTCACCCCGGAGACACACCGCGCGGACGAGCACCTCGCCCGGGCCCGGGTCCGGCAGGTGCGCCGGTGCGGATCTCGCCGGACCCGGGCTCACGCAGCCAGTACGCGCGGGCCGTGGGTGACACGTCGGCTCCCTCCACGTCCGGCTGGTCCTGAACCGACGCCGGCCCGTCGTCGTATGACTGGTAACCAGACATACGGAGGCAGGGTGCGCACGGTTCACGTCGGTCCCCTGACCGTACTGCCGGGCGCCGCGACCCTGCTCGCGGTGCTCGCGAGCGACGGTCGGGCTCGGCGCGCCCGCGCTCGTCACCGGCGGCGTGCTCACGGTCGGCCTGTGGCTCCTGCTCGAGCGCGGTCTGCGGCGCGAGGGACTCGCCCGGCTCGGACCGGCCAACGCCGTGACGCTGGTCCGTGCCGGGCTGGTCGTGGCGGTCACGGCCCTCGTCGTGCAGTCCTGGAGCGGCGACGTGCCCCGCACCCTCGTCGTCGCCGTGAGCGTCGGTCGCGCTGGCGCTCGACCTCGTCGACGGACGGCTGGCCCGCGCGCGCGGCACCGTCACGACCCTGGGCGCGGCCTTCGACATGGAGACCGACGCCTTCCTGATCCTCGTCCTCAGCGTGTACGTCGTACCCGTCGCCGGCGCGTGGGTGCTGCTGATCGGCCTGCTCCGCTACCTGCTGCTCCTGGCCACCGCGGCCTGGCCCTGGCTCGGTCGGCCCGCTGCCGCCGCGTCCGTGGGCGAAGGTCGTGGCCGCGGTCCAGGGAGTCGTCCTGGTCGTCGCCGCCGCCGAGGTCCTGCCGACGGTCTGGGCGCAGGCCCTGCTGGTCGCCGCCCTGGTGCTGCTGCTCGAGTCGTTCGGCCGCCAGGTGGTCGGCCTGTGGCGGCGCCGGCACGAGCACGCGGTGCCGCGGTCACGCGCTGGTCCGCCCGCTGCTCGACGTGGTCGCGCTGGCGCTGGTCTGGCTGGCCCTGGTGCTGCCCCACCGACCCGGAGCAGCTGACGGCGGCCGCCCTGCTCGGGCTCCCCGTGGAGCTGCTGGTCTTCCTGGTGCTCGTCCTGGTGCTGCCGCCGGTCTGGGGACGCGTGCTCGCGGTGGTCGGCGGCGTGCCTGCTGGCGGCGACGGTGGTCGTGACGGTGCTCGACCTCGGCTTCTACGAGGCGTTCGACCGTCCGTTCAACCCGCTGACCGACCCGGGCTACCTCGGCTCCGGGCTGGACCTCCTGCACTCCTCGCTGGGCCGGGGGGGCCAGGTCGGGGTCGGTGCCGGGATCGTGCTCGCGCTGCTCGCGGGCGCGGCGCTGTGCGTGTGGTCGGCCGTGCGCACCCGGCGTACCGTCCGGGCGGCGCCGCGGACGTGGAGCCGGGTCGTGGCCGGACTCGCCGTGGTCTGGCTGGTCGCCGGCGTCGGCGGTGCCCGCGTCAGCGGCGTCCCGGTCGCCGGCCACCCCGGCCGCCTCGCTGGTCGCCGGCCAGGTCGACGAGGTCCGCGCCGAGCTGCACGACCGGGCGGTCTTCGAGCACGCCCTGACCCACGACGCCTACGCGCTGACGCCCGGCCGCGACCTGCTGACCCGGCTGCGCGGCAAGGACGTGCTGATCGTCTTCGTCGAGAGCTACGGCCGGGTGGCCGTGGAGGACTCGTGGTTCGCGCCGATCGATCGACCGCACCCTGACCGAGGCGACCGGCGACCTCGGCGGACCTCGGCTTCCAGGCCCGCAGCGGCTGGCTGGGCTCACCCACCTTCGGCGGGATCAGCTGGCTGGCCCACTCCACGCTCCAGTCCGGGCTGTGGATCGACTCCCAGCAGCGCTACGACCAGGTGCTGCCCAGCGACCGCTTCACCCTCGCCTGGGCGTTCCAGAAGGCCGGGTGGCGCACCGTCGGCGACATCCCCTCGGACCCGGGCCCGTGGCCCGAGGGCCAGCGGTTCTACCACTACGACCGGATGTACGGCTCCTACGACGTCGGGTACGCCGGACCGCGCCTGGGCTACGCGCGGGTCCCCGACCAGTTCACCCTCAGCGCCTTCGCCGAGCGGGAGCTGCGGCGCACCGCCGGCCGGTGATGGCCGAGATCGACCTCGACTCCAGCCACGCACCCTGGATCCCGCTGCCTCACCTGGTGCCGTGGGACGCGCTCGGCGACGGCGCCGTCTACGAGCGGGATGCACGACGCGCACGTCGACCGTGCTGTCCTCGCTTCGCGAACTCGCGCGCCCAGCAGGCCCACTACGCGCGGTCGATCCGCTACTCGCTGCGCTCGCTGGTCTCCTTCGTGCACCACGCCCACGACCCAGAACCTGGTGATGGTCGTGCTCGGCGACCACCAGCCGCACGCCGTCGTCAGCGGCAACGGCGTCTCGCACGACGTGCCGGTCTCGCTGGTGGCCCACGACCCGGCGGTGCTGCGGCGGATCTCCGGCTGGGGCTGGACCCCCGGCCTGCAGCCGGCGAGCGCGACGCCCGACCGTGCCGATGAACGAGTTCCGCGACCGGTTCCTCGCGGCGTTCGGCTCCCGCTCGACGGGTCCGTGAGGCACGCACCGAACCGATCCGGCGACCACGTCGTGTCTCCAGTGAGGGCCCGCTCCGGGCCCGGATCGGAGAGAGCACCATGACCGTCCGACTGATCACCGCGGCTGCCGTCCTCGTCTCGGCGTACGTGCACCTCAAGGAGTGGTTCGACGGGTTCCGCCACGTCGACGTGATCGGGCCCCTGTTCATCGTCAACGGCGTCGCCGGCATCGTGATCGCCGTCCTGCTGGTCACCTGGCAGCACTGGGTGCCGCCGTTCCTCGCCTTCGGGTTCGGGGCCAGCACCCTGGGCGGGTTCGTCATCGCCGCGACGTGGGGCCTGTTCGGCGACCACGAGAAGTGGCAGGGCCCCTACGTCTGGGTCGCCGCGGTGACCGAGGCCGTCGCCATCGTCGGCGGCCTCTACCTGCTCGTCCACGAGCGGCGTACCGCCCCAGCGGGCGAGCGCGCCGCCGTCGCCTCCTGAACCTCGCCCCACCTGCCTCGGGTTCCGCGACCGCCGCGTCGCGCCCGGGGCCGTGGACGAGCGGTCAGAGCGAGAGGCTCAGGACCGCGGGACCGTCGAGCTGGGTGACCTCGACCGACCGGATCTGCGAGCGGCGGGAGGCCGTGGCCGCCGTGAGCTGCATCGAGCGGCCGGGCAGTCCGTTCCAGGTCGCGATCTGCTCGGTCCGGCCGTCGTCGGTGTGCACGACGAGCGCGTAGGAGCCGCCCTCGTAGTCGCCGCGGAGACGGCGGGTAGGTGCAGGTCATGTCGACGCGGGTGCCCCAGGCGACGGGCGTGAGCGACACGCTGGCGGTCATCGGGTCGGTCCCGACCGGGGTCATCGGCCGCGCACTCGCGGTCACGAGACTGCGTCGGTGGCTGCGAGGCCACCGGGGCGTCGGAGCCCCCTGGTCGAGCACCAGCACGCCGCCGACCGTCACCACGACCGCGGCCGCGGCGGCGAGCCCGGCGGTGAGCCAGGTACGCCGGCGCTGGCCGCGGTGCATTCCCTCGACCAGGCGTGGCAGGAGGGTGTCGGGCACCGGCTCGGGCTCGCCCTCGTCGAAGATCTCGGGACCGAGCCGACCGAGCAGCCCCGGCAGCCCGGCGAGGTCGCGGACGGCGCGGGAGCAGCTCGTCGCAGCCGGCCAGGTGGCTCTCGAACTCGCGACGGTCGGCCGAGGAGAGCGAGCCGAGGACGTAGGCGCCGTCCCAGGTGGCGTAGGAGCAGGTCATGAGACGACCCCCATCTCCTCGAGGGCGAGCCGGAGGGCGCGCAGGGCGTAGTGGGTGCGTGACTTGACGGTGCCCTCGGGGATCCCGAGCCGTCGGGCGGCGTCGGCGACCGAACGGCCGTTGAAGTAGCACTCCTGGAGGACCGCCCGGTGCTCGACCGACAGGTGGGTCACCGCGTCGGCGACCACCCAGGTCATCAGCAGCTCGTCACTGCGGTCGTCGACCTGCCCGGGCTCGGGCACCTCGTCGACCGGGAACTCCGACCGCGCGCGCCTGGTGCGCGACTCGTCGATCACGATGTTGCGGGCGACGGTGAACAGCCAGGCCCGGACCGAGCCCTGCCCCTCGTCGAGCAACGAGGCGTTGCGCCAGGCACGCAGCAGCGTCTCCTGGCAGACGTCCTCGGCGCGGGCGCGGTCGTAGTTGGTCAGGCGCAGGCAGTGGCCCCAGAGCGCGCCGGCGTGCTCGTCGTGCAGACGCTGCATCACGACGTCGGGGCTCTCGGCCATCACACCTCCCACACCCGGTATACGTCGGCGCCGGTCATTCGGTTCGGTCCAGGGTGGCGTCGTTGCCGAGTCACGCTGGTCACAGCTTCATCATGTGAAGGTGTCGAACCGCCGCTTCTCACGGTGAGCTCGCCATGAGAAGCGGCGGTTCGACACGTTCACATGATGAAGCGGGGACGGGTGCGGCTCGCACCCGGCTCATACGCGGCGCACGGCGGCCTCCCGCCGTCGAGCGACCGGCACCGCCGGTTGCCGGTCCTCGCTCAGGCCAGCGACTGGATCCAGGCCTCGTGGAGGTCGGAGAAGCGGCCGTCGCCACCCTCGATCAGGTCGGCCGGGGTGCCGTCCTCGACGATCCGGCCGTGCTCGAGGACGAGCACCCGGTCGGCGATCTCCACCGTCGAGAGCCGGTGGGCGATGATCACCGCCGTGCGGTCGGCCAGGATCGTGCGCAGCGCCCGCTGGACCAGCCGCTCGGACGGGATGTCGAGCGAGGAGGTCGCCTCGTCGAGGATCAGCACCGCCGGGTCGGCGAGGAAGGCGCGCGAGAACGCGATCAGCTGCCGCTGCCCGGCGCTCAGCAGGCCACCGCGGTTGGAGACGTCGGTGTCGTAGCCCTCCGGCAGCGCGGCGATGAAGCCGTGGGCGCCGAGGGCCCGGGTCGCGGCCTCGACGTCGTCCTGGGTGGCGCCGGGGCGACCGAAGCGGATGTTGTCGGAGATCGTGCCGGAGAACAGGTAGTTCTCCTGGGTGACCATCACCGCGGCCCGGTGGAGGTCGGTCGAGGTGAGCGACCGCAGGTCGACGCCGTCGAGGGTCACCGCACCGTCGACCGGGTCGTAGAACCGGGTGGCGAGCTTGGCGATCGTGGTCTTGCCGGCACCGGTCGTGCCGACCAGGGCCACGGTCTGGCCGGACGGGCACGGTGAGGTCGAGGTCGGGCAGCACCGGCACGCCCTCGACGTACTCGAACCGGACGTGGTCGAAGCGGAGGTCGCCGCGAGGCTCGGTCAGCGCGACCGGGGAGGTCGGCTCGGGGACGCCGGGCACCTCCTCGAGGACGCCGGAGATCTTCTCCAGCGCCGCGTTGGCGGACTGGAAGGTGTTGTAGAACTGCGAGATGTCCATCATCGGCTCGAAGAACTGCCGCAGGTAGAGCAGGAACGCCGCCAGCACGCCGACCGTGACCTGGCCGTCGAAGGCGAGGTAGCTGCCGTAGATCAGGACGACGGCGATCGTGACGTTGCCGATCAGCCGGATCTCGGGCATGAACCACGCCACCAGCCGGAAGGCGACGAGGTTGGCCGCGCGGTACTGGTCGTTGACGTCGTCGAAGATCTCCTGGTTGCGGGGCTCGCGGCGGAAGGCCTGGACGGCGCGGATGCCGTTCATCGACTCCACGAAGTGGACGATCACCAGCGCGACCTTCTCGCGGGTCACCCGGTAGCTCTTCGCGGACTCCTTGCGGAACCAGTTGGTCGCCCACGCCAGGAACGGACCGCAGAGCAGCGCGACGAGCCCGAGCTTCACGTCGAGGAAGAGCAGGAGGACGGCGGTGCCGAACAGGGTCAGCGCCGCGGTGATCAGCCCGTCGAACCCGGTCTCGAGCATCTCGTAGATCGCGTCGACGTCGGAGGTCTGGCGCGAGATCACCCGGCCCGACGTGTAGGAGTCGTGGAACGCCGGGCTCAGCCGCTGGAACTGGCGGAAGACCCGCTGCCGGATCTCGAACAGGATGTCCTGACCGATCTGCCCGGAGCGGACCAGGAAGATGTTGCGCGCGACCGCCTGGATCAGCGTCGCGGCCAGCACGCAGCCCACGATCACCAGCAGCGGCCCCAGGTCGTCGTCCTGCTGGATCGGCGGGATGCCCCGGTCGATGCCGAGGGCCACGAGCAGGGGGATCGACAGGCGCGCGGCGTTCTCGACCAGCACCGCGACGCCCAGCAGCTTGACCTCGCTGCGGTAGGGCGTCAGCAGGTTCTTCAGCAGGCGACGGGACCGGTCGGCCAGCCGGGCGGTGGTCTCGTCGGTGAGGTCGTCGCGGCCGTCGGCGGCGACGCCGCGCCACTCCTGGCCCTCGGGTACCTGCTCGGCCGGAGGGGTCTGCGTGGTGGTCATGCGCTGGCCTCCTCGAGCTCCTCGGAGTCGGCGGCGAGCAGCTCGCGGTACGCCGGCACCGTCGCCAGCAGGTGGCGGTGCTCGCCGACGTGGGTGATCGTGCCGTCCTGGAGCAGCGCCACCCGGTCCGCGAGCAGCACCGTGGACGCCCGGTGCGCGACGACGAGGCCGGTGGTCGACGCCAGCACGCGCTGGAGCGCCTCCTCCACCAGCTTCTCGGTGTGGATGTCGAGGGCGGAGAGCGTGTCGTCGAGGACCAGGACGTGGGGCTGGGCGAGCACGGCACGGGCCAGTGCGAGTCGCTGCCGCTGGCCGCCGGACAGCGACATGCCCTGCTCACCGATCCGGGTGTCGAGGCCCCACGGCAGGTCGTGGACGAACCCGGCCTGGGCGATCTCGATCGCCTCCTCGATCTCCGCCTCGGTGGCGTCGGCGCGGCCGAGGGTGAGGTTCTCCCGGGCGCTCATCGAGAACAGGGTGGGCTCCTCGAACGCCGTGGCGACCCGCGACCGCAGCTCGACCAGGGAGTAGTCGCGGACGTCGACACCGTCGATGGTGACCCGGCCGCCGGTGACGTCGTACAGCCGCGGGACGAGCGCCGTCAGCGAGGTCTTGCCGGAGCCGGTGGCGCCCACGAGCGCGAGCGTCTCGCCCGGCGCCAGGTCGAGGTTGACGTCGCGCAGGACGAGCGTGTCGGACCCGGGATAGGTGAAGTCGACGTGCTCGAAGCGCAGGTGGCCACGGGGCGGCGGCGCCGTGGCCGTGCCCGAGACGATGTCGGGCTGCGTGTCGTAGATCTCGAGCACCCGCGCCGCAGCGGTCATCGCCTCCTGGGCCATCGCCAGGATCACGCCCAGGGACGCGACCGGCCACACCAGCGACAGCATCAGCGTGATGAACGCGACCAGCTCGCCGGGCGTCAGCGCACCACGGCCGACGCCGATCGCCCCGAGGAGGAGCACGACCACGACGGCGAGGTTGGGGATCATCTCGAGGAAGGTCCAGAACCTGGCCGACAGGCGCACCTTCACCACGCTGGTCGCGAGCAGGCGCCGGGCCCGCACGTCGTACTGCTCCGACACGTGGGGCGAGCGGCCGAACGACTTGATCACCCGGATGCCGACCGCACCCTCCTCGGCCAGCGTGGCGAGGTCGCCCTGCTGGTCCTGGACGGCGCGCGAGACGACGACGTAGCCCTTCTCGAAGCGCATCGACAGCCAGACGATCGGCGCCGAGGTGGCGGCGACCACCAGGCCCAGCGGCCAGTACAGGTGCAGCAGGACCAGGGTCGTGACCACGACCTGGGTGATGTTGACGACCAGGAACAGCATCCCGAAGCCGAAGAACCGGCGGATCGCGGAGAGGTCGGTGGTCGCGCGGGAGAGCAGCTGACCCGACTGCCACTGGCTGTGGAAGCTCATCGGGAGCTCCTGCAGCCGCTCGTAGAGGTCGTGGCGCATCTCGGTCTCGACCTCGAGGACCGCCTTGGTCTGCACCCAGCGTCGCCACCACACCAAGAACGCCTCGAGGATGCCGAGGCCGAGCACCAGCAGACCCAGGGGCAGGATGCCGCTGGCGTCGTGGTCCTCGATCGGGCCGTCGATCAGGGCCTTGATCACCAGCGGGATCGCGATGGCCACCGCGATGCCGGACATCGAGGTCACCAGCATGACCACCAGGGCCGGGATGTGGGACCGGAGGTACCCGCGTAGGCGCCAGAGGGAGTGCACGCTGGCAGGCGGGTGGCTGCGGGGATCAGGAGGCATCGTTGGTCGACTGTAACCCCGGCCGCCGACAGACCACGAATTCTTTTGTACGGTGCGTGAGCCCCGGGTGGGTCTTACATGATCCCCCTCGATCGGGGTACCACAGGCTCAGTTGGCGAGCAGCCCGCGGACCACGCGCAGGCCCACGGACATCCGCGCCAGGTCGGCGTTGTCGTCCTTGCAGATCTCCTGCAGGATCGACGCGGCCCGGTGCACGACGACGGCGTCACCGTCCTCCCACTCCGCGATCCGGGCCGGCACCGACTCCTCGGCGGAGGTGTCGCGCAGCACCTGGGCGGTCAGCTGGGCGTGGACGGCGTACACGTCGTCGCGCAGCGCCGCGCGGGCCATCGTCTGCCAGCGGTCCTCGCGGGGCAGCGCCAGGATCCGGGTGACCAGGTCGGGCAGCCCGAGCCGCTCGCCGAGCGCGAAGTGCAGCCGTGCGACCTGGACCGGGTCCAGCGACATCCGGTCGGCGATCTCGATCACCCCGAGCAGCATGTACGCCGGGTGGAGGACCGCGACCCGGCTGGCCAGGTCCTCCGGCACGTGCTGGTCGACCAGCGTCTTCAGGCGTGCCTCGTAGGCGCGGAGCTCCCGGCCCGTCAGCAGCGACGGGAGCTCGCCCATCAGCCGGGCGACCGGCTCGCGGAAGTAGTCGACCGACCCCTGGCTGTCGAGCGGCGGGCGCCGGTTGTTGACCAGCCAGCGCGAGGCCCGCTCCACCAGCGTGCGCATCTCGATCCGCATCAGGGTCTGGGTGCTGGCCTCGAGGACGTTGTCGAAGGTCTTGATCTCCTCGCGCATCGGCAGCGAGCCGAAGATCTCGCGGGCCACGAAGTTCGCCCGGGTCAGCTCCTCCGGCGTCGAGCCGGTCTCGCCCATCAGCCGTGGCCAGTAGGTCATGCCGGCGCCGTTGACCAGGTCGTTGACCACCTGGGTCACGATGATCTCCCGCCGCAGCGGGTGGCTCCGGATCGCGGCCTCGAACCCCTCGCGCAGCTGCGTCGGGAAGTAGGCCATCAGGTCGACGTGGCAGTACGGGTCGTCGGGGAGGTCGGAGTCGATCAGCTTCTCGGCGAGGACGATCTTGGTCCAGGCCAGCAGGACCGAGAGCTCCGGCGTGGTGAGCCCCTCGCCGCGCTCGGCCCGCCGGCGTACGGCGCGCGAGGTCGGCAGCCCCTCGAGCTCGCGGTTGAGCACGCCCGCCCGCTCGAGGGTCTTCATCCAGTCCTCGTGGACGTGGAGCAGCGACCGCGCGTTGGCGGCCGCGTTCGCGAGGGCGAGGTTCTGCTCGTAGTTGTCGCGCAGCACGAGCGCGGCGACCTCGTCGGTCATCTCGGCCAGCAGGTGGTTGCGCTGCTTCTCGGTGAGGTCCCCGGCCCGCACGACCCGGTCGAGCAGGATCTTGATGTTGACCTCGTGGTCGGAGGTGTCGACCCCGGCGGAGTTGTCGATGAAGTCGGTGTTGATCGCCCCGCCCTGGCCGTCCGCGCCCTGCACGGCGTACTCGATGCGGCCGAGCTGCGTGAGCCCGAGGTTGCCGCCCTCCCCCACGCACCGGGCGCGCAGGTCCCTGCCGTCGATCCGGATCGCGTCGTTGGCCTTGTCGCCGGCGTCCGCCTGGGTCTCGTCGCCGGCCTTCACGTAGGTGCCGATGCCGCCGTTCCAGAGCAGGTCGACCGGCGCCTGCAGGATCGCCTTCATCAGCTCGGCCGGCGTCATCGCGGTCACGTCGTCCCCGAGGTCGAGCGCCGAGCGGACCTGGGGGCTGATCGGGATCGACTTCAGGGTGCGCGCGTAGACGCCACCGCCCTCCGAGATCAGCGACGCGTCGTAGTCCTGCCAGCTGGAGCGCGGCAGGCCGAACATCCGCTTCCGCTCGGCGAACGACGCCGCGGGGTCGGGTGTCGGGTCCAGGAAGATGTCGCGGTGGTCGAAGGCCGCCAGCAGCCGGATGTGCTCGGAGCACAGCATGCCGTTGCCGAAGACGTCACCCGACATGTCGCCGATGCCGACGCAGGTGAAGTCCTCGGTCTGGCAGTCCACGCCACGCTCGCGGAAGTGGCGCTGCACCGCGACCCACGCGCCGCGTGCGGTGATGCCCATCGCCTTGTGGTCGTAGCCCACGGATCCACCCGAGGCGAAGGCGTCGCCGAGCCAGAAGCCGTAGTCCTTGGCGACGCCGTTGGCGATGTCGGAGAACGTCGCGGTGCCCTTGTCGGCGGCGACCACGAGGTAGGAGTCGTCGGAGTCGTGGCGTACGACGCCCTCCGGCGCCACGTTCTGCCCGTCGACGAGGTTGTCGGTGATGTCGAGCAGCCCGCAGATGAAGGTCTTGTAGCAGGCGACCCCTTCGGCCAGCCACGCGTCGCGGTCCGCCGGGTCGGGCAGCTGCTTGCAGAAGAAGCCGCCCTTGGCGCCGACCGGCACGATCACGGTGTTCTTGACCATCTGCGCCTTGACCAGGCCGAGCACCTCGGTCCGGAAGTCGTCGCGCCGGTCGGACCAGCGCAGGCCCCCGCGCGCGACGGCGCCGAAGCGCAGGTGAACGCCCTCGACCCGCGGGGAGTAGACGAAGATCTCGAAGCGCGGCCGGGGCTTCGGCAGGTCGGGGATCTCCGACGGCTCGAGCTTGAACGACATGTACGCGTGGTGCCTGCCGTCCTCCCCGAGCTGGAAGTAGTTGGTGCGCAGCGTGGCGCGGATGTGGGTGAGGTAGGAGCGCAGGATCCGGTCGTGGTCGAGGCTCGCGACGTCGTTGAGGGCCTGCTCGATGCGCGCCACGATCTCGTCGACCCGCGCCGTCCGCGCCTCCGCGTCGGCGGCGACTCCGTTGCGGCCGGGGTCGAAGCGCGCCTCGAAGAGCTGGACGAGCAGGCGGGTGATGTCGGTGTTCCCGCGCAGCGCCTCCTCGATGTAGTCCACGGCGAAGGGGCTGTTGCCCTGCTTCATGTACTTCGCATAGGCCCGCAGCACGGTGGCCTGGCGCCAGGTCAGGCGCGCGCCGAGCACGAGGGCGTTGAAGCCGTCGATCTCGTTGTACCCGTCCCACACCGCGCGGATGGTGTCCTGGAACGCTCCGCGCATGTGGTCGGGCATGCCGGGCGGGTAGCGCAGCCCGAACTCGTAGATGTACGACGGGTGCTCGACGTGGTCGAGCTGGTACGGGCGCTCGTCGATGACCTCGACCCCCATCGACGACAGGGCGGGCAGCACCTGCGACAGCGAGATCGGGCCGCCGCGGCGGAAGACCTTGAGCCGGGCCTCGCCGCGCGCGGCGTCCAGCGGCGAGAACAGCGACAGGTCGGTGCCGGCCTCGCCGAGCTTCTCGAGCCGGCCGAGGTCGAGCGCACCGGTGGCTGCGGAGAAGTCCTCCTTGTAGGCCTCGGGGAACGAGGCCTCGAAGGTCCGCGCGAGCCGCGACCCGACGTCCTCGCCGAACTCGGCGATGGTCGCGGCGGTGAAGTCGTCGCGCCACGAGCGCGAGGCGTCGGTCAGCCGCCGCTCCAGCTCCGAGACGTCCGCGTCGGGGATCGGCACGCCCTTGGGCGGGTGCACGACGAAGTGCACGCGAGCGGTCGTCGACTCGCTCATCCGGACCGTGAACTCGACCGACTCGCCGGCGAAGCTCTCCTTGAGGATGTCGGAGAACCGCTCGCGGACGGTGGTGTTGTAGCGGTCGCGGGGCAGGAAGACCAGCACGCTGACGTAGCGGCCGTAGGTGTCGCGTCGTACGAAGATGCGCAGCTGGCGGCGCCCGCGCGTCTCCATGACGCGGGTGGCCATCGTGGCGAGCTCGTCGACGGGCGTGTGGAACAGCTCGTCGCGCGGGTAGGTCTCGAGGGTGTCGATGAGGGCCTTGCCGGCGTGGCTGTGGGGGTCGAGGCCGATCCGGTGGAGCACGTCCTTGGCCTTCTCGCGCAGCAGCGGGATCCGCCACACCGACTCGGTGTAGGCCGCGCTGGAGAAGAGGCCGAGGAAGCGGCGCTCGCCGACGACCTCGCCCGCGTCGTCGAACGTCTTGACGCCGACGTAGTCGAGGTACGCCGGGCGGTGCACCGTGGAGCGGGAGTTGGCCTTGGCCAGCACCAGCAGGGTGGGCTGGCGGGCCATCTCGGCCACCTTGGCGGGCAGCTTCCCCGACGACGACGACATGTCGGGGTCGTTGCGCAGGATGCCGTAGCCGGTGCCGGGCACGCCGCGCAGGTGGTCACCCTCCGCGTCGTCGCGCTCGAGGTGGTACTCGCGGTAGCCGAGGAAGGTGAAGTGGTCGGCGCCGAGCCAGTCGAGGAAGTCGATGCCGCGCTCGACCTCGTCGGCGGAGAGGGAGACCGGCGGCTCGTCGCGCAGCTCCTGCACGATCGTGCCGACCTGCTGGCGCATCCGCTCCCAGTCCTCGACCGACTCGCGGACGTCACGCAGCACCCGCTGCACGTCCTGGGCGATCGCGTCGACGTCCTCGTCGTGCCCGATCCGGCTGATCTCGATGTGCATCCACGACTCACGCACCGCGTCCTCGGGCGGCTCGGCGGACTCGTTGTCGGGGCAGGCGATCTCGACCAGCGTGCCGGTCACGTCGCGGGTGACGTCGAACTGGGGATGGATGACCAGGTGGACGTCGCGCTGCTGCCGGGTCAGCTCCATCACGACCGAGTCGACCAGGAAGGGCATGTCGTCGGTGACGACCTCGACGACCGAGTGGCCGCCGGCGGACCAGCCGTGCTCGGCCAGGGTGGGCGTGAAGACGTGGACGCTGGCCCTGCCCTGAGGACGCTCCTCGGCGGCGCGGTAGTGCGAGACCAGCGCGCCGTACAGCTCCTCCGCGGAGCGGTCGCCGATGTCGTCGATGGAGACGTGCCGGTAGTAGGCGTGGAGGAGGGGACCGACCTCGTCGTGGGGCGGCCCGCCGGTGCCGGAGCTGCGCTCCGCGAGAGCGATCGCCTGCGTCGAGCAGGTGGGACTTCTCGGGGTTGGTCGACAGGTCGGTCGTCATTGACACAACCCGAGGTTAGGACTCCCGACTCCCGCGGACAAACCTGCGCCGCCCACCCGGCATGATGTCCGCATGAAGCGCGTGAGCCACACCCTGACCTACCCCGGCGCCACCGTGCACGACGTCTTCGCGATGTTCGCGGACCCGGCGTACCGGAAGGCCGTCTCGGAGTACCAGCGCGTCGTCGACTTCGACTGCCGGATCGCCATGAACGGCGACGGGATGGACGTGCGGATCGAGCAGGCGCACGGCACCGACCGGATCCCCGGCTTCGCCCAGAAGCTGGTGGGCAGCGAGATCCGGTTCGTGCAGCAGGAGACGTGGGAGTCGCCGTCTGGCGCCGACCTCCACGTGACCATCCCCGGCAAGCCGGGCGAGATCGTCGGCACCGAGACGCTCGAGCAGTCCGGTGACGACGTGATCCAGACCATCGACATCTCGGTGACGGTGTCGATGCCGTTCGTCGGCGGCAAGGTCGAGGACCTCGTCGCCGGCTTCGTCGGCCGGGTCTTCGAGGCCGAGAACAAGGTCGGCGTGAAGTGGCTCGCCGGCGAGTGGCGGGTCTGAGAGGCCCTGGCGAGCAAGCTCGCTGCGGCGGTCCGCTCCGGCCGTTCCGTCCCGGCTCCGCCGTGCCGGAACGTCCTCACTCAGCCCATGTGCGGGTAGCGGTAGTCCTTCGGCGGGACGAACGTCTCCTTGATCGAGCGCGGGCTGGTCCAGCGCATCAGGTTCGCGGCGGAGCCGGCCTTGTCGTTGGTGCCGGAGGCCCGCGCGCCACCGAACGGCTGCTGCCCCACGACCGCGCCGGTCGGCTTGTCGTTGATGTAGAAGTTGCCGGCCGCGAAGCGGAGCGTCTCCTGCGCCTCGGCGATCGCCCGGCGGTCCTGGGCGATGATCGAGCCGGTCAGCGCGTACGGCGCGAACGACTCCATCTGCTGCACGACCCGGTCGTAGCGGCTGTCGTCGTAGACGTGGACGGCGAGGATCGGGCCGAAGTACTCCGTGGAGAACATCTGGTCCTTGGGGTCGGTCGACTGCACGACGGTGGGGCGCACGAAGTACCCGACCGAGTCGTCGATCTGGCCGCCGGCCAGGATCGAGAGGTGGCTGTTGCGCTTGGCGCGCGCGATGGCGGCCTTGTGCTTGGCGAACGCGCGGTCGTCGATCACCGCGCCCATGAAGTTGGACAGGTCGGTGACGTCGCCCATGGTGAGGCCGTCGACCTCGGCCACGAACTGGTCGCGCATCTTGGCCCACACCGACCTCGCGACGTACGCGCGGGAGGCGGCGCTGCACTTCTGGCCCTGGTACTCGAAGGCCCCGCGGATCAGCGCGGTGCGCAGCACGTCGGGGTCGGCGCTGGGATGGGCGACCACGAAGTCCTTGCCGCCGGTCTCCCCGACGATGCGCGGGTAGGAGCGGTACGACGCGATGTTCGCGCCGACGGTCTGCCAGAGGTGGTGGAAGACGCCCGTCGACCCGGTGAAGTGGATGCCGGCCAGGTCGGGGTGGGCGAGCGCGACCTCGGAGACGTCGTGCCCGTGCCCGGGCAGCATGTTGATGACGCCCGGCGGGAGCCCGGCCTCCTCGAGCAGCTCCATGGTCAGGTGGCCGCGAGCTGCTGGGTGACGGCGGGCTTCCAGATCACGGTGTTGCCCATCAGGGCGGGGGCGGTCGGCAGGTTGCCGGCGATCGCGGAGAAGTTGAACGGGGTGATCGCGTAGACGAAGCCCTCGAGCGGGCGGTAGTCGGTGCGGTTCCAGATGCCGGGGCTGTTGGCGATCGGCTGCTCGGCGAGGATCTGCCGGGCGAAGTGGACGTTGAACCGCCAGAAGTCGATCAGCTCGCAGGCCGCGTCGATCTCGGCCTGGAACGCGGTCTTCGACTGGCCGAGCATCGTGGCGGCGTTGAGACGCTGGCGCCAGGGGCCGGCCAGCAGGTCGGCGGCCTTGAGGATGATCGCGGCCCGGTCGTCGAACGACATCGCCTGCCAGCCCGGTGCGGCGTCCCTCGCCGCCTTGATCGCGGCCTCGGTGTCGCGGTGGCGTGGCGCGCCTTGAGGGTGCCCAGCACGTGCTGGTGGTCGTGCGGCTGCACGACCTTGATCTCGGCACCACCGCCGTTGCGCCGGCGACCGCCGATGTGGGCGCGCAGGGTGACCTGGCGGCGCTCCTGCCGCTCGAGCTCCAGCGAGCAGCGCCTCCCGCTCGGCGCTGCCCGGGGCGTAGGTCAGGTTGGGCTCGTTGACCGGGTGCGGCGGGTGGGTGACGGCGTCCATGCCCGCGATGCTGTCAGACGGGGGCCGCGCGCTCAATCCGGCCCCGCACCGGCCGCTGTGGTGGCGACGCCGCGCTGGTCCGGCGGTCACCCGAGCAGGCTGGGCGATCTCCTGGGTGGCGTACCAGCCGAGGTCGTCGTCGGGGTCGGCCCCGTCGTCGGGTACGTCGTCGGGGTCGGCGTGCACGGCCACCACCTCGGCGAGGGCGATCCGCGCCGGCAGGTCGCTCGGCCGCGAGCTCGGCCACGACGACCACGCGGCGGCGCTCACCCGGCTCGAGCTCGGCAGCCAGCCGGCGGCCGTCTCCGCGGCCGTCATCAGCGCGTCGTACTCCTCGTCCTCGGAGTCGCCCTCGGCCACGACCACGTCGTCGCCGACCGGCAGCCCGCCCTGCTCGTGCAGGACGGCCAGGGTCCGGACCGTCGCCGGCAGGTAGAGCCTCACGGCGTGCCGCTCGGCTTGCGGGCCGGCTTGCGGCTCCGCCCGCGCGGCACCTTCGGGCGTCCGTCGCCGGCCGTCTCGAGCAGCTCGTCGAGCGCCTCGCCGAGGCAGACGCCGAACATCTCGGCGTCCGGCACCAGGTCGCGGTCGGCGGTGACGCCGTAGAAGACCGAGCCGTCGTACGACGTGACGCCGATCGCCAGGGCGTGTCCCGGCAGCAGCGGCGGGACGGGGTAGGTCTGCTCCATCACCGCGCCCGCGGCGTACAGCGGCGACTGGGGGCCGGGCACGTTGGTCACCGAGAGCTGGAACCCGCGCCGCAGCTCGGCGGCGGCCACCCGCGAGCCGATCGCGTGGAAGGTCGACGGCGCGAAGCCGGAGATCCCGGCGATCCGGTTGGCCGCCACCGCCCGGCCGGTGTCCTTGTGCGCCTTGAACGAGTAGGACACCTGGTGCAGGCGGACCACCGGGCTCGGCTCGCCGACCGGCAGGTCGACGAAGTGCGGGGCGATCTGGGTGCCGAGCGAGGTCGCCTCGAGCTCGGCGTCGTGCACCGACACCGGCACCAGGGCGCGCACCTGCCGCAGGCCGCCCAGCGACTCGGCCCGGGTCATCAGCCAGCCGCGCAGCGCGCCGGTGACGGTCGCCAGGATCACGTCGTTGACCGTGCCGCCGTGCGCGTCGCGCACGGCGCGGTGCTCGGCGAGCGAACGACGTACGGTCACGAAGCGCCGCTGCTGCGACAGCGTGCCCCCGATCGGGGTGTCCTGCTCGGAACGCCGGTTGGCCAGGGCGTTGACGACCGTCCCGACGCGGCGGGTCGGCCGCGTCGGCACCCCGCCACCACGCGTCGGTGGCGCCGCGCACCGTGTCGAGCGCGGTGTACGGCGAGCCCACGGTGTCGCGGACCGCCTCCAGGACCAGGCCCGTCGACGAGACCGGCCTCGCCGGGCGCCACTCGTCGGAGCCGAGCTCGCGTCGCTGCGGGGTGCGGTCGAGCAGGACCTGGGCCAGGTCGACGATCTGGGCGCCGTCCACCAGGGCCTGGTGGGCCTTGGACAGCACGGCGACGCGGCCGCCCTCGAGCCCCTCGACGAAGTAGACCTCCCACAGCGGACGGTTGCGGTCGAGGGGCCGGGAGACGATCCGCGCGACCAGCTCGCGCAGCTGGTCCATCGTCCCGGGGCGCGGCAGCGCCGAGCGGCGTACGTGGTAGCCGAGGTCGAAGTGCGGGTCGTCGACCCAGACCGGGTTGGCGAGGTGGCCCGGCACCCAGCGCACGCGCTGCCGGTAGCGCGGCACGAACGCGATCCGGTCGGCGATCAGCTGGACCAGCGTGTCGTGGTCGAAGCCCGAGCCGCGCGGGTCGAAGATCTCGACCGTGGCGTTGTGCATCGGCGTCGTCGCGGTCTCCGCGGTCAGGAAGGCGAGGTCGCGCGCCCGCAGCCGCTCGCTCATCCGCCACCCTCTGTGCTCGATGCTTGTCCCTCCATGGGATTCTGGCAGAGGTGTCACGACGGGCCGACCGGGCTCGCCTGCGAGAAAGGCCACACCGCATGCGTCGACCGGCTGCCGGACTCGCGTCCGCCCTGCTCGCCACTCGCGCTCCTCGCCGGCTGCGGTGACAGCACGCGGCAGCAGCGCCAGCAGCGTCGTCGATCGGCGTTCGCTGCCAGCACCAAGGTCATCGACGTGACGCTCACCGGCGGAGTCCGTGACTGCCGAACGGGACGAACGCGTCGACGTGGCCGTCGACCAGCAGATCCAGCTCGCGTCACCGCCGACGCCCCGGGTGAGATCCACGTGCACTCCTCCCCCGAGGAGCAGGAGTTCGAGTACGAGAAGGGTTCCGACCACGTCTTCGACCTCGAGCCGATCCCGGCGCCGGGTCGGGTCGACGGTCGAGTCGCACACGCTCGACAAGGTCCTGTTCGTCCTCGCTCCAGGCCCAGTGACCGCCTGCCTCCTGCTGCCGCCCAGCACGGCCTCGGCGGCGCGCAGGACCTGCCGATCTCGCGCGAGCTCGCCATCCTCGGCGCCGCCGCCGCGGTCGCCGTCTCGTTCGTCGTGCTCGTGCTCGCCTGGCGCAAGCCCCGGTACGACGCCGCGACCAGCGGGCGACCCGCGCCGGCCTGGCTGGCTCGGCTCGTCGACTCCGCGCTCTACCGCGGCGTGCTCCGCCTGGTCGGCCTGCTCGGCCTGCTCTACCTGGTCCTCGTCGCGGTCCGCGGCAAGGACCTGCTGATCAACCCGATCTTCGGCATCGTCTACGTCTGGATCTGGGTCGGCATGGTCGTCGCCTCGCTGCTGTTCGGACGGGTCTGGAAGGCGATCAGCCCGTTCCGCCTGATCAACGGCGCGCTGGCCCGGGTCTCCGGCGGCGACCCGGAGGACGGCGTCCTCACCTACCCGGAGCGGCTGGGGATGTGGCCGGCCGCGGTCGGGCTCTTCGCGTTCGTCTGGATGGAGCTGGTCTACCCCCACAACGTCGACCTCGGCCCGGTCCGGCTGTGGTGCGCGGTCTACCTGGCGTCTGATGATCCTCGGCGGCGCGCTGTTCGGGAACCGCTTCTACGAGCGCGCCGACCCCTTCGAGGTGTACTCCAGCCTCGTCGCGCAGCTGTCGGTCTGGGGCCGGCGCGACGACCTGCTCGTGATCCGCAGCCCGCTCGCCAACCTCGACACCACCGCAGGCCACCCCGGGGCTGGTGGCGGTCGTCTCGGTGCTGTTCGGCAGCACGGCCTTCGACGCGTTCCGCGAGTCCACGCGCTGGCTGACGTTCATCCAGGACACCGGCTACTCGACGTACCTCCAGAACAACCTCGGGCTGCTCGGCTTCTGCCTCGGCGTCGGCGTCATCCTGTCCCTGGGATGCATGGCCACCGGCGTGGGCTCCGACCTCCGGCGCCGCGAGCTGCCGGCGCAGTTCGCCCACTCGGTGATCCCGATCATCGTCGGCTACATCGTGGCCCACTACCTGAGCTACTTCGTCGAGATCGGCACCCAGACGCTGATCCAGGTCAGCGACCCGCTCAGCAACGGCAGCAACCTGTTCGGGACCGCCGGGCTGTCGGTGCCCTACTGGCTCTCCTACCACCCGACCTTCCTGGCGGACAGCAAGGTCGTCGCCGTCGTCGCCGGTCACGTCGTCGGTGTCATCGCCGCTCACGAGCGGGCGATCAAGATCCTGCCGAAGAAGCACCAGCTGACCGGCCAGATCCCCCTGCTGCTGGCGATGATCGCGTTCACCGTCGGCGGTCTCTACCTGCTGTTCTCGTCCTGATCGGCTCAGCGCTCGCCACAGCGGCGTCAGCGGCGGAACACCGGCGCGCCGTTCGCTCGCGGTGGGGTGACGGCGACGGGACCAGCGCCTCGGCGACGGCCGCGACCGCCCGGCCGAGGTCGGAGTCGCCGGCCGGGCCGACGAGCGCGGTCACCGGTGAGGAGGGCCCGGTCGGCGGCCGCGCGGTCGTCGGGCAGGAAGTGCACGCCGGCGAGCCGGGCGAAGCCCTCGACCATGCCGACGATGTCGCGCTCGGACCAGCCGAGGCCGGGCCGCATCCGGTTGACCACGACCCGGACCGGCGCGCCGGCCCGGCGCTCGCGGAGCTCGACGAGACCGCGGGCCAGCCGGGTCAGCCCGACCGGGTCGGCGGAGCCCACGACCACGATCTCGTCGGCCACGTCGAGCGCGCCGAGGGTCAGCTGGTTGCGCGCGGGACGGGTGACCAGGTCGCCGCTCGGGGTCGTCCTCGAGGCTGAACCCGGTGTCGACGACCACGTGGCCGTGGGTCCGCGCGACCTCGAGGAGGTGCTCCACGACCCCTGCCCGGACCTCGACCCAGCGGTCGGGACGGGGCAGGCCGGTCACGACGGTGAGGTGGTCGCCCCACGCGCGCTGTACCGAGCCGAAGCGCGCCTCGAGCGCCCCCTCACCCGTCAGCCGGGCGGCGCTCAGCAGGCCCGACACCTCGTCGAGCACGCCGAGCTGCTGGGCGACCGAGGCGGCGTAGGGGTCGGCGTCCACCAGCGTGGTGCGCAGCCCACGCCCGGCCAGGGTCGTGGCCAGCCCGGTGGCGAGCAGGGTACGGCCGGGTGCGCCGGCCGGACCCCAGACGACCACGACGCGCCCGGAGGCCGCCGGCGCCGCCACGTCGTCCGGCGCGAGGTCGTCGGCGGGCACGTCGGCCTCGTCGTCGGACTCGAGCAGGTCGAGCACGCGCGGCAGGTCGTGGTCGTCGGCGAGGGCGTCGACGCCCGACCCGGGCGGCACGGGCCTGCGCGCGCGTCGGCGCTCCCGCCGCCGGCGACGGCGACGACCCGCACCTGGTGCCGGTGGAGCAGGTCGACCGCGGCCTGGTCGAGCCCCGGCGCGTCGAGCGCGACCAGCGCGGCGTCCGCCTGGCCGGCGCTGCCGGCGGCGAGCAGGTCGTCGACGTCGACGCACCGCCTGAGCACCACGAGCCCGGGGCGACCGGCGACCAGCTCCAGCACCGGCGACTCCCACGCGGCGCCGGCGGCGACGACGAGGACGACGACCATGCTCAGCCCCGGCCGACCACGGTGAGCGCCGGGTCGTCGGTCGTGGCCAGCAACCGGAAGAACCGGTGGGCGTCGGCGTCGCGCACCCCGAGGACGAGCATCCGCCCGCCCTGCGACCCGAACGCCTCGTCGGTCGGCGGCGCGTCCAGCACGGTGACCCCCGCCAGGACCGGCCGCCCGCTGCAGACCGGCGTGCCGGCACAGCCGCTGCGGGTGGCGGGCCGGACGTAGACGTCGACGACGTCGCCCGCGCCGACCGCGCCCGGCACCTGGTCCGAGGCCACCGAGACCGGCACCTGCCGCAGCTCCGCCGCGTCGGCCGAGCCCACCGCGGCGCGCGGCAGCAGCTCGCCGGCGGCCACGCCGTGGAGCAGGCGCAGCCCGGACGGCAGCTGCTCGTCGGCGCCGAAGTAGAGCGACGCGTCGGCCGCGTCGGCGAAGCCCACCCGGCGTACGGTCAGGTCGTCGGCGGTCAGCGCGTGACCCGGCCCCATGGTGTCGGTGGCCGCCCAGACCGGCACGGTGTCGTCCGGACGTGCCGAGCACCAGGGCGCCGACCAGGACGGAGGCCGCGACGAGCGCGACGCCGATCCAGAGCCGTGAGGTCGCGCCACCCGGGCGCCGAGGCGCGCCGTGCCGTGGGCGTGTCAGTCATCCCGAGATTCCTGCTCACCGGGCCATTCTCACCCCAGATCCGGCGTCCGCGGCAGCCTCCTCCACAGGCCGGATCGGCACGGCGCCGGGCGCCGGGTCACTCGTGCAACGATGGCCCCATGGCTCCCACGCCGCGGTTCCTCACGCTGGCCGACGTCGCCGAGGTGCTCAGCACCTCCAGCGCGCAGGTCTACGCGCTGGTCCGCCGCGGCGAGCTGCCGGCGATCCGGATCGGCGGCCGGGGGCAGTGGCGGGTCGAGTCGACGCAGCTCGAGGCCTACATCGCCCGGATGTACGACGACACCAAGGCCTACGTCGACACCCACCCGTTCAGCGACGCCGACCCGCGCCCGGCCGACTGACGTCGGCCGACTCGTCAGGCCGACTGGTCAGCCGACCTGCGAGCCGAGCGTGATCCGGAACTCCATGGACGCTGCCGCCGCGCTCCACGGTGAAGCGCACCGTCTCGCCGGGCTGGTGGGCGCGGATCGCCACGATCAGGGCGATCCCGTCCGCGACCTTCTCGCCCTCGACCTCGGTGACCACGTCACCCTTCTTCAGCCCCGCCGACGGCCGCCGGGCTGCCCGGAGGTGACGCCGAGGATCTTGGCCCCGGTGTCGGAGGCGTCACCGGTGTTCACGCTCGCACCGATCACCGGGTAGCGCGCCCGGCCGGTGCGCAGGATCTGGTCGGCGGTGATCTTCACCTGGTCGATCGGGATCGCGAAGCCGACCCCGATGTTGCCGGCCTCGCCCGACCCGCTGCTGCCGGTCGTCGCGATCGCGGAGTTGACGCCGACCACGCGTCCGGACAGGTCGACCAGCGGACCGCCGGAGTTGCCGGGGTTGATCGCGGCGTCGGTCTGCACGGCGTTGATGTAGGAGGAGTTCGACCCGGTGTCGCTCGTGGTCACCGGTCGGTTCAGCGCGCTGACGATGCCGGAGGTGACCGTCGAGCTGAGCCCGAGCGGCGAGCCGAAGGCGACGACCTGGTCCCCCACGTGGAGCACCTCGGCGGAGCCGAGGCTGGCCGGCGGCAGCCGCGGGCCGTCCTTCACGTACAGCACCGCGAGGTCGTAGGTCGGGCTGCGTCCCACGACCGTGGCGGCGAACGTGTCGCCGTTCTGGTCCATGATCTCGATCGGACCGTCGTGGCTGACCGCGTCGGCGACCACGTGGTTGTTGGTGATGTAGTGACCGGAGCGGTCGAGGACGAAGCCGGAGCCGGTCGCGCCGTCCTTCTTCCCCTGGTACTCCGCGAGCACCTGGATCGTGCTCGGCAGCAGCTGCTGCGCCACCGACGCGACCGAGCGGTTGTCGGCCGGGAGCGGTGCCTGCGAGACCGCGCCGGCGTCGGCCAGGCCGCCGCCGACCTGGCCCTCGCGGGAGCTGGTGTGCCAGTTCTCGTACGCCGCGCCGCCGACCACGCCGCCGACCACGCCGACGATCAGGGCGAGCACGGACACCACCGGCCACAGCCAGCCCGGGACGCCGCCGCCGGACGACGGCGCCGGCGCGGGCCGGACGCCGTACGCCTGGGTCGGTCCGGGCGGCGGGTACGGCCGGCCCGGTGGACACGGTGTCGTAGGAGTCGTCGGCCGGAGCCGGGCCCGGCGGGGTCCACTGGTGCGGCGGCTGCTGCTCGCGCGGAGGCAGCCAGCTCACGCCATCGGAGGCGGTCAGCGGCGCGGTGTCGTCGCTGCTGCTCGGATGATCGTCGCTCACGCAGTCCTGACTCTCCACGGGGGCTGCCCGATCCGACGGCGCGGAACTGCCGTCGCGGCCCTAGGGCGCGAGTGTACGACGCAGGGCACGCACGAACGGCGGGGTGTCCGGGCGCTCGGCGTCCGCTCCCCGACGAGCGCGGCCGAGGCCTCGCGGTCGACGATCGACGTGATCGCCTGGGTCAGGGACGTGCCGAACGGCTCGTCGCTGGGCCGGACGATGGCGCCCGGCGCGTTGGCCGGGGAGGCGCCGAGGGCGAGGACGCCCATCACGGCGGCCCCGACGGCACCGCCGCCGATGCCGGTCAGGCCGAGGTGGCGCCGCGCCCGGTGGCGCCTCCGCGCCGACCAGGGCGGCGTCGCGGCCGGGCTCGGCCCAGCCGGAGGCGATGCCCTGGAACAGCAGCGAGCCCTTGAGGTGGGACGGCGCCTCGGAGCCGGCGTACTGCATGGTGGCGAGACGGGTCTTGACCCAGCCCTCACGCTCGACCGCGTCGCGGCACAGGTGGCAGGAGTGCACGTGGTCCCAGGCCCGCTCCTCGTCGGCGGCGGACAGCTGACCGTCGAGGAGCGCGCTGACCCGCGGCCCCAGATGGCCGATCACGGGGCCGATCACGGCGCGGATCCCTGGGCCGACCCGTGCGGCTGCGCAGCGGGACCGCCGAAGCGGGTCCGGCCGTCGACGGGAGCCCGGTGGGCCAGCGCGGTGCGGAGCATGGCGCGGCCGCGGTGGATGCGGGAGCGGACGGTGCCGAGCTTGGCGTCCAGGATCTGCGCGATCTCCTCGTAGGACAGCCCCTCGACGTCGCAGAGCACGACCGCGGCGCGGAACTCCGGGGGCAGGGTGGACAGCGCCCGCTCGATGTCGTCGTCGAAGGTGGTGTCGGCGTACGCCGTGTCGGGCGTCGGCAGGTCGCTGTGGAGCCGGTCGGCGCGCTCGTCGGAGAGGGCGTCGAAGCGGATCCGCTGCTTGCGGCGCGCCTGGTCGAGGAAGAGGTTGGTGGTGATCCGGTGGATCCAGCCCTCGAAGGTGCCGGGGGTGTAGGTCGAGAGGCTGCGGAAGACGCGGACGAAGACCTCCTGGGTCAGGTCCTCGGCGTCGTGCCGGTTGCCGGTCAGGCGCAGGGCGAGACGGTAGACGCGGTCGGAGTGCCGGTCGACGATCTCCTCCCACGTGGGTACGCCGGCCTGGTCCGTGACCTGCTCAGGGGCGGGCTCGTCGTACGGCTGCGAACCGGTGTCCACGAGCTCCTCCTGCTGGCGTCTGCGCGCCGGTGACCCGAACAGTGGTTTCTCCTCGCTGCGAACTCTCGTCTCCACGGCTGAGAGGAACCTGTGAGAAGAGCCCCTCGCAGCATGTGAACGACCCGACGAACGTCATCGCGACGTCACGGTCTCCAACGAACGGGAGGGGCCGCCGTGTTCCCGGCGTCCGGCCCGACCTGCGCGATAGGGTCGCCGTGACCTGTTGACCGACGAGCGCCCCGCCCGCGCCGCCCCTGAACCGGAAGGCCGCGACCGCCATGTCCGTTGCTCCGCCCAAGTCCGCCAGCTGGTCCTACGCCGAGGGCTTCGTGGCCGAGGACGACGTGCTCGCGGCGGCCCGCGCCCGGGCCGACGAGGTCGGCGTGGTCGCGATCGGGCCCGGTGGCGGCGCGGCGCTGCGCTTCCTGGCGTCGGTGATCGAGGCCCGCGCGGTCGTCGAGGTCGGCACCGGCACCGGCGTCTCCGGTCTCTGGCTGCTGCGCGGCATGCGGTCCGACGGCATCCTCACCACCGTGGACATCGAGGCCGAGCACCAGCGGCTGGCCCGCGAGACCTTCACCGAGGGAGGCGTGGCCCCCCAGCGCGCCCGCACGATCGCCGGCGCGGCGCTCGACGTCCTCCCCCGCCTCACCGACGGCCACTACGACCTGGTCTTCTGCGACGGCGACAAGACCGAGTACGGCGCCTACCTCAAGGAGGCGCTGCGCCTGCTGCGCCCCGGCGGCGTCGTCGCGTTCGACAACGCGCTGTGGCACGACCGGGTCGCCGACCCGTCGCAGCGCGACGAGGAGACCGTGGTCATCCGCGACCTCGGCAAGGAGATCGCCGCGCACGAGTCGCTGGTGCCGATGCTGCTGCCGGTCGGCGACGGGCTGCTCGTGGCCAAGAAGGAATGGGCCGGCGACGAGGCCTGAGTGAGGACGTCCGGACCGGACGAAGTCCGGGCCGGACACCGCAGCGAGCAACGCAGCGAGCTTGCTCGCAAGGCCTACGCCGCGGTCAGGCACGACCGGCCGGGCGGAAGCCCGCGCCGCCCTCGGCGATCGCCACCACGGCGCACGGCTCGATCAGGACCGGTGCGCTGCCGATGATCCGGACTTCCGGGCGCGTCCGCCGCTCCGGCCGTGAAGCTCTCCTGGAACGCCTCCCGCGCCGCCTCGTCCGCGAACACGTAGCAGCCCTCGAACCACTCGCCCGGCACCGTCCGCCACGTCTTGAAGGCCAGGTCGGGCAGCGCGCTGAACCGGTCGTACGACGTGTCCGCGACGTAGTCGGCCAGCGCGCTGCTCGACGCCGTCGGGGGCGTCCGCGAGCGACCAGCGCACGGTGAGGCCACGCAGCCCGCTCATCGGACGATGCCGGCGAGGGCCTCGGGCCCGGTCAGCCAGGTCAGCAGCGCGCGGGCGCCGAAGCCGGACGGGCCGGTGCGTCCACTCGAAGGACTCCGAGGGCGAGTCGCCGACCGAGGCCAGGTCGAGGTGGGCCCAGGGCACGTCGCCGGCGAAGTGCTGGAGGAACAGCGCGGCCGTGATCGCACCGGGGCCGCCGGGGTTGTTCTTCGCGTCGGCGACCGTCGACGACAAGGTGTCCTCGTAGTCGCTCTCCAGCGGCATCCGCCACAGCGGCTCGCCGGAGGCGGCGCCGGCGTCGAAGAGCCGGGCGGCCAGCCGGTCGTCGTTGGCGAAGAAGGCACCGACCCGCTGGCCGAGGGCGACCTTGATCGCGCCGGTGAGCGTGGCGACGTCGACCAGGACGGCGGGGTCGAGCTCGTCCACGGCGTAGGCCATCGCGTCGGCGAGCACCAGCCGTCCCTCGGCGTCGGTGTTGAGCACCTCGGTCGTCCGGCCGCCGTACTGGGTGAGCACGTCACCGGGACGCAGCGCGTTGCCGCCGATCGCGTTCTCGGCGGCGGGGACCAGCCCGGTGACCCGGAACGGGCAGCCCATCCGGCCGAGCGCCGCCAGCACGGCCATCACCACCGCGCCGCCGGTCATGTCGCGCTTCATCGTGGACATGGCCTCGCCGGGCTTGATGGACAGACCGCCGGTGTCGAAGGTGATGCCCTTGCCGACGAGGACCACCCGCGGCGCCTTGCGAGCGCCGCGCGGCGGCGTGTAGTCGAGGCGGATCAGGCGCGGCGGTGTCGCCGACGCCTGCCCGACGGCCAGCACCCCACCGAAGCCCTTGCGGGCCAGCTTCTGCTCGTCCCAGATCTCGCAGGCCAGGCCGTGCTCGGCGGCCAGCGCCTCGGCCTGCTCGGCCAGCCACTGGGGCGACTTGAGGTTGGACGGGACGGTGGCCAGCATCCGGGCCCGCCAGCCGGCACCGCCGAGCTCGAGACCACGCTCGAGGTCGGCCGAGGCGTCGTCGTCGATCGCGGCGAGCACCACCCGGCGTACGGGCTGGTGCTCGGGGCCCTCCGAGCGCCAGTGGAAGCCGAAGGAGCCCAGCATCGCGCCGACCACGAACGCGGTCAGCGCCTCGCCTCCGCCGGCCGCGGCGACCGTGGTGGCCACGGTGTCGTGGTCGACGGTGTGTCGTGCCAGCGCGGCGCCGGCCCGGCGGAAGTCACCCGGGGTCTCGTCGCCCAGGCCGACCAGGAGGACCAGGCGCAGCGACCGGTTGTCGGGTAGGCCGCCCACGGGGAACGGCGACGACCTCGCCGCCGGTGCCCCGCGCTCGGCGCGACTCGAGCACGGCCAGCAGGTCGATCCCGAGCGCGTCCCCGGCGGCGTCGGCCCCCGGCCCGAGAACCGGGGTGCCGTCGTCGGTCGTGAACGGGTAGGCGACGACCTCCACCCCCGCCAGCGCGTGCGGGAGCGACCCGCTCAGCGCGAAGGCCGGGGGTGAGACCTGTGGTGGAAGGGTCGTCGCGGTCGCAGGCACCTCAGCCCACGACGTCCTTGAGGGCGTCTCCCAGTGCGCCCGCCTCCTCGGCGTTGAGCTCGACGACGAGCCGGCCACCGCCCTCGAGGGGCACGCGCATCACGATGCCGCGGCCCTCCTTGGTGACCTCGAGCGGACCGTCGCCCGTCCGCGGCTTCATTGCCGCCATCCGCGCACCTCATTCTTCTTGATCGGATTCAGAACGCGCGGGAGAACGAACCCCGCACGCCGATGCGTGCACCATTATCCCCTATCGCGGCGGGGGACGCCGGTCAGCCCCGGACGGGAACTGGCACAGTGACCGCATGCGCGCACGCTCGGCCCTGTTCGACGTGTACGGCGACCACCTCCGATCGCGCGGTGACCAGGCGCCCGTCTCCTCGCTGATCCGGCTCCTGGAGCCGGTCGGGATCGCCGCTCCCGCGGTGCGCACGGCCATCTCGCGGATGTCGGCGCAGGGGTGGCTGGAGCCCACCAGGGTCGACGCCGCGCCCGGCTACCGCGCTACCCGGCGGGCGATCGAGCGGCTCACCGAGGCGGCGTCCCGGATCTACCGCCGCGGTCCCGAGGCGTGGGACGGACGCTGGCGGCTGGTGTTCGTCGACCTGCCGCGCGAGCGCGGGCCCGGCTCCGGCTGCGGGAGGAGCTGCACTACCTCGGGTACGCCGAGCACGCCCCGGCCGTCTGGCTGTGCCCGTTCGACCGGCCCGAGGTCGACGAGGTGGTCGCCCGCGCCGGCGGGAGCGCCCGGCACGCCGTCGCGGTCGAGCTCTCCCCCGACCCGCGTGGGCGCGTGGGACCTGGCGGCCCTCGCCACGTCGTACGCCGCGTGGCCGGACCTGGCGGACGCGCTGGTCGCGCGGCGACCGGCAGCGGCCCCGGCCGACGAGGACGAGGCGGCGTTCGCGGCGCGGTTCCGGCTCGTGCACGAGTGGCGCAAGTTCCTCTTCGACGACCCCGGGCTGCCGGCGGAGCTGCTTCCCCGCGACTGGCCGGGCCAGGCGGCCGCCGACCTGTTCACCAGCGAGGCGGCGCGCCTCAAGCCGGCCTCCGACCGCTTCGTGGCCCGCTGCCTGGGGATGTGACGGTCGCGTGCGGACCCGAACCTCGGCTGCCCTAACCTGCGGGCATGAGCGCTGAGGTCTCACCGGTCCTGCTGGAGGTCGCCGACGGCGTCGCGACCATCACCCTCAACCGTCCCGACGCGATGAACAGCCTCGACGTCGCGACGAAGGAGGCGCTGCTCGCGGCGGTACGCCAGGTGGCGGACGACGCCGCCGTCCGGTGCGTGGTGCTGACCGGGACCGGCCGCGCGTTCTGCGTGGGTCAGGACCTCAAGGAGCACATCGAGATCCTGCACAGCGAGTCGAGCGACGCGCTGTTCCGCACCGTCGACGAGCACTACAACCCGATCGTGACCACGCTGGTCGGGATGGCGAAGCCCGTCATCGCCGCGGTCAACGGCGTGGCCGCCGGGGCCGGCGCGAGCCTGGCGTTCGCCTGCGACCTGCGGATCGTGGCCGACACGGCCGGCTTCAACCTCGCCTTCGCCAACGTCGCGCTGTCGTGCGACACCGGGTCGAGCTTCACGCTCCAGCGGCTGGTCGGGAAGGCGAAGGCGATCGAGCTGCTCTACTTCCCGCGCACCGTCAAGGCCGACGAGGCGCTCTCGCTGGGGCTCGCCACCCAGGTGGTCCCCGCGGCGGAGCTCGGCGCGGTCGTCGCCGACCTGGCCGCGCGGCTGGCGGCCGGGCCGACGGTGGCGCTCGGCGCGATGCGGCAGTCGGTGGAGTACGCCGCCGGCCACGACTTCGCCGAGGCCGTCGCCTTCGAGTCGACCCGGATGACCCTGACCGGCGCCACCGCCGACCACGCCGCCGCCGTCGCGGCGTTCATCGCCAAGGAGAAGCCGGTCTTCGAGGGCCGGTGAGGGGCCGCGTCCCGCCGGCCTCCGGCGACTCCTGCGCTGCGGTTCGGTCCCCAACCGCATGCCTTGGCAGGGCCGAACGCCTGCGGTTGTGGGACCAAACGGCGCCCCATGCCGCGACGCGCGTCAGTCCCGGAGATCCCCTCGACCCCGCCGCGCCAGGCGCCGAAGAGGTGCAGGATCTTGTCGGGGGCGGCGCGGAGCTTCGCGGCCGGCGGGGACGGCGCCGAACTCCACGGTGAGCGCGAAGCCGGGGAACCGGTGGTTGAACCACATCGTCATGGTGCCGTGGCAGGTGCTGCCGCAGTTCAGGCGCGTCATCGGCAGGTCGAGCGCCTTCGCGACGCGGCGGGAGAACGCCGGGCGCTGCGGTGATGTCGACGCCGTGCAGCGGCTGGTGGAAGGACAGCACGTACGCCGGCTTCACCGTCGACAGGAACCGCATCATCGCTCGCGTCTCCGGCTCGGAGGCCGGCTTCGGGCCGGAGTCGTAGCCGCCGGTGAGCCGCGCCCACTTGAAGGGGTAGTTGCGGTTCGGGTCGACGCCGTGGGCGTTCTTGCGGGTGCGGCGGGCGAAGCCGTCGGGGTTGTAGACCGGCACCACCCAGAGGTTCACGTCGTGCACCGGGTAGCCGTCGCGCAGGTCGGTCAGGATCCGCCGCGGCGCGGGCTCGTTGCCGTGCATGAGCGAGATCAGCACGACCTTCGGCTTGCCCGGCTCCCCGAGGTGCCAGGCCACGATCGGCCGGCCCTGCACGGAGTGGCCGATCACGCGGCGTCCGATCACCGCGGGGCGCTCGTCGGTCGCGGCCGCCCGGACGGGGAGGACGAGCAGCCGCCGGCAGGAGGGCGAGCGACAGCGCCGCGGCGGCGAGGCCGCGGCGCCGTCGTGGGCTCCGGGAGACGCGGCCGGCATCAGCTGTGGGTCGCGAAGTACCAGGTGAACACGAGCACGCCCACCAGCATCCCCACATGGGCGAGCACCGACAACCCCGGGCCCTCCGACCACCGGTCGTCGGCGGTGCCCGACGCGTGCTTGCCGCGGCTCGGCAGCCACCGCATCAGGATCAGCAGGCCGAGCAGGGCGGTGAGCCAGTAGAAGAACAGGGCGACGACCCCGACCCACGAGTTGTCGTGCCCGGTCACCAGGAAGAACACCCACAGCACGACCGCGACGACGCCGAACGCCGTATGGGCGTTCACCGTCCCCATGCCCACCTGGTGCTGCCCCGCGGCCCGGGCCTGGGACAGCCGGACCCGGGTCAGGACGACGACGACGGCGGACAGGAAGGTGAGGACGTAGACGATGTACTCAGGCTTCACGGACGCTCAGTGTGCCGACGCGGACGGGTCGGTGTCACCTTCGGTCCTCGGGAGACCCGGCTGGCGGGCCGGCGGTCTCGCCGTCGGCGCCTCGCCGTCGGGAGCCGCCCGGTCGGCCGCCTCGCGCTCCTCGGCGAGCCGCTCGAGCAGGGCGTCCACCTCGGCCATCCGGTAGCCGCGGACCGCGAGCGGGAACCGGATCCGGCGCAGGTCGTCGGCGGTCACCGGACCGTCGGCCGGGACCAGCGAGTCGGGAGCGTCGTCGTACGCCGGCGCCCATCGGCTGACCGCGCCCGGCGGCGACCACGGCGACCCCGCCGAGCGCGAGCACGATCAGGATCGCGAAGAACCACATCATCGGCGTGAGTCCTTGGCGTGCGCCTCCACCATCAGGGCGACGGCCTCGTCGACGTCGTCGGTGACGTGGAGCATGTCGATGTCGGACTGGTTGATCGTGCCGTGCGCGAGCGCGCGTGTCGCGCAGCCAGTCGAGCATGCCGCGCCAGTAGTCGGTGCCGAGCAGCACCAGCGGGAACATGGTGACCTTCTGGGTCTGCACCAGGGTCAGCGCCTCGAACAGCTCGTCGAGGGTGCCGAGACCGCCCGGCAGCACGATGAAGCCCTGGGAGTACTTCACGAACATCGTCTTGCGGGCGAAGAAGTAGCGGAAGTTGATGCCGATGTCGACCCACTGGTTGAGGCCGGACTCGAAGGGCAGCTCGATGCCGAGGCCGACGCTGATGCCGCCCGCCTCGCTGGCGCCCTTGTTGACCGCCTCCATCGACCCCGGGACCGCCGCCGGTGATCACCGCGAACCCCGCCGCGGTCAGCTTGCGCCCGACCTCCTCGCCCTTGGCGTACGTCGGGTCGTCGGGCCGGGTGCGGGCGGAGCCGAAGCAGGCGATCGCCGGGCCGAGCTCGGCGAGCGCGCCGAAGCCCTCGACGAACTCGGCCTGGATCCGGAGCACCCGCCACGGGTCGGTGTGCACCCAGTCGGTCGCGCCGCGGGAGTCGAGCAGCCGCTGGTCGGTGGTCGTGCCGTCGACCTGGCTGCGGCGCATCACCACCGGGCCCTTGAACTTCTCGTGCTTGTCGGTCATCGCGCACCACCTCCGAGCCAGGTCCGGAGCGCCTGCTCGCAGTGGCGGATCTGCTCCAGCGGCACGAACTCCTCCTGCTTGTGGGCCAGCATCGGGTCGCCGGGGCCGAAGTTGACCGCCGGGACGCCGAGCGCGGCGAAGCGGGAGACGTCGGTCCAGCCGAACTTCGGGTTGACCGTGCCGCCGACCGCCTCGACGAACGCCTTGGCCGCCGGACGGTCGAGACCGGGCAGGGCTCCCGGGGCGCTGTCGGCGACCTGCACGTCGTACCCCGAGAAGAAGTCGCGCAGGAACGCCTCGGCCTCGGCCTCGCTGCGGTCGGGGGCGAAGCGGTAGTTCACCGACACGGTGCACAGGTCGGGCAGCACGTTGCCGGCGACGCCGCCGCTGATGCCGACCGCGTTCAGGCCCTCGTGGTAGGTCAGGCCGTCGATGACCGGCATCCGCGCGTCGTACGCCGCGAGCCGCTCGAGGACGGGCGTGATCCGGTGGATCGCGTTGACGCCCTTCCACGACCGGGCGCTGTGGGCCCGCTCGCCGTGGACGGTGACCTCGACCCGCATCGTGCCCTGGCAGCCGGCCTCGACGACGGCGTCGGAGGGCTCCATCAGGATCGCGAAGTCGGCCCGCATCAGGTCGGGGTCGCTCGCGGCGAGCATGCCGAGGCCGTTGAACTCGCTCTCGATCTCCTCGGCCTCGTAGAGGATGAAGGTGACGTCGCGCACCGGCTCGGTCACCTCGGCCGCCAGCTTGAGGATGACCGCGTCGCCGCCCTTCATGTCGCAGCTGCCGAGGCCGTGGAGGTGCGTGCCGTCGTTGCGGCTCGGCAGGTTGTCGTTGAGCGGCACCGTGTCGAGGTGGCCCGCCAGGACCACCCGCTCGCCGCGACCCAGCTCGGTACGCGCGACGACGGTGTGGCCGCGCCGGACCAGCGTCAGGTGCGGCAGGCCGGTGAGCGCGGCCTCCACGGCGTCGGCGATGCGGCTGCTCGTGGCGGCTCACCGACTCGATGTCCACGAGCTGCTCGGTGAGCGTGACGACGTCGGCGCTCAGGTCCAGGTCCACGGCACCCCATCCAACCAGCCGCCTCAGGCCCGCTCGAGCTCGATCACCGGCGACTCGACGTCGGCCTCCTGCACGTCGAACGACGTCGCGAGGGTCTCGCGGGCGATCAGGTCGGCGTGCGTACGCGCCGCGTCGGCGGCCGCGGCCGCGGCCACCACGGTGAGCGCGATCCGGTCGGAGACGTCGAGCCCGGCGTCGCGGCGGGCCTGCTGCACGGCCCGGACCAGGTCGCGCGCCACGCCCTCGGCCTCGAGCGCGGGCGTGACCGCGGTGTCGAGCACCACGAAGCCGCCGCCGGGCAGCATCCCGGTCGCGGAGCCGTCGCCGCCCGAGGCGACCGTCTCGAGGGTGAACTCGCCCTCCTGCAGCAGCAGCCCGCCGGCCGTCACCTCACCGTTCTCGGACGACCGACCAGTCCCCCGACTTCGACGCCCTTGATCGCGGTCTGCACGTCCTTGCCGAGCCGGGGCCCGGCGGCGCGCGCGTTCACGGTGAGCCGCTGCGAGACGCCGTACGACGTGGCGTCGGGGTGGTCGGCGTCGAGCAGGCGGACGTCCTTGACGTTGAGCTCGTCGGCCACGATCTCCTCGAAGCCCGTCGAGCCGTTCGGCGCCCGGCGACCACCACCGTCAGCGACGACAGCGGCAGCCGGTTGCGCAGCGCGGCGCCCTTGCGCAGGGCCGAGCCGGCCGAGCAGACGTCACGCACCTGGTCCATGGCCTCGACCAGCTCGTCGTCGGCCGGCAGGTCGTCGGCGTCGGGCCAGTCGGTCAGGTGCACCGACCGCTCGCCGGTGAGGCCGCGCCAGACCTCCTCGGTCGTGAGCGGGAGCAGCGGCGCCGCGACCCGGCAGACCGTCTCGAGGACGGTGAAGAGGGTGTCGAACGCGTCGGTGTCGACGACGCCGTCGGCGGCCCAGAAGCGCTCGCGCGACCGGCGGATGTACCAGTTCGAGAGCACGTCGAGGAACGCCCGCGTCGTGTCGCAGGCGTTCGCGACCTCGTAGTCGTCCAGCTGCCGCGTCGCGCCTCGACGTACTGCCGGGTCTTGGCCAGCAGGTAGCGGTCCATCGGGTGGGTGGACGCCGTGGAGCGCTTCGCGTCGTAGCCGCGCTCCGCCGCGTTGGCGTAGAGCGCGAAGAAGTACCAGCAGTTCCACAGCGGGATCAGCACCTGCCGGACGCCCTCGCGGATCGACTGCTCGGTGACGATCAGGTTGCCCCCGCGCAGGATCGGCGACGACATCAGGAACCAGCGCATCGCGTCGGCGCCGTCGCGGTCGAAGACCTCGCGGACGTCGGGGTAGTTGCGCAGCGACTTCGACATCTTCTGGCCGTCGCTGCCCAGCACGATGCCGTGCGACAGGCAGGTCTCGAACGCCGGCCGCTCGAAGATCGCCGACGCCAGCACGTGCATCGTGTAGAACCAGCCGCGGGTCTGGCCGATGTACTCGACGATGAAGTCGCCCGGGAAGTGGTGCTCGAACCAGTCGGCGTTCTCGAACGGGTAGTGCACCTGGGCGAAGCTCATCGAGCCGGACTCGAACCAGCAGTCCATGACGTCGGTGACGCGGCGCATCGTCGACCCCCTCCTCGGGGGCGAGGGTCGTCGGGGTTGGGCCGGGTGAGGTCGTCGATGAACGGCCGGTGCAGGTCGTCCGGGCGTACGCCGAAGTCGCGCTCGAGCTCGTCCAGGGAGCCGTACACGTCGATGCGCGGGTACGCCGGGTCGTCGCTCTTCCAGACCGGGATCGGGCTGCCCCAGAACCGGTTGCGTGAGATCGACCAGTCGCGGGTGTTCTCCAGCCACCTGCCGAACTGACCGTCCTTGATGTGCTCGGGCACCCAGCGGATCTGCTGGTTCAGGTCGAGCATCCGGTCACGGATCTTGGTGGTGCTCACGAACCACGACGACACGGCCATGTAGATCAGCGGCTCGCGGCAGCGCCAGCAGTGCGGGTAGGGGTGCTCGTAGGACTCGCGCCGCAGCAGGACCGTGCCCGGCGTGACCGAGCCGGTCTCCGCGGGTTCGCTGGCCGAGCCCGTCGAGACCCGCGTCGCGTTCCTGAGGTGCTCGATGATCGCGAGGTTCGCGTCGAAGACGTGCAGGCCCTCGTAGTCGGTGATCGGGTAGGTGAACGTGCCGTTCTTGGCCACCGCGACCACGAGCTCGATGCCCTCACGGTCGGTGATCGCCTTGTCCTCCTCACCGAAGGCGCCGGCACTGTGCACGAGCCCGGTGCCGTCCTCGGTGGTGACGAAGTCGGCCTCGACCACCCGGTGGCTGTGCGGGTGCCCCTGGAAGTAGGTGAACGGTGGCGTGTAGCTGCGTCCCGAGCAGGTCGCGGCCGGTCAGCCGCTCGACGACCTGGTCCTCGACCGACTCGCTGTCCTCGTTCTTCAGCTCGCGGGCGTACGCCGCCAGCCGGGCGGCGCCGACGACGTAGCGCTCGGTGGTGCCGGTGACGTCGGACTCGACCACGACGTAGTCGATGTCGGTGCCGACCATGATCAGCAGGTTGGACGGCAGCGTCCACGGCGTGGTCGTCCAGACCAGCGCGATCTCCCCGGTCTCGAGCCGGCAGCCGACCGTGACGGCGGGGTCCTGCCGCAGCTGGTAGACGTCCTCGTCCATCCGCAGCTCGTGGTTGGACAGCGGGGTCTCGTCGTTCCAGCAGTAGGGCAGGACGCGGAAGCCCTCGTAGGCCAGCCCCTTCTGCCACAGCTGCTGGAAGGCCCACATGACCGACTCCATGTAGTCGAGGTCGAGGGTCTTGTAGTCGTGGCTGAAGTCGACCCAGCGGGCCTGCCGGGTGACGTAGTCGCGCCACTCGTCGGTGTACTCGAAGACCGACTTGCGGCACTCGGCGTTGAACGCCTCGATCCCCATGTCGAGGATCTCGTCGGTGGTCTTGATGCCGAGCTGGCGCATCGCCTCGAGCTCGGCCGGCAGGCCGTGGGTGTCCCAGCCGAAGCGGCGCTCGACCCGGCGACCGCGCATCGTCTGGTAGCGCGGGATCAGGTCCTTGACGTAGCCGGTGAGCAGGTGGCCGTAGTGCGGCAGCCCGTTGGCGAACGGCGGGCCGTCGTAGAAGACGAACTCGTTGTCGCCGTCCTCGCCCGCGTCGCGCTGCTCGACGCTCGCCCGGAAGGTGTCGTCGGCCTCCCAGTAGGCCAGCACCCGCTCCTCGATCTGCGGGAAGCGCGGGGTGGCGGGCACGCCGGCGACCGAGTCGGCGGCGGGGTCTGTGGAGACCTTCGGGTAGGTCATCGGTGGCTCTCGCTCCTGGTCGTCGTCCTCGTCCACGAGGACGACCCCCTGCTGCCGGGGCCGCGGTACCACCTCGCTTGCTGCTCCCGCTGGTCTCGATCGGTTCGACCGACGCGGGCAACCGCTCGTTGCAGGCTGTGACGGGCCCACCCGTCCGGTTCTACTGAGGCCCGCTGCTCGATCGGGCCGGTTCTTCCGGAGGCTCGCCGCTGATGACGGCTCAGACGCCTTGGCCCCAGGGTACGGGGGCCCCGGAGCACGAGCCACCGGGTTGAACCGGATCGAACCGATTCGACCCGGGCCACCCGGGACCGGAAGAGTGCCGTCCCATGAGCGAACGCCAGTTCCCCGACATGTGGGTGGACCCCGAGGACGACCCCCGCGAGGCCATCGAGACCTCCGCCGGCGAGAAGGCCGTGCTGGCGGAGTACCTCGACCGCTACCGGATGACCCTGGAGCTGAAGTGCGACGGGCTCGACGCCGAGCAGCTGGCGCAGCGCTCCGTGCCGCCGTCGTCGATGTCCCTGCTCGGGCTGGTCCGCCACCTCGCCAAGGTCGAGCACCACTGGTTCCGCCGCTGGCTCGAGGGCCAGGATGGACCTGCCCCGGCTGTACCGCACCGAGGAGGACCGCGACCTCGACTTCAACGGGGCGGTGGCCGACGACGACGTGGTCGCCGACGCCTGGGAGTCGTGGAACCGCGAGGTCGCCCATGCCCGCGAGGTGTACGCCGGCATCGACGACCTCGGCGCGGAGGTCCGCTTCGGCGACGAGCGCGCCGAGGTGCGCGACATCGTCGTCCACCTGATCGAGGAGTACGCGCGGCACGTCGGGCACGCGGACCTCCTGCGCGAGCGCATCGACGGCCGGACGGGCCAGTGACGCGACGGCTGCTCCGTAGACTCCCCCGCGTGACCGAGCAGAGCGCGCCCGGGCGGGCGTACGGCTGGGGCCTGGCGAGCGTCGTGACGAGCGGCGCGAGCGAGGGCACCGTCCTGGACACCTGGTTCCCGGCCCCGGCGCTCGGCGACCCGCCGCCCCGACGCGTCCGCGCCCGCGGACCTCGCGGCCCTGGCCGCCGACCATCCGGCTCGGCGCGTCCGGACCGAGGTCGTGCAGGTCGCCGCCGACCTCACCGAGCCGCCCCGCGACGTGCCCGACGCCTACCTCCGCCTGCACCTGCTCTCCCACCGACTCGTGCGCCCGCACGCGCAGAACCTGGACGGCATCTTCGGGGTCCTCACCAATGTCGCGTGGACCAGCGCCGGGCCCTGCCCGGTCGACGACTTCGAGGCGACGCGGCTGCGGCTGCGGGCGCAGGGCCCGGTGCAGGTCTTCGGCGTCGACAAGTTCCCCCGGATGACCGACTACGTCGTGCCGTCCGGCGTCCGGATCGCCGACGCCGACCGGGTCCGCCTCGGTGCGCACCTGGCCGAGGGCACGACGGTCATGCACGAGGGGTTCGTCAACTACAACGCCGGCACGCTCGGGACGTCCATGGTCGAGGGACGGATCACCGCCGGCGTCGTCGTCGGCGACGGCTCCGACGTGGGCGGCGGCTCCTCGATCATGGGCACCCTGTCGGGAGGCGGTACGCAGGTCGTCTCCATCGGCCGGCGCTGCCTGCTGGGCGCGAACGCCGGCATCGGCATCTCCCTCGGCGACGACTGCGTGGTCGAGGCCGGCTGCTACGTGACCGCCGGGACCAAGGTGACCCTGCCCGACGGCCGCGTGGTCAAGGCGCTCGAGCTCTCGGGCGGCGACCACCTGCTGTTCCGCCGCAACTCGGTGACCGGGACGGTGGAGGTCGTCCCGTGGCGCGCCGGTGGGGTCGCGCTCAACGAGGCGCTGCACCAGAACTGATGAGCATCCTGCGGCGGACGGCCGCGGTCGTGGTCCCGCTCGTCCTGGTGGTGGGAGGGGTCTGGTACGGCGTCTCGCGGCACGGCTCCGGCAGCGACGAGACAGCCGGTCTGTGCACCACCAAGGTGAAGGGGCTCAGTGTCGTGCTGACCGACACCCAGGCCCGCAACGCCAGCCTGATCTCGGCGATCGCCGTGCACCGGGGGATGCCGGCCCACGCGGCGACCATCGCTCTGGCCGCCGCCCTCCAGGAGTCCAAGCTCTACAACCTGCGCGGCGGTGACCGGGACTCGCTCGGCCTGTTCCAGCAGCGCCCGTCGCAGGGATGGGGGACGCCCCGCGCAGATCCTGGACCCGGTGCACGCCACCAACGCCTTCTACGACGCTCTCGACCGGGTCCCCGGCTACCAGGCGATGCCGGTCACGGTCGCCGCGCAGCACGTGCAGCGCTCCGGCTTCCCGGAGGCGTACGCGGTGTACGAGTCGGACGCCCGCGCGCTGGCCTCGGCCCTCACCGGCTTCTCCCCCGCTGCGTTCTCCTGCCACCTCGACCCGTCGTCCGGTACGCCGGCTCCCGCCGGCCGGCGGGCCGCCGCGCTGCGCCGCACGCTCGCCCCCGCGTTCGGGACGGTCCCGGTGCGGGTGGCGGAGGGCTCCCGCCTCGAGATCGACGCGTCCTCGCACCCGCAGGGCTGGGCGATCGCGTCGTACCTCGTCGGCCGGGCGCCGGGGCTCGGCCTGACCCGCGTGGGCTACGACGGCCGGGACTGGACCGTCGGCAGCAACGCGGGGTGGCGGCGCGGCGGCGCCGCAGGAGCGGGATCCGTCGTCGTCGGCTGATCCTCGTACCGGTTCCGCAGATCTTTACCGAACTGGGGACGATTTCAGTGAGCGAAAGCCCCACGGACGTCGGTCCGGGCCCTACTGTTGTCCTCACAAGTGCAGAGCCCGGGGGGGCTTTGGGGGGGTTTCAACATGCACGATTCAACGATTTTCACCATCGGTACCGCCTTGCGCCGTGCCGAGAACAACCATCTGCCGGTGGAGGTCCTGGTCCAGGGCCACTGGCTCCGCGGGACGGTGGCCGGCATCGACGGTCACGGCCTCGTTCTCAGCACGCACTCCGAGCACTCGGTCGTGCGTCTCGAGTCGATCACCGCGGTCCGCATCCCGGAGAACGTCAAGGACGCCCCGGTGGCCGAGACGTTCGACGAGCAGCACCAGCTGACGGTGGCGGCCGTCAGCGACCAGCCCTGGCCGATGCCGGGGCCCGACAGCGCCTGACCCGGGGCTCAGCCCGGTCAGTCGTACCGTCCGCGTCGCACGTCGACGCGGCGACGTGGGCCACGCGTCGTCATGCGTGCCCACGCGCCCAGAGCCGCGCTGCGGTGCCGCCACCTGCCCCATGCTGGTGGCGGCACCGCGGCGCCTGGTCAGCCGAGCCCGAGCGCCGCCTCGAACGTGGCGAACAGATCGGTCTGGTTGGTCACTCCGAGGACCCGCGCCGCCTGGGGGCCCTGCGCTGCGATCCGGACCTCGGTCCCGGTGTGGTCCTGGGACGCGCCGGTCCCGGCGACGGTCGCGTAGTTCACGACCATCTGCGAGCCGTCCGCGGTCAGGAGCGTCTGGAAGGCGCCCGGCGTGTGGTGCGCCGCCGTCTGCGGGAACTCCACGATCTGGCTCGTGTGGCCGTGATCGGCGGTGACGACCAGGAGCGTGTCCGGGTGCGTCTTGGCGTAGGCGAGGCCGGCGGCGATGGCGCGGTCGAAGTCGACGGTCTCACCGATCTGGGCGCACGGGTTGGACGCGTGGTCCTGCTTGTCGATGGACGCTCCCTCCACCTGGAGGAAGAAACCGGGCTTGCCCTTGGCCTGACCGTTCCCGCTGCGCGTCCTGGCATCGAGCAGCGCCAGGGTCTTCTTCGTCATCTCCTCCAGGCTCGGCTGGTCGGCCGGGGCGTTGCCGGTCACGCACTCGGCTCCGGTGCCGGTCGTGTTGGCGGCCGTGTCGGTGGTGTAGGGCTCGGCCGTGGGGCCGTTCCAGCGGGTCGGCATGGTGCCGCTGGAGAAGAGACCCAGCACCTGGTCCGACGGCGTCAGCGCGTCCATGCCGGCTCGGTCCTGCACCACGGTGTAGCCCTCGGCCTGAGCCTGCTGGAGCACCGTCTGCCCGGCGTACGGACCGCCGGTCACGGCCTGCCCGAACCGGCCGGCACCGCCGCCCATCAGGATGTCGACGCCGTGGTCGACCATCTGCTCGGCGATGGAGCCGGGGCCTCCGTTCTGCTTGGCGTCCTGAGGGCAGCTGGCCATGTTGGCCGGCCCCTGGCAACCGCGGTCGGACACGTGGGAGGCGAGCACGGCGGGGGTCGCGTCGGTCAGCTCGGCGGTGGTGATGTCTCCCGTCGTGTAGCCGGCGTCCTGCGCCAGCTCGAGGACGGTGGGCAGGTCGTTGTCGAACCGGTCGACCGAGATGGCTCCGTTGTAGGTCTTGGTACCGGTCGCCCATCCCGTTCCGCTGGCCGCCGAGTCCGTGACGTAGTTGACGCTGCCGCTCTTGTCGACGGAGTACGTCGTGTACTCACCGGTGAGCGGCAGGGCGTCCATCGACAGACGTCCGTCGGCTCCCTCGAGGTAGTTGCGAGCGATGGTGATCTCACTGTCGCCCATCCCGTCGCCGAGGAAGAGGATGACGTTCTTGGCCTTGCCGCCCTCGATCGCCTGACGTGCGGCGGCGGTCGGGTTCGAGCTGCCGCTGCCCTGTGCGGCCGCGGCGCCCGAGACCCCGGCAACGGCGAGCGCGGCGGCGGCGACAGCGGCGAGACGCCGCTGTCGAGGCGAGAGTGATCTCATGGAAACCTCCAGTCATCGCCGACGGACACCGCCGGGGCCACTCCCCGCCTGACGCGTCCGCGACAGGCCCCATGCGAACAGCCGCCGGGGACCAGCCTCTGGCCAGAAGCCGAAGTCCGCGTGAACGTTCGACGGCCCTGAGCACGGATCCGGCGAGCGCGTTCGGGCGAGCGCGGCTCGAGATCCATCGAACCGGCCGCGGCACGGGATCCCAGGAGCCTGCATGACACCCTCATGACGCCTGACGTTCATGTTGCCGTGCCAGGTTCCCGACCGTGGACGGCTGGGTGGTCGCGTCGGACCGGGTGTCGCGCCTCGTCCTGCCCGCGGCCTACCGGGCCGGCAGTCAGGTCGCCGCAGGGCGCCCAGCGGGTGCCGGAGAAGTGGGGGCACGCGGTCGACCAGGGAGCCCTCCAGACGCTGTGCGGGCTACCCGTCCGCGGCCTCTTCCGCTTCGACGCGCTGCTCTTCGAGCACCTCGGTCACCATCTTCGCTGTCGCGTCTGCGACGACGTGGCGGGACATCCGCACACGCACGCGGTGTCAGGCAACCGACGCCAGGCGGGCGGCCGCCGCGTCGACCCGCTCGTCGGTGGCGGTGAGGGCGACCCGGACGTGACGGCTGCCGGCGGGGCCGTAGAAGGCGCCGGGGGCGACGAGGATGCCGAGGACGACGAGGTCGGCGACGGTCTCCCAACAGTCCTGGCCACGGGTGGCCCAGAGGTAGAGGGCGCCCTCGGAGTGGTCGATCCGGAAGCCGACGGCCTCGAGGGCTGCTCGTAGCCGGGTGCGCCGGGCGGCGTAGCGGGCGCGCTGCTGCACGGCGTGCGCGTCGTCGGCGAGCGCCGCGGCCATCGCCACCTGCTGCGGGCCGGGCTGCATCAGACCGAGGTTCTTGCGCACCGCCAGCAGCTCGGCGACCACGGCCGGGTCACCGGCGACGAAGCCGCAGCGGTAGCCGGCGAGGTTGGAGCGCTTCGACAGGGAGTGGACGGCGAGGATGCCGTCGTGGGTGCCGCCGCAGACGTCGGGGTGCAGCACCGACAGCGGTCGCTCCCCCTCCCAGGCGCACTCGAGGTAGCACTCGTCGCTGACCAGCAGGGTCCCGCGGTCGCGGCACCACGCGACCACCTTGCGCAGGTGCTCCACGCCGAGCACCTGCCCGGTGGGGTTGGCCGGGGAGTTGATCCACAGCAGCGCCGGTCGCTCCGGCCCGAGCTGGGTCAGCGAGTCGGCGGCCAGCACCCGGGTGCCCGCCAGGGCCGCCCCGACGGCGTACGTCGGGTAGGCGAGCTCGGGGTGCACCACCAGGTCGCCCGGCCCGAGGCCCAGCTGCGTCGGCAGGGAGGCGACGAGCTCCTTGGTGCCGATCACCGGCAGCACGCCGTCGACCCGAGCCCGGTCACGCCGTGGCTGCGGGCCAGCCAGTCGACCGCCGCCTGCCGGGTCTCGACCCGGCCGACGGTCGTGGGGTAGCCCGGCGCGTCGGACGCCGACTCCAGGGCACGGCGTACGACGTCGGGCGTGGGGTCGACGGGCGTGCCGACGGACAGGTCGACGATCCCGTCGGGATGCGCACGCGCCTGCTCGGCGTACGCCGTCAGCTGGTCCCAGGGGAAGTCCGGGAGCCGCTGCGAGACGTTCACGACGTGGTTTCGACAGGCTCAACCGACGCCGGAGCGGTCACTCGTCGTGCTCTTGGGGCGGGAGCGCCGCGACCAGCGGGTGGTCGTGGTCGATCTCGCCGAGCTTCGCCGCACCACCGGGCGACCCGAGGTCGTCGAAGAAGTGGACGTTGGCGTCGTAGTAGCCCTTCCACTCCTCCGGGGTGTCGTCCTCGTAGAAGATCGCCTCGACCGGGCAGACCGGCTCGCAGGCTCCGCAGTCGACGCATTCGTCGGGGTGGATGTAGAGCATCCGCTTGCCTTCGTAGATGCAGTCCACCGGACACTCGTCGACGCAGGCCCGGTCCTTGAGATCGACGCACGGCTGGGCGATGACGTAGGTCACCTGGTCCTCCTGACGACACGACTGAGCGGATGCACCGCAGCCTAGTATCCACCCGTGCCCGACCCCGGAACCGCCCACGGCCTGGGCCCCCATGTGGTGGGTCAGCGGGTGGTCGTACGCCGGGTGGTGCGGGGCGAGACGGGTCCGTCCGGGGGCCCGGCGATGACCGACGTGCTCGGCGTCTGTACGTCGTGGCGGGACGGGGTGTGCACGGTGCGGCCGGAGTCCGGGGCCACCGGTGGAGATCCCGCTGGCCGACATCGTGACCGGCAAGCCGGTGCCGGCCCGGGCCTCGGTGCGGCAGCGGGTGTCGGTCCGCGACGCCGAGCAGCACGCGCGTGCCGCTGTGGCCCTTCGTCGAGCGGGTGCCCCTGGGCGAGTGGGAGCTCCGGATCGACCCGGCGCCGGTCGGCCGGCTGCTCAAGCGCGCGAACTCGTGCCTCGCGCTCGGCGATCCCGGTCTGCCCGTGCGCCGAGGCGGCCGTCGGCCGTGCGGCGGCTTCTACCGAGCCCGCGACCGGACGCCGCTGGTCCAGGTCGAGCTCGGGTCGGACACCGAGCGGGCGTTCGTCGACCTCGGGTGGACCGCCGTCCCCGGGCGGTGATGCGCACTTCATGGTGACCTCGCTGGCCATGGCGTGGCGGAGCGCCGGCCGTGACACCGACGTGGAGGTGGAGGAGGACGGCCCGCGGGTCCGCGTCGTACGCGTGGAGGAGGGGCAGGAGATCGGGTCCTGCCGGGCGGCGCTCGACGGCGACTGGCTGGGGGTGCACGGACTCGTCGTCGAGCCGCGGCACCGCGGACGGGGCCACGCCAGGGCACTGATGGCGTCGCTGCTGGAGTGGGGCGCCGAGCGGGGCGCGGCCACCGTGTGGCTCCACGTGGAGACCGACAACGCACCGGCCCTCGCGCTCTACGGCGGGCTCGGCTTCCGGATCCACCACACCAACCGCTACCTGCGGCCCGCGTGAGCTCGCTAGACGAAGACGCCTGGGCGCTCGGCGAGCCGGGCCCGCTCGCGGGCGGTCAGCAGCTCGTCGAGACGGCGGTGGACCTGGTCGTACTCCTCGTCGGTGGCGGCGTCGATCCGGGCGGCGATCGCGCGCAGACGTGGCCTCGATGGAGGCGACCTCCTCGGGGATGCGGCGCGTGATCAGGAGCTCGAGTGCTTGGTGCCGAGTCATGTGGATCCCTCCCTCCTGATGACGTACCCGTCCGCCGGCCTCCCCAACCCTCCCACCACCGACCCGGATGGCGGAAGACCGTCGGAGGCCACGGGTACCGTGCCGCCATGGCCATCGCCCGGTTCCCCAGCCTCGTCCTGGACTGTCCCGACCCCGTCGCCCTCGCCACCTTCTACGGCGCGATGCTCGAGTGGGCCGTCGAAGCCTCACCCGAGTGGGCCGACGTCCGGTCCGACTACGGACAGTGCCTGTCGTTCCAGCGGGTCGAGTCCTACCGACCTCCGCTCTGGCCGGGCCAGGAGGTGCCCCAGCAGATGCACCTCGACGTCGTCGTCGACGACCTCGACGCCGGCGAGCAGGCCGTGGTCGCGCTCGGCGCCACCCGGCACGACCACCAGCCCGGTACCCGGTTCCGGGTCTTCCTCGACCCGGCCGGTCATCCGTTCTGCCTCTGTCTCGACTGAGGTCCGGGTCTCGCGACCGAGGCCTTTGTCGGATCGTCACGAGGCCGTTCGTGGTGTGGGTGCACGGTGGTCGTCCCCGACCGCCCCCGGAAAGGAGCATCGCCATGTCGAAGCTTGTCGCGATCATGTCCATGTCGCTCGACGGCTACGTCGCCGACCGCGAGCACGGCGTGGCGGAGGTGTTCGACTGGTACGTCGACTCCGGCGACGTCGAGTTCCACACCGGAGGCTCGGACCCCATGACGTTCAAGGTCTCCGAGCCCAGCGCCGAGCACCTCCGCCGGCTCACCTCCGAGCTCGGTGCGGTGCTGACCGGTCGGCGTACGTTCGACGTCGCCCAGGGCTGGGGCGGGAACCACGCCTGGGGACCTGCCTTCGTGCTCGCCCATCAGGTCCCCGCCGGATGGCCGCGACCCGACTCGACCGTCCACTTCGTCACCGACGGGCTCGAGAGTGCGGTGCACCAGGCCAAGGCCGCGGCTGCCGGGAAGTCGGTGGGGGTGCACGGCGCCGACACCATCCAGCAGTGCCTGAACGCCGGCCTCCTCGACGAGGTCCACGTGGACATCGCGGCGCTCCTGCTCGGCTCCGGAGTCCGGCTCTTCGACCACCTCGAGCACACCCCCTCCGTGCTCGGCGATCCCACGGTGGTCGCCGGTGTCGGCGTCACCCACCTGCGCTACCCGGTCCTCCAGCGGTAGTCCCACCTGCAGCGCCCGCGGCGTGGACGATCAACGGCGTCATGAACTCGACGAACTCCCGGGTCCGGCTCGACAGAGCGGGATCCGCCTGCTGATGGACGCGTTGCGTCGGGTTCGGCCGTACGGCGACGGCGTGGTCCATGAGGTCGTGCCACTCCTCGGGGAGGACGCCTCGGCACCAGCGGGCTGCGTCGGCCTCCCGGTGACCTCGGCTCTCGTGGCCGAGAACAGGAGGCGACAGCGGGTGAGCACCTCGTGCGGCTGGCCCCACGCGTTCTGGAGGTACTCGGGGTCGGCGGCGAGGTCGCGGCGCCGGGCAAGGGCGAGCGCCGCCGCCTCGTTGCGCAGGACCTGGGGTGGCACGTCCGGGACGAGAGTCGACGCAGGGGGACCGTGGACGGCGAGCGCCCGGTGGTGCAGCACCCAGCGGGACAGCTCGGTGTTGTCGTGGACGGACCACTCCATGTCGCGATCTCCGTTGTCGACGTAGAGCCACGACCTGCTCGCGTCTGCACGTCCTCCGAGGTCGTCGAGACCGGCGTAGGAACCCTCCAGGTGGTGCGCCCAGTGCTCCTCCCGATCGGGAAGCACTCGGTGGAGGTCGCGGATGCCGGCCTCCTGCTCGACGTCAGGCCCTCGGCGCGTGGCGACGAGGAAGTCGACATCGGAGTGGAGGTCACCAGACCCCGAGCGCGAAGGAACCGACCAGGTACACGCCGACCAGGTCCTCCCCCAGCACCGTGGCCGCCGTCTCGGCAAGGGCGCTGAGGACGGCGGCAGCCGCGCGCCGCGCCGTCGGGGCCCTGGTGGGCGGCGAGAAACCCGGGTCTCGACGGGCTCGACCGGCGGGGTCTCGACCGGCGGGTCGGCGCGCTACGGCGAGTGCGGGCCGTCAGTCGGGTGGGCGAGGGCGGCGCCGGGCTCGCCGATCCCGAAGAGGCGTTCGGTGTGGCGGGTCAGGTAGGGCCAGGTGGCGCGCTGGACGAAGAGGAACGCCGTACCGGCGACGACCATGCCGGTCAGGTTGATCGCGAGCTGGGCGGCGGAGCCGAGCACCTCGTGGCGCTGCCAGGTCGCGAGGCCCAGCGCGAGGTTGCCCGCCGCGGGGACGGTGGTGACCGAGATGAAGACGCCGACCATCGTCGCGGTCTTCTCGGTGGCCAGCGCCAGCACGCCCACCATGCCGGCGATCAGCGCGACGATGACCGACCACGCGTCGGGATGCCAGATGAAGCCGGTCAGGGGCCGCGGGCGGGTGACGTCCTCGACGTCGTACAGCCCGACGAGGAGGCCGACCAGCGCGAGCACCGTCACCACGACGACGGCGAAGGTCAGCCCGAACAGCATCAGGCGCAGGCTGCGCCAGATCAGCGCCCGGTCCCGGAACACGAGTCCCACGCACACCCCGCCCACCGACGCGAACTCCGGCCCGACCACCATCGCGCCCACGACCAGGATCGAGGAGTCCTCGATCACCGCGATCGACGCCAGCATCGTCGCGAAGACCAGCAGCAGGTGGTAGCTGAGGGTCGGCCTGCTCAGCTCGCGCGCCCGGCTGCGGACGGCGCGCCACACGACCACGTCCTCCGGGTCGCCGGGCGCGGCTCGCTCGAGGCGTTCGACGGCGGCGAAGGGCGTCGCCGTCGGAGTCGTCAGCACGATCCCTCCGGACTCCGCCACCCCGAGCCCGGTCAGCTCGTCGAGGATCGGGCCGATCACCTCGCGGGCGACGTCGCACTCCACCAGGTCACCCTCGGGCCGTAGACAGGCACCGCGCTGGACCACCAGGTTCGTCACCCAGTCGGGGTTGCCCAGCACCTCCACGACCGGCTCGGTCAGGGGGGCGGGAACGGTCAGGCGCAGGTGGGTCAGCATGGGTTCGAATCTAGAGCCGCCACCGGTCGCCGGGCTGCCTCGGACGAGCCCTCCGAAACCGATTCGGTACGCCGGCCCGAGGCGTCGTAGGCTTGGTCCCGGCGACTGCGGGGCCTGACGAACCCCCTCCGACCCAGGAGCGAAGCGGGCGCCCGTGCGCACGACGTGACCGCGACCCCGGCCGGCAGGCACGGGGACTGAGGCCGGGCCGACCCGGCGAAGGTGTGGTGGCACCGCGACCTTGCCCCCGCCCACACCTCCAGGGCCTTGTGACACCTGGAGGAATCATGGTCTCGACAAGCTCGACCAGCGACACCGGCCCGACCAGCGGAGCGCGCACACTCACCTCCGCACTGCCGCACGCGACGCCGGGCTCCCAGGTCCTGCTCCAGGGCTGGGTGCACCGCCGGCGCGAGCTGGCCAAGGTCACCTTCCTGGTCGTCCGCGACCGCAGCGGGCTGGCCCAGGTCGTCCTGCCGGCCGGCACGCCGGTCCCGCCGGAGGAGACGACGGTCACCGTGACCGGCACCGCCACGCCCAACGAGCAGGCACCCGGCGGGGTCGAGGTGACCGAGGCGACCGTGACCGCGCTGACCGAACCGGCGCGAGACGCCGCCGTTCGAGCTCTGGCGCCCGAGCCTCACCGCCGGCCTGCCCGCGCAGCTCGACCACGCCCCCGTCGCCTGGCGGCATCCGGCCCAGCGCGCGAAGTGGGAGCTCGCCGCGGCCAGCCTGCGCGGCTTCCGCAGCACCCTCGACGGCCTCGGCTTCACCGAGATCCACACCCCGAAGTTCGTCGAGTCCGCGACCGAGAGCGGCGCCAACGTCTTCGCGGTCGACTACTTCGGCCGGCCGGCGTACCTCGCCCAGAGCCCGCAGTTCTACAAGCAGCAGCTGGTCGGCGTCTTCGAGCGGGTCTACGAGGTCGGGCCGGTCTTCCGCGCCGAGCCGCACGACACCGTGCGGCACCTGGCGGAGTACGTCTCGCTCGACGTCGAGTTCGGCTTCATCCGCGACCACCGCGACGTGCTCGCGATGCTGCGCGAGGTCCTCGCCGGGATGGTCGCCGGGATCCACGAGCACGCGCCCGACGCCGTCGAGCGGACCGGCGCCGCGGTGCCGGAGGTGCCCGAGGAGCTGCCGGTGCTGCACTTCGCCGAGGCCCTCGCCCTCGTCGGCGCGGACCCCGACGAGCCCGACCTCGCCCCCGAGCACGAGCGCGCGCTGGGCGCCTGGGCCAAGGCCGAGCACGGCAGCGACTTCCTCGCCGTCGAGGGGTACCCGATGGCCAAGCGGCCGTTCTACACCCATCCGTGGGTCTCGACAGGCTCGACCGGCGGGACCCGGGCTCGACCGAGGTGGACCCGCGCTGGTCCAACAGCTTCGACCTGCTCTTCCGCGGCATGGAGCTGGTCACCGGGGGTCAGCGTCTCCACCGCCCGAGCGACTACGACGCCGCGATCCGCGCCCGCGGCGAGGACCCGGAGACGTACGCGGCGTACCTCCAGGCCTTCCGGCACGGCATGCCGCCGCACGGCGGGTTCGCGATCGGGCTGGAGCGCTGGGTCGGGCGGCTGGTCGAGGCCGCGAACATCCGCGAGGTCACGCTCTTCCCGCGCGACCTGCACCGGCTGGCGCCGTAGCGCGCTGCGACGCAGGATGGGGTGCATGGCCAGCTACGCCGTGAACCCCGACGCCGTCGCCCACTGCCGCGCGCTGATCGAGAAGAAGCAGTACGTCCTCGACAGCGACTGGGGCAGCGTCCAGCCGGACGCGGAGGCGCAGAACGCCTACCTCGAGCGCCACTCGTGGGAGGAGTACGCCGCGTGGCACCTCGGGCTGACCGAGGGCGCCACCGACGGGACGAAGGCCCGCTACGCCTTCGTCTACGGCGACCTGCGCCGCGTGCACCGGACCGCGCTCATCGCCTGCGTCTACCGCGCGTCGGAGTGGCGGCACAAGGACGTCGAGCTCGCCGCCCACGACCTGCTGCAGCTGCTCGACCGGACGTCGGGCTGACGCGACGTCAGCGCCCGCGCGGCCGGCACACGACGGCCGGCACCGGCGCGTAGTGCACGTCGTACGACGTGCTGTGGTCGGCGTGGCTCGAGCCGAGCGGCTCGAAGGTGCGCGTGACGGTCACGTCGAAGCCGTCCCGGGCCGGGTCGCTCGTGGCACCCGCTCCCCCGGTGCACGACGCGCCCGCCGGGCACGACGTCCGCCGGGGTGCTGTGGCTCGGAGGTGACCGACCAGCGCGGGGTCGACCAGAGGCTGACGGTGAGCGAGCCGTCGTGCGCGGCCGACGGCCGCACGGTCTCCACCGAGACCAGCACGCCGTAGGCGGTGTCGTCGGTGAAGGCGAGGTCCTGCCCGTAGCGCAGGGTCGCGTCGCGCCCCATCGGGTAGTCGCCGGTGTAGGTCGGCAGCGTGGCGTGGGAGCCGAGCGGCAGCCCGCCCAGCCAGGCGGCGTTGAAGGTCGCGGTCGCCAGCCGGTCGACGGCCTCGTCGCCCGGGCACGTCGGTGCCGAGCCGGTCGCGGAGCGACAGGCCGTCGCCGGGCTCGAGGACCGTGCCGTCGAGCCGGGCGGCGGCGGACACGAGCGCGTCGGTCCGCGTCGCCGCGCGGCAGAGCCACGGTGGCCGAGGAGATCTGCCGGCGGATGCCGAGCGCGCGCGCATCGGCGTTCGTGAACGACGCCGGGGCCCGGCTCGCCTGCACCTCGGCCGTGCGGTCGGGTGCGCGGATCGCCGCGACCAGGGCCGTCGCGAGGTCCTCGGGCGCGAACACCGTGCCGGGCCGCGACGGCACCACCTGCGGCCGGCCGTCGACCAGCGCGACCGTGGCGTCCCGCGGCGCGTCGCCGGCGGTCGCCGCCGAGACGGTCGGCCACGACCCGGGCCAGGCCCGGCTGCCCGCACCGTCGGACGCAGCCGGTGACCGGCACCTCGGCGCCGAGGAGGGCGCGCGTACGACGAGGGCTGCAGCCGAACGGTGTCGTGACCCAGCCGCAGGGTCACCGGCGAGGCCATCGCCGGGTTGGCGAAGCCGTCGACGAAGCGGTGCACGGCCTCGGCGTCGATCGCCGGCGGCGTCGCCACCAGCGGGAGCTGGACCCGCGGGTCGTCGCTGAGGTAGGCGTCCCAGAACGCGGTCCCGGCGCCCTGCACGTCGACCGGAGCGCCGTTCTGCGGGGCTCGTCGACGACGAAGCCGTCGCGGTGGAAGACGACGGCCCCGTCGGTCGGAGCGCTGCCGTCGGTGCCGTCGAGACGGTCGACCAGGGCGGCCAGGCGCGACTGGTCGAGGAGCTTGACGGGGTCGAGCTGGTCGCCGCCGGTGTAGTAGGCCCACAGCCGCGAGGGCGACCAGCTGCGCTGGGCCCCGGCGGCGCGGACGGAGGCCGCGTAGTCGACGTCGAGGCCGACCTGACCCGGGACGCACCTGCAGGGTGCGGCCGTTCACGACGACGGTGAACGGCGTGTCGCGCCCGCCCGGCGAGACCGTCGCGCAGCATCGTCGCGGCCGCGACCGGGCTGTGGCCGCCGATGTCGACGCCGCCGACGCGGGTGCCGACCGGGACCTTGTTGCTCGCCGCGAGGTACGCCGCCGGCGTAGCAGCCGCCGGCGAGCAGGGCGAGCCCGAGCACGAGCAGCACGACGACCCGACCGCCCTCGCTCTCCGGGCCGTGGTCGGGAGCCTCGCCGGGTCGAGCGCGCCACGGCGAAATGCTAGATCCGATCCACCCCGAAGGGTGGGTACACGCGCCGATCTGGCGCCCGCCGTCACAGACCCGCGAACAGGTCGTCCTCGAGCCCTCCGGCGTCCGGCGCGACCGGTCGGCCCCGGGCGATGCGGTAGTACTCGGTGCCCCACGCCCGGTTCACCGACGTTGTTGGAGAGGGCGAAGAACGGGCCGTCCACCGAGATCTGCGTGCGATGGGCCCGCAGCGCGTCGAGCTTCCGGTCGACGAAGTCGATCGGCCTCCACGGCGGCAGTGATGTCGTCGTCCGGGGTGGTCATCGGCAGCGGCCCGTCGGGGTCCAGGCCACCGAACGACGTGGTGTCGCCCGCCTCCCGCAGCGCCCGGACGCGGTCGCGCATCCGGCTCTCCGACATCGCGGTCCAGTAGATCTTGGCGATCTCCCACGGCTCGCCGAGGTCGTGCCGGTACGACGGCACCGCGGCCAGCTGCGCGCCGTACATCGCGACCCGGTGGGCCTGGATGTGGTCGGGGTGGCCGTACATCCCGAACTGGTCGTAGGTGACGAGCACCTGGGGCCGCACCTCGCGGATCAGCTCCGCCAGGAGCGTCGGCCGCCTCGGTGAGGTCGGCGTTCCAGAACGCGTTGTCGCGGATGTCGTCGGCCGGGACGGCGTGGCCGTCCTCGTGCCAGACCATGCCGGAGTCGCGGTAGCGCCCGAAGCCGCCGAGGAAGCGGTGGTCGGTGACGCCCAGGATCCGCATCGCCTCGTCGAGCTCACCCCGGCGATGCTCGGCGAGCCCGTCGTCGCGGTCGGCGGCGAGGTGCTCGAGCTCGGGCACCAGGATCTCGCCCATCTCGCCCCCGGTACAGGTGACGAGGGTGACGCCGCGGCCCTCGGCGACGTACTTCGCCATGGTCGCGCCGGAGCCGATCGTCTCGTCGTCGGGGTGCGCGTGGACCAGGAGCAGCCGCTGGTCGGGAGAGTCGCTCATGTCTCCGACCCTAGGAGCAGGGTCCGCAGGGCCGGGAGGAAGGGTCGGTCGGGCTCGAGCCAGTCGACGTCGCCCAGCCGCTGCGGTGGCAGCCAGCGCAGCTCGTCGTGGTCGTCACCGGGCCGCGGAGTGCCGTCGAGCCGGCACAGCGCGACGCGCAGCACGTGGGTCGTCCCGATCGGCTGCTCACCGTCGAGCCACTGCTCGACCGCGACGACGCAGCCGAGCTCCTCGTGGACCTCCCGGACCAGCGCGTCGTCGGGCGTCTCCCCCGGCTCGACCTTGCCGCCGGGGAGCTCCCAGCGGCCGGCGGCGGCGGACGGCCTCGTGCGACGGGCCGCGAGGAGGCAGCCGTCGCGGACGAGCGCCGCGCCCACGACGAGCGCGGGTCCGGAGGTCACGGCGCGAGGGACCTGGCCGACGCCGGGGCGCGCGGAGCCGGCGCCCGGGCGGCGGGGACGGGCAGGAGGCCGGTGTCGAGACCGGGCACGCCGATCTGCCGCACGTAGAGCGCCAGCCAGGCCGACGCCAGGCTCTGCGCGGCGTACTCCTCGCGTCCCGGGTAGGTGTCCTGCTGGGCGGCGACCACGGGGTCGGCTGAGTAGGTGCGCCCGTCGGTGGCCCCGCTCGACGCCACGAGCGCGCGCTGCCCCGCCTCGTGCCTGGCCAGGGCGGCGCCGGCGGACCACCCGGTGGCGCCGAGGTAGTCCCCGTAGACCAGTGCATGTGCGTCGAGGCTGACGAAGTGGGCGCGCCGGACCAGCCCCCAGTCGTCGCCCTGCGGGTAGTAGACGGTGTTGGTGCCCGGCACGTAGCTCGTGCCGCCGGGCTCGAAGAACGTGCCGCCGGCCGGGCTGGGCGCACCGGCCTGGAAGCTGTGGGTGCTCAGGGCGGAGTAGACGAGCCCTCCGTCGTGGAACATCGCCTCGGGCACGCGCTGCCGTGCCAGCCGGTCGAAGTCGGCCGACAGCCACAGCAGCTGGACGTTCGCGGCGTAGTCGGGGTGGATCCGGTCGTGGTTCTCCACCGTGCCGTCGGCGTAGGCGTTGTAGCCCGCCAGCCGGTCCTGCAGGGAGACGCCGTTGACCAGCGTCGGCGAGGTGAGGTCGGCCGGCACGGAGTACGCCGCGACGGCGAGCGCGGCCGACTTCGCACGCCACAGGGCGGCGTGCGGCGCCGACGGCATCATCGCTGCCGCCAGCGACAGCAGGCCGGCGTTCCAGGCGCACTCCTCGGCCTTGGTGTCGCCGGGGGTGAGCACCGTGCCGTCGGGGAGCGCCCAGTAGGGCACGGCGAGGTCCACCAGGTGGTCGGCCTCGGCCGTCACCATCGCCACGACGTCGGAGCGCGTCTCGGCGCGAGAGCCGGTCCCAGACCAGCCAGGCGGCCGCCCCGCTCAGCATCGCCCAGTGCGCGGTCTCCCAGGACAGACCCCAGCCGGCCGGCGACAGCGCCTCGTGCGCGCACGCGATCGACCGCACCAGCTGGCTGACGTACGCCGTGGCCCGTGGAGTGGAACGGCCGATCCGCGCCGGGTCGGCCGCGCCGGTGCGGAGCCCGATGGCCACCGTCAGCGCCGACATGGCCGGCAGCCGGATGGCCAGCTCGTCGCTGCCGCCGCCGAGGAGGCCGAGGTAGGAGTGTCGTCTCGTGGCGCGCCACTTGGCGTCGTACTGCGCGCCGAGGAGGTAGCGCTCGGCGTCCTCCAGGGAACCGCGGACCCGCCGGGTCGCGCGGTCCGGGAGCGGGGTGACGTCGCGGTCCAGCACCGGGCTCGGCGCCACCCACCGGGCGTCGCCGCGCGGGGTCGTCGTGCCACGCGTCGGGCAGGTGGCGGTGCCGGGCACCACCGGGACCCGCCAGGTGAGCGGCACGTCACCGGACGCCGCGACCAGCGTCGAGGTCACGGCCGCCGTGGGTCGGACCGTGGCGTTGCTGAGGTACCAGGTGTTGCCGCGCACGATGCCGAGCCCGTCGGAGCCGTCGCCGTCCCAGTCACCCGCCACCGGCCGGTCCGCCGGGGCGCCGTACGAGACCGAGGTCGCTCCGGCCAGGTCGTCCACGGACGGCGCCAACAGCCACCGCCTGCCCTGGACCATGCCGAGACCCGTGGTGCCGTCGCCGTCCCAGTCGCCGGTGACCGGGACGTCGGTGGGACCGCCGAAGGTGACGTCGCGCCAGACCGCGGGCGCAGAGCCGTCGGTCGGCAGCGGGCTCGAGCGTCAGCAGCCACTCCGACCCGCGGACCAGGCCGAGGTCGGTGACGCCGTCGCCGTTCCAGTCACCGGTGACCGGGCGGTCGCCGGGGACGCCGAAGGCGACGGTCGGGCGCGCGCTGCCGAGGCGGACGATCCGGTCCCACAGCTGCCACTGGCCGTCGAGGAAGGTGCCGGAGGTCTCGGCCCCGTCGCCGTCCCAGTCGCCGAGGAGCCGCGTCGCTCCCGCGGGAAGGGTCGGCAGCCGGTAGCCGACCAGGCCCCCGGAGGGGATCCGCGCCTTGAGGCGCTGCGCGCCGGCGTACGCCGGGATGCTGACCGCGACCGGTTCCGCGCGCCGCGCGCTGCCGGCGTCGGCGGGGCCGGCGGCATCGGCGCGAGGCGTGACCGTCAAGGGCATCAGCACGCAGAGCACGGCGCCGGCGCAGGCGTACGCCGCGCCGCGTGACGCCCCTCGTGCCATCCTCGCCCGCCCCCTGCGGCTCGTGCCTCCACCCGGAGGACCGCCTGAGACTAACGGTAGGGAAGGGGACGGTGTGGCGGATCGCGGCGCACCGGGACGGAGCTCACGGGTCGGGTCACCGGGTCGGACGAGGCTGGCGGGCCAGCTGACGGCTCTGGGCGACCAGGCGGCCGGCGGAGTCCCAGACCTCGCAGTCCTCCTCGAACATCCCGCCGGCCAGGTTGTGCGTCTCGTGCCGGAGCCTGAGCCACCCCGGAGCCGGCAGCGCGCGGACGTGCGCGGTGAGCGCGAGGGTCGGTGCCCAGCCCATCCGGCCGAGCGCGAACGTGACGGGCGGCAGCACGTCGACGGCGAGCAGCAGCGCGAGCGGGTCGGGCTCGCGGTCGTCGTTGAGGCGGAACCAGGCCTGGAGCATGGGCCGTCCGTTGGGCGTGCCCCGCGCCCAGCCCGCCGTCGCCGGGTCGAACAGCATGGTGAACCGGTCCTGGAGCGGCGGCACCCCCGACCGGAAACCCTCGGGCACGTCCGTCAGGCTCCAGCACTCCTCGCGCGGCGGCAGGTCGGGCTCGGCGGCGGTGGTGCCCACGTCGTCGGGGAGCCGGTCGAGGTCACCGAAGGTCGCCAGCGCGGTGACCCTCGGCGAGCCGTCCTGCACGATCTCCGACGCGAAGGTGGACAGGCTGCCGCCCTCCCGGAGCCGCCGGGTCGTGACCGTGGCGGGGCCCGGCTCGGCGGCGGCGAGGTAGTGGGCGCTGACCGTGAACGGGTCCGCGTGCGCCGACGACCGGCGTACGCCGCGCGGCCAGGGTGGCCAGGAGGTAGCCGCCGTTGAGCCCGCCCCCGATCACCCAGCCCGGCTTCAGGTCCGCGGCGTACTCCTGCTCACCGGTCGGGGTCACCGCGATGTCGCGGTCGAACTCGGCGGTCATGCCTGCGAGCGTAGTGAGGGCCCGCTACGGCACGATGAGGGTGTGACCACACGGCAGCCCCGCTGGGTGTACGACGAGGGCGACGAGCCCGACCCGCGCTTCACGCTCGCCAACGAGCGCACCTTCCTGGCCTGGGTACGCACCTCGCTGGCGATGCTCGCCGGAGGGGTCGCGCTGCACGCGCTGACCACGGCCGGGCCCCACGACCTGCGGACGGTCGTGGCCCTGGGCCTGATCGTGCTGGGCGCGGCGATCGCGCTGGGCTCGTTCGTGCGCTGGGCGCGGGTCGAACGGGCGATGCGACGCCACGAGCCGCTGCCGTCGTTCGGGCTCGGGCTGGTCATGACCGCGGCGCTCGTCGTGGTGGCGGTGCTGCTCGTCGTGGTCCTGGTCTAGGTCCCGGTCCGGGCCTCGACCCAGAAGGCCTTGTAGGACAGGGCCGGATGGCGGTGCGACCTGGTGGTCCGCCCGACGACCGGGTGACCCCAGGACTCGACCGCCCCCGCGAGGGTGTCGCGGTCCGTCTCCTCGTTGTAGGCCCCGACCACGAGTCGGCCACCCGGCTCGAGGAAGGTGAGCAGGTGGGCGACGTACTGCTCACGACCGTCGCTCGGGGACGTAGTCGAGCCCTGTCCGCACGACGTCGAAACGGCGTGGCGGCTGCCAGCGGGCGGCGTTGGCGGTCCAGATCCGGTCCGCCCACTGCGGGCAGCGCCGGCGAGCGAGGTCGGCGAGCCGGGCGGAGATGTCGACGCCGTACGGCTCGAGCAGGTGGCCGTCCTCCACGCTCCAGGCGACGACGGACTCCATCAGCAGCCCGTTCGCGCAGCCGACGTCGAGGAAGGTGACGTCGCGGTCGACGGCGTCGAGCACCAGGCGCCGGCCGTGCTCCCACCCGGCGGCGTCACCGCTCTTGCCGCTCTGGGCCATCGGGGTGTCGGCGGCGAGGTACGCCGGCTCGACGATCGCGAGCACCGCGGCGTGCCAGCCGTCCTCGTCGATCTCGCCGCGATCGAGCGCGGCGTCGATGTCGGCGAGCTCGCGCCAGGCTCGCTCCTTGGCGCCCGCCAGCGCGGGATCCTGGTCCGAAGAGGGGCTCATGCCCCCATCGTCTCGTGGGTCGGGTCAGGCGGCGCGGTGGTGGGTGAGGCGGCGGATGCGGGCGCGCAGGCCGGAGTCGGCGTGCTGGGGGCGGCGCAGCGGCAGCAGGTCCGTGCGTCCCTCGTGGAGGGCGATCATCAAGATCGCCTCCTCGTCGTACTCCGCGGCCAGGCGGTCGGCGCGGGTGAGGTCGTCCTCGGCGATGGCGAGGTTGACGGACTCGACGAACCGGCCGTGCAGCGCGTCGAGATCGTCGATCAGGCGGGCCATGGGGTTTCCTTTCGATGGGTCGTGCTCGTGGTCACCAGTGTTCTCTCTTTATTGGAACGATCCAATTCCCGCCCGCTGTGATCTCGCTCTCCTGTCGGCGGCGATCCCGGACGGACGTATCCCGAGGGAGTGGGTACTGGGTGCTCATGACCGAGACCCCCGCACCCGACCACGAGCGCCCGGACGACGTCGACGGCGCCACCGTCGACGCCGTCGGCAAGCTGACCAAGGCCCTGGAGACCACCGAGCGCGCCCGCGGCCACCTCTACGCCTTCCACCAGCTCGCCGGCGAGAGCGACCGGCGGGTCGAGAAGGCGATGCACATGCTCCGCGAGGCCGGCCACCCGGACTGGGCGGACCGGCTCGAGAAGGAGCTGTTCGGGCGCAACGTGCTCGACGGGCGCTGGACCTTCCAGATCGTCGAGGAGTACGACGACGGGTACTGGACGCTCTTCCGCCGGCTGGAGGCCGAGGTGCGCGACGACCTCACCGCCGGACGCCGGCACCTGCGCGAGGCGGGGATGAAGGAGGACCACCGCACGCACGGCGAACCCGGCCACTCCGCACGCCCCTGACCGGCGTCCGCCTCACAGGGCGGTGGCGACGGCTCCGGCGAACGCGAGGCAGGCCAGCCCGGCCCGCACGCGGTCCACGACGAGCAGGCGCCGCAGCAGGTGCGGCTCGGGGGTGACGAGGCGTCCGTGGGTGGGGGCGGCGGCCACGGCCGTCACGAGCATCGCGCCCCAGGCCCCGGACAGGCCCAGCCACGCAGCCGCCGAGTGGTGATGGATCGCGAACGGGACCGACGTCACCACCAGCGCGCCGTACACGAGGACCACGAGCGGGACGATGCCGCGGCTGTGCCGGGCGTGCGCCTCCACCCAGCGGTCGGCCGGAACCCGCACCAGAGCGGGATAGACCAGCGCGGTGACGGTCAGCTGGAAGCCGGCGTGCGCGGCCGTCGCGGCCAGGAACGCCGTCACGCTCAGCTCGGAGACGTTCACCCGGCAGCCGTCGGCGCCATCAGACGTTGAAGCGGAACTCGACCACGTCGCCGTCGTGCATGACGTAGTCCTTGCCCTCCATCCGGACCCGGCCGGCCTCCTTGGCCTTGAGCATGGAGCCGGCAGCGAGGAGGTCGTCGAAGGACACGATCTCGGCCTTGATGAAGCCGCGCTGGAAGTCGGTGTGGATCACACCGGCGGCCTCGGGGGCGGTGGCGCCCTTGCGGATCGTCCAGGCCCGTGTCTCCTTGGGGCCGGCGGTGAGGTAGGTCTGGAGGCCCAGGGTGTCGAAGCCGACGCGTGCCAGCTGGTCGAGGCCGGACTCCTCGATCCCCATCTCGTGCAGCATCTCGTGCGCCTCGGCGTCGTCGTCGAGCTCGACCAGCTCGGACTCGAACTTGGCGTCCAGGAAGATCGCCTCGGACGGGGCGACGAGGTCCTGCATCTTCTTCTTGAGCTCGTCGTCCGCGAGCTCGTCGGCGTCGCAGTTGAAGACGTAGATGAACGGCTTGGCCGTCAGCAGCGACAGCTCGCGGATCAGGCTCCGGTCGATCGAGGTGTTGATGATCGGGGTGCCGGCCTCCAGGGCGGCCAGCGCCTCGCGCGCGGCGTCCAGGTTCGCGGCCAGCGCCTTGGTGCCGCGCGCCTCCTTCTCCAGCCGCGGGATCGCCTTCTCGACGGTCTGCAGGTCGGCCAGGATCAGCTCGGTCTGGATCGTGCCGAGGTCGGACTCCGGGTTCACCTCGCCGTCGACGTGGGTGACGTCCTCGTCGCGGAACACGCGGGTGACCTGGCAGATCGCCGCGGACTCGCGGATGTGGGAGAGGAACTTGTTGCCCAGGCCCTCGCCCTCCGAGGCGCCTCGGACGATGCCGGCGATGTCCACGAACTCCACGGTGGCCGGCAGGACCTTGGCCGAGCCGAACAGCTCCGCCAGGGGCTGGAGCCGCTCGTCGGGTACGCCGACGACGCCGACGTTGGGCTCGATCGTGGCGAAGGGGTAGTTCGCTGCGAGCACGTCGTTCTTGGTCAACGCGTTGAAGAGCGTCGACTTGCCCGCGTTGGGGAGTCCGACGATGCCGATGGTGAGAGCCACGGCGGGCGAGTCTACGGAGAAGGAGGCGGCGGACCCGAATCCTCCGCACCTCCACGCGGCGGCAGCAGCGGGTGGATACTCGGCTCATGACGACGCCAGGTGAGCGGTGGGTCACCGCGATCACGGCTCGGGACGCGCAGGAACTGGAAGGGCTCTTGACCGACCCCGTGGACTTCCGGGGGTTGACGCCGCGTCGAGCCTGGGAGGGTACGACGCCGGGAGAGGTCCGTGACGTCGTACTGGGCCACTGGTTCGACGACGGCGTGAGCATCGACCGGGTCGAGGAGGTGACGCTGGACGCTGTCGGTGACACGCAGCGCGTGGGCTATCGATTCCTCACGACCACGGACGAGGGGCCTCACCTGATCGAGCAGCAGGTCTACTACCGCAGCGAGGGGGACGCCATCGCCTACCTGCGGATCGTCTGCTCCGGTTACCGGCCGGTGACCGCGTAGTCACGTCCGGTAGGCACGCTCGGAGACGTCACTCCGCGCCGGCGAGCAGCTCGACGCGACGCGTCCAGGCGTACCGCAGGACCGTGATCGAGAAGATCCAGGTCGCCGCGACGATCACGGCCTCGAACGCTCCCCCGCCACCCTTGCCGAAGATCCCGTGCTCGAGGTCGTAGAGCAGGTCGAGGCAGCCGAGGTAGAGCCCGGCCGCGCCGGAGGCGATCAGCCAGAGCAGGGCGCTCGGGCGGCGGCGTACCAGGGTCACGAGCGCCAGCACGCAGGCGACGCCCAGCCAGAGGTCGGCGAGCGGGAAGGCGTTCTCGAAGTCGTAGTAGGCCTGGGTGTGCTCGCTCGCCAGCCAGTCGCGCTGGGTGAACCAGATCGACCAGTACGCCACGTCGAGGGCGATGGCGATCACCAGCATCACGATCACGGTGCGTCTCATGCACAGATCCAAGCAGCCGGCCGGGCGGCCGGCGTGGTCGCTCAGCGGCGGAGCCGACCCACCCGGCCGTCCGCCCCCGACGCCCAGCACACGCCGCCCGGGACGCACTGCACCGAGTCGAACCCGTCGCCGCCCGAGGTGACGGGCACCCAGGTCCGGCCGCCGTCGTAGGTCACGTCACTCCCGCTGGTCCCCACCGCGATCGCCGTGCGGGGCGCGCCGGAGACCCAGTCCACACCGGACCGGTAGCCCCCGAGATCGCCTCCCGTGACCCAGCGACGTCCCCCGTCGCGCGTGTACGCCGAAGCCGACGTGCCGGAGTCGGGCAGCGTGTAGTCGCCGCCCACGGCGAGGCCCTGCCGCGGGTTGCGGAACGAGAGGCCGAACGTGCCGCCGGCACCCGACTCGGTGGCCGGGATCGCGGAGTCGACGACGGTCCAGGTCGTGCCGAGGTCGTGGCTGCGGTAGATCCGGCTGGCGGTGCCGCCGGAGGCGAGGTAGGCGTCGCGGCCGCCGGCCGTGACCAGACAGGTCCCGGAGGCGGCGAAGCCGAACTCCCCGTCCACCGCGGGCGGCATCCCGGAGCCGTCGACGGGGGACCAGGTCCGCCCGGCGTCGGTGGTGCGGATGATCTGGAACCTCCCGTCCACCGGGTCGCTCATGGCGATGCCCTTCCGGCCGCCCGGCCACATCGCCATGCAGTCGTAGAACGCGTCCGGGTCGTCGTTGACGAAGGCGGTCGTCCAGGTCGCGCCACCGTCGGTGGTGCGGTAGATCCGGCTGGCGTCTGCGGGACCGATCGCCAGCAGCCAGGCGTGTTCGCCGTCGGTCGCCTCGAGATCGCGGAAGAGCAGGCCGTCGGAGTCCGGGGGCGCGACGTCCTGCCACGTCGCCCCGCGGTCCGTCGTACGCCAGACACCGCCCTCGTCGCCGCTGACCCACGCGGTCCTGGAGTCGACCGGGGCCAGTCCCCGCAGCTCCTCGTCGGCACCGACGTTCGTCACCTGCCAGCTGAGGGTGGGATGCACGGAGGCCTCCGCGGAGGTCCCGCCGAACATCGGCGCGGCCAGGACGAGGGACAGGGACAACAACCCGAGAAGACGTCGCATCGCTCCACCCTGGCCGCGATCCGGATCGCTGTCCACCGCCTCTAGGGTGGGCTGATGCGGATCGCCACCTGGAACGTCAACTCCCTCCGCTCGCGCATCGGGCGGGTGGAGGCGCTGCTCCAGCGGCACGACCTCGACGTGCTCGCGCTGCAGGAGACGAAGGCGCGGGAGGACCAGCTGCCGCTGATGGGCCTGCAGGCCGCGGGGTACGAGGTCGCCGCCGCGGGCACCAGCCAGTGGAACGGCGTCGCGATCATCAGCCGCGTGGGCCTCGACGACGTGCAGATCGGGTTCGAGGGCATGCCGGGGTACGGCGAGCCGCTGGCGGCGGAGGCGCGCGCGATCGGGGCGACCTGCGACGGCGTACGGATCTGGTCGCTCTACGTGCCCAACGGACGCAAGCCCGACGACCCGCACTACGTCTACAAGCTCGACTGGCTGGCGCGGCTGCGCGAGGCGGCCGGCAGCTGGATGGACGGCCAGACCGCGCTCGTCGGCGACTGGAACATCTGCCCGACCGACGCCGACGTGTTCGACCCGGCCCAGTTCACGAACAGCACGCACGTCACGCCGCAGGAGCGCGCGGCGTTCCAGGCGTTCCTGGACGACGGGTACGCCGAGGTGACCCGCGCCCACGCGCCGGGCTACACCTACTGGGACTACTACCGTCAGCGCTTCGAGCGCGACCGCGGCCTCAAGATCGACTTCGTGCTCGCGACTCCGTCGCTGGCCGGCCGCGTCACCGGCGCCTTCATCGACCGTGAGGAACGGGCCGGGCAGGGTGCGTCCGACCACGCACCGGTCGTCGTGGACCTCGCCGACTGACCGTCAGCAGGTCTTCTGGAACGTGACGTGGTCGACCCAGGTGGCGGTCTCGGAGTCGCCCGTCCCGTGGTAGGTGAGGACCACCCCGTCGGTCTTCAGGGGCAGGGCGTCGGGATAGACCCGCAGGTGCAGGAAGACGTTGTACCAGCCGACGGCGGGATCCAGGCTCGCTCCGGCTGCCGGTACCCGCTTGCTCCACTGCACGCTGCTGCTCTGCGCCAGGATCGCGGGGGCGGGCCAGCCCTCGACCGTGCCGGTGCCGCCGGTGGACGCGGCGGGCGCCACCCACGAGCCGGCGACCTGGACGCCGTCGGCGTAGGTCACCGCGGCGCTGTCGAGGGTGACCGGTGAGGTCGCCTGCACCATCACCGGGTAGTAGACGTAGTCGACGGGCTGGCTGCCCGCGATCGCGTAGCACGTGTGGGAGTGCCGCCCGTCGGACTTCGGGCTGAAGCGCAGCGTCGACGAGGTGCCGGACGTCGACCCCGACGTCGGTGCCGTCGTCGCCTCCGAGGTCGCCGGGCTCGTCGGGGTGCTGGAGCCTTCCGACGGGGAGCCCGCGGACGACGGGTGCCGCGTGCGACCGGTGGCCGCCGTCGGCTCCGGGGAGCTCGAACCGGAGCATCCCGAGAGCAGGGCGCAGACCCCGACCGCCGCCACTGCCGTCCGTACGCCGTGCCTCATGGGGCACACGGTAACCAGAGTTGTCGGTGGTCCCTGGGACCGTGAGCTCCATGAACGGAATGTCGGAGCTGGTGATGCTTCTCCTGGGGCTCGTGCTCGGCGGGGTGGTGGGCGTGCTCTGGGTGCGCTCGCGGCCGTCGTACGTCGAGGGTGTCGGGCAGCGCCTGGTCGACCGGGCCCTGCCCCACGCGGAGGTGATGCAGGGACTCGACCGGCTCAGCGACCAGCTGCAGGGCTTCGAGCACGCCCGGGCGACCTGGCAGGGAGAGCTGCACCAGCAGGTCCTCGACATGCGTCACACCGCCGACGGGCTGCGGCGTGAGACCCAGACCCTGTCCACCGCCCTGCGCCGGCCGCAGGTGCGCGGCCGGTGGGGCGAGCTCCACCTGCGGCGGGCGGTCGAGCTGGCCGGGCTGGTCGACCGCTGCGACTTCGACGAGCAGGTCCACCTCGCCGACGGTGCCCAGCGTCCCGACCTGGTGGTGCGGCTGGCCGGAGCCCGCAGCGTGGTGGTCGATGCGAAGGTGCCGCTCGACGCCTTCCTCGACGCGACGGCGACCGACGAGCCCGATCTCCGCGACGCCCACCTGGCCCGCCACGCCCGCCAGCTGCGCGGCCACATCGAGCTGCTCGGCTCCAAGCGCTACTGGCGCTCCCTGCCCGAGACGCCGGAGTTCGTGGTGCTGTTCCTCCCCGCCGAGTCGTTCCTGGCCGCGGGCCTGGACGCCGACCCGCGTCTCATCGAGTACGCCGCCGAGCGCGGCGTCGTGCTGGCCAGCCCGACGACGCTGATCGCCCTGCTCCGGACGGTCGCCCACGGGTGGCGCCACGAGTCGCTGGCCGCCCAGGCGCTGGAGATCCACCGGCTGGGGCGCGACCTCCACGAGCGCCTGCACACGATGGGGAGTCATCTCGGCAAGCTCGGTCGAGCGCTCGACACGGCGGTCGGCGCGTACAACCAGACCGTCGGGTCCTGGGAGTCGCGGGTCCTGGTCGCTGCGCGCCGGTTCGAGGACCTCGACGCGACCGACGACGTCCTGGAGTCGCCCCGGCAGGTCGAGACCGGCGTCCGGGCGGTCGGCTCGGTGCACCCCCTGCCCCGGCGCGCCGCGGACGACGAGGAGGTGGCCGAGCATACGGTGGCCCCGTGAGCCCTTCGACGAGCTCAGGAGGGGCCGATGCGAGAGCCCGCGTCGGTCTGCCGCTGTGCGCGCATCGTCACTCCCCGCGCGCGGCGCGCGCCCATCCCGGCCGCCATCGCGACGTACGGGTCCGTCCCCGCTCGCACCGGTGCGCCCACCGCGACTCGTTCCCCGGCTGCAGCCCCGACGAGGACGCGGAGTGAACGCCACGCGGGCCCGCGTGAGCCATCCGCCGATGTCGACCGACCGTGAGGACCCGCGTCCGCCGTGGGAGGGCGACACCCGCGGCAGCGAGGTGGCCGCCCTGACCTGCGCCGTCGTGCTCACCGTCGCCGCGGCCGAGGTGACCCTGGTCGGTCAGCTCGCGCTCTTCTTCGACCTCTGCTTCGTCGTGATCTGCCTGGGTGCCGCGCTGATGGTGCGGCCGCGCGACTTCTTCACCGTCGGGGTGCTGCCACCGCTGGTGATGCTGGCGACGATGGTCATCGTGGCCCTCAACGGCCCCCGGGTCATCGCCGCGCCCCACGACGGGGTCGTCCAGGCCGTCGTGACCGGGCTGGCGCACCACAGCCTCGCCCTCTTCGCCGGGTACGCCGTGTGCCTGGTGACGCTGCTCGTGCGTCAGCGCGGCGCTCGCTCCTGAGTGCCCGGGCCCGGCCCGGTCACTCCTCGAAGCGGCTGACGTCGCCGGCCCCGAGCCGGACGATCTCGGGATACCCCTCCGACCAGTCCACCACGGTGGTCGGCTCCGCCAGGGTCTCGCCGGCCTCGACGACGACGTCGACCGCATGGTCGAGCTCCTCCTTGATCTCCCAGCCCAGGGCGCGCGGCTCGATCTCGCCGGGCAGGATCAAGGAGCTCGTCACCAGCGGTTCGCCGAGCTCGGTCAGCAGCGCCTGACACACCGCGTGGTCGGGGATCCGGACGCCGACGGTCCGCTTCTTCGGGTGCAGCAGCAGGCGCGGGACCTCACCGGTCGCGGGCAGGATGAAGGTGTACGGGCCAGGCGTCGCGGCGCGGATGGCGCGGAAGACGCTGTTGGAGATCTGCGCGAAGTGGCCGAGCTGGGCGAAGTCGGAGCACATCAGCGTGAAGTGGTGCTTGTCGTCGAGGTCGCGGATGGCCAGGATCCGTTCGCGCCCCTCGCGGTTGCCCATCCGCGTGCCGAGGGCGTAGCCGGAGTCGGTCGGGTAGGCGATCAGCGCGTCGTCGTCCCGCACCGCATCGGCGACCTGCTTGATCAGCCGGGGCTGCGGGTTGTCCGGGTGCACGTCGAGGTAGCGGGCCACGGCGTCGAGTCTAGGGACGCCTCGCAGGGTGCTCACAGGGTCCTCGCAGCCCGGCCGCAGGAGGCCGGCGTACCTCTGGGACATGACGTCTCGCACCGGCCCGCCAGTTCTCCCATTCCGCACCGCAGAAGGCGGCTCCGGATGTCACCGTGGGGGCATGACCTCCGCGGGACCCCAGGCGTCGAGCGCATGATGTCGCGCACGGTCGTCCGCTTCCTCGCCGTCGGCGTCTGCAACACCGCGATCGACCTGGTCCTGTTCTGGCTGCTCCACGCGCCGCTCGGGATCGTGCTCGCGAACTTCGTGTCGACCTCGGCCGGGATGACCTTCAGCTTCCTGGTCAACGGCCGCCACACGTTCGGGGCGGCCCGGGTGACGCTGCGTCAGGCCGTCTTGTTCGTGGCGTCGAACGGGGTGACGATGTGGGTGCTCCAGCCGCTGCTGATCTCCGCCGTCCACGACGTCGCGACGATACCGGTGATGGCCGCGAAGCTGGTCGCCCTCGGCGGCAGCGTGGTCGCGAACTTCCTGCTCTACCGGTACGTGGTGTGGCCCGACCGCGCCGTCGAGCTCCGACGAAGGAGGACTCGCCGGCGCGGGAGCGTCGAGCCAGCCCAGGGCTGAGCTCGCGAAGCCCTGACGGCGCAGCGAGACCGCCGCCGCAGGCGGCGTCACGCCGCAACCACGGTCGAGCGACCGCGGGTCGCGCCCACCGGTCGCAGCCAACGGCCCGAGCATGTGAAGTCGGGACCACCCGGCGCGAACAGGCACCGGCCGAGCATGTGAAGTCGGGCCCACTCGGCGGGGCGCCGGTCCGACCGGAGGCGGGCCGGCGTCAGCCCTTGGCCGCGGCCCGCAGGTCTCGGCGGAGCTCCGGCGGCAGGGCGAAGATCAGCGACTCCTCGGCGCTGTGCACCGCCTCGGCGTCGGGGTAGCCCCGCTCGGTGAGGTAGGCGAGGACGCCGTCGACCAGCGCCTCCGGGACGCTGGCACCCGAGGTCACGCTGACGTGGTCGACCCCGTCGAGCCACGCGTCGTCGATCTCGCTCGCGTCGTCGACCCGGTAGGCGGCCTTGGCGCCTGCTTCGAGCGCGACCTCGGCCAGCCGGACCGAGTTGGAGGAGTTCGCCGAGCCGACCACGATCACGAGGTCGGCATCGTGGGAGATCTCCTTGACGGCGAGCTGGCGGTTCTGGGTGGCGTAGCAGATGTCGTCGCTGGGCGGGTCGAGGAGCTCGGGGAACCGTCTGCGGATGGCGTCGACCGTCTCGAGGGTCTCGTCGACCGAGAGCGTCGTCTGCGAGAGCCAGGCGACCTTGGCGGGGTCGCGGACCACGATCGCGTCGACGTCGGCCGGACCCTGGACGAGCTGGATGTGGTCGGGGGCCTCGCCCGACGTCCCCTCGACCTCCTCGTGACCGGCGTGCCCGATCAGCAGGATGTCGTAGTCGTCGCCGGCGAACCGCTTGGCCTCGTGGTGGACCTTGGTGACCAGCGGGCAGGTGGCGTCGATCGTCTTGAGGCCGCGCTCCTGCGCCTCGGCGTGCACGGTCGGGGAGACCCCGTGGGCGGAGAAGACGACGGTGGCACCCTCGGGCACCTCGTCGAGCTCCTCGACGAACACCGCGCCGCGCGACTCGAGGTCGGAGACGACGTGCTTGTTGTGGACGATCTGCTTGCGGACGTACACCGGAGCGCCGTACAGGTCGAGCGCCTTCTCCACGGTGATCACCGCCCGGTCGACGCCGGCGCAGTAGCCGCGCGGGGCGGCGAGACGCACCCCCTGGGTCGGCATGCCGAGGTCCACACTCATGCGGGGTCCCCGCGGCGATGCGAGCTCGAGCGAGCAGCGTCGTGCGGCGTCCATGTCGTCGAGTCTACGGACGAAGGCGCCGTACCCCGAGTCGACGTCACCCGCGGCGTCTCGAGGGTCACAGCTTCATCATGTGAAGGTGTCGAACCTCCGCTTCACACGGTGAGTTCGCCATGTGAAGCGGAGGTTCGCCTACATCACATGGTGAAGCTGTGAACGAGGCGCCTACCGAGGCGCGTCGGGACGCGCCGCCCGGGAGGACGCCGTCGGGCCGGTCGGCGGCAGGGCCTACGCTCGCGGCCATGGCCCTGGAGACCTCGCCCGCGGCGCCCGCGCCGGTGCGGCAGATCGCGCTGGCGATCTCGGGGTGGGTCGACCGGCTCGGACCGGTCTGGGTCGAGGGGCAGATGGCGCAGATCAGCCGCCGGCCCGGCCTCGGCACGGTGTTCATGACGATGCGCGACTCGGCGGGTGACATCTCGATCCCGGTGACCTGCGCGCGCACCCTGTTCGACAGCCTCAACCCGCCGCTGGTCGAGGGCGCCAGTGTGGTGATCCACGCCAAGCCCGACTACTACGCCAACCGCGGCACCCTCTCGCTGGTCGCGCGGGAGATCCGGATGGTCGGCCTCGGTGAGCTGCTCGCCCGGCTCGAGCGCCGACGCCAGCTGCTGGCCGCCGAGGGGCTCTTCGCAGCGGAGCTGAAGCGACCCCTGCCGTTCCTGCCTCGCTGCATCGGGCTGGTCACGGCCCAGGGCTCGGCCGCGGAGCGCGACATCGTCGAGAACGCCCGCCGCCGCTGGCCCGGCGTCACGTTCGCGACGGCGTACGCCGCGATGCAGGGCTCCCGCGCCGCGAACGACGTGATCGACGCCCTGGCGCGGCTCGACCGGGATCCCGACGTCGACGTGATCGTGGTGGCCCGCGGCGGCGGCTCGGTCGAGGACCTGCTGCCGTTCAGCGACGAGGGGCTGATCCGTGCCGTCGCGAGCACCGTGACCCCGGTCGTGTCCGCGATCGGCCACGAGCCCGACACCCCGCTGCTCGACCTGGTCGCCGACGTCCGGGCCTCGACCCCGACCGACGCCGCGAAGCTGCTCGTGCCCGACATGGCCGAGGAGCTGCGCGGCGTCGACTGGGCCGACGCAGCGCATCCGGGCCCTGGTCCGCCAGCTCGTCGACCGCGAGAGCCGGGCGCTGGCCGACCTGCGGTCCCGGCCGGTGCTCGCCGACCCGCGCACCCTGCTCGACACCCGCGCCGTCGAGATCGCCGACCTGCGCGACCGCTCCTGCCGCGTCCTGACCCACGCCCTGGCCCGCGCCGGCGACGACATCGCCCACCAGCGGGCGCGCGCCCGCGCGCTCTCCCCGCTGGCGACCCTGCAGCGCGGGTACGCCGTCGTCCAGGCCGCCGACGGGACGGTCGTCGCCTCCACCGCCGCAGACCGCGGTCGGCGACGACCTCAGCATCCGTCTCGCCGACGGACGCGTCCTGGCGACGACGTCCGCGGTCGAGCCCGCACCATCGGAGGAGGACCATGCCTGAGGACAGCGCCGAGGAGAGGCTCGGCTACGAGGCAGCCCGCGCGGAGCTGATCGAGGTGGTGCGGGCGCTCGAGGCCGGGGGGACCACGCTCGAGGAGAGCCTCGCCCTGTGGGAGCGCGGGGAGCAGCTCGCGACCCTGTGCCAGGAGTGGCTCGACGGCGCCCGCCGGCGGCTCGACGCCGCCCTCGGCGAGGACGAGCCCTGACCGGAGCGCGACTACAGCGGGGCGTCGGTCAGCGACGCGGCGAGGGTCTCGAGGTCCGCCTGCGAGGCGGACCCGAAGACCATCAGGGTCTCGCCGCGCCAGCGAGCGACGAGGGCGGTGTCTCCGCCGGAGTCGGTCCAGGTGTCCCAGCGCCGGACGATCCCGCTGTCGAGGGTCACCGGCGCGCCCGCGGTCGGGTCGGAGTCGACGTACGTCGTCAGCAGCTCCGGCGCCGACAGCGGTGACTGGCGCATCGAGGCGTACTCGTCGGCGTCGGTCAGGAACGAGATGCCGAGCGTCGGCCGCTTCCCGGCGGCGAAGTCGACGTTCGTGGCGTACCAGCCGCTCGGCAGGCTCGCGGGGTAGACCAGCTCGGCGCCGGCGCGCTGGGCGAAGCCCACCTGGGCGAGGTAGTCGACGTGCTGCGGCTTCACCTCGAGGTCGGTGCGGTTGCACGCACGGAAGGCCACGAACGCGAGGATCGCCAGCAGGGTCACCAGCAGCGCGCCGACCAGGCCGGACGTCGACCGCTGGTAGCGGCCCGGCTGTTCGCTCACCGACGTCCTCCCTGCTCGGCGGACGGTCTCCCCGGGTCCGCCCGGTCATCCTCACAGGTGCACCTAGGCTCGGCCCGTGCCACCCCTGTCGGACGTCGTCGTGGTGCTCGCCCTCGGCGGCATGCTGGCCGTGGCGTTCAAGCACCCGTCGGGCCGGGTCGAGGCGCTGGTCGGGCTGGTCTGCGCCGCCGCCACCGTCGCGACCGGCCTGCTGACCTCCGCCGAGGTGCGGACCGCGCTCGAGGAGCTGGCGCCGGTGGTCGCCTTCCTGGTCACCATCCTCGTGGTCTCCGACGTCTGCGCCCGCGCGGGCCTGTTCACCGCCGCCGCCCAGCGCGTCGGCCGCTGGAGCGGCGGGAAGCCGGTGCTGCTGTTCACCGGCGTGTTCGCGCTGGCGGCCGTCGTCACGATCACGCTCAGCCTGGACGCGACCGTGGTGCTGCTGACCCCGGTCGTCCTGGTCGCGTGCCTCGCCCGCTCCGCGCCCGCCGGCCCCGGGCACCTACGCCTGCCTGCGGATGGCGAACTCCGCCTCGCTCCTGCTGCCGGTCTCCAACCTGACCAACCTGCTGGCCCTGCCCCACCTCGACCTGACCTTCACCGGGTTCGCGCTCCGGATGGCGCCGGTGCTCGCCGTCGTGCTCGTCGTCGAGTACGTCGGGCTGCGCGTGCTCTTCCGGCGACGACCTGGCCGGCGCACCGCAGCCCGACCCGACGGATCTGCAAGCCGTCCCGGTCTTCCCGCTGGTCGTCGTCGGGGTGATGCTGCTCGGCTTCGCGGTGGTGTCGCCGTTCGGTGGCCAGCCGTGGTGGGTCTCGGCGGTCGCGGCCCTCGTGCTGAGCGTGTGGGGCTACCGGCGACGGCCTGGTCGGGGTCCGTGACGTCGTCCGGGCCGCCCACCCCGGCTTCGCGATCTGGGTGCTCACGCTCGGCGTCGTGGTGGCCGGCCTGGGTGTCGGCTTCCTGGGGGACGCGATCGAGCAGGTCGTGCCCGACTCGGTCTCCCTGGGCGGGATCGTGCTGATCGCCCTGATCGCGACCGTGCTGGCCAACCTGCTGACCAACCTGTCGGCCACCCTGCTGCTGGTCCCGATCCTCGCGCCGCTCGGGACGACCGCGGTGCTGGCCGCGCTGCTCGGGCTCAACATCGGCAGCGGGCTGACGTGGACCGGGTCGCTGGCCAACCTGCTGTGGCGCCGCACCCTGACCGCGTACGACGCGGCGCCAGGCAGCGCGGCGTACCACCGGGTCTCGCTGGCCCTGACGCCGCCGGCCCTGCTCGTGGCGGCGATCGCCCTCTGGGCGACGGCCTGAACCGCAGATTCGGACGCTTCTCTCGATTTACTCCGCAGATGCGGAATACTCTCCCCATGACGTCGTACCGGATCGCGGAAGCTGCGGAGCTGCTGGGCGTCAGCGACGACACCGTGCGTCGCTGGGTCGACGCCGGTCGGCTGGCAGCCGACTCCTCGACCGGGCCGACGGTGATCGCGGGGCCGGACCTGGCCGTGCTCGCGCAGTCGCTGGCCGACCAGCCCCACCGGGTCCCGGAGCGCGCCGCGGCCGTGAGCGCCCGGAACCGGCTGTCGGGCATCGTCACCCGGGTCGTCCGCGACACGGTGATGGCCCAGGTCGAGGTCACCTGCGGTCCGTACCGGATGGTCTCGCTGATGAGCGCCGAGGCCGCCACCGAGCTGGGCCTGGAGCCCGGCGTCCGCGCCATCGTGTCCGTGAAGTCCACCAACGTGGTCGTGGAGCGCCCGTGAAGATCATCTCGAGGCGTCGCCTCGTCGTCCTGTCCGCCCTGGCGGCCCTCCTGCCGCTCACCGCCTGTGGCGGTGACGGGAGCTCGGGCGCGGGCGGCGACGGCGGGACCGCGAGCACGATCACGGTGCTGGCGGCCTCGTCGCTGACAGGCGTCTTCACCGAGCTGGGCAAGCAGTTCGAGAGCGAGCACGACGGGGTCACGGTGACGTTCGCCTTCGACTCCTCGGCCACCCTGGCGCAGCAGGCCGTCGGCGGCGCCCCGGCCGACGTCCTCGCCACGGCCGACCAGAAGACCATGGACAGCGCCGCGCAGGTCCAGCTGACCGAGCCGCAGGTGTTCGCCACCAACCGGATGGTCCTGGTCACCCCGGCCGACAACCCGGCCGGCATCTCCTCCTTCTCCGACCTGGACTCGTCGTCGGTGGACTACGTCGTGTGCGTCGACGACCGCGCCGTGCGGCGCCGTCGCCGCCGCGCTCCTCGATCAGCAACGACGTCACGGGCACGCCGGTGAGCACCGAGGTCGACGTGAAGTCCGTGCTGGCCAAGGTCACCGAGGGCGAGGCCGACGCCGGGCTCGTCTACCGGACCGACGCGATCGCGGCCGGTGACCAGGTGCGGTCGTTCCCGGTGCCGGGCTCGGCGAGCCAGATCACGACGTACCCGATCGTCACCCTGAAGCAGACCGGGAGCACCTCGCTCAGCGAGGCGTTCGTCGACCTGGTCACCGGGCCGACCGGGCAGCAGGTGCTGGCGAAGGCCGGCTTCGGGCCGCCGTGAGCGCCGCGAGCCAGCCGCGCCTCGGAAGGGTGCCGCTGGTGCTGCTGGTGCCCGGGGCCCTGGCGGCGTTGCTCCTGGTGGTGCCGCTGGTGGCACTGGTCGTCGCAGACACCCTGGGGCGACCTCGCGACCCAGCTCGGCTCGACCGCGGTGCGACAGGCGTTGTGGCTGACCACGCTCGCGTCGGTGCTCACGGTCGTGCTCTGCCTCCTCCTCGGTACGCCGCTCGCCTGGCTGCTGGCGCGGGTCTCGTTCCCCGGTCGCTCCCTGTTGCGGGCGGCCGTGCTCGTCCCCCTCGTCCTCCCGCCGGTCGTCGCCGGCGTCGCGCTGGTCACCGCGCTCGGCCGGACCGGCCTGGTCGGGCGCCCGCTCGACGACGCCTTCGGCGTCACCTTCCCCTACACGACCACGGCCGTCGTGATCGCTCACACCTTCGTGTCGATGCCGTTCTACGTGCTGAGCGTCGAGGGCGCGCTGCGCTCCGCCGGGGAGGAGTTCGACTCCGTGGCCGCCTCGCTCGGCGCCGACCGGTGGACGACGTTCCGCCGGGTCACCCTCCCGCTCGCGCTGCCGGGAGTCGTCGCGGGCAGCGCCCTGGCCTGGGCGCGCTCGCTGGGCGAGTTCGGTGCCACCATCACCTTCGCGGGCAACTACCCCGGCACCACCCAGACCATGCCCAGCCTGATCTACACCCTGCTGCAGTCGGACCCCCTGGCCGCGCGAACCGTGAGCATGGTGCTGCTCGTGGTCTCCGTCGGGGTGCTGGTGCTGCTCCGCAACCGATGGCTGACCCGCCCATGACGCTGTCCCTCGACCTCGCGGTGCCGGGCCGCGTGCAGGTGTCGGCGTCTGCAGGGGCCGGAGACGTGGTCGCGGTGATCGGCCCCAACGGGGCCGGCAAGTCGACGCTGCTGCGGGCGGTCGCCGGACTCGTCGGCTGTCGGGGAGAGGTCGCCGTGGACGGTCGCTCCTGGTCGCACCCGCCGCTGCCGGTGCGCGGAGCGTCCGTCGGCCTCGCCTTCCAGGGGCAGCTCCTCTTCCCGCACCTGACGGCGCTGGAGAACGTCGCGTTCGGGCCGCGCAGCCGCGGCGTCAACCGGGACCGGGCACACCGCACGGCCCAGGACTGGCTGGACCGGTTCGGGGTCGGCGACCTGGCCGGTCGACGGCCGCGCGAGCTCTCCGGGGGGCAGGCGCAGCGGGTGTCGATCGCCCGGGCGCTGGCCACGCGGCCGCGGCTCCTGCTGCTCGACGAGCCCTTCGCGGGGCTCGACATCGGGGTGGCCGCCGCTCTCCGGGTCGAGCTCGCCCAGCACCTCGCGGCGTACGACGGGGTGACGCTCCTGGTCACCCACGACGCGATCGACGCGCTCACCCTCGCCGACACGGTCTGGGTGCTCGACGAGGGCCGGCTCGTGCAGGTCGGGGCGCCTCGCCAGGTGGCGGCACAGCCCACGCACCGAGCACGTCGCCCGCCTGGTGGGGCTCAACGTGCTGCCCACCGGGGGTCACTTCCTGTCGTTCAGCCCCCGGGCCGTCACGGTCTCGCTGACCGAACCGGCCGGCTCCGCCCGGCACCGCTGGCACGGGCCGGTCACCAGCCTGGCGCCGCACGGCGATGCCGTACGCCTGCTGGTCTCCGCCGAGCCCGACCTGCTCGCGGACGTGACCCCGGAGGCCGTCGCCGAGCTCCGCCTGCAGCCCGGCTCCCCCGTGTGGCTGTCGGTCAAGGCCACCGCGATCCGGACCTACGCAGCCGCGCCGGTGCCCCCCGCCTGACCGGGGCCTCCGCGCGGGTCTTCCGACGCGGGCGCGTCGAAGCGCTGGCCATGCGCCGCAGATGCGCGATACTCACCCGGTGACGTCCGTCGCACCGGACCGCGTGCTCGCGGCATCGCGTCCGTCAAGGTCACCCAACCTCGTCGTGGAGCGCCCGTGAGAATCTTCCAGAAGAGCCGCCTCGTCCTGCTGCCCGCGCTCGTCGCCCTGTTCGCCGCTCACCGCCTGCGGCGGCAGCGACGACAGCACCGGGCCCGGCGGCCAGCGGAACGCACCGAGCTCGATCACGGTCCTGGCCGACTCGTCGCTCAAGAGCGCGTTCACCCAGATCGGTCAGGACTTCGAGGACCAGAACGCCGGGTCGACGGTGACGTTCACCTTCGGGCTCGTCGGCCGACCTGTCGCAGCAGGCGGTCGCCGGCGACCCGGGCGACGTGCTCGCGACCGCCGACCAGCAGAGCATGGTCGCCGCCCAGAAGGTACAGCTCAGCGACGCCGCAGGTCTTCGCCACGCAAGGGCTCGAACCAGTGCCAGATCGTGACCTTGATCCAGTCGAAGAACACCTCACTCAGCAACCAGTTCATCAACCTGGTCCTCAGCCAGTCCGGCCAGCAGGTGCTTCGAGCAGGCGGGCTTCCAGGCGCCCTGAGCACCGTGCCGCCTTCGCCTCCTGCCGCCTCGTCGCCGAGAGATAGCATCGCGCCATGACCGAGAGCCTGGAAGCCGCGCCCGACTCACCGGACCGCAACCTGGCCCTCGAGCTGGTCCGGGTGACCGAGGCGGCGGCCCTGGCGGCCGCCCGGTGGGTGGGGCGCGGCGACAAGGAAGGTGCCGACGGCGTCGCCGTCGACGCCATGCGCAAGGTGATCTCGACGGTGCAGATGCGCGGGGTCGTGGTGATCGGCGAGGGCGAGAAGGACAACGCGCCGATGCTCTACAACGGCGAGGAGGTCGGTGACGGCACCGGGCCCGACTGCGACGTCGCGGTGGACCCGATCGACGGCACGACGCTGACCGCCAAGGGCATGAGCAACGCGGTCTCCGTGCTCGCGGTGTCGCCCCGCGGGTCGATGTACGACCCCTCCGCGGTGTTCTACATGGAGAAGCTGGTCACCGGCCCCGAGGCCGCGCACGTCGTCGACATCCGCAACCCGGTCGCGGAGAACATCCACGCCGTCGCCAAGGCCAAGGGCTCGCACCCCGAGGACGTCACGGTCGTCATGCTCGACCGGCCGCGCCACGAGAAGCTCGCCGACGAGGTCCGCGCCACCGGCGCCCGGATCAAGTTCATCGTCGACGGTGACGTGGCGGGCGGCATCATGGCGGCCCGTCCCGACACCGGGATCGACCTGCTGCTCGGCATCGGCGGGACGCCCGAGGGCATCATCACGGCCTGCGCGATGAAGTGCGTCGGCGGCGTGATCCAGGGCCGGCTGTGGCCCAAGGACGACGAGGAGCGGCAGCGCGCCATCGACGCCGGGCACGACCTCGACCCCGACCACGTGCTGTCGACCGACGACCTGGTGACCGGCGACGACTGCTTCTTCGTGGCCAGCGGGATCACCGACGGCGAGCTGATGAAGGGCGTCCACTTCCGGGCGCACGGCGCGACGTCGCAGTCGCTGGTGATGCGCTCGCGCAGCGGCACGGTGCGGCTGATCAGCAGCGAGCACCAGTTCGAGAAGCTAGACGCCTTCTCCGATCCTCTGAGGCCACCCCCGGCGCAGGCGCCCGACGCACGACGCGGAGCACGGTCGGGTCGACCGCCATCCCGAGGTGGGAGGACCGCACCTCGACCGCCGTGGCGAGCGGGTCGATGCAGGCACGCCAGTCGACGATGCCGTCGCGGCGGGAGTAGACCGCGGTGAAGGCCACGCTCCGGCGGCAGCGGCGCTCCGGCTCTCGTCGAAGCTGGCCCGGGCACAGTCGCCGGCGATGCAGTCCAGCGCCATCAGGCCCGGTACCCCGGCCCGGCTCAGCCGGACCAGGGCGTCGAGGCTCCGGGTCAGGGACGCGTGGTGGGCGCCCGGGGCGAGCATCGGGCTGCCGAGGGTGACGATGCCCGAGACCAGGTCGGGGCGGCGTACGGCCAGACCGCGGGCGAGCATCCCGCCGAGGCTGTGGCCCGACGATCCGCACCCGCCGTCCGCGGCGGGCGACGACGGACTCGATCCGCGACTCGAGCTCGTCGGCGGCCTGGACGGTGCAGCCGACGTTGGCGCGGATGTGGGAGCGGTAGGTGCGGTGGCCGCTGCTCGCGGAGGGCCCGAGCCATCAGGGACAGGCTGGCGTCCCCGGCGAGGAACCCCGGGACCAGCACCACCGGGTCGACGTCGCGGTCGGCGCCGTGACCGGCGTACGGCCGGTGGGTGAGGACCCGCCGGCCGAGCCGCGACCAGGCGAGCCGGCCCGCCTCGGTGACCACACTGGCCTCACGCAGCACCGCCGCCGCGCGGGGTGCGGCGTACCCCTCCGGGAGGAGGAAGTCGGCGACGCTGAAGGTGGCCACGAGAATCGACGGTACGACGCGCGGCCGGCCGACGCGTCACCGGAATGGATCACGCGAGCGGGTTTTGCCGTCCCGCGTTCGGATACGGTGGGTATGTGAGTGCCGGATCCCCTGCCCCCGTGTCCCCCGAGATCCCGCCGGCCGGCGACTCCGTCCCGGCCACGGACGTGGCGGTGTCACCGGAGCTGTTCGCGCCGGTCTCCTCGGGCATGGTGCTGTGCTACCAGACCTACGGCGACCCGGACGACGAGCCGCTGCTGCTGGTGATGGGCCTGGCCACGCAGATGACCTTCTGGGACCCCGACCTCTGCGCGATGCTGGCTCGCCGCGGCTACTACGTGATCCGCTTCGACAACCGCGACGTCGGCCGCTCCTCCCGGGCCCACGGGCGGGTGACCCGCCGGATGCTCGTGGAGGCCTTCGCCGGGCGCCGGACGCGGGCGCCGTACTCCCTGTACGGACCTGGCCGACGACGCCTTCGGGCTGCTCGACCACCTCGGGCATCGCCACCGCCCACATCGTGGGGGTGTCGATGGGCGGGATGATCGTCGCAGACCATGGCGATCGAGGAGCCCGCTCGGGTGCGGTCGCTGACCAGCATCATGTCGACCACCGGCAAGCGGACGGTCGGCTGGCTGTACCCGCGGCTGATCCCCGCGCTGCTGCGTCCGCTCAAGCCGGGCCGCGAGGCGTACGCCGAGAGCAGCGTGGCGATGTGGCGGATGATCGGCTCGCCCGGCTACCCGCGCCACGAGGACCGCACCCGCGAGCTGGCCGGTGAGGCGTTCGACCGCGGGGTCTCGGCCAGCGGCGCGCTGCGTCAGATGATGGCGATCCTGACCCAGCCCAACCGCTCCCAGGCCCTGCGGCGGCTCCGGATGCCGACGCTCGTCGTGCACGGCACTCGCCGACCAGATGGTGCACGTCTCGGGTGGGCGCGCCACCGCCGCGGCGATCCCCGGCGCCGAGCTGCTGCTGATCGACGGGATGGGCCACGACCTGCCGCCCGAGCTCTACGAGACGATCGTCGACGCGATCGCGCGGACGGCTGCCCGGGCCTGAGCGCGCCAGAGCCGGCCGCGGTCCACGGTCCGCGGCCGGCTCTCGCGCTGGTCAGTCGGAGATGCGCTCCCCGCTCTCGGTGTCGAACACGTGGACGTTCTTCGGGTCGGTCGTCACGTGGATCGTGTCGCCCTTGCGGACCGAGTCACGGGCCTGCTGACCCGCACGATCACGTTGCCCGGCACGCCCTCGACGTCGCAGGTGCCGTAGACGAAGCCGTCGGCGCCGAGCTCCTCGACCACGGTGACGTTGATCGGCAGGCCGCCCTCCTCGGCCGACACCAGGCGCCAGGCCTCGGGACGTACGCCGACGGTGATGTTGCCGCTCATCTTCCGCTCGGACGTCGGGTCGACCGGCACCTGGTACTTGCCGATCTGGGCCTTGCCCTCGACCGCCTTGGCCTCGAGCAGGTTCATCTGGGGAGACCCGATGAAGCCCGCCACGAAGAGGTTGACCGGCTTGTCGTAGAGGTTCAGCGGGGTGTCGACCTGCTGGAGCTCACCGAGCTTCATCACCGCGACCCGGTCGCCCATCGTCATCGCCTCGATCTGGTCGTGGGTGACGTAGACGGTGGTGACGCCGAGGTCGGCCTGGAGCTTGGCGATGTCGGTCCGCGTCTGGACGCGCATCTTCGCGTCGAGGTTGGACAGCGGCTCGTCCATGCAGAAGACCTGCGGGTTGCGCACGATCGCGCGGCCCATCGCCACGCGCTGCCGCTGACCGCCGGAGAGCGCCTTCGGCTTGCGCTCGAGGAACTCCTCGAGCCCGAGGATCCGCGCCGCCTCCTTGACCCGCTTGTCGCGCTCCTCGGTGGGGACCTTGGCCATCTTCAGCGCGAAGGCCATGTTGTCCGCCACGCGTCATGTGCGGGTAGAGCGCGTAGTTCTGGAAGACCATCGCGATGTCGCGGTCCTTGGGCGGGATGTGCGTGACGTCGCGGTCGCCGATCATGATCGTGCCGGAGTTGACCTCCTCGAGGCCGGCCAGCATCCGCAGCGACGTGGACTTGCCGCATCCGGACGGTCCGACCAGGACCATGAACTCCCCGTCGTTGATCTCGAGGTCGAGGCCCGGGACGGCCGGGACGTCGGCGCCGGGATACCAGCGCTGGGCCTTCTGGAAGCTGACTGTTGCCATGGTTGCTCTCCTTCACCGGCAGGTACGTGCCGGACGATCCGTAGTGAAGTGACGGCGGTCACACTAGTCACAACCGGCGGCGGCCGACAGGGCGGTTCTCACGACGGCGCCCCCAGACGGGTGCCGCGACGCCGGTCGCGACGAGCGCGAACCGAGTGCCCGTCGACCACCGGCATCGGGACCAGGTGCGGACCGGGGTCGCGCCGGCTCCGTGCCGAGCAGCAGCCGGACGGCGAGGTCGCCCATCCGCTCGAAGGGCAGCGCGACCGAGGTCACCCGCGGGCGCAGCCAGGACGCGAGCTCGGAGCCGTCGAAGGAGACCACCGCGACGTCGTCGGGCACCACGCAGACCGCGCTCGCCGAGGGCCTGGTAGACGCCCATGGCCACCCGGTCGTTGAGACAGATCAGGCCGCGCGGTCGGTGGCCGGCATCGAGCCACCGGCCCATCGCGTCGTACGCCGGCTCGACGGCCCAGTCGCACGGCACCACGCCGCTCAGCAGCACGCCGGACTCCGCCAGCCGCTCCGCGATCCCGGCCAGCCGCAGCGGCCCGGCCAGGGCGTGCGGCGTGGGGTCCTCGCCCACGACGTGGACGTCGGCGCCCAGGCCCGACGCCAGGATGCGCCTCGGCGGCGGCGCGGCCACCGGCCCGCTCGTCGGGCAGGACCGACGGCTCGAGCACGGTCCCGGTCGACGCAGTTCAGCAGCACGACCCGGCTGTCCGGCAGGCCGTCCGACGGCCTGGAGCTCCATGGTCGTGCGGGTGACGTAGATCAGCCCGTCGACCTGCCGCTCGACCATCTCGTCGATCAGGAGCCGCTCGACCGACGGGTCGCCCTCGGTCTCGCCGATCACCAGGACGTGGTCGAGCGCCCGGGCCGCGGCGTTGGCGCCGGAGAGCATCCGGCTGGCGAACATGCCGCTGGCGACGAAGTCGGTGATCACCCCGATCGTCTTGGTGGTCCGGGTGCGCAGGCTGCGAGCGCTGCGGTTGGGCCGGTAGTCGAGCTCGGCCACGGCGGCCAGCACCCGCTGCTGGGTCTCCGCGGAGATCCGCATCTCGTCGGCCCGGCCGTTGAGGATGTAGCTGACCGTGGTGCCGGAGACCCCGGCCAGGCGCGCCACGTCGGCGAGCGTCGTCCTCCGCGACGTCGACACGTGGCCTCGTTCCCGATCCGGCCGAGCGCGTGACAGTCCCGCCGGTCACGTTCGCTGAACCGTCCCTTGACAGGTTCGTCAGGAGCCCGCAATTATCAGGCTGATTCGATTCAGCAAGTGGTGTCTATCACATGCGGCGCCGGATCGGCACTCCCAAGACGCAGGGAAGAACCACCAAGGAGCACTCATGAGGAGCCCCGTCATCCGTCGGACGACACTGCTAGGAACGGCCCTGGTCACCGTCGCCGCTCTCAGCCTCACCGCCTGCGGCGGTGGCAGCGGCGGCAGCGGTGACAGCAAGCACCGTCACCATCTGGTCCAGCATCGACGCACCGGTCCAGGCCGGCCTGGAGAAGGCGCTCAACGCGAAGCTGAAGGCCGACGAACTCAGACATCACGATCAAGTGGCAGCAGGTGCAGGACATCAACGCGCTGATCATCACCAAGATCCAGGCCGGTGACACGCCCGACATCGCGCTCATCCCGCAGCCCGGTGTCGTCAAGCAGATGAACAGCCTCGGCGCCACCAAGGCCGCTGGACGACGTGGTCGACATGACCTCGCTCAAGGACAGCATGGTGCCCGGCTCACTCGAGGCCGGCACCATCGACGGCCAGCTGATGGGCCTGCTGGTCAGCGCCAACGTCAAGGGCCTGGTCTTCTACCCGAAGAAGGCCTGGGACGCGGCGGGCTACAAGGCACCCAAGGACATCGCCGGGCTCGACGCGCTGACCGACCAGATCAAGTCCGACGGCGGCACGCCGTGGTGCATGGGCATCGAGTCCGACACCGCCACGGGCTGGCCCGCGACGGACTGGATCGAGACGCTGGTCATGAAGTACAACGGCGCCGACGTCTACAACAAGTGGGTCACCCACGAGGTCCAGTTCGACTCGCCCGAGGTCAAGAAGGCCGACCGACGAGTTCTCCAAGCTGCTGTTCACCGACGGCAACACGCTCGGTGGCCAGAGCGCGATCGTCAGCACCAACTTCGGCACCGCCGGCAACCCGATGTTCGACAAGGCCGGCCCGAAGTGCTGGATGTACAACCAGGGCTCGTTCATCACCGGCTTCTTCCCGAAGGCGCGTCACCAGCGACCTCGACGCCAACGTCGGCGTGTTCGGCTTCCCGCCGGCCACCGCGGGCGGCGACAACCCGGTCGAGGGCGGCGGCGACATGATGACGATGCTCAACGACTCGGACAACGTGAAGACCGTGGTCAAGGACCTCTCCGAGACCGACATCGGCAACGACGCGGCCCCGTCGAGCTCGTTCATCTCACCGCACACGGACTTCAACCTGAAGCTCTACCCGACCGAGACGACCAAGACGATCGCCGGCGTAGCCTACGGCGCGACCATCTTCCTGTTCGACGGCTCGGACCAGATGCCGGCCGAGGTCGGCACCGGCTCGTTCTGGAAGGAGATGACCGCGTGGATCAGTGGCGAGGAGGACATCGACACCGCACTGAAGAACATCGACGAGAGCTGGCCCAGCTCGTAGTCGCCGGCTGACGACACCGGGGGCGCGGGCACCGCGCCCGCGCCCCCGGTCGCGCTCGTCTCTCGTCTGGACCCCCGAGTCGAAGGGAGGCCGACCCGTGTTGGCCAAGATCCTGACCACCACTGCTCACCGTCGTCGCCGGTATCGGCGCGGCACTGCTCCTCTTCTGGATCCTCAACAAGCTCGCCGAGCTGCTGCCGGGCAGGTGGGAGCACCGGGTCAAGCCGTACTTCTACATCCTCCCGGCCTTCGCGGCGATCCTGCTCTACCTGATCTACCCGACGGTCCTGACCGTTCAACAACAGCTTCAAGGACAACCTGTCCCGCAAGTACGTCGGCTTCGACAACTACACCGACGCTGTTCAAGTCGCAGGAGTTCCGCGAGACGCTGTTCAACACCCTGCTGTGGATCATCATCGTGCCGGCCGTGACGGTGGTCCTCGGTCTGACGGTGGCGGTGCTCGACCGACCGGCTCAGCCCCGGCGCCGAGAAGTTCTCCAAGACCGTGCATCTTCCTGCCGATGGCGATCAGCATGATCGGCGCCGCCACCATCTGGCGGTTCGTCTACGCCGCCGAGCCCAAGGGCCAGCCCCAGATCGGGATCCTGAACGCCGTTCATCGGGATCTTCGACTGGGGCCCGGTGGCGTGGCTGACGAAGAGCAACTTCCACCTCAACAGCCTGCTGCTGATGGTGATCCTGATGTGGGCCCAGGTCGGCTTCTCGATGGTGCTGCTGTCGGCCGCGGTCAAGGGCGTCCCGGCCGACACGCTCGAGGCCGCCCGCATCGACGGCGCCAACGAGCGCCAGATCTTCTTCCGGGTCGTGGTGCCGCAGATCAAGGGCACGCTGATCACGGTCTTCATCACCGTGACCATCGGCACGATGAAGGTCTTCGACATCGTCTACGTCAACACCAACGGCGACTTCAACACGAACGTGCTGGGCAACCTGTTCTACAACAACATCAGCACGTTCCTGAACTACGGCGCCGCGTCGGCGATCGTCGTCATCCTCATGATCGCGGTGATCCCGATCATGTGGTACCAGGTGCGTCACTTCAAGGCAGAGGAGGCCGGCGCATCATGACCGACACCGCAACCACCCAGGTAGCAGCCACCCCGACCGGCAAGCAGCGCAAGAAGGCGACGTCCTTCGACGCCAACCCCGCCAAGGCGGGCTGGCTGACCAAGGTCGTGCTCACCCTGCTCTGCGTGCTGTGGATGGTGCCGCTGCTCGGCACCTTCATCACGTCGTTCCGGTCGCTCGACGCGGTCAACAGCAGCGGGTGGTGGACGGTCTTCCGTCACCCGCCGACGATGGACCTGACGCTCGACAACTACCACAAGGCGCTGACCGGCAACGCCCACATGGGCCGGGCGTTCATCAACAGCCTGGCGATCACGCTGCCGGCGACGTTCATCCCGATCCTGATCGCGGCCTTCGCGGCCTACGCGTTCACGTTCATGGAGTTCCCGGGCCGCGACGTCCTGTTCCTGACCATCGTCAGCCTGCTGGTGGTGCCGAACTACGTGGCGTTCGTCCCGATCCTGAAGCTCTACAAGGAACTTCGGCCTGAACGGCACCTTCCCGGCGGTGTGGCTGGCGCACATAGGCTTCGGCATGTCGTTGGCGATCTACATCCTGCGCAACTACATGGCGACGCTGCCCAAGACCATCATCGAGTCGGCCAAGATCGACGGCGCCAGCCACTACCAGACGTTCTTCCGGCTGGTGCTGCCGATGTCGGTCCCGGCGCTGGCCGCGTTCGCGATCTTCCAGTTCCTGTGGGTCTGGAACGACCTGCTCGTGGCGCTGGTGTTCATCGGGCCCGGTGAGAACGAGCCGGTGACGGTGGGCCTGACCCACCTCAAGACCCAGCTCGGCCAGGGCTGGGAGCTCACCACGGCCGGCGGCTTCTTGACGATGATCGTGCCGATCATCGTGTTCCTGGCCCTGCAGCGCTTCTTCGTCCGGGGCCTGACCGCGGGAGCCGTCAAGGGCTGACCGCAGCCGACACGCGTCGACGCCCGGGCAGCCGTCCGCTGCCCGGGCGTCGTGCGCCGGAGCCGCTCGTCCCACCCCGCCGCCACCTCGACCCCAGGACGTCCTCGATGCTCTTCCCGTCCGGTGACCTGCCGTCGCCGAGCCCCCGCACCGGCCTCGAGCTCGACTGCTCCGCGGCCGGGCTCCCCGAGGTGCGCGTGGGCCGGTCACGTCGCCGGCGGGACGCCGTCCGCCGGCGGCGTCCCGACGCCTCGGCGCGCACCCCGGGCATGCCGCTGCTCGGGGAGCACGCCACCGGCCGCTACACCCGCCCGCACCTGCGCGGCCACCGGCTGCGTCCCGGCGGAGGCGCCGGCCGGGCGTGGACCACCAGCTTCGAGACCCGGTCGCTCGACGTCGGACGACGACGCTCCTCGTCCTGACGGGCGACCGACGAGCACGCCGGGCTGGAGATCGTGCTCGAGCTCGAGTCGCTGGTCGGCGGGTCGCTGCGCGGCCGGTGGACGCTGACCAACACCGACGACTCGCCGTACGTCGTGGACGGCCTCGAGGTCGTGCTCCCGGTCGCCGACCACCTCACCGAGACCCTCGACTTCACCGGACGCCACGAGCGGGAGCGCACGCCGCAGCGCCGGCCGGTCACCGACGGGCTCTGGCTGCGCGAGGGCCGCGACGGCCGCCCCGGCCTCGACGCGGCCACCATGGTGGTGCGTCGGCACGCCCGGCTTCGGCACCACGTCCGGCGAGGTGGTCGGCGTCCACGTCGCCTGGAGCGGCAACAGCGTGCTGCGCGTGGAGCGCGACGCCGCCACCGGTACGACGGTCGGCGGGGGCGAGCTCCTGCTGCCCGGCGAGGTGGTGCTCGGCCGCGGGCGAGAGCTACGCGACGCCGTGGGTCCACGTCGCCACGGCCGACGACGGGCTGGACGGCCTGGCCGCGGCCTGGCACACCTGGCAGCGGTCGCTGCCCGCCCACCCCACGGTGCAGCCGGTGGTCCTCAACGTCTGGGAGGCCGTGTTCTTCGACCACGACCTCGAGCGCCTGCGGGGCATCGCGGACCGGGCGGCCCGGGTCGGGGTGGAGCGCTTCGTGCTGGACGACGGGTGGTTCCACCGCCGCCGCGACGACACCGCCGGGCTCGGCGACTGGTGGATCGACGAGACCGTGTGGCCCGACGGGCTGATGCCTCTGATCGAGCACGTGCGCGGGCTCGGGCATGGAGCTTCGGCCTGTGGTTCGAGCCCGAGATGGTCAACCCCGACTCCGAGCTGCTGCGGACGCACCCGGACTGGATCCTCGCCGCCGGCGCCGTTCCGGCCACCGCGGGAGCAGCGCCAGCAGCAGGTGCTCGACCTGACCCGGCCCGAGGTCTTCGACTTCCTCTACGAGCAGGTCTCCTCGATCCTGGCGGCCCACCCGATCGACTACGTGAAGTGGGACCACAACCGCGACCTCCTCGAGGCCGGCAGCGGGCGCGCGGACGGCGCGCCGGCCGTGCACGAGCAGACGCTCGCCTTCTACCGGCTGCTCGACCGGCTCCGGGCGGCGTTCCCGGACGTGGCCTGGGAGTCGTGCGCCTCCGGCGGCGGCCGGATCGACCTCAGCGTCCTCGAGCGGGTGGAGCGGGTCTGGACCTCCGACATGACCGACGCCCTGGCCCGGCAGCAGATCCAGCGCTGGACCACCCAGCTGGTGGCACCGGAGTACCTCGGCGCCCACGTCTCGTCGCCCACCTCCCACACGACCGGCCGCACCCTCGACCTCGACTTCCGGTGCGCGACCGCGCTGTTCGGCGCGTTCGGCATCGAGTGGGACCTCACCGAGGCCTCCGAGCACGACCTCGACCGGGTCGCCGACTGGGTCGCCCGGCACCAGGCGCTGCGCCCGCTGCTGCACACCGGGCGGGTCGTACGACCGGAGTCGTCCGACCCGGCCGTGCTGCTGCACGGGGTCGTCGCGGCCGACCGCTCGCGAGGCGCTGCTGGCGCACGTGGCGGTGGACGAGAGCGCCCACAACCGCGGGGTCGCCGTCCGGGTGCCCGGGCTCGACCCCGACGCGGCGTACCGGCTGACCTGGGAGGGCCCGATCACGTCGCACGGCGGTGAGCATGTCGGCGCCCCTGCCCGAGCTCGGCCCGACGGACGGCGTCGAGGTGACGGGCGAGGTGCTGCGGACGCGCGGCTTCTGGGTCCCGCGCCGCCGGCCCGAGACGGTGACGCTGGTCCGGATCGACCGGGTGGGCTAGCGCCGCCGCGCACGCCATGCCGGCGGCTGCCGCGGACGGGCTTGCGGGTGACGCTGACGCCGCCCATGATCGCGAAGCCCGCGGATCCGGACCACCGGGCTGTCGGCGGTGAGCTCGGCCGGGACGTCGTCGGACGGCCCGGAGTAGCCGCCCAGGATCCCGACGCCCTCCATGATCACGTGGGTCTGCGGGTTCACCTTGATGTCGGCGCCACCCATGACCGCGTTGACCGTGATGGTCACCTCGCGCGCCGCGAACTGCGCCTGCCGCAGGTCGAGGTCGGCGCCACCCATGAACGCCACGACGGTGCAGGTGCTGCGGCACGACCCAGACGCCCTTGCGGTCGAGGCCGCCGAGGATCGCGAGGTGCCGCTCCTCGGCCGGGCCGGGCACGACCGGCGACGGCGTGGCGCGGCCGGGCGGCTCGGGCAGCTGCGCCGTGGTCGCGGCCGGGAGGTCGAGGGTGATCGGGACCAGGTCGGCGTAGGTACGGGCGGCGTACGTCGCGTCGAGCCGCTCGTCGAGCTCGTCGAGGTCGATCCGACCCTCACCCGCGGCCTCGCGCAGCACCTCCGCGACCTGGTGGCGGTCCTGGTCGGAGATCCGCAGCTGCGACGGGTCCGGCGTGTCCATGCCGCCAGACTAATCCTCGTCGCCGGCTGCGTCGCGCCGCTTGATGGCCACCACGACGTCGCGCAGGATGGCCTGGTCGACGCGGTGCTCGAAGCCGCGGTACGCCGGGGTGTCGACCGGCTCGAGGCCGGCGTCGGCCAGCACCGCGCAGGTCTCCGCGCGCGGGCTGGTCCGCAGGTTGACCGCGATGCCGATCGCGCCGCCCGGGCGGAGCACGGTCGCCCAGCCCGGCACCGCGTCGGCCAGCAGGTCGAGCGGACTGCGGTGCAGCGCCGCCGCCCGACCGGCTGCCGTGCTGCACGCCGTACGGCGCGTCGGTGACGATCGCGTCGACGCTCGCCGGCCCGGTAGATGGTCGGCGTCTCGAGGGTGTCGGCCTGCGCCACGCTCACCGTGATCGTGTCGCCGGCCGCCCACGCCTCCTTGTCGACGGCCAGCGTCGGCGTCGAAGCGCCGGCCGAGGGTGCGCCCGTCGCGGCGGAGACGACTCGTCCCGGCGGTGTGCTTGAGCCGCTTCTCCTTCAGCCAGCGCGGCAGGAACGCGGCGTACGCCTCCACGTCGCGCTCGTCGACGTCGACCCCGGCGGCGTGCCAGCCGTACATCAGGGCCTGGTTGAGCGTGGTCCCGCGGCCGCAGAGCGGGTCGAGGACGTGCAGCCGGTCGGTGAGCATCCGGCCGCGCGCTGGCGGAGGCCAGCACGGTCACGTTGAGCAGCAGCTTGGTGAACAGCTCGTTGGTCTTGCCCTGGTACTTCAGGATCGTGAGCAGGTCGTCGTCGAGGCAGTCGAGCCGGTGGAGCGCGCACCGGCCGCAGCATCCGTCGTCCCCGTCTCGGCGCCCTCCGGGCCGCTCGAAGAGGGCCAGCGCCGTGGAGACGTTGGCGACGTGGGCGAGGCCGGCCTCGTCCAGGTCGCCCTCGAAGGTCACGTAGTCGACGCCCGCGATCTCCTCGGGGCCGACCTCGCCGAGCCGGCCCGGCGAGCACGGTCTCGCCGAGGACGCCGAGCTCGGCGACGGTCAGCGCCGCCGCGGACCGCGCGTAGACGCGGTTGGCCGAGGGCGACACGAGCAGTGCGAACGAGCCCACGGTGGTCGAGACTAGGGCCGGTGTGCGAGGCCTCGGGTCCTCGCCCCACACAAAGGAGTGCCGCATGCCCGAGGTCGACCGCCGTAGGTTCCTCCAGCTCACCGGCGGGAGCGCCGCGCTGTCGGTGCTGACCCCGTCGATCGCCCGCGCGGCGTCGATCCCGGCGAACCGCCGCTCCGGCTCGCTCGACGACGTCGAGCACATCGTCGTGCTGATGCAGGAGAACCGCTCCTTCGACCACTACTTCGGCACCATGCGGGGCGTCCGCGGGTACGGCGAGCCGCACCCGGCCCGGCTCCCGCAACGGCGCGCCCGGTGTGGCGGCAGCCGAGCGGGAAGAAGGAGGTGCTGCCGTTCCGGCCCGACCTCGACGGACCTCGGCGACTAGCCTTCCTCGCAGGACCTCGACCACGAGTGGGACAGCCAGCACGAGGCGTTCGACCGAGGGCCGGTACGACCGCTGGATCAAGGCCAAGGGCGGCCCCACCACCATGGCCCACCTGCGGCGCGGCGACGTGCCCGTTCCACTACGCCCTGGCCGACGCGTTCACCGTCTGCGACTCCTACCACTGCAGCATGCTCGGTCCGACGAACCCCAACCGCTACTACCTGTGGAGCGGGCTGGGCGGGCAACGACGGCAAGGGCGGTGGCCCCGAGGTGAGCAACTCGTTCGTCCCGGCCTTCGACTGGACGACGTACCCGGAGCGGCTGCAGCAGGCCGGCGTCAGCTGGAAGATCTACCAGGACACCGGCAACGGGCTCGACGCCGCGCACGCCTGGGGCTGGACGTTCCTCGACCCCTACATCGGCAACTACGGCGACAACTCGCTGCTCTACTTCCAGAACTACCAGCAGGCCACGCCGGGCGACCCGCTGTTCGACCGCGCCCGGACCGGGCACCGAGGTCAAGACCTCGGGCACGTTCTTCGACCAGCTCACCGCCGACGTCATCGGAGCGCCGACCAAGCTGCCGCAGGTCTCGTGGATCGTCGCGCCCGAGGCGTACACCGAGCACCCGAACTGGCCGGCCAACTACGGCGCCTGGTACGTCTCGCAGGTGCTCGACGCGCTCACCAGCGACCCCGACGTCTGGGCCAAGACCGCGCTGTTCCTCACCTACGACGAGAACGACGGCTTCTTCGACCACGTGGTGCCGCCGTACCCCAGTGTCGGCACGCTGGCCGGCGACTCGACGGTGCGGCTCGACCAACGAGCTGTACCCGGCAAGGACGGGACGCCCGGGACCCTACGGCCTCGGCGTCCGGGTGCCGATGACCGTGATCTCCCCGTGGAGCACGGGCGGCTGGGTCTGCTCCGAGGTCTTCGACCACACCTCGATCATCCGGTTCATCGAGAAGCGGTTCGGCGTGCGCGAGCCGAACATCACCCCCTGGCGACGGGCCGTCTGCGGCGACCTGACCTCCGCCTTCGACTTCTCGGCGTTCCTCGGCCTCCGTCTCGCTCCCAGCACCTACGCCACGGCGCCGACGCTCCTCACGCCACCAGCCCGACTACGTCCCCACGCCCCCGGCCGTCCAGCACGTGCCGAAGCAGGAGCCGGGCGTCCGGCCCTCGCGCGCGCTCGGGTACCAGCTCCACGTCGACCTGCACGCCTCGGCGACCGGCCTGGACTTCACGATCACCAACGGCGGCCGCCTGGGCGCCCAGCTCCAGGCCCGGTCGAACGACGTCGCGGGAGCGCCGTTCAGCTACACCGTGGGTGCGGGCCGGACGCTGCGCCCGGCGCTCAGGGCAACGGGGCGCTACGACGTCAGCTTCCACGGACCGAACGGGTTCTTCCGCAGGTTCGCCGGCACCACGACGAAGCCCGTGCTGGAGGTGCGCGCCCGCCGCCAGGACGGCCACCTCGTCCTCACGCTGCGCAACCGGTCCGACAAGGCCCTGCGCGTGCACGTGGCGGACGCCTACGGCCGCGACCGCACCGTCCGGGTCAAGAAGCGCGACCCCCGCAAGGTGCGCGTCCCGCTGTCGGCCACCCACGGCTGGTACGACGTGCTGGTCACGGTCGCGGGCCATCCCGACGTCAAGCGCGGCCTGGCCGGACGCTTCGACAACGGGCGCGCGAGCACCAGCGATCCGCAGCTCGGCCGGTGAGCCGACGCAGGCCGGGCCGGACTAGCCTGCGCGTGTGAGCGACGCCAGCCAGCCCGAGTTCCGCTACTCCGACCTGCTGCCGATCGGCGCCGACGACACGCCGTACCGGCTCGGTCACCACCGAGGGGGTCTCGACCTTCGAGGCCGGCGGCCGGACCTTCCTGACCGTCGAGCCGTCCGCGCTGCGGCTGCTGACCGCCGAGGCGATGCACGACATCGCCCACTACCTGCGGCCGGCCCACCTGGCCCAGCTGCGGAGGATCATCGACGACCCGGAGTCGAGCGCGAACGACCGCTTCGTCGCCCTCGACCTGCTGAAGAACGTGAACATCTCCGCCGGCGGCGTGCTGCCGATGTGCCAGGACACCGGCACCGCCATCGTGATGGGCAAGAAGTCCGAGGGCGTGCTCACCGGCGCCGAGGACGGCGAGGCGATCAGCCAGGGCGTGTACGACGCCTACACCAAGCTCAACCTGCGCTACTCCCAGCTCGCGCCGCTGACGATGTGGGAGGAGAAGAACACCGGCACCAACCTGCCCGGCGCAGATCGAGATCTACTCGACGCCCGACGTCACGACGGGAGCGTGCCCGAGTACAAGTTCCTCTTCATGGCCAAGGGCGGCGGGTCGGCCAACAAGTCGTTCCTCTACCAGGAGACCAAGGCCGTCCTGAACCCGACGCGGATGCTCGACCTTCCTCGACGAGAAGATCCGCTCGCTCGGCACGGCCGCGTGCCCGCCGTACCACCTGGCGGTCGTGATCGGCGGCACCAGCGCCGGAGTTCGCCCTGAAGACCGCGAAGTACGCCTCGGCCCACTACCTCGACCACCTGCCGACCGAGGGATCCCTGTCGGCACACGGGTTCCGCGACCTCGAGCTCGAGGAGCAGGTCTTCAAGCTCACGCAAGGTTTCGGTATCGGCGCGCAGTTCGGCGGCAAGTACTTCTGCCACGACGTGCGGGTCATCCGGCTGCCGCGGCACGGCGCCTCGTGCCCGGTGGCGATCGCGGTGTCGTGCTCGGCCGACCGCCAGGCGCTCGGCAAGATCACGCCCGAGGGCGTCTTCCTCGAGCAGCTCGAGACCGACCCGGCGTCAGTACCTGCCGGACACCGACCGACGAGCACCTCGACGACGACGTCGTGCACGATCGACCTGAACCGGCCGATGGCCGACATCCTCGCCGAGCTGACGAAGTACCCGGTGAAGACCCGGCTGTCGCTGACCGGCCCGCTGGTGGTGGCGCGCGACATCGCGCACGCCAAGATCAAGGAGCGGCTCGACGCCGGCGAGGAGATGCCGGCGTACCTCCGCGACCACGCCGTCTACTACGCCGGTCCGGCGAAGACGCCCGAGGGCTACGCCTCCGGCTCGTTCGGCCCGACCACCGCCGGCCGGATGGACTCCTACGTCGAGCAGTTCCAGGCCGCGGGCGGGTCGATGGTGATGCTGGCGAAGGGCAACCGCAGCAAGCAGGTCACCGACGCGTGCGCGGCGCACGGCGGCTTCTACCTCGGCTCGATCGGCGGCCCCGCCGCCCGGCTCGCCCAGGACTGCATCAAGTCGGTCGAGGTGCTGGAGTACCCCGAGCTCGGCATGGAGGCGGTCTGGAAGATCGAGGTCGAGGACTTCCCGGCGTTCATCGTGGTCGACGACAAGGGCAACGACTTCTTCACCGACCCGTCCGGGGCGGTCACCGTGCCGCTGTCGGGGATCCGGGTGCGCTCGGCCCCGTAGCCGGCGCCGAGCGCCGAGGCTCGCGGCCAGGTCGTGCGCCCCGGCGACCAGCCGGTGCCCGAGCAGGCGAGCGCCGGGGGCCGATCTCGTCCTGGTGCCCGCCACCGACGTGGACGGTCGACCTCGGGGACCGCCGCGGCGAGCGCGGCCACGGCATCGCGGACCCCGGGGACGTCCTCCTCGGTCGGGACGCCGAGCACCACGTGCCCGACGCCGGAGGACGCCGCGGCCACGGCCCAGCTGTCCGACGGGAGGTCGGCCCCGACGTAGATCACCTCGGCACCGCTGCGCCGCAGCAGCGCCGCGAAGCTCAGCACCCCCAGCTCGTGACGCGACGCCCGGGACAGGCCGACCATCACCCGCGGAGCCCCGGCGGCGGGCACGGCGCTCTCCAGCACCCGGGCGACGTGCCGGTGCAGGCCGGCGGACACGAAGTGCTCCCGGCCACCGAGACGGTGCCCGCCAGCCAGGCGTCCCCGAGCCGCGCCAGCGACGGGCATCAGCCAGGCGTCGGCGAGGTCCTCGAACGGAGCCGACGCGAAGACCCGGGCGAGCTCGGTCTCGAGCCGGAGGGGGTCGAGGTCGGCGGCCAGGGCGGCCAGCAGGTCGAGGGCCTCGGGCGCGGCGCCGTCGCCGACGCCGCGCGCGGGTACGCCGTCCGCCGTGCCCGACTTGACCTGCTCGGCCGCGAGCCGCGGCGACCACCCGGCCGCGACCAGGGCCCGCATCGCCGAGAGCCGGCGCAGGGCCGCGTCGTCGTACATCCGGTAGCCGGCGTCGCTGCGGACGGGGTCCACCACCTGGTAGCGGCGCTCCCACATCCGGAGGGTGTCGGCGGGGATGCCGGTCAGCCGCGCGGCGTGCTGGACGGAGTACACCGGACCAGTGTACGGCAATCCTGCGACAAACCCTGGACAAACCGCGGGTCGATCGTGCACACTACATGGGACAAACCTTGGACAAAGGAGTTCCTCATGCGTACCACCCTCGCCGCCCTCGCCACCCTCGGTGCCGCCGCTCGCCGTGACCGCCGTGCCGGCCGGCGTCTCGGCCGCCCCGGCCGTCGAAGCCCGACACCGCCTGCATGCGGGCCGGCATCTCGACGCTGAAGAGCGTCGGGCTCTTCTCCACGCGTGGCGCGGAGCGGGCTCCCGATCTCGGTGGCGGGGTCCTACGGCGTGATCGCCGCGCGCCGGCACGGACGTCGCCGCCCTGCCCGACCCGCTCCCGCTGAAGGTGGTCCTGGCCGACCACCGGGCCGGCGACAACAGCCTGTTCATCTACCCCTGGTGCTGACCGGGTGCTGACGGCTGACCCCTGACCCCGTCTCTCAGCCGACGGGAACGCGGGTGCCGCCGCGAGTCGCCAGAGACGCGCGGCGGCGCCCGTCCAGAGGGAGAGGTACGCCGGTCCAGCCGGTCGTCGAGCAGGGCCAGCGCGCGCTCGGCCCGGCCGTCGCTGACCAGGCAGAACAGCAGCGTCTCCTCGACGATCTCGCGCTGGGCCGCGGACCCGCCCACGCGCGGCAGACCCGGGCAGCACGTCCTCGAGCAGGCGCGACGGCCGCGGACCAGTCCTGCTCCCCGGCCGCGAGCAGGGCGTCGCACACGGTGACGACGGTGGTGCGGATCGGTGAGGTCACCGGAGGCCTCGCAGTGCGCGCGGAGTGCGGCGAGCCGCGGCAGGTCGCCGGCGGCCGCGATCGCCAGGGCCGAGTGCAGCGCCACGAACGGCGTCTCCGGGCAGGTCCACGAGGTCGGCCCCGGCCGCCTCGAGCACGCAGTCGACCGGGGGCGGGGCCGCCTCGCCCGGCGAAGGCCGAGGTGCCCGCGGCGGCGTCCCAGCCCGAGGTGGTCACGCGCCAGCGCCACAGCAGCGAGGCGGAGTCGATGAGGGCGCGCACGCCGGTCACCGTCGGCGGAGCGAGCTGGGTGTAGTAGCGCTGGCGCACCGCCTCGGTGTCGCCCAGCGCCAGCTCGTGCAGCGCGGCGTGCCAGGAGAAGTGCGCCCGGTGGCTCGCGGCGCGACCGCTCTCGGCGACCCAGTGGTCGAGCCAGGCCCGCCCGGTGTCGTGCTTGCCGGTCTCGTAGAGCACGTGGGTCTGCGCGTGGACGGCGTGCCCCGAGGTGGGCTCGCACGACAGGGCGCTCTCGGCCAGCAGGCCGGCGTCGTCGAAGCGCGACTGGTCCTGGCGGGTGAAGGCCAGCAGCGAGATGTACCACCAGTGGTCGCCGTACGCCGGCGCCAGGCCCTCGACCAGCTCCCAGGCCTCCTGCTGGAGGTCGGTGACGCCGGAGAACGCGATCGTCGGCACCGCCGCGGACACCGCGAGGACGTCGCGGGGGTGCTGGGCGATGTGGTTCATCAGCGCGGTCGCGCCGGACCGGCGTACGTCCTCGACCCGACGACCGACCACGTCCACCAGGCTGCGCTCGCGGTCGTCGGCGCGGGCGCGGGCCGCCGTCGCGCGCCGCCTCCAGCGAGCCGCTGACGTCGACGCCGGCGCCGGCCTCGTGCCCGAGCATCGCCAGGGCGGCATGGGCGAGCGCGAAGCCGGGGTCGAGCGCGGCGGCCTCGCGCAGCCGCTCCTCCGCGCCGGACTGGAGGCGCATCAGCCGCTCGAGGCCGGCGTTGTACGCCGCCGCGGCCTCGGCCGTCGTCGACAGCGGCAGCCCCAGCGGGTCGCGCGGCCGGGCGATCGGGTGGTGCCCGCCGACCAGCCGGCCGTCGGCGAGCCGCCGGGGCAGCGGCGCGATCTCGTCGAGGACCGCGACCGCGACCTGCGCGGCCTGGGTCCGGATCTCCGGGATGGCGGTCGACTCCCACAGCTCGCCGCGGCGCACGCAGCCGAGCGTCCAGATCGGCGCCTCGGTCGAGCCGGCCGAGTCGACGCAGCCGGCCCGACTCGGTGCTCAGCCCCAGGCCGGCCGTGCTCGGCCGGCCGAGCGCCACGCCGCCGCGGGGGGTCAGGAGGTCGTCGAAGAGCGGGTCGACGCCCGGGGCCAGCGGTGGCGCTCGTGCCGGTGCAGTTGACGACCCAGCCGACCTCGCGCACGGTGCCGTCGCTCAGGGTGACCCGCAGCCCGCCTCCGGTGAGCGGCTCGGCGTCGACGACCTCGGCGGCTGCCCGCGTGAGCACCGCGGCGCGCTCGAGGGCGGCGACCACGTCCGCCGACTCCGGCGGCATCCGGTGCCGCAGGCGCCCCCAGTCGCCGGCGTCGACGCGGAGGAACTCCTCCCGGTCGCTCTCGTCGAGCCGCTGCCAGAGCGGCTGGACGACGGTGCGCAGGCCGTCCATCGCCGGACGCCAGTCGCCCGTGGCCCGCTCGACGCGGGCCAGGTGCTCGGCCGTGCGACGGCGGTAGTCGGCGAGGGTGTGGCCCCAGTCGTCGATCTCGGGGATCGCGGCCAGCTGGAGCTCGGCGGCGTGCCGGGCGGGCAGCCGCCCGTGCCGGGAGACGGCGTGGACCCGGCGCCCGGCCCGGCGCGCGGGCCCGGTCAGGGAGAGGACGACGTCGACCATGGTCAGGCCGGTGCCGACCAGCAGGACGTCGGCCGGGCCGGCCGCGTCGCGGCGTACGACGTCGAGAGCGCCGGGCGCCCAGGGGTCGGGGACGAAGAAGGCGGAGTCGCGGAGGCTGTCCGGCGCCCAGCCGACGCCGGGCGGCCGCTCCCCCGTCGCCAGGACGACCGCGTCGGCGCGATGCACCTGGGCGTCGTCGGCGGTGACCGAGGACCCCGGACCCGTCGCGCCGCAGACCCGACGGCCCGCACGCGGAGGTGTCGCAGGCCGAGCGGCACGTCGCCGCCGTAGGCCGCGCCGAGCGTCTCGTCGAGGTAGCGGGCCCACTCCAGGCGCGGCGCGAAGACACCGGGCTCGGGGAGCAGCTCCGGGTGCTGGCGCGCGCGCCAGGCCACGAAGTGCCCGGGCTCCTCGGGCAGCGCGCTCATCGCCCCGGCCGGCACGTTCAGCAGGTGCCGCTCGTCGAGGGTGCCGAACGCGGTGCCGCGGGCGCGGTGGGCCGCGGGGTCGAGCAGGACGACCTCGAGCGGCGTACCCCGCCGGCGCGCGGTCCGGGCCAGGTGCAGGGCCGTCAGGCTCCCGGCGGCACCCGCGCCGACCACGACCACGCGCGGCGTCGACCCGGTCTCGCTCATGCCGTCCTCCTCCGCTCCGCCGCGTCCCTAAGTCGACTGTTTTACTCCACTTTGCAGCCCGGCACCAACTCCTCGACGCCTCTCGGCGGGTCGCCGGCAGCCCTACGGTAGGACGGATGGAGTACGTCGAGGTCGCCCGCAGCGAGTCCGAGCGCGGGGAGCTGGTCCTGCGCGAGCGTCCGATCCGGGAGCGCGCGGCGGCGCCGACCGTGCTGGAGCTGCGCGCCAACGGCGTCTTCGTGATGGACACCGCCGAGCACGCCTCCGAGGTCGGCCCTGGCGGACGCCGCCCTCGCGCGTGGTCGAGCGGCCGCGGCGGGTGCTCGTCGGCGGGCTGGGCCTCGGCTTCACGCTCGACCGGGTGCTCGGCGACCGGCGGGTCGAGCAGTGCGACGTGGTCGAGATCGAGCCCGCCCTGGTGGAGTGGATGCGCGACGGCACGATCCCCCACGGCCGCCGGCTGCTCGCCGACGACCGGGCCCGCGTCGTCGTCGCGGACGTCGCGACCGCGGTCGCCGAGGCCGCGCCCGCGTCGTACGACGTGGTGCTGCTCGACGTCGACAACGGTCCGGGCCACCTCGTCCACCAGGCCAACGCCGCGCTCTACCGCGAGCCGTTCCTCGCCTCCGTGCGCGAGCGGCTGACACCGGGCGGCGCGGTCGTGATCTGGTCCGCCGCCCGCGAGCCGGACCTCGCCGACGACCTCCGCACCGTCTTCGGCGAGGCCGAGGAGCACGCCCACGACGTGCGGCTCCAGGACCGCGACGACCGGTACTGGCTCTACGTCGGCCGCCGGGATCCGGCCGGGTAGCGTCGGAGGCATGAGCTCTCCGGAGACCCGTCAGCGCGGGGCGGTCGCGACACCTGCCACGTCCCCGGCTCCACCTGACCGGTCCGCCACACCCGAGCCCGCAGCGTGGTCGGACCAGTCCCGAACGCCTGCACCCGCACGCTCAACGACAACCCCGCCGTATACGTCACCCCGGGCACCGTCACCGCCGACCCCACCGTCGTCGCACCCACCCGACCGCGCGCACCAACCGCACCGATCACCGACCCGTTCGCGTTCACCCACACTCGCGCCCCATACATAGGCGCTCGCACTCACCCGACGCGGGTCACCGTCAGATACAACGGCCCACCCACCGGCACCCGACTCGCACTCAACACCGCCACGACATCGGCATCGCGTACGCGCCGGACCCACGAACCCCTCCACCTGCTGCGACGCCTCGCCAACGCCACCACCGCAGCACCCGGACTCACCGACACCTGAGCCGCCGATCCCCACCACCGACCAGGCACCACCCACATCCGCCACACCCAAACCACCCTGCACCGTCCGCCCGAAACCGTCCGACACGAACGGCGACACCACCAGGCGACACCGGAGACACCCCCTGCATCACCGACGACGACCCACCACGGTCATCGGTCACCGTCAACGTCACCGACAACCGGGCCACCCAACCGCATAGGTGTGCGACACCGACACGCCAGACCCCAACACCACCATCCCCGAACGACCACCCGTACGACACCACCGACCCATCGACATCCGCCGAACCCCAGCATCGAACGAACACACCAAACCCACACACGACGACGAGAACACCGCCACCGGCAACTGGTTCCCGTCGGGCGACCTCCAGACATCGAGGATCGGCTGCGCCGTGGCGCTCGCTCCACGGCCTTAGACCGAACCCGTCCTCGATCGTGCGCAGGAGGTTGTAGTGGTTGCCCAGCGTCTCAGTAGCTGCCCGGCTGGACCTGCTGGCCGACGATGACGGTCGCGATCTGGTTGCTCTGGCTGTAGTCGTCCTCGTCGAAGGTGACCACGAGCAGGCTGTTGTGGGTCCGGGCCCAGTCGGCGTACGCCGAGAGGTTCGTCTGCAGCCAGGCGTCGCCCTGGGCGCCAGCCGGGTAGCGTCGGAGCCATGAGCCTCCGGCCGGTCAGCACGGACCCGCACCGAGCACGACTCCATGGGAGAGGTCGAGGTGCCGGCGGACGCGTTGTGGCGGGCCCAGACCCAGCGTGCCGTCGACAACTTCCCGATCAGCGGGCGCCCGCTGCCGCCCGCCCTGATCCACGCGCTGGCACGGATCAAGGCCGCGGCCGCCGTCGCGAACGCCGAGCTCGAGGTGATCTCCGTCGAGCAGCGCGACGCGATCCTCGCGGCTGTGGCCGCGATCGTCGGCGGTGAGCACGACGACCAGTTCCCGATCGACGTCTTCCAGACCGGGTCGGGCACGAGCACGAACATGAACGTCAACGAGGTGATCTCGTCGCTCACCGGGCGGGCCGGGGTCGAGTGCCACCCCAACGACGTCGTCAACGCCAGCCAGTCGTCCAACGACACCTTCCCCAGCGCGATCCACGTGGCCGCCGTGCTCGAGCTCCGCGCCCTCGATGCCGCTCTCGCCACGCTCCACGACGCCCTGACCCATCGTTCGGCGGAGTACCAGGACGCCGTGAAGTCCGGTCGCACCCACCTGATGGACGCCACTCCGGTGACGTTCGGGCAGGAGCTCGGCGGCTACGCCCGCACCGTCGCGCTCGCCCGCTCGCGGGTCGACGCGACGCTCCCCCGCGTGCGGGAGCTCGCCCTCGGCGGGACCGCCGTCGGGACCGGCATCAACACACCGGTCGGCTTCGCGGCGGCGGCCATCCGCCACCTCGACGGTGACACCGAGGGCGGCTTCACCGAGGCCGAGGACCACTTCGAGGCCCAGGGGACGCAGGACTCACTGGTCGAGCTCAGCGGCGCCCTCAAGACCTACGCCGTGGGGCTGGTCAAGATCTGCAACGACCTGCGCTGGATGGGCAGCGGGCCGACGGCCGGGCTGAGCGAGATCCACCTCCAGGACCTGCAACCGGGGTCCAGCATCATGCCCGGGAAGGTGAACCCGGTGATCCCCGAGGCGACCCTCCAGGTCTGCGCCCAGGTGATCGGCAACGACACCGCGATCACCGTCGCGGGCGCCTCGGGGAGCTTCGAGCTGAACGTGATGCTGCCGGTGATCGCCCGCAACCTGCTCGAGTCGATCGGGCTGCTGACCAACGCCTCCCGCCTGCTGGCCGGGTGCGTGGACGGCCTGACGGCCGACCGTGAGCGGATGCGCGCCTACGCGGAGTCGTCGCCGAGCATCGTCACCCCGCTCAACCAGTACGTCGGCTACGAGGCGGCCGCGAAGATCGCCAAGCAGGCGCTCGCGCGCGGGGCGACGATCCGGCAGACGGTGCTCGACCTCGGCTACGTCGAGCGCGGCGAGCTGACCGAGCAGCAGCTGGACGAGGCCCTCGACGTGGACCGGATGACCCGGCCGTGACGGACCGCGAGGGCGCGGCGCTGACGACGTACGTCATCACGGGCGGCAGCGACGGCATCGGCCTCGAGTGCGCCAGCCAGGTCGCGGGCACGGACCCGGGCTGCCGGATCGTGCTGGTCGGCAGGAGCCCCGACCGGACCGCGACCGCGGTCGGCCGGATCCGGGCCGAGCAGCCGTCGTGCCAGGTGGACTCCCTGCTCTGCGACTTCACCGACCAGTCCGCCGTACGCCGGCTGGCCGAGGACCTGCTGAAGACCTGCGAGCGGATCGACGTCCTGGTCAACAACGCCGGGACCGTCTTCTCGCGCCGGACCGTCACCGCCGACGGGATCGAGTCCACCTTCGCCGTCAACCACCTCGGGGGCTTCCTGCTGACCGCCCTCCTGCTCGACCGACTGGTCGAGAGCGCCCCGGCCCGGGTGGTCTTCACCTCCTCCGCGGCCCACTACTCGGCGACCATGGAGCTCGACGACCTCGGCTTCGAGCACGGCTACTCGATCATGAAGGCGTACGGGCGGTCCAAGCTGGCCAACGTGCTGACCGCGCGGCTGCTCGCGGACCGCCTCCAGGGCACCGGCGTGACCGTCACCTCGCTGCATCCCGGCGCGATCGCCACCAACATCTGGAGCGGTGCGCCCTGGTTCGCGCGGCCGGTGCTGGCCGTGCTGAAGCGTTGGAAGATGGAGACGCCCGAGGTGGGGGGCTCCCGGCTCGCCTACCTCGCCACGAGCCCCGAGGTCGAGGGCCGGACCGGCGGCTACTACCAGCGCAACCGGCTGCGCGAGCCCTCGGACCTCGCGCGCGACGACGTCCTGGCCGAGGCGCTGTACGCCGAGAGCGCGCGGCTGGTCGGGCTCGGCGCGACGCCGGCGTGACGCAGGCACCTCAGCGGCCGCCGACACGGACGGCGGGCCGTCTCCGGCCCGCCGTCGTCGTGAGGTCGGTGCGGCTCAGCGCCGAGTGAGCGTCGCCTTGTGCGTGAGCACGGCCGAGACGTTGCCGACGTTGTCGGTGGCCTTGGCGCGGTAGATCAGCGTGCCCTTGCGCAGCCCGGTGAGCTTGCCGGACCAGGCGTTCGTGGCGTTCGTCTGCACGACCAGGGTGCCGCTCTTGGCGAAGGCCTTGGCCTTCGTCCGCGTCTTGACCCAGGTCTTGGTCGCCGGCTTGTACGCGAACCAGCGGGTGCCACGCTTCTCCACGGCGCGGAGGGCCACCTGCTTCACGCCGGTACCGGGGTTGTCCGTGGCCTTCCCACGCAGCGTGGTCCACGCCTTGACCGAGTGCTTCGCCCGCGGGAACCGGAGCTTGAGCACGGGCGCGGCGGCGTCGACCGAGACCAGGACGGCCGAGCTGTCGATCGGCGCGGCGCTGTTGTGCGCCTCGTCGGTCAGCGTGACGGTGGGGGTGTAGCTGCCGGCGACGACGTAGACGTGCGAGACGGTGGTGCCGGAGGTCCAGTCGGTGGTGGTGCCGTCACCCCAGGTGACGAGGCGCGTGACCATGTCCGCGGGGCTGCCCGTCCCGTCGGACAGCGCGGTCTGGGTGAGCGTGACCGAGGTGAAGGTGGCCCAGGCGGTGGCCGGCGACGGCCGTGAAGGCGCCGGTCGGCGCGGTGACGTCCGCGATCACGACCGCCGGAACGTCCACGGTCACGTGGTTGCCCGCGGCGTCCGTCAGCGTCACCGTCGGCACGTAACGGGCAGCGGTGGTCGGGTAGGTGTGCGTCTTCGTGAGACCGGAGGGCCACGTCTCCGGGAGGCTGCCGTCGTTCCAGTCGACGGTGCGCGTGACCTGGCCGACCGGCGAGTCGTCTGCGAGCGAGTCCTGGGTGATCGTGGCGACGCCCGTGGCGTTGACCCAGCTCGAGGAGAAGGAGCCGGTGGGCGCGGTGATGTCCGGCAGCGGGATCGCGACGGTCGCCTCCGGTCCGGGCTTGCGGGTGATCACGGCGCGGACGCCGAGCGTGGCACTGCCTGCGCCCGTGGCGAGGGTGCCGGACCAGGACGCCGTGGTGACCGTGACCGACACGAGCGTGGCACCGCCCTTGGTCACCGCGACCCGGTACTTGGTGGCGTTGGCCACCGGGTTCCAGTGAGCCGCGACGGCGTACGACGTGCCCGAGGGCGTCACGCTGTCGACGGCGAGTCCGGTGACGGCTCCGGGCCGGACGGGCTTCGCCTCGGCGGCGGTGGTGCCGACCAGGCCGACCGCCACGGTGGCGGCCACGGTGGCGGCGACGGCGCGGAGTGTGCGCGTGGACATGGATCCCCCTGGGGAGTAGGTGCCCGGTTCCCCAACCAAAGCGTTGCAATTCAACCGTTCTCAGGGGGCCTGACCGCGGAGGAATCGCCGAACTTCGGGCGCTGGAAGCGGCCCAAATGACGCGAAACTGACCGATCGGCCGGACGGGACTAGTCGCCGCGGATGGCCGAACGGACGACGCCGGTGGGCGCCGCTCAGTACCAGCCGTGGCCCTGCTTGAAGCCCCAGGCGCCGCACGGCGAGCCGTACCGCTCCTGGATGTAGCCCAGCCCCCAGGTGATCTGGGTGACCGGGTTGGTGCGCCAGTCGGCCCCGGCGGTGGCCATCTTGGTGCCGGGCAGGGACTGCGGGATGCCGTAGGCGCCGGAGGAGGAGTTCTCGGCGTCGACCCGCCAGCCGCTCTCGCCCATCCACAGCGGGACCAGGCACGACATCTCCGCCGACGACCAGCCGTACGACGGCAGCAGTGCCTCGGCGACGGCCTGCGGGTCCTGGGACGAGAGGTTCTCCTCGCCGCCGACGGCGGGACCGGAGGTCAGCCCGAGGGCGGCCTGCTTGGCAGGGTCGCGGCCCTCGCGGCGGTCCGACGAGCGGGAGACCACGGTGCTGCGCCGGGACGCGTCGCGGGCCATGCCGGTGCCGGCGGAGCCGCCCCCGGCGTCCCCGACCGCGGCGCCATCCTCGGTGAGGTCGCCGGCGGCGGCGGACGAGAGGGGCCGCACGGAGTCGGCGAGGCTGACCGACGCGACAGGGTGATGCAGGAGTCCGGTCACGACCGCGACCCCCGTGGCGGCCGCGGCGATCCCACCGAAGGTCAGCGTGGACCGTAGGGCCTTGCGGGTCGGGCCTGTCGGGCGAGCGAGGCGCGCCGCGCGGCCCGGCGTGTCGGCTGCTCTCGAGCGGGCCGGCTTGCCGACGCGCGCCACGTCGGCACGCCCGCCGGCGCGGCGACGAGCTCCGGCCAAGGCGGCCGGCTGCGTGGGGGCAGGCGCGGCCCGGTGCTTGCCGACGTACGGTTCAGGGGGCACAGGAGGTCTCGGGGGTAGACGACTCGGAACAGTCCGCACCCGTCGGGTCTGGGAAACCTCGCCCGATGTGGAGCGGACTGCCCGTTCACCATGCATGACATGGCGGGGCCGTGCAAACCGAACGCCCCAGATGGTGGAGGAATTTGCCCCGAGTCCGTGCCTCAGAGGTCACACAGGTCACACGAGACACGTGCGTCTCAGATCGAGGTGGGCAGGGTCACGGAACGATCACGGAACGGCACGGAGAGGTCGCCCCGCGGAGGCGGCCGAGACCACCGGGCCGGCCGTGCGTCGTGCGCTCCGTCAGAGCGTGACGTTCTCCAGCATCTCGGTGACCAGCGCGGCGATCGGCGAGCGCTCGGACCGGGTCAGCGTGACGTGGGCGAAGAGCGGGTGTCCCTTCAGCTTCTCGACCACCGCGACCACTCCGTCGTGGCGTCCCACCCGCAGGTTGTCGCGCTGGGCGACGTCGTGGGTGAGGACGACCTTGGAGTTGGCGCCGATCCGCGAGAGCACGGTCAGCAGCACGTTGCGCTCCAGCGACTGCGCCTCGTCCACGATCACGAAGGCGTCGTGCAGCGAGCGGCCGCGGATGTGGGTCAGCGGCATCACCTCGAGCATGCCGCGCTCCAGGATCTCCTCGATGACCTCCCGTGAGGTGATCGAGCCCAGGGTGTCGAACACCGCCTGCGCCCAGGGCGACATCTTCTCCGACTCCGAGCCGGGCAGGTAGCCCAGCTCCTGGCCGCCGACGGCGAACAGCGGCCGGAACACGACGACCTTCTGGTGCTGCCGCCGCTCGAGGACCGCCTCGAGTCCCGCGCACAGCGCCATCGCGGACTTGCCGGTGCCCGCCCGGCCGCCCAGCGAGACGATGCCGACCTCAGGGTCGAGCAGCATCTCCAGAGCGATCCGCTGCTCGGCCGAGCGACCGTGGATCCCGAAGGCGTCGCGGTCTCCGCGGACCAGGTGGACGTGCTTGTCCGCGCCGACCCGGCCCAGCGCCGTACCGCGTTCGGACAGCAGCACCAGACCGGTGTGGCACGGCAGGTCGCGCGCCGACTCGATGTCGGACCAGCCGTCGTCGTAGAGCTCGTCGAGCACCGCCGCGGGCACCTCGAGCTCGGCCATGCCGCTGTAGCCCGGGTCGGAGTCGCCGGTGCGCTCGCCGTGGTACTCCTCCGCCCGGAGGCCGACCGCCGAGGCCTTGATCCGCATCGGCAGGTCCTTGGAGACCAGGGTGACGTCGTGGTGCTCGTTGGCGAGGTTGCGCGCCACCGCGAGGATCCGGGTGTCGTTGTCGCCGAGACGGAAGCCGGACGGCAGCGAGGCGGCGTCGGTGTGGTTGAGCTCGACCCGGATCGTCCCGCCGTCCTCGCCGATCGGCACGGCCTCGTCGAGCCGTCCGTGCGTGGTGCGCAGCTCGTCGAGGACCCTCAACGCCGTACGGGCGAAGAAGCCGAGCTCCGGGTGGTGGCGCTTCGCCTCGAGCTCGGTGATCACGACCACCGGCAGGACGACCTCGTGCTCGCCGAACCGGCGCAGGGCGCCGGGGTCCGACAGCAGCACCGAGGTGTCGAGGACGAAGGTTCGGACGGAGCGCTTCTGGGACGTGGCCTTCTTCGTCCCCTGCGTGGCCTGCGGCACCGGGTTCCCCTCACCAGACCGCGCGCGCACCCTGCGCCCGGTCCTGACGCGCTAGCAGATGGACCGGAAAGGTGTCCGAGGGCCGGAGTGCCGGCCCCCTGCGCGCGACGGACTCCGCCGCACTGACTGGTCGTGAGCTCTCACGAACGGGCCTCCCGATTCGGCCTGGCTTCCCCGCCCTGCCGATGTCGCGAACGTACCCGCTGAGATGACGATTCACGCCCGACACGCGCAACGGCCCGGTGAACAGGCCGCGAACGCGCTAGCCGCCGAAGCGGCGCTCGCGCTGGGCGTAGGCGCGGATGGCGCGCAGGAAGTCGACCTTGCGGAAGTCGGGCCAGTAGGCCTCGCAGAAGTAGAACTCGCTCTGGGCGCTCTGCCACAGCAGGAAGCCGCCCAGCCGCTGCTCGCCCGAGGTGCGGATCACCAGGTCGGGGTCCGGCTGGCCCTTGGTGTAGAGGTGCTCGGCGATGTGGTCGACGTCGATGACCTCGGCGAGCTCCTCGAGGCTGGTGCCGCGCTCGGCATGCTCCTGGAGCAGCGACCGGACGGCGTCGGCGATCTCGCGCCGGCCGCCGTACGGCACGGCGATGTTCACCAGGAGGCCGTCGACGTCGCGGGTGGCCTCCTCGGCCTCCTTCAGCCGGGCCGAGAGCGCGGCCGGCAGCAGGTCGAGGGCCCCGACCGGATGGATCCGCCAGCGGTGCTGGGCGGCGAGAGCGTCCACGGCGTCGCCGATCACGGTGAGCAGCCCCTCGAGCTGCTCGGGCGGGCGGTTGAGGTTGTCGGTGGAGAGCAGCCACAGCGTGACCACCTCGACGCCGACCTCCTCGCTCCACTGCAGGAGCGGCTCGATGTTGGCCGCGCCCGCGCGGTAGCCGTGGTTGGGGTCGCCTCCCACGCCCTTGGCCCAGCGGCGGTTGCCGTCGAGCATCACCCCGATGTGCTGGGGGATGCGTTCCTTGGGCAGCGCCTTGACCATGCGCGCCTCGTACGCGGGGTAGAGCAGGCGGCGTACTCGCTCCTTGAGCTCCGGGATCGCGGCCACCTCCTGATGGTAACCACCAGAAGCCTCCTCAGGGTTCGTGACGCGAGGTGCCCGTCCCCCGCGTACTGTCTGGCTATGAGCGACTCGGTCCGCGCCGGCCTGGACACCCTGGCCCAGCACGTCGCCGAGCAGGTGGCGGAGGTGAAGCCGCATCTGCGCGGCTGGCTGCACCTCGCCACGGCCCCGCTGACGCTCGCGGCCGGGATCGTGCTGATCGCCCTGTCACCCACCGCGGCCACGCGCCTCGGCTCGGCCGTCTACGTCGCCTCGTCGGTGCTGCTGTTCACGACCTCGGCGATCTACCACCGGGGCCGCTGGTCGCCTCGCGTCGGCGGCGTGCTCCGCCGGGCCGACCACGCCAACATCTTCTTGCTGATCGCCGGCACGTACACACCGTTCTGCCTGCTCCTGCTCACCGGTACCTCGCGGGTGGTGATGCTGGTGGTGATCTGGTCCGGGGCCCTGCTCGGGATCGCCTTCCGCGTCTTCTGGGTCCACGCCCCCCGCTGGCTGCACACCCCGATCTACATGCTGTTCGGCTGCGCCGCCGTGTTCGTCCTGCCCCAGTTCGCCGAGGGCGCGCAGCGGCTCGGCGTAGGGGTCGGGATCGCGGTGATGGTGCTGATCGCGACCGGTGGCGCGCTCTACCTGCTGGGTGGCGTCGTCTACGGCTTCCGCCGCCCCGACCCCTGGCCCCGGTGGTTCGGCTTCCACGAGGTGTTCCACACCTTCACCATCCTGGCCTTCGTCACCCACTACGTCGGCGTCTCCCTCGCGACGTACTCCCTGCGCTGACCCGGCGCGTAGCGACGTCCGGAGGGCTGACCCGGCGCTCGGCGACGCCGAGCCCCGCTGGCGTGTCCTCGCTCACGTCCGGGAACAATCCGACGCTCCGTCTCGTCACACCTCAGGTATGCCTGAGAAGACTGCACACTCCCTGAACTACCCGACCGTCGTCGCCGGTGCGGTGGCTGCGGCGACCGCAACCGCCTTGTCGTCCCAGCTCGGACTGCTCGGCACGATCCTCGGCGCCGCGATCGCCAGCGTCATCAGCGCGGTCGTGACCACGGCGCTGGGCGGCTGGATCTCCCACCTCCACGGCGCGACCCGTGAGCGCGACCCCCTGCCCTTCCAGCGGCTGCTCGTCGGTGTCGCCGCGATCGTCCTGGTGGTGCTCGCCTTCCACACCGGGTTGGATCTGCTCACTCGCGGCATCCCGGCCGACAGCTTCGCCGGCCGCCTGGTCGCGCAGATCGGCCTGCGCTGATCGCTCGCCGACAGGCCGAGCCGGCGCGAGCGCCGGGTCAGCGCGGGTGGGCGGACGACGACGGTGAAGGTGGAGCCGTGGCCGGGGGTGGAGCGCAGGTGGATGCTGCCGCCCAGGCGGGTGACGATCCGCTGCGAGATGGCCAGCCCCACCCCACTCCCGGGTACGCCGCGTGCCTGCGCGTCGCGGGACCGCCGGAACATGTCGAAGACCGTGGCCTGGTCCGCCTCGGTGATCCCGACCCCGTCGTCGTCCACCACCAGCTCCACCCGGCCCTCCTCCGACCGCAAGCGAGATGCGGACCTCTCCGTCGGGGAGGCTGAACTTCACGGCGTTGTCGACGACGTTGACGTAGACCCGGGCCAGGGCGTCGCCGTCCGCCGGGATCATCAGCGTCTCCGGGACGTCGACCACCAGACGCACCCCGCGTCGCTGGGCCTCGACCTCGGCGTGCCGGCAGGCCTCGCGCACCAGGGTCACCGCGTCGACCTCGTCCCCCTGGTGGCCGTCGAACCCCTCCTCGGCCCGGGCCAGGGCCAACAGGTCGTCGACCAGGCTCGAGAGCCGCTCGGCGCTGCGGCGGATCGCGGCGACCGGGTTGGCCCCCGCCTCGGCCAGCCGGCGGTCGGACTCGAGCAGCTCGGCGTTCAGGGCGATCGCGGTCAGCGGGGTCTTGAGGTCGTGGGTGAGCGAGGCGACCAGGTCGCGGCGGTACTGGTCGAGCTCCCGCAGCTCGTCGACGAGGTGCTGGTCGCGGCGCCGGTGCTCGAGCTGCTCCACGACCGTGCCCAGCCGCCGGCCCAGGCCGGCCAGGGCGTCGCGCTCGTGCCCGCTCCACGGCTCGTCCGCCGCGCTTCGCAGCACCAGCAGCGCACCACGGGCGCTGGTGCCGCTCCCGATGGCGGCCAGCAGCGCCCGTTCCTGGCCCGCGAGCCCGGCGATCCGGCCCAGCAGCGGGCTCTCCTCGTCGGTCAGCGTGGTGTCGCCGCTCCAGCACGCGTCGACCATCGGCTCGACCAGCGTGCAGATGTCCGCACCCAGGTGCCCGGCCACCTCCGTCGGGGTACGACGCGGCCTCGGCGTGCGCGCCGGAGGCCAGCTCCGCGCACGTCCAGACCCCGCCGGCGCGCATCATGTCGGCGAGCGGCGCCGACACCGACACCAGCAGGTCGGGGATGTCGGCCTGGGCGACGGCTGAGTAGAGCAGCGACTGGGCCGTGTCCGTCAACCGGAGGTGCTCCACGAGCAGGTGGTGCTGGTGCAGCACGTCGAGCGCGAGGCGCGCCTGGTCGGCGTACAGCTCGACGAGGTCGCAGGCCCCGGGGGCGAGCCGGTCGACGTCGACCGGACCGATCGTGCCCAGGACCCCCACCAGGGCACCGTCGGGGGTGTGCAGCGGCGCGAGCAGCACGGTCGCGTCGGTGGCGTCGTCGACCTCGGCGTCGGCGAGGGCGCGACGCGTGGTGGCGTGCAGCCGCCCTCGTCGGTCGGCGTCGTCCAGGTAGCGCGCGAGGTCGGTACGCCGCCAGCGATGCCCCGTCGGGTCACCCTGGTCGGGCGTGCCGGCGACGGCCACCACCTCGAGCCAGTCGTCGTCGACGACGCGGCTGATCAGCGCCGCGCGGGCGTCGACCACCGAGCGCACGGCTTCGGCGATCCGCGCGACATCGCCTCGATGGTCCAGAGTGGCGCGCATCCTCGGGAGTCGCCGCATCCCCGGCTCGATCCCCCACCGCGACCTCGTTCTGCTTCGCCGCACCCCCCGGCTGCGGTCGGGAGCAGACTAGTTGACCGATCCTCCGGGCGCGGCCAAATCGTCCGGTCTCGTCACCGGCGCCGAGCAGATCTGGTTGCGACACACGTAGGCCGCCGGACGTCCGCCCACCGCGTCCCGCCCGGTCAGCAGCGGTACGCCGGGCCGCGGCGCCGTCGGCGACGACCACCACCGCACCGGGCCACGACCTGGCGCGGTGCTCCAGCGCGTCCCGCTCCGCGCCGGGCGGTCCGACCACCGCGATCTCGGGCGCTCCCGCGAGGACGGCCTGCGCCGCGGCCAGCGACCAGCCGGCGAAGCGGGGTGCCCGGCGACCGAGCGTCGCGACCGTCGCGAGCGCCTCCTCGGCGGCGTCCCGCCAGCGCCCCTCGCCGGTCAGCGCGTGCGCGGCCAGCAGGGCGTGCACGGTGGCCGAGGTCCCCGACGGGCTGGCGTTGTCGCTCGGGTCGCGTGGTCGGGCGACCAGGCGCTCCCCGTCCGCAGGGGTGTCGTGGAACCCGCCGTCCTCGGCCCGGAAGGACGAGAGCGCGGTGTCCAGCAACGTGGTCGCCCACGACAGCCAGCGCTCGTCGGCGGTGACGCCGCACAGCGCCAGGAAGCCTCCCGCCACGGCGCCGTAGTCCTCGAGCACCCCCGCGGGGGCGCCCGCGCGACCGTCCCGCGACACCCGCCTCAGCCGGCCGTCCGCCAGGTGCAGCCGGGCGAGGAGCTCGCCGGCCCCGCGCGCGGCGTCGACGTACTCCTCGCGCCCCAGCAGCCGGCCCGCGTCGCAGAGCCCCGCGATCGCCAGACCGTTCCAGGCAGCCACCACCTTGTCGTCGCGAGCGGGCCGGACCCGGTTCGCCCGGGCGGCGAGCAGGCGCGCGCGGACGTCGTCCAGGCGCCCCCAGTCGTCGGGGTCGCGAGGGAGCCGCAGGGTCGACGTCCCGTGCTCGAAGGTGCCGGTCACCGCGAAGAGCGTCGGTCGCCCATCGCCCGTCGTCGACGCCGAGCACGTCGGTGAGCTGGTCAGGGGTCCAGACGTAGAAGCGTCCCTCCTCGCCCTCGCTGTCCGCGTCGAGCGCGGAGGCGAAGCCGCCCTCGTCGGTGCGCAGCTCGCGCAGGAGGAAGTCGGCCGCCTGGCTCGCGACGCGGTCACCGAACGGCGTGCCCCACCGGGCGTAGAGGCCGACCAGCTGCGCGTTGTCGTAGAGCATCTTCTCGAAGTGCGGCACCACCCACGCCTCGTCGACGCTGTAGCGGGCGAAGCCGCCCCCGAGCTGGTCGTGGATCCCGCCCCTCGCCATCGCCTCGAGGCTCGCGTCCAGCATCGCGCGCTCGGTCGGCCCTGGGCGGCGGCGGAGGAACTCGAGGACCATCGACGGCGGGAACTTCGGCGCGCCACCGAAGCCACCGTGCACGGCGTCGAAGTCCTGCTCGAGCAGCGGTACGACGGCATCGAGGTCGTCGGCGGTCAGGACCTCGCCGGTGAGCGTCGCCTGCCGGGAGAGGTGCTCACGCACCGAGGCCGCCGACCGGCGTACGTCGTCGGGCCGGTCGCGCCAGGCCTCGGTCAGGGCGGTCAGCACCTGGCGCAGCGACGGCTGCCCCATCCGGGGACGGTCCGGGAAGTAGGTGCCGGCGAAGAACGGGCTGCCGTCGTGGTCGAGCACCACCGTCATCGGCCAGCCGCCCTGGCCGGTCATCGCGACGGTCGCCTCCATGTAGACGGCGTCGACGTCCGGACGCTCCTCACGGTCGACCTTGACGCAGACGAACTCGGCGTTGAGCTGCGCGGCCGTGGCATCGTCCTCGAAGGACTCGTGCGCCATCACGTGGCACCAGTGGCAGGCGGCGTACCCGACGCTCAGGAAGACCGGCACGCCGCGGCGGCGCGCCTCGGCGAACGCCTCGTCGCCCCACTCCCACCAGTCGACCGGGTTGTCGGCGTGCTGGAGCAGGTACGGCGACGTCGCGACCGCCAGCCGGTTGGCCACTGCTGTCACCTCCCGATCCCTCTCGACCCCGCAACAACGGGTCCGTCCGCAGACAGCCCAGCCTGCCACCTCGGTCGCGGTCGACCGACACGGCACCGGACGGCGGCTAGCCTGCTCGGAGAGGGCCGCACGACCGGCCGTAGACCATCACGGGTGAGGTGAGCTGAGGTGGACGACGAGCAGTTCGAGAGGGTCCGGAGCGGGGCCGGCTTCGTGGCGGCGCTGGACCAGAGCGGCGGCAGCACGCCGAAGGCGCTGGAGCTGTACGGCATCGGCGAGGACGGCTACGCGAGCGAGGCCGAGATGTTCGACCTGGTCCACGAGATGCGGACCCGGATCTTCACCAGCCCCAGCTTCGGCGGCGACCGCATCCTCGGCACGATCCTGTTCGAGGACACCATGGACCGTGAGGTCGAGGGACGGCCGACGGCCGACTACGTGTGGCAGGTGAAGGGTGTCGTCCCCTTCGTCAAGGTCGACCAGGGGCTGGAGGACGAGGTCGACGGTGCCCAGCTGCTGAAGGCCATGCCCGAGCTGGGCAGCGCTCCTCGACCGGGCCGTGGACAAGCGCGTGTTCGGGACCAAGATGCGTTCGGTGGCGCGGCTGCCGGGGCCGGGACTGCAGGCCGTCGTCGACCAGCAGTTCGAGGTGGCGCGGGAGATCCTCACCACGGGCCTCGTGCCGATCGTCGAGCCCGAGATCGACATCCACAGCCCCGAGAAGGCGGAGGCCGAACGGCTGCTGCACGCCGCGCTCGCGGAGCACCTGGACGGGCTGGCCACCGACGAGTACGTGATGCTGAAGCTGACCCCGCCGGAGACCGACGACCTCTACCGCGACTTCGTGACCCATCCGAGGGTGCTGCGCGTGCTGTTCCTCTCCGGCGGCTACAGCCGCGTGGAGGCGAACGCCCGCCTCGCCCGGAACCACGGTGTGGTGGCCTCCTTCTCCCGGGCGCTGACCGAGGGGCTGCAGCGCCCAGCAGACCCAGGCGGAGTTCGACGCGACGCTCGACTCCACGATCGCGAGCATCGCGGCGGCGTCCGCGACCTGAGGTCGCTCAGACGTGGAGGCTCGGCGGAGGCTCCTCAGCGCGGGTTGCCATCACCGTCACACGGTGCGACGACGGTGATGCCGGCCGCCTTCGCCTGGACGGCGATCAGGCCGATGGTGCGCTCCATGGCCGTGGGTTGCAGCCTGCCGATCCCGTCGCCGTGGGCATGGTTGAAGAACGCCAGCAGCATCATCAGCAGGGAGATGACCACGGTGACGCTGCCCATCAGCACCCCCTGCGTGACCGCGCCCTCCGCCGGGTCGGCGAAGAACAGCATGTACACGAAGATCACGCCGCAGATCACGAACAGGGCGAGCCACAGGGGCAGGGGCAGGATCCCCTCGGCCCCGTGCACCCGGTCGTTGCGCGCCTGCTGCCGGTCGGCGGTCTGGTCCATCCACCGGTCGTAGGCGGACTGCTCGGCCGCCGTCCGGGGCTCGACGCCACGGATCGTCTGGAACATCGCCACGCCCCACGGGTTGACGCTGTCCCCCAGCTTCCCGCTGCGTCTGCGCGTCCCACTCCGACCCGGCGACCGAGCGGGCGTAGCAGGTCAGCTCGCCGGTGAGCTCCCCCGACACGTCGGCCGGCAGGAACTGGGCGGTCTGCACCTGCTGGCCGACGATGGTCGCCTCGGTCTCGGCGCCCGAGCGGGAGTCGTCGTAGGAGGAGAACGCCAGGAAGATGATGAAGCCGAGCAGCACCGAGAACCCGGTGGCCAGCACCCCGAAGACGCCCGAGGCCCGGTCGCCGTCGCTGAAGTAGCTGCCCTCCGGAGCGCCCCGGCGTACCAGCAGCATCGCCGTCACCGCCACCGCGGTGACGAGGAGCATCACTCCCACAGCGAGCAGCAGGTTCACGGACCGGTCTCTCTCGCTGGGCGGCGTGGCGTCCTCACTCTGGCGGCCGGGGACGGGCTCCGCAAGCGGCTCGCCGACAGGCCACAATGACGGTATGGACGCCGAGAGCTGGGACGAGCGATACCGCGACAGCGAGCTGGTGTGGTCGGCCGGACCGAACCAGTTCGTGGAGTCGGAGCTGGTCGGTCTGCCGGCGGGGCGGGCGGTCGACCTGGCCGCGGGCGAGGGCCGCAACGCCATCTGGCTGAGCAGGCAGGGGTGGCAGGTCACGGCCGTGGACTTCTCCCAGGCGGGCCTCGACAAGGGGCGCACGCTGGCCGGCGACCTGCCGGTCGAGTGGGTGTGCGCGGACGCGACGACCTGGACCGGCGACGGGTCCTACGACCTGTGCGTGATCGCCTACCTCCAGCTCGCTGCCGACGAGCGCCGGGCGGCGGTGCGCAACGGCTTCGGTTCGCTGCGCTCCGGCGGCACCTTCCTCCTGGTCGCCCACGACAGCAGCAACCTGACCGACGGCACCGGAGGGCCGCAGGACCCCGCCGTGCTGATGACCGCCGAGGACGTGCTCGGCGACCTGGACGGCGAGCGGTTCGAGGTGCAGCGCGCGGAACGGGTGCCCCGCGAGGTGGCGCAGCCCGACGGCGGCACCGCGACGGCGTACGACGCCCTCGTGCGGGTTGTCCGCGCTGACTAGAGTTCCGGGGTGACCCCCACCCAGCTGCGGGCCTACGCCAGCGTGGTCCGACTCGGGTCGGTCAAGGCTGCCGCGGCGGAGCTCCACGTGAGCGAGGCCGCGGTGTCGATGCACGTGGCCCAGCTGCGCAAGGAGTTCGACGACGGCCTCTTCCGGCGTACGTCGTCCGGGCTGGCCTTCACGCCCGGCGGTCTGCGCCTGGCCAGCCGCGCGGTCGAGATCCTCGGCCTCCAGGACCGGACGCTGCTGGAGGTCAGCCAGGCCGGGCACGGCAAGCGCGTCCTCCGCGTGGCGGCGTCCAACCTCTTCGCCGAGCACGCCGCGCCCGGCCTGATCGAGCTCTTCGCCTCGCGGGCCGACGACCTCCAGGTCGAGCTCAGCGTCCGGCCCGCCGCCCGGCTCCCCAGCCTGCTCGCCGCCCGAGCCGTCGACGTCGCGATCGGTCCGCCACCCCATGAGCCGGAGCCGACGCTCGTCCAGGTGCCGTTCCTGAAGTACGAGGTGGTCGCCGTCGCGCGGCCCGACCATCCGCTGGCCGGCGCCCCGGTCACGCCCGAACGGCTGCGCCGGGTGTCGTGGTGCCTCGGGCCGTCGGCCGCCGAGCCCGACGGCGTGGTGCCGGCCATGCTGCGCCGGCTGGCCGTACCCGAGCGTGCCCAGCAGATCTTCCAGAGCGACGCCGCCGCGCTGGAGGAGACCAAGCGCAGCGACGGCGTGACGTTCGCCGTCCGCTTCGCGGTCGCCGGTGACCTCACCGCCAAGCGGCTGGAGATCCTCAGCGGGCCCGGCCTCCGGGCGCAGGGAAGCTGGGTCGCGACGGGGCTCCCCGTCCATGCCCAGCCACCGGCCGCCGCGGAGCTCCTGCGCTTCATCACCACACCGCGCGCGACCCAGGCCATGGTCCGGGGAGCGGGCGTCCACGTCGGTCGCTTCCGTCCGGCCGTCTACGTCACGCTCTGGAGCTAGACCTCACGCTGCTCCGCGGTCGCTACGACCCGTCGTTCGGCGGCTGCACGGACCCGTCGGGCCAGGCGCAGATGCATACCCGGTTGCCGGCGTCGTCGGCCAGGATCCAGAACCCCGGAGCCCCCGAGTCGTCGACGATGCGCCCTCCGGCACGCAGGGCGGCCGCCACCCGCGCGTCGACGTGCTCGCGTGCGACGGACACGTCGATGTGCATGGCGTGCTCGAGCGCCCGGGCCGGATCGAGGTCCTGCATCCAGACCGTCGACCCGTGTCCGAGTGGGTCGACGGTGTTGTCCTCGTCCGCGGTCGCGTACCCGGGCGCGGCTCGCCAGAACGCCAGGTTCATCCGTTCGGGCTTCGCCGCGACCGCGAGCTGGACCTCCTGCACCGCGCTCCGGTCAGCCACGGCGCCCGCCGCCCGGGCGACCGCGGACACGGCGCGCGCGAGAGCGCAGGACGCCCGATGTGGGCCCGCGCTACGTCCCCGCGATCGCGTCGAAGACCTCGGGGAGGGAGCGGAGCCGGTCGGCCGGGAGGAACGCGTCGCAGTACGGCAGCGCGGCCGCCATCGAGCCGACCAGCGGCTCGAACCCCTCGGCAGCGGCGCGGGGGTTGAGCCACACGATCCGTCGGGTACGCCGGGCGGCGCGGGCCATCGCCACGGCGAGCTGCGCCGGCGGGTCGCTGTCCCAGCCGTCCGAGGCGATCACCAGCACCCCGCCACGCAGGGCGTTTCCGTGCCGCGAGGTCAGCAGCTCGGTCAACGACGACGCGAGGTGAGTCCCGCCGTACCGGTCCACGACCTCCTCACCCGCACGCGCCACCGCCACCGAGGCCGAGTGATGCGAGAGCGCCGGGGTCAACCGGGTCAGTGACGTCGAGAAGGCAAAGGTCTCCGCACGACGTGTGCGTGCGAACGCACGCATGAGATGCAGGTACGCGCTCGACCAGGTCTGCATCGACTGGCTGACGTCGACCAGCATGGTCACGGTGAGCGGGCGGCGTACCGGGTGGTGGTGCTTCAGCTCGAACGGCTCCCAGCCGGTGTGCCGCGAAGCCGCCAACGTCTCGCGCAGGGCGACGCGTCGGCCGCCGCCGCGGACGGTGGTACGCCGGCTCCGTCGCGTCGGCCAGCGGTACGACGACGCCTCGAGCCACCGTCCGAGCAGCGCCAGCTCCTCGGGGTCGAGCTCGTCCAGGGGCGTGTCGGCGAGCCGCTCCACGGCACTCGGCAACGGGTCCGGGAGCCGCCGTACCTCGGGCTCCTCGTCGTCCGGACCGGCGTGCATCGGGGGCAGCGTGAACCACGGCAGGCCGCCGGCGTTCCGGTCCTCCCCGCGTGGCGGTACCGCCATCGACCGCAGCACGTCGTCCTCGCCGCCCTGCTCGTCGTCTCCTCCACGCCGGGCATGCGGGTCCACCGGCAGGATCGCGTCCCGGAAGGCCGCGTCGAAGACCCGCTCGAAGGCCTCGATCTCCTCCTGACGAGCCACCAGGCTGAGGCGCGCGAGCCAGTAGAGCTCCGGCACCGTCGACGGCGACGCGACGGAGAGAGCGTCGGCGAACGTGGTCATCGAGGTGAGCGTGACCGGTACGCCGGCGCGCCGGAGGCGGTCACCGAACGCTGCGACCAGGGTTGCCCGGTCGACCCCACCGAGCACCGACACCGCACCGGCCACGGCTCAGCCGAACGCGTAGGTCTCGAGCGTCCCGACGACCACGTCACGGTCGTCGGGCGTCTTCACCAGCGCGCCGAGCGTCGGCGCCACGACCTCGCGGACGAGCTCGGTCGCGCCCAGCGCCGACAGCGCGGCGACCCAGTTGATGGCCTCGGCCACGCCCGGGGGCTTGTCGAGCTCGAGGGTGCGGACGTGCCCGACGAACTGTGCGGCGGACTCGATCAGCGGGGCCGACGCGGAGGGCGCCGTACGCCGGAGGATCGCCACCACGCGCGCCGGTTCGGGGAACTCCAGCCAGTGGTAGAGGCAGCGCCGCCGCAGCGCGTCGTGCAGCTCGCGGCTCCGGTTGGAGGTGAGCACCACGATCGGCGGGCGCTGCGCGGTGAACGTCCCGATCTCGGGCACGGTCACCGAGCCCTCGCCGAGCGCCTCCAGCAGCAGCGCCTCGAACTCGTCGTCGGCCCGGTCCACCTCGTCGATCAGCAGCACGGGCGCCTGGGGGCCGGTGTGGCGGACGCACCGCAGGATCGGCCGCTCCACCAGGAACTCCTCGCTGAAGAGGTCGGCCTCGGTGAGGCGTTCGTGCTGCGCCTCCGCGAGCCGGATGGCGAGGAGCTGGCGCTGGTGGTTCCAGTCGTAGAGCGCCTCGCTCGCGGTGAGACCCTCGTAGCACTGCAACCGGACCAGCGGGGCGTCGAGCACCCTGGCCAGCACCTGGGCGGCCGCCGTCTTGCCGACGCCGGGCTCACCCTCGAGCAGCAGCGGCAGCCCGAGCTCCAGGGTGAGGAAGAGCGCGGTCGCCATCCCTTCGTCGGCGAGGTACCCCTCACCGTCGAACCGCCGCTGGATCTCCGCCGCCGAGGAGACGCCGTCCATCGCCGTCACTCCCCCGCCGCGAGCAGGGCCTGGTAGTCGTCCCACGTGTCGACGTCGAGCGGTACGTCGCCCGGCACCGGCACATGGACGACGTCGTCGCCGGCGTCGACCAGCTTCCACACCGCCTTGTCGCCGTGGAGGCCACGCAGGGTCTCGAACATGCCCCGATCGAACCACAGCGGGTGGCCGGGGGCGTCGTCGTAGCAGCAGACCCCGACCGCATGGCCGCGGCTCCGCTCGGCCAGCGCCAGGATCGACTCCACGCTCACGCCGGGCTGGTCACCGAGCAGGAGCACGAGTCCGTGCATCGCCGGGTGCACGTGGTCGAGCCCCGTGCGGATCGAGGTGGCGCAGCCCTGGCCGAAGTCGGCGTTCACTGCGACGTCGAGGTCGTCCAGGTCGACCCGCGTGCGCACCTCGTCAGCGGCCCCGCCCACGACGACCACCACCTGCTCGAAGCCCGCCGCGCGCACCGTGCTCAGCGTCGCGTCGAGCAAGGTCGCGCCGCGGTAGGGAAGCAGCTGCTTGGGCTCCCCGAGTCGCCGCGACCCCCCGGCGGCGAGGACCAGGGCGGCCACACCGTTGTGCAGGCCCCCCGGGGCCGGGCCGTCGGTCACGACGCGTGGTCCGCCAGGTAGCGCTCACGGCAGCCGGGCATGCAGAACCAGTGGTCGACACCGTCGACGACGGCGTGGGGCGTGTCGGGGCCGATCGTGACCGTCATCCCGCAGACGGGGTCGATCGCCGTGGCCGGCGCCGTCACCGGATCGGCCACGGCCGGAAGGCCCGCCGCCAGTCCCCCGACGCGGATCTCGCGCACCACCTGGGCCAGGATCGACAGCGCCACCTCGGGAGCGGTGCGCGCCCCGATGTCCAGCCCGACGTGGACATGGACGCGGGCAGCCTCTGCAGGCGGGAGATCCAGCTCGGCGAGCAGGGCCGCGCCACGGGTGCGCGAGCACACGACACCGACGAACCCGACGTCCGCCTCCAGGGCCGCGCGTACGGCGCCCGGCTCGTCGCCGCCGTGGCTCGAGATCAGGACCGCGGTCGCACCCGACGCCGAGGTCGTCGCGTCCGCCCGGTCGGCCACCATGCCCAGCGCCGGGGCCAGGTCGGCCAGCGCCCGGGCGATCGGCGAGTCACCGACCAGGTGCAGACGTGGCGACGGCAGCAGGGGCTCGAGGTAGATCTCCAAGGCTCCTCCGGACAGGCACGGGTTGACCACGATGCTCGCACCCGGCGACTCCGGGAAGGAGTCCGCGCCGTCGGGGAGGACCCGCAGCAGCAGGCTCTCGCCCGAGCTGAGCGCGCCGAGAGCGGCCGTGCGGACCGAGCCGGCTGCGCAGTGCCCGCCCACGAAGCCCTCGATCGACCCGTCGGCCAGGATGATCGCCCGGTCACCGGGCCGTGCCGAGCTGGGCTCCTGCGCACGCACGACCGTCGCCTGCACGAACGGCACACCCGTACGACTCAGCTCGTCGGCCCGCTCCGCGATCGTCGTGGTCACGTCGTCTCCCTGCCCGGTGTCCTGCCGCCTCAGATGGGCGGCGTCGGACGACCCTGCATCGCGTCCCACACCCGCGACGGCGTCAGCGGCATGTCGGCGTGCCGGATCCCGTAGGGCTTCAGCGCGTCGATCACCGCGTTCACCACCGCCGGCGGGGACCCGACGGTCGCGGACTCACCGACGCCCTTGGCGCCGATCGGGTGGTGCGGTGACGGGGTGACGGTGTGACCCGTCTCCCAGTGCGGCACCTCCAGCGCGGTGGGGATCAGGTAGTCCATCAGGGAGCCGCCGAGGCAGTTGCCGTCCTCGTCGAAGGAGATCATCTCCATCAGGGCCATCCCGACACCGTCGGTCAGTCCGCCGTGCACCTGACCCTCGATGATCATCGGGTTGATCCGGGTGCCGCAGTCGTCGACCGCGACGAACCGGCGTACCTTCACCTCGGCCGTCCCCGGGTCGACGTCGACGACGCAGATGTAGGCGCCGAACGGGTAGGTGAGGTTCGACGGGTTGTAGCAGATCTGCGCCTCGAGGCCACCCTCGAGACCGTCCGGCAGGTCGCCCGCCCCGTGGGCGCGCATCGCGATGTCCTGGATGGTCACCGAGCGGCCCGGGTCGCCCTTCACGTGGAAGGACCCCTTCTCCCACTCGAGGTCCGCGACCGACACCTCGAGCATGCCCGAGGCGATGATCTGCGCCTTGTCGCGGACCTTGCGCGCCACCAGCGCCGCCGCCGCACCCGACACCGGGGTCGACCTGCTGCCGTAGGTGCCGAGACCGAACGGCGTCTGGTCGGTGTCGCCGTTGATCACCTGGATGTCGGCCGGCGGGATCCCGATCTCCTCCGCGATGATCTGCGCGAACGTCGTCTCGTGGCCCTGGCCCTGGCTCATGCAGGACAGTCGGACGACGGCCTTGCCGGTCGGGTGGACGCGGAGCTCGGCGCCGTCGGCCATGCCCAGCCCGAGGATGTCCATGTCCTTGCGGGGTCCGGCCCCGACGGCCTCGGTGAAGAAGGCGACGCCGATGCCCATCAGCTCGCCCTTGGCGCGCTTCTCCTCCTGCTCGCGCCGGAGGTCGTCGTACCCGGCCATCTCGAGCGCCAGGTCGAGCGCCCGCTCGTACTCTCCGGAGTCGTAGACCCAGCCGGTCTTCGACGTGTAGGGGAACTGGTCGGGCTGGATGAGGTTCTTCCGGCGCAGCTCGACGGGGTCCATCTCCAGGTCGTACGCCAGGCAGTCGACGATCCGCTCGACGAGGTACACCGCCTCGGTGATCCGGAACGAGCAGGCGTACGCCACCCCGCCCGGCGCCTTGTTGGTGTAGACCGCCGTCATCGAGCAGTACGCCGCCTCGAGGTCGTAGCTGCCGGTGAAGACCCCGAAGAACCCGGCGGGGTACTTGATCGGGGCGGCCGTCCCGTTGAACGCACCGTGGTCGGCGAGCACGTGGGTCCGGATCGCGAGGATCTTGCCCTCCTTCGTGGCCGCGATCTCGCCCCGCATCACGTAGTCGCGGGCGAAGCCGGTGCTGACGAGGTTCTCCGAGCGGTCCTCCATCCACTTGACCGGCTTGCCGATCACCAGCGACGCGACGATCGCGCAGACGTAGCCGGGGTAGATCGGCACCTTGTTGCCGAAGCCGCCGCCGATGTCGGGCGCGATCACCCGGATCTTGTGCTCGGGCAGGCCGGAGACCAGCGCGTAGACGGTGCGGTGGGCGTGCGGCGCCTGGCTCGTCGTCCAGAGGGTCAGCTGGCCGCCGACCCGCTCGTAGTCGGCGACGCAGCCGCAGGTCTCCATCGGCGCCGGGTGGACGCGCGGGTAGACGATGTCCTCGGTCACGACCACGTCGGCCTTGGCGAAGACGGCGTCCGTCGCCTCCTTGTCGCCGGTCTCCCAGTCGAAGCAGTGGTTGTCGGTCTTGCCGTCGAGGTCGCTGCGGATCACCGGCGCGTCGGGCGCGAGCGCCTTCCGGACGTCGACGACCGGCGGGAGGATGTCGTACTCGACCTCGATCAGCTCCAGCGCGTCGCGGGCGGAGTAGCGGTCCTCGGCGACGACGAACGCGACCTCCTGGCCCTGGAAGCGCACCCGGTCGGTGGCGAGCACGGCCTGGACGTCGTTCGACAGGGTCGGCATCCAGGCCAGGCCCTTCTCGGCCAGGTCGGCGCCGGTGATGACGGCCTTGACCTTGGGATGCGCCTGCGCCGCGGTGACGTCGACGCTGACGATGTTCGCGTGCGCGACGGGCGACCGCAGGATCGCCAGGTGCAGCATCCCGGGCAGCTGGATGTCGTCGCAGTACTTGCCCATGCCCCGGATGAAGCGCGGGTCCTCCTTGCGGAGCATCCGCCCGTGGCCGACGGGGTGGTGGTCGTTGTCGACCCGGTCGAGGTCCTCCCGCTCTGCGGCCGCAACCCCGGCGGCCGGCTCGACGGTCGTCATGACTCGCTCCCCACTGCCGCGGCCTCGTCGCTGGCGGCGGCTTCCTTGGCGGCCGCCCACTGCACGGACCGCACGATGGTGGTGTAGCCGGTGCACCGGCAGATCTGGCCCGAGATGGCCTCGCGGATGGTGTCCTCCGACGGGTCGGGGTCACGGTCGAGCAGGGCGCGCGCGGTCATCAGCATGCCCGGCGTGCAGAAGCCGCACTGCAGGCCGTGGCACTGCATGAACCCCTCCTGGACGGGATCGAGCACCCCCTCCTGCTCGAGGCCCTCGACGGTGCGGACCTCGTGGCCGCCGGCCATCGCCGCCAGCACGGTGCAGCTCTTCACCGGCTCACCGTCGAGCCAGGTCACGCAGGTGCCGCAGTTGCTGGTGTCGCAGCCCCAGTGCGTCCCGGTGAGACCGAGCTCGTCGCGGAGGAAGTGGACCAGCAGCATCCGCCCCTCGATCTCGCGCGTCACGGTCTCGCCGTTGACGGTCATGGTCACCTGCATGTCAGAGGTCCCTTCCCTGATCGGTGGCACTGCCGCCGGCGCGGTCGCCCGCGATGCCGGCCTGGATGCGGTCGACGGCGGTGCGCAAGGTACGCCGCGTCAGCTCGTCGGCGAGGTGGCGCTTGTAGTCGGCGGTCCCCCGGTTGTCGGTGACCGGGGAGCAGCTCTCGGCGGCGATCGCCCCGGCCCGGGAGAAGAGCTCCGCGGAGGGCTCCTGGCCGCGGAGGGCCTCGGAGATGGCGGGGATGCCCGTGGTGTTGGGGCCGACCGCCGCGAGACCGACGCGGGCGTCGGAGATCGTGGCGCCGTCCATCCAGACCGCCGCCCCGACCGAGGTCACCGCCCAGTCGCCGGCACGGCGTTCGACCTTGGCGTAGGCGCTGGACCCGCCGGCGCGGACGGGGATCCGGACCTCGGTGAGGATCTCGGCCTCCCCGACGGCGGTCTCGTAGGGGCCGCGGTGGAACTCCTCCATGCTGACCACCCGTTCGCCGCCGGAGCCGCGGATCACGCAGCTGGCGTCGAGCGCGGTGCACACCGCGGTGAGGTCCTCCGAGGGGTCCGCCTGGCACAGGGAGCCGCCGATGGTGCCGCGGTTGCGGACGACGGGGTCGGCGATGACCTGCTCGGCGTCGGCGAAGATCGGGAAGAGGGCAGCGAGCTCGGGCGACTCCAGCAGCTCACGGTGCCGGGTCATCGCGCCGATGCGGACCTCGTCGGCCCCGACCCGGACGTAGCCGAGCTCGTCGTGGAGGTCGTTGATGTCGATGACGTACTCGAGGTTGGCCAGCCGGAGCTTCATCATGGGCAGGAGGCTGTGGCCGCCCGCGATCAGCCTGGCCTCCGATCCCAGCCGCTCCAACAGTCCGATGGCGTCCTCGACGCTGGTGGCACGTTCGTACTCGAACGGGGCGGGGACCTGCATGCGCAACCTCCTCTGACCCATCACGATGTGACGGTGGCCACACGACTCTCGTCCGCCCTCGGCGCCCCGTCAACGGGCACCTAAGCGAAGTATTGATCGCCGGCGTCGGACGCCGGCGCCCGTCGGTCAGAGCAGGGCGACCAGCATGGCGGCCATGGCGCCGGCCATGACCACGTCGCAGCCGGCGTCGAGCCGGGCGACCCGGCCCGGCGACCGGCGTACCGCCGCCGGGAGCCGCACCGCGGCGACCCCGACCAGACCCGCCAGCAGGACGAGCACCAGCGGCAGCGCGGACGGGCCGGCCGTCGTCATGCCGGCCATGCCTCCGCTCTCGCCGCCGGACGCCATCGCGGGGGCAGCCAGGGGCAGGGTCATCACGGCCATCGCCGCCGCCCCGACGACGAGGCGGAGGTGCGCCGACCCGCCGCTGCGCCGCTCGACCGAGAGGACGCCCCAGCACAGACCCGCGGCGCAGACCGCGAGGGCTGCGACGGCCAGGGGGCGGGTGAGGATGCCGAGCAGCATCGCCGCCATCGCCAGACCCATCAGGACGTGCCAGGTGTCGATGTCGCGCCGGTGCTCGACGCCCGCGCCACCCAGCCGGGGCGCGACGGCGCGCACCGAGCAGTAGACGACGACGGGCAGCAGCACCGCCAGCAGGAGGGGCACGCGCGGAGCATCCGGCCCGGCGTACGCCGGGGTCAACCGCGACGTCAGCGGTTGCTTAGGTCAGGAGTCGGCGTTGGTGTGGGTCGGCGGGAGGTCGTCCGCGCCGTCCGCCGGCTTCTCGTCGTACACACCGGCCTCGTCGGCGGCCTCCACCTTGCGCATCTGCTTGGCGAAGCTCCAGCACAGGAACGCCACCGCCAGGATCAGGAGCACGAAGACCGCGAACGCACCCCAGCCGGCCTTCACGCTGTTGTCGTCGGGGACGGGGTCGGCGACCTGGATCAGGAGGACGAGCGGGTGCATGCCCCCAGTGTCTCAGGCGCGAGCGGCGATCAGACAGGGCGGATCCCCGCGAACAGGTCGTCCTCGGGCAGGGAGGTCTCGACGTGGCTGGTGACCAGCTCGAAGTCCTCGGTCGGCCAGACCTCCGCCTGGATGGCGTGCGGGATGGCGAACCACGCGCCGTCGGGGTCGATCTGGGTGGCGTGGGCGAGCAGGGCCTGGTCGCGGACCCCGAAGTAGTCCGAGCACGGGACCCGGGTCGTCACCCGCTTCTCCCAGCTCTCGTCGCGCTCCCACTTCTCCAGCCGCTCGGCGTACGGCGACTCCAGGCCGTGGGCGAGCATCGCGTCGTTGATCGCCTTGAGCTTCGCGTAGCTCCAGCCGTGGTGGTAGTAGAGCTTGAGGGGCTGCCAGGCCTCGCCCGCCTCCGGGAACCGGTCGGGGTCGCCGGCCGCCTCGAAGGCCGCGACGCTCACCTCGTGGCAGCGCACGTGGTCGGGATGGGGGTAGCCGCCGCGCTCGTCGTACGTCGTCAGGACGTGCGGCCTGAAGCTGCGGATGAGCGCCACCAGCCGCTCGGTCGACTCCTCGAGCGGGACGAGCGCGAAGCAGCCCTCGGGCAGCGGAGGGGGCGGGTCGCCCTCGGGCCAGCCCGAGTCGACGAAGCCGAGCCAGTCCTGGCGGATCCCGAGGATGTCGCGCGCGCGCTCCATCTCCTGCCGCCGCACCTCGGCCATGTTCGCGGCGATGTCGGGCCGGTCCATCTTCGGGTTCAGGATCGAGCCGCGCTCGCCGCCGGTGCAGGTCGCGACGTGGACGTCGACGCCCTGCGCGACGTACATCGCGGTGCTCGCCGCGCCCTTGCTCGACTCGTCGTCGGGATGCGCGTGCACGTGCATGAGCCGGAGACCGTCGCCCGGACGCGCGCTCCCGTCGTGGTGCTGGGACATGGTCGCGAGTCTAGGAGTGCGCACCCACCGTGCGACGATGAGGGACGTGGAACAGGCCCTCTCCGAGCGGTACGCCGCGCCGCCCGCGTGGCGCCGTACGGTCACCGTCGTGGCGGTCGTCGTGGTCGCCGCCGTGGCGCTGGCCTGGCTGGCATGGGCGGCGTTCGACCAGGCCACCCCGAAGGTCGAGTCGCACCTCGTCGGCTACGACGTGGTCGACGCGCACCGGACGACCGCCCGCGTCGACGTGACGGTCCACGACGCGGGCTCCCACCCGACCTGCACGGTGAGAGCCCTGGCGGCCGACCACTCGGTGGTCGGGGAGCTGACCTTCGAGCCGACGTCGGGCACCAACACCGTCACCGTCCGGACCGAACGCGAGGCCACCGCGGCCGACGTCCCCGGGCTGCACCGCCGACGGGCAGGATCACCCGCGCTGACCTGCGCGTTTGTGGGTTTGCGGCGACCCTCTTGGTAGACTCATCGCTTCTGGCCGCGCCACCACGACGCAACCAGCACGACCCAGCACTCCCCGTCTCGGTGCGGCGCAACCACCACCGACCTACGACAGGCGTTCTGACGCGTCTGGAGGAGATCCGCATGATCTGGCTGACCCAGCAGACCTTCGACCGGCTGCAGGCCGAGCTCGAGGACCGTCGCGGCCCTCGGCGCGCCGAGATCGTCGAGCGGATCAGCGCAGCCCGCGACGAGGGCGACCTCAAGGAGAACGGCGGCTACCACGCCGCCAAGGACGAGCAGGGCACCAACGAGGCCCGGATCCGGCAGCTCGAGGAGCAGCTCAAGGACGCCACCACCGAGCCGTCGGCCGACGACCAGACCGTGAGTGCGGGCAAGGTCGTGACCTACCGCTACGCCGGCGAGGACGAGGAGGCGTTCCTCCTCGGCGCCCGGGAGATCGCCGACGACCGCGACGACATCGAGGTCTACTCCCCGCAGTCGCCGCTCGGGGCGGCCCTCGACGGCCACAAGGCCGGCGAGACCGTCGACTTCGAGCAGCCGAACGGCAAGGTCGCCAAGATCGAGATCGTCAGCGCCGTCCCCTTCACCGGCTAGGGCGAGGACGCTGCGACCCGGCGTACCCCGACCAACACCCAGCACCTTCGGGTCGTCCGCCTGACAAGCGCCCCTACCGGCTCCTGGAGCGGACGACCCCGGACCTGATGCCGGTCGTCCGCCTGACAGTCGCCCCTAGCGGACTGTCGGGCGGACGACCCGCAGCGCCGGCGGGACGTCGTCGCTATTCGAAGACGCGGTAGCCGCGCTCGCGCAGGCGGGCCAGGACCAGCTCGGCGTGCGGTTCGCCGCGCGTCTCGAGCTGGAGGTGCACCTCGACCTCGTCCAGCGACAGGTCGGCCCCGATCCGGGCGTGGGCGACGTCGATGACGTTGGCACCCGCCTCACCCAGCTCGGTCAGCAGGGTGGCGAGACCGCCCGGGCGGTCGGGGATCCGGAGCCTGAGGTCGAGGTAGCGGCCACCGGCGGCCATGCCGTGCTGGATCACCTTGCCGAGCAGGAGCGGGTCGATGTTGCCGCCCGACAGCACGCCCACCGTCGGGCTCGAGAACCGGGCCGGGTCGTCGAGGATCGCCGCCACCGCAGCGGCTCCCGCGGGCTCGACCACGAGCTTCGCGCGCTCCAGCGTGGCCAGCACGGCCCGTGACAGCGACGCCTCGGAGACCGTGATGATCTCGTCGACGTGGTCGCGGACGGCCGCGAACGTCACGTCGCCCGGCAGTCCGACCGCGATGCCGTCGGCCATCGTGGTCATCGACCGCAGCGGCACCGGTTGCCCGGCCTCCAGCGAGGCGGGGTACGCCGCGGCGCCCTCGGCCTGCACCCCGATCACGGTCACGCCCGGCTTCCTCGCCTTCACCGCCAGCGCGATCCCGGCGAGGACACCGCCCCCGCCGCACGGGACGACCACGGTCTCGACCTCGGGCGCCTGCTCGAGGATCTCCAACCCCGCCGTGCCCTGGCCGGCCACGATCAGCGGATGGTCGAACGGGTGGATCAGGACGGCCCCGGTCTCCTTCTCGAACGCGCGCGCCGCATCCAGGGAGTCCTCCAGGTAGCGCCCGTGGAAGATCACCTCGGCGCCGTAGCCGCGGGTGGCCTTCTCCTTGATGATCGGAGCACCCTCGGGCATGAAGACGGTCGCGTGGATGCCGAGGAACTGCGCGGCGAGCGCGACACCCTGGGCATGGTTCCCGGCGGACGCCGCGACCACGCCGCGCGCCCGCTCCTCCTCGGTCAGATGGGACATCCGGGTGTAGGCGCCGCGGATCTTGAACGACCCGGTGCGCTGGAGGTTCTCGCACTTGAGCAGCACCGGATGGCCGGTCAGCTGCGACAGCCACCGAGCCTCCTCCATCGGCGTACGGACCGCGACGCCCTCGATCAGCGTTGCCGCCGCGCTCGATCGCCTCGATCGTCAGGTCGCCCACGTCAGGCATCGTTCCCCCCGGAGTCCGGTTCGTCCGTCCGGTCGCTGTCGAACTGGTCGGCCACGCCGGCGTCCTGCGTGTCACCGACTGCGCCGTCCTCCGCGTCCCCGGTGTCGGCGTCGGTCGCGACGTGCTGCCCGGTGTCTTGATAGTCGCTCTCCAGCGCCGACTCGGGGTCCTCACCCACCGCGGTCTCGCTCGCGAGGTGCTGGACGACGGCGTTGGCCGCGGCGGCGAACGGTACGGCGACGAGCGCGCCCGGGATCCCGGCGAGCAGGATGCCGGCGGCGATCGCGACGATCACCCCGAGCGGGTGCACCGACACGAACCGGCCCATCAGGAACGGCTGCAGGACGTGGCTCTCGATCTGCTGGACCAGCACGACCGCGCCCAGCATGATCAACGCGACCACGAACCCCTGGTCGACCAGCGCGACCAGCACCGCGACCGTGCCGGCGACGAAGGCCCCGACGATCGGGACGAAGGCGCCGAGGAAGACCAGCACCCCGATCGCGAGCACGAACGGCAGGCCCAGGATCGAGGCCGCGATCATCACGCCGACCGCGTCGGTCACGGCCACGATCACCGTGGCCCGGACGAACTGCGTCAGCGAGATCCAGGCGACTCGTCCGGAGCTGTCGACACGGGACCGGGCTGCGCGCGGCGACAGCCGGACGAAGAACGCCCAGATCCGGTCGCCGTCGGCGAGGAAGAAGTACGTCGAGAACAGCACCAGGAAGAGGCCGGCCAGGACGTGGGTGAGGGCGCTCCCGATGTTGGTCGCCTGGCTCAGGAAGGCGCCGTCCTCGGCCTTCTTGGACAACGTGTCCTGGGCCTTCTGGATGTAGTCGTTGATCTGCTGGTCGCTGACGTGGAAGGGCCCGGTGTTGAGCCAGTCCCGGATCTCGCCGAGACCGTCGGAGACCTGGGTCGCCAGGTCGTTGGCGCCGGTGGCGACCTGCTGCCCGGCGAAGGCCAGCATCGTCGCGACCATGGCCAGGCCGCCGAGCACCACCAGGGCCGCGCCGAGCCCGCGCCGGATCCCGATCCGCTCCATCCAGGCGACCAGGGGTGAGCCGAGAGCGGCGATCAGGAGCGCGATGATCACCGGGATCGTGAGCTCGGCGAAGAACTCGAGCCCCCGGAAGATCGCGTACGTCGCGATCCCGATCACGATCAGGCGCCAGGCCCAGGCGGCCGCCAGGTCGAGGCCCCAGGGCACCTCGGCGCGCGAGAAGTTGGACGGTCCCGTCTCGACGGCCACCTGCGGTCGGGGGTCGGGCCGGCGGCTGAGCCACTGGCGCGTCAGGCGTCCGGCGAAGCGTGCTCCCGCCCCGTCGTCACCGGGTGTGCCGGATCCCGTCGCGGCGTCGTTGCTCACGGGCGTAACTTACGCGACGCCGTGCCCGACCAGGCCGCGGACGAGACGGCGCGCGGCCTCCGGGTGCTCGGCGGCGAGCAGGCCGGCGGCGGCCAGGACGTAGTCGGCGTCCACCGTGACGCTCGGCGCGACGCGGGAGCTGCCAGCCACCTTCGACGTGCTCGCCGACGCTGCCCGCGAAGACCCGCTCGGCCACGCCCGGCCGCCCGTGCCGGAGCACGCCGCCCGAGCCGACCAGCAGGTCCACCTCGCGCAGGTCCTTGCCGGTCCGCTCGACGACCCGCCCCTCGGGGCTGACCACGACCTTGCTGCGCCCCGCGTGTCGGCGCAGCGCGAGGCCGACCGCCTCGCGGGCCAGCTCCTCGTCGAGGTCGGTCTCGGTGTCGTCGCCGGGGACGAAGCCGGGGTCCTCCCGACGACGCAGCGCGGCGTCGGCCAGGTCCGCGCGACCGGCTGCGTCGGCGGTGGTGACGGCCGACCAGCGCATCCCGAGGTCGCCCTCGACCGTGCGGGTCACCCGCGTGGTGGCGACGACCTCACGGCCGAGCCCGGCGTCCTCGGGATCCAGCTCGACGACGCTGTGCACGTCGGTGGTGGCTCCGCCCACGTCGACCACGACGGTGTCGCCCGCAGCCTCGGCCAGGAGCTCGACGCCGGTCAGGACGACGTCGGGGGTCGCACCCTGCACCATGGCGAGGAAGTCGTCGCGGCTGCTGAGGTGCTTCCCGCCGATCACGTGGGACAAGAACAGCTCGCGGATCGCGCTCCGGGCACCCTCGGGTGCGAGCACGCCGATCCGGGGCACGATGTTGGGGGCCACCACGAGCGGGTTCGCCGGACAGGATCTCGGCGACCTCGTCGCGGGCCTCGACCATGCCGGCGACCACGACCGGTCCGCTCCAGCTCGTGGCGAGCGCGCGGGCACAGGCCACGATCGGCTCGGGGTTGCCGCCGTCCGTGCCGCCGGTGAGGAGGACGACGTCCGGCTCGCTGTCGCGGATCCGGCCCAGGTCGTCGCGGCGCCCGGCCGAGAGCACCGCCACCACCTTGCCTCCGCTGGAGAGGGCGACCCGCCGCCCGGCCTCGGCGGTGACCAGCTCCTCGTTGCCGACCACGGCGATCCGCAGCCCACCGCCCGCGCTGGAGCAGGCCAGCGTCTCGGCGTCCACCGCACGCGGGTCCTGGCCGGCCAACGCCGCCAGGCACGCGTCGTACCCGTCGAGCACGTCGGTGTCGATCGTCGTCCGGTGCTCGGCGGCCGCGACGATCCGGCCCTCGGTCAGGTCGACCAGCGACGTCTTGGTGAACGTGGAGCCGAAGTCGACGCAGACGACCACCTGCGCCTCCGGGTCGTGGGGGTCAGGCGAGGGCACGGTCGAGGTCGGCGATCAGGTCGTCGGCGGTCTCGATGCCGACGCTGAGCCGGATCAGGTCGGCCGGCACCTCGAGCTCGGTGCCGGCGACGCTCATGTGGGTCATCCGGCCGGGGTGCTCGATCAGGCTCTCGACCCCGCCCAGCGACTCGCCCAGGGTGAACACCTCGGCGCGGCCGCACGTCTCCACCGCCGCCTGCTCGCCCTCGGCGTGCCGGAAGCTGACCATCCCGCCGAACCGCTTCATCTGCCGTGCGGCGACGTCGTGACCGGGGTGCTCGGGCAGCCCGGGGTAGATCACCTGCGCCACCTTCGGGTGGCGGGTCAGGAAGTCGACCACCTTCTCGGCGTTGTCGCAGTGCCGGTCCATCCGGATGCCCAGGGTCTTCAGCCCGCGGTGGGTCAAGAAGCAGTCGAAGGGGCCGGGCACGGCGCCCATCGCGTTCTGGTGGAAGGTGATCGCCTCCGCCAGGTCGAGGTCACGCACCACGACGGCGCCCCCGACCACGTCGCTGTGCCCACCGACGTACTTGGTCGTGGAGTGCACCACGACGTCGGCGCCGAGCGCGAGCGGCTGCTGGAGGTACGGCGAGGCGAAGGTGTTGTCGACCACCAGCAGGGCACCGGCCTCGTGGGCGACCTGGGCCAGCCGCTCGATGTCGGCGATGGCCAGCAGCGGGTTGGTCGGGGTCTCGACCCAGACGAGCTTCGTCCGCCCGGGCCGGATCGCGGCCCGCACCGCGTCGAGGTCGCCGACGTGCGCGGCGCTGTGCTCGAGCCCCCAGGGCCGCGCGACCTTGTCGAACAGCCGGAAGGTGCCGCCGTAGGCGTCGTCCGGGATGACGGCGTGATCGCCCGGGGCGGTGAGCCCGCGCAGGATGGTGTCCTCGGCGGCCAGTCCGCTGGCGAAGGCGAAGCCGCGCTCCCCCTCCTCCAGCGCCGCGAGCGCGCCCTCCAGCGCGGTCCGGGTCGGGTTGGCGCTGCGGCTGTACTCGTAGCCGCCGCGCAGCCCACCGACGCCGTCCTGCTTGTAGGTGCTGGTCGCGTAGATGGGCGGGATCACCGCGCCGGTGGTGGGGTCGGGCTCGTAGCCGGCATGGATGGCGCGGGTGTCGAATCCGGACTTGCTGCGATGTTCCTGGGTCACGTCCTGAGCGTAAGGGTTCTGTCAGATACGCCGGGAACGCCCTCGGCCTCGTCGGTGTTGGACACTGTGAGAGCCAATCGATGGCCCAGAAGGAGCAGCTGTGTCGATCTTCTCCCGCCACAAGACCACCCTCCCCACCGCCGACGAGGCGCTGCCCGGGCGCGCCACCAGCGAGTTCGCGATCGCCCCGAAGCACCGCGTCCTCGACGCGCCCGTCGTCACCCCGACCGCCCCCGAGGGCTACGAGGTCGCCATCTTCGGCCTCGGCTGCTTCTGGGGCGCCGAGGAGATCTACTGGCAGAAGCCGGGCGTGTGGTCCACCTCGGTCGGGTACGCCGGCGGCACGACGCCGAACCCGTCGTACGAGGAGGTGTGCAGCGGCCGGACCGGTCACACCGAGGCCGTCCGCATCGTCTTCGACCCCGTCCGTCATCTCCTACGCCGACCTGGTCAAGACGTTCTTCGAGGTCCACGACCCGACCCAGGGCATGCGTCAGGGCAACGACGTCGGCACCCAGTACCGCTCCGCGATCTACTGGACGACGCCCGCGCAGGAGCAGACCGCGCGCGAGCTGACCAAGGTGTACGGCGACGAGCTCGCCCGGCGCCGCTACGGCGACATCACCACCGAGATCCGCCCCGCGTCGGAGACGCCGTACTACTACGCCGAGGACCACCACCAGCAGTACCTGGCCAAGAACCCGTACGGCTACCGCTGCCACGCCAACGCCGGCGTGCCGTTCCCCGCGGACGCCTGACCCGGCCACACCCCGGTTCGCTCCAGCTTCAAGGACCCTCGGAGCAATCCGTGACCCGGTGTCGGATCCGTCTGCTGCCGTTCGTGGAGTAGAAGTAGACGCGGACACCGGGTCCGCCACCGTCACGAGGAGCAGACATGGCCGAGTACCTTCTCTACTTCAACCAGCAGTGGGTGGGCGACCACGACGAGGAGTGGTTCCGGCCGCGCGGACCGCTCGCCATGGCCGTGGTGAACGAGATGAGGGATGCCGGGGTCTACGTGTTCGCCGGCGGTCTCGAGGAGGAGGACGGCCCGGTCTACAGCGCCGACCCCACCAGCGGCAGCATGGTGATCACCGACGGCCCCTACGTCGAGACCAAGGAGTTCCTCGGCGGGTTCGCGATCGTCGAGGTCCCCGACGACGAGACCGCCAAGCACTGGGCGGGCAAGATCGCCGAGGCGTGCGGCTGGCCCCACGAGGTACGCCGCTTCAAGCCGCAGCCTCGGACCGACTGACGGGTCCGCTCGGACAGAGGAGGATCTCCGGCACCCGGTGCCGGAGATCCTCCGTGGAGCACGACGCTCAGGGCAGCTGCAGCTGGTCGCTGAAGGCGGAGTGCGCCCGGTGCGTCATCGGGTTGTCGGTGAAGAACGTCCCGGCGTCGTCCCCGAGGTCACTGCGCAGGCGTACCTGCACCCAGGCAGGGTCGCCGAGGGCCCGCACCGGGATGCGGACGGTGACCACGTCCCGTGCGTAGTCGATGTGGTGGCTCGGGCCGCACCGCGGGCGTGAGGCCGACGGTCGAGTCGGAGTAGGTCCAAACGTCCCCGCCGCGGTCGTGCAGGACCAGGGCCTGCGCCACGGTGCGCGAAGTCGTCTCGCCGGCGTGTCCCGCGGCTCCGGTCGCGGCCGTGGTCACGACGAGCGCCGCTGCCGCGACGGTGATCGAAGACTTGATGATGCTCATGACGTCCTCCCTCCGCGGTCGGGGTACGCCCGCGCCGCCCGGCTACCAAGTCTTCGACCGCCGGCCCAGAAGGGCCCTGAATCCTGCTCTCGACGTTAGGTCGCGGCCCAGGGTTCCGTGGTTTTCGCACGCCGGGCTCAGGTTCGGCAGAGGAGTGGTTGCAGCCGCGCCCCACGCCGCCGATCCCGTGGGCGGCAGGAGGGTCATCACCGACGGCCCCGAGATACGCCGCTTCGGGCTGCACCCCCCGACTAGTGACGGGCCACTCCTCCCGCAGTCGGGGCAGCAACCCGCGACGGATCGTGTGGCTAGCCCCCTGGGGCGCGGTCCTGCCGCCGGGGATGATGGGCGGGTGAGCCGGACCTCAGGCACCGAGACCGGGGTCCTGGTCGTCGATGACCAGGACCCTTTCCGGCGCGCGATGGCGGCCGTCGTCGAGGAGACGGACGGTTTCGTCGTCCTGGGAGCGGTCGCATCGGGAGAGGAGTCGCTCGTCGCCGTGAGAGAGCTCCGGCCGGGTCTGGTGCTCATGGACGTCAATCTCCCCGGGATCGACGGCGTGGAGGCCACGCGCCGGATCCGCCGAGCGCCTGACGCGCCGGTGGTCATCCTGCTCTCGACGTACGACGAGGACGAGTTCGACCGAGGCGGTTGCGACGCAGCGGCCTATGTGTCCAAGGCTGCGTTCAGTCCTGAGCGGTTGCAGGAGGCCTGGTCCGCGGCGACGACCTCAGGCCCCTGATGCGGGAGCCGACACGCCGACCGTCGGGAGGGTGATCCGCAACGCGGCCTGCCCGTGCATCGCAGCGACTTCGAGACGTCCCCCGCAGGCCTCCACACGGTCGAGCACGGCCAGCCGGTCCATGCCGTCCAGGTCGACACCGTGCATCCTCAGCACCAGGTCCGTTCCCTCCTGCCGCACGCCGATGTCCAGGTCGCCGGTGGCATGCGTGAGCGCCTCGACACAGCAGAAGTAGGCCGCTGCCTCGACGCGATCGGCGTATCTCGACCCCATCACCTCGTCGTCGATCCTCAGGACGTCCTGTTGCTCCATCCGCGCGACGTACGACGCGAGGGCCGGGCCGAGGCCCGACCGCGGCAGCATCGTGGGGAAGATCCCCCGCGTCAGCTCACGCAGCGACTCGAGCGCCGCGGTGGCCCGGTCCCCGAAGGCGGCAATCTCCTCGGCAGCAGCAGCGCCACGTGCTGCCTCCTCGAGCGCGAGGCGCAGGCTCCTCATCGCGGGCAGCACCTCCCGACCGAGAGCCGACTCCAGCCGCTCCCGCTCGGTGTCGCCCGCGCCGATGATCCGGTTGCGGGAGGCGGTGAGCTCCTGGGTTCGCTGGTCGAGCTGCGCCACACGGGCCTCGAGCTCGACCTGGAGCCGGGCGTTCCGGAACGCCAGCGCAGCCTGCTCGGCGATGTCGCTCAGGAGACGGCGCTCGGGGCTACGGACATCGCGACCCGGAGGCAGGTCGAGACCGATCGAGCCGAGGATTCCGTGCCGGTCCCGGATCGAGACCATCACGTCATGGGTGGCCGCCTCGTCGTCGGCATCGACGTCACCAGCGGTCGACGGCCATCTCGCTGTCAGGTCCGCCCCTCCCTCCACCTCGAAGCGAACCAACGCCCGGTCGGCGTGAACGGCGTCGGCAGCCGCTGCCGCGATCGTGGGCAGCAAGGTCCCCGGGGCGGGGCCGAGCCCGATCCGATGGCTGAAGTCCGCCAGGGCGTCGTACGGCGCCGCCCGGCTCCCGTAGGCCAGTCGATCGGCGAAGCGAACGACTCTGCTTCTCAGTGGTTGGAACGCAAGCGCCACCGCGACCGTGAGGAGCAGGGAGAGCCAGAACCCGCCACCCGCGCGGTCCTGTGCCGACCTGCCGAGGACGACCACCAGACCCACGTAGATCACAGCGACGAACGCGGTCGCGATGGTCAGCACCACGGCGCGACTGAGGATCACCTCGACCTCGTAGAGGCGGTAGCGCAGGACGGCCACGGCGATGCAGGCGAGCAGGAAGGCATACGCCAGGAACAGCGGCATGCTCGACCACCATGACTGCTGTCCACCGTTGAACGCCTGTCCGACGAGGAGGATCAGGAGCCCGACAGCGATCGCCGCGGCGCCGGCCGCGACCAACCGCAGCTGCTGGCGCGCCACGCCAACGGAACGGTGCAGCCGGAGCAACATGCCGGCCACGCTCGCGAGCACGGCCACCAAGATCACGAGGAACCCACTGGTGAGGAGGATCCCGGTGACGGCGCCCACCTTCAGCACCTCGCCGCTCCGGTCGATGCCGTGCGGGCCGACGCGCACCAACCCGACGAGGTACGCCGCGTATCCCGCCCCTGCAGCGCGGCTCACCCATCGCCATCGGGGAGAGAGATAGTCGCCCGTGGGGACCACCAGGAACACCAGGGTGAAGCAGGTGAGGGCCAGCGTTCCTCCGAGCACGGCCGCGAGCCAGGCGCTCACCTGCCCCTGGAAGGTGCTCCCGTGTCCGTGCTGGAGTACCCAGACCCCGTAGGACTCAGCGGCCAGCGAGACGCAGGTGGTGACGCCCACGAAGCTCAGCAACCAACCGATGGGGTGGCGTGGATCCGACCGGACGATGAGTGCGCCCAGCACAGCGCTCCCGAGAGAGGCTGCGTTGACCAGCGGCCAGCCGTGGATGCCCACCGACTCCGCCGAGAGCAACGGCACGGAGGCCGCGACCAGGAGCGTGTCGAGGACGGTGAGTGCCGCGCTCACAGCGGCGAGAGCCCAGGCGACGCGAGCGGTCCGCACTCAGCTCGCCTCCGCACGGCTGCTGAGCTCCAGCGTGGCGAGGACGACGGTCCCGCCCCCGGCAGCCGGGCGGACGACGAGGTCACCACCCACCGAGTCGATCCGGTCGCGCATGTTGCCGAGCCCGCCAGCCCCCGACACCGTGCCCGGATCGATGCCGACGCCGTCGTCGGAGACGAGCATGGTCAGCGTGGTACCGACGGCTTCGAGCTCGACGGTGATCGCGGTCGCGGCCGCGTGCTTGACGGCGTTCTGCACGGCCTCCACACAGGTGAAGTACAGCGCGGCCTCGACCGTGCCGGATCGCCGACCGATTCCCCGGTCGACCACCGTGACCGGGACGCTGCTCGTGCTCACGACGTCCCGCACCGCCATGGCGAGACCATGGTCGGCCAGCGCCCGCGGGTAGATGCCCCGGGAGAGGTCGACGAGCGTGGTGATGGCCGCGTCGACCGCGTCGACCTGCTGCCCCAGCACCGTGGTCGCCCGCTCGGGCGACCGGTCGACCAGCCGTTGCGCCAACCGTAGGTTGACCACCAGGGCGACGAGGTGCTGCTGGGCACCGTCGTGGATGTCGCGTTCGAGGCGTCGGCGCTCGGCATCGAGGGCGTCGACGAGGCGTCGTCGGGACGCCTGGAGCTCGTCGGCTCGCGACGAGAGCTCTGCCGCGCGCCGGGCCAGCTCGCGTCGCAGGCGGAGACGGCGCAGCACCAGGCCCGCCTGGCCCGCGAGACCGGCGAACAGTCGTTCCTCGACCGGCGACAAGGGCTGTTCCTCCTGTTCGCGGAGGCGCAGCTGCCCCAGACGTTCGTCTGCGAGCGCGACATCGAGCGTGCGCACGTGTGGTGCGTCGGCGCTGACCATCCGATCCAGATGCTCCGTCTCGCGGGGCCAGCTCGCCGCGAGCTGTGGTTCGTCGTCGACCACCAACCACACCTGCGCCCAACGCGCACCGGTTCCCTCGGCGAGCAGCCGCGCCATCCGCAGCGGCAGGTCGGACCCCTCGTCGGCGTCCTCGCCGTCACCCATGACCGAGTCCGAGAAGCGGCTCAGTGCGTCGTAGGGCGACTCACGTCCGGGGCCGGCCCAGCGTGTTGCCGTGGTCTCGACCCTCGACCGCACCGGCTCGAAGCCGAGCGCCACGATCGCCGTCGCCAGGACCGACAGTCCCAGCTGGGGGGAGTCGGTGTGGCCGAGCAGGATGCCGCCGCCGAGCACCACCAGTACGTACGTGGCAGCGACCCAGGCGGTCATCCCTGCAACGACGCACAGGGTGAGCTGACGCTCGCGCACCCACCGGGGGACGGATGTCATCTCACACGCCACCGCGGGACGAAGGTCATCTCAGCGAGTGGCGTCGACGAAGGTGAGCACGGCCTTGACCCGCCGGTTGGTCTCACCCTCGTCGAGCAGACCGAGCTTGAGGAAGACCGCGCTGATGTGCTTCTCGACGGAGCGCTCGCTCATGTAGAGAGTCGTGGCGATGGTCGCGTTGTTCCGGCCGGTCGCCATCTGCTCGAGCACCGAGCGTTCCTTGTCGGTCAGCCCACTCAGCGGGGAGCTGGCCTCACCGGCCTTGCGACTCATCAGCCCCTCGACGACCTTCGGGTCGAGGGCGGAGCCGCCGCGCGCGACGTCGCCCAGAGCGCGGACGAGCTCGTCGATGTCCGAGACCCGCTCCTTGAGGAGGTAGCCGAGCCCCGCCACGCCATCCGCGAGCAGCTCGAAGGCGTAGTCCTCCTCGACGTACTGCGACAGCACCACCACGCCGATCGACGGGTGATCGGCCCGGATCCGCTTGGCGGCATCGATGCCCTCGGTGGTGTGTGTCGGCGGCATCCGGATGTCGGTGAGCACGGCGTCGGGTCGGTGTCTCGCCACCGACTCCAGCAGCGCCCCAGGGTCGGCCACGCTGTCCACGAGATCGATCTCGTCGACGTCCGCGAGCAGCGCCGCGACTCCCTCCCTCACCAGGAAGTTGTCGTCGGCGAGCACGACGCGGAGGACCATGCTCGAGGGTAGGACATCCCTTCGAGCCGGCGGCAGCCGCCGGGTCCGGTCAGGTGTCGGGCACGGCGAAGCGGCCGGCCCACGAGGGGCCGGCCGCTGCGCAGAACGCTACTCCTTGAGCCGGTCAGACGCGCTCCGGGACCCGCATCGTCTCGTCGGCGAGAGGCAGCGCCTCGGGCTCGTCACCATCGTGCGACCCGCCCTCGATGTCGATCACCGGCAGCCGGCGGTCCAGCCAGGTGGGCAACCACCAGGCGCGGTGACCGAGCAGGCTCATCGCCGCCGGCACCAGCACCATCCGGACCAGGGTGACGTCGAGGAGGACGGCCACGGCCAGCCCCACACCGAACATCTTGGTGGTGATGTCGACGTCGAGGATGAACGATGCGAACACGCTGATCATGATCAGCCCCGCACTGGTGATCACCCTCGCCGTCGAACCGACACCCTCGATCACGGCCCGGTTCGGCTGGCGGTGCTTGAGGTACTGCTCGCGCACCCGGCTCATCAAGAACACCTCGTAGTCCATCGAGAGGCCGAAGAGGATCGCGAACATCAGCATCGGCGCCAGCGGCATGATCGGCACGGACTCGTGCACGCCGATCAGGCTCGCGCCCCAGCCCCATTGGAAGACCGCCACGACCACTCCGTACGCCGCAGCGACCCCCATCACGTTCAGGACAGCAGCCTTCAACGGAACCAGCACGGACCGGAAGACGACCATCAGGACCAGGAACGAGAGGCCGATGACAGCGCCGAGGAACCAGGGCATCCGGTCCTGCAAGCGGGACGACACGTCGTCGGTCAAGGCCGTCGAGCCGGTGACCGAGGCCTCGACGTCAGCACCCTCGAGAGCTGTCGGGAGGGTGTCCTGCCGTAGGTGCTCGAGCAGCTGCCCGGTGCGGACGTCCTGCGGTGAGGTCGTCGGCGTGACCGCGATGATCGCGATGTCGCGAGTGTCGTTGGTCACCGCGCGGTCCACCGAGGCCACGCCCGGCTGGTCCGCGAGCGCTCGCGACACCTCGGTGACGGTGGCTCGGGAGATCGCCGTTCCGTCGGTGTCGAGGACCACCTGCAGGGGCCCGTTCGTCCCGGGGCCGTAGGCGTCGGCCATCAGGTCGTAGGCCTTGCGCGTCGTCGAGTCCGGCGCGTCGTTGGCCGCGTCGGCGAAGCCCAGGTGCATCGACAGGACCGGGATCGCGAGGATGCCCAGGACCAGCGCCGCTGCTCCGCCGTACCGGACCGGACGGGCGACGACCCGGGTGGCCCAGCGTGCTGACCTGCCGTCGGCGTCGTAGGTGGGCCGCTGCTTGATGAACGGGACCCGGGCGCTGTTCACGCGGTGCTTGACCACACCGAGCATCGCCGGCAGCAGCGTGATGGAGGCCAGCATCGTGACGGCCACCATGATCGCCGAGCCGTAGCCCATCATCGTCATCATCGGGATCCCGGACACCTGGAGCCCCAGGATGGCCACGATCACGGTGACGCCGGCGAACAACACCGAGAGTCCGGCGGTGGCGTTGGCGCGGCCGATGGCGACGGGGACGCTCTGCCCGGCGGCGAGGTTCTGACGATGCCGGGCGAGGATGAACAGTGCGTAGTCGATACCGACACCCAGGCCGAGCATCATCGCGACGATCCCGGTCACCTTGGGGACGGCCACGAACCCGGACATGATGCCGATCGTGCTGCTGCCGATCACGATGGCCATCAGTGCGGCCACGATGGGCAGGCTCATCGCGACCAGCGAGCCGAAGGCGATGGCGAGGATGAGGACGGCCATCAGGATGCCGATCATCTCGCTGTTGCCGCCGGGAGGCAGGTTGGCGTACCCGAGCCCACCGTCGTACTCGACCTGGACACCGGCGTCGCGGAGGCCCTGGACGGCCTGCTGCGCAGCCTCGTAGTCGTCGCTGCCGACCTTCTCGCTCGTGAACGCGACGGTGGCGAACGCCGTTCGACCGTCGTCACTGACGGTGGGTCCGCGCGGGTCGTAGGGGCTGCTCACCGTCATCACGTGCGGGCCGTCCGCGAGCCTCTCGACGGCCTGCTCGACGGCCGCCTTGATCGCCGGGCCGGACAAGCCCTCCTCGGCGTGGAAGATCACGTTGGAGGTGTAGAGCGTCTCCTGCGGGAAGCGGTCCTGGATGGCGTCGGCGGCGCGCTGCGACTCCGCGCCGGGAAGACTGAAGCTCTCGTCGGGTGAACCTCCGACCGAGGAGTTGAGCATGAACACCGCGACTGCGACCAGCACCCAGGTGGAGATGACTCTCCACGGGTGGCGGCCGGCGAAGTTGCCTAGGCGGTAGAGAACGTGTGACATGGCATCGGCCTTTCGGGCTTCTAAGTCCTTGACTGCGAGCGGTTTCGCTCGTCCCTTCGAAGGTAGGAAATCCGGGTCCCGCTGCCCATGGCGGAGGCCGCACACCGTGCGGGGACAACCCGCCCGCTGGTACGCGGCTCGCGTGCGGGAAACCGCACCACGGGGGACGGGTCAGCCACCCCTGGGCGCGCGAGGGGTCCGCGCACCCGCGTGGATACCAGGGCTCCACCACCCGTCAGCGACAATGGCGACATGACCGAGCTGCCCCGCAAGGCTGTCGCGCGCACCGCGCGGCTGGCGGCGCTGCCCCTGGGGTACGCCGGGCGCAACGCGCTCGGGTTCGGCAAGCGGCTCGGGGGCAGGAACGCCGACCTCGTCATGAGCGAGATCCAGCAGCGCACCGCCGAGCAGCTCTTCCGCACCCTCGGCGAGCTCAAGGGCGGCGCCATGAAGTTCGGCCAGGCGATGTCGGTGCTCGAGGCCGCGCTCCCCGACGAGCTGGGGGCGCCGTACCGGGCCGAGCTGACGCGGTTGCAGGACTCCGCTCCACCGATGCCGACGCAGACCGTGCGCGACCAGATCGCCGCCGACCTCGGTGCCCACTGGCGGGACGAGCTGGTCTGGCTCGACGGCGGACCCACCGCGGCCGCCTCGATCGGCCAGGTGCACCTGGGTCGCTGGTCCGACGACCGTGAGGTCGCGGTCAAGGTCCAGTACCCCGGCGCCGGTGACGCCCTCCGCAGCGACCTGAGGCAGCTCGCCCGCCTCGCCCGCACCCTCGGGCCGATGGCGCCCGGGATCGACGTGAAGCCGCTGATCGCCGAGCTCCAGGCCCGCGCCAACGACGAGCTCGACTACACCCTCGAGGCGGAGGCCCAGCGAGCCTTCGCCGCCGCGTTCCGCGGCGACCCCGAGATCGTCGTACCCGACGTGGTCGCGGTCGGGGAGCACGTGCTGGTCACCGAGTGGCTCGAGAGCCCCGCCTCGCTGGCCACCGTGATCGAGAGCGGCACGCAGGAGGAGCGCGACCACTACGGCGAGCTCTTCGTGCGCTTCCTCTTCTCCGGGCCGGCCCGGACCGGGATGCTGCACGCGGACCCGCACCCGGGCAACTTCCGGATCCTGCCCGAACGCCGACGGCAGCCCCGGCCGGCTGGGCGTGCTCGACTACGGCGCCGTCGCCCGGCTGCCGAGCGGCGGCCTGCCCGAGGCCATGGGCGCCCTGATCCGGATCGCCGGACTGCGCGACCCCGAGGAGCTGGTCGCGGGGCTGCGTCAGGAGGGGTTCATCAAGCAGGGCGTGAAGCTGGACCCGGAGCTGGTCCTCGACTACCTGGCGCCGTTCGTCGAGCCGACGCAGGTCGAGCGGTTCCGCTTCTCGCGGGAGTGGTTGCAGGCGCAGTTCCAGCGCCTCAACAACCCCAGGGAGCCGACGTTCACCCTGGCGCTCAAGCTGAACCTGCCTCCGGACTACCTCCTGATCCACCGCACCTGGCTGGGCGGGGTCGGCGTCCTCAGCCAGCTCGGCGCCGAGGCGCCGTTCCGGCAGATCCTGACCGACTACCTCCCCGGCTTCGCCGGCTGACGCGCTACTCCCCCGTCTGACCGTCGATCGACTCGCGGATCAGGTCGGCATGCCCGTTGTGTCGGGCGTACTCCTCGATCAGGTGGAGGAGGATCCAGCGCAGGCTGAACGTGCCGTCCTCGCGGCTCGGCTTCGCGGACTCGCTGTCGAGCCCCCGGTCCGCCAGGGCACCGTCGATGACCGCGTCCGCGCGGCGTACCGCCTCGTCGAAGACGGCGAAGAGCTCCTCGGGGCTGTCGTCGCGGGCGGTGTGCCACTCCCAGTCACGATCGGCGTCCCAGTCGACGGTGTCGAACGGCGGCATCAGCGACCCGCCCGCGAACGTCTCCTCGAACCAGCCGGACTCGACCACCGCGAGGTGCTTCATCATCCCGCCGAGGGTCATGTCGCTCGGCGGCAGCGACTGCGCCAGCTGCTCCTGGGTGAGGCCGCGGCACTTCCAGCGGAAGGTCTCCCGGTGGTAGTCGAGGAACGCGCGCAGGGTCGCGACCTCGTCGGTGCGCAGCGGCGGGTCGACGCGGGTGTCGGGCGGCGGGGTGGCGGTCATGCTGCGACGCTAGCGACGCGGACCGACAACCCGCACCGGAGTTTCGCCGCTCACCACCAGCCGAGGACCTCGCCGCCGATCCGGACGATGAAGGCGGAGACCACCACGATGAAGAAGACGCGCACGAAGCCGACCCCACGGGCGACCGCCGTGCGGGCACCGACATAGCCGCCGAGCAGGTTGCACGCTCCCATCACCAGCCCGACCTTCCACAGCACGGCCCCTTGCGGCACGAAGACGCAGAGCGCGGCCAGGTTGGTCGCCCAGTTGGCCAGGCGCGCCTTCGCCGAGGCCTCCAGGAAGCTGTAGCCGAGCAGCCCCACGAGGGTGATCACGAAGAAGCTGCCGGTGCCGGGGCCGAGGGCGCCGTCGTAGAAGCCGATCACCAGGCCGGTCGCCATCGCCGCTCCGGTGTGGCGCCGGCCGCCGAACCGGAGCGCGGTCGTCTCCCCCAGCGTCGGGCGGAACGCGACGTAGCCGCCGACCACGATCAGCACCACCAGCACGATCGGGTCGAACGCCGACGCCGAGATGTGCGAGCCGACCACCGCGCCGCAGACCGAGCCGGCGAAGGCGCAGGCCATGAGTGGGCCGAAGGTGCGCGGGTCCGGCCGCACCCGGCGGTAGTACGTCGCGCTACTGACCGTCGTACCGCAGATCGAGCTCAGCTTGTTGGTCGCCAGGATGTTCACCGGCGCCGCCGACGGCAGCCCGAGCAGGAGCGCGGGCAGCTGGATCAGCCCGCCACCGCCCACGACCGCGTCCACGAAGCCCGCCGCCAGCCCGGCCAGACCGAGCAGGACCAGCACGCTCGTCGACGGGTCGGACACCCGGGCAGCCTAGGAGGTCCCCCGTCGGGCGCCCGTACCTCGCCGAGTCGTCACCTGCCGACTCGGCGCGATTTCGGTGTCTGTTCGCGCCGACTCGGCGTCAATTCGGTGTCTGTTCGCGCCGACTCGGCGTGGTCAGTAGAAGCCGTGGCGGGCGAGCGGGCCGCGGAGCTCGCGCTCCTCGTAGGCCAGGTGGCTGAGCAGGGAGTCGGCGAGCTGCTCGACGGCCCGGTCGAGCCCGGCGAGCCCGTCGCCCGCCTCGTCGGCGACCAGCGCGACGAGAGCCCGGTCGACGTGGTCGAGGAGCCCGTGGATCACCACGTGCTCCTCGGCGAGCCGGTCGACGACCGGGGCGACCCCGGGCTCGGAGCGCTTCAGGTGGGGGAAGATGCCGGAGTCCTCGAGCGAGTGGTGGCCGTTCACGACGCGGCAGTACGACGCGCAGTAGGCGCCCAGGGTCCAGTTGTTCTGTCGCAGCGTCATCGTGTGCAGTCCGGACCGAGCCTCGCCGGCGGAGAGCACCCCGTCGCGGACCTGCTCGAGCATCGCGCGCAGCTGGGCCAGCTCGCCCCGCAGCATGTCGTGCACCTCGACGAGGTGCTCGGCGACGGCCAGCTGGTGGGGTGGGTACGCCGTGTCCGACGGCTCCGCGAGGGTCGGCCTGGCCGCCTCGTCCCAGCCGAGCGCGGGTGCATGGTCACTCATCTCGCTCCGACCCTAACCACCTACGCTGCGGTGATGCGGATCGTCTCGTTGCTGCCCTCGACCACCGAGATCCTGTTCGCGATCGGCGCGGGCGACGACGTGGTCGGGGTGACCTTCGAGTGCGACTTCCCGGCGGAGGCCCGGACCCGCGTGATCGTGTCGACCTCGGCGATGCCCGAGGGCCTGGCGCCGGCCGCGATCGACGCGTTCGTGGTCGAGGCCCTGGCGCGGGGCGACGACCTGTACCACCTCGACCAGGGTGCGCTGGCCGGCCTCGATGCCGACCTGGTGGTCACCCAGGACCTGTGCGCGGTCTGTGCCGTGGACGTCTCGGTCGTCGACGACGCCCTGACCCATCTCGGCTGCACCGCCGACGTGCTGACGATCGACCCCGCCACCCTGGACGAGGTCCTGGCCTCCATCGTGACGCTCGGACTGGCCACCGGGCACGAGGACGAGGCGGAGCGCCTCGTCGCGGACCAACGGCGCCGCCTCGACGTCGTACGCCGCGAGACAGCCGGGCGCCGGCGCCCGCGCGTGATGTTCCTGGAGTGGACCGACCCGCCCTTCGCCCCGGGCCACTGGATCCCGGAGATGATCACGGTGGCCGGTGGCGACCCCGTGCTGGCGACCCCGGGCGACAAGTCCCGGCGGACCACCTGGGACGCCGTCCACGCCGCGGAGCCGGAGCTCGTCGTCGTTGCTCCGTGCGGGTTCGACCGCGAGGGCTCACAGCGGCTGGCCGACGACCTGGTGGCCGGCGGCGCCCTGCCTGCCGGCGTACCGGTGCACGCCGTCGACGCCAACGCGTCGTGGGCCCGCCCGGGCACCCGCCTCGTCGACGGCGTGGAGGAGCTCGCCGCAGTCCTCCGGCTGGTCGGGTCGTCCGCCTGAGCGGCCACGAGGGGCTCCTGTCAGGCGGACGACCCCGGACCCGAGCCGGACGGGGCGGGGGTCAGCTCTTCGGGACGAACGTCGGGAAGCCGTGCTCGAAGCTGAGCATCTTCCCCTGGCCTGAGGCCACGATGTAGGCCAGGCCGATCGCCACCCCGGCGATCACCACCGCGAAGCAGAGGGCGGCGAGGACGCGACCGACGGTGTGCTTGCCGGCGTCGGGCGTCCCGGTGCCGTCCGGGCCCGCGGTGCCGAGCGCGGCCGCCCGGATGCCGACGGCGTAGAGCACCGGCAGACCGGCGCCGAGCAGCAGGCTGTAGAGGAGCACCTTCCAGGCGTCCTGGAGGAACAACGAGAACACGGGAGCCTCCTAGGCCGCGACGGGCTCGGACGGGGCGAGGACCGACGCGGGGTCCTCCCAGTCGTCGTTGACGTTGTCGGCGGTGATCGGGTTGCGGCGGGAACGGGCGTACATCAGGCCGGAGGCGGTCACCAAGATGGCCACCATCACCAGGGCCGACGCCAGCTCGCCACCCGCGAGGTCACCGATCTTCCAGGTGGCCGCGCCGACGACCGCGGCCATCGGGAGGGTGATGAACCACGCGACGGCCATCCGCCCGGCCACCATCCAGCGCACGGAGGCGCCGGGCTTGCCGACTCCGGTGCCCACGATGGAGCCGGTGGCCACGTGGGTGGTCGACAGCGCGAAGCCGAGCTGGCTCGACGCCAGGATGACCGCAGCGGCGGCGCCCTGCGCCGAGGTGCCCTGGCGCGGCTCGATCTCCGTGATGCCCTTGCCCATGGTGCGGATGATCCGCCAGCCGCCCATGTAGGTACCGGCCGCGATCGCCACCGCGCACGAGACCTTCACCCACAGCGGGATCGCCGTCGTGTCGGTCCAGCTCCCGTAGGCGATCAGCGAGAGCGTGATGACCCCCATCGTCTTCTGGGCGTCGTTCGTGCCGTGCGCCAGCGACATCAGCGACGCGGTGCCGATCTGGCCCCAGCGGAAGCCCCCGTTGTTGAGGTTCTCACCGAGGCGGCGGGTGACGCGGAAGATCAGCCAGGTGCCGACCATGGCCACGGTGGCCGCGATCACCGGCGAGGCCAGCGACGGCAGGATCACCTTGCCGACGACGCCGTCCAGCTTGGTGCCGTCGCCGGTCCAGTGGACGCCGCCCCAGCCGATGCCGGCGATGGTGGCACCGATCAGGCCGCCGAACAGGGCGTGCGAGGAGCTCGACGGGAGTCCGAGCAGCCAGGTCACGAGGTTCCACACGATGCCGCCGACCAGGCCCGCCAGGATGATCAGCAGAAGTGCTGCTCCGTTGTTGGCGGTCAGGGCCGGGTCCGGGCCACCGTTGGCGTCCTGGATCGAGACCACGGCGTTCGTCACGGTCAGCGCGACGGCCACCGAGAGGAAGGCCCCGACCAGGTTGAGGACGGCTGCCAGCGCGACAGCGACCTTGGGCCTGAGCGCCCCGGTGGCGATGGACGTGGCCATCGAGTTGGCGGTGTCATGGAACCCGTTGGTGAAGTCGAACCCGAGCGCGACGATCACGACGAGGATGACGGTGACTAGTTCGGCCGACACGTCCCCGAGTGTGGGGCCCGTGGGGCCTCCATGGAAATCCCCGAGGGCCAGTTCATCGAGTGTTCCGGTGTCCGTTCACCTGCTGTTCACCTGCACTGATACCCGTGGGGCTGGAGTGGCCAGTGGGGCTGATGGGGCCATCGGCTATGCCCGGGCCACGTGGTGGTGCGGACGCTCCGCTACGGCGGACGGTCGCCTGGCGAGCAAGCTCGCTGCGGCCCTCGCTCGGCCGCTCCGCCCGGCGGATCATCGCCTTGCGAGCAGGCTCGCTGCGGCGCTCGCTCGGACGCTCCGCCCGGCCTCCGCCCGGTCGGAGCGTCCTCACTCGACCCAGAACCCTCGGCCTCCGAACCAGTCGGCGTACTGACCGCCGGGGCTGCCGCCGGGCGCCCGCGACCCGAGGTAGGAGCCGACGACGGCCGCACCCAGGTCGTCCAGCTCCGGCGCGACCACGCGCCCGTCCACGCGGCGGGCCATGGACTCCACGAAGCGGGCCAGCCCGGCGTCGGTCCCGAGCCGGAAGAAGGTCACCTGGGCGCCCAGGCGCCCGGAGTTGTCGAGCTCGCGGACCGAGTAGGCCACGGTGAGCGGATGGGGCGGGTACTCGAAGTACACCTCCCCGTTCGACTCCAGGTGCGAGGTGGGCTCGCCGTCGGTGACGATGAGCAGGACCGGCTGCGCGCTCGGGTGCTTGCGGAAGAAGCGGTTGGCCAGCAGCAGGGCGTGGTGGAGGTTGGTGCCCTTGTCCCACATCGCGTCGAGGCCGGTCAGCTCCTCGATGTCCATCACCTGCGCATGCCGGCCGAAGCCGATCAGCTGCAAGGCGTCGCCGCGGAACCGCGACCGGATCAGTGTGTGGAGCGCCAGCGCCGTCCGCTTCATCGGCACCCAGCGACCGTCCATGGCCATCGAGAACGACGTGTCGACGAGCAGGGCGACCGCGGCCTGCGTCCGGGCCTCGGTCTCGCTCACCTCCACGTCGTCCACCTGGAGCCCTACGCCGTGGCGCGCCGAGCCGCCCTCACCGACGACCCTCCGGACCGCGTTGGTGATGGTGCGGGTGACGTCCCACGGCTCGGTGTCGCCGAACTGCCACGCGCGCGTGGCGCCGGACATCTCGCCGGCCGCGCCGGACTGGCGGACGTCGCGCTGGCCCTGGCGGCCACTCATCCGCGTGGCGACGTCCTTGAGCAGGGCCTTGCCGAGCTGCCGCATCGCCTTCGGGCTGAGCTTGAGCTGCCCGTCGCTCGAGCGCTTGAGGTAGCCGGAGTCCCGGAGCGCCTGCTCGAGCCGCTGGAGGGTACGGGCGTCGACGGCGGCCTCGTTGCCGAGCTGCCGGGCCAGCTTGTCGAGGTCGACGTCGTCGAGACGGGCTCCGTCGTAGGACTGGGAGAGCTGCTCGGAGAGGTCGTCGAGGTCCGCGAGGTCCTGCAGCACGCCGGTGCCGTCGCCGAGCCCGAGGCCCTGCTCGCCGTCGAAGCGCTCGGACCCGCCCCAGTCCTCGCCCGGGCGCAGCGACTGGAGGTTCGCGTCGAGCTGGGAGAGCTGCTGCATGAGCTCCGGTGACCCGAAGGCCTGCTGCGCCAGGCCCATGAGCTCCGCCCGCTGCTCGGCGGTCATCGAGTTCATCATCCGCTGCGCCGCTGCCGCCCGTTCGGCCATGGCGTCGATCAGCTCGTCGACGTTCTGCGGGTTCTCGGGGAAGAAGTCGCCGTGCTTGTCCATGAAGTCGGCGAAGTCCTCGGCGGTGTCCTCGCCCCGGCCGTGCTTGGACAGCAGGTCGTTGAGGTCGGTGAGCATCTCGTTGATCGCGGCCCGGTCGGCGTCCGTGGCGTTCTCGAGCGCCTCCTTCATGCCGGCGAACCGCTGGTCCAGCAGCTCGCGCCCCAGCAGGTCCTTGATCCGCTCGTAGTCCTCGCGCGCGTCGCGGCTCTTCCAGTCGTACGACGCGAGCTCGCTGACCGCTGCGGCCGTCGACGGCGGCAGGTTGTCCAGCTGCAGCTCCCGCAGCGCGCGGTCCCCGTCGTCGAGGTCGATGTCGCGCGCCAGCTGCTTGCGTTCGCTGAGGACCGCCCGGTCGAGCAGCTCCCGGACCTCCTGGAGCGTGCCGTCGAGGTTGTGGCGTCGAGTCAGCTCGCGCCGCTTCTCGGCGATCCGGCGGGCCAGGTCGTCGAGGCCCCGCTGGTCCTGGCTGCCGCGCCGCAGGAACTCGCGCATCGCGCGCTCGGGGCTGTACCCGGCCATCACGTCCTGCCCGATGGCGTCCAGCGCCTCGGCGATGTCGACAGGAGGGGCGAGCGGGTCCGGACCGCCGTCGTACCGGGTGTAGCGCGAGCGCGGCTGGTGGCGGCTAGCCATCGGACCGCTCCACGCTCATCCCGGCCCGGAGAACGCGCGGGATCTCGGCCACCTCGTCGACCCGGGCCAGCACCTTCGCGACCTCATCGGACGACGCCGGCGAGTCGACGTCGACGGTGTAGACGACGCCGGTAGAGACCCAGGTCTCGGTGTCGAAGTCTCCACTGGCACGCACTCGGACGCCTGCCACCGGCACCCCGAGCGCATCGCCCTCACGGAACGTGTCGTTGAGGACGCACAGCGCCACCGAGAGATGGAGCACGGCCGCGCCGTTGCCGTCGCCCAGGACCAGCACGCCCTCGGGCGTCCAGTCGTGGGGAACGGTCCAGCCCACCGGCGGCTGCGTGCGCAAACTGCCTGCGCTGGCGACCACCGGATAGTCGGCCCGTGGCGTGCTAGCCATAGACGGTCTCCCCGCCGCCGGACTCCTTGCTGATCTTGCGGGCGAGGTAGAGGCCCTCGAGCGCCAGCTCGATCGCTCCGGCACGCTCGCCGTCGTTGTGGGCGTCGAGCCGCTCGCACACGTCGTCGTACAGCTCGGACTCGCCGAGCACCGGGAGACCGGTCAGGAAGTCGCGGGCGGCCACCTGCTCTCCGGTCGTCACCATCTGACCGGCCTCGATCCGGTCGACCAGGAGCGCGAAGTCGAGCCCACGGAAGTGGTGGCGGACCGTCTCGGCGGTCGCGGTGCGCAGCAGGTGGGTGAGGATCTCGCCCTCGCGGCCCTCCTCCCCGGTCTCGAACTCGATCTTGCCGCCGAGCACGTCGACGGCGGTCTCCAGGTCGACGACCCTCGCCACCGGCTCGCTCTCACCCTGACGCGTCGCGCGGTGCAGAGCCGACGCGGCGACCGTCTCGGCGCCGGCGATGGCGAACCGGGCGCTGACCCCGGACCGCTGGTCGACGGAGGTCGACTCGCGCAGGTTGCGGGTGAACCGCGCGAGGATCTCGACGAGGTGGTCGGGCACCTCGGCGACGAGGGTCGCCTCCTGCCGGATGACCGCGACCTCGTCGTCGAGCTCGGTGGGGTAGTGGGTCCGGATCTCGGCACCGAACCGGTCCTTGAGCGGCGTGATGATCCGGCCGCGGTTGGTGTAGTCCTCCGGGTTGGCGCTGGCCACGACGAGGGTGTCCAGCGGCAGCCGGAGCACGTACCCGCGGATCTGGATGTCGCGCTCCTCCATCACGTTGAGCATCGCCACCTGGATCCGCTCGGCGAGGTCGGGCAGCTCGTTGATCGCCACGATGCCGCGGTGGCTGCGCGGGATCAGCCCGAAGTGGATCGTCTCGGGGTCGCCGAGGTGGCGGCCCTCGGCCACCTTCATCGGGTCGACGTCACCGATCAGGTCCGCCACCGAGGTGTCGGGGGTGGCCAGCTTCTCGGCGTACCGCTCGTCGCGGTGCCGCCACTCGACCGGCAGCTCGTCCCCGAGCTCGTCGGCGCGACGGCGTGAGGCCGGGGTGATCGGGTCGTAGGGGTGCTCGCCGAGCTCGGCGTCGCCGATGACGGGGGTCCACTCGTCGAGGAGGCCGACCAGGGACCGCAGCAGGCGCGTCTTGCCCTGGCCGCGCTCGCCGAGGAGGACGACGTCGTGGCCGGCGAGGAGGGCGCGCTCGAGCTGCGGGATCACGGTGTCGTCGAAGCCGTGCATGCCGGGCCACGGGTCCTCGTCCGAGGCGAGCTTCGCCAGGAGGTTCTCGCGCAGCTCGTCGCGGAGGTGCCTCTGGACGTGGCCGGACTCGCGGAGCTGTCCGAGGGTGCGCGGAGTGGGTGCGTCTGTCACGTCCTCCACGCTAGTCCGGCACGCAATGATGGGCCGGTGAGCGGGCCTCGGAGGCGGATCATCGGGATCGCGGGCGCGCCCGGCGCCGGGAAGACCACCTACGCCGAGCAGCTGGTGGCCGCATCGACCGTGCCGGCCGTCCACCTGCCCATGGACGGCTTCCACCTCGCCGACGTCTCGCTGCGTCGCCTGGGCCTGCTGGAGCGCAAGGGGGCCCCGGAGACCTTCGACGCCTGGGGGTACGCCGCGCTGCTGCGGCGGGTGCGGACGGCGCGCGAGACGGTCTGGGCGCCCGGCTTCGAGCGAGATCTGGAGCAGCCGATCGCCGGTGCGGTCGCGATCGAGCCGGAGACCGACCTGGTCGTCACGGAGGGCAACTACCTGTTGCTGGACCGACCCGCGTGGCGGGCCGTGCGGGAGGCGCTGGACGAGGTCTGGTTCCTCGACGTCCCGGACGCCGTGCGGCGACCACGGCTGGTCGCGCGACACACGGCGTACGGGAAGAGTCCCGCCGCGGCCGAGCAGTGGGTCCGGCGGGTGGACGACCCGAACGCGGTGCTGGTCGCGGCCACCAGGGCCGCGGCCGACCGCGTGGTCCGGCCCGACGAGCCCGAGCACCGGACGTGGTGAAGACCCGGGCCTCGGTTCACGTTCTGCACCGAGGCCCGGGTCTCCGGGGGGAATGGGCCGGGACCGGGGGTACCTTCCCTGCCTGTCACCAGCGTCCGGCAGGTGCGGTCGCGCACGCAGGGTGCAAGGTCACGGCCTCGAGGGACGGAGGTCCCGGCCCGGGTGGCTCCCCGGCACCTCACCCCGCCGGGGTCCCGGGCACCACGACCACCGTGGTCGGAGCGTGCTCGACGACCGAGACGGCCAGCGACCGGCCGAGTATGGAGGCGACGGAGTGCCGCTGATGGCTGCCCACCACCACGATCTCCTTCTCGGCGCCCCGTGAGACCAGCGCCCGGGCCTCCGACTCGTGGACGTCCTGCTCGCTGACCCGTACGTCGGGGAACTTCACGCCGAGCTCGGTCATCCAGCGGGCCAGCCGCTCGCGCTCCGCCCAGTCCCGCGGCTGCGTCTCGTCGTGGCCGAGCCAGCTGAGGTCGCCGCGGAGCACGAGCACGGTCAACGGGAGGTTCCGGCTCGAGGCCAGCGTGTAGGCGTACTCCACCGCCGGCCGCGAGGCGTCGGTGAGATCGGTCGCGACCAGGACACCGCGGCGTGGCCGGTCGTTCTCGGGACGGCGTACGACGACGGGACAGGTCGCGTGGTTGACCACGGCCACGCCGACCGAGCCCAGCAGCAGGCTCGCCACCCGACCGCGACCGCGCGACCCGAGCACGACCATGGAGGCGGTCCGCGCGGCCTCGATCAGGGCGGCGCGTGCGTCGGAGCGGTAGAGCACCTCGTGCACGTCGAGCTCCGGCGCGATCTCCAGCGCGGAGGCCTTCTCGGCGTCCAGCAGCCGGCTCGCCTCGGCGCGCATCTCCTCGACCATCGCGCCGTCGTCGATGCCCGCGCTCCCCAGCCAGTACAGGGAGTCCAGGTGGTAGGCGCAGACCAGCACGAGTGGCCGGTGGTCGTGCGCGGCCTGCACGGCAGCCCACGCCACGGCCTCGCTGCCCGACGGTGACCCGTCGACGCCGACGACGATGCTGCCGGCAGGGAACGGTGTGACCTCAGTGGTGGTGGTGGTGGACATCGGAGCCTCCTTCGGACCCGCACCCCCGGGCGCCCGAGGGCTCGACTCCAGACTCCCGCGGCACGGTGCCCGACGGCAGTCGCAGAGGGCCCGGACTTCGGGACCATCGGCCCTGACCGCTCCGGTGGCTACGACGCAGCATGGACGACAGCGAGAACGGAGACGGTCTGGAGGTGTCTCGCCATGAACGAATCGTTCGACCTGAGTACGACGGAGTGCGAGGAGCTGCTGCGGGCCGGACTCGTCGGACGGGTCGCCGCCTGCACCCCCAACGGGCCGCACATCATCCCCGTCAACTACTCGGTGGTGGAGGACTCGGTCGTGCTGCGGACCACGCCGTACAGCCTGCTGGGCAGTCAGGCCCGCGGCACCGTGCTGGCCCTGGAGGTCGACCAGTTCGACTACGAGTACCACCGCGGCTGGAGCGTCGTCGCCCGCGGCCGGGCCGACGTCGTCGTCGACCCCGACGAGCTCGAGCACATCAGGAGGACGTGGAACCCCGCCGCCTGGGCAGCAGGCGGCAGGTCGCTCTACCTGCGCGTGCGCTGGACCGAGCTCACCGGACGCCGGCTCGGTCAGGGCTGGGACCCGATGTCGACCCTGCCCGTCCACCGCTCCCTGTGAGGCGCCGCCCTCAGCCGCGGAACGACACGCCCACGACGCCGGGGACGCTCGCGGCGAGAACCCGCGCGATCTCGCGCGCGTGCGGCTCACTGGGTCCCTCGAGGTGCACCAGGCCGTCGACGACCTCGACCTCGCACTCGACCTCGGCGGAGCGCAGCAGCTCGTCCACCTCGGCCTCGATCAACGGGTCGCGCTTGGCCAGCACGGCGATCACGTCGCGACGGCTGACCATGCCGATCACGCGGTCTCCTTCGACGACGGGCAGGCTCTTGATGGCGGTGTCGACCAGGACCGACGCGGCGACACTGAGGTCGGCATCGGCGGTCACGCTCATCGGCAGGTGGGTCATCACGTCCTCGACCTTCAAGACCTTGGTCCGGCCCTCGATCGCGACCGGGATCTCGTGCGTACGCCGGTCGGGCATCAGGGCGTCGCGGAGCACGTCGGCCTCGCTCACCACGCCGACCAGACGCCCCTCCGAGTCCACCACCGGCATCGCCGTGATCTGGTGCTCGTCGAGCAGCTGGATGGCTTCCTTGACCCGCACTCCGGGGCGGACGGTCACGACCTGGGTCGTCATCACGTCTCGTACCAACATCGGTCCGCTCTCCTCGTCCGTCCCGTCGCCCGCCGGTCGTCCCCCGGCAAGTCAGGGGTGCGGCATCGATCCCTCGTCCTCAGCACACGCCGTGCGGCCGCGTGCCGGCAGGGGCCGAGGGCCCAACGGCCCGGGCACAAGGACCCTGCCGGGCGTTCCCGCCGCCGCAGACCATGGGCGGAGGAGGAACCATGGTCACCGGCAGCATCTCGCGTGCCCACCCGGACCTGCCGGGCGAGCCACCGACCGCCCCTGCCGACGTCCTGCTGGCCGACGGCTCGGTGGGTGTCGTCCGGCCCCTGCGCCTCACCGACCGCAACGCGCTCCTCGCCCTGCACGACGAGGTCGGGCTGGAGAGCCTGCGCCTCCGCTTCTTCAGCCCCAGCCGGGCAGCGGGCCATGCCTACGTCGACCATCTGCTCGCCCAGCACGACAGCGGGCAGGTCCTGGCCCTCGGTCTCTGGCAGGCCGGTGAGCTGGTGGGGCTGGCCACCGCCGAGCGGCTCGGCGACGAGGCCGAGGTCGCGTTCCTGGTCGCCGACGCGCTCCGCGGCCACGGCGTCGGCACCCTCCTGCTCGAGCACCTGGCAGCCGCCGCCCGGACCGCCGGCGTACACCGGTTCACCGCGGAGGTGCTGGCCGAGAACGGCGCCATGATCCGGGTCTTCACCGACGCCGGCTTCGAGGTCACCCGGCTGCTCGACCGGGGCGTCATCACCGTCGAGATGGACACGCGGGTGTCCGCGGCCGCCCTCCGCGCGGCCGACACCCGCGAGTCCCGGGCGGAGGCCGCCTCGCTCACGGCGCTGCTCCGCCCCCACCGGGTCGCGGTCGTCGGGGTCCGACGCGACGGCAGCGGCGTGGGTGCGTCCGTCCTCGGCGCGATCGTGGACGGCTCCTTCCTCGGCGACCTGGTGGTCATCCATCCCTCGGCGGCCACCGTCTGCGGGGTGGCGGCGTACCCGTCGTTCGCCGAGGCGCCCGGCCCGGTCGACCTCGTGCTGGTGGCCCTCCCGCCCGAGGGGGTGACGGCCTGCGTCGTGGCAGGCGGCCGACGCCGGAGCCCGCGCCGCCGTGGTGTTCAGCTCGGGCTTCGCCGAGACCGGCCCCGCAGGTCTCGCCCTGCAGCGGGAGCTGACCCGCGAGGCCCGCGCCCGCAACATCCGCGTCGTCGGGCCCGGCTCCCTGGGGCTGCTCGACAACCAGCCGGACGTGCGGCTCTCGGCCAGCCTCGCCGGCGTGAACCCGCCCCCGGGCGGGCTGGCGGTCGCCTCCCAGACCGGAGGCGTCGGGATCGTCGTCGTCGACCTCGCCCGTCGGCTCGGTCTCGGCGTGGGCCACTTCGTCTCGCTCGGCAACAAGGCCGACGTCTCGGGCAACGACCTCCTCGCGGCGTGGGTCGACGACCCCGAGGTGACGGCCGCCGCCCTCTACCTGGAGTCCTTCGGCAACCCGGCGAAGTTCGCCCGGGTCGGCCGGCGCTTCGCCGAGAGCAAGCCGCTGCTCGCGGTGGTCGGCGGGCGTACCCGGGGCCGCGAGCGGCCCGGTGGCTCCCGGACGGCGGCCGCCGCCAGCCGGGCCGTCCGGGTCGACGCCCTCTTCGCCCAGGCCGGCGTCATCGGCTGCCGCGACGCCGAGGAGCTGACCGAGACCGCGCTGCTCCTCGCCGAGCAGCCGCTCCCCACAGGCCCGCGCCTCGGCGTCCTCGGGAACGCCGGCGGGCTCGGCGTCCTCGCGGCCGACACCGCCGCCCGCTACGGCCTCGAGGTGCCCGCCCTGTCCGAGGACCTGCGCGACCGGATCGCCCAGCACGTCACGGGCGCGGCCGACACCGCGAACCCGGTCGATGCAGGAGCGGGCGGGAGCGGCCGCGAGCTGGGCCCGATCACCTCGGCCCTGCTGGCGACCGACGAGGTCGACGCGGTCCTGGTGGTGCTGGCTGCCACGCGGACCGTGGACCAACCGGCCACGAGAGCAGCCCTCGCCGAGCCCGCGCCGCCCACCCCGGCAAGCCGATGGTCGCGGTGCTGCTCGGTGGTCTGGACCGCGAGCCGCCGCCCGGCGTGACGGTGCTCCCCTCCGTCGACTCGGCCGTCCGTTCCCTGGCCCACCTCGTGCGGTACGCCGTGTGGTTGCGGACACCTCGGACCGAGGCGCCGGTCACCGACCCGGCCCGGCTGACGGTCGTACGCCGCTGGGTCACCGACCACCTGGCCGACGCCGAGCCCGGGTGGCTGCGCCCGGTCGACGCCGCCGCCCTGCTCGCTCCGTACGACGTCGCCACGGCGGGCGTCGTCGCGCGCGGGGCCGCGGGCGCGGCCGCGGCGGCGGCCGAGGTCGGGCTACCGGTGGCGGTGAAGCCGGCCGACCCGACGATGGTCCACAAGACCGCCCGCGGGCTGGTCCGCACCGGCCTCACCTCGGTGGACGACGTCCGGGCCGCGGTCGAGGACTTCGCCTGCGAGACCGGCGTCCCCGACCTCGAGGTGCTCGTCCAGCCGCTGGCGCACGGTGTCGAGGTCGCCCTCGGCGTGATCCGCGATCCCGGCCTGGGACCGATGGTGATGGTCGCCGCGGGCGGCACCGCCGCCGAGGTCTGGGACGACCGCAGCCTGCTCCTCGCCCCCGTCTCGGCCCAGGACGCCTCTCGCGCCCTGCGGTCGCTCCGGATCTGGCCGCTGCTGGCCGGCTACCGGGGCAGCGAGCCGGTCGACGAGCAGGCCCTGGTGGCGCTGATCGTGGCCCTCGGCCGGCTGGCGGTCGACGTCCCCGAGCTCGCC
>CAVULA010000011.1:0-1576606 GCA_963742195.1 uncultured Actinomycetota bacterium
CAGCCTGACCCGAGCCGTTGCTGCCGAACTCGTAGTCGTAGGTGTCGTAGCCCGTGACGGCGTACGCCGCGGCGCGCGCCTCCTCGGTCGGCTCCACCCGGATGTTGCGGTAGCGCTCCAGACCGGTGCCGGCCGGGATCAGCTTGCCGATGATCACGTTCTCCTTCAGGCCACGCAGGCTGTCGGAGCGGGCGTGGATCGCCGCGTCGGTGAGCACCCGGGTCGTCTCCTGGAAGGAGGCGGCCGAGAGCCACGACTCGGTGGCGAGCGACGCCTTGGTGATGCCCATCAGCACCGGACGACCCGAGGCCGGCTTGCCGCCCTCGGAGACGACCCGACGGTTCTCCTCCTCGAAGCGCACCCGGTCGACCAGGTCGGAGGGCAGCAGGTTGGTGTCACCCGACTCGATCACCGTCACACGGCGCAGCATCTGCCGCACGATGATCTCGATGTGCTTGTCGTGGATCGAGACGCCCTGGCTGCGGTACACGGCCTGGACCTCCTCGACCAGGTGCTCCTGCGCCTTGCGGACACCCAGGATGCGCAGCACCTCGTGCGGCTCGGGGGTACCGACCGTCAGCATGTCGCCGACCTCGATGTGGTCGCCGTCGGCGACCAGGAGGCGGGACCGCTTGGAGACGGGGTACTCGAGCGCCTCGGAGCCGTCGTCGGGGGTGACGACGACCTTGCGGGTCTTGTCGGTCTCCTCGATCTCGATCCGGCCGGCGGCCTCGGAGATCGGCGAGCGCCCCTTCGGGATGCGCGCCTCGAAGATCTCCTGGACGCGCGGCAGACCCTGCGTGATGTCGTCGGCCGAGGCCACACCACCGGTGTGGAACGTCCGCATCGTCAGCTGGGTACCGGGCTCACCGATCGACTGCGCCGCGATGATGCCGACGGCCTCGCCGATGTCCACCATCTTGCCGGTGGCCAGCGACCGGCCGTAGCACTTGGCGCAGGTGCCGGTCTTGGCCTCACAGGTGAGCACCGACCGGACCCGGACCATCTCGATCCCGGCCGCGACCAGCTCGCCGATCTTGACGTCACCGAGGTCGTCGCCCGCGGCGGCCAGCTTCTCGCCGGTCTCCGGGTGGGTGACGTCGACCGCGGTGGTGCGGGCGTACGCCGAGGTCTCGACGTTGTCGTCCTTGCGGACGCTGCCGTCCTCGACGCGCACGCCGATCCGCTTGTCCATGCCGCGCTCGGTGCCGCAGTCCTCCTCGCGGATGATCACGTCCTGCGAGACGTCCACCAGACGACGGGTCAGGTAGCCCGAGTCCGCCGTCCGCAGCGCGGTGTCGGCCAGACCCTTGCGGGCGCCGTGGGTGGAGATGAAGTACTCCAGCACCGACAGGCCCTCACGGAAGTTCGCCTTGATCGGCCGCGGGATGATGTCGCCCCGCGGGTTGGCCACCAGTCCACGCATGGCCGCGACCTGCCGGATCTGCATCATGTTCCCGGAGGCACCGGAGTCGACCATCATGAAGATCGGGTTGGTCCGCGAGAAGGACCTCTCCATCGACTTGGCGACGTCGTTCGAGGCCTGGGTCCAGATCTCGACCAGCTCCTGGCGACGCTCCTCGTCGGTGACGAGACCGCGCTCGAACTGCTTCTGGACCTTGGTCGCCTGGTCCTCGTAGCCCGCCAGGATCTCGGCCTTGTCGTTCGGCGTGGTGACGTCGTCGATCGAGACGGTCACGCCGGACCGGGTGGCCCAGTGGAAGCCGGTGTCCTTCAGGGCGTCCAGCGACGCAGCGACCTCGACCTTGGTGTAGCGCTCGGCCAGGTCGTTGATGATCGCGCCCATGGCCTTCTTGCCCACCTCGTAGTTCACGAAGGGGTAGTCGGCCGGCAGCGTGTCGTTGAAGATCGCCCGACCCAGGGTGGTCTCGAGCGTGATCGACTGACCGTCCTCCCAGTCCGCACCGAGCTCGAGCTCGAGCGGCGGGATGATGTCGTTGAACCGGATCTTCACCTTGCTCTGCAGCGAGATCTCACCGCGGTCGAAGGCCATGATCGCCTCGGCCTGCGAGGAGAAGGCCCGACCCTCGCCCGGCTCGCCGTCGCGGTCGGTCGTCAGGAAGAACAGCCCGATGATCATGTCCAGGGTCGGCATGGTCACCGGCCGGCCGTCGGACGGCTTGAGGATGTTGTTGGTCGACAGCATCAGGATCCGCGCCTCGGCCTGGGCCTCGGCGGACAGCGGCAGGTGCACCGCCATCTGGTCACCGTCGAAGTCGGCGTTGAACGCCGAGCAGACGAGCGGGTGGATCTGGATGGCCTTGCCCTCGATCAGCTGGGGCTCGAAGGCCTGGATGCCGAGTCGGTGCAGCGTGGGCGCACGGTTGAGCAGCACGGGGTGCTCGGTGATGACCTCTTCGAGGACGTCCCACACCACGGCGTACCGGGACAGGCCCGACGTCGCGCGCTCGACCATCCGCTTGGCGGACTTGATGTTCTGGCTGTGCGACAGGTCGACCAACCGCTTCATCACGAACGGCTTGAACAGCTCCAGCGCCATCTGCTTGGGCAGACCGCACTGGTGCAGCTTCAGCTGCGGGCCGGAGACGATGACCGAACGGCCGGAGTAGTCGACGCGCTTGCCGAGCAGGTTCTGACGGAAGCGGCCCTGCTTGCCCTTGAGCATGTCGGACAGCGACTTCAACGGGCGGTTGCCCGGCCCGGTGACCGGACGCCCACGGCGGCCGTTGTCGAACAGCGAGTCGACGGCCTCCTGCAGCATCCGCTTCTCGTTGTTGACGATGATCTCGGGCGCACCGAGGTCGAGCAGGCGCTTCAACCGGTTGTTGCGGTTGATGACACGGCGGTAGAGGTCGTTGAGGTCGGACGTCGCGAACCGACCACCGTCGAGCTGCACCATCGGGCGCAGGTCCGGCGGGATGACCGGGACCGCGTCGAGGACCATGCCCTGCGGCTTGTTGTCGGTCTTGCGGAACGCGTCGACGACCTTGAGCCGCTTGAGCGCGCGGACCTTGCGCTGGCCCTTGCCGTTGGCGATCGTGTCGCGCAGCGACTCCACCTCGGCCTCGATGTCGAAGTCCTCGAGGCGCTTCTGGATGGCCGTGGCCCCCATGTAGCCCTCGAAGTACTTGCCGAACCAGTTCTTCATCTCGCGGTAGAGCATCTCGTCGCCCATGAGGTCCTGGACCTGCAGCGACTTGAAGGTGCTCCAGACCTCCTCGAGCCGGTCCAGCTCGCGCTGGGACCGGTCGCGGATCTGCTTCATCTCGCGCTCGGCACCGTCGCGGACCTTGCGGCGCGCGTCGGCCTTGGCGCCCTCGGCCTCGAGCGTGGCGAGGTCCTCCTCGAGCTTCTTGGTGCGGTCCTCCAGGGCGCCGTCGCGGCGCTTCTCGAGGCGCTCGCGCTCGAGCCCGACCTTGCCCTCCAGCGAGGACAGGTCGCGGTGGCGGGCGTCCTCGTCGACGGAGGTGATCATGTACGCCGCGAAGTAGATGACCTTCTCGAGGTCCTTCGGGGCGAGGTCGAGCAGGTAGCCGAGCCGGCTCGGCACACCCTTGAAGTACCAGATGTGGGTGACCGGGGCGGCGAGCTCGATGTGGCCCATCCGCTCGCGGCGGACCTTGCTCCGGGTCACCTCGACGCCGCAGCGCTCGCAGATGATGCCCTTGAAGCGCACGCGCTTGTACTTGCCGCAGTAGCACTCCCAGTCCCGGGTGGGACCGAAGATCTTCTCGCAGAAGAGGCCGTCACGCTCGGGCTTGAGCGTGCGGTAGTTGATGGTCTCCGGCTTCTTGACCTCGCCGTGGCTCCACGTGCGGATGTCGTCCGCGGTGGCCAGGCCGATCCGAAGCTGGTCGAAGAAGTTCACGTCGAGCACAGTGGCTGCATTCCTTCGGTTGTAAGTGAAAGAGCTCTTGAGTTCATGGCTGGTGGTGACCGACGGGACCGCGGTCCCGCGGGGTTTCGCGAGCGCTAGCGCGCCGGAGAACCCGTGGGGTGGTCAGACTTCTTCGACGGAGCTGGGCTCGCGGCGGGAGAGGTCGATGCCGAGCTCCTCGGCCGCGCGGAAGACGTCTTCCTCGGCGTCCTTGAGCTCGATCTGGGAACCGTCCTGCGACAGCACCTCGACGTTGAGGCAGAGCGACTGCATCTCCTTGACGAGCACCTTGAACGACTCCGGGATGCCGGAGTCGGGGATGTTCTCGCCCTTGACGATGGCCTCGTACACCTTGACCCGGCCCGGCACGTCGTCGGACTTGATCGTCAGCAGCTCCTGGAGGGCGTACGCCGCTCCGTAGGCCTCCATCGCCCACACCTCCATCTCGCCGAACCGCTGGCCGCCGAACTGGGCCTTACCGCCCAGGGGCTGCTGCGTGATCATCGAGTAGGGGCCGGTCGAGCGAGCGTGGATCTTGTCGTCGACCAGGTGGTGGAGCTTGAGGATGTACATGTAGCCCACCGACACCGGCTCGGGGAACGGCTCGCCGGAGCGACCGTCGAAGAGCCGGGCCTTGCCGTCGCTGCCCACGACCCGGGTGCCGTCGCGGTTGGGGAGCGTCGAGCCGAGCAGACCGGTGATCTCGTCCTCCTTGGCACCGTCGAAGACCGGGGTGGCCACGTTGGTGTCGGGATCCGCCTTGTCGGCGTGGATCTTGATCAGGCGGTCCTTCCAGTCGGCCTTGCCCTTGTCGGCGTTGAGCTCGAGGTCCCAGCCCTGCTTGGCCAGCCAGCCGAGGTGGAGCTCGAGGACCTGGCCGATGTTCATCCGGCGCGGCACACCCAGCGGGTTGAGCACGACGTCGACCGGCGTGCCGTCCTCCATGAACGGCATGTCCTCGATCGGCAGGATCTTGGCGATGACGCCCTTGTTGCCGTGGCGTCCGGCGAGCTTGTCGCCGACCGAGATCTTGCGCTTCTGCGCGACGTACACGCGCACCAGCTGGTTGACGCCCGGCGGGAGCTCGTCGCCCTCCTCGCGGTCGAAGACGCGGACGCCGATGACCGTGCCGGACTCACCGTGCGGCACCTTCATCGAGGTGTCGCGGACCTCGCGCGCCTTCTCACCGAAGATCGCCCGCAGGAGGCGCTCCTCCGGGGTGAGCTCGGTCTCGCCCTTGGGCGTGACCTTGCCGACCAGGATGTCGCCCGTGGTGACCTCGGCGCCGATGCGGATGATCCCGCGCTCGTCGAGGTCGGCCAGCATCTCGTCGGAGACGTTGGGGATGTCGCGGGTGATCTCCTCGGGCCCGAGCTTGGTGTCGCGGGCGTCGACCTCGTGCTCCTCGATGTGGATCGAGGTGAGGATGTCCTCCTGCACCAGGCGCTGGCTGAGGATGATCGCGTCCTCGTAGTTGTTGCCCTGCCACGGCATGAACGAGACGAGCAGGTTGGTGCCCAGCGCCATCTCGGCCTCGTCGGTGCAGGGGCCGTCGGCGATCGGGGAACCCTCGGAGAGCTTGTCGCCCTCGCTGACCAGCGGGCGCTGGTTGATGCAGGTGCCCTGGTTGGAGCGACGGAACTTCGACAGCTTGTACGTCGAGTAGGTGCCGTCGTCGTTCATCACCTCGATGACGTCGGCCGACACCTCCTTGACCACTCCGGCCTTGTCCGCCACGACCACGTCGCCGGCGTCGACGGCGGCACGGAACTCCATGCCGGTGCCGACCAGGGGCGCGTCGCTACGGATCAGCGGCACGGCCTGACGCTGCATGTTGGCGCCCATCAGCGCGCGGTTCGCGTCGTCGTGCTCCAGGAACGGGATCAGGGCCGTCGCGACCGACACCATCTGGCGCGGCGAGACGTCCATGTAGTCGACCTCGTCGGCCAGGATCTCGCTGACCTCGCCGTGGCGCTGGCGGACCAGCACCCGCTCCTCGGTGAACTTCGACTTGTCGTCGAGGGGCGCGTTCGCCTGGGCGATGACGTACTTGTCCTCGTCGTCGGCGGTGAGGTAGTCGATCTGCGTGGTGACCTTGCCCTTGACCACCTTGCGGTAGGGCGTCTCCACGAAGCCGAACGGGTTGATCCGGCCGTAGGAGGCCAGCGACCCGATCAGACCGATGTTGGGACCCTCGGGGGTCTCGATCGGGCACATCCGGCCGTAGTGGCTGTGGTGGACGTCGCGGACCTCCATGCCGGCGCGGTCACGGGACAGACCGCCGGGACCCAGCGCCGACAGGCGGCGCTTGTGGGTCAGGCCCGAGATCGGGTTCGTCTGGTCCATGAACTGGCTCAGCTGCGAGGTGCCGAAGAACTCCTTCAGCGCCGCGACCACGGGGCGGATGTTGATCAGGGACTGCGGCGTGATCGCCTCGACGTCCTGGGTCGTCATCCGCTCGCGGACCACACGCTCCATGCGCGCCAGACCGGTGCGGAGCTGGTTCTGGATCAGCTCGCCCACGGTCCGCATCCGGCGGTTGCCGAAGTGGTCGATGTCGTCGGCCTGGACCTCGATCGGCTTGCCGTCGGCGTCCATGAACGTCGTGCCGGCACCGTCGACGAGCGTGGCGTCGTTGTTGTGCAGCCGCACGATGTAGCGGATCGTCGCCACGATGTCGGCGATGGTCAGCGTCTGCTGGTCGAAGGCCTCGGTGGTGGCGAGCTTCTTGTTGATCTTGTAGCGGCCGACCTTGGCCAGGTCGTAGCGCTTGGGGTTGAAGTAGTAGTTCTTCAGCAGCGTCAGCGCGGCCTCACGCGTCGGGGGCTCGCCCGGGCGCAGCTTGCGGTAGATGTCGAGCAGCGCGTCGTCGGGACCCTGGTTGTGGTCCTTCTCCTCGGTGAGCACGATCGACTCGTACTGACGGAACTCGGCCATCACGGCCTCGTAGTCGTAGGCCTCGCCGGTGTCCTCGGCCACGGCGATGAGGGCCTTCAGCAGCACGGTGACGTTCTGCTTGCGCTTGCGGTCGAGGCGGACGCCGACCATGTCGCGCTTGTCGATCTCGAACTCGAGCCAGGCGCCGCGGCTCGGGATCACCTTCGAGGTGAAGATGTCCTTGTCGGAGGTCTTGTCGGCGGTCTTCTCGAAGTAGACACCCGGCGAGCGGACCAGCTGGCTGACCACGACGCGCTCGGTGCCGTTGATGATGAAGGTGCCGCGGGGGCTCATCAGCGGGAAGTCGCCCATGAAGACCGTCTGGCCCTTGATCTCGCCGGTCTCGTTGTTGGTGAACTCGGCGGAGACGTAGAGCGGCGCGGAGTAGGTGAAGTCCTTCTCCTTGCACTCCTCGACGGTGTACTTGGGGTCGTAGAAGACGGGGTTCTCGAAGGAGAGGCTCATCGTCTCGGAGAAGTCCTCGATCGGGGAGATCTCCTCGAAGATCTCCGTCAGACCGGACTTGCGGGAGACGTCCTCGCCGGCGGCGGCCCGGGCCTCGACTTGCTCGAGCCAGGCCTCGTTGCCGATCAGCCAGTTGAAGCTGTCGGTCTGCAGGGAGAGGAGCTTGGGTACTTCGAGGACTTCGTTGATCTTCGCGAACGAGATGCGCTGCGGCGTAGTGGAGGAATTTTCGGCGGTGGTGCGCGCGGCCAAGAGGTGTCCTTCAGACGAATCGCTCTGATGACGCACCGACCCACCACTGGATCAGCCACCGGGCAGGCGATCAGCATATGAGGGCAGGCGCAAAGAGCGATCGTATCGCACAAGCGGGGGCATCACAAGTAGCACCCGACCCGCTCGGCCGAATGTTCCCCCGATGATGAACCCGGGAGGGGCGCAGGTCAAGCACCTTCGCCAGAGTCGGTGGATTTCCGACCGGGGACGACGCAGGGCGGGCACCCCTGCGTGGGGGTGCCCGCCCTGCGTGCGGTGGCCGGCGCGAACCGGCCGTGAGTCACTTCAGGGTGACCGAGGCTCCGGCGCCCTCGAGGGCCTCCTTGGCCTTCTCGGCGACGTCCTTGGCGACGTGCTCGAGGACGGGCTTCGGGGCGGCCTCGACCAGGTCCTTGGCCTCCTTCAGGCCGAGGGAGGTCAGGGCGCGCACCTCCTTGATCACGTTGATCTTCTTGTCGCCGGCCGACTCGAGGACGACGTCGAACTCGTCCTGCTCGGCGGCGTCGTCGGCGCCGGGAGCGGCACCGCCGGCGGCGGGCGCGGCGGCGACGGCGACCGGGGCGGCCGCGGTCACGCCGAAGGTGTCCTCGAACTGCTTGACGAACTCGCTCAGCTCGATCAGCGTCATCTCTTTGAACGCGTCGAGCAGCTCGTCGGTGCTGAGCTTCGCCATGGTGGCGTTTCCTTCCGTTCTCGGCCCGGTCCGGGCCTGGGTTTCAGGTGGGGTACGACGGCCGGTCAGGCCTCCGTGGTGTCGCTCTCGTCGGAAGCGGCTTCGGCGGGTGCCGGGGCCTCCTCGGCGGCGGCCGGCGTACCGGCCCCACCTGCGATGAGTTCAGCGGGATCCTGTCCCTGCTCCTCTGCCTGCTTCGCCTGGAGCGCACCGGTGAGCCGGGCGACCTGGGCGAGGGGGGCGTTGAGCAGGTAGACGGCCTGGCTGAGCGATGCGAGCATCGCGCCGGCCAGCTTGCCCAGCAGCACGTCACGCGACTCGAGGTCGGCCAGCTTGGCGACCTCGGCAGCGCCGAGCGGCTTGCCGTCCAGGACGCCACCCTTGATCACGAGGGTGGGGTTCGCCTTGGCGAAGTCACGCAGACCCTTGGCCGCCTCGACCACGTCGCCGTTGATGAAGGCGATCGCGGTCGGTCCGGTCAGCAGGTCGTCGAAGCCGTCGATCCCCGCATCCTTCGCGGCGAGCTTGGCCAGCGTGTTCTTGACCACGGCGTAGTTGGCGTTCGCACCGAGGGAGCGCCGCAGTTCCTGCAGCTGCTTCACGGTGAGACCGCGGTACTCGGTCAGCACAGCACCGGCGGAACCGTTGAAGGACTCGACGATCTCCGCGACGGCGGCTTGTTTCTCTGCCCGCGCCATGGGTCTCCTATCCGTTGGTCGAGACCCCGGCCCGACTGCCCCGGGAAAGACGAACGCCCCGGGCGCGGGCCCAGGGCGTGGTGTGCAGCGCTGGTCAGCGCTGCTGCTCTGTGACCTGCGCGGGTCGTCCGCTTCGCGGAACCTTCGATCGTGACTGCGGTGCACTCACGACGACCAGCGGTCTCTGGTTACGGGAGGAGACTACGGCGCTCGCGGCGGGGGGCCAAATCCGAGGGCCTCACCCGAGACGGTACGCGGCGAAGATTTGACCAAATCCACGGCGTGCGACGGCATTCCGGACTGGTACCGTCATCGACCAGAGACGTGGCTCGGGGCCCCCTATGACGCGGTTGGTCCAAATCGGTCAGGTGGTCTGGTCCAGGCGTGCCCAGTTTTGGTGGATCTTTACCCAGGGCCCCCGATCCGTGCGTTAATCGTGTCATGGATTTCAAGCTGACCTCGATGTCTGCGGTGCTGGAGCGCGCCGACGGACGTCTGCGCAGCCCCGAAGGTGGGGTACGCCTGTGGCCGACGGGATTTCCTCTGCTCGACGACGCCATCGGCGGCGGCCTGAGGTCAGGGACCCTCAACCTGCTCGGTGGCCCCCAGGGCCAGGGCAAGACGATGTTCGCGCTGCAGGCAGCGCGAGCCGCGGTCAAGACCGGCCGGTCAGCCGTCTTCTTCTCCTACGAGCTCGAGGCGGACTCGCTCGTCCAGCGGCTGGTGGCGATGGAGGCCGGCGAGCTCGACCCCTTCGAGGCGCCCAGCCTGAGCCAGATCCGCAGCATCTTCGAGGGCACCGACGGTGGTAGCGGTGGTCTGATCGAGCGGATGGCCACCACGACCACCGGCACCGAGGCCCTGCTCCGCGTCAGCGAGTACGCCGACCGTCTGGTCGTGCACCGTTCGACCGCCACCCACACCGACATCACCGAGATCAACGACACGGTGAAGAAGGTGATGGGCAACACCGGCGAGTCACCGCTGATCATCGTCGACTACCTCCAGAAGGTCGCGATGCCGCTGACCGACCTCGACGAGGAGGACCGCATCACGCGGATCACCGAGCAGCTCAAGGACGTCGCCATCGAGTTCGACTGCCCGATCTTCGCCGTGGCCGCCATGGACCACGAGGGCCTCGAGCCGGGCGCCCGGATGCGGACCCGTCACATGCGCGGGTCGACCGCGCTCTCCTACGAGCCCGACGTCGTGCTGATCCTGGCCACCAAGTCCGACATCGTGGCCCGCCACCACCTCATGTACGGCGGAGCCAACGCCGAGCACTTCAAGGAGTGGTCGGTCCTGACCGTCGAGAAGAACCGCTCCGGCAGCGGGGGCGCCGAGATCGAGTTCAAGAAGCGGTTCGACCAGGGGCGCTTCGACACCGACGGCAAGGTCGTCACCGAGAAGCTCGTCGACGAGCGCGTCTACGTCGAGTGATGCGACACCCTCCGGACCCGTGGCCCGGAGGGACCAGGACCGTGAAAGGCCCGGTCACCGTGAGGTGACCGGGCCTTTCGACGTCCGTGGACGGGTCAGGCGTCCTCGGTGGTGACGTTGCGCGTGCGGTTGGGGTCGACCGGGACACCCGGGCCCATCGTCGTCGAGACGGTCACCTTGCGCAGGTACCTGCCCTTGGAGCTGCCCGGCTTGAGCCGCAGCACCTCCTCGAGCGCGGCGGCGTAGTTCTCCGCCAGCTGCGTCTCGGAGAACGACGCCTTGCCGATGATGAAGTGCAGGTTCGCGTGGCGGTCGACGCGGAACTCGATCTTGCCGCCCTTGATGTCGGAGACGGCCTTGGCGACGTCGGGCGTCACGGTGCCGGTCTTCGGGTTGGGCATCAGGCCGCGGGGGCCGAGCACCCGCCCGAGGCGGCCCACCTTGCCCATCATGTCGGGCGTCGCGACGACGGCGTCGAAGTCGAGCCATCCGCCGCTCACCTTCTCGATCAGCTCGTCGCCACCGACCACGTCGGCGCCGGCCTCACGGGCGGCGTCGGCCTTCTCGGCGTTCGCGAACACCAGGACGCGCGCGGTCTTGCCGGTGCCGTGGGGCAGGTTGACGGTGCCGCGCACCATCTGGTCGGCCTTGCGAGGGTCGACCCCGAGGCGCATGACGACATCGACGGTCTCGTCGAACTTCTTCTTGCTGGCGTCCTTGGCGATCTTGATCGCGGTCAGCGGGGAGTAGAGCTCGTCCCGGTCGAACGTCTCCTCCGCGGCGCGGTAGGTCTTGCTGCGCTGCATGGCTGGTCTTCCTCTCCAGATGTGGTCGTCGGGCCAGCGCGGCCCTGCCACGGGTTGCTTGGTCTGCTGCTGTCTGCTGCTGTGCTACTCGGTCGAGACGCCCATCGAGCGGGCGGTGCCCTCCACGATCTTCATCGCGGCGTCGATGTCGTTGGCGTTCAGGTCGGGCATCTTGGTCTGTGCGATGTCGCGGACCTGGTCCTTGGTCAGCCGACCGACCTTCTCCTTGTGCGGGACGCCGGAGCCCTTCTGCAGGCCGGCCGCCTTCTTGATCAGCTCGGCGGCGGGCGGCGTCTTGGTGATGAACGTGAACGACCGGTCTTCGTAGATGGTGATCTCGACCGGGATCACGTTGCCGCGCATCGACTCCGTCTGGGCGTTGTAGGCCTTGCAGAAGTCCATGATGTTGACGCCGTGGGGACCGAGGGCGGTACCGACCGGCGGCGCCGGCGTCGCGGCACCTGCCTGCAGCTGGACCTTGACCAGCGCGGCGATCTTCTTCTTGGGAGGCATTGCTCGTGTGTGTCCTTCTGTCGTACGTCGTGGTCATCGCGAGCCGGACCGGCTCTGCCACCTTGCGTTGCCCGGTTGCTGCTGGGCAACCGAGCCATTCTGGTCCCGAGGGACCCGGAACGCGAAATCCGGCCTCAGACCTTCTGGATCTGGTTGAAGCTCAGCTCCACCGGGGTCTCGCGGCCGAAGATCTCGACCAGGGCCTTGACCCGCTGGGCCTCGGCGTTGATCTCGGTGATGGTCGCGTGGAGCGTGGCGAACGGTCCGTCGACCACCATCACCGAGTCGGACTCGGCGAAGTCGGCCACCTCGACCGGCTTCTTGGCGGCGGTCGTGCTGGAGCCACCGGCAGCAGCCGAGCCGGCCGGGGCCTCGGCCTGGGCCACGGCGGCGGGAGCCAGCATGTTCTCGACCTCGTCCATGCTCAGCGGCACCGGCTGGTGGGCCTGGCCGACGAAGCCGGTCACCGAGGGGGTGTGGCGCACGGCCGCCCAGGACTCGTCGGTGAGGTCCATCCGGACCAGGACGTAGCCCGGCAGGACGGTCCGCTTGACCATCTTGCGCTGGCCGTTCTTGATCTCCGCGACCTCCTCGGTGGGGACCACGATCTCGTGGATGTAGTCCTCCATGTTCAACGAGACGATGCGGTTCTCGAGGTTCGACCGGACCCGGTTCTCCATGCCGTAGTAGGTGTGGACGACGTACCACTCGCCCGGCTTGGCCCACAGCTCACGCCGGAACGCCTCGAGCGGGTCCTCCTCGGCGGCCTCGGCCTCGTCGGCCTCGTCCGGCCTCCGCCTCGTCGGCCCCGTCGACCTCGTCGGTCGTCTCGGCCGGCGCGTCGGGCTCGCCCACCGTGTCGGCCGTGGGCTCCTCCGCCGCCTCCTCCGTGGGCTCGGCGACGGGCTCTGCGATGGTCTCGTCGACCGTCTCGGCGGGGGTTTCCTCCACCGTGGGGTCCTGCTCGATGTCTGACTGCGACACGTCTACTCCATACCTCGAGCTCTGGGACTAGTTCTTGGGCTGACCGTTGAACAGCCAGAAGACCGCCTTGCCGATGACCAGGTCGAGCCCGGAGACCAGCGCCATCATGAAGATGACGAACACCATCACCACCAGGAAGTAGGTGACCAGCTGCTGCTGCGTCGGCCAGACGACCTTGCGCAGCTCGGCGACGACCTGTCGGTAGAACAGGACCGGACCGGTGCGCTCCGAACGCCGTTCGTCACGCGATCGCACCGCGTTGCCTCCCGCCATGTGGGTCACTGCTCCCTGGTCGTCCACGGCCGGCCTCGAATGGTCTGCCTCTGGTGGTGCTGCTGCCTTGCAGGGCACGAGGGACTTGAACCCCCAACCTTCGGTTTTGGAGACCGATGCTCTGCCAGTTGAGCTAGTGCCCTTCGGTCCTCCCGGTCGCCGCGACGCCCGCGTCGAGGGCATGGCAAAGCATGTGGGAGGACCACCGATGGCAGAGTCTACGGGCTGTACCGAGGGCGAGTCCAAACCGGTCCGGCCCCGGCGCCGGGTGACCGGCTGCCGGCTCGGCCGGGGCCGAGGGACGCCCCTACCATGGAGCCATGAGCGACACCGCGAGCAGCACCCCCCGCACGCGCCGGGTCTCCGGCCGGATCGGCGCGATCGCGGAGTCCGCGACGCTCAAGGTCGACGCCAAGGCCAAGGCCCTCAAGGCCGAGGGTCGCCCGGTGATCGGCTTCGGCGCCGGCGAACCCGACTTCCCGACCCCCGACTACATCGTCGAGGCGGCCGTCGACGCCTGCCGCGACCCCAGGAACCACCGCTACACGCCCGCGGGCGGTCTCCCGGAGCTCAAGCAGGCGATCGCGGACAAGACGCTCCGCGACAGCGGCTACCAGGTGTCCCCCGCCCAGATCGTGGTCACCAACGGCGGCAAGCAGGCCATCTACGAGTCCTTCGCCACGATGCTCGACCCCGGCGACGAGGTCATCGTCCCCGCGCCGTACTGGACGACGTACCCCGAGGCGATCCAGCTGGCCGGCGGCGTCACGGTCCCGGTCCTGGCCGACGAGACCCAGGACTACAAGGTGACCGTCGACCAGCTGGAGGCGGCGCGCACCGAGCGCACCAAGGTGCTGCTGTTCGTCTCGCCCTCGAACCCGACCGGTGCGGTCTACACCGCCGACGAGATCCGCGCGATCGGCCGCTGGGTCGAGGAGCACCAGCTGTGGGTGCTCAGCGACGAGATCTACGAGCACCTCGTCTACGACGGCGTCGAGACCGGCTCCGTCCCCGTGCTCTGTCCCGAGCTCGCCGACCGCTGCGTGATCGTCAACGGCGTCGCGAAGACCTACGCGATGACCGGCTGGCGGGTGGGCTGGCTCATCGCGCCCGCGCGACCTCGCCGCCGCTGCCGCGAACCTGCAGTCGCACGCGACGTCCAACGTCTCCAACGTCGCGCAGCGGGCCGCCCTGGCCGCCGTGACCGGCGACCTGTCGGCCGTCGCGGAGATGAAGACCGCCTTCGACCGGCGCCGCCGGACCATCGTGTCGATGCTCAACGAGATCGACGGCGTGGTCTGCCCGATGCCGCACGGGGCCTTCTACGCCTATCCGTCGGTCAAGGGCCTGCTCGGCCGCAGCCACGCCACGGCCGACGGCGGCCGCACCATCGACTCGTCGGCCGAGCTCGCCGAGTACATCCTCGAGGAGGCCGAGGTGGCGGTCGTGCCGGGCGAGGCGTTCGGGAGCCCCGGCTACCTGCGGCTGTCCTACGCCCTGGGCGACGACGACCTGGTCGAAGGCATCACGCGGTTGCAGAAGCTGTTCGCCTGAGGTGGGGTCCGGTCCGGAACCGGCCAGACGCGACGTCCGCGCGCTGCCGAAGGCCCACCTCCACCTCCACTTCACCGGGTCCATGCGGCACGCGACGCTGCTCGAGCTGGCCGAGCGCGACGGCATCCTGCTGCCGGACTCGCTGGTCTCCGAGTGGCCCCCGCAGCTGTCCGCGGCCGACGAGAAGGGCTGGTTCCGCTTCCAGCGCCTCTACGACGTGGCGCGGTCGGTGCTGCGCACCGAGGACGACGTACGCCGGCTCGTGCGCGAGGCAGCGGAGGACGACGTCCGGGACGGCGGCCGCTGGCTGGAGATCCAGGTCGACCCGTCCGGCTACGGAGCCCGCTTCGGCGGCATCACGGCCTTCACCGACCTCGTGCTCGACGCCGTCCGCGAGACCACGGCCGCCACCGGGCTCGGGATCGCGGTCGTGATCGCCGCCAACCGGACGCGGCACCCCCTCGACGCGCGCACCCTGGCCCGGCTGGCCGCGCAGTACGCCGGTCGCGGCGTGGTCGGCTTCGGGCTCTCCAACGACGAACGCCGCGGTGTCACCGAGGAGTTCGCGCCCGCCTTCGCCATCGCCGAGCGGGCCGGACTCACGCTGGTCCCCCACGGCGGTGAGCTGGTCGGCCCCGCGTCGGTGCGGCGGTGCGTCGACTCCCTGCACGCGGACCGCCTCGGGCACGGCGTACGGTCGGTGGAGGACCCGGACCTGCTGGCCCGCGTGGTCGACGCCGGGTATCGCGCTGGAGATCTGCCCGGTCTCCAACGTCGCGCTGGGCGTCTACTCCGACCTCACGTCGGTACCGCTGCCCACGCTGCTGGAGGCCGGCGCCACCGTCGCCCTGGGCGCCGACGACCCCCTGCTCTTCGGGTCGCGCCTGGCCGGGCAGTACACCACGATGCGGGCGGCCCACGACCTGTCCGACGAGACCCTGGCCCGGCTCGCGGCGATGTCCGTCCAGGCCTCGTGCGCGCCGGACGAGGTGAGGGCCGGCCTGCTCGCCGAGGTCGACGACTGGCTGTCGGCGACCCCGGGGTCTGCCACCATGTCGCCATGAGCGACGAGCACCCCGGCATGGACGAGACGCAGCCGATCACGGGTCCCACCACCGGGCCGGCCACGGGGCCGAGCGCCGTCCCGCCACCGCAGAACCCCTACGCCGCGCCGCAGAACCCCTACCAGCCGCCGCCGAACCCCTACCCGCAGCCGGGGTCCTTCGACCAGTCCGCCGCACCCGGTCCCTACGGGACGCAGACCTACGGCGCCTACCCGCAGGGCTACGGCGCAGCCCTGCCGGACGAGCCGTCGGCCACCACGGCCATGGTGCTCGGCATCGTCGGCCTGGTCGGCATCGCCCTCTGCGGGGGCATCACCCTGGTGCTCTCGCCCTTCGCATGGGCGATCGGCCGGAAGTCCGTGCGCGAGATCGACGCGAACCCGGGACGGTACGGCGGCCGCGACCGGGCCAACGCAGGCAAGATCATGGGCATCATCGGGACCGTCTTCCTCCTGATCGGCATCGCCGCGATCGTCGCCGTCATCGGCCTGATCGCCGCCGTCCCCGACAGCCCGGCGCCGATCGACCAGTCACCGACGTTCCAGAACGGCGCCGCGCACGGCTGATCCCCGCCGTGGCGACGGCTAGAGGGAGCAGCCGACCAGGACCGGCTCGTTGACGAGCCGGATCCCGAAGCGCTCCTCGACCCCGTCGCGGATCTCGCGGGCGAGGTCCAGCAGGTCGGCGGTCGACGCCCCGCCGCGGTTGGTCAACGCCAGGGTGTGCTTGTCGGAGAGCCGCACCGGCCCCTCGCCGTAGCCCTTGCCGAACCCGGCCCGCTCGATCAGCCAGGCCGCGCTGGTCTTCACCGAGCCGTCGGGCTGGGGCCAGGCCGGTGCGCCCTCGGGCACCCGGTCCGGGTCGAGCACCGGGTTGGTGAAGAACGAGCCGGCGCTCCAGGTGTCGTGGTCGGCCGGGTCGAGCACCATCCCCTTGCCTGTGCGCAGGTCCAGGACGGCACGGCGTACGTCGGCCGCGGAGGCGCGCTGCCCCGGCTCGATGCCGAGCGCCCGGGCCAGCTCGGCGTACTCCACCGGCGAGCCCAGCGCCCCCTGCCGGAAGTGGAAGGTGACCCCGAGCACGACGTGGCGCGACGGGTCCGCCTTGAAGCGGCTGGTGCGGTAGCCGAACCCGCAGTCCGCGGCCGCGAAGGTGCGGATGCCGCGGAGTCGCCGGTCCCAGACGCGGACCCGGGCGAGCGTCTGGGCGATCTCCTGGCCGTAGGCGCCGACGTTCTGGATGGGGGTCGCACCGACCGAGCCGGGGATGCCGGACAGCGCCTCGACGCCCACCCAGTGCCGCTCCACGGCGGTCGCGACGAGGTCGTCCCAGCTCTCGCCGGCGGCCACGTCCACGACCACGCCACCGCACGTCGGGTCGTCCCCGTCGGTGCCGTCGCTGTCGGCGCGGACGCCCGCGGTGGCGACCTCGACGACCGTGCCGGGGAACCCCACGTCGGCGACGACCAGGTTGCTCCCGCCGCCGAGCACCAGCACCGGCTCGCCGGCCTCGTCCGCGCGGCGTACGGCCTCGACGAGCTCGTCCTCCGTCGTGGCCCGGACCCAGGCGCGGGCGGGCCCCCCGAGCCGGAGCGTCGTGTGGTCGCTCAGCCGTCGGGTCGCGGGGTCAGGCACGCAGGACCGCCACCGGGTTGCCGAGGACGGTCTCACCGCGGCAGGTGACGCGGAGCGCCATCGTGTGGTCGTCGCGCCAGGTCCCCTCGACCACGACCTCGGTGCCGCTCTCGGGCACCACCACCGGCTTGGTGAACTTGGCGCCCAGCTCGGCGATCCGGCCGGGCTCCCCCAGCTGCTCGTCGACGTAGCGGGCCGCCAGGGCGAGCGTGAACATGCCGTGCGCGATCACGTCGGGAAGACCGACACTGCGGGCGACCTCGGGGTCCTGGTGGATCGGGTTGGGGTCACCGCTGGCGGCGGCGTAGGCGACCAGGTCGGCGCGGGTGACGGGGTACGTCGTCGCGGTCAGCTCGCGCATCACGCACCGGCCGTGTGGACCAGGGTGGCGTCGGCGGTGCAGACCAGACGGCCGTCGTCGTCGGTCAGGGCGCTGGAGGTCGCGATGATGTCGGCTCCGCCGATCTGTCGCAGGCCGCTCACGGTGAGGGTCGCCGTCAACCGGTCGCCGACCATGATCGGCCGCTCGTGGACGAACTTCTGCTGGCCGTGGACCACGTGGTGGAGCTCGATGCCGACCTCCGGGTCGGCCATCAGCGCCTGCATCGCTTCGAATGCGACCACGATCGGGAACGTCGCGGGTGCGGGGTCGCCGGGCCGGTACGGCGTACCCGTCGCGGCGGCGAAGTCGGCCACCGCCTGCTCGGTGACCTCGTACGCCGGCGTCGGCGGGAAGGTGCGGCCGGCCAGGGACGCGTCGACTGACATGCCGGTCGACCCTTCGATCAGCGGGTCTCGCGGTGCGGCGTGTGCTTGCGGCAGCGGGGGCAGAACTTCGACAGCTCCATGCGGTCCGGGTCGTTGCGCCGGTTCTTCTTGGTGATGTAGTTGCGCTCCTTGCACTCGGTGCACGCGAGCGTGATCTTGGGGCGAACGTCGGAGCTCTTGCTGGCCACGGGAAGTCCTTTGGTCGGTCATGCTGTCGATCAGGTCGACCCTCGGTCGACCTCGTGTAGTGGGGGCGGGATTCGAACCCGCGACACCACGATTATGAGCCGTGTGCTCTAACCACCTGAGCTACCCCACCAGGAAAGGGACGGGGCCCCTGCCCAGAGCCCCTTTACGGAATCGAACCGTAGACCTTCTCCTTACCATGGAGACGCTCTGCCGACTGAGCTAAAGGGGCAACGACCGTGAAGGATACACAGGCGCGGACACGATCCTGAAATCGCCTGAGGGAGCGTGGATCACGCCTGCGAGACGTCGATGAGCACCTTGCCGACCGCGCCGTTCTCGACCGCGTCGTGGGCCTCGGCGGTCTGCTCCAGCGGGAAGCGGGTCAGGGGGAGGCCGTGGTCCTCCCCCACCTCGAGGACCCCGTCCGCCGCGGCGGCGGTGACGTCCTCGGCGGCGGCCCGCAGGGCGGCCTCGCCGACGGTGTAGAGGAGCACGAACTGGATCCGGGCGTTGAGCGCCATGAAGCCACGGAACGGCAGCGTGGCCTCGCTGCCGCCGGTGTTCGCGTACGCCGCGACCGAGCCGCGAGGCCGGAGGACCTGCGCGACGAGGTCGACGTTCTGGATCAGCGCGACGTCGACGACCACGTCGACGCCGTCCGGTGCCACGTCGCGGATCGCGGTGGCGGCGTCACCGGCGGTGTAGTCGACGACATGGTGGGCGCCGGCTGCCGTCGCGAGCCGTCCCTTCTCGTCGCTGCTGACGGTGGTGACCACGGTGGCACCCGCCCAGCGGGCCAGCTGGATCGCGGCGTGGCCGACCGCGCCGGCGCCTCCGGTGACGAGCACGACGCGGCCGTCGAGCGCGCCGGGCGCGAGCCGGGTGGGTCCGTCCTCGTGCACCGTGAGTGCGCGGTGGGCGGTCATGGCGGGCACGCCGAGAGCGGCGCCGACCTCGAAGGACGCGCGCTCGGGGAGGGGTACGACGCGGTTCGCCGGCTGCACGGTGAACTCGGCCGCCGTGCCACCGGGGTGGTCGTGCTGGGCCAGGAAGACCCAGACCCGGTCACCCACCGCGACATCGGAGACTCCCTCACCGACGGCGTCGACCACGCCCGCCGCGTCCTGGCCGGGCACCACCTCGTCGAACGGCAGCTCGGCCGGTCCGGTCACGCCGGCCCGTGCCTTCCAGTCGGTCGGGTTCACGCCGGCGACGACGATGCGGACGCGGACCTCGCCGCGGCCGGGGTCCGGCGTAGGCCTCTCGGCGAGGTGCAGGACGGAGGAGGCTCCCGTGGCCGAGTACACGACAGATCGCATGCCGCCGACGCTAGCAAGGGGCGGTGGCACGGGCGGGGGCACGGGGCGGCGGCACGGTCAGTGCATGAGCGTCTTGAGCCCGATCATCGTCACTCCCAGCAGGCCGGCCACGGCTGCGGCCAGCACCAGCCGACCGCCGGTCAGTCCGCTCGCCCTGCCCATCTGCCAGCCGAGCAGGAAGAGCATCACGGCATTGACCGCGAGGGTGATGTCCAGCGCGACCTTCGTGTCGATGCCCAGCAGCGCCTCGATCGCCAGGGCGGCGAGCGGGACGGCGCTGGCGGCGACCAGCGGCCACCCGTCCACGACGACGTGGCGGCGTTCCCGGCGGGTGAGCATCCGGCGTAGGTGGGTGCGTGCAGCCATCAGGTGCACGTAGGTCTCCGCGCACCAGTAGATGCACAGTGTGCCCAGCAGCAGCACGGCCACCCGGAGCAGCCGGAAGTCGTCGGGGGCCGTGGCGAGGACCGCGCCACTGATGATCAGCCCGTAGAGATGGGCCGCACGCCTCCGATGAGGGTCACTCGACAGGGCGGTCGAGTCGGCATCCACCTCGGCAGTCTGTCAGGCGTCGCGGAGGAGCGGCCAGGGCCGGGCCTCCTCCAGCTCGTAGGCCAGCTCCAGCAGCATCGCCTCGCCGCCGTGACCTGCCGCGAGCATCATCCCCTGCGGCAGGCCGGCCGCGGTGGTGGCCAGCGGGAGCGAGATCGCGGGGGCACCTGTCGCGTTCTGCAACGGCGTGAAGGCGACCCACTCGAGGAGCCGGCTCATCACCGTGTCGAAGCCCTGCGCCGGGTCGAGCCAGCCCACCTCCGGGGTCTCGCGGGCCAGGGTGGGGGTGAGCACGACGTCGTACCGCCCGTGCAGGTCCTGGGACAGCCGGCCGGACCGTCGGAGCCGGGTCGTCGCTCCGGGCAGGTGGCGGAGGTTGCGGCGACAGTGGCGGTCGAGGCCCTGGGTGAAGAGGTCCAGCTTCGCGGGGTCCCAGGAACGGCCGTGCTCCATGCGCCCGGTCGCGGTGATCACCGAGGCCAGCGAGGACCAGTAGAGCAGGAAGTCGTCCTTGAAGGAGTGCGGCATCGGCTGCTCGATCCACTCCACCCGGTGGCCGAGCGAGGCGAGCAGCTCGGCCGTCTCCCGGGTGAGTGCGTCGACCTCGGGCGTGGAGCGGACCTCGATGCCCTCGGTGACCACGGCCACGGAGCGACGGGCCCGGCCCGGACCGCGGACGTCGCCCACCGGGGCCAGGCGCAGGTCGCGGTAGACGCGCTCGGCCTCGCGCAGGAACGCCGCACTGTCGCGGACCGACCGGGTGAGCACGCCGTCGGAGACGATCCGCACCGGCATCTGGCGCAGCGGCCGGTCCTGGGCCAGCCGGCCACGGGTGGGCTTGAGACCGACGAGCCCGTTGACCGCGGCCGGGATGCGGATCGAGCCGCCGCCGTCGTTGCCGTGGGCGAGGGGGACGGCGCCGGCCGCGACCAGGGCCGCCGTACCGGCCGACGAGGCCCCGGCGGTGTGGTCGGTCGACCAGGGCGAGCGGACCGGACCCAGCCGGGCGTGCTCGGCGGCGGCGCTGAACCCGTACTCCGAGAGCTGGGTCTTGCCGATCGGCAGGAGGCCGGTGGCCAGGTACATCCGGGCGAAGTCGCCGTCGCGCTTGGCCGGGCGCGGGTCGAAGGCGTCGGTGCCCTGCATGGTCGGGAGGCCGGCGAGGTCGACGTTGTCCTTGACGAACGTCGGCACGCCGGCGAAGTAGCCGCCCCGCGGGGCCGCGGCCTCCGCTCGGGCGCGGTCGAAGCAGTCGACCGCCACGGCGTTCAGGGTCGGTGCCACCCGCTCCGTGCGCGCGATGGCCGCCTCGACCACCTCGGGGATCGACACCTGACCGGCGGCCAGGGCGGCCACCAGACCGACGGCGTCCAGGTCGCCGAGGGCGTCGTCGGCGAAGGCGTGGAGGCGAGGCATGCGCGGAGGTTATCGGCTGCGACGCGAGCACCGCGGACGAGGTGACGGCCTCTGGTCCGGTGCCTGATACGCCTGCTGCGTCAGCTGGTCGCGGATCCGTGGCGGTGGCAGCCGGTGAGGTGGTCGTCGACGATGCCGATCGCCTCCATCAGCGCATACATCGTGGTCGGCCCGACGAACACGAACCCGACCTTCTTCAGCGCCTTCGACAGGGCCAGCGACTCCGCGGTCGCGGTCTGCACGTCGCCGGTCGACCTCGGCGCACGGTGCTGGTCGGGACGGTGACTCGCGATCAGCGCCGCCAGGCCGCCGTGGTCGCGCAGCGCGACCGTGGCGCGGGCGTTGGTGATCGCGGCGTTCACCTTGGCGAGGTTGCGGACGATGCCGGTGTCGGCCATCAGCCGGATCACGTCGGCCTCGTCGTACGCTGCGACGCTGTCGGCGTCGAATCCGGCGAACGCCTCGCGGAACGCCGGTCGCTTGAGCAGGATCGTGCGCCAGGACAGTCCGGACTGGAACGCCTCGAGCGTGAGCCGCTCGAGGTGGGCCGCCTCGCCGGTGACCGGCCGCCCCCACTCCTCGTCGTGGTAGGCGCGCATCACCGGGTCGGCGTCGCCCCACGGGCAGCGGGCGAGGCCGTCCTCGCCGACGACGGGTCCGGGCACGTCGGTGATCCTGGCAGAGACCGCCGACAACGAGCGCGGGGTGTGCTCGGGCGGAGGTTCTCTCGGGCTCCCGCCCTCGCCGGTCGGGAGGCCTGGCTGAGCGATGTGAAGTCGGGCCCACGCGCGTCCCGCCCCTCCCTGACACGCCGTCCCGGACATGTGAAGTCGGGCCCACGCGCGGCCGGCCCCTCCCTGACACCCCCGTCGCGGACATGTGAAGTCGGGCCCACACGCGGCCGGCCCCTCCCTGACACGGCGTCGCGGGCATGTGAAGTCGGGCCCACGCGCGGCCCGACGTGACTCGTAGGCCCACGTGATTCGTGGGCCCGACTTCACACGTTGGGGCCGCGGGCCTGCCAGACCCGTGGGCCCGACTTCACATGGTGGGACCACGGGGCCCCGGCGCCAGGTGGGCCCGACGTCACATCGCTCAGCGGCGGGGTTTGAGGCGGGCGTTCGGGAGGGCGGGGGCGGGGATGGGCGGCAGGTGGTCGCCCGCGACGATGCCGAAGCGACCGTCGAAGATCTCCTGGCTGTCCTGGAGGGTGCCGGTGCGGTCGGTGATCTGGGCCATCCAGTCGGCGCGGGCCTCGGCGATGTCGGCGTGGTCGCGGCCGACGAAGTTCCACCACATCACGATCTCCTCGCCGAACGGCGGACCGCCGAGCAGCAGGAGGTGGGCGAGGTCGTCGGCCCGGATCTCGAGCGGCTCCCCGGGCGCGACGTAGGCGAGCTGGTTGCGCGTCACCTCGACGCCGTTGACGTGGACGGTCCCGAAGTCGACGAGCACGCCGTACTCGTACGTCGGGTCGGTGTCGGGCGCCAGCGTCGTGCCACCGTCCACGATGACCTCGGCTCCGAGGAGGGGGCTGAACGTCTCGACCGACGAGGTGTCGCCGAACATCGAGCCCAGGAAGACCTGCGCGTCCCACCCCTGCCCGTGCACCACCGGCGGGACGTAGTGCGCGAAGGCCGGCTCGGTGTCCCGGTGGGACGCCGGCAGCGCGACCCACAGCTGGACGCCGTGCAGGACGGTCGCCTCGTCCGTGGACACCTCGGAGTGGGAGACGCCGCGACCGGCGGTCATCAGGTTGAGCTCGCCCGGCCGGATCAGCGCGTGGCTCCCCACGCTGTCGCGGTGCTCGATGCTGCCGCCGAACAGCCAGCTCACCGTCTGCAGCCCGATGTGCGGGTGCGGCGCGACGACCATGCCCCCGGTCTCGTCGACCCGGTCCGGCCCGTAGTGGTCGAGGAAGCACCAGGCGCCGATCAGGGACCGCTGCCGCTGCGGGAGGGTACGACGCACGTTCATCGCGCGCAGCCCGCCCAGGGGCACGTCGCGTGGGGTGAGGATCTCGGTCATCGCCGGGCGCCACCGGGTCAGGAGTTGGAGTAGACGGCCGGACCGCCGTCGCCGTGCTCGTCGGCTGCCTGCGGCCCGCGTCCGGCCCACGTCCAGGCGTACGCCGGGTCCTCGGCCGCCAGGCCGCCCTCGCCGAGCTCCAACGGAGCGAAGGTGTCGACCATGACGGCCGACTCGTCGAAGTACTCAGCACCGAGCGAGGCCTCGATCGCGCTCGGCTGCGGTCCGTGGGCGTAGCCGCCGGGATGCAGCGAGATCGAGCCGAGGCCGATCCCCGAGCCCTTCCTGGCCTCGTAGTCGCCACCGACGTAGAACATGACCTCGTCGCTGTCGACGTTGGAGTGGTAGTACGGCACCGGGATCGACAGCGGGTGGTAGTCCACCTTGCGGGGCAGGAAGTTGCAGACCACGAAGTTGTGGCCCTCCCACACCTGGTGGACCGGCGGCGGCTGGTGGATCTTGCCGGTGATCGGCATGTAGTCCTCGACGTTGAAGGTGTGCGGGTAGAGGCAGCCGTCCCAGCCCACGACGTCGAAGGGATGCGTGGCGTAGGTCAGCCGGGTCCCGACGATCCCGCCGCCCGCACGGTGCTTGACGAGGACCTCGACGTCGGTGCCCTCGACCAGGAACGTCTCGTTCGGTCCGTGCAGGTCGCGCTCGCAGAACGGCGCGTGCTCGAGCAGCTGCCCGTAGCGGGAGAGGTAGCGCTTGGGCGGCGCGATGTGGGAGCTGGCCTCGATCGGGTAGAGCCGGCTCGGCCGGCTCGGCACCCATCGGTGGTCGGTCGAGCGCGGGATGAGGACGTAGTCGCCGGTGCGGTAGGGGACGACACCGAAGACGGTCTCGACGGTGCCGGCGCCGGACTCGACGTACACGCACTCGTCACCGATCGCGTTGCGGTAGAGCGGCGAGGGGTCGGTGCCGGTGACGACGTAGCCGATCCGGACGTCGTTGTTGCCGAGGATCAGGCGACGGCCCTCGACCGGGCACGCCCCGCCGCCGGTCGAGCCCGTCGAGCCCTCCGAGCCCGTCGAACCGTCGGGGAACAGCGTGTGCAGCCTCAGGTGCCGGGGCTTGAGCGGGTGGTTGGGGGTGCGGGTCTGGTCCGGCAGCTCCCAGACCTGGGAGTCGACGATGGCGGACGGGACACCGCGGTGGTAGAGCAAGGAGGAGTCGGAGGAGAAACCCTCTTCCCCCATCAGCTCCTCGCGGTAGAGGTCGCCGTCCTCGTCGCGGTGCTGGATGTGCCGCTTCGAGGGCACCGAGCCGACGCTGCGGTAGTAGGCCATGACGCCAGACTAGGACCTCCCCCCGAGCGCCGGCGGCGCGGCCGCTGGTCCCCGTAATCGGTTAGGCCGGCAGCCGCGCGACGCCTAGGCTCGGGGGGCCATGCGCGACTTCCCACCGGAGATTTCCCCCTTCTACAGCGCGCCCGGAGAGAAGACGGGTCCCGCGCCGGACACGCGCACCCCGGCGGCGCTGCTGCGCTGGTTCCTGAAGCTGCAGTGGCGCCTGATCCTGCTGACGACGGCCGTCGGGGTCCTCTGGCAGCTCCCGCTCACGCTGGGTCCCTGGCTGTTCGGCAAGGCCATCGACGAGGGCATCGTGCCGGGTTCGGTCAGCGGCACCCTGACCTGGGCCGGCCTGCTGCTGGTGGTCACCTTGATCGGGGCGCTGTTCGGGATCGTCATGCACACCCTGATCGTGCGCAGCTGGCTGATCGCGCTGTACGGGACCATGAAGATGGTGACCCGCAAGGTCGCGCAGATGGGCCACGTCCTGCCCCGACGTACGCCGACCGGAGAGGTGCTGAGCGTCGCCTCCGCCGACTCCGACGAGTTCGGCGCCTTCACCGAGATCGTCTCCCGCTCCGGCTCCCAGGCCGTCTCCTACCTGATCGTCGCGTTCATCGTGCTCAGCACCTCGCCCCAGCTCGGCGTGCTGATGCTCCTCGCCGCGCCGATCCTGGTGGGCGCCGCGCTGCCGCTGCTGCGACCCCTGCACCGTCGCCAGCAGATCGAGCGCGGCCGCAACTCCGACCTCACCTCGATGGCGACCGACATCGTGGCCGGCCTCCGCATCCTGCGCGGCATCGGGGGCGAGCGGACGTTCGGCCGCAACTACGACCGTCAGTCGCAGCTGGCGCGGCAGGCGGGCGTCGGTGCCGGTATGTGGCAGGCGGGCATCGAGGCGGTCGGGGTGCTGTTCTCCGGGGTCTTCATCGTGCTGCTGGTGTGGCTCGGCACCCGTCAGGTGATCTCCGGGGACCTGCAGATCGGCCAGCTGATCAGCTTCCTCGGCTACGCGCTGTTCATGATCTACCCGATCCAGACCTTCTTCGAGCTCGCCCAGAAGACCACCCGCGCCATGGTCTCGGCCCGCAAGGCCGTGGTGATCTTCGAGGAGCAGCCGCCGTGGCCCGACCGCGCCGAGAGCACCCCGCTCCCGCTGCACGGCGACCTGTACGACGAGCTCTCCGGGTTCGTGGCGCGCGACGGCGAGCTGACGATCGTGGTGTGCGCCGTGCCGGAGGAGACCGCGGCTCTCGCCGACCGGCTGGGCCGCTACCTGCCGGCCGACACCGAGCCGGTCAGCCAGGAGCTCGACGAGGGCATCAAGGGACGCGCCGCCCGACGCGCCCGCGCCCAGCGGCTCGCCGAGCGCGCCCGGCTGGCAGCGCTCGACGAGGAGCTGGCCAACCGCGAGTGGGGCGTCCGGCTCGGCGGCGTGGACCTGGGCGCGGCCTCGCTCGACGACGTACGCCGGCAGATCCTGGTCAGCGACACCGGGAGCCAGCTCTTCGCCGGCACCCTGCAGGACGCCATCGACCCGCACGGCCGGCTGACCCGGGCGCAGGCCGAGGAGGCGCTGCGGGTGGCGAACGCCGAGGACGTGTACGACTCGCTGCCCGGCGGCTGGCAGGGACTGCTCGACGAGCGCGGCCGCGGGCTGTCCGGTGGCCAGCGCCAGCGCGTCGTCCTCGCGCGGGCCGCTGGCCGCCGAGACACCGGTCCTCGTGCTCGTCGAGCCGACCTCGGCGGTCGACGCGCACACCGAGGCGCGGATCGCCGCGCGCGTGGCCGCGGTCCGCACCGGGCGGACCACCGTGGTGAGCACGGCCTCGCCCCTGTGGCTGCACTACGCCGACCGGGTGGTGCTGGTCGTGGACGGCCGGGCCGCCGAGAGCGGCACCCACCAGGACCTGCTCCGCGACAGCCCGGCGTACCGCCGCGTCGTCGCGCGCGCCATGGACGCGCCCGTGGAGGAGGTGTCCGGCCATGAGCACAGCCCTGTCTGACCCGTTGGCGAGCTCCGCCGAGACCTGGCGCGAGCAGCCGGCGGGCGAGCCGGCGGTCCCTCCCGAGCTGGTACCGCCCCCGAAGGGGACGTCGCGCCGCGAACGCCTGTCGGCCCTCCACCGACGCCACCTGCTGCGCGAGAAGCGTGCCCAGGACACCTACGCCGCCTCGCGCAACCCGGTGCACGGCTGGCCGGTGGCCGACAACCACGTCGTGATGGCGTTCTTCCGGGGCCTGCTCCGGGAGCGCAAGGGCATCTTCTTCTGGCTGATCCTCCTCAACGCGCTCGCGGCCGCCACGGCACTCGTGGTGCCGCGGCTGCTGGGCAACCTGGTCAACCGCACCGTCGAGGGCGGCGGCGAGGCGGCGCAGCTGAGCAGCCTCGACCAGCTGGCGTGGGTGATCGTGGCGGTGGTCTGCACCCAGGCCGTGCTGACGTTCCTGGCCCAGGGCACCTCCACCATCTTCGGCCAGGACCTGCTGTCGTCGGCGCGCGAGTTCATCGTCGGGACGGTGCTCCGGCTGCCGCTGGGCCGGGTCGAGGGCGCCTCGACCGGCGACCTGGTCACCCGGGTCACCCGGGACGTCGGCACGATGAGCCGCTCGGTCCAGTTCGGCGTCCCCCAGGCGGTGATCTCGGGGCTGACGGTGGCGTTGTCGATCGTCGCGATGCTGCTCAACTCGGTGCTGCTCGCGGTGCCGTCGCTGCTGGTGATCGGGTCGTCGTGGTTCCAGGTCCGGCGCTACCTGCAGCGCGCGCCGAAGGGCTACATCACCGAGGGCGCGACGTACTCGCGGATCAACACCACGCTCACCGAGACGACCGAGGGCGCGCGCACCGTCGAGGCGCTCGGGCTGTCGGACCTGCGGGTGCGCGCGGGCGACGACGACACGGCGGTGTCGGGCCAGGCCGAGCGCTACACGATGACCTTGCGGAACCTGCTGTTCAGCGTCATCGACGTCGCGTTCAACACCCCGCGCGTGATCACGCTGCTGGTCGGCGGCTACGGCTACCAGCAGGGCTGGGTCTCGCTCGGGCAGATCACGGCCGCGCTGCTGTACGTCGAGTCGCTGAGCGGGCCGCTCGACCGGCTGGTCGGCGAGATGGACCGGCTGCAGGTCGGCGTGGCGTCGACGAGCCGGCTGCTCGGCATCGCGGAGGTGCCGGAGGACCGCACCCCGGGGCCCGACCGGCCGGACGGGCCGCACCTGGTCGGGACGGACCTGCGCTTCGCCTACCGCGAGGGGCACGACGTACTGCACGGGGTGTCGCTCGACCTGCGCGTCGGCGAGCGGCTGGCGATCGTCGGGCCGTCGGGCTCCGGCAAGTCGACGCTCGGCCGACTGCTGTCGGGGATCAACGGGCCACGGACCGGCTCGGTGACCGTCGGGGGCGTCGAGCTCGTGGAGCTACCGCTGGAGCTGCTGCGGACCGAGGTCGCGCTGGTCACCCAGGAGCACCACGTGTTCGTCGGCACGGTGCGCGACAACATCATCCTGGCCCGTGAGGACTCCTCGGACGAGGCGGTCTACGACGCCCTGTCGGCGGTCGGCTCCCGGGACTGGGTGGAGCGGCTGCCCCAGGGTCTCGACACCCTGATCGGGTCGGGCAACCAGTCCCTCACCCCGGCGCAGGCGCAGCAGATCGCCCTGGCGCGGCTGATCATCGCCGACCCGCACACGCTGGTGCTCGACGAGGCGACCTCGCTGATCGACCCGCGCACCGCGCGCACGCTCGAGGGCTCGATGAACGCGCTGCTCGACGGTCGGACCGTGGTCGCGATCGCGCACCGGCTCCACACCGCGCACGACGCCGACCGGATCGCGGTGATCATCGACGGCGAGGTCGTCGAGCTCGGCTCGCACCACGAGCTGGTCGCCCAGGACGGTGAGTACGCCGCCCTCTGGCGCGCCTGGACGAGCTGACCCGCGCGTCGGCAGGAGCCGGGTCAGCGTCCTTGGTAGGCGCGGGCCAGGTGGGTGACGAACTGGTAGACGCCGTCCTCGTCGGGGGCGAGCGGGCCGGCCTCGTAGTGCGGGGCCGACATGCCGCGCTGGACCGACTCGCACGCCGTCCAGTCCTGTCGGTTGGTGAGGTCCCAGAAGTCCACGGCGTACGCCGGGTCGAAGCCCTCGCGGGCCGCGACGTCGGCCGGGAACGCCCACGAGCAGGTGATCCGCGTCGTGTGCGGGGTGAGCGGCACCAGCTGGTGCGTCATCACGTAGTCGGGGTGCAGCGAGATCAGCAGGTTGGGCAGCACCGCGACGTACATCACCGTCGACAGCTCGTGCTCGTCGAGGCGCGCCATCGCGACCCCGCCGCTGCGGCCGTCGAGCGACATCGTCTCGGCGCCTTGGCGCAGCTCCATCCAGCCGCCGACCCAGTTGCCGTCGCGCTCGATGTTCTCCCCGCTCGTGGGCGGCGAGACCCGGCACAGCTCGGGGTGGATCATCGAGCAGTGGTAGCACTCCTGGTAGTTCTCGACGATCACCTTCCAGTTCGCCGCGACGTCGTACTCGTGGGTCTCGCAGGTCACCAGCGAGGCGGCGTCGTACGGCGCGACGATCTGCTCCAGCTCGCCGATGTGCTCGGCGAAGTCGGAGGCCGACGCCCGACCGGTCGACGAAGACCCAGCCGTGCCACTCCTGGACCCGGACCGGCTTGAGCCCGAGCGTCGACTTGTCGAACGACTCGATCTCCTTGAAGTGCGGAGCACCGATCAGGCTGCCGTCGTGCTTGTAGGACCAGGCGTGGTAGGGGCAGACGATCGCCCGCGCCTCGGCGGACCCGCCGCAGGGCAGCAGCTCGTGGCCACGGTGCCGACAGGCGTTCTCGAACGCCCGGAGCACGCCCTCCTTGTCGCGCGTGAGGAGTACGCCGTAGTCCCCGACCGACTCGGCACGCATCCCGCCCGGCCTGATCTCGGCGGAGCGGCCCAGGCACATCCAGCCCGAGAAGAGATGCTCGCGTTCCCAGGCCAGCACGTCGTCGGCCAGGTAGGCGTCGCGGGGCAGCATCCGGCTGGAACCGAAGGGCGCCAGGGACAGCTCCAGCTGGGCCGGGTCGAGCGGTGCAGCGGGGATCGTCGGCATCTCGCCTCCTTCACAGTAACTGAACGGTGGTTCAGTCAGTCTAGGGCCACCCGGCGAACACGTCGATACCCGCCGCGCGCTTCCTCCCGCGACGGCCTCGCTCTGACTGAATAGTCAGTCATGTGGTTCCGCCCGCCACCCCGGCTGTCTACACTTCCGCGCATGGCCCGAGGCGAACCAGCACGTCATCACACCGGCGGGTCCATCTCGATCGTCGGTCTCCGCAAGGAGTTCGACGGCGTCACCGCGGTCGACGGCATCGACCTCGAGATCGACCCCGGCGAGTTCTTCACCCTGCTCGGCCCCTCCGGGCTGCGGCAAGACCACCACGCTTGCGCATGCTGGCCGGCTTCGAGCAGCCCACCGACGGCCAGATCCTCATCGACGGCGTCGACGTCGCGCAGACACCGGCCCACAAGCGCCCGGTCAACACCGTCTTCCAGAGCTACGCGCTGTTCCCCCACCTCGACGTCGAGCACAACGTCGGCTACGGGCTGCGCTGGCGCAAGGACCTCGACAAGCAGACGCGGGCCGCCAAGGTCGCCAGGGCGCTCGACCTCGTCCAGCTCGGCGGGTACGGCGCGCGCCGGCCGCACCAGCTCTCCGGCGGGCAGCAGCAGCGGGTGGCGCTGGCCCGGGCGCTGGTCCTCGAGCCGGCCGTGCTCCTCCTCGACGAGCCCCTCGGCGCCCTCGACGCCAAGCTCCGCCACTCGCTCCGCGCGGAGCTCACCGGCCTGCAGCGCGAGATCGGCATCACCTTCGTGTTCGTGACCCACGACCAGGAGGAGGCGCTCGAGATGTCGAACCGCCTGGTCGTCATGGACGGCGGCCGGATCATGCAGCTCGGGCACGCCGGAGGACGTGTACCGCGAGCCGCTCACCGAGTTCGTCGCGGACTTCCTGGGCGTCGCCAACCTCCTGGACATCGAGTGCCCGTCCGCCACCGGGTCGGTCCGCACCATCCGCTACGGCGAGTTCACCCTCGACGCGCAGGTGCCACCCGAGCACGACGCCGGACCGGGCCGCGCGGTGATCCGGCCCGAGTGCGTCGAGCTGGCCGAGGCCGGGCTCACCGGGGCCAACCGGCTGCCGGGCATGGTCGACCGCACCGTCTTCCTGGGCTCGACCACGCAGGTGCTGGTCCGGCTCCCGCAGGGCGCCGTCGTGCAGTCGTTGGTCACCAACACCTCCGACCGCGACCAGCTGACCGCCGGCCAGCCGGTGACGGTCTGCCTGCCGCCGGAGTCGCTCCGGGTGCTGGCGGCGTCCGCGACCCCCGCGGACCGGGAGCCTGCCGGCACCGCTTCCGCTCACCCGTAGTCGGCGAGGTCCTCCAGACGCCGAGCCGGGCCCGCGCTTGCGCGCCCGCAGTCCGACGTACGCCAGGATCAGCGCCAGCAGCGAGCCCACCAGGAGGAGGGACGCCAGGGCGTTGAGCGCCGGCGTCGGCGCCGCAGCGCACGGCGCTGTACAGCTTGATCGGCACCGTGATGTTCGAGGCGTCGCCGTAGAGGAACTGGCTGACCACGAAGTCGTCGAGCGACGAGGCGAACACGATCATCGCCGAGGCGAAGATCGACGGCATCAGCAGCGGCACCAGGATCGTCCGGATCGCCTGCAGCGAGCTGGCGCCGAGGTCCCGGGCCGCCTCCTCGTACTCCCCGCCGATGCTGAGCAGCCGGGAGCGGACGATCACCAGGACGTAGGAGACCGAGAACGTGACGTGCCCCAGCAGCATCGCCGGCCGGCCCAGCGGGACGAACTGGTAGAGGTTGATCATGACCAGGTAGAGGGCGGACCCGACCACGATCTCGGGGGTCACCAGCGGGATCAGCGCGATCCCGTTCGCCACCTTGCTGGTGCGCGACCGCCACCGGGTGAGGCCCATCGCCAGCATCACGCCCAGCGGTGTCGCCACCAGGACGGTCGCGACGCCGAGGATGAGGCTGTTGCTCAGCGACAGCAGGAGGCTCGGGTCCTCGAAGACCGATCCCTCGTTGCAGCAGTACCACTGGAGGGAGAAGCCCTGCCAGGTGCTGCGCGACCGGCCGTCGTTGAACGAGAACTGGACGGCGATCAGCACCGGCAGCAGCGACCACAGGATGTACAGCCAGGTGACCGTCGCGAGGACGTACGGACGTCGCCACGGGTTCCGCCACGGGGGCACCCACTTCTTGCGCGGCCGGGGGTCGCTGGAGCGGCCCGGGCGCGAGGTGTCTCGACCTCTGTCATCGGGCGTCCTTGGCTGCGCGTTGGGTCAGGACCAGGTAGTAGAGCATGAAGAAGAGCAGCACGAACGAGAGCAGGAGCACGATCGAGGCACCGAGGTTCTTCTGCGGCCCCTGCAGCAGGTACAGCTCGATCTGGTTGCCGATCATGTTGGTCTTCGGCGAGCCCGAGACGATCGTGTTCGTGTAGTAGTCACCCGCCATCGGCAGGGCCGTGATGACGATGGCCGTGATCAGGCCCAGCCGCGACAGCGGCAGGGTCACGTGGAGGAACGTCCGGACCGAGCCGATGCCCGAGGTCGCGCGAGGCCTCGAGCAGGCGGCCGTCGATCCGGTCGAGGGACGCGAACAGCGGGATGATGAAGAACGGCAGGTAGCCGTAGGCGAGGGCCATCACCACGGTGAACGAGCTGCCGTTCAGCCACGAGTGCGGAGCGATGCCGAAGAGACCGAGGAACTTGTTCACGTAGCCGTCGTCCTGCAGCAGGTTGACCCAGGCGAGCATCCGGGTGATGTAGTTGATCCACCACGGGCGCCAGGATCAGCGCCAGGATCAGGCCGCGGCGCTTCCCGGCCAGCCGGGCGCTGTAGTACGCCACCGGGTAGCCGACCCCGATGCAGATCACCAGCGCCCAGAACGTGTAGAGCGCGGTCCGGATCCACACCTCCTGGTAGATCCCGGAGACCGACTCCGACAGCACCGTGCGGAAGGTGTCGAACTGCCAGTCGAGCGGGTTCCAGGCCGGGATCGGCTCGCCGAAGATGTTGATGTTCCCGCTGAAGGCGACGGCCATGACGGCGTACGTCGGCACCAGGAACAGCGCGATCAGCCACAGCGTGCCGGGCAGGGCCAGGGCGGGCCACAGCCGCTTGGTCGCGCGGTCGTGACCCGACGTCGCGTCAGGCACCGGCCTTGAATCTCGACCAGTTGTTGCGCCAGAGGGCCTCGGTCTCGGGGCTCACCTCGTAGTAGGTGAGCCCGGTGGCGAAGTCACCGGGCACGACGACGGCGTTCATCAGGTTCTCCGGGATGTACTCCTGGTCGATCAGGTAGCGGGCGGACAGCTTGGTGAGCGGCGGCTGGTAGCCGTTCCATCCGAAGTTCCGCAGGCCGATCGTCGTTGTCGAGGAGGTCGTTGATCATCAGGTGCGCCAGCACCGGCTTCTGGGCACTCTTCGGGATCGCGATCACGTCGCTGCCGATCACCCGGCTGGCCGGGTCCTCCGGACGCCAGTAGGCCAGCACCTCCGGGGTCTCGCCCTTGGGCAGGTAGTACTGGCCGGCGATCGGGTCGCCCGACCAGGCCTGGTGGACCGTGGCGGTGCCCTCCGGCACCTCCGAGTAGGCGTTGACGTTGGCCTTGATCTCGCACCAGGTCGATCAGCTCGATGAGCGAGTCCGTGGCCTGCCGGACGTAGTCGGGGTTGCTGGTGTTGATGTCGGTGGTGATGTCGTTGCGGAGCAGCGACATGCCGATGGCCTCGCCGTAGTCGTCGAGGAGGTACGTCTTGCCGGCGTACTGCTTGTCCCACATGAGGTCGTAGCCGTTCTCCGGCACCTCGGAGACCCGGTCGGCGCGGTACATCACTCCGGTGCCGTAGACGGTGTACGGCACGGTGTACTGCGCGCCGCGGTCGTACCAGGGGTCCTGGTACTCCGGCCACACGTTCTTCAGGTGGGGCACGTACGAGTGGTTGAGCGGCTGGATCAGCTCGGTGTACGACCATCTTGCTCAGCACGCTCGGACCCGGGAACACGAGGTCGAAGGACTCGCCGGGGGCGCGGATCTTGGCCAGCATCTCGTCGTAGTTGTTGTACGGCGTCACCTGCACCGTGACGCCGTGCTTCTTGCCGAAGTCCTTCATGATCCCGGGCGCCATGTAGTCGGACGTAGTTGAGGATCTTGAAGGCACCACCGGACTCCGGGTCGACGCCGTCGGCGATGGGCGGGTTGCTGTCCTTGATCGGCAGGGTGACCGGGCTGTCGGGTCGAGCCAGCGGATAGGGGGCGGCGCCGCTCACCGCCTGTCCGGCGGACCCGCTGTCGCCGCACGCCGCGAGCAGCGGCGCGGCCCCCAGGCCCACGCCCACCCAGAGGCCTCCGCGCAGGACGTCTCGCCGGGCCAGCTGCGGTCGAGGCCGCCGGAGGCGTCGTGCCGGGTCGTTCGGGTCGAAGCTCATGCCAACCTCTTCACCGTCGACAGCGTCGCCGACCTGTCCGTCGTGGGGAATCCGACCTAACTGACTGTTCAGCCAAGGTCATTGTCACCGCGACCGCGGGGAATGTCGAGTATCGATCGGGTGTCGATGGTTCCGCCACCGCGAGGACCCCTGCCGACAGGCGCCGGGCGAGCGCGCTCCGGCTTGCCGCCCCGGAAATCCGTCACTTAGACTGAACGATCAGTCAACCGTGTGAACGACGGGCAGGAGCCCCGATGACCGCGACCGAGATCGCATCCCGAGCTGTCCACCCGGCTCGACACCCTCATCGAGGACGAGACCGCAGGCCTTCCTGGACCGGCAGGGCGCCAGCAAGGCCATGTCCGAGCGGGCGCGCACGCTCGCCGGCGGGGCGACGTCGAGCTGGCAGGTCGCCGAGCCGCACGCGGTGTGGCTCAGCCACGGACTCGGCTCGAAGACCTACGACGTCGACGGCAACGAGTACTCCGACTTCCACGGCGGGTACGGCGTCTCGCTCGCCGGCCACGCCCATCCGGCGATCGTCGAGGCGGTCCGCGCCCGGGTTGCGCGCGGCACCCACTTCGCCCAGCCCACCGAGGACTCCGTCGTCGTCGCGGACAACCTCGCCGAGCGCTTCGGGCAGCCGCTGTGGCGCTTCGGCAACTCCGGCACCGAGTCCACGATGGACGCGGTCCACCTGATGCGGGCGGCGACCGGGCGCGACCGGATCCTCAAGGTCGAGGGCGGCTACCACGGCCACCACGACTCGGTGATGGTCTCGGTGCTGCCCGAGGTCGACGAGGACATCGGCCCCGCGGACGCGCCGATCGGCGATCACCGACAACGGCGGCATCCCCGACGCGATCACCGGCCTGACCACGATCGTGCCGTTCAACGACGTGGCGGCGGTCCGGCGTGCGCTCGAGGCCCACCCCGGCGAGGTCGCCGGCATGATCGTCGAGCCGATCATGATGAACGCCGGCATCATCGTCCCCGAGGACGGCTACCTCGCGGCCCTCAAGGCCTGCTGCACGAGCACGGCGCCCTGCTGGCCTTCGACGAGGTGAAGACCGGCCTCACCGTGGGACCGGGTGGCGCCACCCGGCTCTTCGGCGTGACGCCCGACCTGGTCTGCCTCGCGAAGGCGCTGGGCGGCGGCCTCTCCACCGCCGCCATCGGTGGCAGCGACCGAGGTGATGGGCCTGATCGAGAACGGGGGCTACGAGCAGGTCGGCACGTTCAACGGCAACCCGCTGGCGATGGCGGCCGCGCGGGCGATGCTGACCGAGGTGCTGGACGACGCGGCGTACGCCCGCCTCGACCGGCTCCGCGACCGGATGCGCGACGGCCTCCAGGGCGTCGTGGACCGGTACGACGCGCCGTGGCGGGTGGTGACCGTCGGCGCCAAGGGCTGCGTGTCGTTCCTGCCCCACCCGATCCGCAACTTCCGCGACTTCCGCGAGCTCGACGGCCGCTACGGCCACGCCCACTGGCTGGTGCAGCACAACCGCGGCACCTTCCTCCCACCCTGGGGCAAGGTCGAGCAGTGGCTGATCTCGGTCCAGCACACCGACGCCGACGTCGACCGCTTCGTCGCCAACACCGAGCACCTCGCCGAGCGCCTGCTCGGACCTCGGCGCCTGACTCCGGCTCAGACCAGGGCGCGGACGCTCCAGGCCACGGCCGGTTGCTCGAACGGGGCCGTCGGGCAGCAGCTCGCGGCACCGCTCCTTCAGGCGGTCGAGGTGGTCGGGCTCGAGCGTGGCGACGTACGCCCCGAGCGGTCCCACCCCGAAGAGGTACGGCGCCCACCACTCGTCGAAGGACTCGAACCGGTTGTGCACGGTGAGGGTCGAGGAGCGTGATCTCGCGCAGCCCGGCCTCCTGCGCGTACGCCGCGAGCTGGCCCTCGCGCGGTCCCCGGCAGGTCCGCCTCGTTCGGGGCCGCCGGATCCACGTCCGCGGCCGCGGACCAGAACAGCGACAGCGGCGAGCCGCCTCCGGTGTGGTCCCAGACGCAGGCCGCGACGACGCCGCCGGGCACGGTCACCCGCCCCATGTCGCGCAGGCCGGCCACCGGGTCGGACATGAAGTGCACGACCAGCTGGGCCAGCGCTGCGTCGAAGGTCCCGTCCGTCGAACGGGATCGCCTCCGCCACGCCCTGGCGGACGTCCATGCCCGGGAACCGCTCGCTCGTCGCCGCGACGAAGGACGGCGACGGGTCGAGGGCGGCGACCGCGGGCGCGCCGTAGCGGTCGACGAGGACCGCCGTGAGCACGCCCGGGCCGCAGCCGACGTCCAGCACCTGCCCGGTGACCCGGACGTCGGCGCTGTCGAGGAACACCCCGGTGAGGGGTTCGGACCACCGGCCCATGAAGCGCGCGTAGGCGTCGGCGCTGACGTCGAAGCTCATGGGCCGGTCAGGGTCCGCTCAGGCCGACTCGAACCAGGGGTGGTGGAGGTCGTAGAACTTCGCCCCGGCCATCATCGACTCGAGCTCGGAGCGCACCTCGGGGGGCGGCTCCGTCTTCTCGCCCTCGCGAGCGCTGTCCTCGTCGCGGAACGCGATGGTCTCGGTGAACGTGCCGTCTGGCTCGAGGGCCAGCGTCCCGCCGATGATCTCGGGGCGCATCTCGTGGAGCATCGAGGTGTCGGCGAGCATCGCCTTGATCCGGTCGGGGTCGTCGACCTCGCCCCTGGATGATCTGGACGAAGCCGGCGTCGTCCGAGCCGCCGTCCATGAGGAGCATGACGTCGTCACAGTCGTGGAACTCCACGGGTCCGTCCATCAGCGCCATCATGCGCTCGGCCCAGGCGGTCTGCTCCGGGCGCGCAGAGTTCGCCATCGCGGCCTCGCGCGACTCGAAGCGGACCACGCCGAGGAACTGGTCGTCGTCGGTGAAGCCGTACGTGCCGCCGAGCCAGCCGACCGCGCCACCGCTCAGCTCCTCGCGCCAGGCCTTCGCCATCGCGCGGAGCTCGTCGTGCCGTGAGCAGGTGCCTTGGATGATCTGAATGAACACAGCATGGCCCTCCTGTCGTGCAGGCCATCTCGGGATGAGGTGGTCTCGTGTCCGCACTCGACGCTAGACCTGCTGCGGCGCGAGGGCCAGACCCTCGGGCTGACGGACTCGGTCAGCGTGAGCGCGACGAGCGGGACCGGGAGGCGCGAGGCCGACCACCGGCGAGGCCGAGCTCCTGGTAGGCGACGCCCAACGCCACCGTGCGGGCGCGCTCGGCGTCGACCACCGGGTCGTCGAGGGCCACCTGCACGACGAGGCCGTCGAGCAGCGCGCCCCACATGATCGCGAACGTCTCGACGTCCACCCGGCCGATCTCCTCGGCGTCGATGCCCGCCTGGACCACCCGGGCGATCAGGTCGCGCCACTGCCGGTCGAGCTCGGCGCGGTCCTTCTTCACCTCCGGCATGGCGGAACGCCTGCGCCCACAGGTCGAACCACAGGCCCCAGTCACCGGTGAGCGCCGTCTGGTTGTCGGGGACGAGGGTCCACTCGACGAGGATCTCGAGCCGCTTGCGCAGGCTGGTGGTGGAACGGAGCATCTCCTCGGTGGCGGCGTAGAAGGACCGCTCGGACCAGCGCAGGGCCTCGGTGAGCAGGCTGTCCTTGGTCCCGAAGTAGTAGATGACCAGGGCAGGGCTGGCCCCGACCCGCTCGGCGACGTCGGCGATCCGGGTGTCGCTGAAGCCTCGCTCGGCTATCAACGTGGCGGCGGCCGCGAGCATCTGGTCACGGCGTACGTCCGCGACAGCGTCACCCTGGTCGCGCGCGGCCATCGGTCCCCTGTCTCGCGTCCGCTCCTTGTGGCGGAACGCTAGCACGTCTTAGACTGAACAGTCAGTCAGGACCCTTCGACGAAACGGCGGACCATGACTCACGTGCCGGGAGCCTACGACGCGCGGCGCTCCCCGCGTCGGCTGCTGGGTCGTCCCGCGCGGTGACGCCGGCTCCACCTGCCCGGCTGCGGGCGATGATGGGCGCCCGGTCGGTGGCCGTGGTGGGCGCCAGCGACCGGCCCGGCTCGTTCGGCTGGCGGCTGACGACCGAGGTCCTGCGCAGCCCCGGGCTCGAGCGCGTGCACCTGGTGCACCCGACCCGGCGGGAGGTGTCCGGGCGTCCGTGCGTCCCGTCGCTGAGCGAGGTGCCGGAGCCGGTCGACCTGGTGCTGCTGGGGATCCCGGACAGTGCACTGGCCCCGACGCTCGAGGTCGCCGCGGCCCGCGGCGACGCGGGCGCCGTCGTCTACGGGCCGGCGTACGGCGTGAAGGAAGCGGTGGTCGCGGCAGCGGGCGACCTGGCGCTCGTGGGTGGCGGGTGCATGGGCTTCGTCGACCTCACGACCGGCGTGCGCGCGATCGGCTACCTCGAGCGCGACCCGCTGCCGGTGGGTTCGATCGCGCTGGTCACCCACTCGGGGTCGGTGTTCTCCGCGATGCTGCGCACGCACCGGAGGCTGGAGTACTCCGTCGTGGTGAGCTCGGGGCAGGAGCTGGTGTGCACGACCGCGGACCACCTCGCCTACGCCCTGTCGCTGCCCGAGACCCGGGTCGTCGGGCTGGTGCTCGAGACGATGCGTGACGCGGCGGGGCTGCGGGCCGGGCTGGCCGAGGCGGCTGCGCGCGACATCCCGGTGGTGGCGCTGACGGTGGGGACCTCGGTCCGGGGGCAGGCGCTGGTGGATGCCCACTCCGGGGCGATCGCCGGGTCGGACGCCGGGTGGGAGGCGCTGTTCACGGCGTACGGCGTGCACCGGTGCGCCGACCTCCCCGAGCTGACCGACAGCCTCGAGACGTTCGCGATCGCACGACGTCCGCGGGCTGCCGGCGGACGCGGCCTGGCGACGGTGCACGACTCGGGAGCCGAACGGGTGCTCGTCGCGGACGTGGCCGAGCGGCTCGGCGTACCGTTCGCGGACCTGGCGCCCGAGACGATCGCCCGGCTGACGTCGCTGCTGGACCCCGGGCTCGAGGCGACCAACCCCCTCGACGTCTGGGGCACCGGCGCCGGCACCGAGGACCTCTTCGGGGATGCGCTCGCGGCCCTCGCCGACGACCCCGCGGTGGGGGCGGTCGCGTTGGCGGTGGACCTGGTGGAGGAGTACGACGGGGACGACTCGTTCCCGCGCGCGCTCGAGAGCCTGCTGGCGCGGACCGACAAGCCGGTGGCGGTGCTGAGCAACCTGCCGTCGGCCGTGGACCGGGCGACCGCGGACGGCCTCCGGGCGCTGGGGATCCCGGTGCTGGAGGGCACGATCTCGGGCCTGCGCGCGCTGGGGCACCTGCTGTCCACGCCGCCGCGGCCACGGCCGCCGGTGGTCGTCGACGAGGGTCGGAGGGAGCGGTGGCGTCGCTCGGGGACGGCCGACTGGTCGGGGCTGCTCCGGGACTACGGGATCGAGGTCGCGCGGGCGACGGTGGTCGGGTCGCGCCGCGAGGCCGAGGCTGCGGCCGCGGAGATCGGCTGGCCGGTCGTGCTCAAGACGTCCGAGGACGCGATCCACCACAAGACCGAGGCGGACGGCGTACGGCTGGGACTCGGTGACCGCGGCGCGGTCGGAGCGGCGTACGACGACCTGGCGGGGCGGCTGGGGCCGCGGGTGCTGGTGCAGCGCCAGGTGAGCGGGGTGGAGGTGGCGCTCGGCATCGTGCGTGACCCGCTGCTCGGGCCGCTGGTGGTGGTGGCCGCGGGCGGGACGCTCGTGGAGCTGGTCGCCGAGCGGGCGGTCGCGCTGCCGCCCGTCGACCGCGAGACCGCCCGCGAGATGGTTCGGGGGCTGCGGGTGGCCAGGCTGCTGGACGGCTACCGCGGAGCCGCACCCGCCGACCTCGAGGCCCTCCTCGACGCGGTCGTGGCCCTCGGGCAGCTGGCCGTCGAGCTCGGCGAGCACCTCCGGGCCGTCGACCTCAACCCGGTCGTCGTCGGCGCGACCTCCGCTCTCGTCGTCGACGCCCTCATCCTCTGACCCGGCGCCGAGGGCCGTCGACCAGCGCCGGGTCAGCGTTCTCGGGGAAGGGGAGGGCGATGGGGTCGGGGGCGAGGCGGCTGCGGCCGTGGGCGTCGAACCGGTCCAGGCCCAGGTCGGTGACGTCGAGGACCTCGGTGGCGCCCTCGAGCACCAGGTCGGCCGCAGCGCGGGCGATGCCCGGGCCCCACATCATCCCGTGCCCGCCGGCGGCGGCCACGAAGACGCCCTCGACCACCCCGTCGGCGCCGATCGCCGGCCCGAGGATCGGCAGGTTGTCGGAGGTGAAGTCGATGGTCGCGGCCCAGGTCTTGCGCAGGCCGACCTCCGCCGTCGTCGGGAGCAGCCGCGCCATCCGTGCGCTCATCCGCGCGAAGTAGGCGTCGTCGAACTCGGTCGCCTCTCCGGGCTGCTCGTCGGGGTTGCTCATCCCCCACATCACTCCGCCCTCGCAGGGTCGCCAGTAGATGCCGGACGCGACATCGAAGACCATCGGCAGGCGCTCGGGCGCGAAGTCGGGATGACTCCCGGTGACGACCACCTGGTGGCGCGCTCCACCCGACGGGATACGTACGCCGGCCGCGGCACCGACGGCTGCCAGGCCCGGGCCGCCGGTCAGGACGACCCGGCTCGTGGCGATGTCTCCGGCCGAGGTACGGACGCCGGTCACGTGACCGCCCTCGACGGTCAGCCCGGTGAACGCCGTCCGCTCGCAGACCCGTACCCCGGCCGTGAACAGCGCGGCGGTGTAGGCCAGCACGTTGCGCGGCGGATCGAGATAGCCGTCCTCCGCGGCGTACGACGCGCCCAGCGTCTGCCCCGGCGCCATCGCGGGGTTCATCGCGTCGACCTCGTCGCCGTCCACCCACCGCACGTCGAGACCTACCGCCTGCTGCATCGCGATCCGGGCGTGCGCCTGCTCGACCTCCTCGGCGGTGAAGCACGGCATGAAGTAGCCCTGCTCCACGAACCCCGAGTCGATGCCCAGCAGGTCCTGCTGCCCGAGGTAGAAGTCGCGGCTGAACAACCCGAGCCGGACCGCCGCCTCGGTGCCGCCCTGGGCGCGCACCATGCCCGCGGCCCGGGAGCTCGCGCCCTGACCCAGCGTGTCCCGCTCCAGCAGCACCACGTCGCCGATCCCGGAGCGCTTCAGGAACCACGCGGCCCAGGCTCCGATCGTCCCTCCGCCGACGACGACCGCGTCGGCACTGCGCGGCACAGTGGTCATGCTCGGGAGGGTGGCATAGACTGAACAGTCAGTCAACGGACCTCGACCCCCGACGAACAGGCCGCCCATGTACGGACTCACGCCCGACGACCTGGAGCTGCAGGCCCGCGCCCGCGGCTTCGCCGACGAGCTGATCCCCCACGAGGAGTACGCCGAGGCCCACGCCGGCGAGCTGCCCGCGGAGGTCGCCCACCGGCTGGAGGCCCGCGCGGTCGAGCTCGGGCTGACCGCCACCAACATGCCCACCGAGGTGGGCGGCCGCGGTCTCGGCCTCTTCCAGCAGGTCCTGGTCCAGGAGCAGGGAGGCAGGGTCACGAACGCTCTGGCCTGGTGCCTGACCACGCCGCCGGCGTGGTGGCCAGCGGTCGCCAGCGACCACCAGCGCGACACCTACCTGGTCCCGACGGTCGAGGGCCGCCGCGAGGAGTGCTACGCGATCACCGAGGAGTACGCCGGCTCCGACGTCTCCGACCTGCAGGCGACCGCGGCCCGCGACGGGGACGAGTACGTGCTCAACGGCGTGAAGTGGCACGTCACCAGCTTCAACAAGGCCGACTACGTGCTCTTCCAGGCCGTCCTCACCACCGGTGAGCACGCCGGCGACCAGGCCCTGTTCGTCGCCGACAAGGACGCGCCCGGGATCCGCGTGGTGCGGGACCCGGCGTACACGCACACCATCGCCCACCACCACCCGGTCGTGGCCTTCGAGGACGTCCGCGTGCCCGCGACGCAGCTGATCGGCTCGGAGGGCGACGGGATGTCGTTCGTCTACGAGTGGTTCCGCTTCGAACGTCTGATGGTGGCCACCCGGTGCCTCGGCGCGGCCGAGCGGCTGGTCGACGAGATGACCGCGTTCGCGGCGCAGCGCGAGGTCGGCGGCGACCGGCTGGCCGACAAGCAGCTGGTGCAGGGCATGCTCGCCGACAGCCTCACCGAGCTCTTCGCCGCCCGCACGCTCGTCTACGAGGTCGCCCGCGGCCTCGACCGCGGCACGGACCTCAAGGTCGCCCACGCGCAGTGCTCGATGGCCAAGCTGTTCAGCAGCGAGATGGCCGGCCGCGTGGCGGACCGGGCCGTGCAGGTCTTCGGCGGGCGTGGCTACATGCGCGAGAACGTCGCCGAGCGCTTCTTCCGCGAGCTGCGCGTCGAGCGGATCTGGGAGGGCGCCAGCGAGGTTCAGCGCGTCATCATCGCCGACCAGCTCGGCAAGCGCGGCCGCGCGCGACTCGTGTAGAGGCGCTCCGACCCGACGTGGTTGGCTGGCCTCGTGAGCCTCCCTGCCGCCTGGAGCGGCCTCGTCGACGATGCCGCCGTCTTCCCACCCGGTGACGCCGAGCTGCCTGACGCGATCACGGCGTACGCCGCCCGGAGCGAGACCTGGTACGCCGACCTGGTCGGCCCGCTCGTCGTCAAGGACACCCAGCTCCCGGAGGTGCCACCCGAGGTCCCGGTCTCCGTCGTCCTCACCGGCGGGGCCGGTGCGGTCGCCGGTGTCGCCACCCTGGCCACCAGGCGGGGACACCGGCTGGTCGCCCTCGAGGCCGCCGTCCGCGACCTCGACGACCCGGCGGGCAACGTCCGCCGCATCACCGCCGCCGTCGACGCAGCGCGGGCCGACGGAGGCATCACCGAGACCCAGGTGTACGTCGAGCTCCCCCAGGCTCAGCCCACGCCGGCCTGGCTCGCGGCGGCTGACGCCGTCGCGGACGCTGAGGTGAGCCTCAAGTTCCGGACCGGCGGACCGGAGGCGCACCTCTTCCCCGACGCCACCACCCTCGCCTCCTGGATCGACGCCGCGCTCGACCGGGAGACGGCGTTCAAGTGCACGGCCGGGCTCCACCACGCGTTGCGTCACCGCGACCACGACACCGGCTTCGAGCACCACGGCTTCCTGAACGTGCTGCTCGCGACGCGGCGGGCGTTCGACGGCGGCTCGGTCACCGAGGTCGCCGAGGTGCTCGACGACGACTACCCGAACGACCTGGTCGCGCTGGCCCGCACCAGCGACCTGGCCGGGGCGCGACGGTGGTTCACGTCGTTCGGCTCGTGCAGCGTGACGGAGCCACTCGACGACCTCGTCGCCCTCGGCCTGCTGGAGGCACCCCGTGCCTGACCCGACCGACGGCTACGGCCTGGACCACCTGCCGTACGGCATCTACTCCGTCGGCGCCGGTGCACCGCGGGCCGGCGTGCGGGTGGGCGACTCCGTGCTCGACGTCGCCACGGTGCGACCCGAGCTCGACCGCCCCACCCTCAACGACTTCCTGGCCCTCGGCCCGGCCGTCTGGGCCGAGACGCGCGCCGAGATCGCCGAGCTCGCCGCAGCCGACGGCCTGCCCGCGACACCGCTGGCGGAGGTCCGGCTCGACCTGCCCTTCGCCGTCGGCGATTACGTCGACTTCTACGCCTCCCTCGACCACGCCTCCAACGTCGGGCGGATCTTCCGTCCCGACCAGGAGCCACCGCTGCTGCCGAACTGGCGCCACCTCCCCGTCGGCTACCACGGCCGCGGCGGCACCGTCGTCGTCAGCGGTACGCCGGTCGTCCGGCCGTGCGGGCAGCGGCTCCCGTCCGGCTCGGCGCAGCCGGAGTACGGGCCGAGCCGGCGCCTCGACATCGAGGCCGAGCTGGGGTTCGTGGTCGGCGTCGGCTCCGTGCTCTCCTCGCGGATCGCCGTCGACGGGTTCGCCGACCACGTCTTCGGCGTGGTCGGCCTCAACGACTGGTCGGCCCGTGACATCCAGGCCTGGGAGTACGTCCCGCTCGGGCCCTTCCTCGGCAAGTCGTTCGCGACCTCCGTCAGCGCCTGGGTGACGCCCCTCGCCGCGCTCGACGCGGCCTGGTGCGACCTGCCGGCCCAGGACCCGACGCCGTTGGAGTACTTGGTCTCGACAGGCTCGACCAGCGGGGGCGGCGGGCCGCGGGGGCTGGACATCGACGTGGAGGTGGTGCTCAACGGCGACGTCGTCAGCCGCCCGCCCTACCGCACGATGTACTGGTCGCCGGCGCAGATGCTGGCGCACCTGACGGTGAACGGCGCCTCCACCCGCCCGGGCGACCTGTTCGCCTCGGGCACCATCAGCGGGCCCGACCCCGACACCCGCGGCTCGTTCCTGGAGCTGTCGTGGGGTGGCACGCAGCCCTTCGGCGACGGCCGCACGTTCCTCGAGGACGGCGACGAGGTCGTCCTCCGCTACTCCGCACCCGGCACCGGTGGCGGCCGGATCGCGCTGGGCGAGGTGACGGGCAGGATCGAGCCGGCCCGGCCGTGAGCCGGCCGTGAGCTCCCGGCGTACGACGGTCCTCGTGGCCGTCGCGCTCGCCGGCTGCGTGCTCGTCCCCGTCGGAGCCGTCCTGCTCTACCTGGGGAGCACCGGCGACCACGGCGCCGAGTCCGTCGCGGGGATCCTCGCGCTCGTGCTGGGTCTGGCCTGCGTCCGGGTCCTCGTCTGGGTCCACCGGGCCGGCGTGCTGACCCGCGTCGGCCTGTCCTTCCGTCGACCGGAGGAGTAGCCCTGGGCTCCTTCCCCTCGCCGCCGGGCCGGCGAGGGCGTGTCCGCGACGGACGAGCGCCCACCCCTACACTGAGCCCCCATGTGCCGTACCTGCGTCCGGAGAGCGTGAATGTCCCGTCGGTACCTGCGCTCCCTGGCCAAGGCGACGGTCGGTCGGTCGTCCGGGGAGCCGGGGCAGGCCGCGGCGGCGCCACCGCCTCCGGCACCGGTGGTCGGGATCGTGGAGGAGTTCTCGCGGCGGTTGGTGCGCGGCTGGGTGGTCGTCGGACCACAGGCTCCCCCGACCCGCGTCGACCTGTACGTCGACGACCTCCTGCTGGCGTCGACGTACGCCACCCCTGACGCGCCGATGTCGGGCTCGGACAGCGTGCTGCGAGGCGGCCGGTCGACGGAGGGCGGTGGACAGGACGCGGCCCCCCTGGTGCACGCGTGGCAGGCACCGCCGGTGCCGGGACCGGCGGACGACCGTCGCAACAGCGGCCGCCAGATCCGCACCTTCTCGTTCCGGTTCCGCGGCGTCTGGCGCTACCTGAACAAGCGGACGGCGGTGTCGGTGCAGGTGGGGGAGCATCGACTGCCGATCAACGGGCACGGCATGTACCTGACCCCGCCCCGGCGGGGTCAGCAGTCGATGGCCGAGCTGCGCGAGCTGATGAGCACCGGGCACGTGCTGTCGCAGGACGGCCGGATCCAGCTGTCGAAGACCCTGGACACCCGGTGGCAGGCGCAGGTGATGGAGCTGTACGCGCGGCTGCGCACGGTGTTCGCCGACGAGTTCGGTCACGACCTCTTCTTCATCTACGGCACCTTGCTCGGCGCGGTGCGCGAGGGTGGGTTCATCGGCCACGACATCGACATGGATGCCGCCTACGTCTCGGCGGAGCGGTCCGGTCCGGCGGCCGCACGCGAGCTCGTGGCGATCGCGCTGCGCCTGATCGAGCTCGGCTACGAGGTGGAGTGCCATGCCACCGCGCTCCACGTGACGGATCCACGGCAGGCCGGCGAGAGGCTCGACATCTTCCACACGTGGTTCGACACCGGTGGCGTGCTGCGGTTCCCGTGGGGCGTGGCCGGGACGTCGGTGGTCACCGAGGCGGAGTGGGGCGGGACGCGCGAGATCGACTTCCCCCCGGGCCGGGGGCTGGTGCCGGTGGCGGCGGAGGCGGTGGTGGAGTGCCTGTACGGCGCGGACTGGCGCCGACCCAAGCCGGGGTTCAGCTGGGTGCTCGCCCGCACCGACGCCGCGGTCGAGGGAGAGGTCGCCGAGGCCGAGCGGACCAAGGTCTACTGGGCGAACTTCTACGCCCACCACAGCTACACCAGTGGGTCGTCGTTCTTCGAGTTCGTCGACGGGCGGGAGGACACCCCCGCCACGGTCGTCGACATCGGGTGCGGTGACGGGCGCGACGCCCTGGCGTTCGGCGGCGCCGGACGCCGGGTGCTGGGGCTCGACCAGTCGCCGGTGGGCATCGACCACGCCACCGCCCGCGCCGCCAAGGCGCACCTGGAGGACACGGTGTCCTTCCGTGAGTGCGACGTGGCCGACACCGCGGCGCTGGGTGAGGCACTCCAGCAGGCCATGGACCCCACGGACGGTCCGGTCCTGTACTACCTGCGCTTCTTCCTGCACGCCATCGACGAGAGCACCCAGCGAGGTCTGCTGGACGCGATCGGAGCCCATGCCCGGCCCGGTGACTCCCTCGCCGCCGAGTTCCGCACCGACAAGGACGAGCCCAACACCAAGGTGCACCGTGGTCACTACCGGCGCTACCAGAACGCCGAGGCCCTCCTCGACGACCTGCGGGCGCGCGGCTGGGAGGTGACCCACCAGGAGGAGGGCACCGGCCTCTCGCCCTACGGCGAGGAGGACCCGGTGCTGTGCCGGGTCGTCGCGCACCGCGGGTCCCGACCCGTGTAACGCGGGGTTATCACCGCCGAAGTGCCCGCACAAGGCGCACGAAGTAGCCACAGCCCCGCACCAGACGGGTACGCCGTACTGGTGCGGTGACAACCCCGCGTCACTGCCACCCGGGGGCGGCGCCGGAAGCCGCGCGGGCCGCCTGGCTAGGCTCGCGGGACGACCCAGGAGGTGAGCGGTGCACGGACGTGTCGTGACCACGGAGTGGCTGACGCCCGGCCTGGTGCGGGTCACCCTCGGCGGCGGGGACCTGGCCCGGCTGACCATGCCCGACGCGACGGACGCCTACGTGAACGCCGCCTTCCGCCCCGCCGGGGCGTCGTACGACGAGGTGTTCGACCCTCAGGCCGTCCGGGAGTCCCACCCGGACGAGCCGCCGCCCGCTCGGCGCCGCTACACGGTGCGGGCCTGGGATCCCGTCGCCCACCTGCTGACCATCGACTTCGTCGTCCACGGCGACGAGGGCGTCGCCGGCCCGTGGGCAGCGGCCGCCGCTCCCGGTGACGCCCTCGTGTTCACGGGGCCGAGCGGTGGCTACCGGCCGGACCCGGCCGCCGACTGGCACCTGTTCGTCGGCGACGAGTCGGCGCTGCCTGCCGTCGCCGCCTCGCTCGAGGCGTTGCCCGCGACCGCGCGCGCCGTCGTCCGACTGGTGTGCGACGGCCCTCGGCACGAGGTCGCCCTGCCGAGCAACGGTGACGTGGACGTCCGGTGGCTCCACCGCAGCCGCGACCCGGAGGACGTCGACCTGCTGGTCGACGCGGTGCGGGACCTGGACTTCCCGCAGGGTCGGCCCTTCGGGTTCGTCCACGGCGAGGCCGACGAGATCCGGGCCGTCCGTCAGCACCTGCTGCACGACCGGGGCCTGACCCGGCAGGACCTCTCCTGCTCGCCGTACTGGCGCCGGACGATGACCGACGAGGACTGGCGCCGGATCAAGCGCGACTACGTCGCGGCCATGGAGGCCGAAGGCGCCTAGACCCCTTCGCGCTCGTGGAAGCCCAGGTGCGCGAACGCCTCGCCGCGCTTCATCGACTCCACGACGCCGGGATGCAGCCGGTGCAGGTGCGCGATGGCCTTGTGGCGGTACCGCAGGATCATGAAGGCCCCGAAGCCCCAGAAGACGAACTGCACCGACATCGCGACGCGGAAGTCCGCCAGGTCGTACGCCGCGCCGCCGCTGGTCCGGTCGAGCAGCACGCCGATGAACGCCATCGTGAGCAGGCTCGCCGAGAAGCCGCCCACGTTGACGAAGCCGTTCGCCCGACCCGACGCCTCCTTCGGGATGAAGGTCCGGGCCAGGTCGAAGCCGACCATCGACGCCGGGCCGCCGGTGGCCATCAGGCAGACCAGGACGACCAGCATCCACATCGGAGCCGGTGTGGACCTCGCCAGCACCACGGCCCAGCCCAGCGCCATCGCCGCGACGATCACCAGCACGAACCACGAACGGTAGTAGGGGAACCGGGCGACCAGCACGCCGAGGACGAGCCCGCTGACGATCACCCATCCGGTCATCACCATCAGCAGCGTGCTGGCAGCGCCGCCCGAGAGGCCCTCGCCGCGGACCAGGAACGGGTAGCCCCACAGCAGCGCGAAGACCGTTGCGGAGAACTGCGAGGTGAAGTGCGACCACATCCCGAGCCGGGTCCCGGGGTTGCCCCAGACCAGGCTCAGCGTGCGTCGTAGCGCGCGCATCTTGATCCGGACCGGGCCCTCGCGCCGGTACGGCGAGTCCTTGACGCCGAGGGCGACGGCCACCATCAGCACGACGCCGAGGGACGAGGCCAGCGCGAACGTCCGGGTCCACCCCAGCTCGTGGAGCGCGTAGGCCAGCGGCGCGGCCGCGATGATCGCGCCGACCTGCCCGGTCTGGCCGGTGAGCTGGGTGACCAGCGGCGCCTGCCGGACCAGGAACCACAGGGCCACCAGTCGGATCACGCTGACGAAGACGGTGGCGTCACCGGCGCCGAGCACCGCTCGTGCCAGCACCGCCACCGGGAAGGTCGTCGCGTAGGCGAAGACCAGCTGGCCCACCGACATCAGCACGAGCCCGGACAGCAGCAGCGCCCGGGACCCGTAGCGGTCGAGGAGCACCCCGATCGGGATCTGGAGCCCGGCGTAGACGACCAGCTGGAGCACGACGAAGAACGACAGCTGCGTGGCGGTGATGTCGAAGCGGGACTGGGCGAGCAGACCGGCCACGCCCAGCGAGCTGCGGTTGAACACCGCCAGCAGGTACACCGACAGCGCGACGAGCCAGATCATCCACGCCCGGCGCCGGCCGATGTCATGGACCTGCTCGCTCACGCGTCTCATGCTCTCCCACCGGGCGGCCACCTCCGCCATCGCCGGAAGGGGACGGACAACGACGAGCTGTGGCGCTGCTCGGTACGCCGGCGCTTGCGGCGCACGGCCCAGCGCACGGCCCAGCGCTCAGCCGATCGGCACGGTCCAGACCAGGGTCGTGCCCCCGAGGTCCGGCAGCTCCGCGACCACCATCGAGCCGGAGCGGTCCTCGGCACGCCGGCGCATGTTCTCCAGGCCGCTGCGGCGCTGCGTGGTGGTCAGGCCACAGCCGTCGTCGCTCACGGTGACGGTCAGCTGGGCGGTCGTCGCGTGGATGCTGAGCTGGACGGTGCGCGCGTGGGCGTGCTTGGCGACGTTGGTCAGGGCCTCCCGGACGACCGCGGTGACGTCGCGCACCAGGTCGTCGGTGCTCAGGGAGTCCAGCGGCCCGTCGAGGTGCCAGACGCGGGTCGATGCCGAGGGCGGGCCGGATCTCGCTGACGACGTCGAGCACCGCGGACCGCAGGCCGGTCGCCGCGTGCGGCTGGAGCTGGAAGATCGAGACCCGGATCTGCTTGATGGCCTCGTCGAGCGAGGTGACGACGTCGGAGAGGGCGGCCACGTCGCGTTCGGCGTCGAGGTGGGCGGCCGTCGCCTGCACCATCAGCCCCGCGGCGAACAGCTGCTGGATCACGTGGTCGTGGAGGTCGCGGGCGATCCGGGCCCGGTCCTCGAGGAGGAGGACGCGCTGCTGGTCGCGGCGCGCCTCCGCCAGCTCCAGCGCGGTCGACGCGTGGCTGGAGAACGTCGTGGCCATCTCCATGTCGACCTGCGAGAACGGACGCCGACCGGGGTTGCGGCACACCACGAGGGTGCCGCGCACGTCCTCGCGACCGACCAGGGGCAGCACCATCACCGGACCGACCGAGAACCGCCCCGCCAGGTAGATCGTGCCGCCGCCGACCTGGGCCGCCTCCTCGGCGTTCGCGAGCCGGACCGGCTCACCGGTCGCCATCACCTGGTCGCTCAGGGTGCCCTCCCGCGGATAGCGGTTGCCCTGGATCTGCGCCGACTCGCGGCCCTCGGCCACGGCGACGTGGAGCTGGCCGTCGTCGGGCAGGACCAGGGTGGCCAGGTCTGCCTCCGCGAGCGACAGCACGCTCCGGGCGATCAGCTGCAGCGTGCCCTGGTCACCGGCGAGGATCCGGCTGGTCACCTCCGCGGACTCCGCGAGCCAGTCCTGCCGGTGCCGCGCCTCGGCGAAGAGACGGGCGTTCTCGATCGCGACGCCGGCGTTCCCCGCGAGCGCCTGGACGATCTCCTCGTCCTGCTCGGAGAAGGTCTTGCCGTCGTCGCGGGTGAGGTAGAGGTTGCCGAACACCTCGTCCCGGACCCGGATCGGGACCCCGAGGAAGCCGCGCATCGGCGGGTGCCCGGGTGGGAAGCCCACCGAGCGTTCGTGGCCGCTGAGGTCCTCGAGGCGGATGGCGTGCGGCTGCTCGATGAGCAGGCCCAGCAGGCCCTTGCCCTCGGGCAGCTGGCCGATCGACCGGACGGTGTCGTCGTCCATGCCCACGTGGATGAACTGCTCGAGGCCGACCCCTTCCGGCGCGATCACCCCGAGGGCGCCGTACTGGGCGTGCACGAGCTCGACGGCCGCCTCGATGATGCGTCGGAGCACGGTGGAGACGTCGAGGTCGCTGGCGATCGCGCGGTTCGCGTCGAGCAGGCCGCCCAGACGCTCCTGACGCTGGACGTCGCGAGCACGCCCCACCAGCTGGTCCATCAGCTGATCGAGTCCCCAGTGTGGTCCGTCGTGCTCGCCCGGACCCCCGTCCGTCACCCCGCGACGGTACCGCCTCGGGAGCCGGGCGTCACCGGATGCCGCCAGGGGGCGTCCTCGGCGGTGGTCCGGCTCCGACCGCCGTCAGCGGACGACCGCGACGGGGCAGCGCGCGCGGCGCAGCACGTCGTGGCTGACCGATCCCAGCTGCATGCCCTCGTACGCGCGCAGGCCACGGGAGCCGACCACGACGAGCGTTGCGTCGCAGGACGCGTCGACCAGGGCCTGCGCGGCACCCTGGCCGACCGCCTCCGTCTCCAGGGGTACGCCGGGGTGCCCGGCGCGCGCCCGGGCCACCGCCTCGGCCACCGCGGCGGGGACGGGCTCGCGCGTGGGGTCGGGCGTCGCCGACGCGGCGGGCGCCGCCGACGCGGCGTCCGGCGCGGCACCCGTCCCGTGGAGCACCAGCACCCGCTGCTCGGTGAGCTCGGCCTGGCGGCACGCGAACTCCAGGGCCGCCTCGCTCCCGGCCGAGCCGTCGACCCCCACCACGAGGCGGTCGGAGTCGGCGTTCGCCTGCTCGCGCACCACGATCACCGGGCAGGGCGCGTGCCCGGCAGCCCCTTGGCTGGTGGAGCCGACGAAGGCCTGTCCCGCGCGGCCGTGACCGCGGCTGCCGAGGACGAGCATGGACGCGTCGTCGGCCAGCGGGACCAGGGCCGGCACCAGCGCACCGGCATGACGCTCGACCCGGACGTCCGAGACCCCTGCCTCCCGCAGCAGGCCCTGGGCACGCTCGCCGAGCTCGCGCCAGTAGCTCTGCGGCCACCACCGCAGCCCCAGGGCGTCCGCGCCGGTGTCCTCGGCGATCACGACCACCACCGGTTCCTGGCGCAGGCGGGCCGCTGTCGCCGCCCACTCGACCGCCGAGTCGGCGTCCTCCGACCCGTCGTAGCCGATCAGGATCCCGTGCCGGTGACCCGTCCATGACCCCAGCCTCGGACCCCGAGCGCCCCCGAGGGGAGGGTCCAAGGGCCCCGATCCCGCGGGGTCTCACCGGCTCCGGGAGAAGCGGACTCCGTCGATGCGGCCCTCACGAGGCGGGGCTCCGTGTGACCTGGGCCATAAGGCCCGGGACCTTTGCGTCGAAGGACCCTCGCTGCGGAGGGCCGTGCCGAGCGACGGTGGCGGTATGAGGAGCAACGACCACGCCAGGAGTCTCTGGTACGACGTGGGGTGGCCCGTCCTGGCCGGGACGGTCACCGCCTGCGGCGTGGTGGCGGCGTACGTCGAGATCGGCCTGCTCGCCACCGTCGCAGCGTTCCTCCTCATGGAGCTCACCGTGGCACCGAGCGCGTGGAGCATCCTGACCGACCTGGGGAGGCCCGGACGGGCCGCCGTGGTGGAGCTGGCACCTGTGTGCGCTCTCGCCACGGTGGTGACGCTCGGCCTGGTCGGATGGATGGGCGCGTGGTCGCTCCCGGTGCTGCTTCTGGTGCTCGGGACGTCGCCGGTCCTCGACCGGCGGCGTCGCGGCCGGCTCGCGTCCCGCTACGGCTCGCGACGCGCCGAGACGCGGCGGCTCTTCGACGAGATCGTCGCTCACGAGTTCGCGGCGCCGGAGGACGGCGACCACCGCAGCTTCCCCGGCTGAGGGCTACCCCGCAGCCAGGACGGCTCGGCACTCGCGCGCCACCTCGACGTCCTCCGCCGCCGCGACCACCACGGTCCGGACCAGGGCACCGTCCGCCGTGATGTCTGCGTCACCGGACACCTCGCTCTGCGCGGCCGCGATCTCGACGCCGAGGTGACCGAGCCGGGCCGCCGCCGCGGCGCGTACCTGGGGCGAGTTCTCGCCGACCCCGCCGGTGAGGACCAGGACGTCCAGGCCGCCGGCGCTCGCCACCATGGCCCCGATCTCGCGCACGAGACGGTGGACGTAGACGTCGAAGGCGAGCCCCGCGTCCGCGTCACCGTCCTCCCGCGCCGCGAGCAGGTCGCGGAGGTCACCCGACCCGCCGGAGAGCCCCTTCAGCCCGGACTGGTGCTCGAGGACGCTGCTCAGCGTGTCCACGTCCACCCCGCCGTGCTCGAGCAGCCAGAGCAGGAGCCCGGGGTCGACCGAGCCGACCCGGGTCTGCATGACCAGGCCCGCCAGCGGGGTGAAGCCCATCGTGGTGTCCACCGAACGCCCGTCCACCACGGCGCAGAGCGACGCGCCGGCGCCGAGATGGCACGACACGATCCGCGACGAGGTGGCCGCCCGGCCGGCGAGCTCGGCCCCCCGGCGCGCGGCGTACGCGTGCGAGAGCCCGTGGAAGCCGTAGCGACGCAGGGCGAACCGGTGGTTCCACTCCCGCGGCAGGGCGTACGTCGCCGCCTCGTCCGCGATGGTCGCGTGGAACGAGGTGTCGAACGCCGCCACGCTCGGCAGGTCCGGCAGGACCTGGCGCAGCGAGCGGATGGCGGCGACGGCTCGCGGGTTGTGCAACGGCGCGAGGTCGGCGATCGAGTCGAGGTAGTCGACCACCTCGTCGTCCACGCGGACCGAGGCGCGGTAGCGCGGGCCGCCGTGCACGACGCGGTGCCCGACGGCATCGACCGCCGGGGCCTCGTCGAGGAACGCATGCAGGGGTGCGAGGTCACCGCCGCCGTCCCAGCGGTCGACCGTCGTCGCAGACTCCACCCGGTCACCGTCGAGGACGCTCAGCTTCAGGCTGCTCGACCCGGCGTTGACCACCAGCACGCGCATGTGAGCGCTCAGGCCTCCGGGGCGTTGCGGGATGGCGCCGGCGTCTCCACCTGCGGCCCCTCGCCGTGCCCCCACTGCCAGTCGCGCACCTCGGGCAGGTCCTCCCCGTGCTCGCGGATGTAGATGGCGTGCTCGATCAGCTTGTTGCGCAGCCACTCGCGGGCCTCGCCGCCGCGCGCCTGCAGCCCGGGCACCCGGTCGATCACGTCGATCGCGAGGTTGAACCGGTCGACCTGGTTGAGCACCGTCATGTCGAACGGCGTCGTGGTCGTGCCCTCCTCCTTGTAGCCGCGCACGTGGAAGTTGCGGTGGTTGGTACGCCGGTAGGTCAGGCGGTGGATCAGCCACGGGTAGCCGTGGTAGGCGAACAGCACGGGCTTGTCGCGGGTGAAGAGAGAGTCGAACGCGGCCTCCTCGAGGCCGTGCGGGTGCTCGGCGTGGTCCTGCAGCCGCATCAGGTCGACCACGTTGACGACCCGGATCCTCAGGTCGGGGAAGAAGCCGCGCAGCAGGTCGACGGCGGCCAGCGTCTCCATGGTCGGGACGTCGCCCGCGCAGCCCATCACCACGTCGGGCTCCTCGTCGCCGGCGGTGCCGGCCCAGTCCCAGATCCCGATCCCCTTGGTGCAGTGGACGATCGCCTGGTCCATGTCGAGGTACTGCAGCGCCGCCTGCTTGCCCGCCACGATCACGTTGACGTACTGCTTGCTGCGCAGGCAGTGGTCGGCCACCGACAGCAGGGTGTTGGCGTCGGGCGGGAGGTAGACGCGGATGACGCCGGCCTTCTTGTTCACGACGTGGTCGATGAAGCCCGGGTCCTGGTGGGAGAACCCGTTGTGGTCCTGCCGCCACACGTGCGAGGTGAGCAGGTAGTTCAAGGACGCGACCGGGCGCCGCCACGGGATGCGGTTGCTGGACTCCAGCCACTTCGCGTGCTGGTTGAACATCGAGTCGACGACGTGGACGAACGCCTCGTAGCAGGAGAAGAACCCGTGCCGGCCGGTCAGGAGGTAGCCCTCGAGCCAGCCCTGGCAGGTGTGCTCGGAGAGGATCTCCATCACGCGACCGTCGACGGCGAGGTGGTCGTCGTACGGCAGGGTCTCGGCGTTCCAGGTCCGGTCGGTGACCTCGAGGATGTCCTGGAAGCGGTTGGAGTTGTTCTCGTCCGGGGAGAACACGCGGAACCGGTCTGCGTTGCGGGCCATCACGTCGCGGAGGAAGGTGCCCAGGACCCTGGTCGCCTCGACCGCTCCGGTGCCCGGGTGCTCGACCGGCACGGCGTACTCACGGAAGTCGGGGAGCCGCAGGTCCTTCAGCAGCAGGCCGCCGTTGGCGTGCGGGTTCGCGCTCATCCGCCGCGACCCGGTCGGGCGCTGGTCGAGGATGTCGGCCACCGGCGCACCGGTGGCGTCGAAGAGCTCCTCGGGCCGGTAGCTGCGCAGCCACTCCTCGAGGATCGCCCGGTGACTCGTCGTTGCCGCGCGCGTCGGCGAACGGCACCTGGTGGGAGTGCCAGTAGCCCTCGATCCGGTCGCCGTCGACCTCCTTCGGGCCGGTCCAGCCCTTCGGGCTGCGCAGCACGATCATCGGCCAGGACGGGCGCCCCTCGAGCCGGCCGTCGCGGGCGCGCTCCTGGATGTCGCGGATCTCGTCGAGGCAGCGGTCGAGGGTGGCCGCGAAGGCCTGGTGCATGGTGTCGGGGTCGTCGCCGGAGACGACGTACGGCGTGTGGCCGTAGCCGCGCAGCAGCGCGTCGAGCTCCTCGTCGGGGATCCGGGCCAGCACCGTGGGGTTGGCGATCTTGTAGCCGTTGAGGTGCAGGATCGGCAGCACGGCGCCGTCGCGGGCGGGGTCGACGAACTTCGTGCTGTGCCAGCTGGTCGCGAGCGGGCCGGTCTCGGCCTCGCCGTCGCCGACGACGGCCGCGACGACCAGGTCCGGGTTGTCGAACGCCGCGCCGTAGGCGTGGGAGAGCGAGTAGCCGAGCTCGCCGCCCTCGTGGATCGATCCCGGCGTCTCCGGCGCCACGTGGCTCGGGATGCCGCCGGGGAAGGAGAACTGCTTGAAGAGCCGCTGCATCCCCTCCTCGTCGAGGGTGATGTCGGGATAGGTCTCGGTGTAGGTGCCCTCGAGGTACGCCGAGGCGACCAGGCCGGGGCCGCCGTGACCGGGCCCGATCACGTAGATCATGTCGAGGTCGCGCGCCATGATCGCCCGGTTCAGGTGGGCGTAGAGGAAGTTGAGCCCGGGCGTGGTGCCCCAGTGCCCGAGCAGCCGCGGCTTGACGTGCTCCGGCTGGAGCGGCTCGCGCAGCAGCGGGTTGTCCATCAGGTAGATCTGCCCGACGGACAGGTAGTTGGCGGCGCGCCACCAGGCGTCGATGCGGGCCAGCTCGTCGGTCCCGAGCGGCGTGGCGGTGGTCTGGCTGACGACGTGTGTGCTCACGGGATCACCCTCCATGTCTCGACGCTAGAGGATCGGTCACTCCCGACGGGCCGCGCCCTGGTGGTCCAGGTCGCCGTCGCCGCGGGCCTCGGCCCCGCTGACCCCGGTGTCGCCGGTCTCGTCGCTGCCGGCACGACCCACGAACGTCTCGCTGGACGTCGTACCGGTCGTGCTGTGGCTGTCCTGCGTCGCCACGTCCGAACCGCCGCCGGTGGGTCGGGCGGCATCGGTCCCGGGCTCCGTCGGGGCGTCCTCCTCCCCCTGCCTGGCGGCGGGGCGGGACCGCGTGAACAGGGCGGCGACCTTCTGCCACATGGAGGGCTCCTCTCGGTGGTGGCAGATCCGTACCCGTGGTCGCTCCGCGCAAACCGAGCGGGCGCCGCGCCGCAGACCCGGGCGCCTACTTGATCCCGGTGTTCGCGATGGACTGCACGAAGTAGCGCTGACCCACCAGGAACAGGAGCAGGACGGGGATCTGGCTGATCACCGTGGCCGCCATCAGGACCGGCCAGTTGGTGAAGTGGGCGCTCTGGAAGGTGGACAGCCCCAGCTGCACCGTCATGTTGTCCGGGGAGGCGATCACCACGAGCGGCCACAGGAAGTCGTTCCACACCGACAAGAAGGTGAGGACCGCGACGGTGCTCAGTGGCGGCCCCATCAGCGGGAGCAGGATGCTGCGGAGGATGCGCAGCCGGCCGGCGCCGTCGATGAGCGCCGCCTCCTCCAGCTCCACGGGCAGCGACAGGAAGAACTGGCGGAGCAGGTAGATGCCGAACGGCGTGGCGAGGTTGGGCAGGATCAGCGCCGGCAGGGTGTCGACGAGGTGGAGGTACTTGGTGATCAGCAGCGTCGGGATCATCACCACCTGGAAGGGCACCATCAGGGTGGCCAGGATCGCGATGAAGGCCAGCTGCGAGCCCGGGAACCGGAGCCGGGCGAAGGCGTAGCCGGCCAGGCTGCACAGCACCAGGTTGCTGACCACGCAGGTGACCGAGACGACCGCGCTGTTCAGCAGCCAGCGGCCCATCGGCGAGTCGGTCCAGGCTGTCGCGTAGTTCGCCCACTCCAGCCCGCTCGGCAGGGCCGGCGGGAACCGGCGGGTCTCCTCGAGCGTGGAGACGCTGGTGATCACCATCCAGATCAACGGGGTGGCCATCAGCAGCGCCACGGGCAGCAGGACCAGGTGCCAGGGGGAGGGCAGCCGGCGGCGGCGGGTGCAGGGCCGCAGGCGAGCGGCGTACGCCGGGAAGCGCGCTCATCGGGCCTCACCGCCGGCCGACGGGTCTCGGGTGAGGCGGAGCTGGACCAGGGTGATGGCCGCGATCACCACGAACAGCACGGCGGCGATCGCGGCGGCGTAGCCGGCGTGGAAGAACTGGAAGGCCTGGAGGTAGAGGTAGTAGACGACCACGGTGGTGGCGTGGAGCGGTCCGCCCTTGGTGGTCACGTAGACCTCGTCGAAGAGCTGGAGCGCGTTGATCGTCAGCCAGACCAGCAGGAAGCCGGACACCGGACGCAGCAGCGGCACCTCGATCCGCCAGAAGGCTCCCGGCCGTGAGCAGCCGTCGATCTGGGCGGCCTCGATCAGGTCCTGCGGGATCCCCTGCAGCCCGGCCAGGAAGATCAGGGCGCCGAAGCCGACCCATCCCCACACCGTCATGATCACCACGGAGAACAGGGCCTGGCTCGGCGAGGAGAAGAACCCGAACGTGGGCAGGCCGAGCTTGCTCAGCCCCGCGTTGATGAGCCCGAAGTCCGGGTCCATCAGCCAGGTGAAGATCACGCCGGTCGCGACCGTCGAGGTGACCACCGGGACGAAGACCGCCAGGCGGTACAGGGAGATCCCGCGGATCCGTCGGTTGAGCGCCCCGGCGGCGAGCAGCGACAGCACGAGGGTGCTCGGGACGAAGAGCACGGTGTAGACGATGGTGTGCCGGACCGCGTCCGCGAACACCGGGTCGTGCATCAGCTGGCGGTAGTTGTCGAGACCGGCCCACTGGCCGGGGGTCTGCAGGTCGTTGTGCTCGAAGGAGAGCACGAACACCCAGACCACGGGGATCAGGCCGAACAGCCCGATCAGCAGCACGCTGGGGCTGACCATCGCCCAGCCGGTGACCGCGTCGCCCCGGGTGCGCCAGGACCGGGTCCTGCCGGGCCGGCCCGGCCGCGAGGACGGGACCCGCCGCGGCGGCAGGATGGTGGCCTGCCGGCGAGCCTGGGTCACGAGCCGGCCAGGACCGCGTCGACCTGGTCGGAGGCGTCGCTCAGCGCCTGGTCGGGGCTGGCCTGCCCGAGCAGGACCGACTGCACCATGGTCCCGATGATCGTCGACACCTCGCCGTACGACGCGATGTTGGGCCGGACGTGCTCGACGTTGTCGAGGTTGGCGACGAAGACCTTCTCCGCGGGGAACTTCTTCAGGAAGGTCTGGTAGCCCGGGCAGCGTCGTCTCGGACTGTGCGCAGCGGCAGGTCACCCGTGGCGATCGCGAACTTCAGGTGCTGCTCGGCCGAGGTCAGCCAGGTGACGAAGTCGAAGGCGGTGGCGGCACGGGCGTCGGAGTGGTCGAAGAGCAGGTAGAGGTCCGGGCCCGAGATCGTCTCGTGGTTGCCGTTGTAGCCGGGCAGGTAGGTCACGCCGTACGGCACGTCGGAGTTGATGCTCGACAGGTCCCAGGGCCCGGTCCACAGCATGGCGATCTTGCCGCCGTTGAAGAGGTTCGAGGTAGTTGCCGTTGCCCTGGTCGAGATAGACCGACTTGTCGGTGACGGCCATGTCCTCGAGCTGCTGCAGGGCCGCCGTGCCCGCGTCCGAGTCGAACGCCGCCTGGGTGTTGTCCTCGTTCAGCAGGGACCCACCGGCCTGCCACAGCAGCGCGAGGAAGCGCCACACGGTGTCCTCGCTCCCGTCGTTCACGTACGCCCAGCCGTAGGTGTGGGAGCCGGCGTCGGTGAGCTTCGCGGCCGCGTCCCGGAAGTCCTGCCAGGTCCAGTCGTTCGTCGGTGGCGCCACGCCCGCGTCCGCGAACAGCTTCTTGTTGTAGACCAGGCTGAGGTTGTCGATCAGCGCCGGTACGCCGACGACCTTGCCGTCCACCGTCGACGCCTCGCGGGCGGACGGGTAGAAGTCGTCCCAGTGCACGGACGGCGCCGCGACCTTGTCGGTCAGGTCGACCAGCTTGGGCTGCTTCGCGAGCTGGGCTGCCGAGGAGCCGTACTGGTAGGAGACGTCGGGGTAGTTCCCGGCCGTGAAGCCGGCCACCGTCTTCTGCAGAGCGCTGTCGTTGCCGCCGTTGAACTGCAGGCTGACCTTGCCGTCGGGGTGCTGCTGGTTCCAGGTCGCCACGGCGGCCTTGAGCGCCGTGGCCTCGGCGTCGGTGTAGCCGTGCGTCACCACGATCGACGCGCTCCCGCCCGAGTCGTCGCCGCCACCACCTCCGCAGGCGGTCAGGGCAGCAGCGGCCAGGACCACGGCCACGAGCAACGCACGCACCGGGCGGCCGGCGGACCTGGGCTGAGGTGACATCGCGCTCGTCCCTTCGTCTCCGCGTTCAAGCAGATTCGATCGTGAAGTTTGATCAGCCTTGCACGGTTGCCCGGGTCGGTCAAGGACAGCGCCACGGGCGGACCTGCGCGAAGTGCGCACCGTTCTGCGCGTACTGTGCACCCATGCGACAAGACGTCCGGCTGGGGCTGATCCTCCAGCAGCTCAACGAGAGCGGCTCGGTCGGCGTCGCCGAGCTGGCCGAGCGGCTGGACGTCTCGGAGGCGTCCGTCCGCCGCGACCTGCACCGCCTCGAGCAGCAGAACCTGCTCACGCGGACCCACGGCGGAGCAGTCGCGTCCGGGGTCCTCTACGAGCTGCCGATGCGCTACCGCGGCGGCCAGCACCACGACGCGAAGCGAGCGATCGCGGCGGCGGCGGCCGACCTGGTGACCGCGGAGATCGGCTCGGTCGGGCTGAACGGCGGAACGACGACCACCGAGGTGGCGCGGGCCCTGTCCGGCCGCCCCGGTCTGCGCGTGGTGACCAACGCCCTCAACATCGCCTCCGAGCTCGCCGTCCGCTCCAACATCGAGCTGGTCGTGTGCGGCGGCAGCGCACGGGCCGAGTCCTACGAGCTGGTCGGCCCCCTGGCCGAGCTGACGCTCGCCCACCTCAACCTCGACCTCGCCTTCATCGGGGTCGACGGCATCAGCCCCACGGCCGGTCTCACCACCCACCACGAGGTGGAGGCGCAGACGAACCGCGCCCTCGTCCGCACCGCGGCCCGGGCCGCGGTCGTGGCCGACTCGAGCAAGCTGGGCCGTCGCGGGTTCGCCAAGATCGGCGACCTCGACCTGGTCACCGACCTGATCACCGACTCGGCCGCTCCGGCGGACGCCGTCGCCGCGCTGCACCGGGCCGGGATCCAGGTCCACCTCGTCGAGGCCGGCTGACCGACCCGGCGCTCCCCTCAGAGCGGCAGCGCTCCTCGCAGCGACTCGGGCAGCAGGGCGCCGTGGGCGGCCACCATCGCGTCCGCGAGGTCCCAGATCGCGTCGACCGACAAGGTGGCCGCCGTGTTGGGGTCGACCATCAGCGCTCGTCGTACCAGCTCCGGACGCTCCTCGACGGCCGCCCGGACCGTCAGCTCGACCACCGAGAGGAAGTGCCGGTTCAGCGCGGCGCAGGCGGCCGGCAACGGGTCGACCGCGAGCGGGCGCACGCCGTCCGCGCCGAGCAGGCACGGGACCTCGACGCCCGCCCCGGCGGGCAGGTTCGGCACGAGGCCGTGGTTGGGGACCGTCACCTGGATGGTGCGCGGGCGTGCCGGTGACCAGGCTGTGCACCACCTGCGGCGCGTACTCGGCCGCCTCCTCCTCGGGCTCGACGTACCGGCCGGCGGCCACGTCCGCCTCGAGCGCCTCGATGTCGGCGACGTTCGCGGCACTGATGCCGATGTAGTCGTCGACCGGGATCCGCAGCCGGGCGATCTCGGCGTCGTCGTGGAGGTACCACGGCACGTACTCGCTGGAGTGCTCGCTGGTCTCCGTCGGGTAGTAGCCGAGTCGCCGGTACAGGTCGACGCGCACCCGGCGCCGTAGCTCCGGGTCGGCGGCGATGCGCTCGTCGAGCAGCGGGTAGAGGCTCTCGCCGTCGCGCTCCCAGCGCAGCACCCACGCCTGGTGGTTGACCCCGGCGCTGTGGAAGGTCACCTCGTCCAGCGGCACGCCGACCAGCTCGCACAGGTCGTGCACGGTCCAGAACACCGAGTGGCACAGCCCGAGCGCCTTCACCTGCGGGTGGCGGTCCGCGAGGTACTGCAGGTTCATCGCCATCGGGTTGGTGTAGTTGAGCAGCCACGCGTCCGGACACACCTCCGCGATGTCGTGGGCCAGCGCGTCGAGCACCGGGAAGGTGCGCAGCGCACGGAAGACCCCGCCCACGCCGAGCGTGTCGGCGATCGTCTGGCGTACGCCGAACCGGGCGGGCACCTCGAAGTCCGTGAGCGTCGCGGCGTGGCCGCCGACGTTCACGGTGTTGACCACGAAGTCCGCCCCGGCCAGCGCGGTCCGGCGATCCGCCTCGACCCGCACCTCCGCCGCTCGCCCGTGGTGGGCGACGGTCAGCCGCGCCACGTCGCCGGCCAGCCGGAGCCGGCGCTCGTCGACGTCGTGCAGCACCAGCGTCGAGCGGCCCGAGGTCGTCGTAGGACAGCAGGTCGCGCAGCAGCTGGCGGGTGAACTCGGCCGACCCGGCTCCGACGAAGCTGATCGTCGTCATGGCGCGAGCATGGCACTGGTCGACGAAACGATCAAGAAAGAGCAGAGTGACTGCGTGTTTCTGGACAGATGTGCACAGGATCGGCCACGATAGAGCCGTGTCCTCCGCCCCCGACCCCGCGACCGGCCCGGGGTCCGACCCGCGACGGGTGCCCCCGGAGGCGCCACCCGGGTGCTCGTGGTCGGCGACGCCAACCCGGACCTGGTGCTGAGCGGCGACGTCGAGCCCCGCTTCGGCCAGGCCGAGCAGCTGCTCGACGAGGCCGCCCTGGTGCTCGGCGGCTCGGCGTCGATCACCGCCCACGGCCTGGCCCGGCTCGGCCGCCCCGTCTCGCTCGTCGCCGGCCGTGGGCGACGACCACTTCGGCCGGTTCGTCACCGGCCTGCTCGCCGCGGGCGGCGTCGACGTACGCCGTGTCTCGGTCCGGCCGGACCTGCCCACCGGGCTCACCGTGGCCCTGAACCGCGGCGACGACCGGGCCATCCTCACCCTGACCGGTGCGCTGGACTCCCTCACCGGGCCCGACCTCGACGAGGCGCTGGACTCACTCGCGGGACGAGGGCCTGCGGCACGTGCACGTCGCCTCGTTCTTCCTGCTGCCCTCGCTCGCTGCGCTTCTGCCGGCGTTCCTCGCCCGGGCTCGCGACCTCGGGCGTGACGACCTCCCTCGACACCAACGACGACCCGGCCGGACGCTGGCACGGTGTGGACGCCCTGCTCCCCCACCTCGACGTCCTGCTGCCCAACCGGGCCGAGGTCGTGGCCCTGGGCCGCGACGCGGACCCCCATCGGGCCGCTGCCGCGCTGGCCGCCCGCGGCCCGCTCACCGTGGTCAAGGACGGGGGCGGCGGGCGCCTTCGCGGTCACTCCCGACCGGACGGTCACCGAGGTCGAGGGCCGGGCCGTGCGGGCCGTCGACACCACCGGCGCCGGCGACACCTTCGACGCCGCCTTCCTCGACGCCTGGCTCGACGCCGTCCCGCTCGGCGAAGCCCTCACCCGGGCCGTCGCCGCGGGAACGCGCAGCGTGGCCGTCGTCGGTGGGACGGCGGGACAGCCGACCCGCGACCAGCTGAACCAGGACCAGCACGATGCCCCACCGCCGTCAGGAGACCGCCATGAGCAGTGACCCCGCACCAGACAGCTTCTACGTCCGTGAGGAGATCGCCCGGCAGCCCGACGCCTGGCTGCGGGCAGCCGGCCTGGCACCCGACCTGGCCGGCGTGCTGCCCCGGCCGGGCGAGTCGGTCGCGGTCATCGGCTGCGGGACGTCGTGGTTCATGGCCACGGCGTACGCCGGTCTCCGCGAGGCCGCGGGGCAGGGCCGGACCGACGCGTTCGCGGCCAGCGAGCTCCCCACCGACCGTCGCTACGACCGGGTCGTGGCCATCTCCCGCTCCGGCACCACGACCGAGGTGGTCCGGGCCGTGACGGCGGTCGACGCGCCGGTCCTGGCGATCACCGCCGTCGCGGGCACGCCGGTCGACCGGCGCCGCCACCGACACGGTGGTGCTGGACTTCGCCGACGAGCGCTCCGTGGTCCAGACCGTCTTCGCCACCACCACCCTGATGCTGCTGCGCGCCTCGCTCGGGGAGTCGGTCGAGCCGGCCGTCGCCCAGGCCGCCGAGGTGCTGGCCGGGCGGCACCGTCTCGATCCGGCGCTGGTGTCGGTCGAGCAGATCTCCTTCCTCGGTCGGCACTGGGCCTACGGCGTCGCGCAGGAGGCCGCTCTCAAGCTCCGCGAGGCGTGCCGGCTCTGGACGGAGTGCTACCCGCAGATGGAGTACCGCCACGGGCCCATCGCGATCGCCGAGCCCGGCCGGGCCGTGTGGGTGATGGGCGATCCGGTCCCGGGCCTGGCCGACGACGTACGCCGTACGGGCGCGCTGCTCGTCGACGACCGCCTGGACCCGGTGGTCGACCTGGTCCGCGCCCAGCTCCTCGCCGTCGACCGCGCACAGGCCGCAGGGCTCGACCCCGACCGGCCGCGCAGCCTGGCCCGGTCCGTCGTGCTCGCCGACTCGTGAGCCACCGCAGAGCCGGGCTGCCCATCCCCGGTGCGCGATGACCGTCGTCGGCACCGGTGACCTGATGGCCGAGGCCCAGGATCGCGGACGCGCCCTGGCCGCCTTCAACGTGATCACCCTCGAGCACGCTGAGGCGATCGTCGCCGCCGCCTCGGAAGCCGGTCGGGGCGTCGTGCTCGCCCTCAGCGAGAACGCCATCCGCTACCACGACGGCGCGGCCGAGCCGATCCTGGCCGCCGTGCACGCGCTCGCCTCCCACGCCGGGATCCCGCTGGCGATCCACCTCGACCACCTCATCGACGACGACCTGGTCGACCAGGCGGTGCGCGGCCGGCTGCGCCCCTATGTCAGCTCGCTCATGTACGACGGTGGTGCCCTCCCCTACAGCGAGAACCTCGCCCGCACATCGCAGGTCGTCGACGACGGTCACGCGGCCGGCCTGTGGGTGGAGGCCGAGCTGGGCTACGTCGGCGGCAAGCCGGGCGCTGCGCAGAGTGCGCACGCTCCCGGCGTGCGCACCGAGCCGGCCGAGGCCGCGGCGTTCGTGGCCACGACCGGCGTCGACGCCCTCGCCGTCGCCGTCGGCAGCTCGCACGCGATGACGTCCCGGACCGCACGACTCGACCACGGACTGATCGCTGCTCTGCACGACGCGGTGCCGGTGCCGCTGGTGCTGCACGGCTCGTCGGGCGTGCCGCCCGAGGAGCTCGGGCTGGCCGTGTCGGCCGGGATCACCAAGATCAACGTGGGCACGGCGTTGAACCTCGCGATGACGATGTCATTGCGAGACGCGCTCGGCGCCGACCCCGACGTCACCGACCCGCGCCGCTACCTGGCTCCTGCACGGCAGGCCATGCAGGACGCCGTTCTCCACCTCCTCGACGAGATGAGCGGGCCATGAGGCTCCGTGCCGCGGCCCTCCCACTCGCCCTGCTGGCCACCCATCGCCCCACGCCACTCCTGCTCCAGGCCCAGTTGGTGTGGCTCGGGCATCGACCCACCGGTTTCCGCACCTACGTCCGCCGACGTCGACAGGACGGCCCCATCCGCTACGCACAGCGGTGACGATCAGCACGGACATCGATCGGTCGGCCGGTGGGCACGCGATGCGCGGCGCCTTCCCCGGCTCCGGTGCGGTAGCGTCGCTGGGCCACACCATCACGTTCGAACAACGTTCAGGGGTCCCGTTGCAGCAGGGCGGAGCGGACGGTTGCGGTGATCGTCTGGATGGCAAGCCTGCCAACCGTCGCCTCGCAGGGCTTCTTCTGGATCGCCTGCGGGAGGCCGACTTCGGTGGCGTGGTGGACTTCCGCAGGCGGAGCGCTGGGGCACCGGCGCCGACGGTCGCCCACAGCCCACACGTGGACCTCGCCGTCATCGAGCTCGACCCGTCCGGACGGGCACGTGCGGCCGCGAACGTGCAGCAGTCACGCGACTTCCCAGCGGGCAGAGCGGCCGAGCTGGGAGAGGATCTCCGCACCCTGCACACGGTCTTCCGAGCATGGGACCTCGAGCGGTGGGACGAGCTGACAGCCCATGAGTTCGCCACCGCTCCGTACGAGGACGGTTCCTCTCTCGTGCCGGGGACCGACGGTGTGCCCTTCATGTCGCCCTATCCGGCGAGCACGTTCAAGCTGCTGGTCGCGGTGCAGGTTCTGCGCCAGGTGGACGCGCGTCGGTTGGACCTGGCCCAGCGCACGGTCAACCTCGCCCCGCGGGCACCCGGCATCGAGGGGCGCTCGCTTCCTTCAGCCGGATCGGAGCCCACGGTGGCGGGACGCACTGGACGCCATGATCACCTACAGCGACAACGTCTCGACCTGTCTGCTGCTCCAACAGCTCCACGTCCTCGGACAGCTCGACCCGGCCGAGAACGCGCTCAACCGCACGTTCGCCGACCTGGGCATGCCCACCCTCCAGGTGAACGGGACGGATCCCGGGACCGGGGCGAGGTGGGGGGTGAGTGACATCCACATGACCGCGATGGACACCGCTCGACTCCTCCTGCTGCTCCAGGGCGGACGCCTGTCGCTCGTCGAGGAGACCGGAGCCCGACCGTCCGAGCTGCTGACGACCGGGTCACGTCGGCTGCTCCTCTCGCTCCTGGCGGACCAAGGGCTCCACGAGGTGCTCTCCACCAGCAACTGGTGCGGGCGGTCCTACCCGGCTCGCGGCATTCCCGCCCGGGTGCCCGCGCGGTGGATCGGCGCCGACGGCACCGTCACGGTGGACGGCATCCGCTACGACTGCGACGTGCGGCCGTGCAACGCGGCCGCCGAGGTGGAGCTTCGCCCACAAGACCGGGCTCACCGAGAACTACGGCTCGGACGCCGGCATCGTCTCTGCGTTGCCCGGGCAGGACGGCCGGCGCTACATCGTGGCGATCTTCACCAACCTCGGCTACCGCTTCTCGGACGCGTCGCGAGCCGCCGACGACCCTGCCCCGGGTACCGACGAGACCGGCGTCTGCTACACGCGAGAAGTTCGCTCGGCTCGGACGCAGCATCGACGACGCACTTCGCCTGGGGTGAGCCTGCGCCCGACAGCGGCCCGAGCGCGGATTCGCGGTGGACCGGCGTGGTCAGGCGAGCGGTGGCTCGAGCAGCGTGACAACGCCGGCGTCCGCATCCAGCCGGGCCGGTACGCCGATCGGCCAGGTCTGGACGTGACCTCCGTGCCCCAGGTTGGCGTTGGCGATCACCGGGATGCCGAGGTCACCGAGACGGTCGTCGAGCACCGCCTGCGTCTCCTCCTCGGACGACTCCCCGAGGTGGACGAACGTGCCCGCGACCACGGCGGCGGCGTTCGCGAAGTAGCCCGAACGCCGCAGGTGGGTCAGCATGATGTCGATGCGGGGCGCGTCCTCGTAGTCGTCCTCGACCAGGACGATGGCCCGGGGGGCATCCAGGACGTCGTGGTGCCGACCGACCCGGTGAGCAGCGAGAGGTTGCCGCCCGCGGTCACGCCGCTCGCGACGCCGCCGGCGAGCGTGCGCGCGCCGCGGAACTCCAGACGGTCGTAGCGCTCGGGCGAGGAGAGACAGCGCCACAGGGAGGCGAACGAGTAGGACTCCCGGAACTCCCCCGAGGAGACCATGGGTCCCATCACCGACGACCATCCGAGCCTGCTCGCCAGCGCCTCCAGGAGACCGGTCACGTCGGAGTAGCCGACGACGACCTTGGGCTCGACGGCGTCGAGACCGGACCAGTCCATGACCTCGAGCATCCGTTGCGAGCCGTATCCGCCTCCGACGGTCAGCACGCCGGCGACGAGTCGTCCAGCAGGGCCGCCCGGAGGTCCTTGGCGCGTTCCTCGTCGGTGCCCGCGAGGAAGGCGTGGGTCGACGCGCGAGCCCGCGCGGAGGGGTACTCCACCGGCTCGAGCCCGCAGAAGCGCAGCACGTCGATGCCCTCGTCGATGCGGTCGAGGTTCGAGGGGCTGGACGACGGTCAGCAGGGCGACGCGGTCGCCGGGACGCAGCCGTGGCGGTCGGCGCAGCGTCGTACGGCGGGGCTGGTGGTCGGTCACGTGGTCACCTCGGAGGGGTCGCGGTCGGTCGATGGGGTGGCTCTCCCACTCGTCGACGTGGAAGCAGGCCACCTGGCGCTCGTCCTCGCCCGGGGGCAGGACCGGGACGTCGGCCAGACACTCCCGGGCCTTGTCCTCGGGCAGCGTCGCGCGCAGCGGGCAGCGCTGATGGAACCGGCAGCCCTGCGGGATCGCCGTCGGGTCGGGCGGCTCGCCGCGCAGCGGGGCGCTCGGGCTCCCGGCCCGTCGTGGACGGGACGGCCTCGAGCAGAGCGCGCGTGTAGGGGTGCTGAGGACGCAGCAGGACGTCCTCCACCTGGCCCACCTCCACGATCCGGCCGAGGTACATGACCGCGACCCGGTCGGCGATGTTCCAGGCCAGACCGAGGTCGTGGCTGACGACGAGAGCGGCCAGGCCGAGCTCGTCGCGCAGGCCCAGGAAGAGCTTGAGGATCTCACCGCGCACGGAGGCGTCGAGCGACGACACGGGCTCGTCGGCGACGAGGACGTCGGGGCCCAGGGTCAGGGCGCCTGCGATGACGACACGCTGCTGCTGACCACCGGACAGCTGGTGCGGATAGCGGTCGAAGAAGTGCTCCGGCGGCCGCATGCCGACCTGCTCGAGAGCCTCGGTGACCCGGCGGGTGAGGCCCTTGCGCTGCCCGTGTAGCCGCAGGCCCTCGGCGACGGCGTCGTAGACGTTCTGCCGCGGGTTGAGCGCGCCGTAGGGATCCTGCAGCACCAGCTGGACGTGACGCCGGAACTCCCGCAGCCCGGACCGGGTGCGCACCAGCGGCTTGCCGTCGTAGCGGATCTCGCCGCGGCTCGGCTCGACCAGGCCGACCAGGGCCCGGGCCAGGGTGGACTTGCCGCAGCCGGACTCGCCGATCAGGGCCAGGACCTCGCCGCGGGCGAGGGCGAGGTTCACGCCGTCGACCGCCCGGGCGGCACCGTGCCCGTGCCGTGGCGGGAACGTCACGCCCAGGTCGCGGGCCTCGAGGGCGGGGGCGTCCGGCGACGTCGGCTCAGCCATGCTGACCCACCAGCTCGTCGCCCGGGACCAGGACGCAGGCGGCCGCGCGGTCGTCCGGGCCGCGCAGCGGGATCACCCCGTGCCGGCACCGCTCCTCCACCAGCGGGCAGCGGGGCGCGAACGGACAGCCGTCGAGAGTCTCCCGCAGGTCGGGCGGGTCTCCGGCCAGGCCGCCGGGCGACAGCCGTGATCGCGGGTCACCCAGCGTCGGGAAGGCACCCGCAAGGGCCCGGGTGTAGGGATGGAGCGGCTCGGCTATGACGTCCAGCGAGGGACCGGTCTCGACGAGCTTCCCGGCGTACATGACCGCGATGCGGTCGCAGGTCTGGGCGAGCACCGACAGGTCGTGGGTGATCATGATGAGCGAGATGCCGCGCTCTCGGACCAGGTCGGTGAGCAGCGCGAGGATCTGGGCCTGCACGATGACGTCGAGCGCTGTGGTCGGCTCGTCGGCGATCACCAGCTGCGGATCGCACGCCAGTGCCATCGCCATCATCACGCGCTGTCGCTGGCCCCCCGAGAGCTCGTGCGGGTAGCTGCTCAACCGGCGCGAGGGGACACCGACGCTGTCGAGCAGTGAGCTGGCCCGCGCCCGTGCCTCCTTCTCCCCCACCTTCTCGTGCAGCAGGATCGGCTCGACGATCTGGTCGCCGATCGTCTGCACGGGATTCATGGCGCTCATCGCTCCCTGGAACACCACGGAGGCGCCCGCCCATCGCACGGCGCGGACCCGACCCCAGTCGGCCTGCAGGAGGTCCTCGCCTCGGAAGCTGACGCGGCCGGTGACCTCGGCCTGCGCGGGCAGCAGCCGCAGCAGGCTCATGGCGACGGTGGTCTTCCCGGATCCTGACTCGCCGGCCATGCCCAGGGTCTCACCGGGCGACAGGCTCAGGTCGACTCCGCGTACGGCGTACACGGGCTCCTTGCCGGAGTGGTAGGTGACCGACAGGTCGCGCACCTCCAACAGAGGTGCGCCGTCCGGCGGCGGCAGCGGCGGTCGTTCATCGCGGCTGCACCCTGGCGTTGAGGACGTGCTCGACGGCGCGACCCACGAGGGTGAACCCCAGCACGATGACCAGGATGGCGATACCCGGCGGGATCAGGTACCACCAGGCGCCGGCTGTCACGGCGCCCTGCATGAACGCCGTGTTCAGCATCGTGCCCCACGACACCGAGGTCGGGTCTCCCAGGCCCAGGAAGGTCAAGGTGGCCTCGGACAGGATGGCACTCGCGACGGTGAGCGTGCTCGTGACGAGGATCAGGGGCATCACGTTGGGCAGCACCTGCCGGGTGATGATCTGGGTGTCGGTGGCCCCGAGCGCACGAGCGCGCTCGATGAACGGCCGCGCCTCGACCGCCAGCGTCTGGGCTCGCACGAGCCGCGCAGTGACCGTCCACGACGTGACGGCGATGGCGATGGTGATCGACGCGGTGCCCTGTCCGAGGACTGCAGCCAGGGCGATCGCCAGGGGGAGTCCGGGAAGGGCGATGAACCAGTCGGTGACGTGCATGAGCATCCGACCGACGGGCCCCTGGGAGTGTCCGGCGATGAGGCCGATCCCGGCGCCGAGGATCATCGACAGGGCGGTCGCCAGCAGGCCGATCGTCAGCGACGTCCGCGACCCCCAGATCACCAGGTCGAGGACGGACCGTCCGGCCTGGTCGGTGCCGAGCGGATAGCCCTTCTGGGGCGGGGCCAGCAACGGTCCGGTCGCGTGCGTGACCGAGAGGTCGGACGGGTGGATGAACACGGGCGCCAGCAGCGCCATCCCGATGAACGCGATCAGGACCAGGACGCCGAACAGGCCGCTGGGCATCCGCAGGATCGACATGGCGAACCGGCCGGCGGGGACCAGGCGCGAGGGTGCCTTCTCCTCGACCGGAGCGCCGTCGTCCGCGCCGACATCGGCGGGCCGCCGGGGCGTCGTCGTCATTGTCGCCTCACCCGGGGATCGAGAGCGCGGTAGAGGAGGTCCGCGATCAGGTTGCAGACGATGACCGCGCCGCTGAAGATGATGAAGGTCCCCTCGAGCAGCTGCAGGTCGGGGATCCGGAGCGCGGTGAAGGTGAGGTAGCCGAGTCCCGGCCAGGAGTAGACCACCTCGACGGTGATGGCGCCGCCGATCATCGCTCCGATCTGCAGGAAGATCACCGTGACCGTCGGGAGCAGCGCGTTCGGGACGACGTGGCGACGGCGTACCACCTCGTCACGGAGACCCTTGGCCCGCGCCGTCATCAGGTAGGGGTTCCCGCGCTCGTCGATGATCGACGACCGCATGATCGTGACGTACTGCGCGAAGATCACCGCCACCAACGTCAGGCAGGGCAGCACGAGATGCCAGGCGACATCGGTGATGTGCCCGGGATCGAGGCCGCCCGCCGTCCCCTCCGTCTGCATCCCACCGGCCGGGAAGATCGCCGGGATCCCGGCGACCGAGCCGCTGCCGAAGAGCACCAGCAGGATCAGCCCGAGCCAGAAGGTGGGCACCGACCACAGCGCCAGGGAGACGCTGCTGGCGCTGCGGTCGAGCACGCTGCCGGGGCGCCAGCCGGACCGGATGCCGAGCCACATCCCCAACCAGATGGAGATGAGGGTCGAGGTCCCCATCAGCAGCATGGTCGGCCAGATCCGGTCCGCGATCAGGGTCGAGACGGACTGGTGGTACTCGTAGGAGTACCCGAGGTTGCCGGTCAGGGTGTGCCCGACGAACGTCAGGAACCGCTGCCACAAGGGCTGGTCGAGCCCGAGCTCCTGGCGCAGATGGGTCATCTGCGCGTCGGACGTCGGGCGGCCCCGCGTGAGCGCCGACACCGGGTCCGCCGGCATCAGGTTGAAGATGATGAAACCGACCACCAGCAGCATGAAGAAGCTGACGCACGCTGCCCCGACCTTGCGGGCCAGATAGGGCAGGAAGTCCGACCGCTCGGGCCCCTGTTCGGGGCCCGAGTCGGCCGGAACGTCCACATGGACGACGGTGGTCACGGACAGCTCACTCGCGCGGTGCTCGCCGTACGTCGCCGCATGAAGAACACGATCGCACCGATCACGACGACGATCACCACGGCGATGCCGATCCACTTGATCGCGTTGGAGCTCTGCTCCTCGGCCTGCTCGCTCGCCGTCGTCGCACCCGCGGCCGGCTTGGCCTTGTACCAGCTGGTGAAGCCGTGCTGCAGCGGGTAGAACCCCTCGGCGTCCTTGGAGCCCTGCAGGTAGTCGGTCATCTGGTCGGTGCGCATCGCCGAGAGCCCGTTCTTGTAGAACAGGATGAGGTCGGCGTTGTTGGCGTAGAGGATCTTCTGCATCTGGTCGATCGTCGCAGCACGCTCGTCCGGGTCGAACTGGGTCTGCTGCTGCTTGTACAGCTGGTCGTACTTCTTGTTGCAGAAGAACGCGTCCGTGTTGCCGTTCGTGCCGTCGTCCAGCGGCAGGGTGCCGCAGGTCTGGATCGACAGCAGGTACGTCGGGTCGGGACCCGTGCTCCAGCCGTCCATCAGCATGTCCCAGTCGCCCTTGGCCAGGTTGTTGTTCAGCTGGTCGAAGCTCATCGCGTTGACGTCGAGCTTGATCCCGATGGCCGTCATCCACTCCCGGAGGTACGGCGCGATCGCCGCGTCGGTCGCGTCGTCGGAGTGGATGCCCAAGCGGAACTGCAGAGGCTTCCCGTCGGGCGCGACCCGCACGCCGTTCGGTCCCATCTTGTAGCCGGCCTGGTCGAGCATCTGCTTGGCCCGGGTCGGGTCGTAGTTCAGCGACTGCGAGTCCGACGGCGTCCAGAAGAACTGCGGGTAGCCGGGCGGGAGGTAGCCGGCGCCGACGATCCCGTTGCCGTCGAGCACCTTCGTCGACCAGCTCGTCGCGGTTGATGCCGAGGGCGATCGCCTGCCGGACCTTGATGTCCTTGAGGATCGGGTTGCCCGTGCCGATCGGCTTGCCGCTGCGGGTCTGGGCGCCGGAGTTGATCTCGACCGCGGTCCAGCCGCTCGACTGGGTCTGGTAGGTCGTCATGTCCTGCTTGCCCGACATGGCGTTGTACTGCGCCGGGGTGAGGCCGCTGATCTGCTGGAGCTGCCCACTGGTCAGCGCGGCGGCGGCGGCGTCACTGTTGGCGTAGTAGTTGGTGACGACCTTGTCGTAGCCCGGGAGCACCCTCGAAGAAGTCCTTGTTCGCCGTCATCGAGGCGTACTGGTTGGTCTTGAACCCGGTCAGCACGAAGGGGCCGTAGCCCACCACCGGGAAGTCCATGTTCCGGTAGTTCTTCAGGCCGGAGACGTGGTCTCTTCCAGACGTGCTCGGGAACGATCGCGATGCCGGAGACCGGGATGCTCAGGTAGAGCATGTTGGCCTGGGGCTGCTTGGTGGTGATGACGAGCGTCGTGTCGTCCGGCGCGGTGACGGACTTGAAGTTCTCCACCAGCGACCCGTTCGAGGTGGCGGCTGTCGGCGTCGTGCATGATCAGGTTGAACGTCCACGCCGCGTCCTTGGCGGTCAGCGGCTGTCCGTCGCTCCACTTCAGCCCGGGGTGGATCTTGAAGGTCCACGTCAGCTTGTCGGCCGAGGTGGTCCACGAGTCGGCGAGATAGGGCACCGGTTCACCCTGGTCGTCGAGCTGGGTCAGCGCCGGGTAGATGGCACCGATGACGTTCAGCTCGCCGTCGTAGTAGCTCAGGAACGGGTTGAACGTCGTCATCTGGGTGTCTGCCGTGACGGTCAACGTCGTGTCCGAGCTCGAGTCCGCCTGCGCGCTGCTGCCCGCGAGCTGGCCTGCGAGCAAGGTGGCGGCGGCAACCCCCGCGACGGCGAGGGCGGCCATCCTCCGTCGGGTCCTGCCACCCGTAGTGGTCGTGGTCATGCATGGCTCCTTTCTGGGCCGGGCGCTGCTCGGTCGAGGGCTCGGATGAGCTCGACCTTCAGGTCACGAGCGGGAGGTGGGATGCGTTCTGAGAGCTGGAGCGTGCCATCCGGGAAGAGCAGCACCTCGGAAGCCGCCGCCCGGCCGTTGTAACGAGATGAGAACGATGCGCCGTACGCGCCGGCCTGGTGGACGACCACGAGGTCACCGCGACGCAGGTCGGGGAGCTGGTGGAGGCCGAAGGTGTCGGTCGACTCGCACACGGCACCGTGCACCGCGACCTCTCCCGCCCCGACGGCGTCGCCGTCGGCGAGGGCGGTGACCGCGTGCCGGCTGCCGTAGAGAGCCGGACGGATCAGCTCTGTCATTCCGGCGTCGAGGACCACCTGTCGCTGCGCCCCACGCAACCGGGTGTGCAGCACGCTGGCGACCAGCCAGCCGGCCGCTCCCACGACCACGCGTCCCGGCTCGATCGCGGGCAGCGGAGGCAACCGGAGCCCCGCCGCGCTGAGCTCGGCCATCCAGGGCGTCGGCGAACTCCTGCGGTGACGGGCTGGCGCCGTACGCCGGGAAGCCCCCGCCGAAGTCGACGACGTCGAGGTCGTCCGGGCGACCATGGACCTGCCGCACGCGGGCGAGCAGCTCGACGGCACGACGTCCCGCCACGGCCCATGCCGCGACGTCGCGGAGGTGAGACCCCATGTGCACGTGGATGCCGCGCAGACGTAGCCCGCCCCGCCAGACGTCGCTCGCGGCCAGGTCTTCGAGATCCCCGGCGCTGAGGCCGAACTTGCTCGAGCCCAGCCCGACCGCCAGGCCGGGGCTGGTCTCCGGGGCCACGTCGGGGTTCAACCGGAGGAGGACGGGCAGCTCGAGGTCGCCGCCGCCGAGCGACGTACGCCGCAGGTCGTGCAGCTCGCGAGAGCCGCTGGAGCTCGTCGGCAGACTCGACCGCCACCCACCGCAGGGGCGTTCCGGCCGCGGCCTGGTCGACAGCGGCCAGCAGGTCCGCATCGGTCTTCCCGATGCCCTCGAGGGTCGTCCAGCCGGCGGGTACGCCAGCAGCGCGGGCACTCGCCCACTCCCCCAGGGAGACCACGTTGGCACCCCACCCACGCCCGGCGAGCACCTCGGCGACGGCCGGGAGGTCGTTGGCCTTGAGCGAGTACTGCCACGTCCACGGGTGCGGGAAGGCCGTCTCGACCGCGGCCGCGGCTTCGGTCAGCGCGGCCACGTCGACGACGTAGAGGGGGGTCCCGAACTCCTCGGCCGCTGCCCTCAGCCGCTCCCGCAGCACCGGGTCCACCGGCCTCGGCGCAGGCAGCGGCGCGGGAGCGGGAGGAGAGTCGAGCGACACGGCCGGAGTACAGCACCATTCAGATCATCAGGTCAACGCCCTCCCGTGAATGAAATGAATCAGTTACTGTGCCGCCATGTCGTCGGCGTCGGTGGGGGTGACCGAACGCGTCCGCCGCAGCCTGGGCGATCTCAGCAAGTCCGAGCGCAAGGTCGCGCGGACGCTCCTGTCGGGGCCGCCGACCATCGGTCTGGAGTCGGTGAGCCAGTTCGCGGCCCGTGCAGGCGTGAGCGGCCCCACGGTCAGCCGCTTCGTGTCCCGGCTGGGCTTCGACAACTACGCGGCGTTCCAACAGGCCCTGCTCGAGGACCTGTCCGCCCGCGTCTTGTCCCCGATCGACGTCTATCGCAGCCATGTGGCCGCATCGGACCACCCACCTCTGGAGCTCGCAGCCACCGCGTTGGCGGAGGCGGTGACCGACACGCTGGCTCAGCTGAGCCCTCCCGACTTCGAGCGCGCCGTGTCCTTGGTCGCGGACGAACGGCATCGGGTGCTGGTGACGGGCGGCTGGACCAGCCACCTGCTCGCGGCCATGCTCACCTCGTTGGTCCGGCCCTTCCGCTCCGGCGTCCTGCACGTGCCCTCCCTCGCCGCCGAGCGGGCGGCCTCTCTCGCCGACCTCGCCCGGGACGACGTGGTGGTGCTCTTCGACTTCCGGCGCTACGAGCTGGACACCTTCGAGTTCGCCAGGTTGGCCCGCGAGCGCGGTGGGCGCCTGGTCCTTCTCACCGACCCGTGGCTCTCCCCCATCGCCGACCTGGCCGACGCGGTGCTGCCCGCCCAGGTCGACGGACCGTCACCGTTCGAGAGCCTCGCTCCGACGGTCGCGCTGGTGGAGACCTTGGTGACGGAGGTCGCGCGCCGACTCGGCGTCGCCGGCACCGACCGACTCGGCCGCTACGGGTCGATCGCCGATCAGTGGGTCCGGCCCTTCGCGGGGGCGCTGGAACCGTCCGTGGCCGGCACGCACATCATCAACGAAGGAGAGGCATGAGTCCGGAACCGCTTCAGGTGGCCCACGTCGGGCTGGGCGCGATCGGACGGGAGGTCGTCAGACTGATGCTGCAACGGCCTGGGCTCCGGCTGGTCGCCGCCTGTGACATCGAGCCCGGACGCTCGTCGGTACCTCCCTGGCGCGCGGCCCTCGGTGAGGACCTGCGCGACGACGTGACCGTCGTCGAGCGGCTGGTCGACGCGTCCGCCTCCTTCGCGACGGGACCGACGCTGGTCGTCACCCACACGACCTCGTCGTCCCTGACCCGATGCCTGCCCGAGCTCCTCGCCGCGGTGGAGGCAGGGGCGCACGTCGTCTCCTCCTGCGAGGAGCTCTCCTACCCGTGGCTGCAGGCGCCCGAGGCGGCGGCCGTCCTCGACCGGGCAGCCCGCGCCGCCGGCGTGTCGGTGGTGGGCACCGGAGTGAACCCCGGCTTCGCGATGGACTACCTGCCGATCGTGCTCTCCGGCGCCGCCAAGCGGGTGGACTCGGTCGCGGTGCACCGCGTCCAGGACGCCGGCCAACGGCGAGCTGCCGCTCCAGGCCAAGGTGGGTGCCGGCATCTCCGCCGAGGAGTTCGAGCGAGCGGGTCACCGGCGGGACGATCGGGCACGTCGGACTGACCGAGTCGGCCCAGGCAGTGGCCGGCGCTCTCGGCTGGATCGACGCGCACGACCTCGTCACCACCGAGACGATCGAACCGGTGCTCGCCGAGACGGCTACGTCCGTCGGCGTTCGGCACCATCGAGCCCGGCCGGGTCACCGGGATCGACCAGGTCGCCGTCGTGACCGTCGACGGCGTCGAGCGCGTGCGGCTGCGGCTGACCATGGCGGTGGGCATCGGACCGTCCCGGGACGACATCTGGCTGACCGGCGATCCCGACCTCCATCTGTCCGTCCCGCGTGGGCTGCACGGCGACCTGGCGACGGCGGCCACGCTCGTGAACACGATCGGCAGCATCCGCCACGCCGAGCCGGGACTCCGCGTGATGAGCGAGCTGCGCCCGCCACGTCCGGCGCTCGTCCCGGCATGAGCCGACGACGCGCTCCGGCGGCACCGACGGTCGCCGTCACGCTGGGCTACGACCTCCCGCGCAACCCCGGCCAGCTCGGCGTACGAGGCAGCGATCCTCGAGACCCTGGTCGAGCGCCGGCGCCGCCCTCCGACTCGTGTCGGCGCTCGGGCACCCACCGCTCGACGACGCGTTCTTCGCGAGAGTGGACGGCCTGGTGCTGCCCGGCGGGCCAGACCCACACCCCGCGCTGTGGGGCGAGCCGGTGCATCCGACGACGGTGATCGACGAGCCCCGCGACCAGCTGGAGTACGAGCTGCTGGCCGGATGCATCGAGCGCGGGATCCCGGTCCTCGGCGTGTGCCGGGGGCTCCAGGTGATCAACGTGGCCCTCGGCGGGACCCTGGTCCAGGACCTTCCCCCCGGCCCGGTCGACCACCGGGGACCCGGGGACCGGACGGTGCTGGCGCACGAGCTGCGGCTGCTCGAGGGCAGCCGCCTGGCCGAGGTCTACGGGCGAGCCGCCCTGTCCGTCAACACCGCCCACCACCAGGCCGATCGGCCGGCTCGGTGACGGACTCGTCGCCTCCGGCGTGGGCCGAGGACGGGTGCGTCGAGGCGATCGAGTGGGCGGACGACGAGCCTCTGGCTGGTCGCCGTCCAGTACCACCCCGAGGACCTCCATCGGCCGAGCCCCGCCCATCTGGGACTGTTCACCGCCTTCCTCGACCAGGCGCGCGACGTCCGCCTCGGTCGCGACGCGACTCGAGCGAGAGGACCGCATGTACGACCTGATCGTGCGCGGCGGCCGCGTGCTCGACGGACGCGGCACCGAGCCACGCACGCACCGACGTCGCGGTCTCCGGCGACCGCGTCGTGAGCGGTCGGCGACCTCGCCCCCGACGAACCCGCCGCCACCACCCTCGACGCGACCGGCCTCGTGGTGTGTCCCGGCTTCGTCAATCCGCTGTCCCACTCCTACCTCTCGGTCCTCGAGGACGGTACGTCGCTCGGGGAGCTCGTCCAGGGGGTGACCACCCAGATCTTCGGTGAGGGCGAGTCGATGGGTCCCGTGGCACCCGCCGGCCGCGCCGCGCTCGAGCAGGAAGCCGCCGTGCACGGCGTCGACGTGACCTGGACCCGGCTCTCGGAGTACCTCGACACCGTCGAAGCGCGCCGGTTGCACCCAGAACGTCGCCTCGCTCGTCGGCGCCGAGACGCTCCGCATCCTCGGCGTCGGCTACCAGGACCGGCCCGCCACCGACGCGGAGCTCGACTCGATGTGCCAGGTGTTGGCCGAGGAGATGGCCGACGGTGCGCTGGGGGTCGGGTCGTCCCTGATCTATCCGCCGGGCAGCTACGCCCCGACGGCAGAGCTGGTCGCGCTGTGCGAGGTGGCCGGCCGGTTCGGGGGCACCTACGCCTCCCACGTCCGCGACGAGGGAGCCGGGCTCCTGTCAGCGATCGACGAGCTGCTCGAGATCGTCCGCCGTTCCGGCGTCCACGGCGAGATGTGGCACCTCAAGGCCGCCGGGAAGCCGCAGTGGCCGCTCATGGAGCACGCTCTGGCCAGGCTGCAGGACGCCCGCGACGCGGGGGTCCCCGATCGGCGCAGACGTCTACCCCTACACGCGCAGTGGCACCGGGCTCGCGTCGACCGTGCCGGCGCGGTGGCACGAGGGTGGCCCGGACGCCCTGTACGACCGGCTGTCCGACACCTCCGTCAGGCGGGAGATCCGAGCCGACATGGTGGCGCTCGGTCGTTACGGCGACACTCCGGACGCCTCCGACGTCCTGCTGCTCCGGCTACGCCATGCGGACAACTCGCCGTGGCAGGGACACACGCTGGCCGAGGTCGCCGCACACCGTCACGAAGACCCCGTGGACACCGCCCTCGACATCCTCGCCACCGAGCGGACCACGGTCTTCTCGGCGTTCCACTCGATGAGCGAGGACAACCTCCGCCGTGAGCTCTCGGTGCCGTGGGTCGGCGTCTGCTCGGACGCGGCCTCCATCGCCCCCGTCGGGCGCAGCCTCGACTCCCCGACGCATCCCCGTGCCTACGGGTCGTTCGCCCGGGTCCTCGGCCGCTACACCCGCGACCTCGGGGTCCTGACCCTCCCGGATGCCGTACGACGGATGACCTCGCTGCCGGCGGACACCTTCGGTCTCACCGACCGCGGAGTGGTCGAGCCGGGGTATGCCGCCGACCTCGTGGTGCTCGACGCGGAGCTGGTGCAGGACCGGGCCACCTTCGCTGACCCGCACCAGCTCGCGGTCGGCGTCCGCGACGTGGTGGTGAACGGTGTCGTCGCCCTGCGTGACCAGAAGCCGACCGGCGCGCGGCCCGGTCGTCGTCTTCGCCGCGGACGCGGGGCCACCTGACCGCGGCTGTGGACCCGACCCCGGTCTCGTGAGCGGGAACGAACCTGGGCCCCTGACCCGCATGCGTGCAGGTCAGGGACCCAGTGGCAGGTGAAGGATTCGAACCTTCGAAGGCAAAGCCGACGGATTTACAGTCCGCTCCCATTGGCCGCTCGGGCAACCTGCCAGGATGTCGTCGCCCCACGCTGGACAGGCTGCGTTTGGCGGGCCGACGGCAAGTCGGAAGAATAGCAAGGCAGCACCGGAGACCCGAAACCGCCAGGAGGCAGCGAGATGGCCGACAGCTCGTTCGACATCGTCAGCAAGATCGACCGGCAGGAGGTCGACAACGCGCTGGGCCAGACCGCTCGTGAGATCGCGACGCGCTTCGACTTCAAGGGCACCGGGGCCACCATCGAGTGGCAGGGCGAGCACGCGATCGAGATCAGCGCCTCGGCCGACGACCGCGCGTCCGCCGTGCTCGACGTGTTCAAGGACAAGCTCATCAAGCGACAGCAGAGCCTGAAGATCCTGGACGCCGGAGAGCCGCGGCAGTCCGGGCAGCAGTCCAAGATCTCGATCACGCTCAAGGAGGGCATCACCTCCGAGGACGCGAAGAAGATCTCCAAGCTGATCCGGGACGAGGGACCCAAGGGCGTGAAGGCGCAGATCCAGGGTGACGAGCTGCGGGTGTCCAGCAAGAAGCGCGACGACCTCCAGGCCGTGCAGGCCCTGGTGCGGGGCCAGGACTACGACTTCGCGGTCCAGTTCACCAACTACCGCTGACCGCTCGGCTCAGCTGAGGTCCAGCTGCGCCATCACCCGCTCCCGCAGGTGGGGCTTGGTGAGGGCGACCGACCACACCGAGCCGTCGGCCGTGCCGCACGGGAGGGGTAGCGCGTCGCGCCCGGGGGCCGTGCAGGCCAGGGACAGGACCCGCGCCCCCGTCACCGTCGTCCTGCTCCTGGTGGTCGAGTGACCGTCGCGCACGTCGACGGCCACCACGCGGGCCAGGGCCCGACCGGCAGGTGGCTCGGTGCGCTCCACGGCACCGTCCAGCACGTACCTCAGGACGACACGGTGCGCACCGGGCACGTAGAGGGTCGCGTCGGCTCCGGTGATGGAGGGCGGCGCATAGACCCGGTGACCGTCCGCGACCGCCACCAGGTCGGTGACCGACAGCGCCGCCCGACGTCAGTCCCCGCACGCTCGGGAGGTGGAGGCGTAGCTCGGAGACGAACTTGCGGGGGTGGATCCAGTGCGTCACCCGGATCCTGCCGTCGGCGAGGACCGTGCTCCGCACGTAGGCGCTGCCGGCCCGCAGGCGGACCGGCGCGGCCGGTGCCTTCGCCGAGCTGAGCGAGCCGGAGTCGGACGTACCCTGTCGCACGAGCCGGACGCCGAGGGCCGCCACCGCCGTCATCAGCAGCAGGACCGCGCAGGTCACCCCCACCGTCGCCCACGACGGTCGCCTTCTCCTCCGTTCTGGCGCAGGGGATCGTCGCGGCCGCCGGCGCACTGTCCGGGACGCGGTCGCGGCTCCTCGACCACCGGCTCCTCGACCACCGGCTCCTCGACCACCGGCTCCTCGACCACCGGCTCCTCGACCACCGGCTCCTGGACCACCGGCTCGAGGACCACCGGCTCGAGGACCGTCGGCTCGGGCGCACGCGCGGACGCCTGGAGCCGGCGCACCCGGGAGCGCAGCCGCCGCTGGTTCCTGCTGAGGGGCCTCGGCCCGCGGGCGCGCACCGCGCGCGGGTTCCTCCTGTTCCTGGTCGTGCTGTTCGTCGCAGAGGGCTTCCGGCTCATGGTGTGCTCCTTGTGACCACGCCGGAGACCGGGGTGGCGGTGACGACGGCGAGGTTCTGGTACCCACCCCGTCGGGCGTCGTAGGGCCCGGCACAGGTGACCAGCACCAGCCGTCGGTCCCCGCGGGCGGTGAACAGGCGCCGGTGCTGCGGAAGCGCCGGTCGAGGCATGAGCCGCAGGGAGACGACGGCGAAGGTCTGGCTCAGCCGGGCCGACCCGACCACGATCCGCTGGCCGGCGCGGACCGACAGCAGGCCGGCATAGGGGCCGAGACCCTGCGTGGTGGAGTCGACGTGCGCGGCCAGCAGCGTCACCCCGAACGGGTCACCGAGGCGCGAGCCGCCGCGCCACCAGCCCGCGACCCGGACGTCGTCCGGGACGGCCAGCGAGCCGTCGGCGGCGATGCCGGCCGGCCGGATCGGTACGACCGTCCCGTCCGGCAGCCGGCTGGTGCTCGGGCGCTCGGACGTACGGCGCCGGTACGCCGCGCAGGCACCGCCGGCACCTCGGTGGCCGGGTGCGAGGCGGGCGCCGTCGCAGTGCTCCGGGGCGCCGCCGCGGGGCGCGCGCGCTCCGGCGCCGCCCAGGTCAGGCCGGCGACCGCGAGCCCGGTGACCAGGGCAGCGACCCCGACCGGGACGCCCGCCCCACGGGATCGTCGGTGCCGACGTCCGAGACCGAGCACGGGCCGTCAGCCGGGCGGGATCGGCCGGCGCCGGACGGCCTGCCAGCCGACCCACCACACGAGCAGCGCCCCACCGGCGCCGACGAGGGCGAGCAGCACGAGCGGGCCCGGGGCGTCGTGCCCCGCCGGCGCTGGTGCCGCGCTGTCGGCCACGGCGCGGTGGGCCGCCGAAGGTGTGCACCTGCACGCCCCGGGCGAGCCCCGCGCTCCCGGTGTCGATGCTGGCCGGGGCGACGGCCCCGTTGGAGGTCAGGGCGGTCGTGTGCACGATCACGTTCATCGACTGGTTCTCCGGGCTGCCGACGGCGTACACGCTCGTCACCGTGCCCGGCTCGAGGTCGAGGTCCAGCGGCCCCAGGATCGGCGGCCCGCTGACCCCTGCCGGCAGCAGCGAGGCGGTGTGTGCGCCCGCAGCGACGTCGGCGGTGGCGTACTCGCCGTTGGCGATGTCGCGGAACACCACGGTGCCGTCGACCCGCACGTCCGCCGGCGCCACGGTCGCGGTGTGGGCGAGGAGCACCCGCGCCTTGCCCGGAGCGATCGGTGCCGTCGGCGTCTTGTAGGTGTTGATGACCGGTGAGCCGTCGACCTGCGCCGGCAGGTGCACCACCACGTCGCGGCTCGAGCCGGAGGCGACGTCCACGGTCGACACGAAGCGCTCGCTGCCGGACGTGAACTCGACCTGGTGCTGACCGGGACTCACCGAGAACGGTCCCAGCACCGCCCCGGTCGTGGAGTCACTGTCGACGGTACGACCGTCGATGGCGACGTCCAGGGACTCGTCCGGAACCGCCTGGACCAGGACCAGGCGACCCGCGGGCGCACGAGCGCCCGAGGCCGCCGGCGCCGGTGGCGTCGTGGCGGCGAGAGTGATCACGGCGAGGGCGGACGCCGCCGCGGCGCGGATGATGGCTGACATTGGGCATCCCCCCGGAGGCCGCCGGTGGGCCCCCCAGTAGCGCCCACGAAGATCGACCAGAACACGCACTCCGGCCCGGCGTCAAGCGTCCGACTCCCGGATTCACCCCTAGGGATGAGCAGCGGTCTGTCCGGTCCGTCCGGTCCCCTCGGACCGTCACGACAGCGCTTCTGGACGACATAGCGGGTACCGTCACAGGTATGGCCCCCACTTCCGCGTCCACCACCGAGCACGTCCAGGACTCACCGGAGGTGCCCCGGGATGTCGCGGAGATCGGGGTCGAGGAGTCACGGGCAGCCTGGGCGGAGGCCGCCCGGCCGATCCTGATCGAGGTCGCGCAGCACTACCACGCGGTGATCACCTACAAGGACCTCGCCACCGAGGCCCAGCGGGTGACCGGGATCCAGGGCTCCCAGCAGATGCACTACTGGATCGGCGACGTGCTCGGACGCGTCTCCCGCGACGCGTTCAGCCGCGGCGAGCCGCTGCTCTCCGCGCTGTGCGTGAAGGCCGACGGCACGGTCGGCGAGCGGTACGCCGTCGCCGTCGCCGAGACCACGGGCGACCTGACCGAGGACGCCGACGACCACGCCGCCGTCCAGCGTCTGGCCTGCTACCGCTACTTCCAGGCGCCGGACCTTCCCGCGGACGGCGGCTCCCCGGCACTGACGCCCCAGCTCACCGCGCGCCGGGCCCGGGCCAAGAAGGTCCGCCTGGCCGAGGCGCCGATCGACGTGTGCCCGACCTGCAACACCCAGCTGCCGGCGACCAAGGTCTGCGACAACTACTGCACCTGAGCCGGCCGGCTCAGGAGGCCGACTCGAGCAACGGCTTCATCGCCGGCACCGTGGCCGCGCCGCTGGTCGGCGTGATCCAGATCCGCATGCCCTCCTCGAGCCCCAACGCGCGCGCGTGCGTCCGGGTGGTCACCACGGAGACCTCCTGGCCGGCCTCGGTGCCGGCGATCAGCCGCACCTCGAAGCCCACGCGGGTCAGCCGCAGGATGTCCGCGGCGGTGCTGCCCGCCAGGTCGGGGGTCAGCGCGATCTCGATGTCGTGCGGCCGCAGGCGGACCGGGCCGAGCTCGGTCACCTCCCCGAGGAAGCCCATCACGAAGTCGTTGGCCGGCTCGTCGTAGAGCTGGTCGGGCGTGCCGACCTGCTCGATGCGGCCGTCGTTGATGACCACGATCTCGTCGGCGACCTCGAGGGCCTCCTCCTGGTCGTGGGTGACGAAGACGGTGGTGACGTGCACCTCGTCGTGCAGTCGGCGCAGCCACTCGCGCAGCTCCTTGCGCACCTTGGCGTCGAGGGCACCGAACGGCTCGTCGAGGAGCAGCACCTTGGGCTGGATGGCCAGCGCGCGGGCGAGCGCCATGCGCTGCCGCTGCCCACCCGAGAGCTGCGAGGGCAGCCGGTGCGCGAACTGCGACAGGTGCACGAGCTGGAGCAGCTCGTCGACGCGGTCGGCGACCTCGGCCTTGGGCTTGTTGCGGATCTCCAGGCCGAACGCGACGTTCTTGGCGACCGTCATGTGCTTGAAGACCGCGTAGTGCTGGAAGACGAAGCCGACGTTGCGCTTCTGCGGAGCCGTCCGGGTGGCGTCCACGCCCTCGATCTCGATCGTGCCGGAGTCGGCACGCTCGAGCCCGGCGATGATCCGCAGCAGCGTCGACTTGCCTCCGCCGGACGGTCCGAGCAGCGCGGTGAGCTGCCCGGTCGGCAGCGAGACGGAGACGTCGTCGAGGGCGACGAAGTCGCCGAACGTCTTGTTGACGTGGGAGATGTCGATACTCATGACGGTGGACTCCTTGGGGCGCAGCAGGGAGACGACGAGGATGCAGGCGACGCTGATCAGCACCAGGATGAACGAGACGGCGTACGCCTCTCCCGGGGCGAAGTTCGTTGTACTTCTGCTCGACGACGAGGGGCGCGGTCTGCGTCTGTCCGGTCAGGTTTCCGGAGACGATCTTGAGGGCGCCGAACTCACCGAGCGAGCGGGCCAGGGTGAGGACGACGCCGTAGACGACCGCCCACTTGATGGCCGGCAGGGTGATCCGGCGCAGGGTCTGGAAGGCGTTGGCGCCGAGGCTGGTCGCGGCCTGCTCCTGGTCGTTGCCGATCTCGGTGAGCACCGGCACGACCTCGCGGACGACGAGGGGCAGGGCGACGAAGCAGGTGGCCATGATCATGCCGGGGCTGCTGAAGATCACCTGGTAGCCGTGCGCCTCGAGGGTGGGGCCGAACCAGCCGGTGCGGCCGTTGTAGACCAGCAGCAGGGCCAGGCCGATGACGACGGGTGAGACCGACATCGGCAGGTCGATCAGCGCCGAGAGCGCCCGCTTGCCGGGGAACTCGTAGCGCACCAGCAGCAGCGCCATGCCGACGCCGAAGACGGTGTTGATCGCGACCGCCCACAGCGAGATCTCGATGGTCACGATCATCGCGTGCACGACGTCGGGGTCGGAGAACGCCGCCTGGAAGCTGGCCAGCCCGTCGGCGAACGCGTTCTGGGCCAGCGTGATCATCGGCCAGCCCACGAGCAGGAAGACGTAGGCGATCGACGATGAGCCGCACCGCCCACTTGGCGGGCGTCGGGAGCCTAACCACGGCGAGCCACCCTCCGTTGGATGATGTCGAGCGCGACGATCACGAACAGCGCGACGCCGAGCATGATCGTGGCGAGCGCGGCGGCGGACGTCTGGTCGCCGCCCTCGATGAACGACAGCACCCGGACCGAGACGACCTCGGTGTGGTAGGGCAGCATGCCGCTGAGCAGCACCAGCGAGCCGTACTCCGAGATGGCCCGGGCGAACGACAGGGCGGCGCCGGCCGCGATGGCCGGGACCAGCGAGGGCAGCACGAGACGGCGCAGGATCGTCATCCGGCCGGCGCCCAGCGACGCTGCCGCCTCCTCGACGTCCGCGTCGAGCTCGGCGAGCACCGGCTGGACGGTCCGCACGATGAACGGCAGCGTCACGAAGGCGAGCGCGAGCGTGACCGAGGTCGTGGTGTTCGACACGTTGATGCCGAGCGGGCTCTTCGGGTCCGTAGAGCCCGAGCAGCACCAGGCCGGCGACGATGGTCGGCATCGCGAACGGGATGTCGATCAGGACGTCGAGGAAGCCGCGGCCCCAGAACCGGTCACGGACCAGCACCCAGGCGATCAGCGTGCCCATCACGACGTTGATCGCCGTCACGAAGAGGGACTGCCCCACGGTGAGCTTGATCGCGGCCCAGGTCTGGGGGTTGGTGATGGTGTCGACGTAGCCCTGCCACCCGTCCTTCCCCGGCGGTGACCACGATGGCCGCCAACGGGATGAGGACGAGCAGGCTGAACCAGATCATGGCGATCCCGAGCCCGAGGGCGGAGCCCCGGGTCAGGGTCGAGTGGACACCCGGCCGGCCGCGCCCGACCGGCCGGGTGTCCTGTCCGAGGACGGCAGTCGTCATGAGTCAGCTGCCGACGTTGAGACCGGCGATGATCTTGGTGATGATCCCCGTGTCCTCATCGAAGAACTCGTCGTTGGCCTTGTCCCAGCCACCGAAGTTCTCGTCGATCGTGTACTGGGTCTTCACCGCGGGGAACGGGTTGCTCGGGTCGTTGGCGCCCGGCACCTCGACGTCGATCCCGTCGATGACCGGGCGGAAGCCGGCCTTGGCGTAGTCGGTCTGGCCGGCCTCGCTGAGCTGGAAGTCCAGGAAGTCGCTTCGCGGCGTCCGAGGCGTCCTTGGTCAGGGCCACCGGGTTCTGGATCAGCAGGGTGTCGTCCGGGAGGATGTACTCGACGTCGTCTCCGGCGGCGACGGCCGCGATCGAGTCGTTCTCGTAGGCCAGCAGGACGTCGCCGTTGCCGGCCACGAACGAGGCCAGCGCGTCGTTGCCGCTGCCCGGGCAGGGCGACGGCGTTGCCGAGCACCTTGGAGACGAACGCCTTGCGCCTCGGCGTCGGTGCCGCCCTGGCCGCGACGTGGGCCCAGGCGGCGAGGATGTTCCACTTCGCCGAGCCGGACGAGGCGGGGTTGGGGGTGATCACCTTGACGCCCGGCTTGACGATGTCGTCCCAGGTCTTGATGCCGAGGGGGTTGCCCTTGCGGACCAGGAAGACCACCTCGGAGTCGGTCAGGATGCCGTCGGTGGGGGTCTGGTTCCAGGACGCGTCGACGATGCCGGCGTCGACGATCTTGGAGACGTCGGGCTCGAGGGAGAGGTGCACCTCGTCGGCCGGCAGCCCACCGACGACGGCGCGCGACTGGTCGCCGGAGGCGCCGTACGACGTCGTGAACTCGACGTCCTTGCCCGCGTCGGTCTTCTGGAAGTCCGCGATGACCGACTCGTTGACGGTCTTCAGGACGGAGAAGCCGACCACGCTGACCTTGTCGTCGGAGGAGGACGATCCGTTGGAGGCGGCGCAACCGGACAGGACGGCCGAGATGGTCGTGGCCGCGACGGCGAGCGCCGCGAACCTGATCCGCTTGGTCATGGGTGAGTCTCTTTTCGTTCTCGGGTGATAGCAACGTAAGTAGCGTTGTTTGGTAGAGATTATCAGGACGGTCGTGAAACTACGTCATCGAAACGGGCGATCGTGTCGTGGCCCTGGTCACTGTCCAGATGCGTGGTACGAGTCGGATTCCGCGGACGGCCGGACTATCGTGGGTAGTTGCGCCGAGCGACCGGACCGCTCAGGAAGATCTGGCGCGAAACGCTGCCGCGACGAGAGGTTGTGCAGGTACGTGTCCAAGCAGGTCAAGCGGCTCGACCGCGTGATCATCCGGTTCGCAGGCGACTCGGGCGACGGCATGCAGCTGACCGGGGACCGCTTCACGCAGGAGTCCGCGTCCTTCGGGAACGACCTGTCGACGCTGCCCAACTTCCCCGCCGAGATCCGCGCGCCCCAGGGCACGCTGCCGGGCGTGTCGTCGTTCCAGGTGCACTTCGCCGACCACGACATCCTCACGCCGGGTGACGCGCCCGACGTGCTGGTCGCGATGAACCCGGCCGCGCTGCGGGCCAACCTCGGCGACCTGCCCAAGGGCGCCACGATCGTCGTGGACACCCACGACTTCACCGCGCGCAACCTCGCCAAGGCCGGGTACACCGTCCAACCCGCTGGAGGACGACGGCCCCGGCGCCGAGCTGTCCGAGTTCGCCGTGCACCCGGTCGACCTGACGGGCATGACGGTGGAGGCGGTCAAGGAGTTCGGCCTGTCCCGCAAGGACGCCGCCCGCGCCAAGAACATGTTCGCGCTGGGTCTGCTGTCGTGGCTCTACGGCCGCCCGACCGAGTCCACGATCGCGTTCCTCCAGAAGCGGTTCGCCAAGGTGCCCGACATCCGCGACGCCAACGTGACGGCGTACCGCGCCGGGTGGAACTTCGGCGAGACGACCGAGACGTTCGCGGTCTCCTACGAGATCAAGCCGGCGCCGATGCCGACCGGGACCTACCGCAACATCACCGGCAACCTGGCCCTCGCCTACGGGCTGATCGCGGGTGGCGTCCAGTCCGGGCTGCCGCTGTTCCTCGGGTCCTACCCGATCACCCCGGCCTCCGACATCCTCCACGAGCTGAGCAAGCACAAGGCCTTCGGCGTCACGACCTTCCAGGCCGAGGACGAGATCGCCGGCATCGGCGCCGCGATCGGTGCCTCGTTCTCCGGCAGTCTCGGCGTCACCACGACCTCGGGTCCCGGCATCGCGCTGAAGTCGGAGTCGATCGGCCTCGCGGTGATGACCGAGCTCCCCCTGCTCGTCATCGACGTGCAGCGCGGCGGGCCCTCGACCGGCCTCCCGACCAAGACCGAGCAGGCCGACCTCCTGCAGGCGATGTTCGGCCGGAACGGCGAGTCCCCCGTCCCGATCGTCGCGCCCCGGTCGCCGGGCGACTGCTTCGACGCGGCGCTGGAGGCCATCCGGATCGCCGTCACCTACCGCACGCCGGTGATGCTGCTGTCCGACGGGATGCTGGCCAACGGCTCCGAGCCGTGGCGGGTGCCCGAGCTCGCCGAGCTGCCCGACATCGACCCCGACTTCGCGACCACGACCAACCACGGCTCGGGCGAGACCGACGACCCGGCGGAGTTCTGGCCCTACCTGCGCGCCGAGGCGACGCTGGCGCGGCCGTGGGCGATCCCCGGTACGCCGGGCCTCGAGCACCGCATCGGCGGGCTGGAGAAGGGCGACGGTCACGGCAACATCTCCTACGACCCGGCCAACCACGACTTCATGGTCCGCACCCGGGCCGCCAAGGTGGAGCGGATCGCGGAGTCCCTGCCGCCCCTGGAGGTCGACGACCCGGACGGCCTGGCCAAGGTGGTCGTGCTCGGCTGGGGCTCGACGTACGGCCCGATCGGCGCCGGCGTACGCCGGGTCCGCAAGGCCGGCTACCGCGCCGCGCAGGTGCACCTGCGGCACCTCAACCCGTTCCCGCGCGACCTCGGCGAGATCCTGGCCCGCTACGACAAGGTGCTGATCCCCGAGATGAACCTCGGCCAGCTGGCCCTGCTGATCCGCGGTCACTACCTGGTCGACGCCGTGGGCTACAACCAGGTCAACGGCATGCCGCTGAAGGCCGCCGACCTGGCCGAGGCGATCGGCAACCTGGTCGCCGAGGCCGAGGGCATCGAGGTCGACCTGACCGACAGCATCGACACCCTGGCAGGAGACGAGCGATGACCCACCCCACCGACCTGCCCCTGCCGGTGATGCGCAGCGGCATCGAGCTCGTGCCGACGCGCGCCGAGGGCGACCCGCCGGAGACCGGCAAGGACTACACCAGCGACCAGGAGGTCCGCTGGTGCCCGGGCTGCGGCGACTACGCCGTCCTCAAGGCCGTGCAGGGGTTCCTGCCCGACCTGGGGCTGCGCCGCGAGAACATCGTCTTCGTCTCCGGCATCGGCTGCTCCTCGCGCTTCCCCTACTACCTCGAGACCTACGGGATGCACTCGATCCACGGGCGTGCCCCGTCGATCGCGACCGGCATCGCGACCTCGCGCGCGGACCTGTCGGTGTGGGTCGTCACCGGTGACGGCGACGCGCTGTCGATCGGCGGCAACCACCTGATCCACGCCCTCCGGCGCAACGTGAACATGACGATCCTGCTGTTCAACAACCGGATCTACGGCCTCACCAAGGGCCAGTACTCCCCCACGTCGGAGTTCGGCAAGGTCACCAAGTCGACGCCGATGGGCTCGCTCGACCACCCGTTCAACCCGGTGTCGCTGGCGCTCGGGGCCGAGGCGACGTTCGTGGCCCGCACCATCGACTCCGACCGCAAGCACCTCACCTCGGTGCTCTCGGCGGCAGCGGCGCACCGCGGGACGTCGTTCGTGGAGATCTACCAGAACTGCCCGATCTTCAACGACGGCGCCTTCGACGCGGTGAAGTCCCCGACCACCCGCGACGAGGCGATCATCCCGCTCGTCCAGGGTGAGCCGATCCGCTTCGGCGCCGACGGGGGCCGCGGCCTGGTCCGCGACCCGGCGACCGGCGGCGTCCGTGTCGTCGAGGTCGGCGACGGCCACGGGCAGGTGGGCGCGGAGGACCTGCTGGTCCACGACGCCCACAGCGCCGACCCGACGACCGCGTTCGCGATCTCGCGGCTGACCGACGCCGGCCAGCTCCACCAGGCACCGATCGGGATCTTCCGCCAGGTCGTCCGGCCGACCTACGACGACCTCGCGCGCGACCAGGTGGCCCAGGCGGCCGCCCAGGTCTCCGGCACGCCCACCGAGCGCCTCGGGGCCCTCATCGGCGGCGGCGACACCTGGACCGTCGCTTGACCTCGTGACCGCGATGACCGAGTCGCGGCGCGGCTTCCTCCTCGGCGTCGCGGCGTACGGCATCTGGGGGCTGTTCCCGCTCTACTGGCCCCTGCTCGAGCCGGCCGGCGCGGTCGAGATCCTGGCCCACCGGATCCTCTGGTCCTGCGTCACCCTGGGCCTGCTGGTGCTCGCCCTGCGCCGCACCTCGGTGGTCCGCTCGATCGCGGCCGACCGGCGTACCCGCTCGATCCTGACGCTCGCCGCCGGCCTGATCACGATCAACTGGGCGGTCTACATCTGGGGCGTCAACAACGGCCACGTCGTCGAGACGTCGCTGGGCTACTTCGTGAACCCGCTGGTGACCGTGCTGATGGGCGTCTTCCTCCTCGGGGAGCGCCTCCGCCGCTGGCAGTGGGCGGCGCTCGGCATCGCCGCGCTCGCGGTGGTGGTGCTGACGCTCGACTACGGCCGGCCGCCGTGGATCGCCCTGGTCCTCGCCTTCAGCTTCGGCAGCTACGGCCTGTGCAAGAAGCGGGCCGAACGCGCCGGCGATCGAGAGCACGACGTTCGAGACGATGGTGACCGGACCGGTCGCGCTGGTCTATCTCGCCTGGCTCCAGTGGCACGGCGGGGCGAACGCCGTGGCGCACGGGCCGGGCCACACGCTGCTGCTGATGTCCGCCGGCATCGTCACCGCGGTTCCCCTGGTGTGCTTCGGCGGCGCCGCGATCCGGGTCCCGCTGGTGACGCTCGGACTGCTCCAGTACCTCACGCCGACCCTGCAGTTCGGGCTCGGAGTGCTGTACTTCCACGAGGACATGCCGGTCGGGCGCTGGATCGGCTTCGGCCTGGTGTGGGTCGCGCTGGTCATCCTCACCGCGGAGTCGCTGCGCCATCGTCGGGCGGTGACGGTGCGGGCCGCGCCCGCGGCCGGCGACGGTCCGGCGTACCGCCTGATCGGGGTGGCCGGGCGCTCCCACCGTCGCGAGGCGCGGGGTCAGCGCTCTCCGACGTAGCCACGCGCCGGGTCAGGTGGAGCGGGTGGCGACGACGTCGGCGAAGCTCTCGAGGGCGGTGCGCACCGAGCCCTCGGGCAGGACGCTCAGCCGCGCCTTCGCCTCGGCGGCCCGGGCCACGACGTAGGCACGCGCCTCGTCCATCGCCGGGTGCACCCGGAGCAGGCGCCAGCGCCTCGGCATGGAGCGAGTCGTCGCTGAGGTCGGACTCGAAGAGCTGGAGCAGCCGGGCGTCCTCGGGCCGGCTCGACGCGCTCGGCCATCAGGACCGGCAGGGTGGGGACACCCTCGCGGAGGTCGGTGCCGGGCGTCTTGCCGGACTCCACGGAGTCCGAGGCCACGTCGAGGATGTCGTCGGAGAGCTGGAAGGCCGACCCGACGATGTCGCCGTACGCCGTGAGCGCCTCCTCCACCTCGGGGCTGGCACCGCCGAAGCGGGCTCCGTACCGAGCCGACGTGGCGATCAGCGACCCGGTCTTGCCCGCGACCACGTCGAGGTAGTGCTCGAGGGGGTCGTCGCCGGCGCCGGGCTTCACGGTCTCCAGGATCTGGCCCTCCACGAGGCGGGTGAACGTCCGGGCCTGGATGCGGACGGCGTCCGCCCCGAGCTCGGCGGTCAGCTCCGAGGACTTCGAGAACAGGAAGTCGCCGGTGAGGATGGCCACGTGGTTGTCCCACCGCGCGTTGGCCGACTCGGCCCCGCGACGCAGCGCCGCCTCGTCCATCACGTCGTCGTGGTAGAGCGAGGCCAGGTGGGTGAGCTCGACCACGCAGGCGGCCGTGACCACGTCGTCGGACTCCGGGTGTGAGCCGGTCTCGGCGGCGAGGAGCACCAGCAGCGGCCGGAAGCGCTTGCCCCCGGCCTCCATCAGGTGGCTCGCGGCGCTCGTCACGAACGGCGCCCGACTGCGGATGTGCCCGGCCAGGGCCTGCTCGACCACGGCCATCCGGTCGGTGAGCCGGCGCGCGAGAGCCTCGTCGGGCACCGGCATCGCCAGGCCCGACATCGTCGGAGCAGAGGGGTCGGTCACCTGATGAACTGCCCCGCCACCCGAGCCAGGTCGAGCACCGGCCCCGGCACCACGCCGAGGACGAGGGTGGCGGCCGCCGAGATCGCGATCGCGGTCGCCGAGAGCACCGACGGGTGCGCCACGTAGGCGCTCTCGGAGTCGGGCTCCTGGAAGTACATCACCATGATCACGCGCACGTAGAAGAAGGCGGCCGCGGCGCTCACCAGGACGCCGACGAGCACGACCGGCCACGCGCCGGCCGACAGGGCGACCTCGAAGACCGCCCACTTGCCGATGAAGCCGGCGGTCAGCGGGATGCCCGCCATCGACAGCAGGAACAGGGAGAAGACCCCGGCCACGACCGGCGAGTGCTTGCCGAGGCCCGACCAGCGCGCGATCGTGGACTGCTCGCCCGCGCTGTCACGGACCAGGCCGACGACCGCGAAGGCGCCGAGCGTGGCGAGGCCGTAGGTGACCAGGTAGAACAGCACGGCCTGGAGCGAGGTGATCTGCCCGGACGTGGATGTCTCCCACGCTCTGCAGGCCGAGCACACCGGTGATCAGGAAGCCGGTGTGCGCGACCGAGGAGTAGGCCAGCATCCGCTTCATGTCGGTCTGCACGATGGCCAGGACGGTGCCGACGACCATCGTGAGGATGGCGATCACCCACATCATCGGCTGCCAGGTCCAGCGAGCACTGCCGAAGGCGACGTAGAACAGGCGGAGCAGCGCACCGAAGGCAGCGGCCTTGGTCGCCGCTGCCATGAACGCCGTCACGGCCGTGGGCGCGCCCTGGTAGACGTCGGGCACCCAGGCGTGGAACGGCGCCGCGCCGACCTTGAAGAGCAGGCCCACGGCGAGCATGCCCATGCCGATGTCGAGCAGGGTCTGGTTGCCGGCGTTGTTGACCACGGCCTCGTTGATGACGCCGAAGTCCATCGAGCCGGCGTAGCCGTAGACCAGCGCCACGCCGTAGAGGAAGAACCCGGAGGAGAACGCGCCGAGCAGGAAGTACTTCATCGCGGCTTCCTGGCTGAGCAGGCGCCGCCGGCGGGCCAGGCCGCAGAGCAGGTAGAGGGGCAGCGAGAGCACCTCGAGCGCCACGAACATCGTGAGCAGGTCGCCGGCGGCCGGGAACAGCATCATCCCGCCGATGGCGAAGAGCAGCAGCGGGTAGACCTCGGTGTGGTCGAGCCCCGCCGTCTGGCGCTCCGACTCGGTGCCCGGCAGCGCGGCCGCCTGACCGGCGAACGCCGACACGCCGCCCTCGACCCGGCGCTCGGCGAAGAGCAGCACGCCGCCGAGACCGAAGACCAGGACCAGGCCCCACAGGAACATCGTCGGCCCGTCGATCGCGATGGTGCTCTCGGAGCCGAACAGGCCGCGCGCGGCGCCGTCGCCGAGGGACGGCAGGTCGTGGGCGACGACACCGACGCCGACGAGCGCCGCGGCCAGCGCCACGAAGGTGAGGCCGAACTGCGCGGCGTACCGACGCTCGCGCGGCACGAACGCCTCGACCAGGACGCCGAGGCACGCCGCACCGAAGATCAGCAGGATCGGCCACAGCGAGCTGTAGGCGATGTGGGGCTTGCTGAACGTGTCCGTCGCGAGCGCGATCACTGCTGTCCTCCCTGGACCGGACTGGCCTGCACGGTCGGTGGCGGGTCGGTGACGCCGACCTGCTGGAGCGTGTCCTCGACGTAGGGGTTGATCACGTTGAGCAGTGGCATCGGGTAGAAGCCGAACAGGACCAGCGCCAGGGCGAGCGGGGCGAGGATCCCCACCTCACGCCGGTCGAGGTCGCGCATCTCGCGCTCGCCCCCCGACGACGTCGGGTCCGGTCATCGTGCGCTGGTACATCCAGAGGATGTAGAACGCCGCCAGCACGATCGCGGTGACCGCGATCGCCCCGACCCACCAGTGGTGCTGGAAGGCGGCGATGATCACGAGCATCTCCGAGACGAACGGCGACAGGCCGGGCAGGCCGAGCGCGGCGAGCCCGAAGACCAGGAACAGACCGGCCATCACCGGGGCGACCTTCTCGATGCCGCCCATCTCGCGGATCGAGGCCGTGCCGCGGCGCTTGATCAGGAAGCCGGCCACGATGAACAGGGCCGCGGTGCCGATGCCGTGGTTGACCATGTAGAGGACCGCCCCGGCGCCGCCCTGGCTGGTGAACACGAAGATGCCGAGCACGATGAACCCGAAGTGCGACAGGGAGGTCAGGCCGATCAGGCGCAGGATGTCGTCCTGGCCGATGGCGACCAGCGCGCCGTACACGATCGAGATCAGGGCGAGCGTCACCACGACCGGCGTCGCCCACACCGACGCGTCGGGCAGGATGCCCAGGCAGATGCGCAGCATCCCGAAGGTGCCGATCTTGTCGAGCACGCAGACCAGCAGCACGCTGGTCCCGGTGGTCGCCTGCTCGGTGGTGTCGGCCAGCCAGGTGTGGACCGGGAACATCGGTGCCTTCACCGCGAAGGCGATGAAGAAGCCGGCGAACAGCCACTTCTGGGTGGTGGGGTCGATGCTCAGGCCCGACAGGTCACTGAGCAGGTACGACGGGCTGCCGTAGGAGGCGGACACGACGTAGAGGCCGATCACCGAGGCCAGCATCACCAGGCCGCCGGCGAGCTGGTAGATCAGGAACTTCACCGCGGCGCGACGCCGGCCGGAGCGGCCGAAGCCGCCGATCAGGAAGTACGCCGGGATCAGGGTCGCCTCGAACACCACGTAGAACAAGAACACGTCGGTCGCCGCGAACACCGCGACCGCGGACGCCTCCAGGGCGAGCACCCAGGCGAAGAACGCCTTGGTCTGCCCCTCGTCGGCGTCGTACCAGCTCGCGCCGATCACGACCGGGACGAGCACCACGGTGAGCAGCACCATCAGCAGTCCCAGCCCGTCGACGCCCAGGGCGTAGTGGGCACCGAACGCCTTGATCCAGGTGACGTCCTCGGTGAACTGGAAGCCGCCGTCGAGGTCGTAGCCGAACGCCATCACGACCGCGAGGACGAGGGTGGCCAGCGAGACCCCGAGGGCCAGCTGCTTGGGCAGCGCCTTGGCATGGCCCTCGGGCAGGGCGGCGGTGACGACCGCGCCCAGCAGGGGCAGCACGATCAGGATCGTGAGGATGGGGAAGTCGTTCATGCGAGGTTCACCGCCAGGAGAGCCACGACGACGAGCACAGCGCCGAGGAGCACGGACAGGGCGTAGGAGCGCACGAAGCCGGTCTGGGTGAACCGCATCACCGTCCCGGTGCCGGACACCGCGAGGGCGCTGCCCTCGACGACGCCGTCGACGATGTGGCGGTCCGCGAAGGTCAGCCCGGAGACCAGGTGGGCCCCCGGTCGCACGACCAGCTCGTCGTTGACCTCGTTGCCGTAGAGCTCGGCTCGTGCGGCGCGGACGGGCCACGAGACGTCCTGGGGAGCCTCGCGGGGCACCCTCTGCTTCCCGACCACGAACCAGGCGATCGCGACGCCGACGGCGACGATGCACACGACGATCACCGAGACCAGCCACGAGGGCAGCGGTGGGTTCTCGGGCGGTGGAGTCCCGGTCACGGGCTCCAGGAAGTCGACGATCCAGTTGCCGATCAGCATCACGCCGCCGAAGACCGAGAGCGCGGCGAGCACCATCAGCGGGACCGTCATCACCTTCGGCGACTCGTGCGGGTGGACCTCCTCGGCCCAGCGCTTCTCGGTGAAGAACGTCATCAGCATCAGGCGGGTCATGTAGAAGCCCGTGATGCCGGCGCCGATCATCGCCAGCGACGCCGACCAGGAGGTTCTGGTCGAGCGCCACCTCGATGATCCGGTCCTTCGACCAGAACCCGGAGAAGCCCGGGAACCCGATGATCGCCAGATAGCCCATCGAGAAGGTCAGGAACGTCACCGGCATGACCTTGCGGAGCATGCCGTAGTGGCGCATGTCGACGTCGTCGTCCATGCCGTGCATCACCGAGCCGGCGCCGAGGAACATGTCGGCCTTGAAGAAGCCGTGGTTCAGCAGGTGGAAGATCGCGAACGGGTAGCCCGCGATCCCGATCCCGGCGGCCAGCATCATGTAGCCGATCTGGCTCATGGTCGAGCCGGCCAGCACCTTCTTGATGTCGTCCTTCGCACACCCGATGATCGCGCCGTAGAGCAGCGTCACCGTGCCGACGATGACCACGACGGTGCGGGCGTCGGGCGCGTAGTCGAAGACGAAGTTGGACCGGACGATGAGGTAGACCCCGGCGGTCACCATCGTGGCCGCGTGGATCAGCGCCGACACCGGGGTCGGACCCTCCATCGCGTCGAGCAGCCACGACTGGAGCGGCACCTGCGCCGACTTGCCGCAGGCGGCGAGCAGCAGGAGCAGACCGAGCGTGGTCATGGTGGCCTCGGAGGCGCTCCGGCGCGGCCGCGCTGATGGTGGTGAAGTCGGTGGTGCCGAAGGTCGTGAAGAACAGCGCGATGCCCAGCGAGAGCCCGATGTCACCGACCCGGTTGACGATGAAGGCCTTCTTCGCCGCCGCGGCCGCCGAGTGCTTGTACTGCCAGAAGCCGATCAGGAGGTACGACGCGAGGCCCACGCCCTCCCAGCCGAGGAAGAGGCCGAGGTAGTTGGCCGAGAGCACCAGCATGAGCATCGCGGCGACGAACAGGTTGAGGTAGCCGAAGAACCGGGTACGCCGCGGGTCGTGCTCCATGTAGCCGATCGAGTAGATGAAGATCAGGGAGCCGACGCCGGTGATCAGCAGCAGGAACAGCGAGGACAGCGGGTCGTAGAGCAGGTCGAACCCGACGTGCAGCCCGCCCGCCTCGAACCAGGTGAACAGGTGCTGGCTGACCTGGCGGTCGTCGGAGCTCCTGCCGAGCATGGTGACGAACATGGCCACGCTGATCAGGAACGACAGCACCGGCATGGCCGTCGCCGAGGAGGTGTCCCTGCTTGTCGAGGCGCCCCTTGGCGAGCGGACCGCCGACGAGCAGGATCACCGCACCCAGCGCCGGGAGCGCGATCACCAGCCACAGCAGGGAGAACACGCCTCCGGCCGTCCCGGGGTCGACGACCGGAGCGGTGCCCTCTGCGAGAACGAACATCGAGTCAGTCTCCTGTTATCTGCTCAGTACTTCAGCAGGCTCGCGTCGTCGACCGAGGCCGAACGGCGGGTGCGGAAGATCGTCATGATGATCGCCAGCCCGACCACGACCTCGGCCGCGGCCACGACCATCACGAAGAAGGCCGCGATCTGACCGTCGAGGTTGCCGTTCTGGTTGGCGAAGGCGACCAGGGCGAGGTTGGAGGCGTTGAGCATCAGCTCGACGCACATGAACACGACGATGGCGTTGCGGCGGGTGAGCACGCCGACGCAGCCGATCGTGAACAGGATCGACGAGAGGACGACGTAGGGCGTCATGCTGGGGTCTCCTCCTCCGACGAGGCGGGCGTCGACGACTCGCGACCGGCGTGGTGCGCACCGGCGATCTGCTGCTCGATCTCGGCGATGTCGTCGGCCATGGCCGGCGCGGAGCGCACGGTGCCGCGCGCCGCGAGGACCCGCGAGACCGAGGCCTCGGACGCCGTGCCGTCGGGCAGCAGGGCGGGGGTGTCGACCGCGTTGTGGCGGGCGAACACGCCTGGTGTCGGCAGCGGGCCGATGTGCTTGCCGGAGTCGGCGTAGTCGCGCATCCGCTGGGCGGCCAGGCTCGCCTGCGTCGACTTGGGCTCGAGACGCTCGCGGTGGGCGAGCACCATCATGCCCAGGGCGGCGGTGATCAGCAGGGCGCTGGTCACCTCGAAGGCGAACACGTAGCGGCTGAAGAGGATGTCGGCGATGGCCGGGATGTTGCCGTCCGGCGTTGGCCTCGTCGAGGCCCACCGCGGCGCCCAGGCTGATCTGGCTGAGGCCGACCACGAAGATCGAGCCGAGCAGGAGGCCGCCCGAGGATCGCCGCGAACCGCTGGCCCCTGATCGTCTCCACGACCGAGTCGGAGGCGTCGACGCCGACCAGCATCAGGACGAAGAGGAAGAGCATCAGGATGGCGCCGGTGTAGACGATGATCTGCACGGCGAAGAGGAACGGCGCGTCGAGGACGAGGTAGAGGACCGACAGGCTGAGCATCACGACCGCGAGCAGCATCGCGGCGTGCACGGCCTTGCGGACGAACAGGATGCCGAGCGCGGCCAGCACCATGATCGGCGCGAGGATCCAGAACGCGGTCACGAGGTGGCCTCCTCGGAGGGGCCGGCCGGGTCGCTGACGGGTCTCTTGAAGGTGCCGCGGTAGTAGTCGCCCTCGTCGTCGCCGAGCAGCATCGGGTGCGGCGGCTGCTCCATGCCGGGCAGCAGCGGCGCGAGCAGGTCGGACTTCTCGTAGATCAGGTCGGTCCGGTTGTCGTCGGCCAGCTCGTACTCGTTGGTCATCGTCAGCGCGCGCGTCGGGCAGGCCTCGATGCACAGCCCGCACAGGATGCAGCGCAGGTAGTTGATCTGGTAGACGCGGCCGTACCGCTCGCCGGGGCTGAACCGCTCGCCGTCCGGCCCGTCGGAGTTGGACGCACCCTCGACGTAGATGGCGTCGGCCGGGCAGGCCCAGGCGCACAGCTCGCAGCCGATGCACTTCTCCAGGCCGTCGGGCCAGCGGTTGAGCTGGTGACGACCGTGGAACCGCGGCGCGGTGGGCTGCTTCTCGAACGGGTACTGCTCGGTGACGACCTTCTTGAACATGGTCCGGAACGTGACCCCGAACCCGGCGACCGGGTCCCAGAGCTGCTCCTTGAGGGTCTTGCCCTCCTGCGGCGGAGTCATACGGTCTGGTCCTCCTCGACGGCCGCGACCGTGCGGCCGCGTGTCGAACGTCAGGGCGGGGGCGGCACCACGGACGGCGCCACCCTCGGGCATCGGCGGCACCGGGAAGCCGCCGTCGAAGCCCTGCGGGGTGGGCTCGCGCACGTCGTCCTCGCCCGCCGCCTGGTCTCCGAAGAAGAACACGCCGAGGAAGAGGACGACGGCGAGGCCCAGGCCGATCAGGAGGTACTGGCGGTCGACGCCGCCGTCGAGCGAGACGGTGCGGATCGACGCGACGGCGATGATCCACAGCAGGGAGAAGGGGATGAGGCGCTTCCAGCCGAAGGCCATGAACTGGTCGTAGCGCATCCGGGGCAGCGTGCCGCGCAGCCAGATGAACAGGAAGATGAAGAAGATGACCTTGCCCATGAACCACAGGAACGGCCAGTAGCCGGAGTTCGCGCCGGCCCACACCTGGTCGATCCAGAACGGCGCGTGCCAGCCGCCGAGGAACAGCGTCGTGGCCAGCGCGGAGACGGTCGCCATGTTGATGTACTCGGCCAGGAAGAACAGCGCGAACTTCAGGCTGGAGTACTCGGTGTGGAAGCCGCCGACGAGCTCGCCCTCGGCCTCGGGGAGGTCGAAGGGTGCCCGGTTCGTCTCACCGACCATCGCGATCATGTAGATCACGAACGACGGCGCCAGGATCAGGCCGAACCACCAGGTGTCCTGCGCGGCGACGATCTGGCTGGTCGACATCGAGCCGGCGTAGAGGAACACCGCGACCAGGGCGAGGCCCATCGCGACCTCGTAGGAGATCATCTGCGCGCTCGAGCGGAGGCCGCCGAGCAGGGAGTACGTCGAACCGCTGGACCAGCCGCCGAGGACGATGCCGTAGATGCCGACCGACGCGATCGCCATCACGAACAGCACCGCGACGGGCATGTCGGTCAGCTGCAGCGGGGTGAGGCGCTCGGTGAACGGGACCGTGACGACCGGGCCGAACGGGATCACCGAGAAGGTGATGAACGCCGGGATCACCGCGATCACCGGGGCGGCGAGGAAGACCACCTTGTCGGCGGCCTTCGGGATGATGTCCTCCTTCAGCGCCAGCTTCACGCCGTCGGCGAGGCTCTGCAGCAGGCCGAACGGGCCGTTCACGTTGGGGCCGATGCGGTGCTGCATCCGGGCCACCACCCGACGCTCGAACCAGATGTTGAACAGCGTCAGCAGGACGAGGATCACGAAGATCAGGACGGCCTTGAGCAGCACCAGCCACCACGGGTCGCGGCCGAACTGCTCGAGTCCCGCCGCGCCCGCGCTGGGCGGAACAGCCGGAAGGAGGAGGAGAAGGCTCACTGGTCGGCTCCCTTCACGCGTACGCCGCTCCCGGGCGAGGCGAGGTCGGCGAGGACACCGTTGCCGGTGGAGTTCGCGGGCACCCAGACCGTGTCGTCGGCCAGGTCGGCGCACGGCTCGGTCGGCAGGGTCACCGACCCACGGTCACCGGTCAGGGTGACCATCGGGCCCAGCGCGGCGTAGGCGGCCGGCGAGACCCGGCAGACCGGCGTACGGGCGGTCGCACGGAGGTACTTCTCGCCGTCCTGCAGCGAGCCGTTGTCGAGCATCAGCTTCCAGGTCGCGAGGGCGAGCGAGCCGTCGTCGCGCGAGGTGACGGCGTCGGGGGCGTCCGGCAGGACGGCCCGGTCGCCGTCCCACGGCCCCATCTCGGTCATCAGGCGACGCGCCTCGGCCGTCGTGCGGAACCCGAGCGGGCGGCCGAGCTCCTCGGCGATGCCGGCCAGGACCCGGGCGTCGGGCAGGGCGTTGGGGTTGGTGAAGACCGCCTCGAACGAGCGGGGGCGACCCTCCCAGTTCACGAACATCCCGGCCTTGTCGGTCACCGCGGCGACCGGGAAGACCACGTCGGCGGCCCGGGTCACGTCGGTGTCGCGGAGCTCGAGGGCGACCACGAAGCGCGCCGCGCGCCAGGGCGGCCCGGAAGGCGGCCGGGTCGCTGGTGTCGTCGGGGTCGACCCCGCCCACGACCAGACCACCGAGGTCACCGGAGGCCAGGGCGGCCACGATCGCGTCACCGTCGCGGCCCGGGTGCTCGGGCAGGCTGTCGATGCCCCAGGCGGTGGCGGCGTCGACACGGGCAGCGGCGTCGGACAGGGGCCGACCGCCGGGCAGCAGGGTGGGCAGGCAGCCGGTCTCGACCGCGCCGCGGTCACCGGCGCGACGTGGCACCCAGGCGAGCTTGGCGCCGCTGGTGCGGGCCAGGTGGGCGACGGCGGTGAGCGCGCCCGGCACGGTGGCCATCCGCTCCCCGACCAGGATCACCCCGGCGCTGTCGAGCTCGACGTCACCGTCGTGGGCCAGGCCGGCGACGACCTCGCGCCTCGGCGCCCGGCTGGGCGGCGATCAGGGTGCCGCCCAGCTTGCGCAGGCCGTTCGTCGCGAACGGCGCGACCGACCAGACCCGGGTGCGGTGCTTGCGGTTGGCCTTGCGCAGCCGCAGGAAGATCGAGCCGGCCTCGTCCTCGGGCTCGAGCCCGACCAGGAGCACGGAGTTGGCGCTCTCGAGGTCGGCGTACGTCGCGCCCGTCGGGACGCAGGACGACCTCGGCGGCGAGGAACGCCGCCTCCTCGGCCGAGTGGGGCCGGGCCCGGAAGTCGATGTCGTGGGTGCCGAGCGCGACGCGCGCGAACGTGCTGTAGGCGAAGGCGTCCTCGGCGGTGAGCCGGCCGCCGGTCAGGACCCCGGTGGCGCCTGCCTCCTGGAGACCGCGCGCGGCGACGGCGAACGCCTCGGGCCACGAGGCCGGCCGGAGCTCGCCGTCCTCACGGATCCGGGGGTAGGTGATCCGGTCGTCGGCGTAGAGGTAGCCGAAGGCGAAGCGGTCCTTGTCGGTGATCCACTCCTCGTTGACCTCGGGGTCGTTGCCGGAGAGCCGGCGCATCACCTTGCCGCGACGGTGGTCGACCCGGATCGCGGAGCCGCACGCGTCGTGCTCGGCGACGCCCGGGGTCGAGACCAGGTCGAACGGACGCGAGCGGAAGCGGTACTCGGCGCTGGTCAGCGCGCCGACCGGGCAGATCTGGATCGTGTTGCCCGAGAAGTAGGACTCGAACGGCTCCTGCTCGTAGATGCCGACCTGCTGGAGGGCACCGCGCTCGATCATGCGCGATGAACGGGTCGCCGGCGACCTGCTCGGAGAAGCGGGTGCAGCGCGCGCAGAGCACGCAGCGCTCGCGGTCGAGCAGCACCTGGGCGGAGATGTTGATCGGCTTGGGGAAGGTGCGCTTCACGCCACCGCTGGCCGCGAAGCGGGACTCGCCGCGGCCGTTGCTCATGGCCTGGTTCTGCAGGGGGCACTCGCCGCCCTTGTCGCAGACCGGGCAGTCGAGCGGGTGGTTGACGAGCAGGAACTCCATGATCCCCTGCTGCGCCTTGTCGGCGACCTCGCTGGTCGCCTGGGAGTTGACCACCATGCCCTCGGCGACCGGGATCGTGCAGGACGCCTGCGGCTTGGGGAACGGGCGGCCGTTGCCGGCGTCCGGGATGTCGACCAGGCACTGGCGGCACGCGCCGACCGGCTCGAGCAGCGGGTGGTCGCAGAACCGCGGGATCTGGACGCCGACCTGCTCGGCGGCCCGGATCACCAAGGTGTCCTTGGGGACGCTGACCTGGACGCCGTCGATGGTCAGGGTCACCAGGTCGGTCTTCTCGACCTCGGCAGTCGTCATCTCGGGGCTGCTCCCTCGGCGGCGAAGACGGTGGAGGCGACGGGGTCGAACGGGCAGCCGCCCTCGGTCAGGTGGGCGAGGTACTCGTCGCGGAAGTACTGGATCGAGCTCGAGATCGGGCTGGTGGCGCCGTCGCCGAGCGCGCAGAACGCGCGGCCCAGGATGTTGTCGCACTGGTCGAGCAGGAGGTCGAGGTCGGCCTCGGTGCCGATCCCCTTCTCGAGGTCGGCCAGGGTCTGCACCAGCCACCACGTGCCCTCGCGGCACGGCGTGCACTTGCCGCACGACTCGTGCTTGTAGAACTCGGTCCAGCGGAGCACGGCGCGCACCACGCAGGTGGTCTCGTCGAAGATCTGCAGGGCACGGGTGCCGAGCATCGAGCCGGCCTCACCGACCGCCTCGAAGTCGAGGGGGACGTCGAGGTGCTCGCCGGTCAGGATCGGCGTCGACGAACCGCCGGGGGTCCAGAACTTCAGCTCGTGGTTGTTGCGGACCCCGCCGGCCAGGTCGATCAGCGTGCGCAGGGTGATGCCGAGCGGCGCTTCGTACTGACCGGGGTTGGTCGACGTGACCGGACAGGCTGAAGATGCCGAAGCCCTTGGACTTCTCGGTGCCCATCGCGGCGAACCAGTCGGCACCGTGGTCGATGATGCTCGGCACCGACGCGATCGACTCGACGTTGTTGACCACCGTCGGGCTCGCGTAGAGGCCGGCCACGGCCGGGAACGGCGGGCGCAGCCGGGGCTGGCCGCGGCGGCCCTCGAGCGAGTCGAGGAGCGCGGTCTCCTCACCGCAGATGTAGGCACCGGCGCCGGCGTGGACGACCAGGTCGAGGTCGTAGCCGTAGCCGTGGATGTCCTTGCCGAGGTGTCCGGCGCGGTAGGCCTCCTGCACGGCGCGCTGGAGCCGGCGTACGACGTGGAGGACCTCGCCGCGGACGTAGATGAAGGCGGTGTTCGCCCGGATCGCGTAGCTGCTGATGATCACGCCCTCGATCAGGGTGTGCGGGCTGGCCATCATCAGCGGGACGTCCTTGCAGGTGCCCGGCTCCGACTCGTCGGCGTTGACGACGAGGTACTTCGGGTTCGGGTTGTCCTGCGGGATGAAGCTCCACTTCATGCCGGTCGGGAAGCCGGCTCCACCACGGCCGCGCAGCCCGGAGTCCTTCACCGCGGTGATGACGTCGTCGGGCCGCATCGCGAGGGCCTTCTTCAGCGCGCCGTAGCCGCCGCGCTCCTCGTAGGCCCGGAGGGTCCAGGAGCGGTCCTGGTCCCAGTTGTCGGTGAGGACCGGGGTCAGGGTGTCGGTCACTGGCCCTCCTCCTGCTTCGTCTCGGTCTCGGCGCGGCCGGTGTCGGCCTGCTCGACCGCCTCGGTCGCGGTGTCGGCGGTGCTCCCGGTGCGGCCGCTCGCGTCGTCGCCGGGCGCCGTCCAGTCGTTCTCGCGGGCCAGACCGAGCCCGACCAGGGACGCCGGCCCCGCGGCCGGGCCGTCGTCGGCGAGGTCGTCGGTGAAGCCGGCGAGCACCCGCTCCGCCTCGCGCCAGGTGACGACGCGCGGGCCTCGGGTGGAGTGGACCTCCGTGCCGTCGCGCAGCGCGTCGACCAGCTCGGTCGCGGACTGCGGCGTCATGTTGTCCATGAACTCCCAGTTGACCATCATCACCGGGGCGTAGTCGCAGGCGGCGTTGCACTCGAGGTGCTCGAGGGTGATCTTCCCGTCGGCCGTCGTCTCGTCGTTGCCGACGTCGAGATGCTCCTTGAGCCGCTCGAAGATCACGTCGCCGCCCAGCACCGCGCACAGCGTGTTGGTGCAGACGCCGACGTGGTAGTCGCCGACCGGACGTCGCTTGTACATCGTGTAGAACGTCGCGACGCCGCTGACCTCCGCCGCCGAGATGCCGAGGATGTCCGCGCAGGCCTCGATGCCCTCGGGCGTGATCCGCCCCTCGGTGGACTGCACCAGGTGGAGCATCGGCAGCAGCCCGGAGCGGGCCTGCGGGTAGCGGGCCGCGATCTCGCGCAGCTCCGCGAGCGTGCCGCTGCCGAGCCCGCCACCCTCGTGGTCGCGCTGGTCGAGCCGGCGGAAGGGACCTGCGTCATCGGTCGACGCCTCCCATCACGGGGTCGATGCTGGCGATCGCGACGATCACGTCGGCGACCATGCCGCCCTCGGCCATCACGCTGGTCGCCTGCAGGTTCGTGAACGACGGGTCGCGGAAGTGCGCACGGAACGGGCGGGTGCCGCCGTCGGAGACGACGTGGGCGCCGAGCTCGCCGCGCGGCGACTCGATCGGGACGTAGGCCTGGCCGGGCGGGACCCGGAAGCCCTCGGTCACGAGCTTGAAGTGGTGGATCAGCGCCTCCATCGACTCACCCATGATGTGGCGGATGTGGTCGAGGCTGTTGCCCATGCCGTCGCTGCCGACCGCGAGCTGGCTGGGCCAGGCGATCTTCTTGTCCGCCACCATCACCGGCGCACCCTCGAGCTTGGCCAGCCGGTCGGCGGCCTGCTCGACGATCCGCAGGGACTCCCACATCTCGCCGAGGCGGACCCGGAAGCGGCCGTAGGAGTCGCAGGTGTCCCAGGTCTGGACGTCGAAGTCGTAGGTCTCGTAGCCGGAGTAGGGCTGGGTCTTGCGCAGGTCCCACGGGTAGCCGGTCGAGCGCAGCACCGGCCCGGTCAGGCCGAGCGCGAGGCAGCCGGCGAGGTCGAGGTGACCGACGTCCTCCAGCCGTCCCTTGAAGATCGGGTTGGCGTTGCAGAGGTCGGCGTACTCGGGCAGGCGCTTCTTCATCAGGGCGATGAAGCCGCGGATCTCGTCGAGCGCACCGGGCGGGAGGTCCTGGGCGACGCCGCCGGGACGGATGAACGCGTGGTTCATGCGCAGGCCGGTGATCAGCTCGAACAGGTCGAGCACCAGCTCGCGCTCGCGGAAGCCGATGGTCATCACGGTCAGCGCGCCGATCTCCATGCCGCCGGTGGCGATGCAGACCAGGTGGGAGGAGATGCGGTTGAGCTCCATGAGCAGGACCCGCATGACCTGGGCCTTCTCGGGGATGTCGTCCTCGATGCCCAGCAGCCGCTCCACCCCGAGGACGTAGGTCATCTCGTTGTAGAACGGGGAGAGGTAGTCCATCCGGGTGCAGAAGGTGACGCCCTGGACCCAGGAGCGGTACTCCATGTTCTTCTCGATGCCGGTGTGGAGGTAGCCGATGCCGCAGCGGGCCTCGGTCACCGTCTCGCCCTCGAGCTCGAGGATCAGCCGGAGGACGCCGTGGGTCGAGGGGTGCTGCGGGCCCATGTTGACGACGACGCGTTCCTCGACGTCGTCGAGGCCCTGGGTGATGGAGTCCCAGTCCTGGCCGGTGACGGTGAAGACCTTGCCCTCGGCGGTCTCGTTGCTTCCGGCGTAGATGTCCTGGGTCATGAGTAAGACCTCCGCTCGTCGGGCGGTGGGATGGTGCCGCCCTTGTACTCGACCGGGATGCCGCCGAGGGGGTAGTCCTTGCGTTGGGGGTGGCCGGGCCAGTCGTCGGGCATCAGGATGCGGGTGAGCGACGGGTGGCCGTCGAAGACGATCCCGAACATGTCGAAGGTCTCGCGCTCGTGCCAGTCGTTGGTGGGGTAGATGCTGACGAGGCTCGGGATGTGGGGGTCGGCGTCGGGGACGCTGACCTCCAGGCGGACCCGGCGGTTGTGGGTCATCGAGAGCAGGTGGTAGACCGCGTGCAGCTCGCGGCCGGTGTCCGCCGGGTAGTGGACGCCGCTGACCCCGGAGCACAGCTCGAACCGCAGCGCGTCGTCGTCGCGCATCATCTGGGCCACGAACGGCAGGTCCTCGCGGCGGACGTGGAAGGTGATCTCACCGCGGTCGACCACGACCCGCTCCACGGCGGCGTCGAGGTCGGTCTGCTCCAGCCGGGCCTCGAGGGCGTCCGCGACCTCGTCGTACCAGCCGCCGTACGGGCGCTGGCTGGCTCCCGGGAAGATCGTCGGCTTGACCAGGCCGCCGTACCCGCTGGTGTCTCCGCTGCCCGAGACCCCGAACATGCCCTGGCGCACGCCCACCGTCTCGATCTCGCCGGGCTGCGCCGGCAGGTTCGTCGCCGGGACGCTCTGCTCCTCCGTCACCTCAGGAGGCCCTTCATCTGCGAGGTGGGCAGCGCCTGGAGGGCGTCGGTCTCGTTGGCGACGATCTCGCGGCGCGCGTTGGAGCCGAGCTTCTTGTTCTGCACCTGGTCGTGGAGCTTGAGGATGGCGTCGATCAGCATCTCCGGCCGCGGCGGGCAGCCGGGGAGGTACATGTCGACGGGTACGACGTGGTCGACGCCCTGCACGACCGCGTAGTTGTTGAACATCCCGCCGCTGCTGGCGCAGACGCCCATCGCCAGCACCCACTTGGGCTCGGGCATCTGGTCGTAGATCTGACGCAGCACCGGCGCCATCTTCTGGCTGACGCGACCGGCCACGATCATCAGGTCCGCCTGACGGGGGCTGGCCCGGAAGACCTCCATGCCGAAGCGCCCGAGGTCGTACTTGGGGCCGCCGGTGGTCATCATCTCGATCGCGCAGCAGGCCAGGCCGAACGTGGCCGGCCAGAAGCTGGCCTTGCGCATGTAGCCGGCGACGCCCTCGACCGTGGTCAGCAGGACGCCGCTCGGAAGCTTCTCTTCAAGACCCATGTGACCCTCAGTCCCAGTCCAGTCCGCCGCGGCGCCAGACGTAGGCGTAGGCGACGAACACGGTGGCGATGAACAGCACCATCTCGATCAGCCCGAACCCGCGCAGCACGTCGAAGTGCACGGCCCACGGGTAGAGGAACACGATCTCGATGTCGAAGACGATGAACATCATGGCGGTGACGAAGTACTTCACCGGGAAGCGGCCGCCGCCGACCGGCTGCGGCGTGGGCTCGATGCCGCACTCGTAGGAGTCGAGCTTGACCCGGTTGTAGCGACGAGGCCCGATGAGCGACGACATCAGCACCGAGAAGAGCGCGAAGCCCGCGGCGATCGCCGCCAGCACGAGGACCGGCGTGTAGAGCTGCATTCAGCCCTCCCCTTCACTGCTTGCTGCTGGGCCCGGCCGTGACCTGCGTCACGAACCTTGTGACTTTGTGAACGACTTCACGAACCGGCGCGGCCAGTCTAGGACTCCACCACAGGTCCTGCACCCCCGGGTCAGCGGGGCCGGAATCGGCCGAGCACCGGGCACTCCGGACGGCTCGGACCGGCTGGGTCACGCGGTCGCGCGGTGCAGGGCGACGACGCCCCCGGACAGGTTGCGCCACTCCGGCCGCTGCCAGCCGGCGTCGGCGACCAGGTCGGCCAGGGCGCGCTGGTCGGGCCAGGCCCGGATCGACTCGGCGAGGTAGACGTAGGCGTCGGGGCTCGAGCTGACCGCCCGGGCGAGGGGCGGAAGGGCCTTCATCAGGTACTCGACGTACACGGTCCGGAACGGCGCCCACGTGGGGTGGCTGAACTCGCAGACGACCAGGCGCCCACCGGGACGCGTCACTCGCAGCATCTCGCGCAGACCGGCCCCGGGGTCGACGATGTTGCGCAGGCCGAAGGAGATGGTCACCGCGTCGAAGGTGTCGTCGGCGAACGGCAGCCGCGTGCCGTCTCCGGCCGTGAACGGCAGGAGCGGCCGGTGCTCCTTGCCGACCTGGAGCATCCCGAGCGAGAAGTCGCACGGGACGACGTCGGCGCCCGCGTCGGCGAACGGCTGGCTCGAGGTCCCCGTCCCGGCGGCGAGGTCGAGCACCCGCTCGCCGGGGAGCGGCGCGACGGCACGGATCACCTCGCTGCGCCAGCGCCGGTCCTGGCCGAGCGACAGCACGTCGTTGGTCACGTCGTAGCGCCGGGCGACGGCGTCGAACATCCGCCGGACGTCGGTCGGCTGCTTGTCGAGGTCTGCGCGTGCCACGCCCCGAGCGTAGGGGGCGCGGCTGTCCACCCGCTGTGCAGGCCGCCGTCCGGCGTCCCGAGGACGCCGCCGACGTGGCGCCCACGCGGCACCCCACGCGGCACCCGCACGCGGCACAGCAACCAAATCCCGGGTTTCGGCGTCTTCAGGATCGAGACTGGGACGTCCTCACCACGCCCCAGAGCCCGCATCGACCGGACGCGGGCGTGGACTTCCCCGGAGGAGACTGATGAGATCCGTCAAGGCACTGCTGCTGCTCGTGCTCGTCGTCGGCCTCGTCGGCGGCGCCGCGTACGGCGCCGGCGCCGTGCTGCGACACCAGGACCACCGCACCGTCGCGGCCTCGGACCGCCCGGTCCAGGACCCCGCCTCCGACCCCACGTCGGCGGCGACGCAGGCGCCGAGCACACCCTCGGCACACCGTCGCCCACCTCCTCCCCTGGGGCGGAGGAGGTCGTGCTGCGGCCCGGCGCCGAGGGCGTTCGCGTCCGCGAGCTCCAGGTGCGGCTGCACCAGCTGTCCTGGCTGCCCGAGACCACGACCGGCGTGTACGACGACACGACGGCCGCCGCGGTCGAGGGGTTCCAGGCCAAGCGCGGCCTGGACCGCACCGGCGTCCTCGACCGGCGTACCTGGCAGCGGCTGGTGGCGATGACCGACCGTCCCGGCCACGACGCCCTGTTCAACGTCCTGCACGCCGGCCCCACCCTCCTGGGCCCGGGCGACCGGGGTGCGGCGGTCCGCGACCTCCAGGCCCGGCTGAAGCAGATCGCGTGGTACTTCGGCGACGTCACCGGCACCTACGACGACGCGACGGTGACGGCGGTCAAGGGGTTCCAGACCAAGCGCGTCATCCCGGTCACCGGCGACGTCGACCAGCGGACCCGGGACCGGTTGGCCGCGATGACGACCACCCCGACCCACGACGAGCTGCACAACGTGCTGCCCGCACCGGGGAAGCTGGACGCACGCTGCCTCACCGGGCGCGTGCTCTGCATCGACAAGACCAGCCGCACCCTGCGGTGGGTCGTCGACGGCCACGTCCGGCAGCAGCTCGACGCGCGCTTCGGCTCGACGCTCAACGACACCCCGACCCGCGAGGGCCTGTTCCACGTGTACCTCAAGGACGCCGACCACGTGTCGCAGCTCTACGGCTCGTCGATGCCGTACGCGATGTTCTTCTCCGGCGGGCAGGCCGTGCACTACTCCTCGGACTTCGCGACCGTCGGCTACTACGGCGCGTCGCACGGGTGCGTGAACATCCGCGACCTCGACGGCATCCGGTGGCTCTTCTCTCAGGTCCGCGTCGGCGACAAGGTCGTCGTCTACTGGTCCTGAGGCGCGGCGCGGACCGGCCGGTGACCTCGGCGACACCGGGGCTCGCCGAGTCGGGTCCGGAGGCGACCGCCGGGTACGCTTCCCGACTGTGACGAGCAGCCTGACGGTCCGCACGACCGAGCTCCCGGTCGGTGGCCCGCTGCTCGACCTGCTGCCGGCCGACGCGGACCCCGTGACCTGGCTGCGCCGCGACGAGGGCCTGGTCGGCTGGGGCGTCGCCGCGCAGATCCGGACCCGTGGCCTGACCCGCTTCTCCGACGCCGACAAGTGGTGGACGGAGACCTGCGCCCGCGCGGACGTCGTCGACGCCGTCAACGAACCGGGCAGCGGCCTGGTCTGCTTCGGGACCTTCGGCTTCGCCGACGAGCCGGGCGACTCCGTCCTGACCGTCCCCCGGGTCGTGATCGGCCGGCGCGCCGGCCGGACCTGGCTCACCCTGGTCGGCTCGGCCGAGGAAGGGGCGACGTACCCGGGCCCGGCGAGCGCCCCGATCGCTCCGGCAGGGGTGGTCTTCGCCGACGGCGCCCTGGACGGTGAGCACTGGATGGCGGTGGTGGCCGACGCCGTCCGACGGATCGGTGCCGGGGACCTGGAGAAGGTGGTGCTCGCGCGCGACCTGATCGCGACCGCCGACGCACCCATCGACGTCCGCTGGCCACTGGGCCGCCTGGCGTCCACCTACCCGATGTGCTGGACCTTCCACGTCGACGGCATGTTCGGCGCCACGCCCGAGATGCTGGTGCGCCGTGAGCGCGGCCTGGTCACCTCACGCGTGCTGGCCGGCACGATCCGGCGTACCGGCGCCGACGAGCGCGACCTCGCGCTCGCCGCGACCCTGGCCCGCTCGAGCAAGGACCTCGAGGAGCACGAGTACGCCGTTCGCTCGGTCGCCGACGCGCTCGAGCCGCACTGCTCGTCGATGAACGTGCCGGAGGCGCCGTTCGTCCTCCATCTGCCCAACGTCATGCACCTGGCCTCCGACGTCGCCGGCGTCGTCCACGACGCGAGCACCGTGTCGTCGCTGCACCTCGCGTCGTCGCTGCACCCGTCGGCCGCCGTGGGCGGTACGCCGACGGCCGAGGCGGTGAGCCTCATCTCCGAGATCGAGGGCATGGAGCGCGGGCGGTACGCCGGGCCGGTCGGCTGGATGGACACCACCGGCGACGGCGAGTGGGGCATCGCCCTCCGGTCCGCCGAGGTGTCCGGTGACACGGTCCGGCTCTTCGCCGGGTGCGGCATCGTCGCCGACTCCGACCCCGAGGCGGAGCTCGCCGAGGCGCAGGCCAAGTTCGTCCCGGTCCGCGACTCGCTCGCAGGAGGCTGACCGTGCCCGGCCGGGTGGTCGCCGTGAGCCTGGCCCACGTGATCGACACCCCGGTGCCGGCGCGCGGAGAGGGCCGCGACGTCAAACCGCGCCGGTCCGGCATCGACAAGCGACCGGTCCCCGGGCCGGTCCGCGTGGAGCCGCTCGGACTGGTCGGCGACGCGATCCTCGACACCACCCACCACGGTGGCCTGTCGCAGGCCGTCTACGCCTACGCGCTGGAGGACCAGGAGTGGTGGGCCCGGGAGCTCGGCGACGAGCTGGGCCGGCCGATCACCCCCGGCTCGTTCGGGGAGAACCTCACCGTCTCGGGGATCGCGGTCAACGACGCGCGTCCCGGGGAGCGGTGGGCGATCGGCTCGGTGGTGCTGGAGGTGACCGGCCCGCGCACGCCGTGCTCGACGTTCGCCGGCTTCATCGGGGTGCCGCAGTGGGTCAGGCGCTTCGTGGTCGCCGAGCGGCCGGGCGCGTACCTGCGGGTGGTCACGCCCGGCGAGCTCGGCGCCGACGACGCCATCGAGGTCTCGCCGGGACCACCCGGCGTACCGACGATCCGGGAGATGTTCGCGGCGTACTACCGCCGCTGAGCGTCGTGAGGCCGAGTCGCCGGTGAGCCGGTGATTCGCGCGCACTTCCCGGCGTTGCAACGGCCGAGAGGTGCGCGAAGTGCCGTGCCGGTGTGGAAGGTGGGGTTGTCGAGGTCAGTCGAGATCCGCGCCGTCGGCGAGGCGGACGTACGACGAGGACTCGGGCAGCAGCAGGCCGAAGTGACCGTCGACGATCCGGAGCCCGGCCTCGGAGTAGACGCGGTCGTGGATCGCGAGGTTGCGGGGTGCGCCGACCGCACGGGCGAAGTCGACCGCCTCCGAGGCGCGCATCCAGGGGGCGCTGACCGGGACGCAGAGGACGTCGACCGCCTGCTCCGGCACGGTCAGCGCGTCGCCCGGGTGGAAGACGGTGGTGTCGCCGAGGGTGAAGAGGTAGCCGGAGTTGGAGAAGCGCGGCAGGTCCGGATGGATCACCGCGTGCAGCTCGCCGACGGACACCGCCGGGATGCCCGGGTCGAACTCCTCGCCGGGGCTCACCACGGTCACCCGCTCGGCGACACCGGGCGCGTCCTCGCGGATCCTGGCCGCGACCGCGTCGATGGTGAACACGGGCGCGTCGGTCCGGGCCAGGTGGTCGGGGAGGTAGTGGTCGGGATGCTCGTGGGTGATCAGCACCGCGTCCGCGCCGTCGACGGCCTCCGGGTCGGTGAACATCCCGGGGTCCACCACGACGACCTTCCCGTCGTGCTCCAACCGGATGCAGGCGTGCCCGAACTTCGTGATCCGCATGGGCTCATCGTAGGTCGGCTCGCACTCATGCGGTGAGGTGGTGGACGTAGCACCACCGCCAGTCCTCGTTCGGCTCGGCCGACTCGATGACCGGGTGGGTGGAGTCGTGGAAGTGCCCGGTCGCATGGCGGCCCGGGGAGGAGTCGCAGCAGCCGACGTGGCCGCAGGTGAGGCACTGGCGCAGCGCCACCCAGGCCGTGCCGTCGCGCAGGCACTCGGCGCACTGGGGGTCGGGAGCCGTCTCGACGGCCGGGTTGTCCTGGAGGTCGTCGCAGGTGTCGCCGGTACGCCGTACCGCGGTCACCTGGGCGATCTCGTCGCGGCTCTGCCGGTTGATGTCGAGCATCGACTCCTCCACGTCGAGCGTGGCGAGCACGTCGCTGATCACCTCGCTGGCGACCGTTCCCGAGCTGCGGATCTCCAGGACCCGCCCACGCTCGGCGTCGATCATCTCCAGCCGGACCCGCGAGTACAGGTCGCTCGGGGACTCCTGGTCCGCGGTGGTGCCGAGACGTTCCCAGGCGGCGAAGTTGCGCTGCTCGATCCGTTGCTTGACCAGCTCGACGATGTCGTGGGGGTCGTCGTACTCCAGGTCGTCCAGGCGTTTGAAGCCGGCCTTCGAGGCCTGCTGCAGCACGGTCGCCCGCGCGAGCGCGTCCTCGAGCGGATCGGGTCCCGGCACGTTCAGCCGGCGCGCGAGCCACGGCAGGGACAGCCCCTGGATGAACAGCGTCCCGGCCACCACGGTGAAGGCGATCAGCAGCAGCACCTCGCGGTCCGGGGTGTCCGCCGGGATGATGAACGCCGCCGCCAGGGTGACGACCCCACGCATGCCGGCCCAGCCGAGCAGGAACGTGAACGACGCGGGCGGGCGGCGGCCGAGGTCCGGGTCGTGCCCCGGCCGGATCAGCAGGTAGCGCACGGGGAAGACCCAGACCAGGCGCAGCACGATCACCGCGACCAGGGTCGAGGCGCAGACCAGGGCGATCCGGCTCATCGGGACCGAGCTGTCGCCGACGTCGCTGAGGATCCAGTCGGCCTGGAGCCCGATCAGCATGAAGACGGTGTTCTCGAGGAAGAAGGCGATGGTGCGCCAGTTCATCCGCTCCGCGATCCGCGACTGCGCGGTCTGCAGCACCGGCGCCTTGTGGCCGAGCAGCAGCCCGGCGACGACGACGCTGACCACGCCCGAGGAGTGCAGCTCCTCCGAGACGATGAACGTCGCGAACGGCACCACCAGGGAGATCGCGGTGTCGAGGACCGGGTCGACGAGGTGCTTGCGCATCTTCGCCACGATCAGGAACGCGACGAAGCCGATCAGCGCACCGCCGACCGACGCCACGAGGAAGTCGAGCCCGACCCGTCCCAGGGCGACGGTCCCCGCTCCGGCGGCGATCGCCGTTCGCAGCGTCACCAGCGCTGTGGCGTCGTTGAACAGCGACTCGCCCTCGAGGATGGTGACGATGCGACGGGGCAGACCGATCCGACGACCGATCGTCGTCGCCGCGACCGCGTCGGGAGGAGCCACCACCGCGCCGATCGCGAGCGCGGCCCACCAGTCGATGCCGGGCAGCAGCGAGTGGACCAGCCAGCCGACGCCGAAGGTCGTGAACACCACGAGGCCGACACTCAGCAGGAGGATCGAGCGCCGGTTGGCGTTGAAGTCGACCAGCGAGGTCTGGATCGCCGCGGAGTAGAGCAGAGGTGGCAGCAGTCCCAGGAGGACGACGTCCGCGCTGAGGTGGACGGTCGGCACGCCCGGCACGTACGACACGAGGACGCCGACGACGATCAGCCCCAGGGGCGCCGGGAAGCCGACCCGCTCCGCGATCGTCGTACCGGCGAGCACGGTGACCGCCAACGCGACCAGCAGGAAAGCGATCTCCACCCCGCCATTGTGTCGGGTGGGCGTTCAGGCGCGGGGTGCCACCCAACGCATGGGATCGCCCCAGCCCAGCTCCTCGATCCCGTGGCGGGCGAGTGCCATCACCACGAGCGTGCGCCGGTACGCCGCGAAGGTGAGCACGTGCGCGATCATCCCGCCGTAGGTGAACACCGCCGCCTCGTCGCAGATCGCGTCCACGAAGGTGTCCTCGAGCCGGCCCTGCCCGCAGACCTCGCGCACGTGGGCGAGATAGCGCGGACCCTCGATCTCGAGCCGCCGGCGCATCGAGCTCACCGACTCGTGCTCCTCGACGCTCCAGTCGTAGTCCCGGGTCGCCATCGCGGCGTTCCACATGCCCATCTGGCCGACCAGCCGGCTGAGCAGGGAGCGCAGCGTCTGCTCGTCGTCGTCGACCTCGACCAGCACCGTCTCGTCGAGCTGCTCGGGGGTCAGCCGTGCCGCGACCCGGACCATCTCGCCGGTCAGCCAGACGTGGTGCTCCACCATCTTCTCCACGAGGTCCGACCCCTTCACCGCGTCGCGCGACGGCAGCCGGATGCTCGCGGGCGGCACGAAGTGCACGGCGAGCGGCTCGCCGATCTGGATGTGTCCCGGCTTCTTGCGCCACTCGCGCGGCGGCACGTCGTAGGCCTTGCTGAACGCGCGGGTGAACGCCTCGTGCGAGGAGTAGCCCGCCTCCACCGCGATGTCGATGAGCGGTGCCTTCGTGGTGATCATCCGGTACGCCGCACGCTCGAGCAGGATCCGCCGGCGCAGCGCCTGCGGCGGCTCGCCCCCGACCGACTTGATGATCCGGTCGAAGTGGTAGCGCGAGAAGTGGTGCCGCGCCGCCCAGTCCTCACCGCTCGTCGCGTGGTCGTCGAGCGCCTCGGCGAGCCCGTCGACGAACTCGGCGAAGGTGTCGGCGGCGACGGTCATGAGGTCATCGTGCCCCCGCTCGGCGCCCGCTCGTCTTGATCCGGGTTGCTCGTCACCGGTCAAGGGCGCCGGATCGTCGTCGTCCAGACCGGCGCTCGCGCCGCAGCCACGAGCTGGTCGACGGTGTGGATGTCTCCCTCGAAGGAGGAACCGCGCCGGCCGAGCGCGGGGAAGCGCAGCGACCCGTCGACTGCGACCACGCCGATCAGCCGGTCGCCGAGGATCCGGTCACGAGGGCGTCCGAGAACGTCACGGTCCGACCGGTGCCTCGCACGCGGATCCGGTGGTTCGGCAGTGCCTGCTCGACGTCCTCCGGCTGGACGCCCTCATCGGCGCCGTAGGCATCGCGGAGCCGGGTGAGCGCGTCGTGAGCATCGCGCTCGGGGACGGCGGTCGACCGGGCCTCGGCGTCCGTCCCGCAGCCACAGAGCAGCGCCCCACCGAGGAGCAGCACCGCCGTCCGGAGTCGAAGCACCCTGCGAGCATGACGCTCCGCGCGCCGGCACGGAACGCTCGTTGCCGAGCCGTGATCTCAGGGAGAGTCGCCCGAGGGCGCGGATCCGGGCGTCGAGGTCGCGCCGGTTGTCACGGCGTACCACCGCCTCGATCACCTCGATCCCGCCGTTCGGGCTGCCCAGCGCCTGCTCGAGCTCGGGCAGCGAGGTGACACGGAGATGCGGTGTCCGGGTGGCCGCGCACAGGCTTGCGAGGTCGACGCCGTGCGGCGTGCCGAAGAGACGGTCGTAGCGGTCGGCGTACTCCGGCGCCCCCTGCTCGAGCATCGCGAAGATCGAGCCACCGTCGTCGTTGACGACCACGACGGTGAGGTCCGGCTCGGGCTCGCGGGCCCCGCGCACCAGGCCGTTGCAGTCGTGCAGGAAGGTGACGTCGCCGAGCAGGGCGAGGCTGCGGTCGGACACCCGGCCGAGGGCCGCGCCGACCGCGGTGGACACGACCCCGTCGATGCCGGACAGTCCACGGTTGGCGATCACCTTGCGCCGGGCGCCGACCGGATAGCGCGGCACCATCAGGTCGAGGTCGCGGATCGGGCTGGAGGCACCGACGACGAGCAGGCCCTCGGGCGGCAGCGCGCGAGCCACCGCCCCCGCGACGTCGTACGGCGTCAGGTCGGGCTCGGCGGCCAGCAGCGCGTCGAGCGCCCGGCCGACCCGGTCGTCGGCCTCGCGCCAGCGCTGCGAACCAGTCGGTGGCGTCGGGAGCGGAGGCGGCCACGCGCTCGAAGGTGCCGGTGACCGGATAGGGCCGGGTCAGGCCGAGGCCACGGGTCCGGGCGGCCCACACCTCGACGTCGTCGCGGGCCAGGAGCCTGGCGACCGGTCGCGAGAGCGTGGGATGACCGAGGACCACGACGCGCTCGATCTCCTCCCCGAGCGGACCGCCGAGCAGGAGCCGGTAGCACCGGATCGCGTGCTCGCCCGTCCGGGAACCGCTGCTGGGCTCTGCGAGGAGCGGCCAGCCCGCCGCCTCGGCGAGACCTCGCGCGGGCGGCCCCGCGTCGTCCCCGGCCACGACCACGGTCCGGGGGCCCGCCTCCAGGGTGGTGGTCTCCCCGGGCGGCCCGCGCCACCAGCCGGCCTCCCGGCCCTCGACCTCGGGAGGCGTCACCGTCACCTGCCACCGACCCTCCGGCACCAGCGGGTCGTCGAGCCGGACGTTGACATGGAGGGGTAGTCCGTGACGAAACGCATCCGAAATCGGCCCCAGAGCATGCGGATCGTCACGGACTATCCCGGAGGTGAGGTCGAGGGTGGGGATGAGGGGGCCGAAGATGCCGTCCTGGTCGGTGGTCTGGTTGGCGTCGGTGCCGCGCAGCCGGTCCGGGCGGTCGGCGGTCACCGCCACGAGGGGTACGCCGGCGTGCGCGGCCTCGAGCATCGCCGGGTGGAGGTTGGCCACCGCCGTACCGCTGGTGCAGACGACCGCCGCCGGCGACCCGACCTTGGTGAGCCCCAGCGCGAGGAATGCGGCGGAGCGCTCGTCGATGCGGGTGTGCAGCCGCAGCACGCCGGCCTCGGCAGCGTCGTACGCCGCGAACGACAGCGGCGCGTTGCGGGAGCCCGGGCGCGAGCACGACCTCACGGACCCCGCCCTCGACGAGACGCACGATCACCGACCGGGCCAGCTCGGTGGACGGGCTCACGGACGGGGTCACGGGTGACCACCCTTCCGCACCGCCCGCACCGCCGCCAGCCGGTCCTCCCACCACGCGACCCGGTCCGGCGGCGCGGCCCAGGCGGCCAGCAGCTCCGGTACGACGGTCGGGCGGGTGACCGGCAGGAACCCGTCGACCGGCAGCAGGTCGGGTGCGGCCACGTCGCCGGTGAGCAGGGACCGGGTGGCGAGGCCGCACGCGTGCTCCAGGGACGGCAGCGCAGCGGCCAACGCCACCCCCGCCGCCAGCCCGAGCGAGGTCTCCAGCGCCGACGACACCACGACCGGCATCCCGATGTCCTCCGCGATCCGCAGACAGGCGCGCACGCCGCCCAGCGGCTGGACCTTCAGGATCGCGATGTCGGCCGCCTCGAGATCGCGTACGAGGTAGGGATCGGCCGCCCGTCGGATCGACTCGTCGGCCGCGATCGGGACGGCGACCCGCCGGCGTACCCGGGCGAGGTCCTCGACCGCGGCACAGGGCTGCTCGACGTACTCCAACCCGCCCGCGGCCCGGTCGAGCGCGCGGACGCGCCACGACCGCGGCCTCCACGTCCCACGCGCCGTTGGCGTCGACCCGGATCCGGCCGTCCGGCCCGAGGGCGTCGCGGACCGCCTCGACCCGGGCCAGGTCCTCGGCCGGCGCCGTCCCGGGGTCGGCCACCTTGACCTTCGCGGTGGCGCAGCCGGAGCGCCGGACCAGGTCGTACGCCGCCTCGGGCGACACCACGGGCACGGTCGCGTTCACCGGGACGCTGCTGCGCACCGGGTCCGGCCAGTCGCCCGCGGCCGCCTCCTCGGCGCACCGGAGCCACGGCTCGGCGACCTCCGCGTCGTACTCCAGGAAGGGGCTCCACTCGCCCCACCCGGCGTCGCCCTCCAGCAGCGCGCCCTCGCGCACGGTGATGCCGCGGAAGCGCGTGGTGAGCGGGACCGAGAAGACCCTCACCGGGCCACCTCCGCCGCGTCGCCGGCCAGGCGCCGGACCGCGAGCCGGTCGACCTTCCCGTTCGCCAGCATCGGCAGGGCCGGTACGACGACCACCTCGCGCGGCGCCCAGGCGCGCGGGCAGCGCTCGGCCACCCAGTCGCGGGCGGCGTCGAGGGTGAGGGTCTCGACAGGCTCGACCAGCGGGGAACCCGGCTCGACCAGCGAGACCACGGCGACCACCCGGTTGCCCCACTCGGCGTCTGCGACGCCGACGACCTCGGCCTCCGAGACGGCAGGGTGCTCACGGAGGCGGGCGGCGACGGCCGCGGCAGGCACGTTGACACCACCGCTGACCACCATGTCGTCGACGCGGCCGAGCACGCTCAGCCGACCGTCCTCGTCGAGCCGGCCGGCGTCGGAGGTGATGAACCAGCCGTCCACCAGGGCCGCGCGCGTCGCCGGCTCGTCGTCCAGGTACCCGTCGAAGAGCATCGGGCCGGTGACGCCGGATCCGCCCGTCCGCGGCCAGCGCGAGGCCCACGCCGTCGAGCGGGAGCCCGTCGTACACGCAGCCGCCGCAGGTCTCCGCCGAGCCGTACGTCGCGACCAGGCGCACGCCGGCGGCCGCGGCCCGGGCGCGCAGGGTCGCGTCCACGGGGCCGCCGCCGACGAGGACGGTGTGCAGACCGGCCAGGGCCGCACGGTCCTCCGCGGAGTCGAGCCAGCGGTGCACCTGGGTCGGCACCGCCGACAGGGTGGAACCCGGAGCCGCCACCTCGGCCAGGGGCGCCTGACCGAGGAGCGCCGGCCGGTGCCCGGCCAGCGAGCGAGCGGACGATCACGTTGAACCCCGCGACGTACGACGACGGGAGCGCGAGCACCCACGGCCCGGACCCGCCGATGCGAGCGGCGGACGCTGCGGCCGAGGCCAGCACCGCGTCCCGCGACAGGACGACCTGCTTGGGCGACCCCCGACGACCCGGAGGTGGCCAGGACGACCGGCTCGCGACCCGCCGACGACAACCACGCCTCGACGGCGTCGACGTCGCGCGCGGCGTCGCCGGTCAGCCGCAGGGTGGTCATGCCTCGAACGCTACTGGCGGTCGGATGCCCCCCGCGCGTCCCACCCCTGCGCCGCGACTGCTTGAATCCGGGGATGGCCACCGCTGCTGACTGGGTCGCAGGTGCCCGTCCTCGTACCCTGCCCGCCGCGATCTCGCCGGTGCTCGCCGGCACCGCGGTCGCGCTCTTCGACGACGGCGCCGTGTGGTGGAAGGCTCTGCTGGCCCTGGTGGTCAGCCTCTCCCTCCAGGTGGGCGTCAACTACGCCAACGACTACTCCGACGGCATCCGCGGTACCGACGCCGACCGGGTCGGCCCGATGCGGCTCGTCGGCTCCGGCAGGGCGACGCCCGGTGCGGTGAAGCGGGCGGCCTTCGCAGCCTTCGGGGTCGCGGCCGTCGCAGGTCTCGTGCTCGCAGCGACGACCGCCTGGTGGCTGGTCGCGGTCGGGGCGGTCTGCGTCGTGGCCGCCTGGTTCTACACCGGTGGGTCCCGGCCGTACGGCTACCTCGGTCTGGGCGAGGTGATGGTGTTCTGCTTCTTCGGCCTGGTGGCGGTGACCGGTACGGCGTACGTCCAGACCGAGACCTGGCAGCTCTCCGCCCTCTACGCCGCCGTCGGCATCGGCGCCCTCGCCTGCGCCATCCTGGTCGCCAACAACCTGCGCGACATCCCGACGGACACGACCGCCGGCAAGATGACACTGGCGGTGCGCCTCGGCGACGACCGCACGCGCGGCTTCTTCGTGCTCCTGCTCGGCCTCGCCGCCGTCGCCCTGGTCGGTGTCGCCCTGACGACGTCGTGGTGGGCCCTGCTCGCCCTGGGGTACGCCGCGCCCGGCGCGCGCGCCGCTCGGGTCGTGCTCTCCCGCGCGGTCGGCCCCGCCCTGATCCCGGTGCTCCAGCTGACCGGGGTCTCCGAGCTGCTCTACGGCCTCGGTCTGCTCGTCGGGCTGGCCATCGCCGCCTGACCCACGACGTAGGCTGGCGGCATGTTCTGGATCATCCTGCTCATCGTCGTGGTCGCCGGGTTCACCGCCTGGAAGCTGCGCGCCCCGTTGCTGGCGAAGGTGCTCGGTCAGGACCGCTCGCGCATCGACCGCCAGCTGAACCGGCGTAAGTGGCCCACCGGGCCGACCTCGGCTCAGTCGACGTCTTCCTTGGCCCGCATCTCCTCGAACTTCTCCGCCGCGCGGTGTGCGCGCTCGTCCACCTGCCGGGCGAAGGCGATGCGCTGCGGGTTGAGCAGGAAGTAGGACACGACGCCGCTGATCAGGAACGCCGAGGATGAGCACGGCCACATGATCGGTGGCGGACCCGGCGATCGCCAGCCAGATGCCGAACACGATGACCGCCGTGGCCGCGAAGAGCAGCAGCCGGAGACCGGTGTAGATCCAGAACGCCTTCACACCCGTCAGCGTAATCGGGGCCGCGAGGAGTGCCCGAATCGCGAGTCCGGCCACGCGGTCACCAGCGGGGACCTAGTCTGGTCGCGTGTGGAGGTTCGTGTTGCTGCTGGTCGTCGTGGCTGTCGGCTCCTACTACGCCGCTCGGTTCCTGCTGGAAGGCTGGCCCCAGCGAGGTCCCAAGCAGCCCGAGGAGTACCAGCGCCCCCTCGGCCCCGACGACGACGACGACTTCTTGTCCCAGCTCTCCCGCCGCCCCAAGGGCCCCGACGAGCCGAGCTGACCCGGGCCGGCGCAGCCAGGGGCGCGCTGTCACGGCTTCATCATGTGAGGTAGGTGAACCTCCGCTTCACATGGTCGAACTCACCATGAGAAGCGGCAGCTCACCACCTTCACATGATGAAGCTGAGGCGCCTGGGGAAACCGGCGGGTCAGTGGTCGTGCAGGCTGACGACCGCGGCGCCGTTGGCGTAGGAGTGCTGGCTGGTCGTGGAGAAGTAGTTGATCCCGATGAAGTTGAACCACAGGCTGGCCAGGCCGACCAGCGCCAGGATGGCCGCGTTGCGGCCCTTCCAGCCGGCCGTCGAGCGGGCGTGCAGGTAGGCGGCGTACAGCACCCAGGTGATGAACGCGCACACCTCCTTGGGGTCCCAGTTCCAGTACGACGACCAGGCCTGGTGGGCCCAGATCGGCCCGCTGATCAGGACCGCGAAGGTCCAGACCGGGAAGCCGAACGCGTGGATCCGGTACGACACCCGGTCGAGCGTGGTCGGTGAGGGCAGGCGGGCGACGTAGCCGCGGTCACTGCCGGCACCGCGGGCCAGCGAGCGGGACTTGACCAGGTAGAGCGCCGCCGTGATGCCGCCCAGCGTGAACGCGCCGGTCGCGATGATCGCGGACACGACGTGGATCACCAGCCAGTACGAGAGCAGCGCCTCGGTCAGCGGGGCGACCGGGTCGTAGAGCCAGAGCACGGCCACCATCAGGAGGACCACCGCCAGTGGCGGTGATGATCGGGCCCATCCACGCCAGCCCGAAGCGCTTGCGCAGGAGCAGGTAGCCGAACACGACGACGAAGGCGCCGGTGATGGTGAACTCGTACATGTTGCCCCAGGGCACCCGGTTCGGGTCGGCGGCCATGCCGCGACCGACCAGGCCCACGAAGTGCGCCGCGCAGGCGATGACCGTCAGCAGCAGCCCGAGGCGGCCGAACATCGCGATCCGGTAGCTCTTCGCCTCGTCCGGGGCGTCCGCGGGCGTCGAGGCGGCGGACGCCGACGGCGCGTCGCGGACGAGCCCGAGCCCACACCGGCGGCGACCGGGACGGCGGTGCCCCGGCTCACCGGCACGGTGCGCAGCGCGCTCCACTCGACCAGGTGGGACAGCAGCGCCAGGAAGTAGACGATGCCCGCGGCCGCGATCGCCTGGTTGCTCAGGGTCTCCCATGCGGCGTCGCTCATGCGGGTTCCTCCTCCGTGGTGGGCCGTTCGGGCTCGGACTGCTGGCGGCTGCTGCAAGCGAGTCCACCACCGACGAGAGTACGACGGTCAGGTCGCCGCCCCCCGACCGGTCCAGTGCCGCCACCTCGACCGAGCGTCGTCCCGTCCTGGCGCCGCGCGCGGACCCACACCCGCCGGGGCCGGATGAACAACGAGCCGAGCAGGCCCGACCAGGGCCAGGACGACGCCGAGCAGCGTCAGCCAGACCTCGGGCGTCCGGCTGATCTGCAGCCGCGTCCAGTGCTGGACCCCGTCGAAGGTGACGGTCCCCGCGCCGTCGGGCAGCGCGACGGTCCGGCCCGGCTGGAGGTCGACGCGGAACATCTTGCCGTCGGGCTTCTTCAGCCGCTTCATCCCGGCCTTGTCCATCGCGTACACCGACTGCGGCACCCCGTTGTCGAGCCCGAGGTCGCCGACGTAGGCCAGCATCGAGAGCGTGGGGTTCCGGTCGTCGCCCATCACGTTGACCGGGTCGCCGTTGATGAGGGCGAAGGTGGGGTAGAACAGCCCCTCCAGGCCGATGTCGTGGCCCGGGGTCAGGCCCGGCGCCTTGACCACCCCGAAGGACTCGAAGTTGGAGCTCTCGGGCAGGAAGATCGTGGGCCCGTTGTAGAGCGTGCGTCCCTCGGCGTCGCGCACGGTGATCACCGGGGCGTAGCCGTGCCCGATCAGGAAGATCTGGGTGCCGCCGATGGTGAGCGGATGGTTCACCTTCAGCGTGTAGGACTTCTCGGGCGACCAGGTGGACGGGTCGCCGCGGCACGACTCGCGGTAGGTGATCGGCGCCTGGAAGCCGCTGGCCATCCCCTGCCGCGGGCCGGAGTCGAGCCACTGCACCTTGAAGTCGTTGACGGTGAAGCAGAACGGCTCCATCTTCGAGGCCCGGAACAGCCCGCCGGGGTCGAAGTCGTCGTACTGCGTCAGTGAGTTGGAGAACCCGTTGCCGACCACGAGGATCACGCCGCCCTTGTAGCCGAACAGGCTGCCGATCGCGAAGCCGACCAGGACCACCAGCACCGACAGGTGGAAGAGCAGGTTGCCCGCCTCCCGCAGCTGGCCGCGCTCGGCGGCGACCCAGCCGTCGCCGGCGGCCACGCGGTGGCGCCGTCGAGAGCGAGCGGGCCGCGCGCGCCAGGACGATCTCGGGCTCCTCGTCGGTGGTGTACGCCGCGTGGTCCGGCAGCCGGGTCAGGTTGCGCGGGGCGGTGGGCGGGTCGGCCCGGTAGCCACGCCAGTAGACGAAGAGCCGCGGCACGATGCAGCCGACGAGCGAGACCATGAGCAGCAGGTAGATCGCGGCGAACCACGGGCGAGTGGTAGACCCCGAACAGTCCGAGCCGGTCGTAGATCGGGGTGAGGCGGGGGTGGGCGGCCTGCCAGTTCTGGGTCTTCAGGGCGTCGACGCCGCGCTGCGGGATCACCGATCCGGGGATCGCGCCCAGCGCCAGCAGGAGGAGCAGGACCAGGGCCGTCCGCATCGAGGTCAGCTGGCGCCACGCCCAGCGCACGAGCTCCCAGGCGGTCAGCTCGCCGGCCCTGCGGTGGTGGTCGCGGTCGCCGCTCGGCTGCCAGGTGCCGGTCTCCTCCGAGCCCTCGGCCCGGACGTCGCTGGCGCTCATCGGGGCCTCACAGCGACACCGTCGAGCTGCTCGACCAGGTGGATCTGGAGCCAGGTGACCGCGCCAGTCCCACCAGCCGGTGACGAGCGCGAGCCCGACCAGCACGAGCATCAGGCCACCGAGCCGGGTCACCCACTGCTGGTGGCGGCGTACGAAGGCGAACGCGCCGAGCGCCCGGCGGTAGGCCACCGCTGCCACGATGAACGGCAGCCCGAGCCCGATGCAGTAGACGCCCGGCCAGCAGGGCTCCGCGGCCGGCGGTCGCCTCGTTCAGCGAGAGGTTCGTGATCGCGGCGAGGGTGGGGCCGATGCAGGGCGTCCAGCCCACGCCGAACAGGAAGCCCAGCAGCGGCGCGGCCGCCAGGCCGACGGCGGGCACCGAGTGCGAGCGCCACTCGCGCTGCGAGAAGGGGACCAGCCCGGCGAAGGCCAGGCCGAGCAGGATGGTGAGGATGCCGAGCACGATCTCGAGCTGGTGGCGCCAGTCCACGAGCCAGGCGCCGACCGAGCCGGACACCCAGCCCAGCAGCACGTAGACGGCCGAGAAGCCGAGCACGAAGAGGATCGCGCCGGCGAGCATCCGGCCGCGCCGGGCGTGCTCGAGGTCGGCGCCCGAGAGTCCGGTGGCGTAGGAGAGGTAGCCGGGCAGGAGCGGGATCACGCACGGGGAGAAGAACGACACCAGGCCGGCCACCAGGGCGACCGGGATGGCGAGGACCAGCGACCCCGACGACGGCCTGCTGCTGGAACCAGTCAGCCACCCTGCGCCACCTGACGGACCATGTCGACGAGGGTGCGCGCGGACGGAACGCCGCCGTTGATCGCGGCTGCCGGCCGGCCCTGGGCGTCGAGCACCACGGTCGCGGGCACGGAGTTCGGCGAGATCACGCCGGGGAAGGACAGCATCGCCTCGCCCCCGGGCGAGTAGAACGAGGGCCAGGTGATGCCGTACCTGGACTGGAAGGCCTTGGCCTGGGCGGTGCCCGGGTCGCGGCTGTCGATGCCGACGAAGTGGGCGGTGGAGCCGAGCTCCTTCGGCCGCCGCGACGACGGAGGGCGCTTCCTTGTGGCAGTCGGCGCACCACGAGCCCCAGACGGTGACCACGGTCGGCTTGCCGCGCAGCGTCTCGAGGTTCAGGGGCTTGCCGTCGAGGTCCTGGCCGGACAGCGCCACCGCGTCGCCGCGGTCGGCGACCTCGATCTGGCGGATCGCGCCGTCGCCGCTCACGTAGCCCTTGTCGCCGGTGCCCTGCAGCGAGGAGCAGCCGGTCGCGGCCAGCAGCAGTGCTGCGGCCGCGACCAGGACCCTCGCGCGTCTCATGGCCGGTGGGCCTCGGGGGCGTCACCGGCCGAGAACGGCGCCTTGCGGTCGCGGACCGGGATCAGGTCACCGGCCGGCTCGGAGTAGCTGACGGTGCGCAGGTCGTCGCCCTCGAAGTGCAGGGACGTGAGCGAGCACAGCGTGCACTGGCGCTTGCGCGGGTCGTGGAGGAAGGAGCGCTTCTCCACGCGCCAGCCGGGTGATCCAGATCGGCAGCTGGTGGGAGACGATGACCGCCTCGTGCCCGCGCGCGGCGTCGCGCGCGTCGTACACGGCAGCGAGCATCCGGGCGGTCACCTCCTTGTAGGGCTCGCCCCACGACGGCCGCCACGGGTTCCACAGGTGCAGCCAGGCCGAGGGCTTGCGCAGGGCGCCGTCGCCGACCCCGAAGCGCTTGCCCTCGAAGACGTTGGCCGACTCGATCACCCGCGGGTCGATGACCGGGGTGAGCCCGCGGGCGGCGGCCAGCGGGGCCGCCGTCTCCTGGGCGCGCTCCAGCGGCGAGGTGCGCAGCTGGACGATGTCGCGCTCGGCGATCGTGTCGGAGACCCGCTGCGCCATCGTCCGGCCGAGGTCGGAGAGGTGGTAGCCGTCGCGGCGGCCGTAGAGGACGCCCTCGGGGTTGTGCACCTCGCCGTGGCGCAGCAGGTGGACGACGGTCTCTTCGACAGGCTCGGTCGACGTGTGTCAGCCATGGGTTCCTTCCCGGACGGTGGCCGCGGCGTGTGCCGCGGCCTGGGCAGCTGCGGGCAGTGCATCGAGCACGGTCTGCACCGCTCGCTCGTCGTGCGCGGCCGAGACGAACCACGCCTCGTACGCCGACGGCGGCAGGTAGACACCGCGGTCCAGCATCGCGTGGAAGAACGCGGCGAACGCGGCGGTGTCCTGGCGCTGGGCACCGGCGAAGTCGCGGACCTCGCCCTCGGCGAAGAAGACGGAGAACATCGTGCCGGCGGACTGCACGGCATGCGGGACCCCGGCCGCTCCGAGTGCGGCGGTGGCGGCGTCCTTGATCGTGGTGCCGACCGCGGTGAGGTGGGCGTACACGTCGTCGGTCGCGAGCCGCAGCGTGGCCAGCCCCGCGGTGGTCGCGACCGGGTTCCCCGACAGGGTGCCCGCCTGGTAGACCGGGCCCTCCGGCGAGAGCATCCGCATCACGTCGGCGCGGCCACCGAAGGCGGCCGCCGGGAAGCCGCCGCCCATCACCTTGCCGAAGGTCATCAGGTCGGGGGTCCAGCCCTCGCGAGCGCCGTCGAGGCCCCACTGACCCTGCCGGGTCGCGCGGAAGCCGGTCATCACCTCGTCGCTGACGAACAGCGCGCCGTGGGCGGCGCAGGTCTCGGCGAGGAACCGGTTGAAGCCCGGCTCGGGCGGGACGACGCCCATGTTGCCGGGGGCCGCCTCGGTGATCAGGCAGGCGATCCGGTCACCCAGCTCGGCGAACAGCGCGGTCACGGCGTCGCGGTCGTTGTAGGGCAGCACCCGGGTGAGCGCGGTGGCGCTCTCGGGTACGCCGGGCGTGCCGGGGATCGCGAACGTGGTCAGTCCGGAGCCGGCCGAGGCCAGCAGCGCGTCGACGTGCCCGTGGTAGCAGCCGGCGAACTTCACGACGACGTCGCGGCCGGTGAAGCCGCGGGCCAGGCGGATCGCCGACATCGTGGCCTCGGTCCCGGAGGAGACGAAGCGGACCTGCTCGACCGGCGTACGCCCGACGATCTCCTCGGCGAGCTCGACCTCGGCCTCGGTCGGGGCGCCGTACGACGTGCCGCGCGAGATGCGCGTCGCGGACGGCGGCCATCACCTCGGGGTGGGCGTGGCCGAGCAGCATCGGACCCCAGGAGCCGACCAGGTCGACGTACTCCTGGCCGTCGACATCGGTCAGCCAGGCGCCTGCGGCCGACCGGATGAAGCGCGGGGTCCCGCCGACGGCGTGGAAGGCACGCACCGGCGAGTTCACACCGCCGGGCGTGACCGCGCACGCGCGCGCGAAGAGCGCCTCGGACCGGTCGGGAGTCACCGGGCCATTGTGTCCGAGGGGGGCAACCCGGTCGCAATCGAGGAGCGTAGCCGTCTCGGGCGACGCCCGGCGCCCGCTCGTTTGAACCGGGGACAGGGAGGGAACCGTGACCCCGGAGCCCCTGACCACCGGTGACGCACGTGTCGACGCGGGATCACCGGGGCGGTGGACCGATCGGGAGGGCCACGGACGACGAATCCCCTCCTGACCGCACACGAGGAGGGACGGGGCGATGGCCGGCGGAGGGTTCGGACGCGCGCAGAAGGCGTCCGCCCTGCTGCCCCTGGCCGTGCTCTCCCTCGCCTGGACCGCGAGCCTGGTCACCGCGGGCTCGGACGGCTCCACCGCGGGTTCGGGGCTGCTCCCGGACGGGAGCCGGGTCCCCGCAGAGGCCGTCCGCGCCCCGGCCAGCCTGACCGCTCCGCGCACGCTCGCGCCCGGCCTGCACGGCCACCGCCGGAGCGTCGTGTCCACCGCGTCCGCCAGCGGCATCCCGGCCGCCGCGCTGACGGCGTACCGGCGGGCGGCGACCATCATCGACGCCGCCGACCGCAGCTGCCACCTCCCGTGGCAGCTGCTCGCGGCCATCGGGAGGGTGGAGTCCGACCACGGCCGCACGGGTGGCAACGTGCTCACCGACCAGGGCGTCGCCCGGCCCGGGATCTACGGCCCCGCGCTCGACGGGACGGGCGGCACGTCGCCGATCCGCGACACCGACGCCGGGCAGTACGACCGCGACCCGCGCTTCGACCGGGCCGTCGGACCGATGCAGTTCCTCCCGTCGACCTGGTCGATCGTCGGGGTCGACGCCGACGACGACGGCCGGCGCGACCCGCAGGACATCGACGACGCCGCGCTCGGGTCCGCGGTCTACCTCTGCTCCGGGGACGACGACCTCGGTACCGATGCCGGACGCCGTGCGGCCGTCCTCCGCTACAACCACAGCGAGCGGTACGTCGCGCTGGTGCTGGCGATCCTCCAGGCCTACCTCGACCGGCGACTTCAGCTCGGTCCCGAACAGCACCACCTCGACCTCCTGGTCGCTCGGGACCCCGCCGGGGACGACGACAGGGCCACCACGGCCGTCCGCCCGACGGTCGCCACCACCGGCACCACGCCCCTCCGGCGCAGCCCACCGGCGGCCCCGGACCCCGGCGGCACCGGCCCCACCTCGGGGCCGACGTCAGGACCGGCCGGCGGCCCGACGGACCAGCCGACGAACCGAGCCGACCAGCGGCGGTCTGCCCACGAGGCTGCCGACCCCGCTGCCCACGAGCCTGCCGACCGACGTACCGACGATCCTGACCCACGCCGAGGCGACCGTGCGATGTCTCGCCGAAGGGCTGGTCGACAACCCCCTCGACCCGAGCGACGCCTTCGACCGGTGCGTCTACGACCTGACCCACTGACCGGTCCGGCGTACCCGACGGTGCTCCGGGCCGGACCCCCACCCCCGGTCGTCCGCCCCACAGTCCGCTAGAGGCGACTGTCAGGCGGACGACCCGTACGGCGCCATCGATCGTCCGCCCCACAGTCCGCTAGAGGTGCCTGTCAGGCGGACGACCCGTCAGGGCAGTCGGTCGGGGGCCGGCGAGTGGCGGTCAGCGGCCCAGCAGGCGGGCCGCCTCGGCGGCCCAGTAGGTCAGCACCACGTCCGCGCCCGCGCGCCGGATCGAGGTGAGCACCTCGAGGATCGCGCGCTCGCGGTCGATCCAGCCCCGGGCGGCGGCCCCCTCGACCATGGAGTACTCGCCGGAGATGTTGTACGCCGCCACCGGGACGTCGACGGCGTCCCGCACCCGGGCGATGACGTCGAGGTAGCCCAGGGCCGGCTTCACCATCACGATGTCGGCGCCCTCGGCGACGTCGAGCAGCGCCTCGCGGACACCCTCGCGGCCGTTGGCGGGATCCTGCTGGTAGGTCTGCCGGTCGCCCTCCAGCGAGGAGTCCACGGCCTCGCGGAAGGGGCCGAAGAAGGCGGAGGCGTACTTCGCGGAGTAGGCGAGGATCGAGACGTCGGTGTGGCCGGCGGAGTCGAGCGCCCCGCGGATCGCCGCGACCTGACCGTCCATCATCCCGCTCGGCCCGACCATGTCGACCCCGGCGTCGGCGTGGGCGAGCGCCATCTCGGCGTACACCTCGAGCGTGCGGTCGTTGTCGACGCGGCCGTCGGGCGTCAGCACGCCGCAGTGTCCGTGGTCGGTGAACTCGTCGAGGCACAGGTCGCTCATCACCGTCAGGGAGTCGCCGACCTCGGCGACCACGTCGGTGATGGCGAGGTTGAGAACCCCGGACGGGTCCAGGGCACCGGAGCCCTCGGCGTCCTTGGTCTCCGGGATGCCGAACAGCATCAGGCCGCCCAGACCGAGGTCGGCCGCCTCGTTCGCAGCGGCCAGCAGCGAGTCACGCGTGTGCTGGACCACGCCGGGCATCGAGGAGATCGGCCGCGGCTCGGTGGCACCCTCGCGGACGAACACCGGCAGCACGAGCTGCGCCGGCGCCACCGTGGTCTCCGCGACGAGGCGGCGCAGGCCGCTGGTCGTGCGCAGGCGCCGCGGCCGGGTCACCGGCCGCGGCACCGAAGCAGCGGTGGATGGTTCAGTCACCGGGTCTCGAGACGGTCGCCGAGCGACCTCCTCAACCTCCTTGCTTCGCTCGGATCTTGCGGCTGGTCGGCTTGCGCTCCGACGGCTTGGTCACCGGCTGGCCGGCCTCGATCATCGCGGCCCGGCGGGAGGCACCGAAGTCCGCCAGCGCGTCGACCAGCTCGTCGACGTCGGGCTTCGCGGCGAGCACGTCGACCCGCAGGCCGTGCTCCTCGGCCGTCTTGGCCGTCGCGGGCCCGATCACCGCGATCACCGTCGAGGGGTGCGGCTTGCCGGCGATGCCGACCAGGTTGCGCACCGTCGAGGACGAGGTGAACACGACCGCGTCGAACCGGCCGCCCTTGATCGCGTCGCGCACCGGCGCCGGCGGCGGGGCCGCGCGGACCGTGCGGTACGCCGTCACGTCGTCGCACTCCCAGCCGAGGTCGACCAGTCCGGCGACGAGGTTCTCGGTCGCGATGTCGGCACGGGGCAGGAAGACCCGGTTGATCGGGTCGAGCATCTCGTCGTACTCCGGCCAGTCCTCGAGGAGACCGGCCGCCGACTGCTCGCCGCTCGGCACGAGGTCGGCCCGCAGGCCCCAGTCGCCGATCGCGGCGGCGGTCTTGTCACCGACCGCGGCGATCTTGAGGCCGGAGAAGGCGCGGGCGTCGAGCCCGTACTCCTCGAACTTCTCGCGGACCGCCTTGACGGCGTTGACGCTGGTGAAGGCGATCCACTCGTAGCGGCCCTCGACCAGGCCACGCACGGCCTTGTCCATCTGGAGCGGGTTGCGCGGAGGCTCGACCGAGATCGTCGGCACCTCCTCCGGCACGCCGCCGAACTCGCGCAGGCGCGCGGACAGCGAACCGGCCTGCTCCTTGGTGCGCGGCACCAGGATCCGCCAGCCGAAGAGCGGCTTGGTCTCGAACCACGACAGCGCCTCGCGCATCGTGACCACCTCGCCGATGACCGTGACGGCGGGCGGGGTCATCCGCGCGACCCGGGCGTCTGCGGCGATGTGCTCGAGGGTCGAGATGATCGTCTGCTGCTCGGTCGTGGTGCCGGTGCGCGTCATCGCGACCGGGGTGTCGGCCGCCCGGCCGGCGTCGACCAGGGCGCGGGCGATGTCGCCGATCGAGCCGACGGCCGACAGCAGGACGAGCGTCGGGCACCCGACGTAGCGGCTCCAGTCGACCTTGGCTCCGGCGGTGACGACGGTGACCTCGCGGTGGTCCTTGGTGGTCAGCGGGATGCCGGCGTACGCCGGGACCGCCGACACCGAGGACACGCCCGGCACGATCTCGAAGCCGATGCCGGCCTTCGCGCAGGCGGCGGCCTCCTCGGGGCCGGAGGCGTAGACGAAGGGGTCCCCCGTCATCAGGCGTACGACGCGCACGCCGCGCTTGGCCTGACGCACCACGACCTTCGCGCGGGCGGCGTGGGTCAGCGGCTGGCCGTCCTCGCCGAAGCCGCCGTCGACGAGCTCGGGGCCGCCCTCGGAGCTCTCGGGGAGACCGAGCACCGAGCGGATCAGGGCAGGATGCTCCGGCCCCTCGGTGATCACCACGTCGGCGCTCCGGACCAGGTCGGCGGCGCGCACGGTGAGCAGCCCGGGGTCACCCGGGCCGCTCCCCACGAACGCCACCCACCCCCTGGCCGGGGAGGAGGAGGTCTGGGTGGACTGGGCTCGCGTCATGCCTCTTGCCTTTCGCAGTCGGTCACCGGCTGCTCGTGCGGTGTGCTCGGCTGGGTATCCGTCAGCTGTGCTGCCCCCTCGCCGAGCATGTCGCTCGCGAGGCGGCTACCGACGCCGGCGGCGTCGGCTGGGTCGCCGGTGGCGGACATCCGGACCGCCAGCGTCCCGTCGGGAGAGAGCGCTACCGCCCTCACCCAGAGCTCTTCGTCGTGCTCCCCCTCGGCCACCTCGGCCAGCGCACCGACCGGAGCGGCGCAGCCGCCCTCGAGGGTGGCGAGCACCGCGCGCTCGGCGGTGACCGCAGCGCGGGTCCGTACGTCGTCCAGGGCGGCCACCTCGGTGGCTACCTCGTCGTCGCGGGTCTCGACCCCGAGCGCACCCTGCCCGGGGGCGGGGAGCATCTGCAGCGGGTCGAGCACCTCGGTGGCCTCGTCGAGACGGCCGATCCGGGCCAGTCCTGCGCGGGCGAGCAGCACGGCGTCGTACGCGCCCTCGCGGACCTTGCGGATCCGGGTGTCCACATTGCCCCGGATGTCCACGATCTCCAAACCGAGGCCGAGGGCACGCAGCTGGGCGGCGCGGCGCGGCGAGCCGGTCCCGACCCGGCTGCCGACGGGGAGCTCGCCGAGCGTGAGCCCGTCGCGGGCCACCACGACGTCGCGCGGGTCCTCGCGCAGGGGTACGGCGGCCAGGACGAGGCCGGCGGCCGCGCCGGTGGGCAGGTCCTTGAGGGAGTGCACGGCGACATCGATGCGTCCCTCGAGCAGGGCCTCGCGCAGGGCGCTGACGAACACGCCCGTGCCGCCGAGCTGTGCCAGCGGGGCGTCGTTGCGGTCACCGGTGGTGGTCACCTCGACCAGCTCGACCTCGCGGCCGAGCGCTGCGGTCAGCCGGTCGGCCACCCAGCGGGACTGGGTCATCGCGAGCAGGGAGGCGCGGGTGCCGAGGCGGAGCGTGGCGGTCATGAGTCGTCACCTCGCAGGGCGGTGCCGTCGCCGGGTGTCACGGGACGGGTCATCGCCTCGACGGCGTCCTGGTCGAGCGCGAAGAGCTCGGCGAGGGCGGCGGCGTAGGAGGTCGCGCTGCGGTCGCCCAGCTCCTTGGCCCGGATCGTCGGCTGGTGGACGAGCTTGTCGGTGACCCGGCGCAGCGTCTGGAGGAGCTCGGCGCGCGTGCTCTCGTCGAGGCCGGGCAGGCGGCGGTCCAGCCGGGCCATCTCGGACTCGACGACGCCGGTGGCCATGGTGCGGAGGGCGACGACGGTCGGGGCCAGCCCGGCCTGGCGGCGGGCCGACAGGAACGCCTCGACCTCGCTGGTGACGATGCTGCGGACGGCCTCGACCTCACCACCGGCCTCGGACTCGTGGAGGTCGCCCGCCAGGTCCGCCAGGGTCACCAGGGTGACGCCGGGCAGGTCTGCCACGGAAGGGTCGATGTCGTGGGGCAGGGCGAGGTCGACCATGGCCAGCGGCCCGGCTGCTGCCGCCGCCGCCTCCCGGCTGATCAGGACGCCGGACGCACCGGCGCACGCGACGACGATGTCGGCGCCGGCGATCTCGGCCTCGAGGCCGCCCAGCGGCGCCCACCGAGCGGCGTACTCACCGGCGAGGCGCTCGGCGCGCTCGGGCGTGCGGTTGACCACGACGACGTCGGCGGCCCCGCGGCGTACGACGGTCGCGACGGCGAGGCCGGCCATCCCGCCGGCACCGACGACCACGACGCGGCGCCCCATCACGTCGTCGACGGCCCGGTCGAGCGCGGCGGAGACCAGGGTCGGCGCGACCCGGTCGATGCCGGTCTCGGCGTGGGCCCGCTTGCCGACGCGGAGCGCCTGCTGGAAGAGGGTGTTGAGGGTCGGGCCGACCGAGCCGAGCTCCTGGCCGAGGCCGAGGGCGTCGCGGGTCTGGCCGAGGATCTGGGCCTCGCCGACGGCCATCGAGTCGAGCCCCGCCGCGACCTGGAAGAGGTGGGAGACGGCGCCGTCGTCGTAGTGGATGTAGAGGTGGGGCAGCAACGCCTCGACGTTCTCCTCCGCCGGGGAGAGCAGGCGCTGGGACAGGCCCTCGACGCTGCCGTGGAACCGGTCGACCGCGGCGTAGATCTCCAGCCGGTTGCAGGTGGCCACCACGGTCGCCTCCGAGACGTGGGGGTTGGCCAGCACGTCCTCGACCAGCTTGGTGGCGCCGTCGGTGTCGACCGCCAGCTTCTCCAGCAGCGGGATCGGGGCGGAGCGGTGGGAGATGCCCACGACGAGGACCGTCATGCCGTGGCCTCCTGGGCTGCCTTGCGCTGCTCGTGGTAGGCCAGGATCTGGAGCTCGATGGACAGGTCGACCTTGCGGACGTCGACGCCGGGGCCGACGTTGAGCACCGTCGGGGCGAAGTTCAAGATGCTGGTGATCCCGACCTGGACCATCTTGTCGGCGACGTCCTGGGCAGCGGCCGCCGGCGTCGCGATCACGCCGATCGCCACGCCCTGCTCGTGCACGATCTGGGTCAGGTCGCTGAAGGGCCGCACGTCGACGCCCGCGACGACCTCGTGGTGGCGCTCGGGGTCGGCGTCGAGGAGGGCGACGACGCGGAAGCCGCGGCTGCGGAAGCCGGAGTAGTTCGCCAGGGCGTGGCCCAGGTTGCCGATGCCGACGATGACCACGGGCCAGTCCTGCGTCACGCCGATCTCGCGGGCGATCTGGTAGCGCAGGTAGTCCACGTCGTAGCCGACGCCCCGGGTCCCGTAGCTGCCGAGGTAGGACAGGTCCTTGCGCAGCTTGGCGCTGTTGACGCCCGCGGCGGCGGCCAGGTCCTCGCTCGAGCACGTGGCGGTACCGGCCTCGGACAGGGTGGTGAGAGCCCTCAGGTAGACAGGCAGTCGGGCCACAGTCGCCTCGGGAATCTCCCGGGCGGTGTCGTGGGACGTCCGTGCGGTCAAGGTTCTGTCTCTCCAGCCGCCGTGCGCGGGGTCGAGCCCTGAGGTAGGACAAGCCCGGCCCGTTCGGCGTCGTTCACTGTAAGAGTTTGTGAACGCGAGAACAAAATGGCGGAGACCGCCGTCGCACGGTCAGGCGGTGGTGCTCCGCGCCCCGGCCGCAGGCACCAGCCCGCCGCTCGGCGAGGCAGCCGCCGAGGCGGGTGACGCAGCGGGCGACGCGAGGTCCGAGACGGACGCTGCGGACGCCGCCGGCGACGGGTCGCCGTTCGAGACGAGGTAGCCGACCACGGCCTGCGACACCAGCCCGATCATCGCGATCGTCAGCGGCTTGGTCCACGCGCCGGCGTTCACCCACGCCACCGCCACCGTCGCTGCTGCCGTGCACTGGGTGGCCAGCCACTTCCGGCTCGGTCTCCAGCTCCTGGTGGTCCTCATCGTCGTCTCCCCCGGTCCGGTCAGGTCATGTGGGAGAGGACGCCGGAGCACCGGCCCCTGATACACGGGGACCGGTGCCGTGCGCGGCAGCGCAGGGTGACGCTCGGGTCAGGAGTAGCGGTGGCTCTTGGCCGCGTGCCCGGCCTCGCGGGTGCAGGTGCGCCCGCCCATGTTGCGATGACCGCAGAGCGCCGGCGCCGGTTCCGGCTCCGGGAGGTCGGGGACGACCGCGAGCGTCGCGGTCGGCTTCGGCCGGCTCGCCGCCGGCAGCGCGTCCGCCGACGCCGGACGCGTGGCCGCCGTCGGGCCGGTCGTCGTGCTGGTGGCCTTCGCGCGCGCCTGGGACTCCGCGTAGCGGGCCTCTCGCATGGCGCGGAGACCGTCCATCTTGCTCATCGTCGCTTCACCCGTCCGACCCTACGGGCCGACGCCGACAGTCCGCGGCGGGCGCGCGCGAGCGGGCCGAGGAGGATCCTGCACCGCCGCGCCCACAGTCCAACGACCCACCAGCGCGCCCCCCCGGGCGATAGTCCGTGACGTTCTGCACGTTCCGTACGGCGTGTCGCATGCGAAACGTCACGGACTATCCCGCCTGGGGCACGTCCTTCGATCCTGCTCGTGCGGGCGGGGGCGGCTCAGGCGAGGGCGGCGCGGAGGCGGGCGGGGTCGACCCGCCAGAAGTCGTGCTGGCGCCCGTCGACGAAGGTCACCGGGATCTCCTCGCCGAAGCGGCGCTGCAGGTCGGGGTCGTCGTCGATGGAGACCTCGACGTACGACTCACCGAGCTCCGCGCACACCTGCTCGACGACGGCCCGGGCGTCGTCGCAGAGATGGCATCCCGGACGGCCGTAGAGGGTCACCCGCGGGGTGCCGGCGGGGGTGCTCACTCGAGCAGCCCCAGCGAGCGCCGGCGCTCGATCCCACGCAGCCGCCCCTTCTGCACCTTGCCGGTCACCGTCAGCGGGAGCTCGTCGACCACCACGATCCGCGACGGCTGCTTGAAGCGGGCCAGGCGTGCGGCGCAGTGCTCGCGTACGGCGTGCGCGACAGCCTCGGCGTGCTCGTCGCCCGCCGCGTTCACGTAGGCGACGACGGCCTCGCCGGTGGTGGCGTCGTCGACCCCGATCACGGCCGCGTCGGCGACCGACGGGACCTCGCGGATCACGTCCTCGACCTCGCTGGGGTACACGTTGAACCCCGAGACGATGACCAGCTCCTTGAGCCGGTCCACCAGGAACAGGTCGCCGGAGGGGTCGAGGAAGCCGACGTCGCCGGTGCCCCACCAGCCGTCCTCGTCGGGGCCGCCGTCGCCGTCGGGCCAGTAGCCGCTGAACATGTTGGCGCCCCGGACCCAGATCTCCCCGGGGTCGTCGCCCTCCGGCTCGTGGCCGAACTCGTCGAGCAGCCTGATCTCGATGCCGGGCAGCGCGGCGCCGACCGAGCCGTTCTGGAGGACCTCGCTGCACAGTGTGCTGGTCACGATCGGCGACGCCTCGGTCAACCCGTAGCCCTGGTGGACCGGGATGGAGGTCGCCTCGGTGAACTGCTCGATGAGCTCCGCCGACAGCGGCGCCGAGCCCGAGAGCATCAGCCGGACCGGCCCGAGCCGCTCGCGGAGGTGCTCCTCCGGCAGCCAGTAGGCGAAGACCGGCGGCGCGGCCGGCACCACGCTGACGGCCTCGTCGTCGATCACGTCGAGCGTCGCCTGCGGGTCGAAGCGCTCGACGAGCACCAGCTTGGCGCGCTGGCGCAGGACCCCGCCGAGCACGGCGTTGAGGCCGTAGACGTGGAAGAGCGGGAGCACCCCGAGCACCACGTCGTCGCCGTGGATCATCGGCGGCTCGACCTGGCCCGCCTGGTCGATGTTGGCGATCAGCGCCCGGTGGGTGAGCATCGCGGCACGGGGCCGCCCGGAGGTACCGCTGGTGTAGAGCAGGCAGGCCAGCTTCTCGGGGTCGGGCAACGGCGGCACGGGGACGGCGACGCGCGCGCGGAGCGAGTCGTAGGCCTGCTCCCCCTCGGCCACCTCCGCGCCCACGACGTACACCCGCGGCTCGTGCGAGCGGCCCACCAGGTCGTCGTCCAGCTCGTCGGTCTCGCCTGCGCGAGCGGCTCGGACCAGGTCGGCGGCGGCACGCACGCTCCCGATCGTGGCCTGGTCGGCGATCACGATGCGGCAGCCGGAGTCGGCCATCATCCGCGCCAGCTCCCCGGGCGCCGCCAGGGGGTTCACCGGTACGGCGACCACCTGCGCGCGCAGGACCCCGAGGTACGCCGTCACGAACTCGATCCGGTTGCCCAGCGCCAGCAGGACCCGCTGGCCGGCCACCAACCCGGCCGCGCCGAGGCCGGTGGCGACGCGTGCCACCTCGTCCTCGAGCCCGGCCCAGGTGACACTGCGTCCCGCGGCCTCGACGACGGCCAGCGCGTCGGGCCGGTCCTCGGCCGCCTCCGCCACGAGCGAGGACACGTCGTGGGTCGTGGGCATGGGGGCGATGATCCCACAAGCGGACCGGGCCGAACCGGCTTGCCCCGATAGGCTGCCGGGCGTGACTCCCGAGAAGAGCCGCAAGGTGCTGAACCTCCAGCAGCGTTCGGCTCTCGCCGGCGAGGCGGCTGCCGCGGTGGCCGAGGTGGAGACCGCCCTCGCGACGCCGGCCGACCCGTCGGTCGCGGCGTTCTTCGACGTCGACAACACGATGATGCAGGGCGCGAGCATCTTCCATCTCGCCCGCGGACTGCACAAGCGGGAGTTCTTCACCACGCGCGAGATCCTGTCGGCCGCCTGGAAGCAGGCCTACTTCCGGATCGTCGGGGTCGAGGATCCCGAGCACGTCGCCCAGACGCGGGCCTCCGCGCTGTCCTTCATCGCCGGCCACACCGTCGTCGAGCTCGAGGAGCTCGGCGAGGACATCTTCGACGAGGCGATGGCCCACCGGATCTGGCCGGGGACCCGCGCCCTCGCGCAGATGCACCTCGACGAGGGCGAGCGGGTCTGGCTGGTGACGGCCGCGCCCATCGAGATCGCCCGGATCATCGCCCGCCGCCTCGGTCTCACCGGAGCGCTCGGCACCGTGGCCGAGCACGAGGACGGCGTCTACACCGGCCGCCTCGTGGGCGACATGCTGCACGGCCCGGCGAAGGCGGAGGCGATCAAGGCCCTCGCCGCCCGCGAGGGCCTCGACCTCGACCGCTGCTCGGCGTACTCCGACTCCTTCAACGACCTCAGCATGCTGTCGCTGGTGGGCCACCCGTGCGCGGTGAACCCCGATGCGCGGCTGCGGTCGCACGCCAAGCAGGCGGGCTGGCGGATCCGCGACTACCGCACCGGTCGCAAGGCAGCCCGGGCGGGCGTCTTCACCGCGGCCGTGGCCGGCGCCGCCACGGGGGCCGTCGCCGCCGGCCTCGCCGTCCGCCGTCGCCGCTGACCACCGCCCCCGCTTACGATGGCCGGGCGCCGTCACCGGTGCTCGGGAGGGGTTCGGCATGACGTGGTCCGACCACGACACGGCGCGAGGTTGGGACGACCTGCGCGCGGCCGTGCTGGTCGCGCTCGGCGTACGGCCGCAGCCGGGCGGCGTGCCCGGCGTGGATGCTCCTCAGCGAGGCGACGGTCGGCGGCCCGCAGCCGCGTGGTCCGCACGACGACTCCGACCGGGCCGCGTCGTCGGAGCAGAGCGAGGCCGACCGCAGCCGCCTGATCGCGCTGGTCGAGCTGCTCCCGCGAGGGCGACGCCGAGGCGTTCGGCCAGCTCTACGACCACTACCAGGGCTCGGTCTACCGGTTCCTCTACTACCGCACCCGCTCGACGAGCCTCGCGGAGGACCTCACCTCCGAGACCTTCCTCCGGGCGTTGCGCGGCATGAACGGGTTCCGCTGGCAGGGCAAGGACTTCGGCGCCTGGCTGATGACGATCGCCCGCAACCTCTGCACCGACCACTTCAAGGCCGGCCGGACCCGCCTCGAGGTCACCACCGACGACATGGGCCGGCACGACGACGCCACCGAGAGCCCCGAGAACGAGGTCCTCGCGGGCCTGACGAACGAGGTCCTGCTCGACGGTGCTGCGCGGGCTCTCCGACGAGCAGCGCGACTGCCTGATCCTGCGCTTCCTCCAGGGTCTGAGCATCGCCGAGACCGCGGAGGTGCTGGGGCGCAGCGAGGGTGCTGTGAAGCAGCTCCAGCTGCGCGCCGTACGCAACCTGGCGAAGGCGATGCCGGCGGGGTGGCGCGATGAGTGAGCCGACGAGTGGGCCGATGGTGAGCCGCGCGTAACCCCGGTCCCGGCCGCCTCGTTGAGCACCGTGTCCGGCACTCGTCGCGACGCGCAGCACCACAGAGGACGAGCATCGTGACCACGCGGCGGCGATCCCAGGAGTTCCACGAGCTGGTCGAGGGCACCTCGGCCGGGGCGCGCCCGTCGTCGTACGCCGATCTGCTGGACGTCGTGGGCGCCTTGCGGTCGGTGCCCGCACCCGTGCCGGACCCCGCGTTCGTGGACTCGCTCCGCGAGCGGCTCCTCGACGAGGCGCGGACGGTGCTGGTGGCCGCCGCCGAGGAGCAGGCGGAGGCCGACGAGCGGCTCCGGCTGCGGCCGCCTGCCCCGCGGACCCGCCGCCGCAACCGCCGGATCGCGGCCGGGCTCAGCGGCGGTCGTCCTCGTCGGCGCCTCGGGCACCATGGCCCTCGCCGCGCAGACCGCCCTCCCCGGCGAGGCCCTCTACCCGTTGAAGCGCGGCCTCGAGAGCGCCCACGCGCAGCTCACGTTCGACCGCGCGGCCCGCGGCCGGGTCCTGCTGGGCAACGCCGGCACCCGGCTCGACGAGGTCGCCGAGCTCAGCCGCACCGGCGCCGACGGCGAGGAGGTCGGCCGGACGCTCGACGCCTTCACGCAGGAGGCCCTCGCCGGCTCCGACCTGCTGATCGCGGACTACCAGGCGACCGGTGACCGGTCGTCGATCACGTCGGTCCGCACGTTCACCGCCACCGGCATGGCGCGGCTGCGGCTGCTCCAGAGCGCCGTCCCGGCGGACTCCGTGGACCAGCTGCTGCAGTCAGCCCAGGCGCTCGACCAGGTGCAGCAGGCCGCGAGCCAGGCCTGCGCCGACTGTCCCGGCCCGTCGGTGACCGCCGTGCCGTCCGTGCTCCGGCAGGCGGCCGAGGCGGCCGCCGACTCGTGGCTGGTCGCGCTGCCGCCGGGTGCCGGCCACCGCCACCGGGGCGGATCCGCTCCCGGCGGCGTGCAGCTGCCCCAGGTGGGCGGCATCCTCCCGCCCGCCAGCGTCACCGACCCCACGCCGACCGGCGCCGAGCACCGAGCCCCCGACCGCCGAGGACGTGCAGCAGACCGTGCAGCACCTCACCGACGGGCTCACCGACGGCCGGCAGGACGACCTCGGGTCGACGGTCACCGACACGGCGGGCAACCTGCTCGACGCGGTGGGCGACGTCGGCAACACCGTGGCCGGAACGGTCGGCGGCACCCTGGACGGCCTGGGCACCGCCCTGCCGTCGGTCCTCCCGACCCTGCCCTGATCCCGGACTGACCACCTGAGATCGGGCCGAGCGGTCAGCGCCAGACGGACTCGCGCTGCCCGAGGAGGGCGTAGAGCGACTGCTGGATCGTCTCGCGGACCTGGTCGGTCACGTTGAAGACGAGCATCGGGTCGTCGGCCGCGGAGGCGTCGTACTCGTCGGTCCGGATCGGCTCCCCGAACTCCATCAGCCACTTCGACGGGAGCGGGATCAGCCCGAGCGGACCGAGCCACGGGAAGAGCGGCGTGATCGGCACGTACGGGATGCCGAGCAACCGCGCCAGGGCCGGGACGTTGCCGATCAGCGGGAAGATCTCCTCCGCCCCGACCACGGACAGCGGCACGATGGGTACGCCGGTCCGCAGGGCCGCCGCGACGAAGCCGCCCCGGCCGAAGCGCTGGAGCTTGTAGCGGTCGGAGAACGGCTTGCCGATCCCCTTGAACCCCTCGGGCCAGACCCCCACCAGCTCGCCGCCGGCCAGCATCCGCTCGGCGTCCTCGTGGCAGGCCAGGGTGGCGCCGCCCTTGCGGGCGAGGCTGCTCACCAGCGGCATCCGGAACACCAGGTCCGCGCCCAGGGGACGCAGGAACCGGCCGGTCCGGTCATGGATCATCAGCATCGTCATCAGCCCGTCGACGGGCAGGGTGCCGGAGTGGTTGGAGACCACGAGCGCGCCGCCCTCGGCAGGGAGGTTCTCCACGCCCCGGACCTCGATCCGGAACCACTTCTCGGCGAGCGGTCGCAGGCCGGCCAGCAGCAGCCGTTCGGCGACCTCGGGGTCGAAGCCGTAGTCGTCGACCTCGTAGTCGCCGCTCAGCCGCCGACGGAGGAACGCGAGGAACTGGGCGAGCTGAGCCTCCCAGTCGTCGCCGAAGACCTGCCGGGCACCGGTCTGGAGGGCCGACAGCCAGTCCCCGGGCGACAGCGCACCGAGCGGGGAGCGGTCGTGGGTGGTGGTCGGGACGCCGGACCTCGGCGACCGGGATCTCGCCGGGGTCGTCCGCCGGGGGCGTGCTCGGCGCCGACCTCGCCGCGGCCTTGCGCTTCGCGGCGGCGCTCCCGCCGGCCAGGCCACGCGACGCGGTGGACGGGCGCGCGCTGCCGGAACCGCGGCCCGGACGGCCACCGGTCCCGATCGGGATGATCTCGGCGTCACCCACGACCGGCTCCGGGTGCGGGCTCCGGCTCGGACTGCGACGCGACGATGCCGTCGACCGCCCGCTCGGCGGTCCGCGGAGGGTGCCCGATGGAGGTCGCGAAGTCGGCGAACGCCTCGGCCGTGGTGCGCTCCGGCTCGAAGCCGAGCAGCGTCCGCATCCGGGTGGTGTCGATGCCGCGGCCGTAGGTGAGCAGGCCGAGCTGCTCGGGCGAGAAGTCGGCCATCCGCGCCGACTTCAGGAGGGACGCCAGGCTGCCCACCGCGGGCCGGGGCAGGGCCACGGTCGGCTTGCGGAGCCGGCGTACGGCCTGGGACAGGAGCATCACACCGTCGCCGGCCACGTTGAACGTGCCGGGCACCTCGGCGTGGACGGCGTGGGCGAGCACGCGCAGCAGGTCGGTCTCGTGCAGGAACTGCAGACGGGGGTCGAACCCCAGCACGGTCGGCACCACGGGCAGCCGGAAGTAGGAGGTGATCGGGCTGGTCACGTGGGGACCCAGCACGTTGGCCAGCCGCAAGGTGGTGACGAGGACGTCGGGACGGCGGCGGGCGAACCCGCGCACGTAGCCCTCGATCTCCGAGACGTCCTTGGCGTAGCCGGAGTCGGGCGCGCGCCGCGGCTCGAGGTCCTCGGTGAACATGGCCGGGTCGCGGCTGCTGGCGCCGTAGACCGTGGAGGTCGACTTCACGACGAGGTGTCGCAGGCCGGGGGCCTTCTGGCACGCGGCGAGCAGCTGCATGGTGCCGATGACGTTGAGCTCTTTCATCGTCCCGCGGCCGCCGGCGCTGCCGGGCGTCGCGATCACGCTCATGTGGACGACGGTGTCGACGTCCTCCTTGGCGATGACCTTGGCGATGACCGGGTTGCGGATGTCGGCCCGGACGAAGGTGACCTCGCCGATGTCGTCGCGCGGGGGTACGGCGTCCACACCGATCACGCGGTCGATGTCGGACTGGGCGGCCAGACGGCGCGCGAACCTGCGACCGAGGTCTCGGGAGACCCCGGTGACCAGGACGACCTTCCCCACGTCGGCCCCTACGTCGTTCAGCCTCGAGCGGGTTACTTGCCGAGCTTGCGACGCTGCACGCGCGTCTTCTTCAACAGCTTGCGGTGCTTCTTCTTCGCCATCCGCTTGCGCCGCTTCTTGATGACAGAACCCACGAAAACCTCTTCCGACTACGCCGAACGCACACTGGGGAGCCCCGGGTGGTTCGCCGGGACGACCACGACAGCGTAGCCGTCGCTCTCCACGCAGCAGAATCCGAGCGCCTCGAGCGGGCGCGCGAGCTCGAGGAGGAGCGGGCGGGGCTGGTCAGCCGGCGCTGTAGAAGCTCTTGCGGAGGTACTCGTTGACGTCTTCCTCGGTGACCCGGAAGGAACGACCCACGCGGACGGCGGGCAGCTCACCGCCGTGCACGAGTCGGTAGACGGTCATCTTGGACACGCGCATGGTCGCGGCCACCTCGGCCACGGTCAGGAACTTGACGTCGGAGATGTCTCCGGGGGGGTGGGTCGGCATCGCAGGCACCATCTCTCTTGGCAGGCACGCACCGGCTTCCCCTCCGGTGACCCACGTCCCGCGCTTCGTGGGAAGAATAGGGCCTGATGTGACTCGTGGGGAAGGAAATCCCTACAGAAACCCGAGGGAACTGCGCGTGTCGAGTTGAAACGCCACTGAATTTTACCTTCCGACCGCTCAGGGGAGCGGGTCGAGCCCGTGGAACGGGAAGATCTCCTCCCGGGTGGCGTGGATGGTCCGGTCCAGCCAGGTGCCGGGGTCGTAGCCCTCCGACCAGTCCCGGTACGCCGGGTCGCGGCCGTCGGTGAGGCGGTGCGGAGCAGGGCGGCCGAGGCGCTCCCGGACGTACTCGCGCCACGCGTCGGGCGTCGGCGTGGACGGGTCGAGCGGGTGGCCGCCGACCACGGACAGCAGGTGCGTCCAGGCCCGAGGGACGACCTCCACCAGGGCGTAGCCCCCGCCGCCGGTCACCACCCACTTGCCGTCGCAGACCTCGTGGGCGAGGTCGTGGAGGGCCAGGTACGACGCCCGCTGGCCGTCGACGCTGAGCATCAGGTCCGCGAGGGGGTCGTCGCGGTGGCTGTCGCAGCCGTGCTGGGTGACCAGGATGTCGGGGGCGAACTCGCGCAGGAGCGGAGGGACGACGGCATGGAAGGCCCGCAGCCAGCCCGCGTCCGACGTACCGGGTGGGAGGGCGACGTTGACGGCGCTGCCCTGCGCGTCGGGGCCTCCGACGTCCTGGGCGAACCCGGTGCCGGGGAAGAGGGTCTGCCCGGTCTCGTGCAGGGACACGGTCAGCACGCGCGGGTCGTCGTAGAAGATCTTCTCGACGCCGTCGCCGTGGTGGACGTCGACGTCGACGTAGGCGACCTTGGTGGCACCGTGGTCGAGGAGCCAGCGGATGCCGACGGCGAGGTCGTTGTAGATGCAGAAACCGCTCGCCCGGGCGGGCATCGCGTGGTGGAGGCCGCCGGTGATGTTCGCGCAGTGGAGGCTCTCGCCGCTCCACACCTGACGGAACGCCTCGACCGTGGCGCCCACGACGTGGGAGGCGGCCCGGTGCATGTCGTCGAAGACGGGGTTGTCGTCGCTGCCGAGCCCGTACGCCGGGACGAAGCCGCCGGGGTCCTTGCCGGCGAGCATCACCGCCTCGATCAGCGCCGGCTCGTGCACGGTCGCGATCAGGTCGTCGCCGGCCATCGGGGCGGGCACCGTACGGAGCTGCTCGAGGACGCCGAGCTCGGCCGCCAGGCGCATCGTCAGGTCGACCCGCACCGGCGACATGGGGTGGCTCGGCCCGAAGTCGTACTCCGTCAGGGCGGGCTCGAACACCACCGTCGCGGGACCCGGGCACGCTGGCATGCCCGTCACGCTACCGGTACCCTCGGCGCGTGCTGATGTGCCAGAAGTCCTCTCCGACCTCCTGCTGGTGGCCCGCCTGACGGCGGACCCTTGATCGAGCACACCTCTTTCCGACGGCCGCCCACGGGCGGTCGTTCGTCGCTCTCCCGCCGGTCGAGCGGGGTCGGGGCCACCGCCCGGGGCCAGACACCCAGGAGCAACCCATGGACCGGACCCTCTCCCTGATCACCCCGACCGGGCGCCTCACGCTCGGCAACCTGCTCGGCGCCCTGCGTGGGATGGCGGCCGCACAGGACAGCGGCGACTGCTTCTACGGCGTCAGCGACCTGCACGCGATGACGACGCCGCACGACCCCACGGTGCTGCGCGAGGCGATCGCCGAGGTGTCGACGCTCCTGCTCGCTGCCGGCCTCGACCCGGCGACGGGCCACCCTGTTCCGGCAGAGCCAGGTGCCGGCACACCGCGAGCTGGCCTACCTGCTGGAGTGCACGGCGTACACCGGCGAGCTGAACCGGATGATCCAGTTCAAGGAGAAGGGGCGCGGCGTCGCGTCGACCCGGGTCTCGCTCTACACCTACCCGGCCCTGATGGCGGCCGACATCCTGCTCTACCGGCCGTCGTCGGTGCCGGTCGGCGACGACCAGCGCCAGCACGTCGAGCTCACCCGCGACCTCGCGATCCGCTTCAACAACACCTACGGCCGGGTGTTCACCGTGCCGGAGGTGACGCTGCCGCGGGCCGGGGCGCGGGTGATGGACCTGCAGTCGCCGACGTCGAAGATGTCGAAGTCGGACCTCGCGGGCACCGGCGTGATCCGGCTGCTCGACCCGCCCGACGTCGTCCGCCGGAAGGTGGCGCGGGCCGTGACCGACTCCGACACCGGGCCGGACGCGGTGCGTGCCGCACGCGACGACAAGCCCGGGCGTGACCAACCTGCTGGACATCCTCGCGGCGTGCGGCGGATCGGCCGAGGGGATCACGACGTACGGCGCGCTGAAGGCGGCGGTCACCGACGCGGTGGTGGCCGTGCTCGAGCCGCTCCAGACGTCGTACGCCGAGCTGGCCGCCGACCCGGCGTACGTCGCCTCCGTCTTCACCGACGGCTCCGCCCGCTGCCGCGAGGTCACCGCCTCCGTCCTCGCCGACGCCACCGCCGCCGTGGGGTTGTGAGGTGCGGATACCGGCCACCGGACCGTGACCCGGCGTGCGTCGAGGCGGGTGGCCCCGGGCCGGCGGGTCAGGGCGTGTAGATCCAGGCGCGGTCGGACAGGGCGTCGCCGGAGTAGCCGCGCGCGGAGTCGACGCCGCCGAAGGCGACGAGTCGGTCGCCGGCCCACGCCGCGCTGACGCCGTAGTCCGGGGCGCCGTGCGGGCGGGGCAGGACCGCGACCCGGCCGGTGTCGTCGTCGTAGACCTGCCCGAGGACGGCGAACCACGGCCCGCCGGAGGCGGAGACCGTCCAGCCGCGTGCGTCCCCCTGCGGCGGGTCCACGAGCGCCTCGGGCAGGGGGCCCCACTCGCCGGTGGCGGGGTCGAGGGTGCCGCCCATCGGGTAGGAGCGGCCCCAGCCGTCCACCTCGCCGCCGTCGAGGCTGAACGGCTCGGGGTCGACCATCCGGGTGCCGGTCCAGGTCCAGTCGTTGCCGGCCAGCTGCTCGCTCGGCGGCAGCCGCCGCCACCGGCTGCCGTCCCACACGTCGGCGAGCAGGAGCGACGGCGTCCGGCCGTCGTTCGGCTGCGTGGAGTCGACGCCGGTGACGACGGGCCCGACGTCGGTCGCGGTCACGCCGCGCTCGGCCAGGGCCGGCCGGAGCGGGTCCCGCGGCAGCAGGGACCACCGGAACGTGCGGACGTCGTACACCGCGATCCTCCGTCCCGGACGGCACGTAGACCCGCGGCCCGATCGCGGACGGCTGGTCACCGACGCCCCGCGGCACCCCGTCGATCCGGGACCAGCGGTTGTGCTCCGGCTCGTAGGTGAACCAGCTCGACCCGCGAGGTGCGCGCGGATCGCAGCACCACCACACCGTCCGCCACGACGAGCCGGTCGCCCGGCCCCACCGCCACCGGCGCCGGCGGGATCGCCCGCCAGCTGTTCGTCCCCGGGTCGTACGCCGCACCGTCGCGGAGCCCGTCGGAGACGATCGCGCAGTCGGCGCTCGGCGGGCAGGGCCTCGTCTCGCCGCCCAGCACGATCACCTCCCGACCGCTCCAGACCGACTGCGCGTTCGCCCGTGGCGACAGCGGCGGCGTGGGCAGCTCGCGCCAGTGACCACCGGTCCCGGACGGCCCGTCGGCCCGCAGGCTCCCGGCGCCGAGGGTGCCGGCGACACCTACGGCGACCACGGCCACCGCGGCCACCCCGGCCGCGACCCGGCGACGTACCCGCATCCGGCGGCCCGCGCTGCGGGCGGCCGCGACGTCACCGCCGGGTACGTCGATCGCGTCCAGCCGCTCGTCGAAGGTCTGCGCGAGCGTCTCCTCGAGGTTCATGACCGCCCCTCTCCTGCTGCCGTCGTCCGGTCGAGTCGCGTCCGCAGGGTCGCGAGCGCCGCCGACGCCTGCGACTTCACCGTGCCCGGACGGCAGCCGAGCACGTCCGCGATCTGCTGCTCGCTGAGGTCCTCGTAGTAGCGGAGGACGAGCACCGCGCGCTGGCGCGGCGGCAGGGAGAGCACCGCCCGCCACATCTCGTCGTGCTCGAGCGTGCCGTCGTCGTGGCCGGCGCCCGGTCTGTCGGGCGGCTCGGCGCGCACGACCTCGCGCCGCACGTGCGCCGTACGCCGGCTGTTGAGCACCTCGTTGACCGCCATCCTGCGCACGTAGGCCTCGGGTGAGGCGAGGCGCGAGATCCGCCGCCAGCTCCGGTAGGCCTTCGCGAAGGCGTTCTGCACGGCGTCCTCCGCCACGCCGAGGTCACCGGAGACGGCGTACGCCGTGCGCACCAGGCGCGGCCTCAGCGCGACGTAGAAGTCGTCGTACTCCGGCACCGTCATCGGCCCTCCTCGCCTCCAGAACGTGGACGGGCGCCGATCCGGTTCGGTTCCGCGGTCAGGAACCCTCGGCGAGCTCGGAGGACCGGTCGCGGGCGGCCTCCATCGCCGCCAGGAACGCGGCCCGCACCTTGTGGATCTCCAGCTCGCGCAGGGCCGCAGCGGTGGTGCCGCCGGGCGAGGTGACCTGCTCGCGCAGGACCACGGGGTGGGCGCCGGTCTCGCGCAGCATCTTGGCGGAGCCGACGACGGTCTGGACGACGAGCTCGGTCGAGGTCGCCCGCGGCAGGCCGAGGTGGACGCCGGCCTCGATCATCGCCTCGACCACGAAGAAGAGGTACGCCGGCCCGGAGCCGGAGATGGCCGTGACGGCGTCCATCTGCTTCTCGGGGACCCGCAGCACCCGGCCGGTCGAGCCGAGCAGCTCCTCGGCGATCGCCAGGTGCTCGTCGTCGCAGTGGGAGCCGGCCGCGATCGCGGCCATGCCCTCGTCCACGAGAGCCGGGGTGTTGGGCATCACCCGGACCACCGCGGTGCCGGCGGGCAGGCGCGCCTCGAGGAAGGAGGTGGTGATGCCGGCGGCCAGGGAGACGACCAGCTGTCCGGGGCGGACCTCGCCGCCGATCTCCTCCAGCAGCGCCGCCATGTCCTGTGGCTTGACCACCAGGGCCAGGGTGTCCGCGCGCTTGGTGGCGTCGAGGTTGGAGACGACGGCGACGTCGTACTTCTCCGCGAGCTCGGCGGCGCGCTCCGGGCGCTTCTCCCCCACCAGCAGCTCCGCGACGGGGCGGCCGGCCCGGACCAGGCCGGACAGGAGGGTCTCGCCCATCACCCCGGCCCCGAGGATGCCGGTGACGTGCGGGGTCGGGGACATGGGTGCGCCTACTTCTTGGAGATCAAGGACCGGAGGAAGAATGTCAGGTTCTGCGGACGCTCGGCCAGACGTCTCATGAGGTAGCCGTACCACTCGGTGCCGTAGGGGATGTAGACGCGCACCGTCTCGCCGGCGTCGACCAGTCGGCGCTGCTCCTCCGGGCGGATGCCGTAGAGCATCTGGAACTCGTAGCTTCCGGCGCCGCGGCCGTAGCGGCTCGCGAGCGAGGAGGCGATGGTGATGATCCGCGGGTCGTGGGTCGCGATCATCGGGTAGCCCTGGCCGGCCATCAGCACCTTGAGGCAGCGGACGTAGGACCGGTCGACGTCGGTCCGGCTCTGGAAGGCCACCGACTCCGGCTCGTCGTACGCGCCCTTGCAGAGCCGGACCCGCGACCCCTCGTAGGCGAGGGCGCGGCAGTCGGCCTCGGTCCGGTGCAGGTAGGCCTGGACGACCGCCCCGGTCTCCGGGAAGTCCTTGCGGAGCTCGCGCAGCGTGGCCAGCGTCGCGTCGGTGGTGGTGTGGTCCTCCATGTCGAGGGTGACCGTGGTGCCGGCGTTGCGCGCCGCGCGGCAGATGGTGCGGGCGTGCTCGAGCGCGATCTTGTTGCCCTGCTGGGGCAGGGCCTGGCCGATCGCCGAGAGCTTGACCGAGACCTCGGCGTGGCGGGTCAGGCCCGCGCGCCGACAGCGCCGTGAGCACCTCGAGGTAGGCCTGCACGGTCGCCTCGGCGTGGTCCGCGTCGAGGGTGTCCTCGCCGAGGTAGTCCAGGCTCACCCGGAGGTCGTCGCCGACCAGGCGGGCGGTGGCGTCCACGGCGTTCACGGCCGCCTCGCCGGGCACGTAGCTGCGCACGATCCCCGCCGACACCGGCATCCGCGTGACGAGGTTCTTGACCTGCTCGCTCCGGGCGAGCAGCAGCAGCGGTTGGCGGAGCAACGACATGTCCACCAGGCTACTTCGTGGGGTCCCCGGCCGCGGGCGCCCGGGGTGATGGGCGCGTGCGGCGGGGTCGGCGGGCGGTGGGCGTGGTCGGCGGGCGCGGGGTCGGCGTCGGCGTCGGCGTGATCTGCGCGGAATGGTCCCCAACCGCGAGTCCGGCACCCCATCGCTGCGGTTCGTGACCATTCGACGGCGCTGCGGCCGGCGTCGCCGCCCACCCGCCCTCAGACCGACAGACCGACACGCCGGCAGATCCTCAGCCCGGCAGCTGGGCGGGTGGAGCTCCGGCCGGGGCTACGGCGTACGCCGGCGGAGGGTCGCGGCGCCGAGGGCCAGGGCTGCCAGGGCGAAGGCCGTGACGATGCCGACGTCGCGCCAGACCTCGGCCGTGGCGGTGCTCTCGAGGAGCCCCTGCATCGCGTCGGTGGCGTAGGAGAGCGGGAGCACGTCGCTGATCGCGCTGAGCACGGCCGGCATCTCGTCGCGCGGCACGAAGAGCCCGCACAGCAGGATCTGCGGGATCACGAACAGCGGCATGAACTGCACGGCCTGGAACTCCGTCTGCGCGAAGGCGCTCACGAACAGGCCGAGGGCCGTGCCGAGCACGGCGTCGGCGACCGCGACCAGCCCCAGCAGCCAGACCGGACCGGCGACGTCGAGGCCGAGCGGGCCGACGCTGAGGGCGACCACGAGGGCGGCCTGCGCCGTGGCGACCACGCCGAACGCCAGCGCGTAGCCGCCGAGGAAGTCGAGCTTGCCCATCGGCATCGCGAGCAGCCGCTCGAGGGTGCCGGAGCTCCGCTCGCGCAGGGTGGTGACGCTGGTGACCAGGAACATCACGATGAACGGGAAGATCGCGAGCAGGCCGGGACCGAAGCGGTTGAAGAGGTCACCCGGCTGGTCCTTGAGCATCCACCAGAGCAGCGTGATCAGGATGCAGGGCAGGACGAGCAGCATCGCGACGGTACGCCGGTCGCGGCGCAGCTGGGTCAGCACCCGCGCGGTCACCGCGAGCAGGATCCGGGGCGTCATGTCGGGCTCCCTTCCGCGGCGGCCGCATCGACCAGGGCCAGGAACGCCGCCTCGATGTCGGGCGTGCCGGTCTGCTCGCGGATCCGCTCGGGGGTGTCGTCGGCGATGATCCGGCCCTCGCGCATGAGGAGCAGCCGGTCGCAGCGGTCGGCCTCGTCCATCACGTGGCTGGAGACGAAGACGGCGGCGCCGCCGTCGGCGAGGCCGTGGAAGAGCTCCCAGAGGTCGCGGCGCAGCACGGGGTCGAGGCCGACGGTCGGCTCGTCGAGCACCAGCAGGTCGGGGCTGCCCAGGAGCGCGACGGCGAGGCTGGCCCGGGAGAGCTGGCCGCCGCTGAGCCTGCCGACGACCTGGTCGGCGTGGTGGCCGAGGTCGACCCGGTCGATGGCCGCCTCGACCGAGGCGGCGTCCGACCCGAGCACGCGGGCGAAGAAGGTGAGGTTCTCGCGGACCGTCAGGTCGGCGTACACGCTGGGGGCCTGGGTGACGTAGCCCATCCGGTGCCGCAGCTCCTTGCTGCCGGCCTCGATCCCGTCGACCCGCACGCTGCCGCTGCTGAGGATCTGGACGCCGACCAGCGAGCGCATCAGGGTGCTCTTGCCGCAGCCGCTCGGACCGAGGAGGCCGGTGACGCTGCCCTGCTCGATGGTGAGGTCGAGGTCGTCCAGGACCCGCCGGTCTCCCCGGTCCACGGTGAGACCCCGGATCTCCACCAGGTTATTCATCATGTGTTGAATTATTCGCCGACGACGGCGCGACGTCAACCTCCGGCCGTCGGGTCAGGAACGGGTCAGGGGAGGTCGCCGGTGAGGTAGCGCTGGATCGTCGGGGCGTACGTCGCCACCACCGCGTCGGCCGGAAGGGACGCGAGCGGCTCGAGGGCGAGGACGTAGCGGCCCAGGATGATCCCCAGCATCTGGCTGGCTACCAGGGACATCCGGAGGTCGGGCCGGTCGAGACCCAGCGCCCGCCCGACCGGCTGGAGGACCACCGGCAGGAAGCCGTCGCGCAGCAGGTGGCTGGCCGACGGGTCGAGCAGGGTGCGGGCGAGGGCCACGAAGACCGGCGTGTTGGCCGGGTCGTCCCAGACCCCGACGAACACCCGGAGCACCCGCTCGCCCGCGCCGTCCGGCCCGCCGACCAGGGCCGGCGCGATCGCCTCGCGCGGGTCGACCGGCAGCTCGAGGGCCGCCACGAACAGGTCGTCCTTGGTCCCGAAGTAGTGGTGGACCAGCGCCGCGTCGACGCCGGCGGCCGCGGCGACGCCGCGGATCGTCGTACCGGCGAAGCCCTTGTCCGCGAACGACGTGCGTGCCGTCCCGAGGATCGCGGCCCGGGTGTCGGGTGTGCCGGGCCGGCGCCCGCGGGGAGCGGCGCGCGTGCTCATCGGGTCGCGACCGGGAAGTGCTCGCGGGTGAAGTCCAGGGACTCCCGCAGGTCGGCCTCGCGCTCCGCGCGGGTCCCGGCCTTGCGGGTGTTGATCTCCAGGACGATGTGGCCGGCGAACTCCTCGGCGGCCAGGTGGTCGAGGAAGCCGGCCGCGTCCATGGCCCCGCGCCCCGGGACCAGGTGCTCGTCCTTGGCCGACCCCGAGCCGTCGGTCAGGTGGACGTGGCGCAACCGCTCACCGAGCCGCCGGGCCATCTCGACCGGGGAGGACTGCGCGATCGCGGCGTGGGAGAGGTCGATGGTGGCGTTGCGGTAGTTCTCGTCCGACGGGTCCCAGCCGGGGAGGTACATCTCGACGCCACGGCGCGCGGAGGCCCGCCACGGGTACATGTTCTCCACCGCGAAGGCCAGGCCGGTCGACTCCTCCAGCGCCGCGATGCCGTCGACGAAACCGGCGGCGTACTCCTTCTGCCAGCGGAACGGCGGATGGACGACGACCACGTCCGCGCCGACGGCGTGCGCCATCTCCGCGGAACGCTCGAGCTTGCCCCAGGGGTCGGTGCCCCACACGCGCTGGGTGAACAGCAGGCACGGCGAGTGGATGGCGCACACCGGCAGGTCGTGGTGGTCGGAGAGCTGCTTGACCGCCGCCGTCTGCTGGCTGAGCGCGTCGATGCCGACCATCACCTCGACGGCGTCGTAGCCCAGCGACGCGGCGTAGGCGAACGCGTGCGCGCTGGACTCGGGATAGACCGAGGCCGTGGAGAGGGCCACCAGCGTCATCGCGGCTCCCGCTCGGAGAGCTGGTCGAGACGCTCGAGGATGACGCCCTCGCGCAGCGCCCAGGGACAGACCTGGAGCTCCTCGAGACCGAAGATGTCCATCACCGCCTCGGCGACGAGCGCCCCGGGGACGATCTGGTGGGTCCGGCTCGGCGAGACGCCGGGCAGCTCGGCGAGGTCGTCGGGGTCGGTGTCGATCAGCTTCGGGATCCACCGCTGCAGGTCGGCCAGCGCGAGCACCCGGTCGACGAGCGGGCCGGCGTCCGAGGGGGCAGCCCCACAGATGCGTGCCAGCGAACGGAACGTCTTCGAGGTCGCGGCCGCCACGTCGGGCGGGCCGCCGCGCAGCAGGTGCCCGGCGTCCTCGGCGATGTCGGCCCGGATCTTCTTGCGCAGCGCGCGGATCTCCTTCTCCCCCGGCATGCCGCCACCGAAGTGTTCGCGCGCCAGGCGCGCCGCACCGAGCGGGATCGACCAGGCGACGTCCGGCTCCTCGTCGGCCCCGCCGGCGATCTCGAGCGAGCCGCCACCGATGTCGAAGACCGCCAGCCGGCCGGCGGACCAGCCGAACCAACGGCGTACGGCGAGGAAGGTCAGCCGCGCCTCGTCGTCACCCGGCAGCACCGCGATGCGCACGCCGGTCTCGTCCGCGACGTGGTCGAGGACGGCGTCGCAGTTGTCGGCGTCGCGGACCGCGGAGGTGGCGAAGCCGAGCATGTCCTGGGCGCCCTTGTCCTCCGCGACGACGACCGCGTCGGCGACGAACCTGGTCAGGGCCTTGATCCCCGACCTGGTGACCTCACCGTCCTCGAGGTGCTCGGCGAGGCGCAGCGGCTCCTTGTGGGAGTACGCCGGCAGGGGGGCCGCGCCGCGGTGGGCGTCGACCACCAGGAGATGACCGGTGTTGGAGCCGATGTCGAGGACGCCGAGGCGCATGCGCCGAATCTACCGGTCGCACCTCCCCCCGTAGGGTGGCGAGGTGCCCGAAGTCGACCTGGTCTTCCCCCGCGCCTTCGTCGAGTTCGCCGACCCGGCCGATCCCGACCAGGTCTTCCGCTGCGACCTGACCTGGCTCACCTCGCGCTACCACTGCATCTTCGGCCAGGGCTGCAAGGGCATCTACGCCGACGCGCCCGACACCGGCTGCTGCACGCTCGGCGCGCACTTCGCCGACAAGGACGACGAGCGCCGGGTCGCCGGCTACGTCGACCAGCTCGGGTCCGACCTCTGGCAGTTCCGGCCGTCCGGCAAGGTCCGCAAGTCCGACTGGATCGAGAAGGACGACGAGGGAGCCCGCAAGACGCTGGTCGTCGAGCACGACGGCCAGTCCGCCTGCATCTTCCACAACCGCGAGGACTTCGCGACGGGCGCCGGGTGTGCCCTCCACTCGTTGGCGCTGCGCCAGGGACGCAACCCTCTCGAGACCAAGCCGGACGTGTGCTGGCAGCTGCCGATCCGGCGTACCTTCCGCGCCGTCGAGCGGCAGGACGACACGTCGTACACCGAGGTGACGATCGGTGAGTACGACCGTCGGGGCTGGGGCCCGGGCGGCCACGACCTCGACTGGTACTGCTCGGGCAACACCGAGGCGCACACCGCGCCGGAGCCGCTCTACGTCACCAACGAGCCCGAGCTGGTCGAGCTCATGGGCCGACCGGCGTACGCCGAGCTGGTCACGCACTGCGAGCGCCATCTGGCCGCGCGCGACCGCCTGGCGCTCCACCCTGCCGACCCGTCCTGACCCGTCAGCGCCGGATTCTCGACATCAAGAGACTCGACCCCCCTGTCGGAGGTCCTCGACGACGTGGCGCAGAATGCCCGCATGCGCCTGGACCATCTGAGCTTCGCCGCCGGCCCTGACGGCCTCGCCGGCACCGCCCAGCGCATCGGGGGGTTGCTCGGCCGTGACTTCGTCGAGGGTGGCGTCCACCCCCGCTTCGGGACCCGCAACATGGTCCTGCCGTTGGCGGACCACACCTACCTGGAGGTGGTGGAGGTCCTCGACCACCCCGCCTCCGACAAGGCACCGTTCGGCCAGGCCGTCCGCGCCCGCTCCGCCCTCGGCGGCGGGTGGCTCGGCTGGGTCGTCGCGGTGGACGACATCGAGACGGTCGAGAAGCGGCTCGGCCGCGAGGCCGCCGCGGGCAACCGCCATCGTCCCGACGGCACCGAGCTGCTGTGGAAGCAGATCGGCGTCAACGGCCTGATCTCCGACCCCCAGCTGCCGTTCTTCATCCAGTGGCTCAGCCCCGCGGCGCTCCACCCGTCGGTCGGCGCCAGCCCCGACTGGTCGCTGGCGTGCCTCGAGATCGCCGGTGATCCGCAGCGGGTCAGCGAGTGGCTGGGCGAGACCGTCGAGTCGCCGCTGGAGGACGTGAAGGTCGAGTGGGTCGCGCCGAACGGGACGCCCGGCATCATCGCCGCGCAGTTCCAGACGCCGAACGGGCTGGTCCGGGTCTGACCGACCTGCCCCGCGGCACGGTCCCGAGCCCCAACGTCTGGCAGCACCCCGCGACGTACGAGCTGGAGAACCATGCCGTCGACCGCGACGGCGTCCTCGAGCAGGCCATGCGCGAGCGCGCCGACTGGGCCGGACGCGTCGTCCTCGACCTCGGGTGCGGCACCGGGTTCCACCTGCCGCGGTTCGCGGCGACCGCGTCGCGCGTGTACGGCGTGGAGCCGCACCCCGGGCTGCTGCGCCTGGCCGCGCGGCGTACCCGGTCACTGGCCGAGGTCACGGTGCTCGCCGGCACCGCCCAGGAGATCCCGCTGCCGGACGCGTCGGTGGACGTCGTCCACGCCCGCTGGGCCTACTTCTTCGGGCCGGGCTGCGAGCCCGGCCTCGCCGAGCTGGCGCGCGTCGTACGCCACGGCGGCACGGCGTTCGTCATCGACAACGACGCGACGCGGTCGACGTTCGGCGCCTGGTTCCGCCGTAGCAACCCGCACGTCGACCCCGTCGCCGTCGAGCGCTTCTGGTCGCGGCACGGGTGGACCCGCACTCCGCTCGACCTCGACTGGCGCTTCGACAGCCGAGCCGACCTCGAGGCGGTGGTCCGCATCGAGCTGACCCCCGCGGTCGCGGACGCCGTCCTGGCCGAGCACGAGGGCACCACCGTCGACTACGCCGTCAACCTGTGGTGGCGACGGGCTTCTGACCGACCGACCAGCACCCACCGATTGGTCACGAACTGCACGTCTGGGGCGGCTTTTTGCACCGTTTGGTCCCCAACCGCAAGAAAATCGCGCCTAGTCAGCCCGAGCTGAGGCGGACGGCGAGGGTGGGGGTGAGCAGCACGCCGGGGCCGGCGACGGGGGGCGTGGAGAGCAGGCCCTCGAGCGCCTTGACCAGCTCGACGGCCACCTGCTCGAGCGGCTGGCGCACCGAGGTGAGGCCACCGGGCACCACCTGCGAGACCTGGGAGTCGTCGAAGCCGACCACCGCGATGTCCTTGCCCCAGTGGATGCCGCGGTCGCCGAGGGTGTGGAGCACCCCGACGGCGAGCGTGTCGGAGGCGCAGACGAAGGCCGTCGGCCGGGCCTCGTCGAGCAGGACGGCCGCGGCCTCGCGCCCGCTGGCGATGGTGTCCTCGACGCGGGAGGCGAGGCCCGTGGTCGACAGGTCGCGGTCGTGCATGGCGCGGGTCCAGCCCGAGCGCCGGTCCTCGCCGATGAAGGAGTCCTTGCGCCACCCGATCCAGGCGATCCGGGTGTGGCCCTGGTCGAGCAGGTGGTCGGTGGCGAGCCGGGTGCCGGCGGCGCCGTCCACGTCGACCCAGGGGTACGACGCGTCGGGGTCGTCCCACGGACGTCCGAACGCGACGAAGGGCGCCCGCTTGCTGGTCAGCCAGGCCGCCTGCGGGTTGCCGAGGTAGGTGTCGGTGACGATGAAGGCGTCGACCGCGGTCGACCTCAGCAGGTCGTCGTAGCCGCCGACCGGGTCGTCCGGCGTCCCGGAGAACAGGAGCACGTGGTAGCCGCTCTCCCCCGAGGTCTCCACGAGCGTGTGGACGAAGCGGTCCATCGCGGCGTTCGCGGTGTTCTCCTGGGCCGGGTTGAACTTCAGCCCGATCAGGTGGCTGGCGCGGGTGCGCAGGTTGCGCGCCGCCCGGTTGGGCGAGTAGCCCGAGCTCGGAGATCGCGTCCTGGACGCGGGCCAGGGTGTCGGGGCGCAGGAGCTCGGGGTTGTTGACGGCGTTCGAGACGGTCTGCCGGGAGACGCCGGCCCGTTCGGCCACGTCTGCCAGCGTCGGCGCGGAGAGCGCCAACCGCCCGGACCACGCCATGCGGACCCCCTCGTGGTGACCTGTCTTGATCGATCCAATGCGGAAGGATACCTTCCGCACTCCTCCGGGCCGTCGCCACACCCGCAGGGGTGCACGCTGGGGGTACGCCGGGTATGCCGGGTGCGCGCGGGCGTACGGCGGGTCGGCGACCGCTGTCGGCGGCGGCACCTAGCGTGCAGTCCATGTCGAAGACCCCCTCTGCGTCCTACCTGTGCTCCGAGTGCGGGTGGACCTCCGCGAAGTGGGTGGGTCGCTGCGGTGAGTGCCAGGCCTGGGGCTCGGTCGCCGAGGCGGCGATCGCGCGCACGACCCGCGCCGACCCGGGGCCGGTGACCAGTGCCGCCGTGCCGATCGCCCAGGTGTCGGTCGACTCGGCCGCCTTCCGCAGCAGCGGCGTGCCCGAGCTCGACCGGGTCCTCGGCGGGGGGCTGGTGCCCGGGGCGGCGATCCTGCTCGCCGGAGAGCCGGGGGTCGGGAAGAGCACGCTGCTGCTCGAGGTGGCCGCGCAGACCGCGCGCTACCAGCGCCGGACCCTCTACGTCACCGGCGAGGAGTCCGCGTCGCAGGTCAGGCTGCGCGCCGACCGCACCGGGGGCGTCCACGACGAGCTCTACCTCGCCGCCGAGACCGACCTCGGCGCCATCCTCACCCACGTCGAGCAGGTCCGGCCCGAGGTGCTGGTGGTGGACTCCGTCCAGACGATCGGGGCCGCCAACGTCGACGGCGTGCCCGGCGGGGTCACGCAGGTGAAGGAGGTCGCGGCCGCCCTGATCCGGGTCGCCAAGACCCGTGACATCACCACGATCATGGTCGGCCACGTCACCAAGGACGGCTCGATCGCCGGGCCCCGTGTCCTCGAGCACGTCGTCGACGTGGTCCTCCACTTCGAGGGCGACCGCAACTCCCGGTTCCGGATGGTGCGCGCGCTGAAGAACCGCTTCGGCCCGGTCGACGAGGTCGGCTGCTTCGACCTCGGCGCCGACGGCATCTCCGCCGTCACCGACCCCACGGGACTCTTCGTGGAGAACCACGAGAGCCGCGTCCCCGGCACCTGCGTGGCCGTGACCATGGAGGGCCGGCGTCCGATGCTCGCCGAGGTGCAGGCCCTGGTGACCCGCAGCGCCCTCGAGCGACCCCGGCGTACGACGTCGGGCCTGGACTCGTCGCGGGTGGCGATGATCCTGGCGGTGCTCCAGCAGCACTGCGGCATCGCGCTGCACGCCCACGACATCTTCGCCTCGACCGTCGGCGGTGCCCGGCTCACCGAGCCGGCGACCGACCTGGCGATCGCGATCGCGATCGCCTCGGCCGGCAACGGCGGGGCACCCCCTCGCGGCGTGGTGGCCCTCGGGGAGATCAGCCTGGCCGGTGAGGTCCGCAAGGTGCGCGACCTCCCGCAGCGCATCGCGGAGGCGGCCCGGCTCGGTTTCCGGGTCGCCGTGGTGCCCGCCACCCGCGGTGGCGAGAGCGGCGAGCGACGCACCGTGGACGGCATGACCGTGCTCGAGGCCGGTGACCTGTCGACCGCCCTCCGGGTGCTCGGGCTGGCGAAGACCGGTCGCCCCGGTCTCACCCCCTAGACTGACGCCGCGGCCTGGGCCGCGCGACCGACGAAGGGGAGATCGTGGCCGGCAGCGTGGTGAGCGACGACACGATGCGCCTGCGCGCGACCCTGGCGTCGATCGCCCCCGGCACCGCCCTGCGCGACGGGCTGGAGCGGATCCTGCGCGGTCGCACCGGGGCCCTGATCGTGCTCGGCCACGACCGGGTGGTCGAGTCGATCTGCACCGGCGGGTTCACCCTCGACGTGCCGTTCACCGCCACCGGCCTGCGTGAGCTGGCCAAGATGGACGGCGGCATCATCATCGACCGCGACATCACCCGGATCACCCGGGCCGCGGTCCACCTGATGCCCGACCCGTCCATCCCCTCGGAGGAGACCGGCACCCGGCACCGCACCGCGGACCGGGTGGCGCGACAGACCGGGTTCCCGGTGATCTCGGTGTCGCAGTCGATGCAGATCATCGCGGCGTACGTCGGCGAGATCCGGCACGTGATCGAGGGCTCGGCCCAGATCCTGTCGCGCGCCAACCAGGCCCTGGCCACCCTCGAGCGCTACAAGCTCCGGCTCGACGAGGTGTCGGCCACCTTGTCGGCGCTCGAGATCGAGGACCTGGTCACGGTGCGCGACGTCGCCGTCGTGGCGCAGCGGCTGGAGATGGTGATCCGGATCGCCCGCGAGATCGAGGACTACGTGCTCGAGCTCGGGACCGACGGCCGCCTGCTGTCGCTGCAGCTCGAGGAGCTGGTGACCGGGGTCGACCAGGAGCGCGAGCTCGTGGTCCGCGACTACCTGCCCTCGGGACGTCGTACCAAGGGTCCCGAGGCCACGTTGGCCAAGCTCGAGGCGCTGTCGGCGATCGACCTGGTCGACCCGGCCTCGGCCGCCCGCGTCCTCGGGCTGGGCGAGCATCTCGACGGCGCGGTCGCCCCGCGTGGCTACCGCCTGCTCGCCAAGGTGCCGCGGCTCCCGGCCACGGTCGTCGAGCGCCTGGTGGAGCACTTCGACACGCTGCAGAAGCTGCTGTCCGCCGGCGTCGACGACCTCCAGGCCGTCGACGGCGTGGGCGAGCTGCGTGCGCGGAGCGTCCGCGAGGGCCTGTCCCGCCTGGCGGAGTCGTCGATCCTCGAGCGCTACGTGTGAGCTGACCCGGTCAGCCTGCCTGGTGGTGGTGCCGCCGCGGGTGGGCGGTCCGGGTGACCTGCGGCGCCGGCGGGGCGACGAGGTCGAAGGTCACGTCCTGCGGCCGGCCGGCCAGCGCCGCGACGTGCAGGTGGTAGGTGCCGGGGAGCGCCCACTCGGTGAGCTCGGGACAGCCCGGCTCCGAACGGCGTGCGCTCCAGGTGAGCCTGACCCGGGTCGGCTCGGCGCTCCTCAGGACGAGGTCCTGCCGGGGGATGCTGCGGGCGCACTGCACGCGTCGTCCAGATCAGGTCCGCACCCGAGGTGATCTTGAGGGCCAGCGTCCTGCCCGAGAGCTTCCAGTAGCAGGCGGGACTCGTCACGGTGGAGACGTCGAGGACCAGCGCGATGTCGCTGCCGGCGGTCGGGTGGGGCACCGACGGGGTGATCGCGATGTCGTCGGGAGCGCAGGGCCCGGAGGGCATCGCGACCGGTGAGACGTCCTCGGTGGCGTGCTTCTTCGACGCGTGCTTCCCGGCGTTCTGGGTGGGGCGGCCGGCGTCGGCGGTGTCCGGCGACGTGGGACCGGTCGCGGACGACGCGGTCACCGGTGACCCGGTGTCGGCCACGGTCGTGGCCCGGTCCGGCCCCGAGGACCCGTCGCTGGAGCCGCCGAGCAGCCGGGCGATGCCGACCGTCAGCAGCAGGGCGATGCCCAGGACCATCAGCCGGCGGACCCAGTAGACGCGGGCGGGGAGCCTGCCGCGAGTCAGTCCGGTCATGTCGGTCACGCTAGTCAGCCGGCGCCGACCCCCGGTTGCCACTCCCGAGCGAGGACCTGCCAATTCGGCGAAGCCGACGTGGCAGGACCGCAGCGAGCGGCGAAGCGAGCTTGCTCGCGAGCCCCACACCGTGCCGATTCGGCGAAGCCGACGTGGCAGGACCGCAGCGAGCGCGAAGCGAGCTTGCTCGCGAGCCCCAGCGGCCGGTCCGACCGAGCGTCGGGCCGGTTCTAGGCTCACCCCGTGTCCGAGCTCCAGGCACCGCTGCTGCGCTGGTACGACGAGCACGCGCGCGACCTGCCCTGGCGGCGTACCAGCGCCACCGCGTGGGGCGTGCTGGTCTCGGAGCTGATGCTGCAGCAGACGCCCGTGGCCCGGGTGCTTCCGGTCTACGACGACCTGGATGGAGCGCTGGCCGACCCCGGCCTCGCTCGCCGCCTCACCCGTCGGCGAGGCGATCCGGGCGTGGGGCCGACTCGGCTACCCGCGGCGGGCGACCCGGCTGCACGCGGCCGCGACGGTGATCACCGAGCAGCACGCGGGCACGGTCCCGGACACCTACGACGCGCTCCGGGCGCTGCCCGGCGTCGGCGACTACACCGCGTCGGCCGTGCTGGCCTTCGCGTTCGGTCGCCGGCAGGCCGTGCTCGACACCAATGTCCGACGGGTCCTCGCCCGGGTCGTGACCGGCGTGGAGTTCCCGCCGCAGCGCCGTGACGACCGGCGAGAAGGCGGTCGCGGTGGCGCTCCTCCCCGCCGACGAGCCGACGGCCGCCACCTGGTCGGTCGCGGTGATGGAGCTCGGAGCCCTGGTGTGCACCGCCTCCTCACCTCGCTGCGACGCCTGTCCGGTCCGCGCGCAGTGCGCGTGGCGGCTGGCCGGCCACCCGGCGTACGACGGACCACCGCGACGCGGTCAGGCCTGGCAGGGGACCGACCGGCAGTGTCGTGGCCGGCTGCTGGCGCTGGCCCGGGACGCCGAGGGATCCGGTCCCGGCCCGCGCGATGGAGCGGGCCTGGCCGGAGCCGGAGCAGCGGGTGCGCTGCCTGGCGGGCCTGGTCGCCGACGGACTGCTGGCGCCGGCGGCGACGGCTACGCGCTGCCGGGCTGACCGTCCCCGGACGTCGTGGGCCGACGCGCGACGGGAGCCCACCGAGCGGCGACGGAGTCCGCGAGGTCGCCGACGGTCCGTCGCTGCTGCGCGCGGGAGTCCAGCGGCTGGTCGAGCTGGAGTCCCATGAAGGCGGCATCCACCAGGTTCGCGGCCTGGCGTGCCGCCGCCGCGCTCAGCCCCACCCCGGTGAGGTGGTCGGCCAGGGCCTCCATCCAGGCCGCGTTCGCCTCGCGCACCTCGGTCGCGTACGGCTCGTGCCCGAACAGACCCAGCGAGGCGGCCTCGACGTAGAGGCGCTGGCAGGCCTGGAGCCTGCCGGTGGACGTGGCGCGCCAGAGGTCGAGGACCGCGGCCCGCAGGTCCGACGAGGGGCGCAGGGCGCGGATGCTCGCCACGGAGCGGATCGTCGAGGTACGCAGGATCTCCGCGACCAGGTCGTCCTTGTCGCGGAAGTGGTAGAGCAGCATCCGGTCGCTGGTCCCGAGCGCGACCGCGAGCGGGCGCAGGCTGAGCCCGATCAGCCCGTGCTCGATGGCGTAGTCGGTGGCGGCCTCGGCCAGCTCCTCACGCCGTGTGGCCATCAGCACACCTCCGCGATCTCGTTTGAACCTCGTTGTAGCACTCGCTACAGTAGAGGTGTAGCAACTGCTACACACTACCGAGCGAAGTGAGAGTCATGTTCAGCCCGTTCGTCGTCCTCCTGGCCGCCATCGGCATCGAGGTCGGCGCCACCACCATCCTGCCGCGTACGCGCGGCTTCCACGACCTGCCGTGGTCGCTGGTGGTCCTCGGTGGCTATGCCCTGTCCATCTGGCTGCTGGCCGTCGTCGTGCGCCAGATGTCGGTCTCCGTGGCGTACGCCGTCTGGTCGGGCCTGGGCACGGCGGCGATCGCCGTCGTCGGCGTGGTCGTCCTCGGCGAGCGGCTCGACGCGGTCAAGGTGTTCGCCCTGCTGCTGATCATCGTCGGCGTCGTGGTGCTCAACCTCACGCCGCTCACTGACCCGCCTGCGACTCGACGTATCCCGGCGCCGACAGGCCTCGCGCCCTGCACCGAGACGGACGAAGGCCCGGCCGCACGCGGCCGGGCCTTCGTCTCGTCGTCAGGACCGATCAGTCGGTCCCGCTCGCCTTCTCCACGTCGGTCGGACCGGGCGTCTCGTCCTCGCCCTCACCGCGACCGGCAGGGCCGCTGGGCGGCTCGACCGCGACGGTCTCGAGCGGCGGCAGGTCGGGCAGCTCGCCGACCTTCTGGCCGGCGAAGGTGAACGTCGCCGTCGGACCCTCGCCCTCGACGTCGACCAGCACGATCTGACCGGGGCCGACCTCGCCGTAGAGCATCTTCTCGGCCAGGATGTCCTCGATCTCGCGCTGCACCGTGCGGCGCAGCGGGCGGGCACCGAGCACCGGGTCGAAGCCCCGCTCGGCCAGCAGGTTCTTGGCGTTCTGGGTGAGCTCGAGCGACATGTCGCGGTCCTTCAGGCGCAGCTCGACCGACGCGATCATGTTGTCGACCATGTGGATGATCTGCTCGCGCGACAGCGGCGGGAACACGATGATCTCGTCGACACGGTTGAGGAACTCGGGACGGAAGTGCTGCTTGAGCTCCTCCTGCACCTTGTTCTTCATCCGCTCGTAGGAGCCGGCCACGTCGCCGGTCTGCGCGAACCCGAGGTTCTGGCCCTTGGCGATGTCCTTGGTGCCGAGGTTGGTGGTCATGATGATCACGGTGTTCTTGAAGTCCACGACCCGGCCCTGGGAGTCGGTCAGGCGACCTTCCTCCAGGATCTGCAACAGGCTGTTGAAGATGTCGGGGTGGGCCTTCTCGACCTCGTCGAACAGGACCACGGAGAACGGCTTGCGGCGCACCTTCTCGGTGAGCTGGCCGCCCTCCTCGTAGCCGACGTAGCCCGGAGGCGAGCCGAACAGCCGCGAGACGGTGTGCTTCTCGCTGTACTCGCTCATGTCGAGCTGGATCAGCGCGTCCTCGTCGCCGAAGAGGAACTCCGCGAGCGTCTTGGACAGCCACGTCTTGCCGACGCCGGACGGGCCGGCGAAGATGAACGAGCCGCCAGGACGCTTCGGGTCCTTCAGGCCGGCACGGGTACGACGGATGGCCCGGCTGAGCGCCTTGACCGCCTGGTCCTGACCGATGACCCGCTTGTGGAGCTCGTCCTCCATCTTGAGCAGCCGCGTGGACTCCTCCTCGGACAGCTTCACGATCGGGATGCCGGTCGCCACGGCGAGCACCTCGGCGATCAGCTCCTCGTCGACCTCCGCGACCTCGTCGAGGTCACCGGCGCGCCACTGCTTCTCGCGCTCGAGCTTCTTCGCGGTCAGCTGCTTCTCCTCGTCGCGCAGACGCGCGGCCGCCTCGAAGTCCTGGCCGTCGATCGCGGCCTCCTTGCGCTGCCGCACCTCGGCGATCTTGTCGTCGTACTCGCGCAGGTCGGCGGGCGCCGTCATCCGGCGGATCCGCAGCCGCGAGCCGGCCTCGTCGATCAGGTCGATGGCCTTGTCGGGAAGGAACCGGTCGGAGATGTAGCGGTCGGCCAGCGTCGCCGCCGAGACCAGGGCCTCGTCGGTGATCGTCACCCGGTGGTGGGCCTCGTAGCGGTCGCGCAGGCCCTTGAGCATCTCGATGGTGTGGGCGATCGACGGCTCGGCGACCTGGATCGGCTGGAAGCGGCGCTCGAGCGCGGCGTCCTTCTCGAGGTACTTGCGGTACTCGTCGAGCGTCGTCGCGCCGATGGTCTGGAGCTCGCCCCGGGCCAGCATCGGCTTGAGGATCGAGGCCGCGTCGATGGCGCCCTCGGCCGCGCCGGCCCCGACGAGGGTGTGGATCTCGTCGATGAACAGCACGATGTCGCCGCGGGTGCGGATCTCCTTGAGCACCTTCTTCAGGCGCTCCTCGAAGTCACCGCGGTAGCGCGAACCGGCGACCAGCGCGCCGAGGTCGAGGGTGTAGATCTGCTTGTCCTTGAGCGTCTCGGGGACGTTGCCGCGGACGATGTCCTGCGCCAGTCCCTCGACGATCGTGGTCTTGCCGACGCCCGGCTCGCCGATCAGCACCGGGTTGTTCTTGGTCCGGCGGCTCAGGATCTGCATGACCCGCTCGATCTCCTGCTCGCGCCCGATCACCGGGTCGAGCTTGGAGTCGCGAGCGTCCTGGGTCAGGTTGCGGCCGAACTGGTCGAGCACGAGCGAGGACGACGGGGTGTCGGCCGGAGCGCCCGAGGTCGCGGCCTGCGCGCCGGTCTGCTCCTTGCCCTGGAACCCGCTGAGCAGCTGGATGACCTGCTGGCGGACGCGGTTGAGGTCGGCGCCGAGCTTCTGCAGCACCTGGGCGGCGACGCCCTCGCCCTCGCGGATCAGGCCGAGCAGGATGTGCTCGGTGCCGATGTAGGAGTGACCGAGCTGGAGCGCCTCGCGCAGCGACAGCTCGAGCACCTTCTTGGCGCGCGGGGTGAAGGGGATGTGGCCGCTCGGCGCCTGCTGGCCCTGACCGATGATCTCCTCGACCTGCGCGCGGACGGCCTCGAGCGAGATGTCGAGGCTCTCCAGAGCCTTCGCGGCGACACCCTCGCCCTCGTGGATGAGGCCGAGCAGGATGTGCTCGGTCCCGATGTAGTTGTGGGAGAGCATGCGGGCCTCTTCTTGGGCCAGCACGACCACCCGCCGGGCTCGGTCTGTGAACCGCTCGAACATGCCGATCGCTCCTCAACGCGGGTGTCGGGCACCCGCCTCGCAAAACAGGGGACACCTGCGGTGGGTCATCGCGGTGTCGACTGTTCCAACTGGTCTCCCAGCCTACGTGTTCCCGGTGGCGGATCGACCCGTCGTCCGCTCAGAGCGAACAGGCGGCGGAGGACGAGCGTCACCTCGGTGGTCGCGATCGACCCGGCCGAGCGCACGCCGGGCTGCGCTGACGCCCGCGCTCGCGCGCCGCCTCGAAGGCCTCACGGATGTCCGCGGGGATCCGGCCGCGGTCGGGCACCTTGTGACCGTTGGAGCGGGCCCAGTCGCGGATCTCGCGGGCGCTGGTGCCCATCTGGGTACGACGCTTGGCCGCGGTACCGCGGCTGCCACCGCCACGCCGGGCGGCCGCGACGTAGCGGGCCAGGGCGTCACGCAGTGCGGCGGCGTTCTTGTCGTTCAGGTCGATCTCGTAGCTACGGCCGTCGAGACCGAAGCTCACGGTCTCCGTCGCGTCACCACCGTCGAGGTCGTCCTCGAGGGTGATGTGCACTTTCTGGGCCATGCGGTGCCTGCCTTTCCGAAGGGACGGACCGCCGATATCCGTGCGCCAGGGTGTGTGGACCCAAGATAGCGGGGTATCGGAAAGGCGGCCACACCGGCACGCTTCCCGGTGGACATTGTCACCGGCGTCCGGATCGGCCATTAGCGGCCCGCTTTGCGGGGCCGCGGCGTCAGGCGTTGCGCAGGTAGACCAGCTCGAGGCCCTGCAGCGTGAGCCACGGGTCGTGAGCGGTGAAGCAGGCGCACTCGTCCACCACGAGCGGTGCGAGGTAACCGGTGGCCACGACCGAGACGACGGCGCTCTCCGCACCGAGCTCCTCGATCATCCGCGCGACAATTCCGTCGACCTGGCTGGCGACGCCGAACACCATTCCCGACTGGAGCGCCTCGACGGTGTTGCGGGCTATCACGGTGCGCGGTCGTCGCAATTCGACCATGCGCAATTGGGCGCCCCGTCGCTCCAGTGCGTCGAGCGATATCTCGATACCGGGCGATATGGCGCCACCGATGTATTGGCCCTGGTCATTCACCACGTCGAAAGTCGTCGCCGTGCCGCCGAAGTCCACGACGATGGCCGGGCCGCCGTAGCGCGTCGCCGCGGCGAGCGCGTTGACGATCCGGTCGGTCCCGACCTCGCGCGGGTTGTCGGTGAGGACCGGCACCCCGGTGCGCACCCCGGGCTCGACGACCACGCTGCGGACCGAGCCGAAGTGGTCGGCGAGCATGGTCCGCCACTCCTGCAGCACCGACGGGACGGTCGCGCAGACCACGATCCCGCCCACCTGCTCCTCCCGGTCGCCGAGCAGGCCGCGGATCAGCACCGACCACTCGTCGGCGGTACGCGACTCGACCGTCGCCACCCGCCACTCGGCCGACACCTCGCCGTCGCGGACCAGCCCCAGCACCGTGTGGCTGTTGCCGATGTCGACCGCCAGCAGCGTCGGGGCGCGTCATCGCAGGTCCAGCCCGAGGTCGAAGACCTTGACCGAGTGCGTCAGCGCCCCGACCGAGATGAAGTCGACTCCGGTCTCGCGCCACCTCGCGCGCACGTTCGAGGGTCAGGCCCCCGGAGGCCTCCAGCGACGCGCGGCCGCCGGTGAGGCGCACCGCCTCCGCCATCGTCGCGGTGTCCATGTTGTCGAGCAGGATCCGGTCGCAGCCGGCCTCCAGCAGGTCGGCCAGCTGGGCGAGGTCGGTGACCTCGACCTCCACCGGGAGGTCGGGGTACGCCGTCCGCACCGCCTGGTAGGCCGGGACCACGCCGCCGGCCGCGACCACGTGGTTGTCCTTGACCATCGCCAGGTCCGACAGGGAGAAGCGGTGGTTCGTCCCGCCGCCGCACCGCACGGCGTACTTCTGGAGGGCGCGGTGGCGCGGGCAGGGTCTTGCGGGTGTCGAGGACCTGCGCCCGGGTCCCGGCCAGCGCCTCCACCCAGCGCGAGGTGGCGGTCGCGATGCCCGACAGGTGGGAGGCGAAGTTCAGCGCCGTGCGCTCGGCGGTGAGCAGGGAGCGGGTCGGCCCGGACGACCCGCATCACCACGTCCCCGGCCGCGACCGCGCGTCCCGTCGGGGACCCGGTCGTCGACCCGACCTCCGCGTCGACGCGCAGGAACACCAGTGCGGCGACGCCCAGCCCGGCGACGACGCCCGGCTCGCGCGCCGCGAAGACGCCCTCGCCGCGCGCCTCGGCCGGGATGGTGGCCACGCTCGTCACGTCGACCGCGCCGTCGGGCAGGTCCTCCTCCAGGGCGGCGTCGATCGCAGCGACGACGGCGTCGGGATCGAGCCCCGCGTCGCTGCAGCTCGATCGAGGAGCGTCTCCCAGGCGCCGTCGTGGCCCGTCGTCACGCCGGCACCTCGTCGGGAACGGCGTCGCTCGGCGCCGACGGCCGGAACGCCCCGATCGGCGCTGCCGTCGGCGAGCCACCAGTCGTGGTGCCCGGACTGCGACACGTCGTCGCGCTCCGGGAAGTCCTCGCGCCAGTGGGACCCGCGGGTCTCCTCGCGCCGCAGCGCGGCCTCGGCGAGGAGCGCGCTGACCGTGACCAGGTTGCTCGCCTCCCAGGCGTCCTGGCCGACCACCTCGGCCGGCTCCGCCAGCAGGTCGTCGAGGCGCTCGAGCGCGGCGACCAGCCCGTCGGCCGTGCGGAGCACGCCGACGCGGGCGGTCATCTCCTCCTGGAGCGGCCGTCGAGCGCTCGCGTCGACGAGGGACGCCGGCCGCCCGTCGCTCGCCGGGTCCTCCCACGGCCGGAGCTCCGTCGGCAGCACCTCGGCGATCCGGCGCGAGAACACCAGGCCCTCGAGGAGCGAGTTGGAGGCCAGCCGGTTGGCTCCGTGCACCCCGGAGCAGGCGACCTCGCCGGTCGCGTAGAGGCCGGGCAGGGTGGAGCGTCCCCAGAGGTCGGTGGCCACGCCGCCCGAGGCGTAGTGGCAGGCCGGCGACACGGGGATCAGCTCGGTGACCGGGTCGACCCCGTGCGCCGGCAGGTCGCCAGGATCGTCGGGAAGCGCTTCTCCCAGAAGCCCGCTGCACGCTCCCTCGCCCGGGGACGAGCCCGAGGTGCCGCGCGTCGAGCCACATGTGCGGATGACCCGACTCGATCATCCGCCGGGTGATCGCCTTGGCCACGACGTCGCGGGGCGCCAGGTCGGCGAGCTCGTGCACGCCCTGCATGAACCGGTCGCCCTCCCAGTCGACGAGGAACGCACCCTCGCCCCGGACCGCCTCGGAGATCAACGGCTGCTGGCCGCGCGAGTCCGGCCCGAGCCACATCACGGTCGGGATGGAACTGCACGAACTCCAGGTCGCGCAGGACCGCGCCGGCGCGGTAGGCCAGCGCCATCCCGTCGCCGGTCGCGACGGACGGGTTGGTGGTCTGCGAGAACACCTGCCCGAGGCCGCCACTGGCGAGCACGACGGCGCGGCAGCGGACCGCGCCCACCCCGTCGTGCTGGCCCTCGCCCATGACGTGCAGCGTCACGCCGGCGACACCGCCGTCGTCGGCGAGGAGCAGGTCGACGGCGAGGGCGTGCTCGATCACCTCGATCTCGGGGGCCCGAGCCACGGCCGCGATCAGCGCGCGCTGGATCTCGGCCCCGGTGGCGTCGCCGCCGGCATGGGCGATGCGGTCGCGGTGGTGTCCTCCCTCGCGGGTCAGGCTGAGCTCGCCGTCGGGGTGGAGGTCGAAGTTGGCGCCCGAGCGCGATCAGCTCGCGGACCGCCTCGGGACCCTCGGTGACCAGGGCGTGCACCGCCTCCGGGTCGGAGGCGCCGGCGCCGGCCACCAGGGTGTCCCGCTCGTGCTGGGCCGGGGTGTCGCCCGGGCCGAGGGCCGCGGCGATGCCGCCCTGCGCCCACTGGGTCGAGCCCGGCGTCGAGCACGTCCTTGGTCACCACGAGCACCTTGTCGACGGTGCCGCGCAGGCGCAGCGCGGCCGTCAGGCCGGCGATCCCGGAACCGATCACCACGACGTCGGCGGTGACCGCCCAGCCCGGCGGCGGGGCGGTCAGCCGGCGCGGGACTCGTCGTATGCTCACGTCCGCAGGCTACTGGCCCTCCCGGGCCCCGGCGCCGGGCAGCCACCGCGACCCCACCGAGGAAGGCGCACCATGCCACAGATGCGGGTCCGCCGGGCCAAGCGCCTGGCGGCTCTCGAGACCGCCTCCTCGTCGGTGCCGATCAGCTTCGCGATCGTCGGTGTCCAGAAGGCCGCCACCACCAGCCTGTACCGGATGCTGCTCCGGCATCCACGGATCGTCGGGGGCTCGCAGAAGGAGCTGCGCTTCTTCATCGAGCCCCACGACTGGGCGGACCCCGACTACGCGACGTACCGACGACCGCTCAAGCGTCCGGTGCCCGGAGCCCTGGCGGGCGACGCCACCCCGGCGTACCTCTTCTGGCCGCACGCCATGGAACGGATGCGCGCCTACCGGCCGGACCTCCGGCTGATGGCCTGCTTCCGCGACCCGATCGAGCGGGCGTTCTCGCACTGGGCGATGGAACGCCACCGGCACGACGGGTTCCCCGACCTGCCGACGGCGATCGAGCAGTTCGGGCGCGACCCGCTGCCGGAGTCCGTCGACGAGACGCGAGCCGAGCGCCGTCCTGCGTCGCTCGCTCTTCTCGCGCGGTCTCTACGGCGCCCAGCTGGAGCGGGCGCTGGCGCTCTTCCCGGTCGAGCAGTGGGAGCTGTACGAGTTCCGCGAGCTGCTCGGTGGGCACGAGCGCAGCCTGGACCGGGCCACGGACCTGCTGGACCTGCCGCGCTTCGAGACCTACCCGACCCTCGACCACCGGATGGCGACCTCACCGGGGATCACGAGCGACCGGCCGACCGTGGCGGCTGTCGCGAGCCTGGTCGAGCGGTACGCCGACGACCTGGTGCTCTTCGAACGGCTGTCGGGCCTCGACACCAGCAGCTGGCCGACCCGACAGGTCATCGACGGGGCGCTGGCGGTCGAGGACCTGCACGCCAAGCTCTGCGCCAAGCTGGCGCCGGCGACCTGACCGCTCAGGACGCCGACCCGAGCACCACGGGCAGGTTGTCGATGAGCCGGGTGCTGCCGACCCGGGCCGCGACCAGGACCCGCGCCTCCCCTGCCGCGGGAGCCTCGCCGAGGTCGGGGTCGAGGACCACGAGGTAGTCCACCTCGACTCCCGGCTCGGCCTCGAGCACCGACGACGCGGCGGCCGCGCGCCGCCTCCGGGCCGTACGCCGCGTGGTCCTGCGCCGCCCGGAGCGCCCGGGACAGCGTCGCCGCGACCCGGCGCTGGTCGGGGTCGAGGAACCGGTTCCGGCTGGACAGGGCCAGGCCGTCCGGCTCCCGGACGGTCCCGACGCCGACGACCTCGACCCGCAGGCAGAGGTCGCGACTCATCCGCCGGACCAGCACGAGCTGCTGGTAGTCCTTCTCCCCGAACACCGCGGCGGTGGGGCGGACCAGCCCGAACAGCTTGGCCACCACCGTCAGCACCCCACGGAAGTGACCCGGCCGGGACTCGCCCTCCAGGATCCTGGCGGCCGCCCCGGGCTCGACGGTGACCAGCGGCTCGCCGTCCGGATACATCTCGTCGACCGCCGGCGCGAAGACCACGTCCACGCCGGCCGACGCGCACAGCTCGAGGTCGGCGTCCAGCGTGCGGGGGTACCGGTCGAGGTCCTCGCCGGGGGCGAACTGGAGGGGGTTGACGAAGACCGAGGCCACCACCACCCCTGCGCCCGCGCGCGCACGGGCGTCCCGGAGCAGCGCCTCGTGGCCGGCGTGCAGGGCGCCCATGGTCGGCACGAGCACCACGGGCGCGCCCGCCTCCCGACGAGGCGCCAGGATCGCCTCGAGCTCCTCGTGCGTGGACACGAGGAGGGGGACCGTGGTCATCGCAGGGGCGTCGAGCGACCCGGCTCGGCTGCGGTCACGGCGCCGGCCGCGTCGAGGACCCGCCGCATCGCCGCTGCCCGGATCGGCAGCACCCGGCCGTCGGTGACGACCCGGTCGAGGGTGGCCCGGGCCAGCGCGACGTAGGACGGGAGCGTGTCGGGCGCGGTGGCGCGGATCTCGGCGAGGTGCGCACGCACCGTGTTGACGTCTCCGCGGACGATCGGTCCGGTCAGCGCCGCGTCGCCCTCCGCGAGGGCGTTGTCGAGCGCCGCTCCCAGGAGCGGCCGGAGGATCGCGGCGGGGTCCTCCGCGCCGGCCGCGCTGAGCAGCTCCATCGCCTGCGCCACCAGCGTCACCAGGTGGTTGGCGCCGTGGGCCAGCCCGGCGTGGTACAGCGAGCGCTGCTCCTCCGGCACCCACATCACGTCGGCGCCGAGCTCGGTCGACCAGGGCGAGCGCCCAGTCGCGGTCGGCCGGCCCGGTCGTCACCCCGAAGACACAGTCGCGGAGCCGGTCGAGGTCACGGACGGTGCCGGTGAAGGTCATCGCGGGGTGCATCGCCACCGGGTGCGCACCGACCCGCGTCGCCGGCTCGAGGACCCGGAGCCCGTGGCTGCCGCTGCTGTGAACGACGTACTGACCCGGCCGGATCGCGCCGCTGGCGGACAGCTGGGTGACGACGTTCTCGAGCATGTCGTCGGGGACCGTCAGCAGCAGCACGTCGCAGGACCGGGCGACGGCCGTGGGCTTGTCGACGGGAACGCCCGGCAGCAGGTCCGCGGCGCGGCGCAGGGATGCGTCGGACTCGCCGGCGACGGAGACGATGTCGTGGCCGCGCGAGCGGAGCACGGCGGCGAGGACGGCACCGACACGGCCGGCACCGATCACGCCCACACGCAGTGGGGTCATCTGGCTTCCTTGACGTTCAGGTCCCGCCGACCACCCTCGGGTGAGGGCCGGTGTGGGTACCACACGGTTGGGAACACCACGAATGTACGCCGCTGCACCTCCGCACTCGTACTCAACCGGGGTGTGACGTGGGCAACGTTGACGTCCGGCCGGTCGAGCCGGCGGCGGTCAGCGACCGGGCAGCAGCCTGGTCCGTGCCCGCTGCCTGAGCTCGCGCAGCAGCCGACGGGAGCCGATCCCCTCCAGCCCGGGCTCCGGGCGCGGCTCGACACGGCGTTCGCGTTCGGCCCGCTCCTCACGCCGGCGGACGGCGTCGACCACGCCCGCGACGCGAGGCCGCCGCCAGGGTCAGGGAGACCTGGTCGGGGGAGGCTCGGCCTCACCGGCCGCGAGCGACGCCACGAGGTCGGCGGGGTCGCCGATCACCCGGCACCCGGAGGCGCGCACGGCCTCCGCCCGTTCGCTGTTGAGCTCGGCCACCCGGTCCACCGCCCAGCCGGGGATGCCCGGGATCGGCCGTTCGCCCGGCTCGGCCGGTTGGGCTCGGAGGTCCGCCAGCATGCCCGCCGTGGATCAGGGCACGCGAGGTCGAGTCGCCCCAGGCCCGTTCGTCGGCCAGCACGTTCACGCGTCGCAGGAGCTCGGTGCGGTCGAGGGACAGCGACGTGTTGTCACGGGGGCCGGGGGTGAGCAGGCCCGCGGGCAGCCCGAGGAGCCCCTCGAAGGTGCGCATCTGCTGCGTGCGGTCCGTCTCGTCGGAGACGATGATGTGGATGCGGTCGCGCGGCACGTCGGTCGCGTACCGCTCGACCAGGGCCTCGACCCCCTCGTTGCGCCAGAAGATCCGGCCCTTCCGGCCGTCCGGGCGCTGGAGCACCTCGTGCAGCCACGCGTCGAGGGTGAGCGTCTCCCGCGCCGACTTGACCCGCTGCTGCCAGGCGGAGGGGAGCAGGTTCTGGAGCGGTCGGATCACCATCAGCACGTGGATCCGGTCGCGTCCGAGGTCGTCGACGATCGCCCGCACCCGGTCCGGTGGAGCGCTGGTGAAGTCCTCCGAGCTCACCACGACGCGCTGGTCGCCCGCGTGCCGCGATCTCGCGCAGCATCCGCCGCCAGGACCCCATGCCGACCGGCTTGGTGCCCCGCGGTGACCGCCCGACGGCGGCCCAGCTGGCCCGACGCTGCCGGGTGCCCGACCCCGGGTAGAGGACGCCGTGTGCTGCGAGGTCGGCCCGGTGCTGGTGGAGGGAGACCTGGATCGCGGTCGTGCCGGTCTTGTAGGGACCGATGTGGAGCAGGACGGCGCCCGGGGGGAGCGCCTCCACGGTCGACGTCATCGGCCGACCTCGTCGGAGCCGGACGGCCTGGCGACGGGCCACCTCGCGCAGCAGCTCGCGGCTGGACACCTGGTCGACCGCGGGACCCGCAGGCCGGGGCGCCGGTCGCGGCGCAGCGCTTCTGGTGCTGACGCAGCTGCTTGAGCATCCCCGCGAACGCCCTCTCCAGCGCCCCCGCGGCGGCCGCCACCGGGATCGTCGCCGGCGGGTCGGGCAGGGCGGGCGCGGCCGGGTCGCCGGCGTAGCGCAGGGCGTCGGGGTCGCCGACCACGACCACGTCCGACTCGAGCACCGTCCGGGCCCGCTCCTCGCTGAGCTCCGCGAGCCGCTCGGCGGTCCACCCCGGCAGCGGAGGGATCGAGGTCTCGAAGTCCTGGATCGGCGCCGTCCGCAGCCCGGCGAGCATCGCGCGGCGAGGGCGTGTTCAGGGGGCGGTTCCCGACCCAGCCCCGGGCCTCCACGGCGACGTTCACCTGGCGGCAGAGCTCGATCCGCTCCATCGAGAAGGAGGTGTTGGTGTGGGGGCCCGGTGTCAGCTGGCCCTCGGGCAGACCCAGCAGCTGCTCGAAGACCCGCGCCTGCATCCCGCGGTCGGACTCGTCGTTGACCAGCACCAGCACCTGCTCGGGAGGGAGCACCTCGCGCCAGCGGGCGATCAGGTCCTGCAGACCGTGGTGGTACCAGAAGGTGCGGGCGACGTCGCTGTCGCGCTCGGGCGAGAGCACCTCGCGCAGCCACGCGTCGTACGTCCGGGTCTCGTTGACCGACTTGACCCGTTCCTGCCAGCCCGACGGGAGCAGCGTGTCGAGACGCCGGGCCACGATCAGGACGTGCACCCGCTCCGGGCCGAGGTCCGCCACGAGCTGGGCGATGTGTTGCGGACGGGCGGACGAGAAGTCCTCGCTGCTGATGACCACCCGCCCGGGCGCGGCCCGGACCTCCTCGACCATCGCGGCCCACTCGTCCGCCGGTACGTCGGCCTCCCCCACGCGGCTGCGCCCGAGCAGCGCCCAGCTGGGACGCATCTGCCGGTGGTAGGTGCCGGGGTAGGTCACGCCGTGCTCGGCGAGGGCCGGACGATGGGTGTGGAGGCTGCTCTGGATCGCGGTGGTGCCGGTCTTGTAGGGCCCGATGTGCACGAGCACGGCATCATCCGGGAGCAGCCGTGCCTCCGTCGACATCACCACTCCTCCGCTCGCCCCGGGCGGGCGTCAGTCTAACCAGACCCCCGGCTCGCGAGGGTCGCCGCCGTCGACGGTCCGCGGCCTGCGCATGTGACACAGTTCCCCCATGCACGAACCTGCTTCGCCGGCGCCCGGTGGCCGGCAGATGCTGGTCGTCGCCGGCTCGGGGCGCAGCGGCACCAGCCTGTTCGCGGGACTCACCGGACGGCTCGGCGTGCACATCCCCAAGCCCGAGGTCAGCGCCAACCGCAGCAACCCCCGCGGCTTCGGGGAGCCGCGCTGGCTGGTCGACTACCACAACGACCTGCTGGCCTCGGTCGACGTCGCGATCGAGGACGGGCGGCCGGAGGCCTGGGAGCTCACCGACAAGGTCGCCTCGCGGCCGGAGGCACTCGCGCCGTTGGTGACCTGGCTCGAGAAGCAGTTCGCCGAGAACGAGCGGATCGTGGTGAAGGACCCGCGGCTCGCCTGGTTCTTCGAGCTCCATCGCGCGGCCGCCGCCGAGGTCGGGGCGGACGTGCACGTCGCGACGATGCTGCGGCACCCCGCGGAGGTGATGCGGTCGCGCGAGATCGCCTACGGCACCAAGACCAACAACACCACGCGCGTCGTCGGCTGGATGACGATGATGCTCGGCACCGAGCTGCGCAGCCGAGACCTGCCGCGCGCCACCGTCCGCTACGACGACCTCCTCACCGACTGGAGGTCGGCGATGACGCAGGCCGACGAGACGATCCGGATGGGGCTGTTCGACCGGGCCACGACCGAGCAGGTCGCCGACGCCGGTGACCTGGTCGACCCGACGCTGCACCGCTCCGCCGCCGACTGGGCCGAGCTCGGGCTCCCGTCCCGGGTCCTCGACCTGACCACCCGCACCTACGACACCTACGACCGGCTGGTCGGCGTACCCGCCGCGGACCAGGGCGAGACGCGGGCCGAGCTCGACGAGATCCGCGCCGAGCTCGCGGCGTACTACGACGAGTCGTTCGACGTCGCCCGCAGCCGTACCGGCGCCACGGTGCGACGCGAGAAGCGGAAGGCCGTACGCCGGGTGCGCGAGGAGCTGCGCGAGACCGCGGTCGGCGAGCCGCTTCGGCTCCTGGCGCCGGACCGTCGTCGGCAAGCTGCGGAGGAGCTCGTGAGCCAGGCCCCGGCGCCGCGCGTCGCGGTGCTCCTCGCCGGCGGGGTCGGCACCCGGGTCGGGCTCGACATCCCCAAGCAGCTGATCAAGATCGCCGGCAAGACCATCCTCGAGCACACGCTCGCGGCCTTCCAGGCCCACCCGATGGTCGACGAGATCGTCGTGATGATGGCCGAGGGCCACCTCGACGCGGTCCGCGCGATGGTGCGCAACGGCGGCTACGACAAGGTCACGCAGGTGCTCGAGGGAGCCGACACCCGCAACGGCACCACGCTCCGGGCCCTGGCCGCGCTGCCGGAGGACTGCCCGGTGCTCTTCCACGACGCCGTGCGCCCCCTGGTCAGTGAGCGGATCATCACCGAGTGCTTCGACGCGCTGGAGACCTACGACGCCGTCGACGTGGCGATCCCCTCGGCCGACACGATCATCGAGGTCTCGCCCGACGACAACACGATCCGGGCCATCCCGCCGCGGGCCGATCTGCGACGCGGCCAGACGCCGCAGGCCTTCCGTGCCTCGGTGCTGCGCCGCGCGTACGACGTCGCCGCGCAGGATGCCGGCTTCACCGCCACCGACGACTGCGGCGTCGTCCTGAAGTACCTCCCCGACGTGCCGATCTGGGTCGTGGCCGGCGAGGAGCGCAACATGAAGGTGACCGACCCGATCGACGTCTTCCTGGCCGACAAGCTCTTCCAGCTGACCAGCAGCTACGTGCCCGAGGGGCACAGCGCGGAGGAGTACCGGGCCACGCTGGCGGGCAAGGTGATCGTGGTGCTCGGGGGCAGCTACGGCATCGGCGCCGACATCGCCGCCCTGGGCCGCGAGTACGGCGCGACCGTCGAGACGTTCAGCCGCTCCAGCACCAACACCCACGTGGAGCGCCGGACCGACCTCGAGGCGGTCGCCGAGCAGGTGACCGCCGAGCACGGGCGGATCGACTTCGTCGTCGCCACCGCCGGGATCCTGCCGCGCGGCTCGCTCCTCGACACCAGCGAGGAGACGATCTACGCCGCCACCGAGGTCAACTACCTGGCGCCGGTGTTCATCGCCCAGGTCTTCTTCCCGCACCTCCAGCGGACCGGCGGCAGCCTGCTGCTGTTCACCTCCAGCAGCTACACCCGCGGACGGAGCGGCTACAGCCTCTACTCCTCGGCCAAGGCCGCGGTGGTCAACCTGACCCAGGCGCTGGCCGACGAGTGGGGCGAGAGCGGCGTCCGCGTGAACTGCGTGAACCCCGAGCGCACCGGCACCCCGATGCGGACCAAGGCGTTCGGCGAGGAGCCGGTCGACTCGCTGCTGGACTCGCGGTCGGTGGCCAAGGCCTCGCTCGACGTCCTGCTGTCCGACGGCACCGGGCACGTCCTCGACCTCCGCAAGCTGGACCCGATGGCCGATCCCGTCGACCGACGAGGACCTCGGGTAGCCCGACCGTCCGGCCCGCCTCACCGGGTCGGTCGCCCGCGCCGGGGTGTCCTAGCATGAGGCAGCGTCCGGTGGGCACGTGACCGCCGGGCAGAACCGTCCCTACCGCGCCCCAAGGGAGACATGCAGAACCGCCTCAAGCCCCCCGCCCGGCCGTCGAACGCCCGGCTCCAGCGACTCGAGCGGCTGGCCAGGAGCGCCCCGGAGCGCGCTCGCCGGGGGACCGACGGCGCCCGGATCCGCGCCCGCCGCGCGCTGCACCGCCGGGGCTACGTGCCGGGGCTGCTCTCGATCGTCGTGCCCTGCTACCGGGTCGAGGACTTCCTCGACGAGTGCCTGGTCTCGCTGCGCTTCCAGGAGTACCGCGAGGTCGAGATCATCGTGGTCGACGACGGGAGCCCCGACCGCAGCGGCAGCATCGCCCGGCACCACGCGCGTCGCGACCTCCGGGTGCGGGTGGTCACGCGCGAGAACGGCGGCCTGAGCGCGGCGCGCAACACCGGCATCGAGCACGCCCGCGGCGAGTTCCTCACCTTCGTCGACTCCGACGACGTGGTCACTCCGGACGCCTACACCAGCGTCATCGGCGCGTTGCAGGAGTCCGGTTCGGACTTCGCCGTCTCCTGCTACGACCGGCTGGAGAACAAGAAGCGGGTCCCCGCCGGGAGCTGGATCCGCAGCACCCACGCCATCCGTCGCCTGGGTGTCGACCTCGACACCTTCCCCGAGGTGATGGTCAACGCCGTCGCCTGGAGCAAGACCTACCGGCGTACGTTCTGGGACAGCGCGGGGCTGCGTTTCCCCGAGGGGAAGATCTACGAGGACCAGCAGGTCAGCGCGGCGGCGTTCGCGCAGGCCCGCGCGTTCGACGTGGTGCCCGAGATCGGGGTCTCCTGGCGGATCCGCAACGACCGGTCGTCGATCTCGCAGAGCGCCTACTCCACCGCCAACCTGGCCGCCCACAACGAGGCGGTCGCCGCGTCCTTCGCGGCGCTCCAGGCGGCCGGCAAGGAGCGTGCGGTCCAGATCCGCGCGCTGCAGCTGATCTCCTTCAACATGCCGTTCTTCACCCGGCACCTGGCCAAGGGCGGTCCGGAGTTCTGGGCGCTGCTGCGGACGGCGCTGCTCGACCTGGTGCCGAGGGTCTCCCGCGAGGAGTTCGTGCACAGCGTCGGCGCGCAGGACAAGGTGCTCGTCGAGCTGATCGCCAACGACCGGCGCGAGGCCGCCGTCGACTACATCGAGAACTGGGGCAACGACGCCCGCCGGTTCCCGACCACGGTGACACCCGAGGGCGTGCGGGTGGAGCTGCCGCTGACCGAGGGTCTCCCGGACGACGTGACACGTGATGTCGGACCGCCAGCTGGAGCTGATCAGCCGCGTGATGCGGGCGGTCTGGGACGGCGACCGGCTGACCGTCTCCGGCTGGGCCTTCATCCGCAACCTCGACCTCGCCGCCAACCCGCCGGAGATCCTCGTCGAGCTGGTCTCGGCCGACCACCGGACCCGGATCCCCCTCGAGACCGAGTCGTTCCACGAGCCCCGGGTCGACGTGATGGGCGGCCACTGGCACTGCGACTACCGGCCCGGCGGCTTCCGGGCGTCGATCGAGGCCGGCGAGGTGCCGGGCGACGTCGACCAGGACTGGGCCTTCGAGATCACGATGACCGCGGCCGGCATCCGGCGTACGACGCGGCTCCACGAGGTCTCGGCGGCCGGCTCGTCGGCGGTCCCGCAGACCCATCTCGAGCGCGGGGGCGTCGCCCGGACGGCGCTGCGCGGGTCGGAGCGGAACTACGTCCTCCGGGTGGCCCACTCCCCGATGTACGCCGTGTCCCAGACCGTCGGACCGAGCGGCGTCGTCGACGCGTCGGCTTCCGGTCCAACGTGTCCGACCCTCCGGACCGCGTGATCGTCAACCACATCGACCAGGAGCGGCGCGAGCTCCTGTCCGCGCCCGTGACCCGTGGCACCGAGCCCGGCGAGTGGCGGGTGGACCTCGACCTGTCGTCGCTGCCGATGCCCACGTCCGGCACGACCCAGCTCGGGCCGGTGACCCGTCCGCTGCGGGTCCGCGTGCGCCACCGGTCGGGGGAGCACTCCCCGCTGCTCGCGCCGCCGGGCACCGCCCCGTCGCCCGCGGTGGTCGACGACCCGGCCGCCGTACGCCGGCTGACGCGCGGCAAGGCCGGCGAGCTGGAGCTGATGGACCGCGTCCCGGTCGCCACCGACGTACGCGCTCACCGAGGACACCTTCACCGTCCAGGTCCACTCCAGCCTGCCGCTCGACGGCCTTCACCCCGGTGCTCGGCACGACCCGACCACGAGGTGCGTCGGGACCCTCACCCGCGCCGCCGACGGCGGCGTCGAGCTGACCTTCCCGCTGACCGGCTCCCGGTTCGGCTACGACGGCCTGGCGCTGCCCAAGGGTCGGTACGCCGTGACCCTCGAGGCCGCGGCGACGACCGGCAGCAGGACCTGCCGGTCACCCCCTCGCCCGCCCTGCTCGACCGGCTGCCGGTCGAGGAGCCGATGACGCGGATCCGCGCGCTGGTCGAGGTGTTCCCCCACAAGCTGCCGGTGCTCACGCTGAACGTGCAGGAGCCCCTGGCCGACGACGTGCGCGGGCAGCGCAACCAGTACCGCCTCCGCGAGGCGGCCCGCGTCGAGGAGGCCACCCAGGACAGCGTGTTCTTCCGCTCGCTCTACAGCGAGGTCACCAACTGCAACATGCTCGGCGTCCACCACGAGCTGGGCCGCCGCGGGTCGTCGCTGACCCGCTACTGGTCGGTCCGCGACCACACCGTCCCCGTGCCCGAGGGCGGGGTCGGCCTGATCGAGGGCACGCCCGAGTGGCACGAGGCGCTGGCCACCTCGCGCTACGTGATGGTCAACGTCCACCAGCCCGAGTGGTACACCAAGCCGCGCGGCCAGGTGCTCATCGAGACGATGCACGGCTACCCCTACAAGGTGATGGGGCACGAGTGGTGGGAGAAGGGCGGCTTCCCGACCGGCCAGATCAACAGCTTCGACCGGCGCGCGCGCGACTGGGACTACTTCGTCTCCCCGGCCACGTACGCCACGCCCCTGCTGCGCGAGGCGTTCCTCGACCCGGCCGGCGCGACGCCCGAGGTGCTCGAGATCGGCTACCCGCGCAACGACGTCCTCCAGTCCGACGAGGCGCCGGAGATCCGCGAGCGGGTCCGCAAGGCGCTCGGGCATCCCCGACAGCCAGACGCGTCGTGATGTACGCGCCGACGTTCCGCGACTACCTGTCCGCCGACGACATGGCGGCCGAGCGGATCGACTTCTTCGACGCGGAGCGCGCGTCGCGTGAGCTCGGGGCCGGCTACACGCTGCTGGTGCGCGGGCACGCCTTCAACGCGCGTGCCGGCGGCCGCCACGAGGGTGGCGGACAGGTCATCGACGTCACCGGGCATCCCGACATCAACGACCTGGCGCTGGCCTCGGACGTGGCGGTGCTCGACTACTCCTCGCTGCGCTTCGACTACGTGCTGACCGGGAAGCCGATGATCTTCCTGGTGCCGGACCTCGAGAAGTACGACGCGGTGCGCGGCGGCGTGATCCCCTACGCCCCGACGGCGCCGGGGCCCCAGGTCACCACGACGCGGGAGGTCGTGGCCCTGGTGCGCGACCTCGACGGCCTGACCCGGCGTACCGCCGCCCAGCGCGAGACCTTCCGACGCGACTACACCGACCTCGACGACGGCCACGCCTCGGCGCGACTGGTCGACGCGGTGTTCGTGCCCCGCGGCGACGCCTGACCGCCGAGCCGGCGCACCCGGGCACCGACATCACGCCGACGGTCAGGTGACGCCTCGCGTCAGGTCAGCAGCGACAGGATCCGGTCGACCATCCGCTCGGCGGCGTGCCCGTCCTGCCAGGGGTTGAAGCGCTCGTCGAAGGCCCGGACGCGCTCCGCCCAGGCGCGCCGTGAGTGCCGGTACGTCGCGCACCTGCTCCACCACCTCGTCGGTCGTGCCCGACCAGCGGCCCGGGCGCGGTGTCGGTGAACGGGAAGAGGAACCCGCGGACGCCGCCGGTGTAGTCGTCGAGGTCGGGCACGAGGAAGACCATCGGCCGTCCCGGTCAGGGCGTAGTCGAAGCGCAGCGAGGAGTAGTCGAGCACCGCCACGTCCGAGGCCAGGACCAGGTCGTTGATCTCGGGATGGTCGGTCACGTCGACGACCCCGCGTCGCGAGCGGCCCGGCGCATGGAAGCGGTGGCCCCGGAGCAGGATCACGTGGGAGTCACCGAGCGACGCGGCGGCCGCGTCGACGTCGAGGTGCTCGGTCATCGCCGCCGCCCGCGGTCGCGAGGCGAGGTGGTCGCGCCAGGTGGGTGCGTAGAGCACGGCGGTCTGGTCCGGCGCGATGCCGAGGCGGCGGCGTGTCTGCCAGCCGGGTCCGCTGCGCGTCCGGCCCGCGCAGCGCGTCGTTGCGGGGGTAGCCGTGCTCGGCGGCCGGGCCGTCGTAGCCGTACTGCTCGCGGTAGACCGCCGTCATCTCCGGAGTCGGCGTCGAGATCAGGTCCCACGTCTCGACGCTGCGGCGCCTCATCAGCGCCACCCGGCGTCGGGGGCAGCTCGCGGGCCCGCCACTGCGACTCGCCCATCGCCTTCGACGGGTAGCCGTGGAAGCACTGGACGACGAGCTGGTCGGGCCGCCGGCGGTACCACTCCTCCAGCTCGGTGTTGGTGACCAGGACCCGGGCCGTGGCCAGCACGTCGTACCAGGCGCGGGTGCCGATCACGACCGGCGTCGCAGCCCTCCGGCGTCCACTGGCCGTGGTCGAGGATCCCCCAGGCCGGCGCGCAGCTCCGGCCGCCGTCGGCGCAGCTCCTCGAAGACGGCACGCGGGGTGTCCGTGGCGGAGCGGCCGGCGAAGCTCTCGAAGTACCAGAGCGCGGGGTCGGTCGGCCGCTCGTCGAGCGGCGTACGACGTCCGGAGCTGCTCCTGGCCGTAGGCGCCCAGCTCGTCGTCGGCGCGGGGCGGGCCGAGGTGGAGCTCGCCGGGGCCGCCGCCCGTCGGGCAGGACCCGGAGCCGGTGGTGCGCGTCCGAGCACCTCGACCGGGAGCCGCTCGCGCCACGCCGTCGCGACGCCCAGCCCCTCGGCCCGGTGCAGGCGGTGGACGGCGGTCGGGAGCAGCGTCTGCCGCCCGTAGAGGTCGCGCCGCAGGTCGAAGACGACGGTGCCGTCGCGCCGCGGCTCGCCGGCGAGGTCGAGGCCCGCGCCACGGAGCCGGAGCCCGTCGGTGGGCCGGTCCAGCTGGACCACGAGCAGGTCGCCGTCGAGGGCGACGGCCTCGACGAGCGGCGGCCTCCGCGGCCGGCGGGTCGGTGCGGCGGCAGGTCGACGGTGCCCGACCGCGTCACCGCGCCGACCCGGGCGGTCACGTCGAGCCGCGACACGTGCGGCGGGGACCGTCACGCTCGACGCCCCCTCGGCGGCCGACTGGAAGCGGGCCCCGCCCAGCGGTTCGCGGTGCGGTCGAGCGCCGCGGACCACCTCGAGCGCGGACGCCGTCGGCCTCGGCCGTCACGTGCAGCGGCTGCTCGGCGAGGTCGACCCCCTCGATGCGGACGAACAGGTCGACGCGCCGGCCGTCCGGCGTGGCCGCGACGCGGACCACACGGGTGCGCAGACGGGTCTCGGCGTCCGCGAGCCGGCGTACGTCGGCCGGGAGGTCGACCGAGCGCCACCGGGCCGGCGGCACGCCGTCCTCCGATCAGCTCGGTCGGGACGTCGTCGCCGAGGCTCTCCAGCTCGGCGGCCAGCGCCTCCACGTCGTCGCGCCGTCCCTGGCCCGGCCAGCCACAGCAGCGACCGGGACGCCGCCCGCAGGTCCAGCCCGCGCGGGGCGTGGACGAGCTCGACCAGCCGGAGCCAGGTGGTCTCGTCGGCGCGCTCCGCGTCGGCGACGAAGCGGGGCAGGAGCACGTCGTACCAGTGGCTGGAGCCAGCCGTCCGCCAGCACCGACCCGGTGACGGCAGCGGTCGACCAGGTCACGCGCCAGGAGCGCGTCCTCGAGCTGGGGCAGCGGGCTCGGCCGGGCACCGTAGGCGCGGTGGCCGCGGTCGTGGGCCCACCGCGCGACCGGACGGTCGACGACGTCCACGGTGGCCGTCGGCAGCAGGTGGGCCAGGGTCGGCGAGCACAGCCAGTCGTCGGTCTCGCCGAGCCGCAGGAGCCGCGCGAAGTCGCGGGTGAACAGCTTGTTGGCGAGCGTGAGGTCAGCCGCCTGCTCGGCCCGCACCGGCCCGGCCGACGGCGCGGCGTGGCTGTCGGCCTGCGCACGCCGCAGCCAGCGGCTCGGGCTCACCCACCTGCTCGAGGACACCGGAGGCCAGGTCGGAGCCGGTCGCGGCGAGCGAGCCGGCCAGCACCTCCAGCGCGTGCGGCAGCAGCCGGTCGCAGCCGCGGAGCAGCATCACGTGCTCGCCGACGGCGGCGCCGATCCCGTGCGTTCGCCGCGGCGTACCAGGTGGCGGCTCGCGGCCCTGGCCCGGAAGCGGGGGTCGTCGGGCAGGTCGGCACGCGGCCGGGCCGACGGGACAGACCACCGCCTCGAGCAGCCCGTGGGACTGCCCGCGCACGGAGGCGAGGCAGTCCTCGACGACGGTCCCCCGGCTCGGCGACGACCACGACGGACACCAGGCCGAGCTCGGCTCCCGGGATGCCGGCGCGCGCCCCGACGGACCTGAGTACGCGGGCGCGTGCCGCGCCCGGAAGCAGCCCGAGAGCCGCGCGCCCGGCCTCACGCAGGCGGGGTCGGGGCGGCATGACGGGCATCGTAACGACGCGCGGAACGCCGGGCGCGTCAGAGACCGCGCAGCAGCCGGTCCAGGTCGTCGCCCAGGGTCGCGAAGTCGAACTCCCAGCTGGAGTGCATGGCGTCGAACGACAGGTCGTCCGCGGGCTGCTCGAGGTCGGCCGCGGACCAGAAGTAATGGGAGTCGCCCCCCTTCAGGGAGGCGAAGAGGTGCTCGTTGCGGGCGACGTACGCCGTGTGGTTGAGGACGATCAGGGTCTCGAGACGGCGCGTGTGCATGATGTTGAACATCGCCGAGCCGCCGAAGCCGGCCACCACGCGAGCCTCCCGGAACATCGCGACCTGGTCGGCCATGGAGTGCCGTTCGGGATAGATCACGCTGAACCCCCGGGCGGCGAAGTGCTGCTCGACCTCGCGGGCGTTGCGACAGAGGCGGTGCTGGAACAGGTCGCTGCGCGACACGAACAGGCGCGGACCGGTCTCGACGGGCGTCGCGTGGCGCAGCAGCCCCTCGCTGAGCCGCGCCCACGTGTCGGTCAGGTCCGGGTGGACGAAGTAGGGCTCCGCGTTGTGCCACATCGGCGAGGCGGAGACCACGGAGTCGACCCACACCGGCTCCGACACCGCGACGACATCGGATTCGGCGATGCCGTAGGCGGCGAACAGCGCCCGCTCCACGCCGGGGTCCTTCTCGGGGCGGGGCCGGAACACCACCTTGAGACCGGGGTTGCGGCGCTTGGCCTCGTCCCAGCCCCACAACCGTGACACCACCTCGGTCATCACGTGACCGTAGTGGCTCGGGTACGCCGCCTCGAGCTGGTAGTAGTCGCCCTCGAGCGTGGGGCCGGGCAGGTTGCCGCGGTCGATGCGGGCGAAGCCTCCCACGATGTTGCGGAGCAGGGGGTTGGTCGGTCGCTCGGTCAGGTGCCAGCGGAAGGAGTCGGGCAGGACCGTGTGGCCCGAGAACATCAGCGTCCGACCGCTCAGCCCGACGCGGCCCCGGTAGTGGCGGGTGACGAGGGCGGGATGACGGATCAGCGCCGGCGTATCGCCCTCGCCGCCGTGCTCGCCGTGGTGGTGGACCGTCGTACGGGAGGCGAACTCGCCCGGCGGCCGCGCGTCGATCTCCTCCACCTTCAGCCCGGGCTCGCGCTCGGCCAGCACCGTGGTCGCCGTGACGTCGTCGAGCATGAGGTAGTGGGTCTGCCGCTTGGTGACCGCCACCAGGTCACGGGTGACGGCGACGGCGCCGACCGAGCGGGCCGCCTCGGTCTCCAGACGACCCAGGCTCTCGCGCCGCCGCGGGTTCTCCGCCTGGTCGAGGAAGTCGAGCCACGCGGCCAGCGACGTGCCGACCTCGCCCGGTGCCGTCGTGCGGTCGTGGATGAACACGCCCCCGCGGGTGAGGTGCCGCACCACGAGGAGGAAGAGGTCGAGGTGACCGGCGACGCCCTGCGGCAGCCGGTCCTCCGGCAGCAGGTTGACCACCACGTCGACAGCGCCGATGCGCCTCAGCTGACCGCTGACGTGGGGCCGCCTCTCCACCCGGAAGTTCCAGGCGGGCACTCCGGCGTCGTCCCACTCGGGGGCGGGCTCGGGAGCCAGCACGACGACGTCGTCGTCCGCGAACTCACGCGTCCAGTCGGTGACGCGCCCGCGGATGCCCTCGTCCGCGAGCAGGACGACCTTCCTCGGCTGCCCCGTCCCCGGGGAGCAGGGACAGCAACGGACGGAGCGGGGAGGCGCCTCCGGGTGTGCCCTGGCGTGGGCCACCTCGACGCCTCCCGCCGCCCGCCCGCTTATCCGGCACCGGACCCCGGACCGCCGTCCGTCACGACAGGCCGTTGTCGGACAGGAACTGCGCCGCCACGTCTTCCGGCTTCTCCCGGTCGATCGCCACCTTGGCGTTCAGCTGGGTCAGCGTCTCGGTCGTGAGCTTCGCCATCAGCTCGTTCAGCGGCGCGGCGACGTCCGGGTGGGCGTCGAGGAAGCTGGACGAGACCGCGGGCACGAGGTTCTGGGCCGGCTGGATCGCCTTGTCGTCCTCCAGCAGCACCAGGCCCTGCTGCTCCAGCGTGCCGTCCGTCGTGCTCGTCTCACCGAGCTGGGACTCACCGTTGAGGACCGACTCGTAGGTCTGCTGGCTGGCATAGCCCAGCGGCAGGATCTTGCTGATCGTGATGCCGTACTGGTCGCTGAGACCCGCCTCGCAGTCGAGACGGCCCTTGCAGTCCGGGGCCGCGGCGAGCACGACGCTCTTGCCCTCGAGGTCGGAGAGCTTCGTGACGTCGTTCTCGTCGGAGTACTTCTTGGTCACGAAGAACGCGTTGGTGTCGGTGGCCTCCGACGGGTCGAGCAGGGTGATGCCGGCATCGTCCAGCTGCGACTGGGCACCGGAGATCACCTTGGCCGGGTCGGAGTCCGTGGGGATGGCGGCCTTGGGGTCGTCCTTGAGGAGCAGGAAGTCGACGATGCCGCCGACGTACTCCGGCACGACGTCGATGCTCTTGGGGAACGTCGCCATGTAGACGTCGCGGGTACCGACGAGCTTGACCTGCGGGGTGTAGCCGGCCTTCTCGAGCACGCCGGCGTACATGTCGGCGACGATCTCGGCCTCGGTGAAGTTCTGGCCCGAGATGCGGACCGTGCCCCCACCCGACGCCGACGGGCTCGTGTCGTCCGCAGCGTTGCTGCTGTCGACCGAGTTGCCCGCGCAGCCCGCGAGGAGGATGGCGCCGGCCGTGAGTGCTGCCCCGGCCAGGAGACGCTTGTTCATTGACTCTCACCTTCTGTGTCCCGCGCCGTCGGCGCGCGTGTCCGGTGCCCGTATCGTGTCAGGGCAGGAGGATCATCATCCCCCAACGGTGGTGAGGTCGTGACCACCCCTCCGGTGGGTGGTCGGTCGCGCCGGGTCGACGGCGCGCTCGACGTCGGCACCGACGAGCTCCAGCAGGAAGGCCACGACTGCGACGACGACGGCCGCGCCGATGGCCTTGGGGTAGTCGGTGCGGTAGAAGCCCTCGGTGATCAGGGTGCCGAGGCCCGGCCCGGCCACCAGGGCCGCGATCGTCGCCGTCGCCCACACCTGCACGAGCGCGAGACGGAGGCCGGAGACGACCAACGGCAGCGCCAGCGGCAGCTCCACGCGCACGAACTGCTGCCACCCGGTCATCCCCATGCCCCGAGCGGACTCCTTGATCTCGTCCGGGACCTCGTCGACGGCGACGTAGCCGTTGGTGACGATCGGTGGCAGCGCGAAGAGGCTGAGCGCGATCAGGGTCGCCAGGCCGGCCCGGCCGTAGGGTCCGAACGTGGCGACCCCCGGGTGGTCGAGGGTGACCAGGATCGCGAGCAGCGCGAAGGTCGGCACCGCCCGCCCGATGTTGGAGGTGTTGATCGCCACGAAGCCGCCGCGCCCGAGGTGGCCGAGCCAGAGCGCGATCGGGAGCGCGAGCACCATGGTGATGGTGAGAGCGGTGACGCTGATCAGGAGCTGTTGCAGCAGCAGCGTCCAGATGCCGTCGGCCCCCTGCCAGTTGGACGCGGTCGTCAGGTAGTCCCAGGTCTGGCCGAAGATCCTCATGCGCGGCTCCTCGCCCAGGGGGTCAGCAGCCACTGGACGCCGACGATCAGCGCGTCGAGGGCGAAGGCGAGCACGACGCACAGCACGCTGGCGGCCAGCAGCTCGGCCTTGAAGTTGTTCTGCACGCCGTCCTCGATCAGGTTGCCGAGCCCGCCGTAGCTGACGAGGGTGCCGACCGTGGTGAGCGCGACGGTCGAGACCGTGGCGACCCGGAGCCCGGCCATCATCACCGGCAGCGCCAGCGGCAGCTCGATGCGCGAAGAGCAGCCGGCCGGCGCCGTACCCCAGACCGACGGCGGACTCCCGCACCTCGTCGGGTACGCCGGCCAGCCCGGACAGCATGGCCCGGACCAGGATGGTGAGGGCGTAGAGCGCGAGCCCGATCACCACGGTCGTGGCCGTGATCCCGGTGAAGGGCACCAGCAGCGGGAAGAGCGCCAGGCTCGGGATCGTGTAGATGGCGGTGCTGGTGCCGAGGATCACCCCCTGCAGGCGTGGCAGCCGTCGGGCCACGAGGGCGAGCGGGAAGGCGAGCACGATGCTGAGGACGATCGCGACCCCGGCGATCTGGAGGTGCTGGACCAGGGCCGACAGCAGGTCCTGGTAGCGGTCGCTGCAGGTAGTCGGCGCAGATCCAGTGGTTGGTGAGCCTGCTGTAGCAGCTCGGCTGGATCGAGATCCCGTCGGCCGCAGGTAGGGTCACGGGCATGAACGCTACCGCGCCCTCGGGGGAGCCGGGCGCGCGCCATGATCCGGCTCGAGGGCGTCGGCAAGAAGTACGCCGACGGCACGGTGGCGGTCCACGAGCTCGACCTCGAGGTGCTGCCCGGCGAGGTGGTCGTGCTCGTCGGTCCGTCCGGCTGCGGCAAGTCCACGACGTTGAAGATGATCAACCGGCTGATCGAGCCGACCAGCGGCCGGATCTTCCTCGAGGGTCACGACGTCACCGAGGAGGACCCCGTCCGGCTGCGGCGCCGGATCGGCTACGTGATCCAGCAGATCGGGCTGTTCCCCCACCAGAAGATCGCCACCAACGTCGCGACCGTGCCCTCCCTGATCGGTACGCCGAAGGCCGAGGCGCGCGAGCGGGCTCGCGAGCTGCTGGCACTGGTCGGGCTCGACCCCGACGTGTACGCCGACCGCTACCCCCACCAGCTCTCCGGTGGCCAGCAGCAGCGGGTCGGCGTCGCCCGGGCCCTGGCCGCGGACCCGCCGGTGCTGCTGATGGACGAGCCCTTCGCCGCCGTGGACCCCGTCGTACGGGCGCGGCTGCAGGACGAGTTCCTGCGCCTGCAGGACGAGCTCGACAAGACCGTCGTCCTGGTCACCCACGACATCGACGAGGCCGTGAAGATGGGCGACAAGGTCGCGATCCTCGCCGAGGGCGGCCGGCTCGCCCAGTTCGGGACACCGGCCGAGCTGCTCGGTCACCCGGCCGACGACTTCGTCGCCGACTTCGTCGGCTCCACGCGCGGGCTGCGGCGGCTCACCGTCACCAAGCTCGACCGCAGCCACCTCGAGCCGCTCGACGGTGTCGCGACCGGCGACCTCGGCGCGGCCATCGACCTCGACACCACGCTCGAGCAGGCACTCGCGGTCCTGCTGCGCGACGACCGGCCGGTGGTGGGGGTCAAGGAGGGCGCGCAGTTCGTCGGCGTCCTCACCCCCGACGGCATCCACCGCGCCCTCCGCGCCTCCCTCGCCAGCACGCAGCCGAGCCCGAGGAACGAGGGCACGGCGTAGCGAGCGCAGGTTGAGCAAGCCCCACGGCTGAGCCTGCGAAGACGTGACGGGCGGGTCGAAACCCCGTGACACGCCTACCTCCTGAGGCACCGCCACCGTGGTCTCGACAAGCTCGACGCCGACAGACGGAGGCATCGCCGAGTCGGCGCAAAGAGACATCGGATCTGCGCCGAGTCGTCAGGTGACGACTCGGCGCAGGGGGTACGACGTCTAGGCGGGCCGGACCTCGGGGTGCCAGGAGGTGTGGGAGTCGAGCTCGGCGCGGAGGACGCCGTTCTCGGACTGGAGGCCGTCGTTCTCCTGCTCGAGCTCGGCCACGCGGACGATCGCCTCGGCGGCGCGCTCCTCGGACTCCTCGAGCGCGAGCGTGAGTCGCGCGCCCTCGGCCTCGGCGAGGTCGGCGCGGCGGGCCTCGCCGTTGACCTTGCGCATGGCCTCGGCGGCCCGGCTCTGGGAGGCGACGACGGCCACCTCCAGCTGGGCCGCGACCTTCTCGGCCGTCCCGACGCGGGACTGCATGACGGTGGCGAACTCCCGGTGCTCGGCGGAGCGGGTCTCTGCCAGGGCGCGGTAGGACTGCGCCTGGAGGGCCCGGTCGGCCGCGGCGTCGCGGCGCGACTGGACGAGCTCGGAGTAGGTGATCCGGGTGGCCGCCGCTCCGAGAGCGACGGCGAGGACGGCAGCGATCGACACGAACGTCGAGGATCCGCTGAGGACGGCGCCGAGAACGACGACCGTCGAGGTGACGACCAGTGCGGCAGCGGTCACCACGCGGGTGCTGCGCTGCCGACGACGAGCCTTTGGGGAAGACATGAGGTCAGGCTAGGGCTCCTGATCCGCCGGAGGGACGCGACACGCGCGTTCGAGGAGCACCCCGCCGACGACCACGAGCACGCCGGCGAGGCCGGCCACGGTGGACCTGACGGCCCGTTCGGCCGCCAGCTCGCTGTCCACACCGATCCAGCTGAGGGCGTAGCCGAAGTAGGCGCCGGCCACCAGGCACCCCACGTAGGCGCAGGCGCGGGCCAGGGCGAGCCGGTTGACGAACTGGTGCGGAGCGAGGTGTCCGTGCTGCTGCTGGATGCTCCGCCGGGTGGAGCGGGCGGTGACGAGCAGGATCCCGGCCACCAGCAGCCAGGCGAGCGCCTGGCTCCACGAGACCATGGGGGCGAACTTCGGCCCGCCGTAGACCACCCGGTGGAACAGCCAGCCGGCGACCAGCCCGACGAGGGCCCAGGCGGTGAGGGTGGACGGGCTCATCGGCTGCAGCCGGCCCTCGGGTCCGGGCGGCCGAGGCTCCTCGGGGTCGACGCTCACCGGGGTCGACTCAGACCGTTCTCACTGCACCTGGAGCGCGATGTCGTCACGCCGCTTCAACCCGCTGCGGTCGCTCTTCTCGAGCAGGTCGGCCACGGTGCCGACGTCGGGGATCACCGCGTCGGGCTCCACGTCGTACCAGGGCTGGAGGACGAAGGCCCGCTCCGCGGCGCGGGGGTGCGGCAGGCGCAGGCTGTCGTCGTGACCACGCCGGTCGCCCACCACGATCAGGTCGACGTCGAGGGTGCGCGGGGCGTTCTCCTCACCGGCGTTGCGCTCGCGGCCGAAGGCGTCCTCGATGGCGTGGGCGCGGTCCAGGAGGCGGGTGGCGGCGAGGGTCGTGTCGAGGAGCACGACGGCGTTGAGGAAGCTCTCCGAGCCGGCGGGGGCGTCGACGGGCTCGGTCTCGTAGACCGGGCGACACCTCGGTCACCCACACGTCGGGGGTGTCGGCCAGCGCGTTGATCGCACCCTGGAGGCTGGTGAGGCGTTCGCCGAGGTTGGACCCGAGGGACAGCACAGCCCGCCGGATCGGGCGCATCTCACCGGTGAGGGTGTCCGCGTCGACGATGTGCGGGTTGGGCGTCTCGGTCACGGGTCGCACCTCACAGGCTGGTGTCGGTCGGAGAACGGTCGGTGATCGGTCGGGTGATCGTCAGCGTCACGTCGGCGAAGGTCGCATCGATCGGGGCCCCGGGCTTGTGGACCGTGACCCGCGCCCATTCAACCCGGTCGTCTGCGAGACAGACGTCCGAGATGCGTTGGGCCACGGTCTCGATCAGAGTCGACCGGATCGGACTCGACTGCGGCTTTCACGTGCGCGACGAGACTTCCGTAGTCCACGGTGTCGTGCAAGTCGTCGGAGGCGGCCGCCGCACGGGTGTCCAGGCCGAGCACCAGGTCGACGACGAACGTCTGCCCGTCGCGCTTCTCGTGCTCGAAGACCCCGTGGTGGCCGAAGCACTCGATGCCGGTCACGGAGAGTTCATCGGCCATCATCCCTCCTCCCAGCGGGCGTAGGTGAGCAGCGCGTCGTGGCTCGCTCGTACGTCGTGCACCCGCAGCGCCCAGACCCGCTGCTGGGCCAGCAGCACGGTCAGCGCGGTGGTGGCGTCCTCGCGGTCGTCCACCGACCGCGGCACCGCCGTCGGCGTCGGCGAGCAGGCCGCCGAGGAACGACTTGCGGCTCGCGCCCACCAGCACCCGGAAGCCGAGCGACTTCAGGACCGGGATCCCGGCGAGCAGGGTCCAGTTGTGCTCGGGCCGCTTGGCGAAGCCCAGGCCGGGGTCGAGCACGATCCGCTCGTCGGGTACGCCGGCCGCCCGCGCCGCGTCGACCCGCTCGCACAGCTCGTCGCGCACCGCGGCGAGGACGCCGCCCGGGACCGTCGTACACGGCGAAGTCGGTCATCCGGTCGCTGTGGGCGCGCCAGTGCATGCAGACGTACGTCGCGTCGGAGTCCGCGACGACGTCGAGGATCCGCGGGTCGGCCAGGCCGCCCGAGACGTCGTTCACCATGGTGGCACCCGCCGCCAGCGCCTCGGCAGCCACCTCGGCGCGCATCGTGTCGACCGACACGGTCGCGCCGTCGCCGGCCAGCGCGCGGATCACCGGGACCACCCGCCCGAGCTCCTCCTCCACCAGGGGCCGGGTCGCTCCGGGTCGGGTCGACTCACCCGCCGATGTCGAGGATGTCGGCGCCGTCGCGGAGGAGGTCGCGTCCGTGCGCGATCGCCGCGTCGGTCGTGGCCCAGCGTCCGCCGTCGGAGAAGGAGTCGGGGGTCACGTTGACCACCCCCATCAGCACCGGGAGCCCGGTCGGCGGCGGGGCCATGTCAGCGCCGGTTGCTGCTGATCAGCGCCATCGCCTCGGACCGGGTGGCGGCGTTGTGCATCTGGCCGCGCACGGCCGAGGTGATGGTGCGCGCTCCGGCCTTGCGTACGCCGCGCATCGTCATGCACAGGTGCTCGGCCTCGATCACGACGATCACGCCGCGGGCCTCGAGCGCCTCGACGAGTGCGTCGGCGACCTGCGTGGTGAGGCGCTCCTGCACCTGGGGCCGCTTGGCGTAGACGTCGACGAGCCGCGCCAGCTTGGACAGGCCGGTGATCTTGCCGCTCTCGGCGGGGATGTAGCCGACGTGGGCCACGCCCGTGAACGGCACCAGGTGGTGCTCGCACATCGACCACAGCTCGATGTCGCGGACCAGCACCATCTCGTCGTGCCCGATGTCGAAGGTGGTGGTGAGGACGTCGCTGGGCGCCTGCCGCAGCCCGGAGGTGAGCTCGGCGTACGCCCGGGCCACCCGGTCCGGGGTGTCGCGCAGCCCCTCGCGTTCGGGGTCCTCCCCGATCGCGATCAGCAGCTCACGGACGGCGGCCGCGGCGCGGTCGTGGTCGAAGGGCGGGATCTCCTCGGGAGCCCGCTCGGGCCAGGCGATCGGGTCGGTCACGCCGGCGCCGGCGGCTCGGGAGGCGTGGGTCCTGGACCGATGGTGCCGCCGTGGATGTCGCCGCCGGCACCCGGAGGCGTCAGCACCGCCCCGGCGTCGGACTCGGGAGACGTGCCGTTGCTCGCGGCCCGGTCGCGGATCGCCTGCGGGATCTCCACGGGCGGGATCTGCGACGCCTTGCGGTCGGGCGACCCGGTCCAGGCCGGACGGGACGGCCGCCGGCGCAGCGCCTCGAAGACACTGGCGACCTCGGCCTTGTCGAGGGTCTCCTTGTCCATCAGCTCGAGCACGAGGGCGTCGAGGACGTCGCGGTTCTCCTCGAGGATGTCGAACGCCTCCTGGTGGGCGTTCTGCCAGGAGCTTCTTGGTCTCCTCGTCGATGATCGCGGCGACGTCCTCGGAGTAGTTCTTGGTGTGCCCGAAGTCGCGGCCCAGGAACGGCTCGCCGTTGCTCTCGCCGAGCTTGATCGCGCCCAGGCGGTCGGTCATGCCGTACTGCGTGACCATCGCGCGCGCCACGGCGGTGGCCTTCTCGATGTCGTTCCCGGCCCCGGTCGTCGGGTCGTGGAAGACCATCTCCTCCGCCGCGCGGCCGCCCATCATGTAGGCCAGCGCGTCGAGCATCTCGCTGCGGGTCTGGGAGTACTTGTCGTTGTCCGGCAGGATCATCGTGTAGCCCAGCGCGCGTCCGCGCGGCAGGATCGTGATCTTGTGGACGGGGTCGTTGCCCGGCAGGGCTGCGGCGACCAGGGCGTGCCCGCCCTCGTGGTACGCCGTGATCAGCTTCTCCTTCTCGCTCATCAGGCGCGTGCGCCGCTGCGGGCCGGCGATCACCCGGTCGATCGCCTCGTCCAGCGAGACGTCGGTGATCAGCTTCTGGTTGGTACGCGCGGTCAGCAGCGCGGCCTCGTTGAGGACGTTCTCGAGGTCGGCGCCGGTGAAGCCCGGCGTACGCCGGGCGACGGCGAGCAGGTCGACACCCGGCGCGATCGGCTTGCCGCGCGAGTGGACCTGGAGGATCTGGTGCCGGCCGGCCAGGTCGGGGGCGTCGACCTGGATCTGCCGGTCGAAGCGACCCGGCCGCAGCAGCGCGGGGTCGAGCACGTCGGGACGGTTGGTGGCGGCGATCAGGATGACCCCTCCGCGGACGTCGAAGCCGTCCATCTCCACCAGCAGCTGGTTCAGGGTCTGCTCGCGCTCGTCGTGCCCGCCGCCCATGCCGGCGCCGCGGTGGCGACCCACCGCGTCGATCTCGTCGATGAAGACGATGGCCGGCGCGTTCTCCTTGGCCTGCTCGAACAGGTCACGCACCCGGCTGGCGCCGACACCGACGAACATCTCGACGAAGTCCGAGCCGGAGATGGAGTAGAAGGGCACGCCCGCCTCACCGGCGACCGCGCGGGCGAGCAGGGTCTTGCCGGTGCCCGGAGGGCCGTACAGCAGCACGCCCTTGGGGATCTTGGCGCCGACGGCCTGGAACTTGGCGGGCTCCTGCAGGAACTCCTTGATCTCGCCGAGCTCCTCGACCGCCTCCTCGCAGCCGGCCACGTCGCTGAACGTGGTCTTGGGCATGTCCTTGGTGATCAGCTTGGCGCGGGACTTGGCGAACTGCATGACGCCGCGGCCGCCGCCGCCCTGGATCTGGTTCATCAGGAACAGGAAGATCAAGGCGATCAGGACGATCGGGAGCAGGGTCGTCAGCAGCCCGGCCAGCAGGCTGGGGTGGGAGATCTTGACGTTGGAGGTCTCGATCGTCTTGGCGTCGACCTGCTTCTGGATCTCGGCGGACAGCGTCTCCTGGGTGCCGTCGAGCCAGTGCGAGGTGACCTGGTCGCCGTCGGAGCGGATGCCGGGGTCGAGCGTCGCCTTGATCTGCTGGTCGCCGTCGATCAGCGTGATGTCCTTGACCTGCCCCGAGGTGATGTAGGCGTTCATCGTCGAGGTGTCGACCTCGTCGTACCCACCCGAGGGCGCGAGGTACTGCAGCGCCAGGAGGACGCCCACGACCGCGACGACGATCCACACCCACGGGCTTCTGAGGAAACGCTTCACAGGACTCTTTCGACCACGAACTCGCTGCTTCACAGGGGCACCCGGGAAGCACTGACCAGGGGATGACGACGGTACACGTCATCCCCCAACGCACATTGTCCCCTGCGCGGACCGGGACCACGACATCGCCGGTCGGATCCGTTGCCGCCAGAGATCATCCTCGAGGCGCATGACACCCCCGCCCCGACCCGGCACGATGTCGACCACGGACCGGGCCGAGCCACCCATCCAGGAGCAGACCATGAGACTCACCCGATCGCCCGCCCAGTGGTGCGCGTCGTTCCTCCTGCTGGTCGCGGCGGGGACGCACGTGCCGCTGATCAGCGACCACCTCGAGGAGGCGCCGTACGTCGGCTGGCTGTTCATCGCGCTCAGCGTCGTGTGCATCGTGCTCGCGGTCGCCATCTTGTTCGTCGACAGCCCGAGCGTGTGGATCCTCAGCGGGGCCGTGTGCCTGGCGGCCGTCGTCGCCTTCCTGGCCTCGCGGACCATCGGCCTGCCGCAGATCGAGGACGACGTCGGCAACTGGACCGAGCCGCTCGGGATCCCGGCGGTCGTGTCGGAAGCCCTGATGGTCGTGCTCGCCTGGGCGCACCTGCGCCGGCGTCAGGCTCGCTCCCCGGCCTGAGGGCTTTCGACGGCGCACGCCCACGCCGACCGCTCGTTCCTCGCGGTCGGCTGCGTGCTTCAGCTGTACACGTGCGGCGCGAGGGTGCCGATGTCACGCAGGTTGCGGTACTTCTCCCGGTAGTCCAGGCCGTAGCCGACCACGAACTCGTTGGGGATGTCCCAGCCGATGTAGCGCGGCTCGACGGGCATGGTGAGCGCCTCGGGCTTGCGCAGCAGGGTGGCGATCTCGACGCTCGCGGCGTTGCGGCTGCCGAGGCTGTTGACCAGCCAGCTGAGGGTCAGCCCGGTGTCGACGATCTCGTCGACGATCAGGACGTGGCGGCCGGTGATGTCGGTGTCGAGGTCCTTCAGCAGCCGGACGACGCCGCTGGACTTGGTGCCGGAGCCGTAGGAGCTGATCGCGATCCAGTCCATCTCGACGTGCCGCGGCAGGGCGCGCGACAGGTCGGCCATCACCATCACGGCGCCCCGCAGGATGCCGACCAGCAGCAGGTCCTTGCCCTCGTAGTCGGCCGCGATCTCGCCGGCCATCTCCTCGAGCCGGCCCTGGATCTGCGCCTCGGTGAAGAGGATGTGCACGAGGTCGTTCTCCATGTGGGACGCGTCCATGCGAGAACACTAAGGGGTCTCGCGACGCGGGCCCTGTGCGGTCAGGAGTGCTCGAAGACGATCACACCGTCCCGGCGTACGGCGCGCAGGTGGCCGGGCAGGTCGACCCACTTCTGGCCGTGCCAGTCGGTGACCAGGGCGTCGACGGCCAGCACGTGCTGGTGGAAGAGCTCGCCGGCCGGGGCGCCGGCCGCGACCGCGGCCAGCCTGAGCACGCGGGTCCGGATCGGGCCCGGGAGCGCCAGCGAGGGCGTCGACCGGGAGGCCGTCGGCACCGGCGCCGACCTCGAGCAGCGCGTGCTCGGCGTACTCGTCGAGCAGCTCCATGTCGGGGCGGAGCTGGTCGGCGGTCCGGGCCAGCGCGTCGGTGACCCCGGGCCCGAGCTCGTCCTCGAGCAGCGGGCAGCACCCGACGGCGGACGCGGACCCGGGTGAACGCGGGGTCGAGGTTGTGGGGGTCCTCCCAGACCCGCAGGCCCTCGACCTGGCAGGCGGTGACGGTGTCGGTGTGGGAGACGTCGAGCAGCGGGCGGCGGTAGTGGTCGAAGGACCGGCGCATGCCGGCGAGCGCGCGGCCGCCGGAGCCGCGGGTGAGGCCGAGCAGGACGGTCTCGGCCTGGTCGTCGCGGGTGTGCCCGAGCAGCACCAGGTCGGCGTCGAAGCTCTCGCGCAGCTGCTCGAGCACGGCGTAGCGCGCGGCCCGGGCCGCCGCCTCGGGGCCGAGACCCGGCGCGTCCACCGTGGCGCGGGCGGCGACGGTCTCGTCCACGCCGATCGTCGGCGAGCTGTGACACGACGGCGTCCGCCCGGGTGTCGGACCCCTCCTGGAGTCCGTGGTCGACGGTGGCGCCGACGACGTACCAGCCCTGCTCGCGGCCCTCGAAGACCGTGGCGGACGCGAGCGCGAGCGAGTCGGCGCCGCCGCTGCACGCCACGACCAGGCGCGCGCCGGGGTCGAGGTCGGCGAGCCCCCGGCGTACGGCGTGACGTACGGCTGCGACGGACGGGTGCAGGCTCACCGTCGGCCTCCTGTCAGCCCTGGAGGACCCGGGCGATCCAGGCGTCGGGGTCGTCGATCTCGGCGCGGGTCGGCAGGTTCTCCGGCGCCGCCCACACCGCGTTGAACTCGGTCATGCCGACCTTGTCCACGATCGCCCGGACGAAGCGGGCGCCGTCACGGTACTGCGCCATCTTGGCCTCGACGCCGAGCAGACGGCGCAGCATCCGGTCGAGGGTGCCGACGCCCTTGCGCCGCTCGTCGAAGCGGCGGCGGATGCTGCCGACGCTCGGGATGACCTGCGGGCCGACACCGTCCATGACCACGTCCGCGTGGCCTTCGAGCAGCGACATCACCGCCGTCACCCGGTCGATGATCGCCTTCTGCTCGGGGGTGCTCATCAGGTCGACCAGGCTGGCGCCCTTCCCGCCGCTGCGGATCGCCTCGGAGATCCGCTTGAAGCCGTCGTCGAGCAGCCGCTGCGGCTCGACGGTCTCGGCCAGCCGCCCGATCTCGGCGAACAGGTGGTCACGCATCCACGGGCACCGCGGTGAACTGCACCCGGTGGGTCTCCTCGTGCAGGCAGACCCAGAGCCGGAAGTCCGAGGGGTCGACGTCGAGCTCCCGCTCGACGTGGACGACGTTGGGCGCCACCAGCAGGAGCCGGCCGCTCGGCTCGTGGAACGGGTCGAACTGACCCAGCACGCGGCTGGACATGAAGCCGAGCAGCCCACCCACCTCGGCGGCGGTGATCCGGGAGCCGATCGCCTGGGTGACACGCGCCCGGCTGACCGCTGCTGCTCGGTCATCTGGTCGATGATCGGCGTGAGCAGGGTGGCGAAGCCGTCGGCGTTCGCCTGGATCCACGCCGGGCGGTCGACGACGAGGACCGGTGCCGTCCGCTCGCCGGCCTCGAGACCGGTGAACCCGCGCACGTACGCCGTCGAGCGGTCCGCCCCGTCCCGGAGCTCGGCCACCGTGGCCGCCGCCTCGTCGGCGTCCACCACCGGCCCCGACCCGGCGAGCCGCGACCCGAGCGAGACCGCGAGCTGCCAGTCGACCATCTCCGTCGTCATGCCAGGAGCCTACGTGGCGGCGTGCTGGCCGGGCGCGGCTGGGCGCTTCATCATGTGAGGTAGGTGAACCTCCACTTCTCATGGTGAATTCGCCGTGAGAAGTGCAGGTTCACCTACTTCACATGATGAAGCAGTCAACACAGGCAGGTCGCCAGGGCGGCCGCCAGGTCGTCGAGGGCGCCGGGGGCGTCCGGGATGTCGACGGGCTTGATCCGGTTGCTCACGAAGGCGAACACCAGCACCCGGCCCCGGGCGTCGGTGACCAGGCCGGCGAGGGCGCTGGTGCCATGGAGCGTCCCGGTCTTGGCGTGCACCCAGCCGCGGCCGGGTGAGCCGGTCGAAGCGGTCCGCGAGAGAGCCGTCGTACGCCGCGACCGGCAGGCCGGTGACGACGGGCCGCAGCCCGGGGCGACCGGCCGACGAGGCGACCTGGAGGACGGACACCAGCGCTCTCCGCTCGGAGTCGGTCCTGCCGGGAGAGCCCGCTGCCGTCATGGATCCGGGCGCCGCGCAGGTCGACCCCGAGGCCGGTCAGGGTCTGGCGCACGGCCGCCGCGCCACCGGCGAAGGAGCCGTGACCGTTCACGGCCAGGCCGGTCTGGTGCCCGAGCACCTCGGCGCCCTCGTTGTCGCTCACCAGGAGCACCTGCTCGACGATCTCGGCGAGTGGTCGGCTGGTCACCCGCGCCACCTCGCGAGCACCGACGGGCGCCGGCCGCTCCCGGACCGGCCCGATGACGCGGACGCCACCGGTCGCCCAGGAAGGCGGCGAACTGGGCGGCGGCGCTCGCGGCGGGGTCGGTCTCCCGGCTGCCGCCGCCGGGCGCCACGCCCTGGTCGGCCCAGAGCGCGGTGATCGGGGAGACCTCGTTGTCCGTCACGTAGGACGCCGGCCAGGTGGGGCTGAGCTCCGGGCCGGTGAACAGCGAGGTGTCGTAGGCCAGGGTCACCGAGCGGACCCCACGGCTCCTCAGGTCGCGGACCGTCCCGGAGGCCAGAGCTCCTGGAGGCTGGCGTCCGCCGGCGCTCCCGGTCCGGTGGGCCGCTTCGCCGCCAGGAACGGGTCGCCACCTCCGACGAGGGTCAGCCGCGAGCGTCCCCCGGCGACGACCCGGGTCGCGAAGGTGTGGTCGGGGCCGAGCACCTCCAGGGCAGCCGCGGCCGTGAGGATCTTGAGGGTCGAGGCCGGCATCGCGGGGCCGCGGCCCTCGACGAGGACCGGGCGGGCCGCTCAGCGGCGCGACGACGGCGCGGAGGACGGCGAGGTCCGGGTCGTCCAGCTCCGGGGTGAGCGCGCGGCGTACCTCCGACGGAGCGGGGCGGCCGGATGGCGCCGGACGCGCGACGGGCCGGGGCGTCGGCACCGCGGGCAGGGTCAGGCCGGGTACGGGAGGCGCGGAGGGTGCCGCGTCGGGAGCGGCCCCGAACCACCGGATGCCGAGGTCGTCGTGGTACGCCGCGACCCCGCCGCCGAGCAGGGCCACCACCAGCACCAGCGGCAGCCAGAGGAAGCGCCCTCCTGCGCGACCGGCCGCGAGGTCGGCTGGGCCGGTCTCGTCGGGCCACGGTCCTCGCCTCTCACCCGGTCAGGTGTCCTGGGCGCACCCGACTGGGCACGCGGCTTCATTCTGCGCGAGACTGGCCCGGACCCGAGCGCCGGGTCGACCCGTAGTCGTGTGCCGCTGGAGGATGCCGTCATGGAGTTCGACGTACTGGTGGAGATCCCCAAGGGGAGTCGCAACAAGTACGAGGTCGACCATGTCACGGGCCGGATCCGGCTCGACCGGACCCTGTTCACGTCGACGCAGTACCCCGCCGACTACGGCTTCATCGAGAACACCCTCGGGCTCGACGGCGACCCGCTGGATGCGCTGGTGCTGCTGATCGGCGAGCCCACGTTCCCCGGCTGCCTGATCAAGTGCCGCGCCATCGGGATGTACCGGATGACCGACGAGGCCGGCGGTGACGACAAGGTGCTGTGCGTGCCGTCCGCGGACCCGCGGCTCGAGCACATGCGCGACATCAACCACCTCCCGAAGTTCGACCGGCTGGAGATCGAGCACTTCTTCACCGTCTACAAGGAGCTGGAGCCCGGGAAGTCCGTCGAGGGCGCCAACTGGGTGGGCCGTGCGGACGCCGAGGCCGAGGTGATCGCCTCCTTCGCCCGTCTCCAGGACGCCGAGCCGCACGAGGCCGCCGCCCACCCGGCCACGGACGGCGCCGACGTCGACGCCTGAGGGTCGACCGGCTTCTTCTCGGGACGCGCTGCCGCAGAGACGCGGAACAGATGCCCGTGTGCGGCTCGTATGCGTCGATCTGTTCCGCGTTCTCCCGTCGGACGGTCAGCCGCCCGAGCCGGCCGAGGAAGGCCTCGACGCCCCGGATGACCTCGGCGTGCACCTCCACGCCGCGTACGACGTCGCCGGGGACCATCAGCGCGTGGTCCGCGCCGGGCAGCTCGAGCACGTCGCACCCCCGCGCCGCGAGGTCGCGGGCGACCGCGGCGTCCCAGGCGATGTCGTCGGCCGTGCCGCCGACGAGCAGCTGCCGGGCCGGGTTCTCGGCGAGCGCGGCCGCCAGGGGCGGCACCTGGAGCAGCGGGGTGAGCCAGACCGCGTCGTAGCCGCGCTCGGCGGCCAGCGGCGCGGCGTACGTCCCGAGGGACTTGGCGACCAGCAGGACCCGACCGGCGGCCGGCAGGGCGCCCTCCACCTGCTCACGGACCCACGCCGTGGTCTGCTCGTCCGTCTCGTACGGGGGCGGGTCCCACCACACCTGCCGGACCGACCACCCGTGCTGCAGGAGCGCGAAACCGGCGAAGAAGGTCAGGGGAGCGGCGGGAGGGTAGCCCCGACCGGGTACGACGACCGCCGTCCCGACCGGCTCCCCCTCCGGCTCGAAGCTGGTGGCCACGACACCCGGGATCTCCCTCATCCAGCCACCCTGCCACGACGCGGGCGGTGAGCGCCCGGCTCGCGTCGGCTCACCTCGGATCAAGGGAGCTAGGGAGCTCAGGGTCGCGCGAAGAAGTTCGGGGAGATCCAGTAGTACATCGAGACCTCCTCGACGTCGCGTCCGGTGCGCGGCGCCTGCACGATCATGCCGTTCCCGACGTAGAGGGCGACGTGGTAGATCGAGGAGGGTGAGCTCGAGGAGCCCCAGAAGACCAGGTCACCCGGCCTCAGGGAGCTGCGGGAGATCGGGGTGGACTGTGAGTACTGCGCCACCGAGTAGTGCGGCAGCGAGATGCCGCCGGCACGCCAGGCGCCCATGGTGAGGCCCGAGCAGTCCCAGGCGTCGGGACCGGTGGCGCCCCAGACGTAGGGGTCACCGATCTGGTGGCGTGCGAAGGCGATGGCGGCAGAAGCGCCCGACGCCGGTGCCGGCGGAGCCGGGTCGGCAGGGGGTGGTGCCGAGGGGGTGGGCTCCGTAGGCACCGGCGTCGGGGCGCTGGTCGGGGGGTTGGTGTCGGTCGGTCCCGAGTCGGGACCGGTCGAGGGCTGGTCGTTCTGGCCGGCCTGCTGTTGCTCCTGCTGGGCCTGGTCGGCTTCCTGGGCCGCCTGCTCGGCCGCCTGCTGGGCCGCTTCCCGGGCCGCCTGCTCGATCCCGGCCTGCCGCTGCTCGGCCAGGGCGACGCTGACGTGCTGGAGCCGGGCCAGACGCTGGATCAGCCGGGACTTCTCCGCGGCGATCGACTGCGTCTCGCTGTCCGCGGCGTTCGCGGCCGACGTCGCCTGGTCGCGCGCGTCCCGGGCCTGGGCGGCCAGCGTCTCGGCGTGTGCCCGGGCCTGCTCGGCCTGGTCGCTCGCGACGCCGGCCAGCGTGGAGGACGCGCGGAACGAGTCGTAGGTGTGGTCCATCGCGTCCTGCGCGTTCTGCAGGGTCGCCATCTTGCTGATCACCCCGGGCAGACCCGCGCTGCTCGTCACCGCGGACAGGGGGCTGAGCGACGGTCCCATCTCGTACGACGACACGACGGTCGCGGCGTACCAGGACCGCTGCTGTCGCGCGTCGCGGTCGGCGATGGCGGCGTGCCGGTCCGCCACCCGGGCCTCGCGACGGGCCTGCTGGAGCTCCCACCGCGCGCCGTTGTAGCGCTCGGCGGCCTGCTCGGCCCGGACCGCTGCCGCCTGCATCCGCAGATCGGCCTGGACCAGCGCCGCCTTGATCCCGGCGACGTCGTCCGCGGCCCTTGCGACCTGCACGTGGGCGTCGTGCACCCGGCGTTCGCTCGGGTAGTCGTGCTGCCCGCCCGACGACGGGTTCGCCGACGCGGCCGCCACACCACCGAGCCCCGTGACCACGGCCAGCGCGAGTGCGGTCAGCCCGACTCGGTGCACGACGAGGCTCCTAGCGTTGCGGATGCGGCGGGTGCTGCCTCGGGTGTCTTCCTCTCCACCCGCAAGCAACTCGCTGCACGCTAGTGCGCTGGAGTCACAAAAGGAACAACTTTCCCAGAATTACCAGGATTGCATCGGCGTGTCGGCTTGACGAACTACACGGTTGTAACTTCTTCGTCGACGCGTTCCACGACCGGCTCCCGGTGCCGGGTGAACGACTGGTGGCTCGCCCAGGCGCCGACGTAGAAGGCGACCAGCGCGATGGCGACCCCGGCGACGTCGTCGGCGACGTAGTGCCAGCCGAAGTAGAGGGTGGCGACGCCGGTCAGGCAGGCGTTGACCCAGAACACGATCTTGAGCCAGCGGATCGTCGTCGTGTACTGGATCATCAGGGCCATCAGGAGCGTGATCGCGACGTGGAGGCTGGCGAAGCCGGCGATCGACTGCAGCGAGCCGCTCGCGTCGTTGATGTAGAACAACCGTCCCCAGGTGATCGAGGTCATCAGCTGGATGGCGCCGGTGTTGGGGATGTTGATGTAGGCGAAGGGGTACTCGATGCCGGGCCCGAGGGTCGGCAGGGCGTAGTAGGAGATCGTGCCCAGGGTCCACGCGACGCACTGGGAGACCGCGAACCAGTAGCCGAAGCCCAGGTTGCGCGACCAGATCAGCCAGGCGGCCAGCGCCAGCGGGACGAGCGGCAGGAACCAGAGGTAGACCGTCGAGAGCACCTCGGCCGAGATGCCCGTGCCCAGCAGGTTCTGGAGGACCTGGCCGGGGACGTGGCCGAAGAACAGCGCCTTGTCGATCGTGTAGAGCTCGCTGTCGAACGTGTGGTCCCGGCCCTCGACGAACGGCAGCTGGGACTTCAGGTTCCGGTAGGAGACGTAGGTGACGTAGAAGCACAGCAGCCCGCTCACCACGAGCTCGAGCCGGGGACGGGTCCAGTGCGTGCGGACCCGGTCGCGGAAGACCGCACCCATCCGCCTCGGGTCGAACCGGGCGCCCCACAGCGTGCGGGGGACCAGGTCGAGGAGGAAGGCGATCGCGAGGATCGTCGGCAGCCGGAGGTACGACGGGCCGATGAAGCCGTCGGGGTCCACCAACGAGTGCCCGAAGGTCAGCGAGACCACCACCGCCAGGAAGCCCATCCCCACGGCGATGGAGATCATCAGGATCTGGGCACGGCGGTACACCCGGTCAGTTTAGGGGCAGCGCTCGTCAGGACCGCGAGCCCGAACCGGCTGCCAGCGGGGCCAGCCGGGTGCGCTCCACGGACAGCCGTACGCCGTCCCCCGGCGCGAGCCGCAGGTCGAGCGGCGCGACGGCGTCGACCTCGCCGAGCTCGGTGCGGCAGACCAGCCGGACCTGGCCCGGCGTGGTCCGCACCGTGACCACCTCGGCCGGGATCGCGCCGTCGTCGGAGACGGCGAGGGCGGAGCGGCGTACGGCCACAGCGGGTGCCGCCGGCAGCCCGGCCGCCCGGAGCAACCGGGTCGCGGAGTCACCGTCGAGCACCCTGGCGTAGCCGAGGAAGAGCGCCGTCTCGGCGTCGACCGGGGCCGCCCAGACGTCCGCGATCGGCCCCGACTGGACGATCCGGCCGGCCCGCATCACGGCCAGGTCGTCGGCCACGGTGAAGGCCTCCTCGTGGTCGTGGGTGACCATCACCGCCGTGGTTCCCGCCTCGACCAGGATCCGCCGGAGGTCGACGGCCAGGCGCTGCCGGAGCCCTGCGTCGAGCGCGCTCAGCGGCTCGTCGAGGAGCAACAGCCGCGGGGACGCGGCCAGCGCCCGGGCCAGCGCCACCCGCTGCCGCTCACCTCCGGACAGCGTGGCCGGGAGCCGGTCGGCGAGCCCCGACAGGCCGACCAGCTCGAGCAGCTCGGCGACCCGTGCTCCCGCCTCCGCCCGCGGCGTACGCCGGAGCCGGAGGGGGTAGGCGACGTTGCGCGCCACGGTGAGCTGGGGGAAGAGCTGCCCGTCCTGGAACATCAGGGCGAAGCCGCGCTGATGGGTCGGCGTACGGCTCAGGTCCGCGCCGCGCCACGAGACCGTGCCGGACGCCGCCTCCAGCCCCGCGACGGCGCGGAGCAGCGTGGACTTGCCGCAGCCGGACGGCCCGAGCACGGCCAGGACCCGTCCCTCGACCAGGTCGAGGTCGGCGTCCGCCACGGCTGGCGTCGCGCCGTAGACGACCGAGAGCGCGCGCACCGTGAGTGCGACGTCCGAGGCCGTCACAGGGTGCCGACCGACGGGACGCGGAGCCGCTCCACGACGAGCATCACCACGGCGGTGGTGGCGCCGAGGACCACGGACGCCGCCAGCGACATGCCGTAGTTGAGGTCGCCCGGGCGACCGATCAGGCGGTAGATGACCACCGGCAGGGTGGGTCGGTCGTCGCGGACCAGGAACGACGTCGCGCCGAACTCGCCGAGCGAGCAGGCGAAGGCGAAGCCGGCGGCGGCGAGGAGGGGCTTCCAGACGACCGGCAGGTCGACCACGGCGAGGGCGCGGAGCGGCGAGGCGCCCAGGGTCGCCGCGGCCTGCCGGAGCCGGTCGTCGATCCCGGACAGGACCGGCACGAGGATCCGCACCACGAGCGGCAGGGCCACCAGGGCCTGGGCCACCGGGATCAGCAGCGGGGAGTCGCGCAGGTCGAGCGGTGGGCTGCCGAGGGTGACCAGGAAGCCGAAGCCGAGGGTCACCGCGGACACCCCGAGCGGCAGCATGAAGAGTCCGTCGAGCCCGGCGCGCAGACGGCGTTCGGTGCGCGAACGCGAGCGGCGGGTCACGATCATCGCCAGCGAGAGCCCGAGCAGGAGCGACATCCAGGTCGCGTCGACGGCGATCCGGAGCGAGTTGACCAGGGCGGTGGTGACCGGGACCAGCAGGGCCTGATGGTCGCCGGGGGTCTGCAGGGCGCGGTAGTTGGCGAGGCTCCAGGCGCCGTCGACGCGGAGGGAGGTGACGACCAGCGAGGCGAGAGGCAGGGCCACGAGGACGACCAGGAGGCCGGTGAGTGCCAGGGCGGGGACGTCCCCGGGGCGCGGACGTCGCAGCCGCACGGCCGACCGCGCCACCGTGCCGTCCGGCGTACGCCGGGCCCGGGCGGCGGCGACCAGCAGCCCGGTGACGACGACGAGCTGCAGCACCGACAGGCAGGCCGCCGCCTGGAGGTCCAGGAGGTTGGTGGTGAGCAGGTAGATCTGGGTCTCGACGCTGGAGTAGCGCAGCCCGCCGAGGGTGAGCACGATCCCGAAGGCGGTCGCGCAGAAGAGGAAGACGACCGTCGCAGCCGAGACGACCGCCGGCCGCAGCGCCGGGAGGGTCACGTCCCGCAGCACCTGCCACGGCGAGGCGCCCAGCGCGGCGGCCGCCTCGGCGGGCCGCGGGTCCAGCGTCTCCCAGGCGCTGCCCACGACCCGGATCACCACCGACGCGTTGAAGAACACCAGCCCCGCGATGATCGCGACCGGGCTGCCGTCGAGCCCCCACCTGCCGAGGGGGCCGCCGTCGCCGATCACGAGCTCGAAGGCGACGCCCACCACGACGGTGGGCAGCACGAAGGGCACGACCAGCAGGGCGCGCACCCAGGTACGCCCGGGGATCGCCAGCCGGTGGAGGACGTGGGCGGCGGGCAGGCCGAGGGCGCACGCCAGGATCGTCCCCGCCGTGGACGACCAGAGCGTGAACCAGATCGCCCGCTGGATCTCGGGCCTGCCGAGGACGGCGAACACCCCACCGACGTCGAGCCGGCCGTCCTGGACGAAGCCCTCCGAGATGATCCCGGTGACGGGCACGACGAAGAAGATCCCCAGCACCAGCAGGGGGATCGTCGCCGTCGCGGCGAGGGTGACCAGCCGTCGCATGGGAGTCACCGGCTGACGATGTCGCTCCACTGCCGCAGCCACTCGTCGCGGTGGGCGGTGATGTCGGCCGGGCTGACGGTGAGCGGGTGCGCCGGCTGTACGGCGTACCTCGCCCAGGCCGCGGGCAGCGGCGTACCGCTGCGGACCGGGAAGACGTACATCGCGTCGGGCAGCGCCTGCTGCACCTCGGGGCTGAGCAGGAAGTCCACGAACGCCTCGGCGCCCTTCACGTTCTTCGCGCCGGCCAGCACGCCGGCGTACTCGACCTGGCGGAAGCAGGTGTCGAGGAGCGCCCGGGTGGTCGACGCTCGTGGCGCCCTTCGGCACGGTGAACGCGGGCGAGGAGTCGTAGGAGACGACGATCGGCAGCCGCCCCCGGCCGCCGCCCTGCGTGAAGTCGGTCTCGTAGGCCTGGGACCAGCCGTCGGTGAGCGTCGCGCCGTTCGCGACGAGCGCCTCCCAGTAGGCGGGCCACTGGTCGCCGTACTTCCCGATCGTGGCGAGCAGGAAGGCGAGGCCGGTGGAGCTGGTGGTGGCGCCGGGGACAGCCAGGAGGTCGCGGTACGCCGGCTTGACGAGGTCGTCGAGCGAACGCGGCGGGGCCAGCCGGTGCGCCGAGAACCAGGTGGTGTCGATGTTGACGCAGACGTTGCCGTTGTCGATCGGCGCGAGGCGGTGGTCGTCGCCGGGCAGCACGTACTGCTCCGCGCCGGGCGGGAGGGACACGTCGTACGGGGCGAAGACGCCGGCGTCGAGAGCCCGGGTGGCGAAGGTGTTGTCCACCCCGAACGCGACGTCGCCGCTGGGGTCGTCCTTGGTCAGCACGAGCTTGTTGGTGAGCGTGCCGCCGTCGCCGGCCGCGTGCACGACGAGGTGGTAGCCGGACTCGCGCTGGAACCGGGCGAGAAGCGGCTTCGGCAGGACGAACGAGTCGTGGGTGACGAGGACGACGTCCGTGCCCGGGTCGCTCGTGTCGTCGTTGCCGACGAGCGAGCAGGCCGTGAGGACGGTGAGGGTCGCCGTGGCGACCGCCGCGCGCAGGACCGAGGTGGAGGACATGTGACTCCCTTCGCCGGTGCTAACCGGATCAGGTTCGGAGGGTCTGCGGCTGGTCCGCACTCTCAGCCCCGGCCGGGGCTCCCCTGTCTTGTGTCCTCCACTCTACGACCCGTCGCCCCTTCGCCGAGTCGTCACCTGACGACTCGGCGCTCTGCGGGCGTCACTTGCGTGACGGGTCAGCGCTCTCGGCGGAGGCGTCGCTTAGCGCCGGGTCAGCGAGCGAAGGTGACCGGTTCGGGAGGCGGCGCAGCTTCTCGGGGTTGCGGACGGCGTAGAGCGCGGTGACGCAGCCGTCCTCGACCAGGAAGGTGGCGATGGTGTCCAGCTCGCCGTCGATGCTGATGCACAGCGCAGGGCTGCCGTTGACGGTCCGCAGCTCGGCGACGGCGTTCGGGTCGGCGGTGCCCGCGATGAACCGCATCACCTTGTCGCGCCCCAGGATCGGTCGCAGGGCGGCCTTCTTCTTGCCGCCGCCGTCGGTCACCAGGACCACGTCAGGCGCGAGCACGTCCATCAGCGACTGGAGGTCGCCCGTCCCCACGGCCGCGAGGAAGCGGTCGACCACGGCCCGCCGCTCTCGGCGCGACACCTCGATCCGCGGTTGCCGCGCCTCGACGTGGCTTCGGGCACGATGGGCGATCTGGCGTACGGCGGCGGCCGACTTGTCCACCGCGGCCGCGATGTCGTCGTACGGCAGGTCGAAGACCTCCCGCAGGACGAAGACCGCCCGCTCGGACGGCGTCAGCGTCTCCAGGACGTGGAGCATCGCCACCGACACCGCGTCCGCGAGCTCGACGTCCTCGGCGACGTCCGGGCTGGTGAGCAGGGGCTCCGGGAGCCACGGACCGACGTACGTCTCGCGCTGCCGCTGCACCGTGCGGAGCCGGTTCAACGACAGCCGGGTGGTGATCCGGACCAGGTACGCACGGGGCTCCCGGACGTCGGCGAGGTCCACGTCGGCCCACCGCAGCCAGGTCTCCTGGAGCACGTCCTCGGCGTCGGCGGCGGAGCCGAGCATCTCGTAGGCGACGGTGAAGAGCAGGTTGCGGTGGGCGACGAACACGTCGGTGGAGCCCGAGGTCATGAGGAGATCCTCCCTCCGGGGGCGCCGGCGGTGGCAAGCGGCAGCTCGCACACGTCGGAGAAGCCCTGGCTGGCCAGGCCCGCCGCCGAGTTGAAGCGCGACCGCATGTTCTCGATCGCGACCATCTCGGTCAGCTCGACGACGGCCTTGACGCCGAGGTCGCCGATCAGGTCCGCCACCATCTGGTCGGTCACCTGCGGCGGGGTGGCGGTCATCGCCTCGGCGTACTCCAGCACGCGGCGCTCGGTGACGTCGAAGACGTCGGACTCGCGCCAGCGCGGCACCTCCCTCACCTTGGCCTCGTCGAGTCCCTCGTGTGGGCCAGGAAGTAGCCGAAGTCCAGGCACCAGCTGCACCCGATCACCGCCGCGCTCGCCATCTGCGCGAGGCTCTTGAGGGTCGGGTCGAGGGCGTCCCACTTCGCCACGCCCTTCTCGAACCGGAAGACCGAGGTCATCAGCCGCGGGATGGTGCAGGCCGACGTAGATCGAGTCGACGACCTGGCCGTAGGTACGACGCGAGTACGCCGCGACCAGCCGGCCGCGGAGGGTGTCGAGGTCGGCCTTGGGGATCCGGAACGTGCTGGGCATGACTTCTCCTTCGTCTCTTGCTGATCGGTTCTCGTCGGTCGTCATCCGCTGTCTTGGAGACACCGACCCGCGCCGATCTGTGACACCTCTGCACCCCCACGCGGCTAGCCTGCGGGGATGCCGAGCGCCCGCCACCAGCTCATGGCCGTGCTCGTCCCGCGGCTGCGCAAGGCCCGCGAGCTGGACGACGAGCCCACCGAGCGGGCCCGCGTCGAGCGCTGGCACCGAGGGTCTGGACCGCAGCCTGCCCACCGGGTCGACGCCCGGCTTCTCCCGTCGCTTCTCCGTCGTGACCGAGCGGCTGCCCGGCGGGTTCCCGTCGTACTCCCTGGTGCGTCGGGGCAGCGTCCCGGCCCGGACCGTCCTCTACCTGCACGGTGGCGGCTACATGGCGCCGATCAGCGCCTGGCAGGTCCGCTACGCCACGCGGCTGGCCGCCGACGTCGACGCCCGGGTCGTGATGCCCGACTACCCGCTGGCCCCCGAGCACACGTGGCGCGACTCCCACGACGACCTGGTTGCGCTCGCGGCGCGGCTGGCGAGCGAGGGCGAGCTCGTGGTCGCCGGCGACTCGTCCGGCGGGGGACTGGCCCTGGCGGTCGCACAGTCGCTCCGCGACCGCGGCGGCCCCCAGCCGCGACGGCTGCTCCTCATCTCGCCCTGGGTCGACCTGACCACCTCCACGCCCGAGACACCAGGACTCGACGCGAGCGACCCGTGGCTGTTCCTCGGCAAGGTGAAGGCGTACGCCGGCTGGTGGGCCGGCGACCCCGACGACCTGGGACGGCCGGAGGTCAGCCCCGGGCTCGGCGACCTGGCCGGCCTCGCCGCCGGCGCTGATGTTCTGCGGCACCCGCGACCTGCTCGTCCCCGGCTGCCGTCTGCTGGTACGCCGCGCCGCCGAGGCCGGCTGGGACCTGACCTACGTGGAGGAGCCGGACCTGATCCACGTCTACCCGGTGCTGCCGGGCATCCCCGAAGCACGTCGCGCACGGCGTCTGGCGGCCGACTTCCTGCTGGGCTGAGGCGTCAGGCCGCGGGCGCGTCCGGCCACCCAGACCCGGCCACCGTCGCCGTCGTCGGCGAGCAGGAGGAAGCGGCCGCCGCCACCGGCCACGGCCAGCTGCCGGTCACCCGTCACCGGGACCGACACCGGAGGCGTCACGTCGGACCAGGACGCTCCCGGCGGGTCCGGACGGCGAGCCGGAACCGGGCACCGTCGCTGTAGGTGACCGCGACCTCGTCACCCACGCGACGCCAGGCCCACGACGTACGCCGCCGCCGTTCCGTCGGGATCGCGCCGGCCGAACCCGGCGGGCGGCGACCAGGATCCGCCGGTGAGGGTCCAGGCGGCGAAGGCATCGTCGTCGAGGCCCACCGCCACCAGCCCCTGCGGCAGCTCCAGGACGCGCTCCGCGGTCGAGATCGCACCCGAACCGGGGAGCGGGTGACGCGTCCAGCGACCGGCGGAGGCCGGCGTCCACGAGGTCGCCGTCTCGGCGCCCGCGCGCGTCGACCGAGGTGCCCACCACCCACCAGGCACCGTCGTGCCAGGAGGCGTCGAAGCCCTGGGTGCTCGAGCCGCCTGAGCTCGCCAGGCCCGGCGCCCCCTCCTCGATCCGGAAGCTGCGAGCGTCCCTCGACCGCCAGACCGCCGCGCCACTGGTCCGGGTCCCGGCGATCAGCCAGCCGTGCGGGCCTCCGGCCAGCCGGTTCACCCGGACGGCCTTCACACCGCCGTACAGCTCGTACGACGCCCGCACCGCCACGAGGGAGCCGTCCGGGCGCTGGCGCCAGGTCGCCGTGCGCGGCATCCCGTGCACGCCGCCGGACTTGGCGCCGAGCACCGCGACCCGGCCACGGCTGCAGCCGATCGAGCCGAGGATCGCCCGCGCCGCGTAGTAGTCCCCCGCCGGGTCCAGCCGCACGGTCCGCCAGTGCACGGCGTCCGTGCTCGACCAGACGGCCGGGCGGGTGCGGGCCGGCGAGGTGGCGGTCGCACCGACGACGTACCACTGGCCGTCGCAGTACGCCGCGTCGCGGACCACCGCGTGGGCGCCCGCAGGCGTCGGCAGCGACGACTCCCGCCACGTGAGCGAGGGGCCGGCGTGGTCGCCCCCGCCGCAGCCGGCCGCCAGCCACAGGCCCCCCAACGCGAGGACCGCCAGGACTCGCCGGGTCGTGCTCACCCGGCTCAGGGTAGGACGGGTGCGCCAGGATGGCGGCGTGCAGGGGATCGCGTCGTACGCCGGGTTCGGCGCCGGTCTGCTCGCGATGACCGGCATCACCGTCGCCCTGGGCCGGTGGGCGAGGATCGGGCTCGGCTGGTTCCCGATGGTGGTGGTGGTCCGGGCGGCCGTGCAGCTCAGCGTGATCGCCCTGCTGCTGCGGGGGATCCTGGCCGTGCCGTGGACGGTGGTGGCCTTCGTGCTGCTGATGCTGACCACCGCGTCGTGGACCTCGGCGCGGCGGATCCGCGAGCTCTGGCACGGCCGTCGGATCGCCGTCGCCGGTGTGCTCTCCGGCGCCACCGCGGCCCTCGTGGTGATCTTCGGCCTCCGGCTCGTGGATCCCGACGTGCGCGACCTGGTCGCGGTCGCCGGGATCGTGATCGGCAACGCGATGACCGCGGCGACCCTCGCCGGACGCAACTTCCGGCGCACGTCGGTGGCCCGCCGGGAGGAGATCGAGGCCTGGCTCTCGTTGGGGGCCACTCCGTCGCAGGCGCACGAGGAGATCGGCCACGAAGCGGTGCGCGAGTCGCTGCTCCCGACGCTCGACCAGACCAAGTCGACCGGTCTGGTGACCCTGCCCGGCGCGTTCGTCGGCGCGCTGTTCGGCGGGGCGTCCCCGGTCGTGGCGGCGCAGTTCCAGCTGGTGGTCCTGGCCGGGGTGGCGCTGGCGATGACGCTCACCGGCATCGTGGTGACCCGGATGGCCGGCCACACGCCGTACGTCGTCACCGGCTGAGGAGGCGCCCCGCCTCCGTGCGCCCGGCGGCGGGCCCTCCAGCCCACCAGGACGTCCGGGGGACCCCCGATCAGGAGGACATGGCGCATGCATGACAGGACGTCGGGTACGGCTTTCGGCATGGGTGCCGTCCTGGTTCCGGTCCTGCTCATCGTGCTCGCTCTGGTGGTGGGCACCATCGTGGTCAAGCGCTTCAGCGCCGCCGAGGTGGAGCACAGCGACCGTCTGCAGAACGCCGACCGTCCTACCCTGCGCTACGAGGTGCCGCCCGGGCAGGATCCTGCGGTGGTCATCGCCGCCCTCAGCGGCGACGGGTACGACGTGTCACCCGACTCGGAGCCGGGACCGTCCTCGCCCATCGTCATCATCGGCCGCCGCGGCGGAGGGGCACCGGACCGGGAGGCCGTCCGGGCCAGCCTGACGCTCCTCGACGAGACCAACATCGACCCGCCCACGAGCGGCAGCGTCGAGCGCGGCCGGGTTCGCTTCCTCGACGAGTGAGCAAGGCTCGGCGGATCTCTGCCTCCTGATCGCCCGCGCGGGGCCGGGTTCACCGGGAGGCGAGCTCGTGGTCGGACTCGTCCCGCTCGAGGTGGAAGGAACGACCGGTCACCATCTCGGGGACCAGCTCGACGACGTCGTACTTCAGGGTCGGGACCCAGGGGTGCAGCGGCAGGTCGTCGACCCGGTGCTCCTCGTCCTCCTCCAGCTGCTGCAGATGCCCGCGTGCCACGACCGACCAGGCGGACGTGTCGTCGTGCCAGTCGATCTCGAGGGCGACGTCGGAGTGCAGCGCCGCGGCGAGCAGCTTGTTGCCGGACGCGGTGCGGAACAGGATGCTGCGGCCGTCGACGATGTAGTTGATCGGGACGATGTGGACCTCGTCGACGAGGCGGTAGGCGAGCCGGCCGAACTCCTCACCCTCGAGCAGCTCCCAGCACTCGTCGCTCCCGAGCCTCTGGACGGGCTCGTCCCTGGACGGGGATGTCATGGCTGCCTCCCGGGTGTGGCCCGGCCGGATCTACGCCGTGCCGGTCCTTCGACGGTACGTCGCCGGGCGGCCACCCGGGAGGGCCGTTGGTCCCTGCCCGGGGGCGCGGGGCCTCATCACTGCCCCGGCGCGGCGGTCACCCGCCGCGGGTGACGCCCGCGCGTTCCCCGCCAGCAGAGGGTGGGTGCGGGACACTGCGTACCAGGCGGCCCGAGAAGGCCCGAAAGGCCCGAGGAGGCACCATGACACCCACATCCCTGACCTGGAAGAGCGCCCTGGTCCGCGGCGCGATCGCGATCGTCCTCGGCATCATCGCGATCTTCTGGCCGGACACGGCGATCTTCACCTTCATGCTCCTCTGGGGCCTGTGGGCGCTCATCGACGGGATCGCGGTGCTCTTCCTCGCCTTCCAGCCCCAGGCCAGGGACGCCCGGACGATGCTGCTGGTCCAAGGTGCGCTGGGTGTCGTGCTCGGCATCCTGATCGTGACGCATCCCGGCATGTCGGCCTCGGTGGTCACGTGGCTGGCCGGTGTCTGGTTCGTCGTCCGTGGTCTGCTCGAGGGCTTCGCAGCATTGGGTACCTCGCCCCGCGGCCTCCTGCTGGCCAGCGCGGCGATCGACATCGTGCTCGGCGTGCTCTTCATGGTGAACCCCGGCGGTAGCGCCAAGGGGATCACCATCGTGCTCGGCATCGTGGCGCTGGCCTGGGGCATAGCGCTGGTCGTGATCGGGTTCGCCTGGCGCAAGCAGCCGTCAGCGCACGAGCCGGCCGCCGCGTGAGCCTCCGCGACCTCGGGCCCATCGCGGCAGCGGTCTTCATCACCGGCGAGATCGTCCTGCGGATCGCAGCCCTCGGCATCATCCCGCGCAACCGCAAGCCGACGGCCGGTATGGCGTGGCTGCTGGTGATCCTGTTCGACCCGTGGATCGGCTTCTTCTTCTTCCTGTTCTTCGGCAGCGCCCGGGTCGGCAGCAAGCGTCGCGCGAAGCAGGCGGAGATCAACCTGCTGATCGCGGAACGGACCGCCGGGATCGCGGACCCGGCGACCGAGGCGTCACCGCTGGTCACGACGTTCCTCCACCTGAACCGCAAGCTCGGGGCGCTGCCGCCGGCCACGGCGTCGACCGTCGAGCTGTTCCCCGACTACCTGGCGTCCATGGCCGCGATGACCGAGGCGATCACGACGGCGCAGACCCGCGTCCACGTCGAGTTCTACATCTCCGACCTCGATGACACGACGCGCGACTTCTTCGCGGCCCTCGCCGACGCGTCCGCCCGCGGGGTGAAGGTGCGGTTCCTCTTCGACCACCTCGGCTCGCGCAAGCTGCCCGGCCACAAGACGATGCTCGAGTTCTGCACGACGCACGGGATCGAGTGGTACCGGATGATGCCGGTCCGGCCCCTGCACGGACAGTGGCGCCGTCCCGACCTCCGCAACCACCGCAAGATCCTCGTGGTCGACGACCAGATCGCCTTCTGCGGCTCGCAGAACCTCGTCGAAGCCTCCTACGGCAACCCGAAGTACCAGGAGATGGGCCGCCGGTGGGTCGACCTGATGGCGCGGGTCACCGGGTCGACCGTCGCCGCGCTGGACGCCGTGTTCGCCAGCGACTGGTACACCGAGTCCGGCGAGATGCTCGACGTGAAGCGCGCCGATCCGCAGGGGCCGGTCGCCGCCGACGCGATCGCGGACGTCACCTGTCAGGTCGTGCCGTCCGGCCCCGGGTTCCCCAGCGAGAACAACCTCCGGCTGTTCACCTCGCTGCTGGCCTCGGCGTCCCGCCGGATCTCCATCACCAGCCCCTACTTCATCCCCGACGAGTCGCTGCTCTACGCGGTGACCACCGCGGCCCAGCGCGGCGTCGACGTGGAGCTGTTCGTCAACGAGCAGTCCGACCAGTTCATGGTCGGCCATGCCCAGGCGTCGTACTACGACGCGCTGCTGGCTGCGGGGGTGAAGATCCTGATGTACCCGCCCCCGTTGATCCTGCACGGCAAGCACTTCAGCGTCGACGACACGGTCGCGGTGATCGGCACCAGCAACATGGACCTGCGCAGCTTCGCCCTCAACTACGAGGTCTGCATGATGCTGCTCGGTCCCGAGGCGGTCGCCCAGCTCCGGGAGGTCGAGGACACCTACCGGTCCCTGTGCCGGCCGCTGACGCAGGAGGAGTGGGCGCAACGGTCGCAGGGCACCCGCTACGTGGACACGGTCATGCGCCTGACGGCTGCCCTGCAGTAGCCCCCGGGCCGTACGTCCTCCGGCCTCTTCACCCGCGCAGGGTGAAGCACCCGACCCTCGGGTGGGCGGAGAGTCACGACGTGGGAGCACCGACGCAACCTCCGCACCGGGTGTATGAGATCACCTGTCGCGGCGTGGTGCCCGAAGCGCAGCGCGACGAGTTCGCCGGTTGGACCATCTCGCACGGGGCGCGGCTCACCCGGCTGACCAGCGACGGGCCCACGGACCAGGCCGCTCTGCACGGAGCCCTCGACCGGCTCGCAGCGCTCGGGCTCACCCTGGTCGAGGTGCGGCACCGCTCGGCGGAGGCAGGGCGGGTGGGCGAGTGAGTCCCGAGACCCGCGGTTCCCGACGCGTGGAGTTCCGTATCGTCGGCGACGTGACCCAGGTGGCGGAGTACCTGTTCGGAGACGTGCAGTACGTCGTGGAGCCGGTCACCACGACCATCGTCGGTGAGGTCGCCGACGAGCAGGAGCTGGTCGAGCTCTGTCACCGGATCCGCGACGCGGGCATCGACCTGGTCGGTCTGCGCCGGATCCCGGCCGATACGGATGATGCCGGATGAAGAGACACAGGTTGCGGTTCCTGCTGCGCAGCGGGCTGACCATCACGGCCCTGCTCGCTGCTCTACGCGGTGATCCCCGTGCCGGGTCATCGACACTCCCTCGGCCTGACCCTGGTCGTCGCCCTGGCCGGACTCATCGGACTCTCCTATGCGTTCTTCACCCTGGCCGAGCGCGCACGGCGGTCGACCGACCAGGACGTCTCCGTCCGGCTCGAGGCCGTCGTGGCGGTGCTCTACGCCTTCATCGTCTTCTCGTCCCTGGTCTACCTCGGCCTCGCGTCCAACGCGGGTCAGTTCGACGGCCTGAACACCCGCGTCGACGCGCTCTACTTCACGATGTCCACGATCGCGACGGTCGGCTTCGGGGACATCCATGCCACGGGCCAGGCGGCCCGCGTGGTCGTGACCATCCAGATCTTCCTCGACCTGATCTTCGTCGGTCTGTGGCGCGCATCATCCTGCCCAGCGTGGTCATGAGCAGGGCGCGCTCGAGCGGGACGCCAGGCCGACGGCCGAGGCCGAGGCCGAGGCCCGAGACCGACCCTCGGGACCACTCCGACGTCGCCCTGTCGTGAGCGCCGCTCCCGGCGCCGGACTAGCTCGGGAGTGCGGTCGACTGGTCCGCGGCCCAGGCCGCCCCGGCCATCACGGCCTCGCGCCGGTTGCTGACACCGAGCTTGCGGTACAGCGACTTCAGGTGGACCTTCACGGTGTTCACCGACACGAAGAGCTCGCCCGGCGATCTGCTCGTTGCTCATCATGCTCGGCAGCAGCTGCAGGACCGCCAGCTCGCGGTCGGTGAGCGAGACGTGCCGGCCGGCCAGGGCCGGCGACGGCGCCAGCAGCCGGTCGACCAAGGGGGACGGGGTCATCACCACGGTCCGGTACCGCTCCAGCAGCGGGGTCAGCCGCTCCCGCTCGCGCAGGAACGGGCGTACCCATCCCTCGGCTCTCGGCCGCCTGGAGCGCCCGGGTCAGCGCGATCAGGGCGGCGCCGTCCTGGCGCATCGACTCCTGGGCCAGCGCGATGACGACCCACGCCTCGATGCCGGCCACGTCCGGCCGCCAGGCGACGGTCAGCGGCTCGACTTCGGCCAGCGCCTCCTCACCGTGTCCCTGGTGGAGGAACGCCCGGCCGCGCAGGACGCGCGCCGCCGCGGACGTGCCGAGCCGGGTCGTGGGGTCCAGCAGGTCCAGCACCGCCGACGGGCGGCCTTCGGTCAGCTCGAGCTCGGCGCCGACGATCAGGCACCAGTCGGTCAGGAACGGGACCTCGGGCAGCGCGTCGAGCACGGCGCGGGCTTCTCCGAGCGCCGACCGCGCAGCGCCCTGGTCTCCGGTCTCGTTCAGCAGGCGCGCCGACGCCAGCGTGCGGCAGACCTGCAGCAGGGCGTCCGGCCGGCGTTCCAGCACGACGGTCGCCTCGTCGAGGGCGCGACGGGCCGCGAAGACGTCCCCGCGCTGGAGGTGCACGAGCGCCAGGCTCAGCCAGGCGCTGGTCGACTGGATCTCCTCCGACCAGCCCTGTGAGCCACCGAGGGCCAGAGCGTGGTCGGCGTGCGTGGTCGCCTGCCGCAAGGCCCCGCGCATCGCCAGGACGAGCGAGAGGTAGGCGCTCGCGAGCAGGTCGCCGTCCACCGGATCCTGGCGGTTGCCCGTTCGCCGCCGAGGCCGCGAGCACCAGGCACGACTCGGCCTCCGCGAGGCGGCCCTGCCAGATCAGGCTCTTGCCGAGCAGGAGGTCCGCATAGGCGCGGTACGACGGCAGTGCGGGCCAGTGCGCCCGCGCAGCCGGTCTCGGCAGCGTCCGCCAGTCGGAGGGCTCTTCGCACTCCCGGGCGGCCGAGATCACGTCGTACCGGGCCCGGGCCGCACCGGCACGGAGGAGGGCGAGCACCATCCGGTGCAGCGAGGGCGTCGTCGCCCTGCGTGCTCGGCCCACAGCCGCTCGGCGTGCTGCACCCGACGAGCGAGACGGTCGGGAGCACCGGCGTCGTGCAGCGCGAGGGCGCGCACCGTGGCCAGCCAGGGGTCGTCCGGCAGGACGTCCTCGGGCAGCTCGGCGATCAGGCCGCGGACGCTGCTGCCGGGGTGGCCGAAGACGTGGGCTCCGGCGCGCGCGACCGCGATCCGGCCGAACACGGCCCAGTCGCGCGCCGCCAGCGCCTGCCGCAGCCCCTCGTCGTACTCGCCGTGCTCGCCGAACCAGAGCGCCGCCTGGCTGTGGAGCCTGGTGACGAGGGCCGGGTCCTCGGCGTACAGCCGTTGCCGGCACAGCTCCTGGACGAGCCGGTGGTAGCGGTACCAGCCGCGGTGGTCGTCGAGCGGGACCAGCGGGACGCCGGCCGACTCCAGCCGTTCCAGCGCCTCGGCGCCGCCTGACATGCCGGTCAGGTGCTCCGCCAGCCCGGCGTCCACGCGCTCGACGACACTGGTGAACAGCAGGAACCGGCGCAGGTCCTCCGGCAGGCGTCCGAGCACCTCCGCGACGAGGTAGTCGGCCACCGCCCGGTTGTCGCCCGCGAACGCCGCCACCGCCCGCGCCCGGTCGGCGTCGTCCCGACAACGCTGCAGGGTCAGGGCCGCCAGGCGCAGGCCGACCGCCCACCCCTCGGTGCGTTCCATGAGCTGCTCGACCTCGGCCTCGGTCAAGGTCAGCCCGTGCTGGCTCAGCAGCGCCACGGCCTCGTCGTGCGGTGAACGCGAGATCGGCGTGCCGGATCTCGCTCAGGCCACCGCCGACGCGCAACCTGTGCAGCGACAGCGGCGGGTCCGAGCGGGTGATCATCACCAGGTGCACGCATTCGGGCAGCAGCCGGACCAGGGTGTCGATGGTGCCGACCGCTGCCGGTGCGGTGACCTCGTGCAGGTCCTCCAGCACCAGCACCAGGGGCGCGTCGAGCTCCTCGAGCGCGAGCAGCAGCCGGTCCAGGAACGCGTCGTTCACCTCGACCGGGGGGCGCATCCCCGCCAGGCTCGGGTTGTCCAGCCCGGCGGCGTCCAACGAGGCCAGGAACAGCGTCCACAGGCGTTGCGGGTCGTTGCAGTCGGCACCCAGCGCCGCCCAGGCCACGCGTACGCCGGGGCTGCGGCGCCGGCGTACCCAGTCGATGACGAGGTGCGACTTGCCCGTGCCGGGTCCGTCGCACACGAGCGTGACCGCTCCCGCGGCTGCCGGCGTCCATCTGCTCCAGCAGGCGGGGTCGCGACAGGATGTGGGTCGAGGGACGCGGCGGCGAGGTGCGGGCGCGCAGCAGCGGCCGGATGGTGCGGGTCGTGGTCATCGTCCGGCCCTCCCTCAGACCGAAGACGCGAGAGGGGCACATCGTAGGGCTGCGCCCCCTGCGGATGCCGAATCCCTACGGTAGCCGACCTACGCCGTCTCGGGGTCGGGCGCCGGTGGCAGCGGGCCGTCGGGCGCCGGTGGGGCCGTCCCGCGCGTGGCGCTGGGCATCGTCTCGCCCTCCACCGAGATGTGGGGAAGGAGCTTGTCGAGCCAGCCCGGGAGCCACCACGCGGCCTTGCCGAACAGCACGATGACGGCGGGTCCCAGCGTCACCACGAGCAGGCCGGCGAGCAGCACCGCCACGGAGAGCCCGACGCCGAACTGCTTGATCGTCGGGTCGCCGTCCAGGATGAAGCTGGCGAACACCGACGCCATGATCAGCGCTGCCGCCGTGGTGATCCGGGCGCTCGACGCCAGGCCGGAGGCGACGGCCTGCCGGGCCTCCTCGCCGCCGGTGGTGGTGGCTGTCGATGTGGCTGACCAGGAAGACCTCGTAGTCCATCGACAGCCCGAACAGCCCGGCGAACATCATCAGCGGGACGTAGCTGGCGATCGGTACCGACGTGTCGGCGGTGTCGATCCCGAGCAGGGAGATCCCCCAGCCCCACTGGAAGGCCGCGGTGAGCACGCCGAAGGCCGCTGCCGCCGACAGCAGGTTGGTGATCGCCGCCTGCAGCGGGATCAGCAGGGAGCGGAAGGCGATCATCAGCAGGATGAAGCCGAGCAGGATCACGGTCCCGATCACGAGCAGGAGCCGGGCGGTGATCAAGGCCGCCAGGTCGACGTACGACGCGGTGAAGCCGCCGACGTAGGACACCATGCCGGCGGGGTTCACCGGAGGCAGGACGTCGCTGCGCACGTCCTTGACCAGCTGCGCGGTCTCGTTCGAGGCGGGCGAGGTCTGGGGCACGGCGGACAGCAGGACGACGTCACCGGCCTTGTTGATCTGGGGCGGCGTCAACGAGACCACGCCGGCGGTGGCCGAGAGGGCGGACTGCAGGTCGACCACCCGCGGGTCGGTGCCCCGGTCGTCGCCGCCCGCGGCTGTGAGCATGTCGGTGAGCTGGTCCTGCAGCTTCAGCGCCTGCTGCTGCTCCTGCTGGGCCTCCTTCTGCTCCTGCTTCAGCTGGTCCGCCTGCTTCTGCAGGGCATCTCCCTGCTCCTGCAGCGCGGCGCGCCTCCTGCTGGAGCTTCGTCGCCCGGGCCTGGAGAGCGTCGCCCTGGGCCTGGAGGTCGTCGGCCTGCGCCTGCAGCGCGTCGCCCTGGCGCTTCAGTGACGCCGGCCTCCGCCTCGCAGGCTCCGCCTTCTGGCGGTTGAGCGCATCCGCCTGCTTCTGGAGGGCGGCGGCCTGCTTCTCCAGCTTCGCGGCCTGGCCACGAGCTGCTCGGCCTGCTTCTTCAGGGCGGGGATCCGCTTCTCGATCTCTGCCTCGCGGGCCTGCACGCGGGCCAGGCGCCGCTCGAGCCGGCGTACCAGGGCGGGGTCGTCCTGGTGATCCGCGATCCGCTGCTCCAGCAGCGCCTCCCGGGCCCTGAGGCTCACCAGCCGGGCACCGAGCCGACGGATCTCGGCGGCCAGGGCGTCGGCCTCGCGCTGGAGCGCGGACTTCTCCTGCTCCAGCTTCTGCTTCTGTGCCTGGAGGTCGGCGGCCTCGGCCTGCAGCGTCTGCTTCTGCCGGTTCAGCTCGTCGGCCTGCTGCTGGAGCGCCGCCTGCTGCTGCTTCAGCTCGTCGGCCTGCTGCTGGAGCGCCGCCTGCTGCTGCTTCGAGCTCGTCGCCCTGCTGCTGGAGGGAGGCCTGCTCGGCCTCGAGCTGCTTCTGCTGCTTCTCCAGCTGCTTCTGCTCCTTCGGCAGCTGCTTCTGCTTCTGGTCCAGGTCCTTCTTCAGCGACGTCGCCTTGTCGTACTTCTTGGTGTACGCCGCGCTCGGCGTCGCCGGCGGCTCCATCGCGGTCGCCACCTGGAGGGGCCCGTTGTAGCCCACCCCGAAGCCGGCGGTGATCAGGTCGTAGGCCTGACGCTCGGTGGTCGAGGGGTCGGTGGCCCCGATGTCCTCCTGACCGAGCTCGAGGGAGAACACCGGGATGATCAGCGGGACCAGGAAGGCCAGCGACGCCACGGTGACCACGACCGGGTGCCGGCGTACGACGCCGGACCAGCGGTACCACAGGCCGTGCCCGGGCCTCGGGGTCGGGCTGAGGAACTGCGGCAGCCGGGCCCAGGCGATCCGGTGCTTGAGGAGCCCGAGGAACGCCGGCAGCAACGTGATCGAGCCGAAGACCGCTGCCACGACGCCGATCGCGGAGGCGAGTCCGAGCGCACTGACGAGCGGGATGCCGGCCACGCCGAGGGACAGCAGCGCGATCACGACCGTCGTACCGGCGAAGACGATCGCACTGCCCGCCGTGGCGACCGCGTTGGCGATGGAGTCCTGCATGGACATGCCGGCCCGCAGCTGCTCCTGATGTCGGGTGATCAGGAAGAGCGCGTAGTCGATGCCGACGCCGAGGCCGATCATGGTCGCCAGCGTCGGGCCGCTCGACGGGATGGTGACCACGTGGCCGACCAGCCCGATCACCGACAGGGCCACCCCCAGCCCCGCGACCGCCGTGATGATCGGCAGCCCCATCGCGACCAGGCTGCCGAGCACGAAGCTCAAGATGATCATCGCGGCGATGATGCCGACGATCTCGCTGGTCTCGTTGGGCTCGTCGGACAGCGTCGAGCCGATCGACCCGGCGGCCGCGGTCGTGATGCCGGCCTTCGTGGCCGGGGCGGTCGCGTCCATGACGTTCTGGGCGAGCTCGGTGGTCAGGTCTCCCGTGGAGACGTCCATGAGGACCGGCGCGAACGCCGTCTGCTTGTCCTTCGACAGCAGGCCGGCGGTCTGGCCACCACTGCTGAGCGGGTTGGTGACGCTGTAGACGTGCGGCTGCTTCTTGATCGCCTCGACCGAGTCGCTGACCGCCTGCTTGTACGCCTGGTCGGTGAGCTTGCCCTGCGGGACGTCGAAGACGATCGGGTTGACGCCGTTCTGCTGGGGCGGGAACTTGTCCTCGAGCAGGTCCTTGGCGGACTGGCTCCCCGTGCCCGGCAGCGTCAGGTCGTTGTTGGTCTGCGCGCCGAAGGTCGCGACGGACGCGAAGACGGCCACGGCCAGCAGCACCCAGACGCCGATCATCACGAGCGGTCGGCGGGCCGAGAACATGCCCAGCCTGTGCAGCAGTCGCGCCACGCCCACTCTCCCCGTCTGCGACGCCGGGTAGGACGCCGCCAGCAGCGGCGGGGCCAGAGGGCCGTCGCCCGCGACCAGCGACCCGACCGGTCCGTGCGAGGTGGCTCGTCACCCGCCCTTCGAAGCCCCCGTCACGGTACCGGCCGGACCTGCGCTTGGGTAGGCGCGCCGTCGGCCGGCATATCGGCTCACCCGACCCAGGTGAGCACGAGGGCTTGTGCTCGCACCAGGGTGGTGGTGGAGACTGCTCGCCACCAGTCCTGCGAAGGGAAGCCCATGGACCAGTACACGATGCCCCAGCGCCTGACCGCCGAGTTCCTCGGCACCTTCGTCCTCGTCTTCGGCGGCTGTGGCACCGCCGTGCTCGCGTCCGGAGTGCCCGACGTCGGTGTCGGCTACCTGGGTGTCGCCTTCGCGTTCGGCCTCACGGTGCTGATCATGGCGTACTCCGTCGGGCACATCAGCGGGGGCCACTTCAACCCCGCCATCTCTCTCGGTCTGGCTCTGGCCAAGCGGTTCAAGATGTCGGAGGTCGTGCCCTACATCGTCACCCAGGTGGTGGCCGCCGTCGTGGCCGCGGCCGCCCTCCTCGTGGTCGCCAACGGCGTCGACGGGTTCAGCGCCAAGGACACCGGCTTCGCGACCAACGGGTACGGCGACCGGTCACCGGGCGGCTACTCGTTCCTGGCGGTGGTGGTGATCGAGGTGATCCTGACCGCGGTGTTCCTCTACGTGATCCTCGGCGCGACGGACACCCGCGCACCCAAGGGCTTCGCTCCGCTCGCGATCGGTCTGTCGCTGACGCTGATCCACCTGGTCAGCATCCCGGTCAGCAACACGTCCGTGAACCCCGCGCGCTCCACCGGCCCGGCCCTCTTCGCCGGCAGCGAGGCGCTCGGCCAGCTGTGGATCTTCTGGCTCGCGCCGCTGGTCGGCGGAGCGATCGCCGGTCTCACCTATGTCTTCATGTTCGGCAAGGACATCGAGGTGGCTCCGCTGGAGGAGGCGACCGAGGCCTGACCTCGGTCCGGCCGGCACTCAACACCGCGCTCGTCTGCTCGCGCAGTGAGTGCTAGAGGTGCTTCTTGATCGGCTTCCACAAGATCTCGAGCGCCGCGGTCACCACAGCGATCACGAAGCCACCGGCCATGGCCGCCCAGAAGCTGTCGATCTCCAGGCCCGGGGTCAGCCAGGCGACCACGGTGAGGAGGAAGCCGTTGATGACCAGCGAGAGGGCGGCCACGACGAGGACCGGCTGCGGCACCGGGAGGATCCGGGGCACCGCACCGAGCAGGGCGCTCACCAGGCCCAGCATCAGGGACACCAGGACGTACGCCGTGAACCCGCCGGGGACGTCGATGCCCGGCACCACGATGGTGGAGGCGTAGACCGCGGCGGTCAGGATCCCCCAGCTCCCGAGGACGCGGAGCACCAGGCGGATGTCGTCGGTGGTCATCCCCGCCGCCAGGTCGGCAGCCGTCGGCTCGGGCCGCTCCAGCTCCGGGTCCTCCAGCTTGAACCTGGTCTTCAGGTACAGCGCCCACGGGGCCAGGCAGGCGTCGAACTGGGCCCCGACGGCTGCGGCGGCGACCAGGATGAACGCGATCACGAGGAGCCAGCCGATGAGGGCGATGGTGACGCCGAACAGCCCGAACTCCTGCGTGTAGCGCTCGAGGGTCTCCGGCATGTAGATCGTGCTGACCACCGAGTACACCGCGGTGCCGATGGCGGAGACCAGGCCGCCGAACACGAGGCGGCGCCAGTGGACGGAGCGGTTGAGCAGCAGGTACGGGATGGACGTCCAGAGGATGGCGCCGGTGATGATCGCGAAGGGCAGCGTGAACAGCCAGCTGAGCGGGAGGTAGGCGACCAGCTTTCGCGCGCCGTACAGCACGAAGACCTCGACCAGCATCACGACCAGACCGAGGGTGGAGTAGACCCCGCTCCGGATGCCCGCCTTCCGCTGCTCGTACGCCGCGCGGTACATGCGCTGGAAGCGGCGGGTGAACGACGTACCGGAGATCAGCAGGAGCAGCGCGCTGAATGTGCTCACCGTGCCGGTGGCGCTCGCGGGCACGGCGAAGAGCTGGGTCACCGCCGACGCGGCGTCACCCTCGAGGTGGAACTTCTTGATGATCGAGTCCGCGATCACGTCCTCGTCCCCCGACGGCGCCCAGGCTGCGACCAGGATCAGCAGCGGGATCATCGACGTGAAGGCCTGGGAGGCCAGCACCATGCTCCGGTCGATGCCGGTCATGTCGATGAAGCGTCGCGCGCACCTGCCCAGGAACGAGTCCGCCAGCCGCCGGGCCAGGTCGGTGATGTCGCCTCCGGCGGCGTCGATCAGCCGGTCCCGCGCGTCGGACGCCCCGTCCGAGTCCCGTCCCCACGTGCGCCAGCGGTCCGCCACGCGGTCAGTGTCGATCCCCGCTGCCCGCCGTGCCCTCGCCCCGCGCGGGTGATCGCCGGAATTTTCCGAGGGCGTGAGCCGGCGCAACGGCTCGGGGGTGCCGATCCGCCTCTGCGGGCGGCAACCTGTGCGATGCTGCAAACGACGACCGCACCATACGAGGTGCCCACGGATGTCGATGCAGCGCGTGACTCTCGGCGCCCCCCGACGGATCCCGCTCGACGCCGCTCCCCCCGACCTGCGCCCGGTGGGATCTCCCTGTCCGGCCCTCCGCTCCCCCGACCTGCGCCCGGCGGGATCTCCCTGTCCGGCCCTCCGTCGGGCACGGCTGAAGGAAATCACGTTGAGCGGCGTCCGGCGCTTGGGCACAGTGTCCCGATGACTGCCTTCATCTCGCACACGACGGTCGACTGCTCGAACGCCTACGAGCTCTCCGAGTGGTGGAAGCCGGTGCTCGGCTACGCCGACATCGACGGTGACCCCAACGAGCCCGGTCACGAGGAGTGCATGATCCGGGACCCCCTCACCGGTCACCAGGTGCTGTTCATCGAGGTGCCTGACGTCAAGCAGGTCAAGAACCGGATCCACTTCGACCTGGTACCCCGGGAGGGGACCCGCGACGAGGAGCTGCAGCGGCTGCTGGACCACGGGGCGACCGAGGTGCACGACCTGCGTGGCCACTGGGGGCCGGGCACCGGCTGGGTGGTCCTCGCGGATCCCGAGGGGAACGAGTTCTGCATCCTGCGGTCACCGGCCGAGCGCGATGCCGCGCGAGCAGCAGGAGAGGCCGACAGCCGGGCCGAGTGAGGCACGGGCCGGCAGCTCGTCGTCGGGCACGACGGCTCTCCGGGATCAGACCATGCGCTCGCCGAGGCGCTCGTCCTGGCCCGAGCGCTGAGCGCTCCTTTGGTCGTCCTCAGGGCCTGGTCCCTCGCGACCGCGCCGCGCCCCGCCGACTGGGAGTTCGGGTACGTCCCGGCCTTCGACGAGTACACCGAGGCGGTCCGGCTGGCCCTCCTCGACGACTCCAGCGCCCAGGTGGCGAGCTTCGACGACGTCGCGGTGGAGTACCGGGTCGTGCACGCCGGTGCGGCCAAGACGCTCGTCGAGCTCTCGCAGGGCGCTCGGATGCTGGTGGTCGGCGCGCGTGGGCACGGCGGCTGAGGCCGGCCTCAGGCCGAGCTGCAGAAGGTCGGGGCGCGGCTGCTCAGCGAGGCCGTCGCGTGCACGGCACGCGGTCCAGCGACGCTGAAGCTGGCGGCTTCCGGTGACCCGGACCCGTCGACACGCTGCTGTGGCACCGGCGGTGACCGAGGCGTTGAAGGCGTTCCAGAAGGGCCTGCGGCGTCACGCCCACCGGCACCGTCGACGCAGCGACCGTCGCGGCCCAAGAGACCAGTCCTTCGCGTCGGTCCAGGCATCGAGATACCTGGCAGCCCGAGCGGGCTCATCCTCCGGATCCAGCCAGCGCCAGCACGGCCGCAATGAAGAAGGAGAACGTTCCTCCCGGACCGGTCGTCGCGACACTCGATCTCGTGGGACGGGCGGAGTCTCGACGGCAGATCAGGTCGCGCGGGACCGGATGAGCTCGGCGACGGACCACGCCTGGAAGGGGCATCCGGTGGCGGCGTGGGGGGCGTCGCCGTCCATGGTCTCCGAGACGGAGCCGAGCCCGAACTCGGACAGGTGCAGCTCGAGGCCGTCGAGCAGTCCGGTGGTGTCGCGGCCGGCGCGACGTACGGCGTCGGCGTAGGGGCCGATCAGCCAGGGCCACACGGTGCCCTGGTGGTACGCCGCATCGCGCTCGCCCGGGCCACCCCGGTGGCGGCCGCGGTAACCGGGGTCGTCCGGCGACAGCGACCGCAGCCCGACCGAGGTCACCAGATCTCTCCGGCAGGCGTCGACGATCGATCCGATCGTCTCCGGATCGGTGACGGGTCCGTACGGCAGGGACGCAGCCAGCAGCTGGTTGGGGCGTCGTTCGGTGACAGCGAGGCCGGCGAGGGTGAGGGCGTCGGCAAGTCCCTCGGTGCCGAGCCGGAACCGGGAGCCGAAGGAGGACGTCGCCTGGTCCCGCAACGTCGACCAGACATGGACGTCCTCGCCCGACCCGGGTCAGCAGGTCGGCGACGGTCCCCAGCGCGTTGACCCACAGGGCCTCGATCTCGACCGGGAACCCGGCCCGCGGCGTGATCGGCCGGCCGTCGACGCGTGCGTCCATCCAGGTCAGCGCCCAACCGTCGGCGCCACCGCGCAGCAGGCCGGTCGCGGCGTCGACACCGATGCCGAAGCGGGTGCCGCTCACGTGGGCGGACACGATGTCGACGACGGACGGTGACAGCTCCGCGGACGAGGTCGAGGTCGCCGGTGTGCTCGACGTAGCGACCCAGGGCGTGCAGGAACCACAGCGTGGCGTCGATCGTGTTGTACTCCAGCGTCCCGACGTCAGCGGTGTTGGCGAGCATGCCCTCGGAGACGCTCGCCGCCGCCCGCTGCAGGACCGCGCGTCCCTGCTCGGCCCGGCCGGTGCACAGGAACAGCCCCTCGAACGAGGTGAAGAGGTCGCGCGACCACTCGCCGAACCACGGATAGCCGGCCACCGCGGTGGGCCCGTTGGAGGTCTGGACGACGAAGCGGTCGGCGGCGACGGCCAGGACCCGGCTGACGTCGTCCTCGGCACCGGCCTGCGCCACCAGAGCGGCGGACCTCGCTCGAGCGTCGGACACGATCGACCTGGCGTCCGGCGCGTCGGAGCCGAGCTCTGTCGTGGCCGCCACCTCGAGGCGTCTCGCCCGCAGTGAGGGCGGCGGTGAACGTCCCGGCGGCCCACAGGTCCTCGCTCGCGCCGAGTCCGCGGGCGGCCTCCTCGCGGTGGTAGACGCCGCGGTACCACGACCCTGCGGGCCGGTAGCCCGGGCCTTGCACCCGGTAGGCGGACTCGAAGACGAAGCCCGTGCTGCTCGACTCGACCGTGGGGTCGGCGCCGGCGAACCGGTCTCCGTGCTGGTCGCGCCAGGTGCACAGCGGGGTGACCTCGAGGGTGGCCTCGCCCGGCGAGGAGGCGGTGCACCACTCCGACCGTGCAGACGCCGTACGCCATCGCCAGCTCGACCTCGAGCTGGACCGGACCCAGGTCGTAGCGCCAGCGGGGTACGCCGTCGTCGAGGTCGAACGATGCGAGGTGCTCGTGGCCGCGCGGGTCGACTGCTCCCCCGACCCACTCGTGGGTGGCCAGCCGGAGTGCGCTGGTCGCCGACGACCACGACCGTGTCCAGGGCGACGAGTCCGAGGCTTCCGCGCGCCTCCCGCCGGGTCCGGTCGCCTGCATCAGCAGCCCGTGGTAGCGGCGGGTGTGCAGGCCGGCCACGGTGCCGCACGCGTAGCCGCCGAGGCCGTCGGTGACCAGCCACTCGCGGGCAGCGCCCTCCTCCAGGGTGCCGCACACCTCTCGGCCGAAGGCGATCCTGAGGCCCTGAGTCACAGCTGCGTCACAGCTGCCATGGCAGAGCGCCGCCCGCGAACGGGTCGGGGCGGCAGATCAGGTCGGCCACGATGCCGGTCCAGCCGGTCTGGTGGGTGGCGCCGAGCCCGGCTCCGTTGTCGCCGTGGAAGTACTCGTTGAAGGTGATGTTGTCGCGCCACCGGGGGTCGTTCTGGAGCCTGTCGACCCACCCGTGGCACGGGCGGCGTCCGTCACTGCCACGGAGGAAGAGCGAGACGAGCCGCCCCCGCAGGTCGTCGGCGCACGCGCTGAGGGCGACCTGCTCCCCGCTCCCGGTCGGGTACTCGAAGTCCTGCTCCGCGCCCAGCGAGTGCGCGTAGCGCTGGAGGTTGCGCAGGAGGAGGTAGTTGACCGGCATCCACACCGGGCCCGCGCCAGTTGGAGTTGCCGCCGAACATGCCGGTGGAGGACTCGCCGGGTTCGTAGTCGACCGAGACGGAGGATCCGGCGAGCTCGACCCACAAGGGGTGCTCCTCGTGGTACTTCGACACCGCCCGCAGCCCGTGCGGGGAGAGGAACTCGCTCTCGTCGAACACTCGCGACAGCACCCGACGACCTTGGCCCGGGGGTACGACGCCGATGGCGAGGGTGTCGGTGCCGGGGACCTGGAACACCCGGCCGCCGGTGAGCGCACGGTCGGTCTGTCCGAGGAACCCCGCGAAACGCTTCCGCAGGTTCCCCAGGGTCTCCAGCAGCTCCGGGCTCAGGGCCACCGTGCCCATGAGCGGAAGGACGCCCACGATGGAGCGCACCTTGATCGGTGTCGCCGTCCCGTCGGGGCCGTGGAAGACGTCGTAGAAGAAGCCGTCCTGTTCGTCCCACAGCCCTTGGGAGTGCATCGCGTCCACGATCAGCACGAAGTGCTCGATGAACTTCACCTCGATGTCGGTCCAGGCGTCGTCCTTGGTCGCGAGGATCCGCGCCATCTCCAGCAGCGTGAGCGCGTAGAAGGCCATCCAGCTGGTGCCGTCGGCCTGCTCGAGGCGTCCGCCCGGTGGGAGGTGGGAGCGGTCGATCGCGCTGATGTTGTCGAGACCGAGGAAGCCGCCGGCGAAGAGGTGGTCGCCCTCGGGGTCCATCCGGTTGACCCACCAGGTGAAGTTCATCAGCAGCTTCGGCATCAGCCGTGCGAGGAAGTCGGTGTCGCGGCGGCCGTCGATGTCCCAGACGTGCAGCGCAGCCCAGGCGTGCACCGGCGGGTTGGCGTCGCCGAAGGCCCACTCGTAGGCCGGCAGTGCGCCGTTGGGGTTCTGGAACCACTCGCGGCACATCGCGAGGAGCTGGTACTTGGCGAAGGCCGGGTCGAGGTGCGCCAGGGCGATGGTGTGGAAGGCGAGGTCCCAGGCGGCGAACCAGGGGTACTCCCAGGGGTCGGGCATCGAGAGGATGTCCTTGGCGTCGAGGTTGAGCCAGCCGGCGTTCCGTCCGTGTCGGCGTTCGGGCGGCGGCGGTGGCTGGGTGGGGTCGCCGTCGAGCCAGCGCTTCACGTCGTAGCAGTAGAACTGCTTGCCCCAGATCATCCCGGCGAAGGCCTGGCGGGCCACCAGGCGCGCGTCGTCGTCGACGGTGGCGGGGATGACCTCGGCGTAGAACTCGTCGGCCTCCTTCTCGCGCCGGCTCAGCACGTCGGTCGAAGGGCTTGCCGAACGCAGGCGACGACGAAGGGGCGCGGAGGCGGACGCGGACCACCTGGGTCTCCCCCGGCTGCGACGGTGAGCCGGTACCAACCGGCGGCCTTGGTGCCGACGTGGTCGGGGTTCACCGTCGCCGCACCGGTGACCACGTGGTCGTTGATCCCGTCCTTCGGGTACGTCGGGGAGTCCGGCGAGCCGTAGAGCCGGCGGAGGTTGGTGTCGTTGTCGCAGAAGACCAGATCGGGGCTGGAGCCGTCGGGACCGGCGTCGAGCTCCCAGCTCAGCTCGCCGAACCGAGGGTGCTCCACGCTCACACCGCCGGCGTCGGTCGCCTGCAAGGTCGGCCGTTCGGCGTCGATGTCCCAGGACCAGGTGTTGCGGAACCACAGCTGGGGAAGCACGTGGAGCGTCGAGGCCTCCGGGCCGGCATTGGTGACGCTGATCTCCATGAGCAGGTCGTGCGGGTCGTCCTTGGCGTGGGTCACCTCGACCACCCAGTACCGGTCGTCGTCGAACGCTCCGGTGTCCAGCAGCTCGTACTCGGGCTGGCTCTGGTCGCGGCGGGCGTTCTCGGCCACCAGGTCGGCGTAGGGGAACTCCGTCTGGGGGTAGTGGTAGCGCCACCGCAGCCAGGCATGGCTGGGCAGGGCATCGGTGAACCACCAGTACTCCTTGACGTCCTCCCCGTGGTTGCCCTGGGGGCCGGTCAGGCCGAACATCCGCTCCTTCAGGATCGGGTCCCGGCCGTTCCACAACGCCAGCGCCATGCACAGCTGCTGCCCGACGTCGCTGACGCCGGCCATGCCGTCCTCGCCCCAGCGGTAGGCCCGGGAGCGGGCGTGGTCGTGCGGGAAGTAGTCCCACGCCTCACCGCCGGCGCTGTAGTCCTCGCGCACCGTCCCCCACGCACGCTCGGACAGGTAGGGCCCCCACTGGTACCAGGGAGTCGCCTCCTCCAAGCCGTCCTCGGCATGGCCGAACGACTCCACCCGCGTGCGCTCCGCACCAGGCATCTGCCCACACTCCCTCGTTGGCTCTGGTTCCCGCCTCCGGCCCACCCGAGGGACCCGCTGGCTGGGACGTTCGCGCAGATCAGGGCTGGGTTCGAGGGTGGAGCCGCCTGTCGGAATCGAACCGACGACCTATTCATTACGAGTGAATCGCTCTACCGACTGAGCTAAGGCGGCGCGCTGCTCACGGCGACGTGCGTCCGGGCAACGGCCGGAAGTATACGGAGGGCGGACGGGCGGGCGGGAATCGGCGTAGGCCTCGGCGACGAAGAGCCGGGTCGGCGTTGTGCGGCGTCGAGGGCAGCCGGGTCAGCACGAGGTGCGGGGGGCGGGGACGATGCCGGAGACGAGGTAGGACTCGACGGCGTCGTCGATGCAGGAGTTCCCGACGTGGTAGCCGGTGTGGCCGTCGCCGTTGCGGCGCAGGAGGACGCCGGAGTCGAGCTGGCGGGCGAGCGCCACCGCCCAGGCGAACGGCGTCGCGGGGTCGCGCGTGGTGCCGATGACCACGATCGGTGCGGCACCCTCGGCACGGATCGTCGGGACCGGTTGGTCACTGCGTGGGGTGAAGCCGCGGCACGAGGGGAGGGTCCAGGCGAAGACCTTGCCGAAGACCGGTGACGCCTTCTCGAACGCCGGGAACTGTGCGGGCACCCGGGTCGCCGGGATCGACCAGGGGTCGTCGAGGCAGGAGATGGCGAAGAACGCCTCCATCGAGTTGTTCTGGAAGCTGCCGTCGGCGTTGCGGGCGGCGTACGCGTCGGCGAGCAGCATCAGCGGCTCACCGTCACCGCCGAGAGCGGAGCGGAGCGCCTGGGTCAGCAGGACCCAGTAGTTGCGGCTGTAGAGAGTGACCGCCATGCCGTAGAACGCGTTGCCCGCCGTCAGCTCGCGGTCGCCGGCCGGGAGGGGCTCGGCGGCGATCCGGTCGATGAGGGAGCTGATGGTGTCGAGCACCTCCGGCACCGTGTCGCCGAGGAAGCAGCCCACCGAGGAGGCCACGCAGTCGGCGGCGTACGCCTCGAGCGCCCGCTCGAAGCCCTCGGCCTGCTGCAGGGTCAGCTCACGCGTGCCCAGCGACACGTCGACCGCACCGTCGAGCACGAAGCGGCCCACCCGGTCGGGGAACAGCTCGGCGTACGTCGCCCCGAGCTTGGTGCCGTAGGAGGAGCCGAGGTAGTTCAGCGCGCCGTCGCCGAGAGCGGCCCGCAGGATGTCCATGTCCTTGGCCGCCTCCACGGTCGAGATGTGCGAGGCCAGCTCACCGGAGAGCCGCGAGCAGCCGGTGGCGAGCTGGTGCTGGGTCGCCCGGAAGGCCACCACCTCACCCGGCGTCGAGGGCTCGGGGTCCTCCCCCAGGTAGCGGTCGAGGGCCTCGTCGCCCAGGCAGTCGACCGGCGAGCTGTCGCCGGTGCCCCGGGGGTCGAAGCCGACGAGGTCGAAGTGGTCGAGCAGCGGCTGGCCGTAGGCCTGGTCGCCCAGCGCGGCGTACGCCGTGCCCGGCTCGCCGGGGCCGCCCGGATTGATCACGAGGGAGCCGAGCCGCGCGTCGGCGTCGGCGGCGGGGACCTTGAGCAGGGAGATCGCCAGCGTGTCGCCACCCGGCCGCCGGTAGTCGAGCGGCACCGTCAGCGTCGCGCACTGGTCGCCGTCCTTGCAGTCCGACCACTCCAGGCGCTGGTGGTAGAACGACGCCAGCCCCGGTGCGGGAGCCCGGGACGGGTCCGACGTCGCCGAGGGCGTCACCGGCGTCGGCCCGGGCGCACCTCCGCCCCCGGACGTCGAGCCGTCCAGGGCGGCGACGAGCGACCCTCCGGCGACCAGCACGAACGCGAGGACGAGCGCGACCGCGACGACCAGGCGCTTCACCGGGTGGGCGTCTTCAACGCGACCATCATCGACTCCAGGGCGAGCGGTACCGGCACGTTGAACTCCAGCATCTGCTCGCGGGCCTCGAAGATCCAGCCGATCCGCCGGAGGTTGAGCTCGGGGGTCGAGGTGCGCACGATCTGCTCGATGTCACCCCGGATCTCCTCGTTGACCAGCTCGCCACCACCGGTCGCGAGCGCGATGGCGTCGCGGTAGACCGAGACGAGGTCCATCAGGCTCCGGTCGACCACGTCGAGGTGACGACGCTTGGCCCGGGTCTTCTGCGACTTCTCCATGGCGGCGAGGGCCGGTGCGTACTCCCGGGGCCGGCGCCCGCGCTCGACCACGCCGTAGGAGATGTCGAGGTCGGCGCGCTCCCGCGCGTCGAGCTCGCCGGTGATCACGTCGGCCTCCTGCTGGGTGGTCTCGTGGAGGTTGGCCGCGGCGTTCATGCAGTCACCGAGGCCCGCGAGCCGGGCCGGCCACGAGATCACCTCGTGGCGGCGGTTGCGCGCGCCCTCGTCGCGGGCGAGCGCGCGGGCCCGGCCGATGTGGCCCTGGCTGGCGCGGGCACAGTACGACGCGAGCGCGCCGTCCACGCCGTGCCGTGCGCACCAGGAAGTCGGCCACCTCGGCGGTGGACGGTGTGGTGAGCGTGACCAGGCGGCACCGGGAACGGATGGTCGGGAGCAGATCCTCGACCGTGGGCGCGCACAGCATCCAGACCGTCCGGTCCGTCGGCTCCTCGATCGCCTTGAGCAGCGCGTTGGCCGCCTGGTCGGTGAGCCGGTCGGCGTCCTCGACGATCATCACCTGCCACCGCCGCCCGACCGGCGCGAGCGCGGAGCGGCGTACCAGGTCACGGACCTCGTCCACGCCGATCGACAGCTTCTCGGTGCGGACCACGGTCACGTCGGCGTGGCTCCCCGCCAGGACCGTGTGGCAGGAGTGGCAGACCCCGCACCCGGGCGGGCTCTCCTCGCACTCCAGGGCGGCGGCGAACGCGATCGCGGCGTTGGAGCGGCCCGACCCCGGAGGGCCGATGAAGAGGAACGCCTGGCTCATGCCGTGGCCGCCGGCGGCGGTGCGGAGGGCCTCGATGGCGCGGCGCTGGCCCACGAGGGAGTCCCACACCGTGGGCGCCGTGACGGTGCTCATCGCCGGGCCGCCTGACCCAGCAGCGGCTCGACCCGCTGCCACACCTCGGCCGCGAGGTCCTCGGCCGGCCGGCGGGCGTCGAGGACGAGGTAGTGGTCGGGATCCGCGGCAGCCATGGCGAGGAAGGCCTCCCGGACCCGGGCGTGGAACTCGGGGGACTCCCCCTCGATCCGGTCGCGCTCGGCGAAGCGGCCGAAGCCGTGCGCCGGCTCGAGATCGAGGACGACGGTCAGGTGGGGGCGCAGGTCGTGGGTGGCCCACCGCGCGACCCGCTCCACCTCCTCGGCGGCGAGGGTGCGGCCCGCCCCCTGGTAGGCGAGCGTGGAGTCGACGTACCGGTCGGTGATCACGACCTCGCCGCGCTCCAGGGCGGGGAGGACCACGGTGTCGACGTGCTCGGCCTTGTCGGCGGCGTACAGCAGGACCTCCGTGCGGTCGGAGAGCTCCCCGGTGGCCGGGTCGAGCACGATCCGGCGTACCTCCTTGCCGACGGCGGTGTCGCCGGGCTCGAAGGTGAGGACGGTGGGGTACGCGCGCTGCCTCGAGCGTGGCGGCGAGGGCCCGCGACTGGGTGGACTTGCCGGCACCCTCGCCGCCCTCGAAGCAGACGAAGACGCCGGTGGTCGTGTACACGCCCCGCCCTTCACCGCTCATCGCTGCCCCTGGTCGCCGCTGCTCGGGCCGAGCGTAGTCGAGCGCACCTACACCGTCCGCGGGAGCCGGGCCCGGCCCTCGCTACGGTTGCGCCCATGAGCGCCACGGGAGCGACGCCGACCTTCATCCGGTCCGACAAGCTGATCCTGGGACTGTGCGCCGGGTTCGTCGTCCTCGCCGGAGTCGCGACGTACGGCGGCTGGAACTCGGTCGCCGCCTTCGTCGTGTCGGCGGCGGCGGTGTGCCTGCTGGCGTCCCTGGTGGGCCGGTCCGTCGAGCAGCTCGGGGACCGGTTCGGCCCCGGCGCGACCGGGGTCCTCCAGTCGGCGCTGGGCAACCTCCCGGAGCTCTTCATCTGCATCTTCTCGCTCAAGGCGGGCTTGGTGGACGTGGTGCGTGCCGCCCTGGTCGGCTCGATCCTGGCCAACCTCCTGCTGGTCCTCGGGCTCGCCTTCGTCGTCGGTGGCCTGCGCCACGGCACCCAGCCCCTGGGCTCGGCGCGCGCCCGCACCATCGTCGTCCTGATGCTGCTGTCGGTGTCGGCGTGGGCGATCCCGTCGTTCACGCACTGGCTGCACACGCCCGCGGACGCCCACGAGGAGACGTTCTCGATGATCGTCTCGGTGCTCCTCCTGGGTCTGTTCGCCCTCTCCTTGCCGTTCTCCCTGCGTCGGGACGACACCGACGAGACCGTCCCTCAGGAGCAGCCGCGGTGGCCGCTGGCTGTGGCCGTCGTGCTCCTGGCCGTCGCGGGCGTCGGCGCGGCGTTCGTCTCCGACTGGTTCGTGCAGGCCCTCCAGCCCGCCATGGACGCCTTGTCGATCAACGAGACCTTCGCGGGACTGGTGATCGTCGCCATCGCCGGCAACGCCATCGAGAACGTCGTGGGCGTGCAGCTCGCGGCGAAGAACCAGTCGGCGTACGCCTTCTCGGTGATCCTCAACAGTCCGCTCCAGATCGCGCTGGTGCTGGCGCCGGTCCTGGTGCTGGTCTCCCAGATCTTCGGGATGGCCTCGCTCACGCTGGTGCTGGCTCCGATGCTCGTCGTGGTGCTGATGCTCGCGATCGTGCTGGCGGCGTTCATCGCCTTCGACGGCGAGTCGACCTGGCTGGAGGGCGCGTCGCTGGTCGTCCTCTACGTCATCATCGCCACGTCGTTCTGGTGGGGCGGTGAGGACGTCGGCCGACGGAGCGAGCCGGAACGACCGCCGCGCGCCGAAGCGCGCTGCGCGCAAGGCGGCTGGACGCACCGATACGCTGATCTCGGTCGTCCGCCTGACAAGGGGCCCTAGCACCCTGTGGGGCGGACGACCCGAGGGACCGGGGCGTCAGGCGACGGTGACCGGGTGGCGGACCACGGCGTCGAAGAAGTAGCCCACCGTCGTTGTACGGCGTGACGAGCGGTTGCTGCCGACCGGCGACGTCGGTGGCCCGCGCCATCACGACGTGGTCGCCGCGGCTCGGCAGTCGCCAGTCGTAGGCCCACTGCGTCCAGGCCTCGCGGTGACCGCCCCGGACGACGCGCGCCCGGTCCCAGGTGGCGCCGCCGTCCGTGCTGACGTCGACCCTCGCGATCGGACCGGCACCGCTCCACGACCTGCCGGTCAGCGGCACCACCGCACGCCGGACCAGCGTCGCGCCCCACCCGAGCTCGAGCGCGGAGCGCACCGGGTTGACGGTCAACGGCGCGGACTGTCGGCCGGGTAGCGCACCGCCGGTCATCCGGTACCACTTGGTGTTCCAGGGCGAGGTCTGCTCCGCGGTCGACACCTCGAGCGAGCCGAGCCACTTGATGGACGCGATCCCGACCCACCCCGGGAGGAGCAGCCGGATCGGGTAGCCGTGGTCGGGCAGCAGGTCCTCACCGTCCGCGCCCCACACCAGGAGCGCGTCCTCGAGGGCCTTGGTCACGGGGAACGGCCGGCGTACCCGCCCGTAGTCCACGCCGCCGCTCACGTAGGGGTCGTCGAGCCCGGTCGCCATGATCGAGACCGCGCGCGGGTCCAGCCCGATCCGCTCCAGGACGGTGCCCAGCCGCACGCCCTGCCACGCGACAGCGCCCACGGCCCCGAGCGTCCACTGCGTGCCGGACGCCGGGGTCCCCTGCTGCGTCCCGAAGAAGGAGCGCCCGTTGCCGGTGCACTCGTGGACCGTCGTCAGCCGGGTCACCGGCAGCGAGCGGAGGTCGCCGTACGACAAGGTCACGGCCGCGTCGGACGACCTCGGCGTCGCGAGGCCGTCTCCGAAGATCCGCAACCGGTACGTCGACACGTCGACGGTCGGCGTCGCGGTGTGGTTGCGGACGAACAGCCGCGGCTGCGGCGTGAGGTACTGCTGGGTCGACACCGAGTCCCAGCGCATCTCGGCGTTGGAGCCGTAGTCGTAGAACCACGAGGGCGGCAGGGGTTTGCGGATGTACGGCGCGCCCGCGGAGGCACGCTGCGTAAGGGCTTCCGCGGGCAGCGCCAGGAGACCTGCACCGGCCGCAGCACCGGCCAGCAGGCTGCGACGGGACGGACGAGGACCCGGACTCGGCGAGATCATGCGCCGGACTCTAACACAACTAAGTGACTTGACTTAGTTGTGAACCGCTACTTCTTGGCCGGCGCCCGCTTGGTCGTCTTCTTGGCGGTGCGCTTGGCGGGAGCCTTCTTGGCGCCCCGCTTGGTCGCCTTCTTCGCCGGGCCCTTCGCCCGGCGTTCGGCCAGGAGCTCGGCGGCGCGCTCGAGGGTGATCGCCTCGACCGTGTCGTCCTTGCGCAGCGTCGCGTTGAACTCACCGTCGGTGACGTAGTCGCCGAAGCGGCCCGACTTCACCACGACCGGTGCGCCGGACACCGGGTCGGCGCCGAGCTCCTTCAGCGGCGGCGCCGCGGTCGCCCGCCCGCGCTGCTTGGGCTGGGCATAGATCGCCAGCGCCTCGTCCAGCGTGATCGTGAAGAGCTGCTCCTCCGAGGTCAGGGAGCGCGAGTCCGTGCCCTTCTTGAGGTAGGGCCCGTACCGGCCGTTCTGGGCGGTGATCTCGACGCCGTCGGCGTCGGTGCCGACCACGCGCGGCAGGGAGAGCAGCTTCATCGCGTCGTCCAGCGAGACCGTGTCGAGAGACATCGAGGCGAACAGGGAACCCGTGCGCGGCTTCGCCGACTTCGGGGCGCCCTCGGGCAGGGCCTCGGTGACGTAGGGGCCGTAGCGGCCGTTCTTGGCGACCACCTCCAGACCGGTCTCGGGGTGCACCCCGAGCTGCTTCTCCTCCCCCGCCGGGTTCGCCAGCAGCTCGCGCGCCTTGGTCAGCGTGAGCTCGTCGGGCGGCAGGTCGTCGGGCACGTTGGCCCGCACGGCCGCCCCGTCGGCCTCACCGTCACCGTCTCCGCCCGTCGGACCCGGGCCCTCGAGGTAGGGCCCGTAACGGCCGACCCGGAGCACGATCCCGCTGTCGGGGCCGCCGACCGGGAAGGTCGCCAGCTCCTTGGCGTCGATCTCGCCGAGCTCGTTGACCAGCTGGTGCAGCCCGACCACCCGGTCGGAGCCGAAGTAGAACTCCCCCAGCTCGGTCACCCGGTCCTTGCGGCCACCGGCGATCTCGTCGAGCACGTCCTCCATGTCCGCGGTGAACTCGTAGCTGATCTGCCGGGGGAAGTGCTCCTCCAGCAGGCGCACCACGGAGAAGGCGATCCAGGCCGGCACCAGGGCGGTGCCCTTCTTGTACACGTAGCCGCGGTTGAGGATCGTGCCGATGATCGAGGCGTACGTCGACGGCCGGCCGATCTCGCGCTCCTCGAGCTCCTTGATGAGGGTCGCCTCGGTGTAGCGCGCGGGCGGCTTGGTCTCGTGCCCGTTCGCGCTCAGGGAGGCCGCCGAGACCGGGTCGGACTCGTGCAGGTCGGGCAGCGGTGTCTCGGCGTCGTCCTGGCGCTTGTTGTTGTCGGTGCCCTCGACGTAGGCCTTGAGGAAGCCGTGGAAGGTGATCACCCGACCGCTGGCGGAGAACACCACGTCGCGGCCGTCGGCCGCGAGGCCACCGAGCCGGATCGTCACCGAGTGACCGACCGCGTCCTTCATCTGCGACGCGACCGTGCGCATCCAGATCAGCTCGTAGAGCCGGAACTGCTCGCCGCTGAGGCCGGTCTCGGCCGGCGTCCGGAAGCGCTCGCCGGACGGCCTGATCGCCTCGTGGGCCTCCTGCGCGTTCTTGACCTTGGAGGCGTACGTGCGAGGGGCGTCGGGGAGGTACTCCGCCCCGTACAGCTCACGCACCTGCGACCGGGCGGCGTCCACCGCGGTGCTCGACAACGTGGTCGAGTCCGTGCGCATGTAGGTGATGAAGCCGTTCTCGTAGAGCCGCTGCGCCACCGACATCGTGCCCGACGCGCTCATCCCCAGCTTGCGGCTGGCCTCCTGCTGCAGCGTGGTGGTGCGGAACGGCGCGTAGGGAGAACGGCGGTAGGGCTTCGACTCGACCGACCGCACGTCGTACGACGTGTCGCGCAGGGCCGCGACCAGTCCCTCCGCGGCGTTCCGGTCGAGGTGCACCCGGTCCTCGGCGCGCTTGCCCTTGAGCTCACCGTCGGTGCCGAAGTCGGAGCCGCCGGCGACGCGCACGGCGTCGACGGAGTGGAGCTTCGCAGGGAACATCCGCGGCTCCTTGCCGGAGCCGGCGTCGAAGGTGCCCTCGATGTCCCAGTACGACGCGACGCGGAACGCCATCCGCTCGCGCTCGCGGTCGACCACGAGCCGGGTCGCCACCGACTGGACGCGGCCGGCCGAGAGCCCGGACATGACCTTCTTCCACAGCACCGGGGAGACCTCGTAGCCGTAGAGGCGGTCCAGGATGCGCCGTGCCTCCTGGGCCTCGACGAGGTCGTCGTTGATCTCGCGGGGGTTCTCGACCGCCGCCAGGATCGCCGCCTTGGTGATCTCGTGGAACACCATCCGGTGCACCGGGATGCCCTTCGGCTTCAGCTCGTCGAGCAGGTGCCAGGCGATCGCCTCGCCCTCACGGTCCTCGTCCGTGGCGAGGTAGAGCTCGTCGGCGTCCTTCAGCAGGCTCTTGAGCTTGGCGATGTGGCTCTTCTTGTCGCGCGGCACGACGTAGTAGGGCGTGAAGTCGTGGTCGACGTCGACGGCGAGCCGGCCCCACGGCTTGTCCTTGATGCTCGCCGGGGTGTCGGCAGCGGAGTTGGGCAGGTCGCGGATGTGGCCGATCGAGGACTCGACCACGTAGTCGCTGCCCAGGTAGCCGCCGATCGTCCGCGCTTTCGCGGGCGACTCGACGATCACCAGCTTGTGTGCCACTGCTTCTCCTGACGGCTTGCCGTGCTCGGGGGGCGAGCCGGTGGGTCTCCACGGCTCACGGCCGCTCACGGTAGCGCGTCGTGTCCAGTCCTCCCGCCCCGAGCCCGGGGATGACCGCCGTCGGAGCACGACGACGGCGGCCTCGGCGACCCGTCGGCGCGGGCCCGCGGGCAGGCCGCGCACAGCAACGCGGCCCCGGTCTCCGGGGCCGCGCTGGTGGGTCGGACCTGGGTCAGACGCCGAAGGCGTCGCATCACGCGCCGGCCGTGCGGTGGCCGATGGCGTAGCCGTCGACCATGGCGCGGCGGAAGTGCAGTCCGGACCAGATGCGGGCGTTGAAGGCGTCGTGCTCGATCTCGGACAGGTGGGCGTAGACCCGTGGGCGTCGGCGAGTTCACCGAGATCAGCTCCAGCGCCGTGCCTTCGCCGAGCACGCGCCGGATCACCTCGCACGCCGGCCCGGTCAGGCCGGCGTGACCGCTGACGTAGTCGGAGTAGTTCGGGTTGGGCACGAGCGGAGCCCAGTCCGGCCTCGGGGACGGTGTCGGGGTTGCCGTCGGTGTCGGCACCCGCGATCGCCTGGCTGGGACGCCAGAAGCCCACGTCGCGCTTGAGTCCCCAGACCCGGATCGCGGAGTCGGTCATGGCGCCGTGGATCATCGCGAACAGCCGGGTCGTGGCCAGCAGGCTCGAGCGGGTGGACCTCGAGACGGCGGATCAGCGCGTCCCCGACCATCGTGGCCGAGTTGCTGTTGAAGAACTGGGCGGTGGCGGTCTGCTCCGCTGTGCGCTCGACGGAGGACGCACGGCCGAGCCGGCGTACCTCGTCGAACTCCTCGGCATAGGCGGCCGAGGTGAGCGCGTAGGGACCGGCCACGGGCACCGGCCTCTGGACGAAGAGCGGGCGCAACGACCCCAACCAGGGCGCCAGCATGTCGGTCGAGCCGGGGTTGGGCTGCCACACCCCGGGGCCGGGCGCCTTCGCGTAGTGGAACGAGGGGTCGAGGTAGTGGTCACCGACGCGGCTCGCGAGCATGCGGGCCGCTGCCTTCGCCCCGATCCGCGCGCCCTTGCTGCGCGCTCGCCGGTCCGATTCCCGGAGAGGCTGGCTGCCAGGTCGGCTGCCAGCTGGAGCCGACTGGGCCGGGTAGTAGTGCACGAGGACGTCGTGGGCGGCGGTCGCGACGGCGGCTCGCTCCGAGCTGGCGCCGACCTCGGCTGACCTGGTGGCGGCCCGGTGCATGGCCACGGAGACGAAGCCCAGGACGGGTACGCCGACCGGGATCGGCGTGGCCGCGACGGTGTAGACCGTGCGGAACACGATGCGTTCCCAGTCGAGCACCACCTGCGGGCTCTCGGACGAGGACCCGGACGCTGCGAGCGCCTCCGGGAGCAGGCCCCGCGGGGCCAGGGTCGCTGCCGCGGCGCCGGCCACGGTGCCGAGGGTCAGCGAGCGACGGGTGAGCATCATGGCAACCTCCGAGAGTGAAGAACTGTGGAGGTTCCTGTCTAGCCAGCGCGCAGCCGGCGTGCCCATTCGCGTTGCGGCGAATGTTTCGATCCGTCCGCGCAGGTCGACCCCGTCGTGGTCCGAGCCTCGCAGGCGCGCGACCGCAGCCATCCGGTTGGACACCCCGAGCTTGCGGTAGGAGTTCTCCAGGTGCTTGCGCACCGTGCTCTCCGCGACACACAGCGACGCTGCGATCTCGGCGTTGGCCCGGCCGGCCGCCACCTGGTGGAGGATCCGACGCTCGCTGAGCGTGAGGTGTGTCGGTGGGGCCGGGGAGTCGGTCGCTCCCGCACCAACCTCCCCAGGACCGGGACGAGCATCCGCAGCATCGCCAGCTCCTCCTCGGTGAAGACTCGGACTCGCGCACGAAGCCGAACTGGACGACGTGGTCGACGCCGTTGCGGAAGCCGATCGCGAGGTCGTCCACGCCGGCGACGCCCGTTGCACTCCTCGGCCAGCCGCGGGTTCCTGGACCAGTGGACCCAGCCGAGGTGGTAGGGCCCGTCCCCTCCTCGTGTCCGGCGCCGAACGGGTTGGGGATGACCAGATGCGGCCCCGGACCCGGGGCGAGGGTGATCTCGTCCAGCACCACGGCCCCTGGGGTCGGTGAAGCAGGCGCCACGAAGCAGGTCGCACGGCACCAGCTGGTTGAGCAGGTCGAACACGTCTGGGACGGAAGGGGTGACCGGGGACGGGCTCGCAGGCCAGGAGCGAGCGCAGCGCGGCCTGGCGAGACTCGGTCAGGATCAGGTCCGGCATGGCCCGTCCCTCGGTCGAGCCACGAGGCGACGCCGGCCGAGCGGCTCGCTGCTCGTGGTCGGGGATGAGCAGCAACGGATCGACATGCGAACCCCCGGCGTCTCGGCGCCACTGACGAGATCTGTCTGTAGCGACGAGGCCAGACCGGGCGCCGCGTTCCCGCGACGTGCTCGGAAGTTCGACTCGACTCAGCGCGACGGAGCCAGGTAGCCCTCGGGACCAGCTCTCGCGCCACCGGGAGGTACGCCGCGCGGAGCTCGTCGCGGTCCCGCTCGAGGAGGTGGGCCAGGGCGTCGAGGATCTGCCCCACGGTGAGCTCGCCGTCGCACGCGCCGACCAGCCCGGCCTCGACCGTGTCGACCCTCCGGGCGCGCCGCAGCCCGGTCTGCTGACGCAGCACGATCGTCTCGGGATCCTCGGCGCCGGGAGAGCCGACGGTCTCCTGCTGGACGTCGGCCCGGGTCACGAGCAGGTCGTCGACACCGACCTCGAGGCGCACCGCGCGTCCCCAGTCGCGGATGGCGGGTGCCACCGGCTGCTCGACCGCGTGCGGCCAGTCGAGGAGCTCGCGGGCCGAGCCTCCTCGGCGCAGGTTGATCCAGCCGAACCCGATGCCCTCGACACCCTGGCGCTCGAACCAGCCGAGCCACGCGTCGTACGCCTGGAGGTAGTCCGGTGTGCTGGTGGCGTCCGGCGTCGCGCAACCACAGCTCGACGTACGACGCCGGGTCGAGCACCTCGCGCTGCACGACGAGCGCGTCGCAGCCGGGATCGAGCCACTCCGCCAACCGGTCGTCCCAGGGCCGGTCCCGGGCGACCACCCAGTTGGCCAGGACCTGGCACCACCCGCCGTCGGTGAGGTGCGCCGGTGCACCACGCACGATCTCCTCGACCACCCGGTCGCCGGGCAGGCCCGAGTCGCGGTAGACGAGAGCCTCGTCCGTCGCGGGCGAGATCACGAACGGCGGGTTGGTGGTGACCAGGTCGAACAGCTCACCGGCGACCGGCGCCCAGAGCGAGCCGGCGCGGACGTCGATGCGGACGTCGTTGAGCGCCGCGTTGAAGGCGGTGACGGCCAGCGCGCGAGGGTTGACGTCGGTGGCGACCACCTCGTCGGCGTGGCCGCCCAGATGCAGGGCCTGCACCCCGCAGCCGGTGCCGAGGTCCAGCGCCCGCGCGACCGGGTCGCGGACGGTGAGCTGCGCCAGCGACGTCGATGCCGGGCTGACTCCCAGCACGTGGTCGGTGGCGACGCGGATCGGCTGGCCGTCGAGACCGGGCGTGAGGTCGCTGACCACCCACCAGTCGCGGTCGTCGTCGGCGTACGGGCGGCAGTCGAGGAGGGCGCGCACCTCGCCGCCCGAGGCGACCAGCATCCCGCTCCCGACGAGCGCGTCGACGAGGCCGGGCAGCGCCTGGTCCGCGTGGGCCCGGTCGACGTCGGTCTGGAGCAGGAACAGCCGGACCAGGGTCTCGAGCGGTGAGCCGTTCGTCGTACGCCGGAGGGACGGCGTCGTCTCGTTCCGGGCCAGGGCGAGCTGGGCCGTCGTACCGAGCAGGTCGCCGACGGCGTCGTAGCTGTACGTCGCGGCCGCCAGTGCCTCGCGCAGCGCGGGGGCGAGGACGACGTCGGGTACGCCGGCGGCGCGCGCTGAGGACATGGCGCCATCGTGGCACCGGTCGGGGAGCTCCCGCGACGGGGCCGGGGCTGCTTCAATCGAGGCATGGCTCGTGTCGTCCGGGTGTTCGCAGTCCTCGCCGTCCTGCTCGCGCTGCTGGCGACCCAGAGCCCGAGCGAGGCGACGCTCGGCGGCGATCCTCCGGACGGCGGCAGCACGTCGGCCGAGCCCGGGCGGCTCCGAGCGCAGCTGACCTTCACCAAGAACACCGCCCACCCGTGGCGCAGCACCCTCGCGTGGGATGCCGCGCGGCAGCGCGCCGACGGCTCGTGGCGGGTGCTCGCGCACGAGACGTGGCGAGCCGGCTCGGGGCTGCCCGGTGCCGGCACCGAGAACGCGTGCGCGAAGGGTCACGGCTGGCTCCCGAACGGCACCTACTCCCTGCTGCACCATGCCGACTACCACGGCAGCCTGATCCACGGCCGGGCCTTCCGGCTCAGCGACAAGCGGTGCGCGAACGGGACCCTGCGCGAGCAGCTGTTCATCCACACCGAGGCCGGCGCGGGCAACACCCAGTGCGCCGACGCTCCCGGTGACCAGCTGTGCCGCTGGGAGTACCCCCGGATCAACGACTACACCTCGCACGGCTGCATCAAGATGTCGCCTGCCGCGATCCTGGCCCTCACCCGCGCCTACCACCGCTTCTTCCGCACCGGCATCCGCTACCCCACCACCCGGGTCCACCTCGTCGTACGCTGATCACACGCCGAGTCGGCACGAACAGGCGCTCAGATCACGCCGAGTCGGCGCGAACAGGCAGCCAGATCACGCCGAGTCGGCAGGTGACAACTCGGCGTACGACGGCGCAGACACGAAGGCCCGCCCGGATCACTCCGGGCGGGCCTTGGTGGTCGTGCTGGAACGGGTGGAGCGTCAGCGCTGCGGCTCGAACTGGCGCGTCTGCTCGTCACCCTCGACCGGGGTCGTCGGCTCGTCCATCGGTGCCGGCGGCGCGGGCGGCGCCGGGTCGCCGGAGTCGTCGCCGAGCACGACCTCACGCTGCTTGGAGATGTAGACCGCCGCCACGATGATCACGAGCGCCACGATCGCGATCGTGTAGCGCAGGAAGTCGTTCTGGTCCTCCCCCACACTCAGCGAGACGATGGCGGTGGCGATCAGCAACGAGACCAGGTTCATCACCTTGATCAGCGGGTTGATCGCCGGACCGGCGGTGTCCTTGAACGGGTCGCCGACCGTGTCACCGATGATGGTGGCGTCGTGGGCATCAGAGCCCTTGCCGCCGTGGTTGCCGTCCTCGACGAGCTTCTTGGCGTTGTCCCAGGCCCCACCGGAGTTGGCCAGGAACACCGCCATCAGGGTGCCGGTGCCGATGGCGCCGGCCAGGAACCCGGCCAGCGAGGCCACGCCGAGACCGAAGCCGACCGCGATCGGCGCGAGCACCGCGAGCACGCCCGGCGTGATCAGCTCACGCAGGGAGTCCTTGGTGACGATGTCGACGACCTTGCCGTACTCCGGGCGACCGGTGCCCTCCATGATCCCCGGGATGTCCCGGAACTGGCGGCGCACCTCGTAGACAACGGCGCCCGCAGCCCGAGCCACCGCGTTGATCGCGAGGCCGGAGAAGAGGAACACCACCGCCGAGCCGAGCAGGACGCCGACCAGCACCCTGGGGTTGAACACGAAGAAGTTGAGCAGCTGCTGGCTCGCGTCCGCGCCCGCTCGGGACTCCGCGAGCTTGTCGATCACCGACGTGGCGTAGGACCCGAACAGCGCCGTCGCGGCCAGGACCGCGGTGGCGATGGCGATGCCCTTGGTGATCGCCTTGGTGGTGTTGCCGACGGCGTCGAGCTCGGTGAGGATCTGGGCGCCTTCGGGGCTGACGTCGCCCGACATCTCGGCGATGCCCTGGGCGTTGTCGGAGACCGGGCCGAAGGTGTCCATCGCGACGATCACACCGACCGTGGTCAGCAGACCGGCTCCGGCCAGGGCCACACAGAACAGCGAGACGGTCAGCGAGGAGCCACCGAGGAGCGCGGCACCGAAGACGGCAGCGGCGATCACACCCGCGGTGTAGACGGCCGACTCGAAGCCGACCGAGAGGCCGGACAGGATGACGGTCGCCGCGCCGGTCAGCGAGGTACGCCCGACGTCCCGCACCGGCTTGTACTCGGTGCCGGTGAAGTACCCGGTCAGGGCAAGGATCGCCGCGGCCAGCACGATGCCGATGACCACGGCGACGGACGCGATCAGCGCCGGGTTGCCCGAGGAGTGGGTGACCCCCACGACTCGGTCGAGCGTGGTGATGCGGACGACCGTGAACTTGTCGAAGCTGGTCGGGAGGTAGACGAACGAGAGGACCACGGAGGCGACCGCCGACACGGCCGCAGAGATGTAGAAGGCCCGGTTGATCGTGGTCAGCCCGTTCTCCCCCGTCCGCGGCTTGCACAGGTAGATGCCGAGCACCGCGGTCAGCGCACCGATCGCGGGGATCAGCAGCGGGAACACCAGGCCCTTGGGACCGAACGCCTGCGAGCCCAGGATCAGCGCGGCGACCAGCACCACGGCGTACGACTCGAAGAGGTCGGCGGCCATGCCCGCGCAGTCGCCGACGTTGTCGCCGACGTTGTCGGCGATGGTGGCGGCGTTGCGCGGGTCGTCCTCGGGGATGTGCTGCTCGACCTTGCCCACCAGGTCGGCCCCCACGTCGGCGGCCTTGGTGAAGATGCCGCCGCCGACCCGCATGAACATGGCCAGCAGCGCGGCACCGAAGCCGAAGCCCTCGAGCACGGCAGGTGCCTCGTTGCCGAAGGCGATGACGACGATCGAGGCGCCCAGCAGACCGAGGCCCACCGTCAGCATGCCGACCGTGGCACCGGTGCGGAAGCCGATCCGCATCGCGGGGTCGCGGCCCTGCTCGTTGGCGGCCGCGGCGACCCGCAGGTTGGCGCGCACGGCGAGGTTCATGCCGAGGTAGCCGACCGTTGCGGAGAATCCCGCACCGACCAGGAAGAACACCGAGCGGAAGGCCCGCACCGTGAGGTCGTCGGCGGGCAGCGCCAGCAGGAGCAGGAACGCCAGCACTGCGAACACCGCGAGGGTGCGGAACTGCCTGGTCAGGTAGGCGTTCGCGCCCTCCTGCACCGCATGGGCGATGTTCTTCATGTTGTCGGTGCCTTCACCGGCAGCAAGGACCTCCTGGCGGAACATGTACGCCATCCCGAGCGCGCCGAGCGCGATCAGGAGGACGATGATGACCAGCACGAGGTTGCCACCGGAGAGATGCACGACGGCGGGACTGATCCCGGTCATGGGTCTCCTCCTGGGAAGTCTTTTCCTTCGCGAACGGCGCGGATTGTGCCATGCGCCCCGGGGATCATGTCAGACCTCCGTGGCATGGCCCACATCGGGTGAGCGGCGCGGCAGCCCACCCGGCTGTTGCTCCGGTGGGCTGCGTCGAGCCGGAGTCAGCTGGCGGCGAGCGCGGCTTCGGCGGTGTCGTGGATGACGAACACCTTGGCCAGGCCGGTGATCCGGAAGATCTTCAGCAGGCGGTCCTGGTTGCACACCAGCTGGAGGGAGCCGTCGTGGGCACGCACCTTCTTCAGGCCGCCCACCAGGACGCCGAGGCCCGTGGAGTCGAGGAACTCGACCTCCGACATGTCGACGACCAGGTCGTAGGAGCCACCGGCCACGAGCTCGGTGATCTCCTCACGCAGGCGCGGGGCGGTGTAGACATCGATCTCCCCCGCGACTGCCACGACGGTCCGGCCTTCGGCCTCACGCGTCGTAATGGTCAGATCCACGATCACTCCTGAGTCAGGTCGGGTGCGGGTGCCAGCGGGCCACGACCCCGTTCGGCCATATCAAACCACGCGGCAGCATCTCGTGGGGACGCCGACCCACAAGGACCCTGGGGACGCTGTCGGTCGGCTTTGTCAGACTCGTCTCGTGGCGGGTGTCGTGAAGGGGTCGGTGGACGGCTCAGCCGAGCGCGCCCGGCCCTCCGGCGCGGCCGCCTTGGGCCTCCGCCTGGCCCAGGGCCCCGGACGCGAGGACTCCCTGCGTCATCTCCGGGTGCTGCCGTCCCGCGCGGCGCGCACCGCCGACTGGCCGGCCTGGTCTCACCCGGACGTCGTGGCGGCGTTCCGCTCACGCGGGATCGACGACCCCTGGCGTCACCAGGTGGTGGCCGCCGAGGCCGCCCGAAGCGGGCAGCACGTGGTCCTCTCCACCGGCACCGCGTCGGGCAAGTCCCTGGCCTACCAGCTCCCGGCGCTGACCGCGATCCTGGAGCGGCGGGGCCGGAAGGGCGAACGGGGCGCGTCCACCCTCTACATCAGCCCCACGAAGGCGCTGGCGCAGGACCAGCTGGCAGGCGTGGCGACACTCGGGCTCGGGGTGCGGGTCACCACGCACGACGGGGACTCCTCCTTCGACGAGCGCGACTGGACCCGCGAGCACGGGGAGTACGTCCTCACCAACCCCGACATGCTCCACCGCTCACTCCTGCCGCGCCACGACCGGTGGAGCGGGCTGTTCCGGTCGCTCGACCTGGTCGTGGTCGACGAGTGCCACCACTACCGCGGGGTCTTCGGCGCCCACGTCGCCCAGGTGCTGCGACGGCTGCGTCGCGTGTGTGCGCACCACGGCTCCGACCCGACGTTCGTCCTCGCCTCCGCGACGGTCGGCAACCCCGCCGAGCACGCCGCCCGGCTCACCGGGCTCGACGTGATGGCCGTCAGCCACGACGACTCACCACGCGGAGAGGTGGCGCTCGCGCTCTGGGAGCCGCGCTTCACGTCGTACGTCGGCGAGAACGGCGCTCCGGTACGCCGCGCAGCGTCCTCGGAGTCGGCCGACCTCCTGGCCGACCTGGTCAGCGAGGGTGTCCGCACCCTCGCGTTCGTCCGCTCCCGACGGGCCGCCGAGCAGGTGGCGGCGACCACGGCGGAGCTGCTGGCCGACGTCGACCCCTCCCTGCCCGGGCGGATCGCCAGCTACCGCGGCGGCTACCTCCCCGAGGAGCGCCGTGAGATCGAGCAGGCGCTGCGGGACGGCCGGCTGCTGGGTCTGGCGGCCACGAACGCGCTGGAGATGGGCATCGACGTGGCCGGCCTGGACGCCGTGATCGTCGCGGGCTTCCCGGGCACGCGCGCCGCCTGGTGGCAGCAGGTCGGCCGGGCCGGACGCACCGCCGGAGACGCTCTCGCGGTGCTGGTGGCCCGCGACGACCCGCTCGACACCTATCTGGTCACCCACCCCGAGGCGCTGCTCGACCGAGCCGTGGAGCAGACCGTCCTCGACCCCGAGAACCCCTACGTCCTCGGCCCGCACCTGTGCGCCGCCGCGCAGGAGGTGCCGCTCCGGGAGGACGAGCTGGGCCTGTTCGGTGCGGGAGCCCGTGCCCTGCTCGACGAGCTGACCGAGTCCGGGAGGCTGCGCCGGCGCCCGCACGGGTGGTACTGGACCCACCCCGAGCCCGCCAGCGCGCTGACCGACATCCGCTCCGGCGGTGGCCGGCCCGTGTCGCTGGTCGAGGCGTCGACGGGACGGGTGGTCGGCACGGTCGACGCGTCCGGCGCTCACGCGACCGCCCATGCCGGCGCCGTCTACGTGCACCGCGGCGAGACCTGGCTGGTGGACTCACTCGACCTCGACGAGCACGTGGCCATGATCGACCGGGCCGAGGTCGCCTTCTCCACGACGGCCCGCGAGCTGACGGCCATCACGATCGGCCGCGAGCTGGAGCACCGCGCCTGGGGCGAGGCCCGGGTCTCGCGGGGGACCGTCGAGGTCACGCACCAGGTCGTGTCCTACCTACGCCGACGGCAACCGTCCGGCGAGGTGATCGACGAGGTACCCCTCGACCTGCCCGAGCAGACGCTCTCGACCCAGGCCGTGTGGTGGACGCTCCCCGAGGACCTGCTCGCGGAGCACGGCTTCCTGGCTGCGGACCTGCCCGGCTCGGCCCACGCCGCGGAGCACTGCTCGATCGGGCTGCTGCCGTTGTTCGCCACCTGCGACCGGTGGGACATCGGCGGCGTCTCCACCGCCCACCATGCCGACACCGGCCGACTCACGGTCTTCGTGTACGACGGTCATCCCGGCGGCAGCGGCATCAGTGCACGCGGCTTCAGCGCGGCCGCCGCCTGGTTGTCGGCCACGCGCGAGACCATCCGATCGTGCGGGTGTCCCGACGGCTGCCCGTCCTGCGTCCAGTCGCCGAAGTGCGGCAACCAGAACAACCCCTTGGACAAGCCGGGCGCCGTACGGCTGCTGGACGTCCTCCTCGCCGGCGCACCCGCCGAGTAGCCTCGCCGCCATGATCGTCCTCGGAGTCCTGCTGATCGCCGGGGGCTCACTCGCTGTGGCCGCGGCGCTGTGGAGCAGCAGCGGGTCCGCGACGTTCCTCGGCGTCGACCTGGGTGCGACGACGATCTTCCTGCTCGGGCTGGCCGCTGGTCTGGCGCTGCTGTGGGGCTACTCGCTCACCAAGCTCGGCGCCCGCCGCTCCTGGCGGCTGCGCCGTGAGAACCGACAGCTGCGCGAGCAGAACGCCCGAGCATCCCGGCGCGACGCGAACGGCGAGGACCCCGCACCACACTGAGTCACGCCGGCCCGGCACGCGCCCGCGCCGAGAGGTCGGCGGACTGTCCGAGCCAGTGCGGCCCGGCGGCCTCCACCGTCACCAGCACCGCCCTCCCGTCGATCCGGCATCCGGTGAGGCGGACGCCGTTCGCGGCAGCGACCCGGCCGGCTTCGGAGCAGGCGTCGCGCCCCAGCGCGAGGCCGTGGGCGCCCGCCAGCGCGGCCAGGTCGGCGCCGGACTGGGCGCTCCGGTGGGCCAGGACCATCGCCGCGACGACCCCGAGCGCGCCGGCGACCACCAGCAACAACCCCACGATCGCGACCACGAGGACGCTCGCCGACCCTCGTTCGGTCGCGCTCCGGCTCACGGCGCCTCACGCGCAGCCACGGCACGCGCCTGGAGGCGCACGGCCGGCAGGAAGCCCAGGAGCCCCCCGGGCGCATCGACCGATCCGGTCGCGGTGGACACCACGTCCCCCTCCCCGCTCGTGACCGCGACCGTGCTCCCGGGTGGGGCGATCTGCTCGGCGCGGGACTCGGCTTCCGCGACCGGGTCACCCCGCGCGGCGGCTCGCGCCGCCTCGCGGGCGGCGTCGACCATCCGGATCTGGGCCGCACCGACGCTGAGCAGCCAGACCAGGCCGACCGTGAGCGACAGCAGCAGCGGGATGGCGAGCGCGAGCTCGGCGGTGGCTGCGCCACGTTCGTCGTGTTTCACCCGATGCCCAGCAGCGAGAGGACGTGGTCGAACAGGGTGCGGAGCAGCTGCTCGCCGAAGCCGCCGGTGAGCAGCTTGAACAGCAGCCCGGCCAGCCCGGCGCCGGCCGCCGTGCCGACGGCGTACTCCGCGGTCGTGATGCCCCGTTCGTCGTGATGGTCGTGCATGTGTCTCCTCCGTCTCGGTCGCGACCGCCGGATGCGGCCACCGCCACTGTCGTCCGCCGGCGCAGTCAGCGTGAGCGACCGCGGATCGGCTGTGGAGCCGCCAGGCCCGGGCGGCACCGGTGGAGAGCTCGCGGCTCGCACCGGTCAGAGCTCCAGGGTCTCGAGCAGGCTCACCACGAGCGGGACGATCCCGACGAGCACGAAGGACGGGAGCAGGCACAGCCCCAGGGGAACGGCCGCCTTCACGCCCACGCTGCGCGCCCGCTCCTCCACCTCGGCCCGGGACCGGCGGGCGAGCTCGTCGGAGAGGCGGACGACCTCATGGGTCACCGAGGCGCCGGAGCGGCCCGCCCGCACCAGCGCGCGTCCCAGGGGCGCGAGCTGCGGGTCGTCGAGCGCCGGCTGCCAGGCCACGTCCGCCGGGAGACCCAGCTCCAGGCGGGCGGGGACCGCGCCGAGGGCGTCGGACGCCGGGCCGGGACACGCGTCGCAGACCAGGCGGAGGGCTTCGGCGACCCCGCACCCGGTCTCGAGAGCGGCCGCGAGCAGCTGGACGAGTCCCGGCAGGTCGCGTTCGGCCATCCGCCGGCGACGGCGCACGTCGGCCGGCTCCGAGCGACCGATCAGGACCCACGTCCCGATCGCGGCGACCAGGCCGGCGACGGCACCCCCCGAGCCGCCCACGAAGCTCGCCACCGCGACGCCCGCGAGGCCCGACCACAGGGCGCGCCACCGGAGCATCCATCCCGGGTCGGCCCGCGCGGAGGAGGGTCGCGCCGGCGGTCCGGCGACCCGCGATGGTGGCGGCATCGCGGCCAGCACCGCGACGGCGGCCAGCACGGCCGCGGGCCAGCCGGTCACCGGTCGACCTCGCGCGCGATCAGCTCGATCCACCAGAGACCCGCGATGCCGATGACCAGTCCGCTCGCCAGACAGGCCAGCCCGAGCGGCGTGCCGAGCAGGAACGACCAGGGGTTGGCTCCGGCGCCGCTCCCCATGAGCAGCGCGACCACGGGAAGGACTCCGACCAGACGCGCGGTGGCCCGAGCCGACGCGAGCTCACCCCGGACGACCCGACGCGTGGCCTGGTCGCGGCGCACGGCGTCCGCGACCCGCCGCGTACTCGTCGCGAGCCCCGACCCGGTGCGGTGGGACACCACCCAGGCGCCGGCGAGGAGGCGTAGCCCGTCCGCCCCCGGCGCCCGGGCGAGCGAGCGGAGCGCTCCCGGGACGTCTCCCCCGAGCCGGCACGCGTCGGCGACGGGACGCAGCGCCGGCCACACCGCCGCGGCCTCGTCGAGCGCCGCCTCGCCGGTCCGCCCTGCTGCCAGCTCGCTCGCGACCAGGTCGCACGCCTCGAGCATCCGCCGGGCCGTCTCCTCGGCTCTGGCCGTCTCCACTCGCCGGCGCCACAGCGTCCGTCCGGCAGCGGCGGCCGCGAGGACGACCAGGAGCGGCGCTGCGAACCGGCCGGGAAGGACCAGGAGCGTGAGTCCTCCCGCGGCCACGAGCAGCCGACGTGGCAGTCCGGAGGACCGCGCGCGGACCGTCGGCGGCCCCCGCCACCCCAGGAGTACGCCGGCTGTCACCGCCGCCGCGGCGAGCAGCCCGGCCGACTCCCCGCGTCAGCGGCCGCCGGCCGCAGCGGCCCGGTCAGCGGCCCGGTCAGCGGCCCGGTCAGCGGCACAACCGCGCCACCAGGTCGGCCTCGCCGGGACCGGTGACCGCCCGGCCGTCGCGGTAGCTGACGGCGGTCCGGAGCTCGGCCAGCCCGTCGCCGCGTCGTACCGGGACCGCGACCTCCCGCAGCACCCGGTGCCCGTCGTGGTCGCGCCCCAGGTGGAGGACGGCGTCGAGACCGGCGAGCAGCTGGCTGTGCGCGGCCTCACGCCCCAGGCCCGCTGCCAGCGCCAGCGCCTCGACCCGCGCCGGGACGTCGCGGGCGGAGTTCGCGTGGATCGTGCCGCACCCGCCCTCGTGACCGGTGTTGAGGGCAGCCATCAGCTCGACCACCTCGGCCCCGCGCACCTCACCGACCACCAGTCGGTCCGGTCGCATCCGCAGGGCCTGGCGCACGAGGGTGCGGAGGGTGACCTCACCGGCTCCCTCGATGTTGGGTGGCCGCGCCTCGAGGCCCACCACGTGGCCGTGGTCGGGCCGCAGCTCGCTCGCGTCCTCGACCAGCACCAGGCGCTCGTCGGCGGGGACCAGGGAGAGCAGCGAGTTCAGCAGCGTGGTCTTCCCGGAGCCGGTCCCCCCGCTGATCAGGAACGCAAGCCTCCGGCTGACCAGCGACCGGAGGAGCCGGGCACCGTCGTCGCTGACCGTGCCGGCGACCACGAGCTCGTCGAGGCTGAGGACGCGATGGTGAGGGACCCGGAGGGACAGCGCCGTGCCCGGCCGGGCCAGCGGTGCGAGCACCGCATGGAAGCGGGTGCCGTCGGTGAGCCGGACGTCGACGTGGGGGACGGAGTCGTCGAGCCGGCGGCCTCCGGCCGAGGCCAGCCTCTGGGCGAGCCGGCGCACCGCGGCGTCGTCGGGGAAGGAGACATCGGTGCGCTCGAGCCCCGAGCCGCGGTCGAGGTAGACCTCGTGGGGTCCGTTGACCAGGACGTCGGTGACCTCCGGCAGCCGCAGCAACGGCTCCAGCGGGCCGGCGCCGAGGACGTCTCGTCGCAACGCCTCGTGGACGGCCAGGACCGTCGCGTCACCCACCGGACGACCCGACGCCCGCAGCGCGTCGGCGACCCGATGGGGGGTCAGGGGACCCGGCTCGCGGGCAAGGTGGGAGCGGACCTCCTCCACGAGCTCCGCGGAGGCCTGCATCACGCGGCCCGGACGGCCGCCGCGCCCAGCGAGGCCAGCAGGGACGACGCGGACCTCCCGAGCGGACCGCGGCGCGACCGCACGGGTCCGAGCCCGAGGTCGGCCGCCTCCGACAGCCCGCGCTGGTCGCTCATGCGCACCGCCACCGGCGCCCCCGTCAGGCGGGTGACGGTCTGGTCGTCGACGCCGACGCCGCGGACGACGAGACCCAACGCACCCGGATCGGCGAACCGGCCGCACATCCGAACGGCAGCGGCCAGGCCCGGCACGGTCGGGACCACCGTGACCAGCACGTGATCGCACCGCGTCACCACCTCCTCGGTCAGCGCGTCCCACCCGCGTGGCAGGTCGACGACGACGGCGTCGTGTCCACGCCGGGCGGCCGAGAGCGCCTCGCGGACGGCGAAGGCCTGCAGCCGGCGCGGCTGGGGGCCGGCGTACCAGGTGAGGGCGGCGACACCGTCACGCCGGGGCAGAGAGTCCCGCAGCGCCCGCGCGCTGAGCCGGCCCGTGGTGTGGCCCAGCGCGTCCCACCGCACGCCGTCGACCACGTCGAGGCCCAGGACGCGGTCGACGCCGGGACCGAGCGGGTCGAGATCGACGACGAGGGCCGGCCCCCGGCGGCCGGCCACCTGCCCGAGGGCACAGGCCAACGTGGTCGCCCCGGACCCTCCGCTCCCGCCCACGACGCCGACCGTGAGCCCGCGCGCCGGACCGGTGTCGACCACGTCGGTCAGCCGCTCCACCAGCCATCCCTCGGAGCGAGGCAGCTCGGCCACGCTCTCCGCGCCCACCGCCAGCGCCGTCGCGAAGACGGTGTCGGGACTCTGCCCGATCAGGACGACGAACACCGCGTCCCGCCGCGCGGGCGCAGCGCGGGCCAGCGGCTCGGCGAGGTCGGCCCCGACGAGCACCAGAGGGGCCTTCGCCCACGATCGGAGCGCACCGGGCACGTCGCGGGCGACGTCGGGCGTGGTGCCGGCCGCCGCGGACAGGCGCAGCAGCTCGTCGAGCAAGGTGTCGTCGCCGGTCACCAGCAACGGCGGTGGGGTGGTGGTCATGCCGCCACCCTCCGTCGTACGCCGGACGGCCGGGCTCCCGCGAACCCCTGACTGTGGACGAGCGGTGCCCGGGGCGCACCTGTGGACGGCGGACCGGCCCACCGCGGCGACCCGGCGACCCGCCTCGTGGCGAATCGAGTGTCGCGGCGGGTGGGGCGACCTACCATGAGGGTCATGCCCGAGCGCCGCGATCCTGCCGTCCCGCTGCGGCCGCAGCGCCGGTCCGCCGCGTTCTTCGACCTCGACAAGACGATCATCGCCAAGTCGAGCTCGCTGGCGTTCTCCAAGCCGTTCCAGGCCGGCGGCCTGATCACCCGCCGGGCGATGCTGCGCTCGGCGTACGCCCAGTTCGTCTACCTCGTCGGCGGAGCCGACCACGACCAGATGGAGAAGATCCGCGCGTTCATGTCCCAGCTCGTGGCGGGGTGGGACGTCGCCACGGTCCAGGAGATCGTCGCGGAGACCCTCCACAACGTCGTCGACCCGATCGTCTACGACGAGGCCGTGTCGCTGATGGACGAGCACCACCGGGCCGGGCGCGACGTCGTGGTCGTCTCGGCGAGCGGGACGGAGGTGGTCGAGCCGATCGGCGAGATGCTGAACGCCGACCACGTGATCGCCAGCCGGCTCCAGGTCGTGGACGGCAAGTACACCGGCGAGATCGACTACTACGCCTACGCCGAGGAGAAGGCGCGGGCCATCGAGGCGATGGCCGCCGAGCGTGGCTACGACCTCGACGACTGCTTCGCCTACAGCGACTCGATCACCGACGCCCCGATGCTCGCGGCGGTCGGCCATCCGCACGCCGTGAACCCCGACCGCGAGCTGCGCAAGCTCGCCGCCGAGCAAGGGCTGGCCGGTGCTGCAGTTCTCCCGCCCGGTCACGCTCCGCAGCCGGATCCCGGTGAAGCCGACCCTCGCCGCGCTCACCGTCGGTACGGCGATCACGCTGGGCGGGGCGATCTGGTTCACCCGCCGGCGACGGCTCGGCGCCTGAGGGTCCGGGCGACACGCGCGCCCATCCGGGCCGGTCAAAGTCAAGGGTTGTGAGGCGCCGCGCGAGCGGCGTACACATGACTCAACGACAACTCAAGACCAGCACGCGGACCGGGTACCCACGCGGCGATCCACCCTTCCTACAGGGCGCTTGTCAACGGGAGACTCCCGGGGCAGCCATTGGTACGAGCACGCTTGGTAGCCGGGTCCGTGTGCCAGCGGCGGCACCCGAGCGATCGGGTGCCGCTCGCACGTGGGACCGCTATCCCCGCAGGGGACTCGCCTCCGCGCCGGCGGCGTACGCCTCGGCGCAGTAGAGCAGCCAGGCCTGGAGTCCCGGACGCCCGCCCTCGGCGTAGGCCCGCAGGTTCGACTCGTACGCCGGTCGCAGGGCGAGGTGGCCGGCCTCCGGCACCACCAGCGACTTCGCGTCGACCCCGCTGCTCACCAGCACGAGGCGCTCGGCCGCGCGGGCGACCACCCCGTTCGCGGTGGCGAACGGTGCTCCGCACACCAGCTCGGCGTGCAGCAGCGCGGCCGTGATCAGCGCCGGCCGGTCGTCGCTCGAGGAGCCGGAGCGCGTCGCGCAACCGGGCCGCCGAGGCGGCGTCCCGGGGGCGGCCGCGCTCGTCGTCGGGCACCGACGGGGCAGCCGCGAGAGCGTGCAGCCGGGCCAGCGCCTGAGCGGGCGAGCGGCCGAACACAGGCACCAGGCCGAGCAGCTCGACCGACACCCGCAGCGCGCCCTGGGCCACCTCGTCACCGGCTCCGGCACGTACGTCGTCGAGCCCCGACCCGGAGCCGTCCAGCACGGCGGTGGCGTGGGCGCCCCGCAGCAGCGACTCGGCGGTGAGGTCCGGGGAGGTCCGCCGCAGGCCGCGGTCTCGCAGCATCGTGTCGATCCCGTCGCGCGTGGCGGCGTACGCCGAGCCGACGCCCTCGAGGCTCTCGATCCCGGCCAGTCCGTCCACGACCGGCACAGTAGTGAGTGGTCCGACTCCGGCTCTGCGACGGGTAACCTCGATCCCGATGACCGACGAGACGCCGCAGCCCGAGGTCGCCGCCGACCCCGCCCCCCTCACCACTCCCGACGCGAGCCCCTCCACCCGCACCCGACTGGGCGCACTCCTTCGGTGACGTGGCCGAGGCCTACGAGCGCGGCCGGCCGACGTACCCCACGGACGCGGTGCAGTGGATGCTCGGCGACCAGCCACGCAGCGTCCTCGAGCTCGGCGCAGGCACCGGCAAGCTGACCCGCGTCCTCGTGGCGCTCGGGCACGACGTCCACGCGACCGACCCCGACCCGGCGATGCTGGCCGTCCTCGAGACCCAGCTCCCGGGCACGCCGACCGCGGTCGCGAGCGCCGAGGAGATCCCGCTCGCCGACGGTTCGGTCGACGCGGTGATCGCCGCCCAGGCCTTCCACTGGTTCGACCTCGACCGGGCTCTGCCCGAGATCGCCCGGGTCCTGCGGCCGGACGGGCGGATCTGTCTGGTGTGGAACCAGCGCAACGAGAAGATCCCGTGGGTACGCCGGCTGGGTGCGCTGATCGGTACCCAGGAGCAGCTCCGCGATCCCGCCCAGGCCCTGATCTTCAGTGAGCGGTTCGGTTTCGTCGAGGAGCGCGAGTTCAGCCACTGGCAGACCGTCGACCGCAAGTCGATCCAGGACCTCGTCCTGTCCCGCTCGAACGTCGCGGTGCTCGACGCCGACGCCCGCGCCGCCAAGCTGGCCGAGGTGCTCGCGTTCTACGACGAGCTACGGGCGCGGGATGGACGGCATGCAGCTGCCGTACGTGACGCGCTGCTTCATCGCGACCGTGCTCGACCCCGCGGTCGAGCTCCGAGGGCCACGGGCGGCGAGGCCGGCGAGCCCGGCGAACGGCCCGACGACCCCGACGGCGAGCTGCTCATCGACTTCCGCTGAGGCCGCACCGCTGGTCGAGCCCGTCGAGACCCGTGCGCGCCTCACACGCCGTTGTCGCGGATGACCCCGGCGTACCAGGAGGCGGAGTCCTTGGGCGTCCGCTGCTGCGTCTCCAGGTCGACGTGCACGATGCCGAAGCGCTTGTCGTAGCCCCACGCCCACTCGAAGTTGTCCAGCAGCGTCCACACGAAGTAGCCCCGCACGTCGGCGCCGTGCTCGATCGCGTCGTGCACGGCTGCGAGGTGGTCGCGCAGGTACGCGATGCGGTCGTCGTCGTGCACGGCCCCGTCGACGAGCACGTCGTGGGCCGCCATGCCGTTCTCGGTGACCTTCATCGGCAGGCCGCAGTCACGCTGCACGCGCAGGAGCAGGTCGGTGAGACCGGAGGCGACGATCGGCCACCCCATCACCGTCCGCGGTCCGGGGATGTCGACGAAGCGCGCCCGGTCGGTGCCGGGGAAGGACCTGCCGCTGCCGTCCTGCGCCGCGACCCGCGCCGGGTTGTAGTAGTTGACGCCGACCGAGTCGAGAGCCACGCCGATCTCGGCCTCGTCCCCGGGCTGCACGAACTCCCAGTCGGTCAGGCCCTCGGTGGTGGCGACCAGCGCGTCGGAGTAGCCGCCGCCGAACATCGGGTCGAGGAAGATCCGGTTCGCGATCAGGTCGACGTGCTCGGCCGCCGCCAGGTCCTCGTCGCTCTGCGAGGCGGCCTGGACCTGGTGGACGTTGAGGGTGACCGAGACGTCGGCGGTCGAGGGCAGCACGTCGCGGAGCGCGGTCACGGCCCGGCCGTGGGCGAGGTTGAGGTGGTGCGCCGCACGGTAGGCGAGGGCGGGCGTCGTACGACCCGGGGCGTGCTCGCCGGTCGCGTAGCCGAGGTACGCCGAGCACCACGGCTCGTTGAGCGTCGTCACCTCGGGCACCCGGTCGCCGAGCTCCTTGCCCAGCACCAGCGCGAAGTCCACGAACCGGTCGGGGAGGTCTCGCGAGAGCCAGCCAGCCTCGCCGCCGGCGTCGAGCGCCTCCGGCAGGTCCCAGTGGTAGAGCGTCATCAGGGGACGGATGCCGCGCTGGAGCATCCCGTCGACCAGGCGCTTGTAGAAGTCGAGGCCCGCCTGGTTGACCGACCGCCCGTCGGGCATGACCCGCGACCACGCGACGGAGAAGCGGTACGACGCGATGCCGAGCGACCGGATCAGGTCGAGGTCCTCCGGCCAGCGGTGGTAGTGGTCGCACGCGACGTCGCCGTTGTCGTCGTTGTCGATCGTGCCGGACCGGTGGGAGAAGGTGTCCCAGATGCTGGGGCCGCGGCCGTCCTCGGCGACGGCGCCCTCGATCTGGTACGACGCCGCGGCGACGCCCCAGACGAACCCTTCGGGGAAGGTGGTCATCCCTTCACCGCCCCGGACATGATGCCGCCGACGATCTGGCGGCCGAGCAGGGCGAAGACGACCAGCACGGGCACGGTGCCGTAGAGCGTCCCGGCCATGATGATCGACTGCTGCGGTGCGTAGCCGGTGGCCAGGCTCTGGAACGAGACCTGGATCGTCGGGTTCTGCGAGCTGAGCACGATGATCGGCCAGAAGAAGTCGTTCCAGGTCATCAGGAACGTGAGCATCCCCAGCACGGCCATCGCCGGCCGCACGGCCGGGACCACCACCGCCCAGAACACCCGGATCGGGCTGGCGCCGTCGATCCACGCGGCCTCGATCAGCTCGTCGGGCACCGCACTCGCGATGTACTGCCGCATGAAGAAGACGCCGAACGCGGTGCACAGGCCGGGCAGGATCACCGCCCCGAGGTGACCGGCCAGGCCGATCCGCGCCATCATCATGTAGAGCGGGATGACGCCCATCTGGAGCGGCACCATCATCGTCGCGATGCAGATCGCGAGCAGCAGGTTGGAGCCGCGGAACCGGAGCTTGGCGAAGGCGAAGCCGGCCAGGGTGCAGAGGGCGACCGTGCCGAGGGTGACCGCACCCGCGACGATCAGGGAGTTGAGCAGGCCCTGGTTGAGGGGCGCGAGCTCCAGCGCCTTCTTCATGTTGCCCCAGATCGAGCTGGTCGGGAACAGGGGCGGTGTCGCGGCTGCCATCTCGGCGTTCGTGTGCGACGCCATCACGATCGTGTAGTAGAGGGGGAAGACCGACACGATCGTGATGAGCGTGACCACGACGTAGGTGCCCCACGAGCCCTTGAGGACGGCGCCGCTCCCGGTGCTCATCGCGCGGTCACCTCCGGAGCCATGACCGCCATGGCCGGCCCCGCGCGCCGTAGCGCCGCCCCGTCGTGCCGCTCGCGGCGTCGGGCCAGCAGGACGTTGAGCGGAGACCGCGACGACGATGATCAGGAACATCGTCCACGCGGTGGCCGAGGCGAGGCCGAGCCGGTCGTTGACCCAGCCCTGCTGGTACATCAGCAGGCCGAGCGTCTGGTACTGGTTCGACGTACCGCCGTCGGCGAGGCCGTTGTGGTAGAGCAGCGGCTCGCCGAAGAGCTGCGCCGCACCGATCGTCGACACCACGATCGTGAAGAGGATCGTGGGCCGCAGGCCGGGGAGGGTGACGTGCCGGAACTGCGCCCAGCGCCCGGCCCCGTCGATGGCCGCGGCCTCGTAGAGGTCGTTGTTGATCGCCTGCATGCCGGCCAGGTAGATCAGCGCGTTGTAGCCCGTCCAGCGCCAGATCACGATCGAGGAGACCGCGATCTGCGACGGCCACTTGTCGCCCTGCCAGTTCACGGCCGGCAGGTGGACCGACGTCAGCGCCCAGTTGACCAGGCCCAGCTTCGGGTCGAAGAGCTCGGCGAAGATCACGGTCGCGGCGGCGAGGCTGGTCGCGTAGGGCATCAGGATCGCGACCCGGAAGAAGGTCCGGCCACGCAGGCGGTAGTTCAGCAGGTGCGCGATGCCGAGCGCCATGCACAGCTGCGGGACCGTCGAGATGATCCCGATGGTGATCGTGTTGCGGAACGCGTTCCAGAAGAACTGGTTGGTGAAGAGGTTCCGGTAGTTCTCGAGCCCGATGAAGCTCGACTGGTCGTACGTCGAGAGCCGGGTGTCGTGCAGCGACACCCAGGCCGTGTCGAGCCACGGGTAGACGCTGAACGCGAGGAACACCAGGAAGAACGGGAGGACGTAGGCGTAGCCGGCCCGGCTCCCGGGCAGCCGGTGACCCCGACGCCTGGTGTCGGCCTTCGCCGCCCGGCGTACGCCGGAGCTGGTCTGGGACACGACGGTCATGATCACCTTTCGTGGACGACACGGCCAGGACCGAGCCGCCGACTCGCGCAGGAAGAGTCGGCGGCCCGGTGGTCTCTCAGCCGGTGATCTGCTCGATCTGGTCGAGGGCGTCCTGGAACGCCTGGTCGGGCGACGTGCCCTTGGTCTCGACGTTGGTCAGCTGCGTGGTCAACGCCTGCTGGATCTGGGTGTCGTAGAGACCGATCGGCGGGACCTGCATCTTGTCGGCGATGCCACCGAAGATCTGGCCCACCGGCGCGTTGCTGAAGTACTCACTCTTGGCGTCGGCCACCGCGGGTGCGGCCGCTGCGTCGGAGTTCGACGGGAAGTGTCCGCCGTCGGTCCACATCGTGACCTGCTGGTCCTTGGTGGAGAGCCACTCGACCAGCGCGATCGCGGCGTCCTTGTTCTTGGCCTCGTTCGGCACACCGAGCCACGAGCCACCCCAGTTGGTCGCCCCACCGGGCAGGACCGGTGCGATGTCCCACTTGCCGGCGTACGCGTCACCGGCCTGGCCCTGGATGTAGCCCATCATCCAGGTGGGGCAGGCGAGGGCCGCGAAGGCTCCGCTCGAGAACGCCTTGTTCCACTCGGGCGAGAACTGCTGCAGACCGGCGGTGATGCCGTCCTCCGCGGCCTGGCTGGCGTAGCCCCAGGCGGTCTCGACGCCGTCGCTGCTGTCGACGTTGGGGTTGCCGTCACTGTCGGCGTACGCGGTGTCGCCCTGGTAGACGGCGGTGGAGAAGATGCTCGCCGCACTGTCGACGAAGGCGGAGTCGGCCGGCTTCGTCTTCGACGCCTGGTACTGCTTGCCGAAGTCGATGAAGTCGTCCCACGTCGTCCACTTCTTCGCCAGGGTGGCGGGGTCGGAGGGGAGACCGGCCTCCTTGAGCAGGTCGCTGCGGTAGCAGATGGCCTCGGGGCCGATGTCGGTGCCGAGACCCACCGTGTTGGTGCCGTCGCTCGTCGTGGCCAGCTGCCACTTCCAGGGGTAGAACTCCGCCTTGTCGGCCGCGGAGTTGGGCACGGTGTTCCAGTTCACGAACTGGTCGGTGTGGTTCTGCACGACGTCGGCGACGAAGCCGATCTCGATCGCCTGGACGTCGGCGAGACCGCTGCCCGACGCGAGACGGGTCTTCAGCCGGGTCCAGTAGTCGGCCGACTGCTCGACCACGTCCTCCTTGATCGTGATGTTCGGGCAGACCTTCTTGTAGGCGTCCCAGAGGCCCGCCTCCTTGAAGCCGAAGGTGCCGAACAGGCCCACGGTCAGCGTGGTGTCGGCGGTGGTGCCGCACGGACCGGCGTCGGCCGTGTCGGCGGTGTCGGACGACGAGTCGCTTCCGCCGCACCCGGCCAGCACGATCGCGCCGGTCGCTGCGAGTGCGACCAGCGACGCCACCGGTCGGCGGCGGCTCGTGGTTGTTCTGCGCATGGGGTCCTCCTGGGCTGGCCGGGTGGAGGGTGATCACCCTCCGTCTGTGAGAGCGCTCTCACGAGCACTCGCGGCCAGGATGCTGTGGCGGTCGTCACCTGTCAAGGGTCCTTCGGCGCGTCGTCGCGATTCTTGACTCAGGCGGTGCCGCGGATCACCAGCTCCACGGGCAGGACGGCGGTGCGCTCCACCGCCTCGCCCTCGATCCGGCTGAGCAGCAGCCTGGTCATCGCCGTGCCGAGCTCCTCGATCGGCTGACGGACCGTCGAGAGCGGTGGCTGGTGCTCGGCGGCGGCGGGGATGTCGTCGAAGCCGATCACGGCGACGTCCTCGCCGGGGCGGCGCCCGACGTCACGCAGGGCGCGGATCACCCCGAACGCCGCCAGGTCGGAGCCGGCGAAGATCGCGTCCACGTCGGGCCGGTGCTCCAGCAGCCGCCGGGTCGCGTCGTACCCGCCGGCGCTGGTGAAGTCACCCACCGACACCAGGGTCTCGTCGTACCCCCGCCCCTCGCGCTCGACGGCTGCGCGGTAGCCCGCGAGACGGTCCTGCCCGGCACACATGTCGAGGGGCCCGGTGACCGTCGCGACGTGCCGGCGCCCGGACGCGAGGAGGTGGGCGGTCGCCATCGACCCGCCACCCAGGTTGTCGGCGTCGACGTACCAGAGCCGGCGCCGGCCGGTGAGCGGCCGGCCGCTGAGCACGGTGGGCACGCCGAGGCCCTCGAGACGTTGGGGCAGCTTGTCCTGGCCGTGCAGCGACAGCAGGAGTACGCCGTCCACGTGGCCGCCGGCGGCGTACGCCAGGAAGCGCGCCTGGTCCTCGGGGCGCGTCATCACCGTGAACACCAGCTGCAGGCCGGCCTCGGCGACGGTCTCCTGCGCGCTGCGCAGCATGCCCAGGAAGAACGGGTCGGAGAACATCCGCTCCTCGGTCTCCTCCACGAGGAACGCGACGGAGTCGCTGCGGCCGGTGACCAGCGACCGCGCCGCGAGGTTCGGGACGTAGGAGATCGCCTTCGCGGCGTCCAGGACCACCGTGCGGGCGTGCTCGCTGACCTTCTTGTCACCGCGGAGCACGCGGCTCGCCGTCGCCCGGGAGACTCCCGCGCGGGCCGCGACCTCCTCCAGCGTGGGGGCCCCTCGCGCACCCTTGCCGGATCGGGTCTGCGTGCTCACGGCCGCAGTCTGGCACGCACGGCGCCGCTGCGTTGCGGGCGCGGACGTGGGGACGCGGCGTCCCTCGGCTCGTGTTCACCCCCGTGGGTGGTCCGTGGCCGGCCCACACCTGACACGGTTTCTGGTCAGATGCATGTTCGATCGCCAGCGGCCGCCGGGTCATCGGGGCCTCCTCGGCCGGCCCGGTGGCTGCGCTCTCAGGAGGTGCACGTCGTGACAGACACCGCTCACGCTCCGAGACGGGCCACTGCCTCTCACCATCGATCCGGGGATCGCCGACCCGCGCACCGCTCGGTCTGGCCGCCTTCGCTCTCACCGCGCCCTGCTCAGCGTCGTCATCGCGGGGTCGGCTACCCGACACCGTGGAGCCCGTCGTGCTCGGAGATCGCCCCGTCGGCCCGCGAGAGTGACCGGGACGAACCGTCGCGATCCCCCGCAGCCGGACCAACGCCGATCCAACCCGCCGCACCTAGGGTGGCGGCCAGGACGGTCCCGGCCGCGAGGGACGCCGAGAGGAGACCAAGAGTCGTGAGCGACGAAACCCTGTCCAACCTGATGCACGAGAACCGCCGGTTCGAGCCTCCCGAGGACCTCGCCGCGAACGCCAACGTCAAGGCCGACGCCTACGACGAGGCCGACGCCGACCTGCTCGCGTTCTGGGCGAAGGCGGCCGAGCGGCTGTCGTGGGAGACGACGTGGGACAAGGTCCTGGACTGGGACAACGCCCCGTTCGCCCAGTGGTACGTCGGCGGGAAGATCAACGCCGCCTACAACTGCGTGGACCGGCACGTCGAGGCCGGGAACGGTGACCGGGTCGCCTACCACTGGATCGGCGAGCCGGAGAACGACACCCGCGACATCACCTACGCCGAGCTCAAGGACATGGTCTGCCAGGCGGCCAACGCTCTGGTCGACCTCGGCGTGAAGACCGGCGACCGGGTCGCGATCTACATGCCGATGATCCCGGAGACCGTGGTCGCGATGCTTGCGTGCGCACGCATCGGTGCGCCGCACACCGTGGTCTTCGGCGGCTTCTCCTCGACGGCGCTGCGAGACCGGATCCAGGACTGCGACGCCCGCGTCGTGATCACCTCCGACGGCGGCTACCGCCGCGGAGCGCCCGCCGCGTTGAAGCCGGCGGTCGACGAGGCGCTCGAGCAGTGCCCCGACGTGCGCAACGTGCTCGTCGTACGCCGGACCGGGCAGGACGTCCCCTGGACCGAGGGCCGCGACGTGTGGTGGCACGACGTGGTCGACGGCGCCTCGAAGGAGCACACCCCCGAGGCGTTCGACTCCGAGCACCCGCTCTACGTCATGTACACGTCCGGGACGACCGGCAAGCCCAAGGGCATCCTGCACACGACGGCGGGCTACCTGGTCGGGTGCGCCTGGACCCACTGGGCGGTCTTCGACCTCAAGGACGACGACGTCTTCTGGACCGCGGCCGACATCGGCTGGGTGACGGGACACTCCTACATCGTCTACGGTCCGCTGGCGAACGGCACCACGTCGGTGATGTACGAGGGCACGCCGGACACCCCTCACAAGGGCCGCTGGTGGGAGATCATCGAGACGTACAAGATCACCCTGCTCTACTGCGCGCCGACGGTGATCCGCACGTTCATGAAGTGGGGCGCGGACATCCCGGAGAAGTTCGACCTGTCGACGCTGCGGATCATCGGGTCGGTCGGTGAGCCGATCAACCCGGAGGCCTACGTCTGGTACCGCGAGACCATCGGCGGGGGTCGTACGCCGGTCGTCGACACGTGGTGGCAGACCGAGACCGGGATGCACATGATCAGCCCGCTGCCGGGCGTGACCCGGGGCAAGCCGGGTTCGGCGATGAAGGCGCTGCCCGGCGTGACGGCCCTGGTCGTCGACGACGAGGGGAACGCCGTCCAGCCGGGATCGGGCGGGTACCTGGTGATCACCGAGCCGTGGCCGGCGATGCTCCGCACGATCTGGGGCGACGACGAGCGCTACCGCGACACCTACTGGTCGCGGTTCAAGGGCATGTACTTCGCCGGCGACGGCGCCAAGCTCGACGAGGACGGCGACATCTGGCTGCTCGGCCGCGTCGACGACGTGATGAACGTGTCGGGCCACCGGCTCTCGACCACCGAGATCGAGTCGGCGCTGGTGTCGCACCCGAAGGTGGCCGAGGCGGCCGTGGTCGGCGCCAACGACCCCGACACCGGCCAGGCCGTCAACGCGTTCGTGATCCTGCGTGAGTCCGCGATCGGCGAGGGCCAGTCGGTGGGCGAGGAGCTGATCGCCGAGCTGCGCAACCACGTCTCGCACGAGATCGGTCCGATCGCGAAGCCGAAGTCGATCCTCGTCGTCTCCGAGCTCCCCAAGACCCGGTCGGGCAAGATCATGCGACGGCTGCTCCGCGACGTGGCCGAGAAGCGCGACGTCGGCGACGTCACCACCCTCGCCGACTCCGCGGTGATGGACCAGATCAAGAAGGGGATGTCCACCAGCACCGAGGACTGACCCGACCCGGCGTCAGAACGCCGAGTCGGCACCTGCCGACTCGGCGTTCCCGACGCGTCGTTCGCGCCGACTCGGCGCTGATCGACTGTCGACAAGCGTCTGGTCAGCGCCGACTCGGCGTAGGTCACGCGTCGGACGGGCCGGGTCGGCGGAGGAGGGCGGCACCGGCGAGGGCGGCGACGACGGAGGCGGCGAGGACGGCGGCCTTGGCGGCCTCCGCGTCCGCGCCGGTGAACGACAGCTCGGCGACCAGCAGGGAGACGGTGAACCCGATCCCGGCCAGGACCGCCACCCCGACCAGCTGCGACCAGGTGACGTCCTCGTTGAGCTCGGCATGGGTGAACCGGGTGACCAGGAAGGTGCCGCTCAGGACGCCGAGCGGCTTGCCGAGGACCAGCCCGACGAGGACGCCGATCACGATCGGGTCGCGCAGGAGCGATCCCCCGCCCGAGAGCGAGACCCCGGCCGAGACCAGGGCGAAGAACGGCACGGCGACCGTCGCCGAGATCGGCGCCAGCGTGTGCTCCATGGCCTCGGCCGGCGAGCGCTCCTCGCCGGGGTCACGACGTACCCGCGTCAGCAGCCCCAGGAGCACGCCGTCGATGGTCGCGTGCACGCCGCTCTCGTGCATGAACCACCACCCCAGCGACCGCGATCACGAGGTACACCGGCCACGGCCCGATCCGACGCCACTGCAGGAACGCCCACACCCCCGCCAGCGCGAGCGACACCAGCAGGTCGACCGGGTGCACCACGTCGGTGAACACCAGCGCGATGATCAGGATCACCACGAGGTCGTCGACGACGGCCAGCGTCAGCAGGAACGCCCGGAGCGCCGGCGGCAGGTGGGAGCCCACGACGGCGAGCACGGCGAGCGCGAACGCGATGTCGGTGGCCGCCGGGATCGCCCAGCCGCCCGTCTCGCCGCTCGGCGCCGACCACGTTGACGACGAGGTAGAGCACGGCCGGGACGGCGACCCCGCACAGCGCGGCGGCGACCGGCACCGCCGCGTCGGCCGGCTTGCGGAGCGAGCCGACCACGAACTCGCGCTTCAGCTCCAGCCCGGCGACGAAGAAGAACAGGGTCAGCGCCCCGTCCGCTCCCCAGTGCTCCAGGTCGAGCGGGCCGAGCTCCCACGCGATGAAGGACTGGTACGCCGCGTCCCACGGCGAGTTGGCCCAGACCACCGCGATCACGGCGGCGGCGAGCGCCAGCAGACCCGCCGACCGGTTCGCTGCGCAGGAGGTCGGCGAGGAACCGCGTCTCCCCCGGCTCCGGGAGCGGCAGGATGCGGCGTTCGGCTGACACGGGTTGGCCCTCCGACGGATCCGTTGCCCGCCAGGCGCGCCGGCACGGTGCCCCGGCTCTCGTCGGTCAGGCTAGCGGCGTCCGCACCGCCGGGCCGGAGGCCGCTCCCGGCCGTTGTAGGGTCGGCACGACCGACCTGCCCGTGCCAGCCGACGAGGAGCCGCAGCCCGATGGCGAACGAACCCGTCAAGGACACCGATCCCACGATCGGCCGCCTCGTCTCCGACGCCACGCGCGACATCTCCACGCTGATCAACAAGGAGATCCAGCTCGCCAAGTCCGAGCTCCAGGTCAGCCTCAAGAACGGCGGCACCGGCGATCGGGCTGTTCGCCGGCGCGGCGTTCTTCGTGCTGATGGGGCTGGTCATGTTCTCGATGGCGTTCGCCTACCTGATCCACTGGAACGGCGAGGGCCTCGCCCTGCAGTGGGCGTTCCTGATCGTGTTCGGCTTCTACCTCCTGGTCGCGGCGCTGCTCGGCTACCTCGGCCTGCGCAAGGTGAAGAAGGTCAAGGGCCCGGAGAAGGCGATCGCCCAGGCCCAGGAGACCAAGCAGATCCTGACCAGGGACTCGTAGGCGCCTGGCCGGACGGGACGCTCGTCGATCACGTCGCTCAGGCAGCGCACCCCTGCGTCGACACGGTGCGCGAGGAGATCCGTCCCGCGGCCGCGGCCTGCTCGACCTGCTGCCACGACAGCGCGTAGCCCGTGTCGCCGCTGGTCACCGACGCGGCGAAGACCACGCCGACGACGTGGCCCGCGGAGTCGACCACCGGGCCACCGGAGTTGCCGGGCCGGATCAGGCCACGCAGCGAGAGCACCTCGCGGATCACCGTGCCCCCGCCGTAGATGTCGGGTGAGCGCAGGCGCTGGTCGGCCCGGATCCGCCCGGCCTGCACGTCGTACGGCCCGTTCTGCGGGAAGCCCAGGATGGCCACCGCCTCACCCGGGGTCGCGTCGTTCGCGAACCGCAACGGCTGCACGCTGCCGCTGGGTACGGCGATCACGGCGACGTCGACCTGGGGGTCGTAGTACACGACGTGGCCGGACACCGAGGTGCCGTTCGACGTCGATCACCGGGTCGGAGACGCCGGCGACGACGTGGGCGTTGGTCATCACCCGGTCGGGCGCGTAGACGAACCCCGAGCCCTCGATGCCCTGGCCGCAGTCGTTGGTGCTGCGGACCCGGACCACGCCCGCCTCCGCCCGGGTGACGTCGGGGTCGGCGAGCATCCGGCGGGGCCCCGGCGGCACGGCCACGATCCGCTCCGGCGCGAACGGCTCGAGGTAGCGGGGGAAGAACGTCGTCCCGACGACGTCGTTGAACGCCGAGAGCTTGGAGCCGGCGGAGTCCGGCAGGACGGAGTCGACCTCCGCGAGGACCTTGGAGCCGCGCACCATCGGCGTGATGCCCTGGAGCCCGGACCCCGAGAGCGCGACCCCGAGCGCCCAGGCGACGAGCAGCGCCGCGACCGCGCTGAGCACGGCCCCGCCGACCGCGTCCAGGGCGCGGACCGGCTGCCAGGTGATGTGGTCGCGGATGCGGGTGCCGACGAGCTGGAAGACGGCCTGACCGAGGGACGCGCAGACGATCACGATGAAGATCGCCGCCAGCGACACCAGGATCGACGGGGTCGCGTCACCGAGCGCCTCGGGTGCCAGCCACACCCCGACCAGGCCGCCGAGCAGCAGCCCGACCGTCGCGAAGGCACCGGTGACGAAGCCCTGCCAGTAGCCCGAGACGGCGTACAGCAGGACGACGAGGATCAGCACCCAGTCGAGCAGGTTCACGGGCGCTCCTCGGGGGCGACGGCTCCCGGGGTCGCCGGGCGGGGTCCACCCTGCAGCATGTAGGCGGGCAGGTCACGGAACGCGCCTTCGTCCCAGGGCCGTGTCCAGCCGAGGAAGTCGAGCAGTCGGGCGACGATCCCGGCCGTGAAGCCCCACAGCAGGACGTCGTGCTCCGGGCCGATCAGGAACCCCGGACCCGTCCAGCCGCTCGGGTGTCGCACGGAGACCCGGTGGGTCGGGTCGAGCAGCTCGTCGAGGGGGACGCGATAGACGGCGTGGACCTCGGCCGGGTCGACGACGCCGACCGGCGTCTCCTCGCGCCACCAGCCCGAGCACGGGGGTCACCGCGAAGTTGCTCGGCGGGAGCCAGAGCTCGGGCAGCTCGGCGAAGACCTCGATGCCGTCCGCCCGCAGCCCGGTCTCCTCCTCGGCCTCCCGCAGGGCGGCCTCGCGCGGCGTCTCGCCGGGGTCGATCGCGCCGCCCGGGAACGACACCTGACCCGGGTGGGAGCGCATGTCGTGCGCGCGCTCGGTCAGCAGCAGGTCGCGCTGCGACCCGAAGAGCAGCAGGACCGCTCCGCGGCGCAGCTCGACGTCCTCGGGCGCGACGAAGCGGGTCAGGTCGTCGGCGGTGATCTCCTCGGCGGCGCGCACGACCGGCTGCAGCCAGTCGGGGATCACCCGCCCACCCCGAGGTACTTCCGGGCGGCCGCGGCGACGTCCGCCTCGCTGGTGTACGCCGCGGCCTCGACGTGGACGATCGCCCCCGTCTCGTCGAGGAAGACCGTCATCGGCATGGCGGAGATGTGGGGCAGCGGGCTCGCCCGGTCGAGCGCCCCCTTCGGGTCGGCGACCAGGGGGTAGGCCACCTTGCTGCGCCGGGCCAGGTCGAGCGCCGCACCGGGCTGGGGGTCGAGGAAGTCGACGCCGACGACCTGCACCGCCGACTGGCTCTTCGCGTACGCCGCGAGCGCGGGCATCTCGTCGCGGCACGAGCCGCACCAGGACGCCCAGAAGTTCACGATCATCGGCCCGCGCAGCCCCGCGACGTCGACCGAGCGCCCACCGCCCAGGCAGGGCACCGTGACCGACGGCATGCCCCCCGGCGCGGCGCCGTCGGTGATCTTCGGGCAGTCCGGGATGGCACTGCCTGCTTCTTGAGCGCGACCAGGTCGGGCGCGGCGACGCTCAGCGTCTTGTCGGGGTCGTACGCCGGGGCGGCCGGGCCCGAGCACGCCGGTGAGCACCGCCAGCGGCCAGCGCCAGCGCCGGCGGTCGCGCGTCCTCATGCCGGACCCTCGGTCCGTACCAGCTTCGCGGCGACACCGGGGTCGACCGGCCCCTCGCCGTACGACGGGCACCAGCGCGCGACCGGGCACGCACCGCAGGCCGGCTTCTTGGCGTGGCAGACGCGCCGGCCGTGCCAGATCAGGTGGTGGCACAGCAGCACCCAGTCGCGCTTCTCGAAGAGGGCGCCGACGGCGTGCTCGACCTTGACCGGGTCGGTCTCGTCGGTCCAGCCGAAGCGACGGGCGAGCCGTCCGACATGGGTGTCGACGGTGATGCCCGGGGATCCCGAAGCCGTTGCCGAGGACGACGTTGGCCGTCTTGCGTCCGACGCCGGGAAGCGTGACCAGGTCGTCGAGCCGCGGCGGCACCTGCCCGTCGTACCGCTCGACGAGGGCGGCGCTCAGCTTGAGCAGGGCGTCGGTCTTGGCGCGGAAGAACCCGAGCGGGCCGATCAGCTGCTCGAGGTGCTCGCGCGGCGCGGCCGCCATCGCCGCCGGGTCGGGGTAGGCCGCGAACAGGGTCGGCCGGACGGCGTTGACCCGACGGTCGGTGGTCTGGGCGCTGAGGACGGTGACGACGAGCAGCTGGAAGGGGTCGTCGAAGTCCAGCTCGATCCGGGCGTCGGGGTAGGTCTCGGCCAGCACCCGGTCGATCCTCCGGGCCCGTCGTACGAGCCCCGTACGGGTCTCGGGGGCGGACACTGCTGGCACCCCGACAGCCTACGGTCCCCCTCCCCCCTGCCCGCTCCGAGCCCTTCGGGGTGCCCTGTGACCTGGAGCCACTCTGGATAGGATCAGGCAGGGCCAGCCACCGTGACCGACGTCCGGACGCGCAGGGCAGGCGATGGAGGTTCGTGGACAACGAGGTTCTGCGTCAGGCGCCACTGTTCAGCGCGCTCGACGACGAGGCGGCCACGGCGCTGCGCGCCTCGATGACCGAGACGAAGCTGCGGCGCGGCGACGTGCTCTTCCACGAGGGCGACGCCGGCGACAAGCTCTACGTGATCACCGACGGCAAGGTGAAGCTGGGTCGCACCTCGGCCGACGGCCGCGAGAACCTGCTCGCGATCCAGGGGCCCGGGCAGATGTTCGGCGAGCTCTCGCTGTTCGACCCCGGCCCGCGGTCGGCCACCGTCACCGCCGTCACCGACGCCACCTTCCTGTCGCTCTCCCACGAGGACCTCCTGCGCTGGCTCGACGGCCGCCCCGCGGTCGCCCGCGGCCTGCTCAACCAGCTCGCCGTACGCCTGCGCAAGGCCAACGACGTCGTCGCCGACCTGGTGTTCTCCGACGTCCCGGGCCGGGTCGCCAAGGCGCTCCTCGACCTCGCCGACCGCTTCGGCCGGACCGCCGACGACGGCGTCCACGTGCACCACGACCTCACCCAGGAGGAGCTCGCCCAGCTCGTCGGCGCCTCCCGCGAGACGGTCAACAAGGCGCTCGCCGACTTCGCCTCCCGGGGCTGGCTCCGCCTGGAGCCGCGCTCGGTCGTGATCATGGACGTCGACCGCCTCCGCCGCCGCGCCCGCTGACCGCCGCCTCACCCGGCGGCCCGACCGTGACACGGCGGCGCGCCGAAGTCGGCTCCGGTCAGCGCCCGAGGTAGGCGAGCTGGGCCCGGACGGAGAGCTCGGCGGCGGGCCAGAGGACCGGGTCGACGTCGGCGTACACGATCTCGACGATGCGGCGGGGCAGGGCCTCGTGGTCGAGGGGTACGCCGGAGCGCGCGTCGGCGTGCAGGCTCCGGAGGGCCTCGCGGACCTGGTCGAGCCGTTCCCGGCGGTGGGCGAGGTAGTGGTCGAGCACCGGGAGCGCCCGGTCGATGACCGGGCCGTGGCCGGGCCAGATCGTCTCGATCTCGTGCGCCTCGGCGAGCGCCCGCAGGCGGTCGAGCGAGCCGAGGTAGGCGCCCAGCTCACCGTCGGGGTGGGCGACGACGGTCGTGCCGCGGCCGAGCACCGTGTCGCCGGTGAGGACCGCCCGCTCGGCGGGGATCACGAACGACAGCGAGTCGGAGGTGTGCCCCGGCGTCGCCACGACGCGCACCTCGAGGTCGCCGACGGCGACCACGTCGCCCTCGCCGAGCCCCTCCGAGCCCAGTCGGTACGCCGGGTCGAGCGCGCGGACGCCGCAGCCCACCCGCTCGCGCGAAGGACCTCGCGGACTCGGAGTGGTCGAGGTGGTGAGTGGGTCAGCAGCACGACCGCCACGTCGCCGGCGACCTGCCGCACGGCCGTCCAGGTGCGCAGGGTCCGGCGGACCCGGATCCACCACCACCGACCGCGACGACCCCGGGTCGCGCAGCACCCAGGTGTTGGTGCCGTCCAGCGTCATCGGCGACGCGTTGGGCGCCAGCACGCACTGCGCCACCGAGCCGAACGACCCACCGGCCCAGGTCACCGGCTGCGGGCCTCGACCAGGGGCCCCAGCCACGGCGGGACGGACAGCGTCGCGTCCTCGCCGACCCCCTCGACGGCCGGGGTGAACATCTCGACCACCCGGGTCGGCGCAGCCGCCAGGACGTCGGCCGGCGAGGCGTGCTGCGCGACCTCGAGGCAGGTGAGGTACGTCGGCGGCATCATCCCGAGCTCCCCGGCGTCGACCGCGTCGCAGGCCGCCGAGGCACCCATCCAGGTCACCGACGACGACTCGGTCGACACGTCACGGGTCAGCTGGCCGGCCGGCAGCGCGGCGACGAAGAACCAGGTCCGGAAGCGTCGCGGCTCGAACACCGGCGTGCACCAGCCCGACCACACCCCCAGCAGGTCGGTACGCAGCACCAGGTCCCGCTGCTCGAGGAACGTGGTGAACGCCAGCTCCTTGGCCTCCAGCGCGCGGCGGTCCGCCTCCCAGGAGTCGCCGGTGGTGTCGGCGACGACGTCGCCCGCCGACGTACCGGCCAGCAGGACGCCCGACTCCTCGAAGGTCTCGCGCACGGCCGCGCAGACCAGGGCCCGCGCCATCTCCTCCGTCGTGGCGAGGCTCGTCGCCCAGGCCGCCGGCGACGGGCCCGCCCAGGCGACCGTGTGGTCGAAGTCGCGGGCGTCCACGCCACCACCGGGGAAGACGCACATCCCGCCCGCGAAGGCCATCGACGTCTGCCGCCGGAGCAGGTAGACCTCGGGTCCGCCGGACCCGGGCCGCATCAGCACCACCGTGGCGGCGTCGCGCGGCTCGGCCGGCGTCCGCGACCCGTCGGCGAAGGCGCGCGCATGCTCCACCAGCTGGGGAGGCAGCGACACCCGCACGGTCAGGCGCTGGCGTCGGACGGCGCGGCGATCCCTGGTCGAGCGTCGTCGAGATCTCGACGAGGATCTCGACCTCGACCGGGGCGTCCAGCGGGAGCACGGGTACGCCGACAGCCGACCGGGCGTGCACGCCGGCGTCCCCGAACGCCTTACCGAGCAGCTCGGAGGCGCCGTTGGCGACCTGCGGCTGACCGGTGAAGTCCGGGGTCGAGGCGATGAAGCACACGACCTTGACCACCCGCGTCACCGCGTCGAGGTCGCCGATCTCGGCCTTCACCGCGGCGATGGCGTTGAGCGCGCACTGCTGGGCGCAGGCGACGGCGTCCTCCGGCGACACGTCGCCGCCGACCTTGCCCGTGGCCATCAGCTCCCCGGACCGCATCGGCAGCTGACCGGAGGTGAAGACCTGCGATCCGGAGCGCACCGCCGGGACGTACGACGCGACCGGCCTGGCCACCTCGGGCACCGAGAGCCCCAGCTCCGCGAGCCGGTCCTCGACGGCGCTCATGCGTCGACCGGGCGCTTGAAGTAGCCCACCAGGTTCTCGGGGTTCATCCCCGGCGCGATCTGGACGAGCTCCCAGCCGTCCGCGCCGAAGTTGTCGAGGATCTGCTTCGCCGCGTGCGTGAGGATCGGCGCCGTGAGGTACTCCCACCGTTGGATCTGCGTCATGGCGCGACCCTACTCCCGGGCAGTCGTCGCCTCAGCCCGGCCAGACCGCGGTCGCGACCGCTCCCCCTTCGACGTCCACGGTGAGCTCGACGTCGTCAGGACGACCCTTGCAGAACAGGTCGTACCGCCCGGCCGTCAGCTCGCCGAAGACCAGCGACGGGACCGTGCCGTCCACCACGGGACGGGCCGACGACCGCGACGTGGGCGAGGTGCCCGCCCTCGTGCGCGTGGTCGTGGCGGTGGACCCCCGTGGGGAGTGGTGGTGCACCGCTCCCACGGGCCGGATCTCCACCTCGGTGTCGACCATGGCGGCCGGCATCGTCACGACGAGGGCTCCGACGTCGTCCCCGATGTCGAGCAGGACGGCGCCCTGCCCGGCGAAGGGGTTCTCGGCGCTGCTCATACCGCCGCCGACCCCGGCTCGGTCTGGTAGCCGCCGCCCGGGTTCCCCAGGTAGGGGAAGGAGTCCGTGGTGGCGGAGTTGGTGTTGCTGGTCCCGTCCTCGACCACGCTCGCCGCGCCGTCGGCGGTGTACGCCGGGTCCACCAGCGGGATGGTGAGACCGGCGACCGCACGCACCTCGATCGTCACCACGTCGTCGTCCACGCGGCGCCCGTTCGGATATCCCGCCGGATCCCCGGCGACCAGCCCCAGCGGGTGGGGGCTCGAGGCCGGCGGGACGGCGAGGTTGAGGCGCAGCATGTCGGCCTCGACCGGACCGGTGTAGTTCTGGAAGCCGGGCACCACGCCGGTCGGGATGCCGGTGAGCAGGATCGCGTTCAGGTCCGCCCGGGCCTTGTGGTAGCCGCCCAGGTGCGGGAACACGCCGGGGTAGAGCGCCGGCAGCAGCTTGGCGAGCTCGGGGTGGTTGACGAACTTCGCGTAGGCGCTGTCGTCCTTGGGCCGCGACGCGTTCCACGCGTCCTTCTCCGCCATCGGCACGATGACCTCGTTGAACAGCGGGTTGCCCAGCCGGGACACCTGCTTCCACGGTCCGTGGCCGGTGTAGGAGCCCGTCGCCGAGTCGAAGATCCGCGACGCCCGGCGCTTGGCCGAGGCCCAGACCCCGACCACTGCTCCCGCGCGACCCGGTGGGTGGGCAGGTTCCCGTGGCGGGAGACCTCGGTGATCGGCACCTGGAGGGCGATCGAGTGCACGTTGAAGCCCTGGAGCGAGTTCACCCCGGCCGCGTCGGCGCTGGGGATCAGGTGCAGGTGCTCGAAGGGGCGCAGCGTTCCCAGGTCGAAGATGCTGCCGAGGTCGACATGGAACGCGTCCGCGCGCTGCCCGGCGAAGACCCGGCGACGCCCGACCTTGTGCACGGCCGCGGCAGCCAGGTCGGCGTAGTTCGGCGTCGACCGGGGGCCGATGTTGACCGGCGGGCAGGCCAGCCGGGAGGCGAGCACCTTGGCCTTGCCGTTCTCGATCCGGGTGAGCGAGTAGAACTGCGGCCGGTTCCAGCCGGCGCTGTCGAGACTCGTGATCTGGCCGGTGTTGTAGAGGAAGGTCTTCGGGTTGCGCACCACGGTGTGGAACTTGAAGCGGTAGGTGATGTCGGCCTCGGCCTTGCCCCGGTTGGAGACGTGGATGTCGTAGACCACGTCGTCGCCGAACTCGTAGAAGTTCGGCCCGCCGTCCGGGGCCTGGAACGGGATGTAGTTGGCGATCAGCGTGACGGTGTCGGGCCGGTCGGGGCTGACGAACGCGTAGACGTCCGTGCTGTCGGCGACGGGGTCCTTGGCGGTCTCGGGTGCTTCGCGGTGGGACGACATCTCACTGGCCTCCCGCTGCGTTGAGGATGCGGGTCACCAGGTCGCGGTCGTGGACGACCACCTCGCGCTCACCGACCATCAGGCGCAGCTGTCCGGACCGGTGGTCCTCGACGTAGGCCACGACCGGCTCCCGCGCGCCCGCTGCCGACGGCCGGGCCTCGCTCCGCTTGCGCGGGCCCCATCGTCAGGCCCACCGTGCCCACGGCCACTCCGGCGCCCGCTCCCGCCAGGAGCTTCCGTCTGCTCGTCTCGGTCATGCCTCAGCCCTCCGTGGTGACACGCCCCTCGCTGTGAGGAACGCCACTCGGTATTCGCGGGCCGGGCCGAGCCGGATTGGGGAGCGAGCCCTACGGGAGTCGGAGCGAGGTCGGCGGCGGCCTCGGCGCGCGCCCGTGCCTTCGTCGGCCCCGGCAGCGCGACGCCGCGCGGCCTGGGCCTGCAGCCGCGCACCCACGTCGCCCAGGAGCGGAGTCGCCGACGACGACGGCGCCGCCCAGCAGGACGCCGGCGACCGGCGCCGGCAGCGAGGAACGGCGTACGGCGGAGACGGCGAGCAGCATGACCGCGGACCACGAGGCGGCCGACGTGGCGAACGGCACGACCGCGCGCTTCCAGGGCTCCTCGTCCTCGTCGGGCACGACCACGAACAGCTGCAGACCGGGCGAGCCCATCGGCCACCCCACGGCGTACGCCGCGAGCACGGCGCGGGCGCGACCGCCCAGCCCCGGGAGGAGGCAGGCGAGGCCCACGCCGGCGCCCGCGGACGGCCGAGCCGGCGCGCACCCTCATGCCAGGACCTCGGGCCCGGTCTTCTCGCGGACCTCGTCGAGGGTGACGTCGGGCGCCAGCTCGACCAGCCGGAGCCCTCCGCCCTCTGCCGCGGGGATCACGTCGAGGACGCACAGGTCGGTGATGATGCGCTGCACGACGCCGCGGCCGGTGTAGGGCAGGTCGCACTCCTCGAGGATCTTCTGCGAGCCGTCCTTGGCGACGTGCTCCATCAGCACGATCACCCGCTTGGCGCCGTGGACCAGGTCCATCGCCCCGCCCATGCCCTTGACCATCTTCCCGGGGATCATCCAGTTCGCGATGTCGCCCTTCGCGCTGACCTGCATCGCGCCCAGGATCGCGGCGTCGATCTTGCCGCCGCGGATCATCCCGAACGACGTCGCGGAGTCGAAGAACGACGCCCCCTTGCGCAGGGTGACGGTCTCCTTGCCGGCGTTGATCAGGTCGGGGTCCTCGTCGCCCTCGAAGGGGTAGGCGCCGACCCCGAGGATGCCGTTCTCGCGACTGCAGCACCAGCTCCACGTCGTCGGCGACGTAGTTGGGCACCAGGGTCGGCAGCCCGATGCCGAGGTTGACGTAGGAGCCGTCGGTCAGCTCCGAGGCCGCCCGGGCGGCCATCTCCTCACGGGTCCATCCATGACCAGCCATCACACACCTCCGGTGGTCTCGACAGGCTCGACCGACGGCCTCGGCCGGGTGGTGCGCTTCTCGATCTTCTTGTCCGCCGCCTGCTCCGGGGTCAGCGCGACGACGCGCTGCACGTAGACGCCGGGCGTGTGGACGTCCTCCGGCGGGATCTCACCGGGCTCGACCAGGTGCTCGACCTCGGCGATCGTGACCCGACCACACATCGCGGCCAACGGGTTGAAGTTGCGCGCCGACTCGCGGTAGACGAGGTTGCCGTGCCGGTCACCCTTCCAGGCCCGCACCAGCCCGAAGTCGGCGACGATCGCCTCCTCCAGCACGTACTCCCGACTCTGCCCGTCCGACACGAAGTCACGCGTCTCCTTCGGCGGCGACGACCACCACGACGTTGCCGGAGTCGTCGTACCTCCACGGCAGGCCACCCTCGGCGACCTGGGTGCCGCCGCCGGTCGCGGTGAAGAACGCCGGGATCCCCGAGCCACCGGCCCGCATCCGCTCGGCCAGCGTCCCCTGCGGCGTCAGCTCGACCTCGAGCTCACCGGAGAGGTACTGCCGGGCGAACTCCTTGTTCTCCCCCACGTAGGAGGAGATCATCCGCCGCAGCCGCTTGTCCATCAGCAGCCGACCCAGCCCCCACTCGTCGACCCCACAGTTGTTCGACACCGCCTCCAGGTCGGCGGTCCCGGCCTCCAGCAGCGCGTCGATCAGCACCGACGGGACACCGCACAGCCCGAACCCCCCGACCGCCAGCCTGGCGCCGTCCGCGACGTCCGCCACCGCCTCCGCGGCACTCGCCACCACCTTGTCCATGCGCACCTCCTGGTCGGCGTTCCGCAGTGATCCTGCCACGGGCTCCGGACGGCGTACGCCGCGGTCGTCAGCCGCCCGTCGGGTCGTCGACCGACCAGATCGACCCGTCCACGAGGAGATGGACGGCACCCCCGCCCAGACAGGCCGCCTGGAGCCGGCCGTCCGGGAGCGGGGATGGCCTTCCACTCGCCGCCGTCGTTCCAGCAGAGCCGGTTGCCGCGGGTCGTCGCCGCGACGAAGACCGGCTGGTCGCCCGGGGTCTCCTCGACGAGCACGACCGGGCGTCCGCCTCCGGCCTCCAGCGACTCGGGGGCCAGCTCGAGTCGGGGCATGGCGACGGCCGCCGACCTGACCAGGCCGCGGAAGGGCAGCTGGAGCACCTCCCACGCCACGGGTCGCGCGTCCACGCGGCCGGCCACCCAGATCCGGGTCGAGCCGCGTCCCACGGCCACGGACGTCAGCTCGGTCGGGGCCGGGGACAGGTGCACCCGGCGCCAGCCGTCGTCCCGCCCGGCGGGCGGGGCCTCGTCGAGGTCGGACAGGGTCCAGGCGGCCGGCGCGGGGGACGGGCCGTCGCCGATCCGCTCCGGCCACCACCAGCGGTCCCCGCTCGAAGAAGGAGAACGACAGGCTGGTGTCCGGCTCGGAGGCCAGCGCGAAGCCACGCCCCCGGGCGGCTCCGCCGATGATCGCCGCGTTCACCGGGTAGACCCGCAGCCGCCAGGTCCCCTCCTGGAGGTCCGAGGCGAGCACGTGGGCCGCGCGGGCATCCAGCACCGGAGCCGCCCACATGGCGCCGATCGACTCCAGCGAGTGAGCGATGGACTCGCCCGGCGTGCCCGCGAACTCCGGGCGGGCCCCGACCAGGTGCAGGCGGCCGTCGGCGCCGCGTCCGGTCAGCCAGTGCTCGACGCCCGGCGAGGCACCGACGACGCCGAAGGAGTCGAAGACGATGCCGTCGTAGCAGACCGGCGACGGGTCGACGGCCCGGCAGGTCGCAGGTGAAGGCGCGACCGTCGCTGCCGACGCCGGCGCACAGGCCGCGACGCAGCGCGGTGACGCGCCCGTCCACCTCGAGCTCGGTCCAGTCCATGGCTTTCCCCCGGGGAGACGGTAGCGCCGGACGCCGCTCCCCGCCCACCAGTCCGCCAAGGCTTCACCATTACGCTCACCCTGTGCCGAACCACGACTTCCCCGAGGTGCGTCTGCACATCGTCACCGGCAAGGGCGGCACCGGTAAGTCGACCGTGGCAGCCGCCCTGGCGCTGGCGCTGGCGTCGACCAACCGGAACGTCCTGCTGTGCGAGGTCGAGGGCCGGCAGGGCATCGCCCGGATGTTCGACGTCGAGCCCCTGCCGTACGCCGAGCGCCGGATCGCCACCGGGCTGGTCGGGCCCGAGGGTCAGCGGGGCGGCGTGGTCCACGCCCTGCACATCGACCCGGAGTCGGCGCTGCTGGAGTACCTCTCGATGTACTACAAGCTCGGCCGTGCCGGGAGGGCGCTCGACCGCTTCGGGGTCATCGAGTTCGCGACCACCATCGCCCCCGGCGTCCGCGACGTGCTGCTGACCGGCAAGGTCTACGAGGCGACGCGCCGCAACGCCCGCAACCGCGACGCGATCACCTACGACGCCGTCGTGCTCGACGCACCGCCCACGGGCCGGATCGCCCAGTTCCTCGGCGTCAACGACGAGCTCGCCGGGCTCGCGCGGATGGGGCCGATCAAGAGCCAGGCCGACTCGGTCACCCGGCTCTTCCGGTCGTCGCAGACCGCCTGCCACCTGGTGACCGTCCTGGAGGAGATGCCGGTGCAGGAGACCGCCGACGGCATCGCCGAGCTGCGCCGGCACGGCATCCCGGTCGGCGGGGTGGTCGTCAACCAGGTCCGGCCGCGCGACCTCGACGAGGACGACCTGACCGCGATCCGCGCCAACAAGGTCCCGAAGAAGAGGGTGGCCGGCGACCTGACGCGGGCCGGGCTCCCGGGCAGCGGCACGCTCGTCACCGGACTCCTCAACGAGGCGCGCGACCACGCCGAGCGCCGGGCGCTCGAGGACAGCCAGCGAGCCGTGGTGCGAGACCCTCGAGGTGCCGTCGTACGAGCTGCCCCTGCTGGTGGGCGGCATCGACCTCGGCGGCCTCTACGAGCTCGCCGGCTACCTGCGCGACCAGGGCATGGCATGAGGTGGCAGCGCATGAGTACGCCGCGCAAGGCTCCGCGGGACGTCGAGCAGCGGCAGCCCAGCCGGTCCCGGACCCGGGTCGGCCCCCAGTCGGTGCGCGGCGGGCGGGTGCTCGACGTCGACGCCCTGCTGGACGACCGGCGTACCGGGATCATCGTGTGCTGCGGGTCCGGAGGGGTCGGCAAGACGACGACGTCGGCGGCGCTCGCGCTGCGCGCGGCCGAGCGCGGCCGGAAGGTCGTCGTCCTCACCATCGACCCGGCCCGGCGGCTGGCCCAGTCGATGGGGATCGAGGCGCTGGACAACACCCCGCGGCCGGTGGTCGGCGTCGGCAGGACATCGGGCAGGGCGTCGGCAGCCTCGACGCGATGATGCTCGACATGAAGCGCACCTTCGACGAGGTGGTCGAGAGCCAGGCCAGCCCCGAGAAGGCCAAGCAGATCCTCGAGAACCCGTTCTACGTCGCCCTGTCCAGCTCCTTCGCGGGGACGCAGGAGTACATGGCGATGGAGAAGCTCGGGCAGATCCACGCCGACGCCCAGCGCGACGGCACCTACGACCTGATCGTCGTCGACACCCCGCCGTCGCGGTCCGCGCTGGACTTCCTGGACGCGCCCGAGCGGCTCTCGAGCTTCCTCGACGGACGGTTCATCAAGCTGCTGCTCGCCCCGGCCAAGGGCCCGGCCCGGCTGATGACCGCCGGCTTCAGCGATGGTCACCAACGCGCTGACCAAGGTGCTCGGCGCCCAGGTGCTGCGCGACATGCAGACCTTCGTCGCGGCGTTCGACACGCTCTTCGGCGGCTTCCGCCTGCGGGCTCAGAAGACCTTCGAGCTGCTGCAGGCGGACGGGACGGCGTTCCTCGTGGTGGCGTCACCCGAGCCCGACGCGCTGCGCGAGGCGGCGTACTTCGTCGAGCGGCTCAGCGAGGACGACATGCCGCTCGCGGGACTCGTGGTCAACCGCGCCAGCCCGCGGACGCAGGGCGACGTGACGGCGGACGAGGCCATGGCCGCGGCCCAGCGGCTGCGGAAGGCCGACGCCGACTCGCTGACGGCAGGCCTGCTGAGGCTCCATGCCGACCGGGTCCGGATGGCCGAGCGCGAGTCACGGCTGCGCAGCCGCTTCGAGGCGGCGCACCCACAGGTGCCGACGGCCGTCGTGCCGGCCCTGGCGGGCGACGTGCACGACCTGGACGGGCTCCGTCAGGTCGGCGCGCTCCTGGCGGGGAAGCGGCCGACCTGACGGTCGTTGTCCCGACGATCGATGTCGTGCGTCAGCGCGGCTCAGGCGTTGACGACCACACCGAGGTGCTGCTCGCGAGCCGTCTCGAGGACGACCCTCCATGATGCGTTCGGACGACGGCGCAGAAGAGCGCGGCGTTCGCGTTCGGTCATCCCGCCCCAGACGCCCCACTCGATCTGGTTGTCGAGAGCTTCGGCGAGGCACTCCGTACGAACGGGGCATGCACCGCAGACCTGCTTGGCCTTGTTCTGCTCCGCACCGCGGACGAACAACTTGTCGGGCTGTGACGCCCGGCACGAAGCCTGAGCAGCCCAGTCTTGATTCCACATAATGACGTCCCCACGATCGTCAGACTGAATGCGTCCCCATGACGCCAACCGTTTCCGGCTGTCTCAGTCAGGTATCAAGGTAAAGAAGACAGGCGGTACACCGACAGAGCCATGTGGATCTATCCCCGTAGTCCCATAGGACTAGTACCCGGGGGTCACAAATGGGCAGCGCATCTGGTCGTCACGTACGCTACACGGCATGTCCGTCCCCCCCGGTGAGCGCCTGCCTGCCTCGCGCATCGCCTCGCATCTCGCGCGTGATGGCCATCGTCGCGGCGGTCATGGGCGTGGTCGTGGCGGGCCTGGCGATCCCCTTCGCCGGCGTGCTGGGGATCGGGGCCAAGTCGCTGTCACACACCGTCGAGGACCTCCCCTCGAACCTGCGCACGGAGCCGCTCGCGCAGAAGACCGAGATCGTCGACAGCGCCGGCAACACCGTGGCGACGCTGTACGACCAGAACCGGATCAACGTCCCGCTGAGCCAGATCTCGCGCAACATGGTCAAGTCGATCGTGGCCATCGAGGACTACCGCTTCTACCAGCACGGCGCCCTCGACCTGAAGGGCACGCTCCGCGCCCTGGTGACCAACCAGGCCAGCGGCGGCTCGGTGCAGGGTGGTTCGTCGATCACCCAGCAGATGGTCAAGATGACGCTGGTCGACCAGGCCAAGAACGCCAAGCAGCGCAAGGCCGCGACGGCCGACACCTACGCCCGCAAGCTCACCGAGCTGCGCTACGCGATCGCCTTCGAGCAGAACTACTCCAAGGACTGGATCCTCGAGCGCTACCTCAACATCGCCTACTACGGCGACGGCGCGTACGGCGTACAGGCTGCGGCCCGGCACTACTTCGGCACCAACGCCAAGGACCTCACCCTGCTGCAGGGCGCGACGCTGGCGGGCCTGGTCAAGAACCCTTCCGGCTACGACCCGATCACCAACCGCGAGCGCGGGCTCCAGCGCCGCAACGTGGTGCTCGACCGGCTGGCCCAGCTCAACGTGATCAGCCAGCACCGCGCCGACAAGCTGAAGAAGAAGCCGCTCGGGCTGCACCCGGTCGCGACGCCCAACGGCTGCCTGAACTCCAGCGCGCCGTTCTTCTGCGACTACGTCGTGAACTACCTCGAGCAGGACCCCGCGCTCGGCAAGACGGTCGCGGCCCGCAAGAAGCTGCTCTACACCGGCGGCCTGACGATCCACACCACGATCAGCCTGCGCGACCAGCGCGCCGCCGACACGTCGGTGGGCAGCCACGTCCTCGCCACGGACCAGGCGATCGGCGCCCTGGCGATGGTGGAGCCGGGCACCGGCGACGTGAAGGCGATCTCCCAGTCGCGCCCGATGGGTCGCGACGCGAAGAACGGGCCAGACCTTCCTCAACTACGTCGTCCCGCAGCAGTACGGCGACTCCAACGGCTTCCAGCCCGGCTCGACGTTCAAGGCGTTCGTGCTCGCGGCGGCGATCCAGCAGGGCATCCCGCTCACCGCAGACCATCGCCTCGCCGATGTCGATGAACATCCCGATGAGCCAGTACCGCGTCTGCGGCGGCCAGCACTTCACCAGCACCGACACCTGGCCGGTCCACAGCTCCACGGTCTCCGGCACGATGAACGCCTACCCGGCACCCAGGAGTCGGTGAACACGTTCTTCGCCCAGCTCGAGCTGCAGACCGGGCTCTGCGAGCCGTACCGCCTGGCCAAGGCGATGGGGATCAGCCTCGACGACCCGGCCGACGAGATGGTGCCGTCGTTCACGCTCGGCGTCGCCTCGGTGAGCCCGCTCGAGCTGGCGGACGCCTACGCGACGTTCGCGGCCCGCGGCCTCCACTGCGACCCGCGCCCCGTCGTCTCCATCGACGACTCCAAGGGCAACCAGCTCAAGAGCTACGCGCCGCAGTGCCAGCAGGTGATCGCGGCCCCGGTGGCGGACGCCGTCAACGACGTGCTCCGTGGCGTGATGTCGCCGACCGGGTTCGGCGCCAACCTGATGCTGAACCAGGAGTCGGCGGGCAAGACCGGCACCACCGACAGCAACATGTCGGTGTGGTTCATGGGCTACACCCCGAACCTGTCCACCGCGGCGATGGTCGCCGGTGCCAACCGGTTCGGTCACTGGGTCACGCTCAACGGCCAGACCATCGGCGGCGCCTACACCGACGTCGCCCACGGCTCCACCACGGCCGGCCCGATGTGGTACGGCGCGATGAGCCAGATCCAGCAGTGGCTGCCCGACGCGACGTTCACCCCGCCCAACGGCCAGGACATCAACGGCGTGCTCACCACGGTGCCCGACGTGGCCGGCATGCCCTACGACCAGGCCGCGCAGCAGCTGAAGGACGCCGGCTTCCAGGTGGCCGACGGCGGCTACCGCAGCTCCGGGTACGCCGCCGACACCGTGGCCTACACCAGCCCGGGCGGTGGCACCCAGATCGCCAGCGGCACCGTCGTCACGATCTACCGCTCCAACGGCACGCCGTACGTCCCGCCCAAGCCACACAACGGCGGCGGCGGCGACAACAACCCGGGGCCCGGGACCGGACCGGGGAACGGGCCACGGCAACGGGCACGGCCACGGGCCCTGACCGCGGGCCTGAGAGCTCAGTCCGTCGGCGGTGAGAGCTGGCGGCGTACCTCGGCGGCGACGGCTCCGCCGTCGGCACGACCCTGCACCTGGGGCGTGAGCGACGCCCATCACCTTGCCCATGGCGCGCATCCCCTCGCCGGCCGCGCCGGTCTGGGCGATCACCGAGGTGACCAGGTCCGCGATCTCCTCGTCGGAGAGCTGCTCGGGCAGGTAGTCGGCGATCACCGCCGCCTCGGCACGCTCCTTGTCGGCGAGCTCCGTGCGTCCGGCGTCGGCGAAGGCGGTGGACGCCTCGCGGCGCTTCTTGGCCTCGGTCGAGAGCACCCCGACGATGTCGTCGTCGCTCAGCTCGCGGGCCTCCTTGCCCGCCACCTCGGCGTTGGTGATCGCCGACAGCACCATCCGGATCGTCGAGGAGCGCAGCTCGTCGCGGGCCTTGATCGAGGCGGTGAGGTCGCTGCGCAGCCGGTCCTTGAGAGCGCTCATCAGGCCCCCGCCGAGGCGCGAGCCGTGCGAGCGGTTCCGTGGGGTGTTCATGCCCGTCATTGTGGCAGCCTTACGGCGTGACCCCTGCCCGTCATCTCCTGCGCTCTGCTCGGCGCCGGTGTCGCTCGCCGGCGCCGGCCTCGCGGCGTACGCCGTGTGGGAGTCCCGCGCCTTCACCCTGCGCTGCGCCACGATCCCGGTGCTGCCCGCCGGCGCCCGGCCCCTGCGCGTCCTGCACCTCAGCGACATCCACATGACGCCGAGCCAGTCGCGCAAGCAGGAATGGGTCCGGTCGCTCGCGGACCTCGAGCCCGACCTCGTCGTCAACACCGGCGACAACCTGGCCCACCTCGACGCGCTCGCCACCGGTGCTCGACTCGCTCGGACCACTGCTCGACGTGCCCGGCGTCTTCGTGCTCGGCTCCAACGACTACTACGCGCCGGTCCTGCGCAACCCGTTGCGGTACCTCCTGCCCGACGACGGCTCGCGCAACACCTACAGCGCCAAGCTGCCCTGGCAGGAGCTCAAGGACGCCTACGCCGGCGCCGGCTGGCTCGACCTGACGAACCGCCGGGTCACCTCGACCGTCGGCGACCTCACCGTCGCCTGGGCCGGCGTGGACGACCCGCACCTGGACTACGACGACCTGGTCGCGGTCGGCGGCCCGGCGGACGCCTCGGCCGACCTGCGGGTCGGCGTCGCGCACGCGCCGTACCTCCGGGTGCTCGACCAGTTCGCCGCCGACGGCTACGAGGCGGTCTTCGCCGGCCACACCCACGGCGGTCAGGTCTGCCTGCCGCTCAAGGGCGCGCTGGTCACCAACTGCGACCTCGAGCCCGCACGCGCCAAGGGGCTGCACCGGCACCCGGCGGACTCGGCCCGGGTGACCCGGGATCGTCCTGGCTGCACGTCTCGGCCGGGCTCGGGACCTCGCCGTACGCGCCCTTCCGGGTCGCCTGCCGCCCCGAGGCGACCCTGCTGACGCTGACCCCGACGGCCTGATCGGCGGGCGCGAGACCGGGATTCGGAGAGGCCCTACCCAGCCGGTATGCTCGCCGATGCTTGTCGCCCGGCATCGCTTGGATCGCCCGGGACCGGCAATCGGGCTGTGGCGCAGTTTGGTAGCGCGCCTCGTTCGGGACGAGGAGGCCGCAGGTTCAAATCCTGTCAGCCCGACGTTGTGATGTGGTGAGACATCCCGAACAGCCGGACCTGCGAACCGCGGGTCCGGCTGTTCGTCCGTCCGGCCGCCGCGCACTCCCGCTCGCGCCGCCTGTCCGCTCCGCCTGGTTCGCCCCAGCTTCACCATGTTACGTAGGTGAACCGCCGCTTCACATGGCGAGCTCACCGATGTGAAGTGACGCTTCGGCACCTTCACATGATGAAGCTGTGATCAGCCGGCCATGTTGGATCATGGGACCAGCCGAGCGCGGGAGGAGGGGCCATGGCGCACGACCACGGCCCGGCCGGGACGCGGACCGCCGGCTCCTGCTCGGCGCGCTCGGGCTGATCGTCGCCTTCATGGCCGTCGAGGTCGTGGTCGGCCTGCTGATCGACTCCCTGGCGCTGCTGGCCGACGCCGGCCACATGCTCACCGACGCGGCCGCCATCGGGCTCGCCCTGGTGGCGATGCGGCTCGCGGCCAGGCCGGCCTCGGGCGCCTACACCTACGGCCTGAAGCGCGCCGAGATCCTGTCCGCCCAGGTCAACGGGCTGACGCTCGCGGTGCTCGTGGTGGTGTTCGTCGTCGAGGCCGTACGCCGGCTCCTCGACCCGCCGGACGTCGACGGCGGGGCGATGGCCCTGGTCGCAGCGGTCGGGATCCTGGTGAACCTCTGCGCCGCGGCCCTGCTGGCCCGGGCCGACCGACGCAGCCTGAACATCGCCGGCGCGTTCTGGCACATCGTCACCGACCTGGTCGCCTTCGTCGCGACGCTGGTGGCCGGGCTCGTCATCTACGCCACCGGGTGGTCCCAGGCCGACGCCGTCGCGACGCTGGTCGTGGCCGCGCTGATGGCGTTCGCGGCGTACCGCCTGCTGCGCGACAGCGCCCGGATCTTCCTCGAGGCCTCACCGCGCGGGATCGAGCCGGGTGCCGTCGAGGAGGGCATCCGCGGCGGTCGACGGGGTCACCGACGTGCACGAGCTGCACGTGTGGGAGGTGACCTCCGGGCTTCCCGGCCCTGTCGGCGCACGTGCTGGTCGACCCCGGCGCCGACTGCCACGAGCGCCGGCTGGCGATCGAGGAGCTGCTCGGTGAGCGGTTCGGGATCGACCACACCACGCTCCAGGTCGACCACAGCGGCGACGTGCTCCCCACCTCGACGCTCGGGCAGCGCCTGCACCCCACCGACGACGCGAGCATCCGCCCGCACTGATCGCCGCGGAGCGCGGCGAGCCGACTCTCAGCGGGCAGCGGCGACGAGCTCCGCGATCTGGACGGCGTTGAGCGCTGCTCCCTTGCGCAGGTTGTCGTTGCTGACGAAGAGCACCAGCCCGCGGTCGTCGGGCACGCCGGGGTCCTGCCGCAGCCGTCCGACGTACGACGGGTCGCGGCCGGCGGCCTCCAGGGGCGTCGGGATCTCGGTGAGCTCGACCCCGGGCGCCGACGCCAGCAGCTCGCGGGCGCGCGCCACGCTGAGCGGGCGGGCGAACTCGGCGTTGATCGACAGGCTGTGCCCGGTGAAGACCGGCACGCGGACGCAGGTGCCGGACACCAGGAGGTCGGGCAGGCCGAGGATCTTGCGCGACTCGTTGCGGAGCTTCTGCTCCTCGTCGGTCTCGAAGCAGCCCGTCGTCGACGATCGAGCCGGCCAGCGGGCAGCACGTTGTGGGCGATGGTGCGGACGTACTTCACCGGGTCGGGGAAGGTCACGGCCGTGCCGTCGTAGGCCAGCTCCCGGGCCTTGTCGCCCGAGGCGGCGAGCTGGTCGGCCAGCTCGTCGACGCCGGCGAGGCCGCTGCCGGAGACCGCCTGGTACGTCGACGCGACCAGGCGCACCAGGCCGGCCTCGTCGTGGAGCGGCTTGAGCACGGGCATCGCGGCCATGGTGGTGCAGTTGGGGTTGGCGATGATCCCCTTGCCCGCCCCGTGCATCGCCTGCGCGATCGCCTCCGGGTTGACCTCGGAGACGACGAGCGGGACGTCGGGGTCCATCCGCCAGGCCGACGAGTTGTCGACGACGACCGCGCCGGCGGCCGCGAAGCGCGGCGCCAGGGCCCGGGAGGCGGTGGCGCCGGCGGAGAAGATCGCGATGTCGAGCCCGCTCGGGTCGGCGGTCTCGGCGTCCTCGACGGTGACCTCCCGGTCACCGAAGGGCAGCACCGTGCCGGCCGAGCGCGCCGAGGAGAAGAGGCGGACCGAGGCGATCGGGAAGTCGCGCTCGAGCAGGATCTGCCGCATCGCGGCGCCGACCTGTCCGGTCGCGCCGACGATTCCGACCTTCAGCCACAGCCTTCCGCGGGGTGGACTCATCGGCCGGTCCCGCCGTAGACGACCGCCTCGACCTCGGCGCTGTCGAGGTCGAACGCCGTGTGCGTGGCCTGGACCGCCGCCGAGACGTCCGCCTCGTCGACGATCACCGAGATCCGGATCTCGGAGGTGGAGATCATCTCGATGTTGACGCCGGCGTTGGCCAGGGCCGCGAAGAACCGCGCGGTGATGCCGGGGTGCGAGCGCATGCCGGCGCCGATCAGGGAGACCTTGCCGATCTCGTCGTCGTACATCAGGTGGTCGAAGCCGACCTCCTCGCGCAAGCGTGGCCAGGGCCGCCATGGCGGTCTGGCCGTCCTCGCGGGGCAGCGTGAAGGAGATGTCGGTCAGACCGGTGGCCTGGGCCGAGATGTTCTGCACGACCATGTCGAGGTTGACCTCGACGTCGGCGAGCGCCTCGAAGATCCGGGCCGCCTCACCGACCTTGTCGGGCACGCCGACCACGGTGATCTTGGCCTCGCTGCGGTCGTGGGCGATGCCGGCGATGATCGCCTGCTCCATGACGTCTGCTCCCTCCGGGGTGGGCAGGATCCAGGTGCCTTCCTTCTGGGAGAAGGAGGACCGGACGTGGACCGGGATGTGGTAGCGGCGGGCGTACTCGACACAGCGCAGGTGGAGGATCTTCGCGCCCGAGGCCGCCATCTCGAGCATCTCCTCGGTGGAGACGCGGTCGAGCTTGCGGGCCGACGGGCACCAGGCGCGGGTCGGCGGTGAACACGCCGTCGACGTCGCTGTAGATCTCGCACACGTCCGCGCCGAGGGCGGCGGCGAGCGCCACCGCGGTGGTGTCGGACGCGCCGCGGCCGAGCGTGGTGATGTCCTTGGTGTCCTGCGAGACACCCTGGAAGCCGGCCACGATCGCGATCGCGCCGTTGCCGATGGCCCGCTCGATCCGGCCGGGCGTGATGTCGATGATCTTGGCCTTGCCGTGCGCCGAGTCGGTGATCACGCCGGCCTGGGAGCCGGTGAACGACTGGGCCTTGTGGCCGAGCTCGGCGATCGCCATGGCCAGCAGCGCCATCGAGATCCGCTCGCCCGCGGTGAGCAGCATGTCGAGCTCGCGCGGCGGCGGGGTGGGGCTGACCTGCTCGGCGAGGTCGCGCAGGTCGTCGGTGCTGTCGCCCATCGCCGAGACCACGACGACGACGTCGTGCCCGGCCTGCCGGGTGTCGACGATGCGGCGGGCGACGCGCTTGATGCCGTCGGCGTCGGCGACCGAGGAGCCGCCGTACTTCTGCACGACAATGCCCACGGTCAGATCCTCAGCGAGAAGGGGTGCTCGGTACGCCGCCTCGCGCGCGATCCGCGGAAGCGGCCTCGATTCTACTGGGGGTCCTCCGGAGGACTCTCCAACATCTCATTCGCTGCGGCGACCTGGTCGAGCTCGCCGGTGAACTCCACGTCGAGCCGGTCGTGGGCGACCACGGAGAGCAGCGCGTTGAGCACGGCGCCGGCGAGGTTGCCCCACGAGGAGACGTAGGAGAACTGCCACCACCACAGCGCCTCGGCGGTGTTGCCGAGCCGGAAGTGGCGCAGGCCGTTCTCGAGGTCGCTGGCGATGCTGGTGAGGTCGTCGGAGAGCTGGCTGTCGACCTCTTCGGGGTCGTAGGGGTCGAAGACGAAGCTGTAGGTGTCGATGTCGCCGAACATGCCGGCGAGGCGCAGCCGGAGGCCGTCGAGGTCGGCGTCGGGGCCGACGTCGGGCTGGTAGTCCTCCTCGGGCGTGAAGTCCACCTGCGCGCCGAGCCGGGCGCCGGCGAGCAGGATCTGGCTGATCTCGAGCAGGAGCAGCGAGATGCTGCGGCCCGCGTCGCCCTCGGCCGCGACGGCGCGCAGGGCGATCAGGAAGCTCTCGACCTGGTCGGCGATCTGGACGGCGAACTCGTCGCCGGGGGCGACCGGAGGGAGCTGCGCTCCTCCGGCCAGGATCTGGTCCGTGGTCGTCTGTTCGGTCATTCGGCCGTCCGCCTCCCTGCGAAAGCCCGCCCGAGCGTGACCTCGTCGGCGTACTCCAGGTCGCCACCGACGGGGAGCCCGCTCGCCAGACGGGTGATGCGTAGCCCCAGGGGTTTGAGCATACGGGTGAGGTAGGTGGCGGTCGCCTCGCCCTCCAGGTTGGGGTCGGTGGCCAGGATCACCTCGGTGATCGCGCCGTCGGCGAGGCGCTTGAGCAGCTCGGCGATGTGGAGCTGGTCGGGGCCGATGCCGTCGATCGGGGAGATCGCGCCGCCGAGGACGTGGTAGCGGCCGCGGAACTCCCGGGTCCGCTCGATCGCGACGACGTCCTTGTACTCCTCGACCACGCACAGCACGGTCTGGTCGCGCCGCGGGTCGCGGCAGATCCGGCACTGGTCGTCCTCGGAGACGTTGAAGCAGACCGAGCAGAACTTCACCCGCAGCTTGACCTCGAGGAGCACCTCGGCCAGCCGGCGTACGTCGGCGGGCTCGGCCTGGAGCAGGTGGAACGCGATCCGCTGGGCGCCCTTGGGACCGACGCCGGGCAGGCGACCGAGCTCGTCGATGAGGTCCTGGACGATGCCTTCGTACAAGGGGTCAGCCGCCGAGCCCGGGCAGAGCCGCCGCGCGCCGCCCGCGAGCGGGCCGAGGGCGCTGCTGGCCAGGGCGTCGGCCTGGGACTTCGCGTCGCGGTACGCCGCGACGATCAGGTCGCCGAGGTCGCTCAGGTCGTCGTCACTGGACCCGTCGAAGCCGCCGGCCTTGATGGTGACGGCCTCGAGCTCGCCGATGCCGTTGACGGTGACGCTGACCGCGCCGCCGCCCACCGTGCCCTCGATCCGCGCCTCGCTGAGCCGCTCCTGGGCGCTCTCGAGCTGCTCCTGCATCTGCTGCGCCTGGGCGAGGAGGCCCTGGAGGTCGAAGCCGCCGGGCTCACCGCCGCCGCCTGCCCCGCTCAGCGCGTCGAAGGGGTTCTGGGTCATGGCTTCACCTGTCGTCTCTCACTGGTGGGGGATCTCTTCGATGACCTGGGCGCCGAGCGCCTCCTGGAGGAGCTGGGCACCGTCGAGCCCCGAGGACTCGGCGTCGTCGTCGTCGGGTCGCGCGCCGCCGTCGGACTCGGCCGGCTGGTCGGGCGCCGCCTCGTCGCTCGCCGGCGGTGCGCGTCGGCGCGATCGCCTGGCGCGCGGACGCCGACGGGTTGGCGGCCGGGGCCTCGACCATCCACGGCGCGGGACCGGTCGCCTCGGGCGCGTCGGCCGGCGGTCGACGGCGCCGGTGCGGCGGCTGACGTGGCTCGGCGCGCGGCGGCCGACGCGCGGCTGCCGGCGGCGGGGCCGCCTCGGGGTCGGCACCGGGGTCGACGATCGTCTCGACCCGCCAGTCGTGACCGACGACGTCGATCGCCGCCTGGCGGACGATCTCGGCACTGCCGCCGTTGTCGAACGACTCGCGGGCGCCGACGTTGCCGAACCCCAGGGTCAGGATCTGGGCGTCGACCGCCACCACCTGGGCGTGCTGGGTCAGGTGGATCCAGGTCACCCGGCGGCGCTGCTTGGTGGCCTCGACGATGTCGGGCCAGAGCCGGCGTACGTCGACCAGGCTCAGCGGCGAGCCGGCCGCCGTCTCGGCGACGGTCGCGCTGACGGGGCCGCGGGACGGTGCTGCCGGCGGCTGGCGGTGCCGGCGACGGGCTGCGGGCGTCCGAGGGCCGGGTGACGGTCCGGCGCGGGCTGCGGGGTCGGGGCTCGGCGACGGGCCGGGTCGGCGGCTCGGGCTCGGGCTCGGGCTCGGGGGCCGGCTCGCGGCCACGTCAGGCGACCGGCTCGGCCGGTCGCCAGCCGGCGCGGGCCGGGGCGGCGCGGCGGGCCGCTCGACCCGGGGCGCGGCTCGGCCGCCGGTCGCGGAGACCGGTGAGGGCGGGTCGCCCCCGGCGATCGTGAGCCGGCGCTCGAGCCGGTCGAGGCGGGCCTGGACGCCCTCGGTGGAGTGGTCGGCGCCCGGCAGCAGCACCCGCGCGCAGATCAGCTCGAGGAGCAGGCGCGGGGCCGTGGCGCCGCGCATCTCGGTGAGGCCGGTCGCGACCAGGTCGGCGGCGCGGCTCAGCTCGGCCGGACCGAACCGCGCGGCCTGCGCGACCAGGCGCTCGGCGGCGTCCTCGGCGATGTCGATCAGGCCGGTGGCGGGGGCGTCGGGCACGGCGGAGACGATCACGAGGTCGCGGAGCCGGCGGAGGAGGTCCTCGGTGAAGCGGCGAGGGTCCTGCCCGGTCTCGATCACCTTGTCGACGACGCCGAACACCGCCGCGCCGTCACCGGCGGCGAAGGCGTCGACGACCTCGTCGAGCAGGGTGTCGGGGGTGTAGCCGAGCAGCCCGGCCGCCAGGGTGTAGGTGATGCCCTCCGGCCCGGCGCCACCCATCAGCTGGTCGAGGACCGAGAGCGTGTCACGCGCCGAGCCGCCGCCCGCCCGGACCACGAGCGGCAGTGCGGCCGGCTCGATGGTGACGGCCTCCTTCTCGCAGAGCTCGGAGAGGTACGCCGAGAGCAGGCGGGGCGGGATCAGCCGGAACGGGTAGTGGTGGGTGCGGGACCGGATGGTCGGCAGCACCTTCTCCGGCTCGGTGGTGGCGAAGATGAAGCGGAGGTGCGGCGGCGGCTCCTCGACCAGCTTGAGCAGGGCGTTGAAGCCCTGCGTGCTGACCATGTGGGCCTCGTCGATGATGTAGACCTTGTAGCGGCTGCGCACCGGGGCGAAGAACGCCTTCTCGCGCAGGTCGCGGGCGTCGTCGACACCGCCGTGGGAGGCCGCGTCGATCTCGATCACGTCGATGGAGCCGGGACCCCGGCGCGCGAGGTCACGGCACGAGTCGCACTCACCGCACGGGTCGGCGACCGGAGCCTGCTCGCAGTTGAGCGCCCGGGCCAGGATCCGCGCCGACGTGGTCTTGCCGCAGCCGCGCGGGCCGGAGAAGAGGTAGGCGTGGTTCACCCGGTTGGCCGCGAGAGCCGCGCGCAGCGGCTCGGTCACGTGGTCCTGCCCGATGACCTCGGCGAAGGTCTCGGGACGGTAGCGCCGGTAGAGCGCGAGGGGTGACTCCACTCCTGAACCCTAACCAGCCACACCGACAACCGGGAGGGCGGCGCCGGGCGGCGGACTGCACTGCGATCGCCAGCGCCGCCATCGCGAACATCGCGGTCAGGCTGATCCGCAGCTCGACGGCGAACTGTCGGTCCTCCGACACCCCGTGCACGCGTCGGCGCACGCCGCTGCGCTCGACGGCACGCAGGGCCAGGAAGAGGGCCCACCGGCGACCAGCACGACCGTGGCACCGAGCGCGGCCCGGGCGACGTGGTCGGGGTCGATCACCAACGGCAGGAGCACGATGCACGCCGCGTCGGCCACCGCGACCTGCGGCAGCAGCTCCACGACGCTGCGACCGCCGAGGGCGAGCGAGTCGACGATCGGCAGGACCAGTGCTGCCGACGACGACGCCATCAGGACGGCGTAGAGCGGGGCGTGGGAGATCCCGACGAGGTGTGCCAGCGCATAGCCGAGGAGGCAGGCGGCGACGCCGACGACCACCACGCGTACCAGTCCGGTCGGGAGCGCGGGGCGCAGCCGCGGGTCGCGGACCGGGACGTGGGTGCCGGCCACGAACATCACCAGCACGAAGCCCGTCGCTCGCCGAGGAAGGTGAACGTCGGGTCGCTCGCGTCCAGGACGCCGAGACCGGAGACCCCGAGCACCAGGCCGGCCAGGAGCTCACCCAGCACGACCGGCAGGTGCCAGCCCTTCGGGGTGGCCAGCAGGGGGCCGGCCAGAGCGACCGCGCACACGATCGCCAGGTCGAGGAACGACACGACCGGATGCTAGACCCGCCGCTCGGCGGCCGCGGTCCGGACATGAAGAGGCCCCCCACGCACCCGACAGAGCTCGCCTGCCCTTGCTGCCTTCCGGCCCTGGGGGATTGAGCAAGATGCCGCCGCATGGGGGGTTGCCGCGAAGTCTAGGTGACCGTCGTACGTCGGACGAAGTCGAGGCGGCACGGAGCGATTTCGTGGGCCCGCCCGCCGCCCGGTAGCCTCCTGCGCGGAGGATTCGCCTAGTGGCCTATGGCGCTCGCTTGGAAAGCGGGTTGGGTTAACAGCCCTCAGGGGTTCGAATCCCCTATCCTCCGCCAACAGCTGGATGACCGCGCGGTGCGTGGGCCTGCCGCAAGGGCGCTCGGTACCGACCGGCTCAGGCCTCCACGGGGACGTCGGGGCGGTGCAGGGCCAGGGCGAGCACCGGCAGGCAGAGCACGGTGAGCATGCCGGCCGCGACCACGATGGACTGCTCCTCCTGGGGCATGTTCCCCGAGGCCACCGCCACCGTCGTGACCGCGACGATGATCGGCAGACCGGTCGCGCTGAAGAGTCCGAGGGTGAGCCGGGGACGCCGGTCGAGGTGACGGAAGACCGCGTACACCGAACCGCCGCGCACCAGCAGGATGCTCGCGAACACGAAGAGCGTGAGTGCGAGCCGGTCCACCAGCACGCCGGCATCGATGCCCATGCCGGAGACCACGAAGAACACCGGGATCAGGAAGCCGTAGCCGACGGCGTCGAGGCGGGCCAGGAACCACCCGTGGTCGTCCGGCAGGAGCATCCGGATGATCGCGCCGGCGACGAACGCGCCGAGGATCACGTCGAGGCGGAGGGCGGTCGAGGCGGCCAGCATCACCACGAGCAGGAGGAGCACCAGGCGGAGCGGCGCCTGGGCGGTCGTGTCGGTCCCCCGGCGTACGACGGCGCTGACCCGCTCGCAGACGAGGGCTGTGGCGGACCAGGAGGTAGCCGATGACCGACCGCGACGGCACCGAAGGCGAGCAGCGACGCCAGGCCACCGAACGCCGTGCCGCCGCTGAGGAACACACTCATCGCGAGGATCGGGCCGAACTCGCCGATGGCGCCGTTGGCCAGCGACCAGCCGGCCCATCCGCTGGCTCTGCAGCCCCGTCTCGCGGAGCATCGGCAGCAGGGTGCCGAGGGCGGTCGACGTCATGGCGATCGCCACCGCCACCCAGGCCGAGACGTCGAACGCGCGCGCCAGCACGAACATCAGGCCCAGCGCGACCGCGAGCGAGATCACCCAGGCGAGCACCGCCTTGCCCCCGTCGGCGGTCCGGACGATCAGGGGGTCGACCTCGATGCCGGCCAGCAGGAACAGCATCCCGAGGCCGAGGTCGGAGAGGAACCCGATCCGCGTGTCGACGCTCGCGAGCTCGAGGCCGTAGGGGCCGATGATCATCCCGAGCGCCAGCAGCAGCACGACCTCCGGCAGCCTGACCTTCGGCAGCAGCCCGAGCAGCAGGGGAGCCAGCGCCGCGGAGCCCAGGATGAAGGCCAGCGACCGGAAGGCCTCCGCCTCGCTCATCGATCCCCCCGGGCCTCGGCGGGGCCGGGTACGCCGGTCGGTCGTGGCCCCGGAAGGAGCCTGGGGCACGCGGCCGCGTCGCGCAACGCCCCGGAGCGAGCCGCCCGGCGCCGCGGTGTCCGTGAGACTCGCCCGGAAGGGACTCGGGCGGAGACATGCGACTCGAACCGCCGCCGACCTCCAGCGGCGCGGTGCCGACGTCGAGCGCGCCGTGCTTCGCGAGCCGTCGCCTGTCACAGCGAGGACCGGATCATCCGGCACGAGAACCACACCATCGTCTTCGCCGACCGCCCGCGGCCGCGGGTGCGCCGGCGTCGCCCACCGTGGTGCCGGCCGGTCCTCCGCCGCCGAGGTCTCGATCCGGGCGAGCAGGGCGGCTCCGGCCACGAGCAGCACCGCGAGCACGAGGCCGGCCAGCACGGCACGACCTGCCGGCGGGGGCTCGACGTCGCGCCCCGAGACGAAGGCCTGCACGAGTCGACGCCGAGCGAAGGCGTGGGCCTCCGCGAGCTCGCGTTCGGTGACCACCGGCGACTCAACGGGCCACGGCGTCCACGACGCCGACGGCGAGGACCAGCGCCGGCGGCAACGTGACCACGGCGAGCCCCTCGGCGAGGTCGCCGAGCCGCTCGAGCCGCAGGGACGGCTGCCGGGGAGCCAGGCTCAGGGCGAGCACCAGCGTCCCGGCCGCCGGGAGGGCCACCGCCGCCGGCGGCCGCCACCAGGGGTGCCACCACAGGGCCGGCAGGACGGAGGCGACGAGCCCGACGGCACCCGAGACGAGCCCGACGAGGACCTCGACCCGAGAGCGGTACGGCCGGGTGCGCAGCATCGTCACGACACTCGCCAGCACCGCGACCAGAGCGCCGGCGGGTCCGAGGGACACCGCGGCCGGCGCGGTGACGAGCAGGAGCAACCCGACCGCGACGGAGACCGCCACCACGACGTGATGGGCCGTACTGCGCGTCGGTGGCGACCCGGTCGACGTCGACCTCCACCCTGTCGTGAGCGCCGGCACGCGCCGCGGACGAGCAGGTCCTGCCGCCGTCCCGGTGAGGCCCAGGGCGATCCCCGGCAGCATGGTGCCGGCCAGGACGACCGCGACCAGTGCGCCGGTGAGGACCTCGGCCGCGCCCACTCCGAGCAGCCGCGCCACCAGCCCTGCGGCCAGGAGGGTCGCGGCGAGGAGGACCGGCGGCAGCATGACGAGGCGATGGGCCGGAAGCCCCAGGGCGGCGGCGAGCCCCGCGGCCAGGGCGGCCCCGCCGGCTGCCGCGACCGGCGTACCAGCGAGGGCTGCGTCCCAGGTCGTGGCCAGGGCGGCGACCGCGGCGTAGCCGCAGCCGGTCCAGGCCAGCGCGACCGGGACCAGGGCGTCCCGCCGCGTGCGTGCGAGTGCGACGGCGGCGAACACCGAGCCCAGGCCGATCGCCGAGGCGGCCACCTCCGCGCCGGCGGAGCCGTGCTGGGTCACCAGTGCCGCGGCCCCGGCGAGGAGCAGCAGGAGGGCGGCCACCAGAGCGGTACGCCGGCCGGTGACGGCGTCCCACGGCGCGCGCCCGCGCGACACGACGTCCGCCATCACCTCGACCACGTCGTCGTACCGCGTCGGCGGCACGTCGTCGACGGCGGCCACCACCGTGACCACCGCGCCGTCCTCGATGCCCTGGCCGAGCAGGCCGGTGTCGCCGGCGAGGCGCCGACCGCCCGGCGTCACGACGCGCGTAGCCGCCATGGGCGGTGTGGGCGTCGAGCAGCCCGAGGCAGCGGGCGAGGTCGGGGACCAGGTCGGCGACCGGGACGTGTCCGGGCAGGGCGAGGTCGACCCGGCGGCTGCCCGACACGACCGTGACGCACAGCAGGTCCCCGCGGCCACCGCGAGGTGCCGTCCGGACGCAGAGGGTCGGGAGGACGCGGCATGCCGCCTCACCCGCCGAACGAGCGGGCCCCGCGGACGTCCGCGGCGCGGTACTCGGCGTTCGAGCGGGCGACCTGCTCGGCGGTCAGGCGGAGCAGGTCCTGCATCTCGTGGATGGCGCCGTCCCAGCGGGTCTTCGCCACGGTGTACGCCTGCTGGGCGTCGCCGACCCACTGCGAGCGCAAGGGTTCGAGCTCGTCGGCGAGGACGTGCATCCGGGCATCGATCCTGGCGACGATCGCCCTGAGGTCTTCTGCGGTCCGGTCGAGGCCGGTGTGGTCGACCCTGAGGCCGTCGAGGTCCATGTCGTTCTCCTGTCCGTGGAGTGGTCAGCCGAGGCGCTGCTGGACGCGCAGGAACGCTGCGGACTGGGTGTCGTCGGTGCCGGTGTTGTCGTGCTCGGTCGCGCGCAGGGAGGCCGCGAAGTCGTCGAGCGCGCGCGTGATCGTGAGCTGGCGCTCGGCCCAGGCACGGCCCAGGGCGTGGAACGCCGAGGCCCCCTGCCCGGACCAGGTGGCCCTCGCGGCGTCGAGGTGCTGCACGAGCTCGTCGTCGAGGCGGTCGAAGTCGTGCCGGGCCGCGGCGACGCGCCCGGCAGCGGCCGAGAGCGCCCCGCGCCCCTGGCCCATCTCGTTCGTGGATGACATCGGTGTACGTCCTCTCCTCGGCCGGGTCGGCGGATCGCCCGGGACGAGCGAGCCGTGGGCTCGGGACCTACCCCGACTCCGGGCAGCCTCCAAACCGCGGTCCCGGCCGTCGGTGGACAACCGTCCGGACCGGTCTCCACAGACGTCGTGACGGGCCTGCGCCCGCGCGGGCCCGGTCTCCCTAGAGTCGGCGCTCCTCAGTCGACGCGCGTGTGTCCGGGAGGCTCGGTGAGCGCCCCAGCAGGCCCCGGGCCGGTGGCAGGACCCGACCTGCCCACCGGCGACATCGCCCTGCCGGCGCCACCCCGGCTGCCGGAGGTCTCAGGCAGCGGTGACCTCCTGACCTCCGTGGTCCCGATGCTGGGCGGGCTGGGCTCGGTCGCCGTGATGGCGACGATGACCGGCGCGGCAGCGGCCGGCCAGCAGCGCGTGCTCCTGGCGGCCGGGACGTTCGTCGTGGTCACCCTCGGACTGGTCGTCGCCCAGGTCGAGCGTCAGCGTGCCCGACACCGGCGGACCGTGGGCGCTGCGCGCGCGGCGTACCTCCGGCACCTGGGCGCGGTCCGCGCGGTCGTCCGCGACACGGCGGCACAGCAGCGCGCGGCACTGCTGTGGCGGTTCCCGGAGCCGGCCGCCCTCCCGTCGCTGGCTGCCGAGCGGTCCCGGGTGTGGGAGCGCTCGGTCGCGGACCCCGACTTCCTGCACGTGCGGTACGGCGTGCGCAGCCGGCCGCTGTCGTGCTCGCTCGTGCCCCCCGAGGACCCGAGCGGGCAGGCGGACCCGGTGTCGGCGTCCGCGCTGCGCCGACTGGTCGCCGTCCACGGGAGCCAGCCCGGCCTGCCGGCCACGCTCGATCTGGGGTCGTCGCGCCGGATCGAGGTGCTCGGCCCGCAGGAGGGGGCGCGGGCCCTCGCCCGGTCGCTGCTCTGCTCGGCGGCGACCTTCCACTCACCCGAGCACCTCGTGGTCGCGGTGCTCGCGTCCGAGGAGTCGCTGGACCGCTGGGACTGGGTGAAGTGGCTGCCGCACGCGCTCTCGACCCGGGCAGCGGATGCGGTCGGTCCGTGCCGGATGGTCTCGACCGACCTCGCGGAGCTGACCCAGCTCCTACCGCCGGAGCGGACCTCCGAGCCCTCCGCCACGGCCGCGCCGTCGGCGTTCCCCTGCACGCTGGTCGTCGTCGACGGGGGCGTCCTGCCTCCAGGCGCCCTGGCCGAGGCGACCGTCCTGCACCTCGGCGGACCAGGGAGGTGCCGCGGAGGACCCGACCGCGGTGCGGCTGCGGTTCGACGACGAGACCCGGCGTCACCGAGCAACGGCACCGCCGGACCGGCGTGCCCGTGGTCGCCGACCTCTGCGACCCGGTCACCGCCGAGGCGGTGGCCCGACGACTGGCACCGCTGGGTCGCGTGGCATCGCGATCCACCGAGGGTGGGACTCGTACCTGCGGCCGACCTCCCGGAGCTGCTCGGCGTGGGCGACGTACGCCGTCTCGACCCTTCCCTCGTCCTGGCGACCGCGTCCCGCGCGCGACCGGCTGCGTGTGCCCATCGGGGTCGGCGACGACGGCTCGCCGGTCCTGCTCGACCTCAAGGAGGCCGCTCGGTCCGGCATGGGTCCGCACGGACTCGTGGTCGGCGCGACCGGCTCCGGCAAGTCCGAGCTCCTGCGCACGCTGGCCCTGGGGCTGACGCTGACCCACGCGCCCGAGGACCTCTCCCTGGTGCTCGTCGACTTCAAGGGTGGCGCCACCTTCGCCGGGATGTCGTCGTTGCCCCACGTGTCCGCGTCGATCACCAACCTCGCCGACGACCTGACCCTGGTGGACCGCATGCAGGACGCCCTGTCCGGAGAGCTGGTACGACGGCAGGAGCTGCTGCGCGACGCCGGCGGCCTCGCCTCGGTCGACGACTACGCCCGGGCCCGCGCCTCCGGTGCAGCACTGTCCCCGCTGCCGTCGCTGCTGATCGTGGTCGACGAGTTCGCCGAGCTGCTGTCGGCGCGGCCGGAGTTCGTCGACCTCTTCGTCGCGATCGGACGACTCGGCCGGTCGCTCGGGCTGCACCTGCTGCTCGCCTCGCAACGCCTCGAGGAGGGCCGGCTGCGCGGACTGGAGTCCCACCTGTCGTACCGGATCTGCCTGCGGACGTTCTCCGCGCAGGAGTCCCGGGCGGTGCTCGGCGTACCCGACGCCTACGAGCTGCCCTCCACGCCGGGTCTGGGATACCTCAAGACGGACCAGTCGAGCCCGGTGCGCTTCCTGGCGGCCCACACGTCCGGGCCGCCGACCGGACGCCCGCGACACGTGCTGCCGGACCGGCGTGCGCCGCAGCAGATCCTGCCCTGGACGGCCGCGGGGGTGCCGCAGCCTGCGCCGGTCGCCGCGTCACCGCCGCGTCGGGCCGGGGTGGGGCGACAGGACTCGCTGCTGGAGGTGGCCGTCGGGAGGATGGTGGGTCACGGTCCGCCGGGCGCGCCGGATCTGGCTGCCACCCCTGGACACGCCGGACACGCTCGACATGCTGATGCCCGACCTGGCGCCGGATCCGCGGCTCGGGCTGGTGTCGCACGGGTGGCGGACCGCGGGTCGGCTCGTCGTCCCTCTCGGCACCGTCGACCGCCCGCGGCAGCAGCGGCGTGAGGCCCTCACCGTCGACCTGGCCGGCGCCGGTGGTCATGTCGCCGTGGTCGGCGGTCCGCGGACCGGGAAGAGCACCCTGCTGCGGACCCTGGTGGCGGCCCTGGCCCTCACCACGACGCCCGCCGAGACGCAGGTGTTCGTGCTCGACTTCGGTGGCGGGACGTGCGGAGCCCTGCGGGGCCTGCCTCACGTCGCCGGCACCGCGGTGCGCTCCGAGCCCGACGTCGTACGCCGGATCGTCGCCGAGGTGACCGGGGTCGTCGACCGCCGGGAGGCCCGGCCCGGGGTGACCGGGAGCGACTCGCTCGATGCGTACCGCAGCCGGCGCGCCCACGCCGGGGCGGACGACGGGTACGGCGACGTCTTCCTGGTCGTGGACGGGTGGAGCGCCCTCCGGAGCGGCTTCGACGACCTCGAGCACGAGCTCCAGCTCCTGGCCTCCCGCGGGCTGACGTTCGGCTTCCACCTCGTCACGGCGACCTCACGCTGGGGGGACTACCGGGCGGGGGTCCGTGACCTGTTCGGCACCCGCCTCGAGCTGAGGCTCGGCGATCCGCTGGACTCCGAGGTCGACCGCAGGCTGGCCGCGCGGGTGCCCGCCGGGCGGCCCGGCCGCGGCCTGCTCCCCGACGGGCTGCACTTCCTCGCCGGGCTGCCGCGGATCGACGGCGACCCGGACGTCGGATCGCTCGGTGACGGCGTCGAGCGGATGGTGGCCCGGGTGCGCGACGCCTGGACCGGCGCGGCGGGGCCGAAGCTCCGGCTGCTGCCCGAGCGCCTCGAGGTCCACGACCTCCTCGAGCGGGCCGGTGCCGAGTCGGCACCGGGGGCACCTCTGCTGCTCGGACTCGACGAGCGGGCGCTGGCTCCCGTCCCGCTCGACCCGGACGCCGAGCCGCACTGGCTGGTCTTCGGCGACGGGCGGTCGGGCAAGACCGCGGCGCTGCGCCACTACGTCCGCGAGGTGATGCGCACCCGGACCAGCCGGCAGGCCCAGATCGTCGTCGTCGACTACCGGCGGACCCTGCTCGGCGAGGTTCCGGACGGCTACCTCCTCCACCATCTGAGCTCGGGCCCCCGGGCCGCACCGGCACTCGCCGAGCTCGCCGCCCACCTCGCACGACGTCTCCCCGGTCCGGACGTGACCCCCGACCGGTTGCGGAACCGCTCGTGGTGGACCGGGCCCGAGGTGTTCGTCGTGGTCGACGACTACGACCTCGTGTCCACGCCGCAGTGCTCACCCGTCCAGGCGCTGCTTCCGCTGCTCGCCCAGGCGAACGACGTCGGGCTCCACCTCGTCCTCGCCCGCCGTGCCGGTGGGGCCTCGCGGGCGCTGTACGAGCCCGTGATCCAGGCGCTGCGGGACCTGGCCGTCCCGGGCCTCGTCCTGTCGGGCAGCCCCGAGGAGGGGCCCTTGGTCGGGACCGTCCGCCCCACACCGCTCCCTCCCGGCCGGGGCCGGCTCGTCACGCGCGAGCGCGGGGTCGAGGTGGTCCAGCTGGCGTGGCCCGAGCCCTCGGCCTGACGCACACGTCACATCGCTCAGCGCGACTCCAGGAACGCGACGACGGCGAGCACCCGACGATGATCGGTGGACTCCTCGGAGAGGTCGAGCTTGCCCAGGATGCTCCGCACGTGCTTCTCGACCGTCCCCTCCGCGACCCAGAGCTGCTGGGCGATGCCGAGGTTGGAGCGGCCTTCGGCCATCAGGGCCAGCACCTCCAGCTCACGGGGGCTGAGCACCGCCAGCGGATCGTCGCGGCGACGTGCGGAGACCAGCTCCTGCACCAGCGCGGGGTCGACCACGGAGCCGCCACGGGCCACGCGGTTGACGCTGTCGAGGAAGTCGTCGACGTCGATGACCCGGCTCTTGAGGAGGTAGCCGATCCCGCGGCCCCCTGCCAGCAGGGTCATCGCGTGCTCGACCTCCACGTGCGCCGACAGCACCAGGATGGCGACGTCGGGTAGCTCCTCACGGATGGTCCGCGCGGCGTCGAGACCCTCGACGCTCTGGCCAGGAGGCATCCGGATGTCGACCACGACCAGGTCCGGGACCAGCGCGCGCACGAGGTCGAGGAGCGACTCGGCGTCGCCCGCCTGCCCCACCACCGAGAAGTCGGGGCCGTCGAGGAGGCTCGCCAGCCCCGAACGGAGCAGGACGTCGTCATCGGCGAGCACGACCCGCACCGGGGGCTCTGCGTTCCGCTGCGGATCTGAGGTTCCCCGGGCCGGGTCGCGTTGGGACATGGCTCAGTATGGCCGCGCCAGAGCCGCAACCGGGAGGACCAGTGTCGCGGCCGGTGACGTCCCGGTGGCGGCGAGAACCACCGGACCGCGGCTCAGGCCGAGGTCTTCCTCCCGCGTCCGACCGACCGCAGGATCGGGCGCAGCTCCTTGCGGCGCGAGGCGAGGAGGTCGAGGGCGAACACCAGGAGGACGAAGCCGGCGGCGAACCGGGTGAAGGCCGTCGGGTAGACCAGCTGGAGCACGAACACCACCACGATCAGCACCGCGTCGACGCGTGCCGGCCGCAGGGTGGCGAGAGCGGCGACCACGAACAAGGTGAGCGCGGTGGTGAAGCCGAGCTCGACCTGCTCGCGGGCACCCAGAGGCAGAGCCATGCCTCCACCGCCGGCGAGGTACGCCAGGGGGAGCAGCCCCATGCCGAGCGTCCACTGGCTGACGGAGGCAGCCAGCAGCAGAGCCAGACCCTGGGCAGGCCGACGGTTGGCCACCAGAACGGCGACGACCACCACCTCCGGCGCCTCGGTGGCCACCGGCACGACGGACTGGATCAGCAGGTAGGGGTCCATCCCGAGCGAGGTGCCGGTCGCCAGGAACGCGTGGGTGAACGGGTTCGCGATCAGCACGACGACGGCAGCCGCACCGAGGAGCAGGGCGGCGATCGCCGGCCGCTGGTAGCGGGGCGGGAGCGACAGCAACCCGGCCGCCACGCCCACCACGGCCGGCTCCTCGTACGACGTACCCTGTACCCGCCGGGCGTAGAGGACGTAGAGGGCGAGCAGGACGACCCCGTCGACCACGGTCAGGCTCCCTCGCACCACGATCTGGACGGCGAACACCGACGAGACCAACAAGACGCCGAGCTCGAGGCGGCGCGGGGTGGCCAGCCTGATCGGGTCGCCGCCGCCCACCTCGTCGCGCCCGCGTAGGGCCAGCAGCAGCGGGAGGGCGACGGCTCCGGTCAACAGCAGACGCGTGGCGCCGGTCAGGTTGGCCGTCACGAGCTCGGCCCGCTGGATGTAGGCGAAGTGGATCTCGATGATGAACTCGGGCAGCACCCCGACCAGCGCGACCGCCGCCAGGACGAGGCCGCCGGAGAAGACCGCCTCTCCGGCGTCGGCCGCCCAGGCCAGCATGAACGCGGCGCCGAGGACGCCCAGCCCCATGCCGAGTGCGGCCACGGGCACCGGCACGAGGGGACCGAGCGCATGGACGGCGACGCCACCGAGCGCGAACCCGGCGGCGACGACGATGTGGCGGTGCCACGGTGCGGTAGGGGTCGGACGCGACCGGGTCGGGGCCGTCACCACGTCGCCCCGCGGGATCCGGCATGGCGGGTTGCGCCACGCCCCGGGCCGGCCGTCGGCTCGGACGACGTCCCCGTCGCCGGGTTCCTCGAGGGGCTCGACCCCACCTGCAGGCTGACCCGTTGGCTGGCCGTGAGCCCCTCCGGACCTCGCGCCACCGCGGTGAAACGGTAGGTGCCGGGCTCGGCGGGGGTCCACGAGATCCTGCCGCGACCCACCGGACAGGGGAACCGCCAGACCGGGACCTCCTCCCCCGGACCACTGATCCGGCCCAGGACGACGCGACAGCCGTCGGCCTGCAGGACGAACGTCGCTGGTTCCCCAGCCGTGAGGTGGTCGGGTACCTGCACCAGCGTTACGGACGGGGGCGTGCTCGAGACCTGCGGCCGTACCCGCAGGCGCAGGCTCGTGCTCACGGTCTGTCCCTGGCCACCCCGCGCGCGGATCCGCAGCACGGCAGCACCAGGCGCCTCCGGCGTCCACTGCACGACCCCGGTGTGCCCGCGGAGGAGATAGAGCCGGGCGAAGACGATGCCGGTTCGCGTCGAGACCTGAGCCAGCGCGCGACGCCCACGGTCGACCCGGAAGGGGACCCGGACCGGCTCCCCGACCACGACCTGCCGCGGTACGCGGACGATGCGGACCGCCGGGGGGCGGCTGAGCACCCGGAATCCGGTGGCATCGCTGGTTCGGGTGCCGTCGAGCCCGATCACCGTCACCCGGAACCGCACTCGCCCGGGCCGGCGCGGCACCCACCGGACGGTGCCCTCACCCTGGCGGAGCGTGACCCGCTTGCGGGCGCTCCCGCTGCCCGAGGTGACGGTGATGACCTCGCGGCGTGCGTTCTCGACCCGGTAGCGGAGAGTCACCGGAGTCCCGACCACCGCCTGGCCGGGGCGCGCGACGTCGACGGAGGGAGGCTCGTTGAGGACCTGTCGGAGCGCGCTCGCCATGTCGGGCCCCAGTCCCGCTCGACCGTTGACGAACACGGTGATCCCGAGCAGCCGCGCGGCGCCGGGTCCGCGCGACCCCTCGTAGAGGCTCTGGACCTGGACCACCCCACCGGGCACGAACAGGATGTGCGGAAGCCCCAGGAAGACCGCGTCGAGGGACGACGTGTCGAGGTCACGGATCTCGAGGTTGCGGAGCCCGAGCAGGTTGCGGACCCGCGGGGTGGCGAAGACGAGGCGACTGATCTGCGCCGGGCCCAGCGTGACGGGGTCGCGTGGCAGGCTGCGCGAGACCAGGCGGGTGCGGCCCTGGGCGTCCACCCAGCCGGTGAGCGTCGCCACCAGGTTCTGGCCCTGGCGGGGCACGAAGTACGTGGTCAGTGCGAGCTGTGGCTGGGCGCGGCCCGGGGGCGTGGCGTAGGCGTACGCGGGCTGCAGCGTGAGACGGAGGTCGTCCTCGTCGGACTCGTCGAAGTCGACGCCACCGGCGACCTCGAGGGGTCCGGCCAACGCGACCGGGCGGGACCAGACGTCCGAGCCGCTCGCCAGCACGTCGGGGCTCTCGGTGTGGAAACGCTCGAACGCGGTGGCCTGGGCTTCGAAGAGGTCACGCGGGTAGCGCGCGCGTGCTTGCACCGCGGCAGGCATGGCGTCGCCCGGCAGGAACAGGCTCGGGAACGCCTCCGCCCAGGCACGGGCGATCGGGTCGTCGGGTTCCGTCAGGTAGATCCGCACGCGACCCGTGTAGGCATCCACCGTCGCCCGCACCGACGCGCGTGCGTAGCTGACCTGGGTACCTCCGAGATCCGTCTGCGCTGCGTAGGGGTAGTGGGTGCTCGTGGTGTAGCCGTCGACGACGAACAGGATCCGGCCGCCGATGTCGAGTGGAACGGCGTCGCTGTCCCAGTGGAGGAAGGGAGCGAGCGTGGCGAGACGCTCGTGCACGTCGCGGTGGAGCAGGATCCGCGACCGGCTCGTGATGTCGTCGGAGAGCAGCAGCTGCTTGCTGCCCAACGCGGCCGCGAACACCGCGCGGCGCTCCCAGCTCGACAGCTGGATGCCGGCCGGCCCTTGGTAGTGGTACGCCGCACGAGGCGAGCCCAGGGAGGCCCGGATGTCGACCTCGGCCCGCTCGGTGTCCACCAGCACCCACGGAGAGTGAGGGATGCTGCTCTCCGGCGTCGGGGCGAAGATCGAGGAGGCACCTCCTGCGGCCGACGCGTCGGCTCCGGGAAGGTCACCGAAGTAGATGCGTGGTTGGCGCACACCCAACCCGGAGTCGAGCAGGCGAGGTTCCCGGTCGGGGCCGACGTCGGTTGCCGAGAACCGGATCAGCCCCAGCCCGTGCGTGTAGGCGAGACGGTCGCTGCTCCAGCTCTGCGCACCGAGTCTGGTGGACCCGGGATCGAGCTCACGAGCGCTCACGACCGTCGGCTGGAGACGCCCGTCGACCCGCACGACGTCGAGGGCCGGCTGGTCGGGTCGGAAGTACGGCGTGTCGCTCACCATCTGCCGCATCCGGTCCCCGAGCAGCCAGGCGTCCCACGTGGCCACCCGGTCGAGCCGCCGCTCGACGGAGGCGTAGTCGGCGGCCGTCACCCGGCCGGTGGGTGCGTACGGTTCGATCGCGATCCGGTCGAGGCCCAACGCGTACCGCGTGGCGGTGGTCGACCGCACCAGGTAGGGCGCCTCCCGCAGCAGCGGGTTGGGGTCCACGGAGAACCGCTGCACGAGCGCGGGGACGACGCCCATCGCGACCACGACGCCGACCACCGCCACGCTCCCCGCGAGGACCAACCCCTTCGTGAGCCGAGCCCCGGTCCACCGGGCGAGGAACGGCGCAACCAGGGAGGCGACCGCCAGGGCCGCGCAGAGGTAGGCCGAGAGCCTCCAGCCCGGGCGTACGCACGTGGAGGTCGACGTACCCCTCGCCGGCGAAGGTGCGGCTGCCCACCGGGTCGGGCTGCTGCAGCTCGAGCAGGTACCGCTCGAGGCTCGAGCGCCACGCGACCACGAGGAGGAAGGCGGCCGCGAGGACGGCGAGGTGCACCTGCGCCTCGAAGGTCGCGCGCAGAGGCTGGCGCGTCACGGTGCCGCGCGCGACGTGAACCGCCAGCACCGCGGTGACGGACACAGCGAGGAGGACCAGCAGCAGGGTCGACACCAGGACCTCGAACGGGAGGGTGAACACGAAGAAGCCGACGTCCTTGCCGAACACGGGATCGAGCACGCCGAAGCTCTGGGCATGGCGCCAGAGCAGATAGGTCTGCCAGTGCTCGGCCACGCGGAAACCGAACAGGCTGCCGACGACCAGAGCCGCAGCAGCGAGTCCGACGAGCCATCGGCGCCGTCGGACCACCCAGGTCCCGCGACACGCCACCAGCAGGTTGGCCCAGAGGACGACCGCGACCGTGCCGGCGACCAGCGCCTGGAGCTGGACCTTGGCCGCCACGACGCGCGTGAACAGGTCCGACTGCCCCAGCTCGTGGAACCACAGGGCGTCCGGAAGCGTACGGACCGCGGCATAGGCGACCAGGATCGGAAGGCCGAGCACCACGACCACGACCGTGGCGCGCCCACGGGGTCTGAGGAGGAGCGGCCGCCGGTCGACGGGCTCGTCCTCGACCGACGGCGGGTCCAGGCGCTCGGGCGGCGCGAGGTCACGAGGCCCGGGCACCTCCGTCTCGGGCACCTCTGTCTCGGGCACCTCTGTCTCGCGCGCCGCTGGGTCGGGCACCAGCGGCGCACTCGACGGCGCCGACGCCTCCGGCGCTGCGTCGGGCTCGGCGGCGCCTCCGGGCTCGGGACCCGCAGGGAGCACGGCTCCTCGGCGGCGCCCGTCCAGCCGGCCGTACTGCGAAAGGAACGCGTCGAGTCCCTCGGGACTGACTTCCCACACGTAGCGGCTTCCCCACGGGCGCTGCTCGCCGCGCAGCTGACCCTTGCGCAGCAGCGCTCGCACGGTCTGCGGACTCGTTCCGAGAGCCTCGGCGACGTCGGCAACGCTGAGGCCCCCCCTCATCCTGAGAAACTACCGCGGCGCCTTTCGCAGCCGCAACGAAAGCACCATGATCGTTTCCCACCCGCTCCAGCACCGGTGGCAGATGGGTGCTACCTGCAATGCGCAGGCGCCGGGCGAGCGGGACGATGGCCGGGTGGCCCTCCGTGTGGTGATCGTCGACGACAACGAGCTCTTCCTCGCCTCGGCTCGGGCGGTGCTGGAGTCCCCGGACCTTCACGTGGTGGGCACGGCCACCACGCCTGGCGGCGGCCGTGACGCAGGTGGCGCGGGCCAGGCCCGACGTGGTCGTCACGGACCTTCACCTCGGGTCGGACAGCGGTCTCGAGCTCGCGCGACTGCTGGCTGAGGGCGAGGACCCCGCTCCTGCGGTGGTGCTCGTGTCCACGGTCGGCTCCGACGACCTGGCCGCGTTGGCAGCCGGTACGACGGTGCGGGGCGTCCTGACCAAGACGGACCTGAGCGCCGCCGCCGTCGCGGCGATCGTTCGCGGCCCCGCGTCGAGGCCTTGAGGGGTCAGGTCGTCGGGTCGGCGCCCGAGGCGATCGGGATGCGTACGTCGAGGCTGGTCCCCTCGCCGACGGGGCTACGGACCTCGAGGCTGCCCCCCAGGGCATGGACGCGGTCGGTGAGCCCGACGAGTCCCGATCCGGTCCGCCTGCCAGCACCCCCCACCCCGTCGTCGCGCACCTGGAGGTGCACCGTCTCCGGGCTCAGGTTGAGCTCCACGGCCACGAAGGTGGCCTGTGCGTGCTTGATGGCGTTGGTCAGGGCTTCGGACGTGACGTAGTAGAGACACACCTCCACCGGATCCGGCAGTCGGTCGTTCCCGGTCACGTGGAGCTCCACGGGCAACGCTGAACGGCGGGCGAGGGAGGCGAGTGCCGGCCGCAGGCCGCCCTCGGTGAGGATCGCCGGGTGGATGCCGTGCGACACCTCGCGCAGCTCGTCGACCACGTCGACCAGGCCCTCCCGCAACCCGGACAGGACGGAGCCCAGGGTGTCCTGCTCCGGCTCCGCGAGCGACTCGGCCCGGCGCACCTCCAGCGCCAACGACACCAACCGCTGCTGAACGCCGTCGTGGAGATCGCGCTCGATCCGTTGCCGCGCCTCGTCACCGGCGGCGACGATCCGGGCCCGCGAGGCGGTCAGCTCGCCCTTCGACTCGGCGTTGGCGACCGCGGCGGCGGCCAGCTGGGTGAACTCACCGAGCCGCAGCTCGGTTCCCTCCCGTATGGGGTCCGCCGAGAGGGAGGCGCCGACCATCACGCCCCACAGCCGGCCGTCGACCACCACCGGGCTGCCGGCGCTCGACCTCACCTTCAGCTCTTGGAGGGCGTTCCCGAAGGCGCCAGAGCTCCCGGAGTAGTCGTCCACCCGCTGGGGCAGCCCGGTCTCCCGGACCCGGGACACCACCGTGCCCCGTCGTCCATCTGCCAGCGGGTGCCGACCGGCAGGTGACGATCACCCCGGCTCCACGCGGCGACGACGGTCGCGGTGCCTTCGATCTCGTAGCGCAGCAGCGTTGCGATGTCGATGTTCAGGAGCCTCCCGACCTCCTCGGTGACCGACGCGAACACCCGTTCGGGGGCCGTCTCGACCGCCACGAGGGTGGCCACCCGCCGCAGGGCCGCCTGCTCGTCCGCCAACACCCGGACCTCTCGCTCCGACGCCTCGGCCCTCCGGCGGGCGGACGACGCGAGCTGGCCCAGGAGTGCCCCTACGATCAGGTAGGTGCCGAGAGCTGCGGCGTTCTCGGCGTCCGGCACGGCGGCGTCGTGGGTCGGCGGGATGCAGTACCAGTCGAGGGCGACCACCCCCGCCACGCCGACGGCCACGGCAGGACCGATCCCGAGATCTCGCCTGACCGCCCAGACGACCACGAGGTCGAGCACGACGATGACGACGGCCAGCGGCACCCGCGAGGAGAAGGTCAGCACACCGACCAGGAGAGTGCAGATCGCGAACCATCCGGCAGCGGCAACGAACGCCAGTCCCGGTCTCGGTCGACCACCGTCGCTCGCGGGAGGGACACCATCGAAGGCTAGCGCCAGGCGACCGGCTTCGGGCAGGAGCGGACCCGGCGGAGCCCGAGGACCAGGCCGAACACCGCGGCCGACGCCAGACCCTGCTGCACGACGGTCGTCACCGCGTCGACCAGGACGGCGTCGTCGAGACCGTGCCGCAACGCGCCGACGTGCAACGCCGCGACCGCGACCACCCGGAGCCTGGGGCCCGCGACCGCGATGAGGTCGGAGCCGAGCAGGACCTGCGTCGCGGCAGCCAGCAGGAGCCAGGTCGTGGGATGGGAGGACGCGATCACCCACGGCAGGAGCTGGACCGAGGCGCCTCGCACGAGCTGCGAGCCGATCTCCTGTCGTAGCGCGTTTCCCATGACACGACCATCCGCCGATCGCGCTGCTCCGGCATCGCCGCCAGCATCCCTCGTGACTACCGGCTAGCAGCCATCGGGCCGTCCGGCGGCCCGCGTGTGGAAGCGGACGACCGGGCCGTCAGCGACGGCCGATGCCGAACATCCCGCGCACAGCCTCGCGCGCGGCGTACTTCACGGCGTACTGGAAGGTGCTGGACTTCACGACCTTCTCGAAGGTGGTGTCCTGAGGCTTGGCGGCCTTCGGCTTCGGGGCGGGCCTGCCGGTCTCCTTCGCGGCGTCCTTCGCAGCCTGCTCCCGGGCCGCCTTCTCGGCACCGGCGGCCATCCGGGCGGCCAGGGTCTCGCTGGCGGACTCCCGGTCGACGACCTGGGAGTACGTCGCCCAGCCCGGGCTCGCCTCGACCGCGGCCTGCAGGGTGGCCGCGTCCGCGGGACCCATCAACGACTCGGGGGCCCGCAGCCGGGTCCAGGCGACGGGGGTCGGCGCACCCCGCTCGTTCATCACGGTCACGATCGCCTCGCCGATGCCGAGGGACAAGATCACCTTGCCCAGGTCGTCGTAGGACGAGGTCGGATAGGTGTTCACCGTCTGCTTGAGCGCCCTGGCGTCGTTGGGGGTGGCGGCCCGCAGCTGGTGCTGGACGCGCGAGCCCAGCTGGGCGAGCACCTCGTCCGGGACGTCGGTGGGGCTCTGGGTCACGAAGAAGACTCCGACGCCCTTGGACCTGATCAGCCGCACGGTCTGGGCGATCTGGTCCAGGAACGCCTTCGACGCGTCGTCGAAGAGCAGGTGCGCCTCGTCGAAGAAGAAGACCAGCTTGGGCTTCTCGACGTCACCCACCTCGGGCAGGTCGTGGAAGAGGTCGGCCAGCAGCCACATCAGGAACGTCGAGAACAGGGCCGGACGGTCCTGGAGGTTCGGGAGCTCGACCATCGACACCACGCCACGCCCGTCGCCGGCGAGCCGGAGCAGGTCGGACGACTCGAACTCCGGCTCGCCGAAGAACGCGTCGGCACCCTGGCTCTCGAAGGTGATCAGCTCCCGCAGGATCACGCCGGCGGTCGCGCTGGACAGCCCGCCGAGCTCCTTGAGGTCCGGCTTGCCCTCGTCGCTGTTCAGGTAGTGGACGACCGCGCGCAGGTCCTCGAGGTCGAGCAGCGGCAGCCCGGCCTGGTCGGCGTAGTGGAAGATCAGGCCGAGGCTGGACTCCTGCGTCTGGTTGAGGCCCAGCACCTTGCTCAGCAGCAGGGGGCCGAACGACGTCATGGTCACGCGCAGAGGGATGCCGGTGCCCTGCCCGCCGAGGGCGTAGTAGGTGACCGGGAAGCCGGTCGCCTGCCAGGTCTGGCCGACCGACGCGGCCCGCGCCGTGATCTTCTCGTCCCCGACACCCGGCGTGCCCAGTCCGGACAGGTCGCCCTTGATGTCGGCGGCGAACACCGGCACGCCGGCTGCCGAGAGCTGCTCGGCCATCAGCTGCAGGGTCTTGGTCTTGCCGGTGCCGGTGGCTCCCGCCACGAGGCCGTGCCGGGTGAGCATGCCGAGCGGGATCCGGATGTGCACGTCGGACAGCTCGGTCTCGCTGAGCATCAGTCCACCCAGCTCCAGCGCCGGGCCCTCGAACCGGTACCCGGGTGCGACGGCGGCGGCGACGTCGTTGTCGGTCATGCCCCGAAAGCCTAGTCAGGCGACCTCCCCGGCCCCTCAGTAGACTCCGCCGGGTGATCTTCAAGCGGGTGGGGGACGGGCGACCGTACCCGGCTCACGACCTGACCTCCCGGGAGTGGGCTGCCCTGCCGCCGCGCCAGGTGCGGCTCGACGACCTGATCACCACCAAGGACACCCTGCGGCTCGACGCGCTCCTCGACGAGGACTCCACCTTCTACGGCGACCTGTTCGCGCACGTCGTCCGGTGGCGTGGTGAGCTCTACCTCGAGGACGGCCTGCACCGCGCCCTGCGCGCGGCCCTGCACCAGCGCCACGTGCTCCACGCCCGTGTGTACGAGGTGAGCGGCCGATGAACACCCACGTGAAGACGATCCTCACCCTGGGGGTGCTGACTGCTCTGGTGCTGCTCGGGCTGACATGGGGTTGGTCGGCCATGACGTCTCCGTTCCCGCAAGGCGCCGCCGCGACCAGGATCTGCGTCCAGACGACCGTGCAGCCGGGCGAGCGGGTCGCGGCTCCCAAGGTGACGGTCAGCGTGTACAACGCCAGTGACCGGCTCGGCCTCGCCGACCGCACCATGGCGGCGTTCGAGGCGCAGGGGTTCGGTGCCGGCAAGGTCGCCAACGCCCCCCAGGGCTCGAACGTGAAGTACGCCCAGGTCTGGACCCACGAGCCGCAGAACCCCGCCGTCCAGCTGGTGGTCAGCCGGCTCGGACCGAAGGCGCACGTCGTGGGCAAGGACCCCCAGGGGCCGGGCGTCACCGTGATGGTCGGGGAGGGCTTCGACGCGCTGGTGGCGGGCAAGGCGTCGGTCAAGGCCACCGAGCAGACGCAGATCTGCTCGCCTCCGACCCAGTGAGCGCAGGGCCCTGACGGGTCTCGACGAGCCGTCTCACTGCTCGTCGAGCCAACGCCCGAGACGACCGTGCGCCGAGACCGTGCGCAGGCGTTGGACCGTCGGCTCGCGGAGCACCCGCGGGGTCACCACGAGCACGTCGTCCCCGCGCCGCAGGACGGTACGCCGGTCGGGCACGATCGTCCGCCCGTCCCGCACCACCATCGTCACCGACGACCCCGGGGGCAGCCGGAGCTCCCCGACCTCCACCCCGTGCAGCCGGGAGACCGGGCTGATCGTCACCTGCAGCATGTCGGCGGCGACCCGTTCCAACGGCGCCACCTCGAGGTCCAGCTGCCGCGGCTCGGACCGCCTGGTCACCCGGAGCCGCTTGGCGACCGAGGGCAGGGTCGGCCCGGTGAGCAGGGTGGAGATGACGACGATCACGAACACGATGTCGAAGAGCCGCTCGGAGTCGGTGACTCCTTCCGCGAGTGGGATCGTCGCCAGCACGATCGGCACCGCACCACGCAGCCCCGCCCAGGACACGAAGGCGGTCTCGCGCCAGGGCATCGGCCTGACCACCGAGCTGACCCACACGGTGACCGGACGGGCGACGAAGGTGAGGAGCAGGCTCCCGCCCACGGCGATGGCGATCACCGTCGGGGTGATCCGGCCCGGGCTCAGCAGCAGCCCCAGCATCACGAACAGCCCGATCTGGGCGAGCCAGGCCACCCCCTCCGCGAACGACCGGGTCGCGGTGCGGTGGGGCAGCTCGGAGTTCCCGAGGACCAGCGCCGCGATGTAGATCGCGGCGAACCCGGAGGCGTGCACGCCGGCCGCGGCGCCGTAGGCGAGCAGGGCGAGACACATCACGGCGAGCGGGTAGAGGCCGGAGGAGGGCAGCGCCGCCCGCCGCATCAGCCACGCGCCGCCGAAGCCGACGACCAGTCCGACCACGAGGCCGGCGAGCAGCTCGAAGGCGATGATCCCCAGCGTGTAGGGCAGCCCGTGCTCGACCACCGCCCCGGTCGAGATCAGCGTGACCAGGACGACCGTGGGGGCGTCGTTCAGCCCGGACTCGGCCTCGAGGGCACCGACCAGCCTCGGGGAGAGCGGCAGCCCCCGCAGGACCGAGAACACCGCGGCGGCGTCGGTGGGCGACGTCACCGCGCCGAGGAGCACCGACAGCTCCCACGACAGGCCGAGCAGGTAGTGCGCACCGAGGGCGACGATCGTGACCGACACCGCGACCCCGATCGTGGCCAGGGAGAGGCCGAGCGGCATCGACGGCCGGACCTCGCGCCAGCTGGTGGAGAGGCCACCGTCGGCCAGGATCAGCGCCAGGGCGGCGAAGCCGAGCGCGTGCGCGAGCTCGGCGTTCTCGAAGTGGATGCCGATGCCGCTCTCACCGAGGGCGACGCCCATCAGCAGGTAGAGCAGCAGGCTCGGCAGGCCGGCCCGGGTGGAGACGCGCACCGCGAGGATGGCCAGCAGCGTGACCCCCGCCCCGACCAGCAGGAAGGTGTCGAGCTGGTGGACGTCGAAGGTCATGGATTGTCACCTCGCATGGGATGCAGGGGCGGCGATACCCAACCCTACCGGCCGGGCCGGTCGTCGCCGGGCCGCTGCCCTCCTGCGCGAACGCCGGGTGCGTGGTGAACCGGAACGTCCCGACCGAGCGATCAAGGCACCTGACCGAGTCCTCACCCGAGCGAGGCCGCGGGGCGTTGAGGTCGACGACGAGGCTGCACACACGGTCCCTCCTGGCCTTCCGGCTGACCCCTCTCCACAGGCGGTGTCCCCTCCCGTTTCCGCGCGCCGAAGGCCGGGGAGCGTGCTGGTGACGGCGACTCGCTGGAGCAGCAGCCGCGGCACGGAGGGGGCAACGATGTACGGCGACACGGACGCCATCCGGGCGCTGGCCCGCAGGGCGCGGGAGCAGGGTGCGGACATCCGGACCGAGGCCGATGCGCTGGTGGGCCGGGCCGAGGCGGTGCCCTGGGGCGGGCTCGCCGCCGAGGCGATGAGGCGGCTGGCGAGGGACCACGCCGGATGTCTCCGTACGTGTGCCGCGCGACACGAGGACGCCGCCGAGGCGCTGGAGCGGCACGCCCGCGAGGTCGACCACGTCCAGGCCGTGATCGCCGCGGTCGAACGGCGGGTCATGCACCTGGTGCACGGCGCCGGTGGCGTCGTCCACGCCGTCACCTCGCGGGTCGTGCCCGATGCCGTCGACCACTGGCTGGAGCACTTCGAGCCACCGCCTCACGGCAGCGTGGAGTGGCTCGACGTGCACGTGCCCGGTCCCGCATGACCGCGGTCGGCCAGGCGGCGCCGGACCTCGTCCTCACCCTCGACCTCGCGGTGCGCCGGCCTCCGGGACGCACGACCCGGCTGCGCGCCCGGCACGGCGTCCGGGGAGACCGCGTGACGGCGGTGTCGACCGCGTTCACCGGCGAGGTGGAGGTGGCCCGGCTGACGCTCGAGGCCTGGCCCGATGAGCTGGCGCGCCTCATCACCGTGCCGGCTCCAGAGCCGGGGCCGGCGTCGGTGCCAGCTCCGGGGCTCCTCCTCCCGTGGGACCTCCTGGTCGGCACCGGCGCCGCCCGGGCGCGCGGCCGCGGCGACCTGTACGACGCTCTGGTGGCGCGCGGCGTGGCGTCGTCGCGTACGGACGACGGTGCCCTCGACCTGGCCGGCTGTCACGAGCAGCTCCGGGGACTGCACGGGGCCGCGGGCAGGCTACGGGCGGCGGCCGCGGGGGTGCGCCCCGCGCACGGCCCTCGGATCGGGTGGGTGAGCTGGGTCCTGCTCGGGGATGGCTGGTACGCCCTCACCCCGACCGTCGTCGACGCCCGGCCGATGGTGCGGATCGAACCACGTCGGACGGGCGCTCTCGGCCGGGAGGCCGCGGTCTGGCTGGCAGCCGTGCGCCGATGAGCGACCGGTCGCCGACGCCTCCCCTCACCCGGATCACCGGCGGCGTCGCCGGGATGACCGCGACCTACGCCGCCGTCCGCGCGCTCGCGGACCGGTTCGACGCGGCCGGTGACCGGATGCGCGGCTGGGCCGCGACCGGTGGCCGGACGCTGTCCGACCCCGATCTCCTGGCCTCGGCGCCCCTGTCCCCGGTGACCTTCGCCGACGCCGAGGAGCGGGTGGCCGCGGCCACCGCCGGGGCGCACGGGATCCTGACCGCCTCGCTGCTCTTCGAGGCGGACGCGCTGCTGGTCCGCGCCACCGTCGACGCGTTCGTCGGCTGCGACCAGCTGGTCGCGTCGTCCTTCGAGGTGCTCGACTACGCCGCCGGCCGGACGCTGGGCTGTGCCGTCGCCACCGCCGCGCCGTACGCCGTGGCCCTCGGGGTCGCGGCGGTCCCGGCCTCACGGCTGACCTGGCGCGGGCTCCCGGCCCACACCCGGCAGCGCCTGCGCGACGAGGCCGGCGACGAGGGGGATGCGGCCCAGGAGTGGGTCGACACGCACCCCGAGGCGGTGCAGCACCTCGTCGACGGCAGTGGAGGCCTCCTCGACGGCCTGCTGGCGGGGCTGCCGGTCGGAGGCCCCGCGGTGCTCGGCCTCGCGGCGTTCCACCCGACGCTGGGCGCCGCGGCCTCCGACCTGGCCGGCTGGTACGGGCCCGAGGGCGAACCTCACGTCCGGCCCCGCCCCGACCTCTCCGTCCGACTCGGGACGGTGCCCCCCGGCGACCTTCCCGGGCTGATGCACCATCTGGCCGAGACCGACGACCTGTCCCCCCGTGACCGGCCAGGAGACCAGGGGACGATCGAGGTGCAGACCCTCACCGCGTCCGACGGCAGCGTGCGTCATGTCGTCTACCTGCCCGGCACCGACGACCTGGCCACGACGCCGTTCAGCCAGGACGGCGATGTCCGCGACCTGCCCACGAACCTCCGGCTGATCGCCGGTCACGACACGACGTACGCCGCCGGCATCGAGGAGGCGATGGGCCGGGCCGGGATCGGTCCGCACGAGCCGGTCCTCCTGGTCGGCCACAGCCAGGGCGGGATGGAGGCCGCCGCGATCCTCGCCCACGGGTCGGCGTTCCACGTCACGCACGTCGTGACGGCGGGCGCGCCCACCGCGCAGGTCCACCACCTCCCCGTGGGCAGCCACGTGCTGTCGTTGGAGAACCGTGGGGACGTCGTTCCCCTGCTCGACGGTCACGACAACCCCGACAGCCGCGAGCAGGTCACCGTGCAGTTCGACGACCACGAGACCTCGATCGAGGCGAACCACGCGATGCGGCACTACGTCCACGGAGCGGCCGCGATCCAGGCGTCCACGGACCCGTCGGTCCGCGAGCAGCTGGCGAGCCTGCGGCAGCACGGCTTCCTCGGCAGCGACGCGACGGCGACGAGCCAGGTCCTCCAGATCACCCGCTGACAGCGACCTGCCGCCGGTCGGCGCGCGGGTCGCGCCGGCTCAACGGAGGGCGCGCACGAAGTCCGAGAGCTGGGCGAGGTTGCGGCACTCCACCATGGGGACGACGGAGCCGTAGGGGCCGGCGGCGGAGTCGCCGGTGTCCCAGTGCCGGGGATGCTCGGGGTTGAGCCAGTGTGCGTGGCGGGCTCTCCCGGCGAGGTCCGTCAGCACGTCGACGCCGAGGTCGGAGTAGTTGGACCGGGCGTCTCCGAGGATCAGCAGCGAGGACCGCGGCCCCAGGGCGTCGGCGTACTGCTCCTCGAAGGTGGCGAACGCCCGGCCGTAGTTCGTACGGCCCCACAGCGCTGCCTGGGCGGTGCGCGCAGCGAGCCCGCCCATCACGTCGCCGAGATCGGCGCCGGGGCGGAAGACGTCGGTGACCTCGTGCACCTGGTCGACGAACGTGAAGGCGCGGACCTTCCCGAACTGCTCGTGCAGGGCGTAGACGAGCATCAGCGTGAACTGCGCGAAGCTCGCCACCGAGCCACTGACGTCGCACAGGACGACGAGCTCGGGGCGGTGCGGACGCTTCGGCTTGTGGACCGTGGTCAGGGGGACCCCTCCGGTCGAGATCGAGGCGCGGACGGTACGCCGGAAGTCCAGCGGACCGCGCCGCCGGGCGTGGCGCTCGCGGGCCATCCTGGTCGCCAGCCGCCGCGCCAGGGGGTAGATCTCGCGCCGCATCTCGACGAGGTCGGCCGTGCGGGCGGAGCTGAAGTCGAGCCGGTCGATGCTCGGCCGGACCGCCACCCGGGCGACGTGGTCGGGACCCTTCTCGGCAGCGACCCGCCGCCGGGCGTCGGCCTCGACGAGCCCGACGAACAACCCGACGCGGCGGTCCGCGGTGCGTCGGGCCTCGTCCTCGACGCGGCCGTCCGCGAGCAGGGCGGCGACGACCTGGTCGACGAGGGTCTGGGGCGAGACCCGTTGCATCGTCGTGTACGCCGACCAGCTGGACAGCCCCGGCCCGCGGCCGCGCATCGCGCCGAAGCGGCCGACCGCCTCGGTGGCCAGCTGCTGCAGCGCCAGCCGGTCCCCTTCGGCGAGCGCGGGGGCGAGCCGCGACCGTACGTCCGCGAGCTCTCGGGGGCCGTCGGCCGGGTCCGGCGCCTGCACCGATCCGTCGGCGCCGACCCCGAGACCGACCAGGCGTGGGAAGTAGAGGTCGAAGAGCGTCTCGAAGGTCGGCCGCTGTGCCTGCCGCTTCACCAGGGTCGCGGCGTACCCCTGACGGATCGCCTCCCGGTCGCCCCAGTCGAGCACGCTGAAGGCCGCGATCGAGTCGAGCCCCTCGGCGAGGGAGACCGGCACCCCTGCGCCGCGCAGCGCCTCGAGGAAGGCGATGTGCGAGGTGAGCAGCCCGCTGCCCGGCTCCTGCCGGTCGGACCCCGGCGGCCGCTGGTCGAGCCCGTCGCGACCGGTCACCGCGGGAGTCGGAGCTCCTTGATCGCGCGCTCCTGGTCGGAGGCGTGCTTGAGGACGGCCCCGAGCGTCGCGGCGACCGCGCGCTCGTCGAGGTCGCCGATCTCGAGGGCGACCAGGGTGCGCGCCCAGTCCACGGACTCCGCGATGGAGGGCGCCTTCTTCAGCTCGAGGTCGCGCAGCCGGCCGACGGTGTCGACGACCTGGCGGGCGATCCGCTCGTCGAGGTCAGGGACCTGCTCGTGCACGATCTGGCGTTCCCGCTCGGCGTCCGGGTAGTCCAGGTGGAGGAACAGGCAGCGCCGCTTCAGGGCCTCGGACAGCTCGCGGGTGGCGTTGGAGGTCAGCACGACGAACGGCCGGCGCACCGCGGAGAGCGTGCCGAGCTCGGGGATGGTCACCTGGAAGTCACCGAGGATCTCCAGCAGCAGTCCCTCGACCTCGACATCGGTCTTGTCGACCTCGTCGACCAGCAGCACGGTCGGCTCGGCGCGCCGGATCGCGGTCAGCAGCGGACGGGTCAGCAGGAACTCGTCGGTGAAGATGCCGTGGTCCCACTCCGCCTCCGGCTGCGCCGGGGCGCCGGGCAGCGAGGACGACGCGGCCGCCGTCTGGATCCGGAGCAGCTGCTTCTTGTAGTTCCACTCGTAGAGCGCGCGTGCCTCGTCGAGACCCTCGTAGCACTGGAGCCGGACCAGGTCCGCCCCCGTCGCCCGGCTCACCGCCTTGGCGAGCTCGGTCTTTCCCACACCCGCCGGCCCCTCGACGAGCAGCGGCTTCTCGAGCGCCCCGGAGAGGTACGCCGTGGTCGCGGTCGCGGCGTCCGCGAGATAGCCCGCCCCGGCCAGCCGGGCGGTCGCGTCGGCCGGCGAGGTGAACCAGTCCGCGGTCGGCGTCACCCGCCGAGCATAGGCGTGCCCGTCCGGGTGACCAGGTTCCTGCGGCCGACGTCGTCGTGCGCTGTGGTCAGTCGCGCCGGAAGCGGACGAAGGACACCAGCCCGGCGACCACCAGCACCACCGCCAGCGCCACGAACGGCCACGGCGACCACTCGTCGCTGCACGTGGTCCCGGTCGCGGTCACCGTGCACACCGTGCCGGGACCGTCGCGGTTCAGCCACGCGACGTACAGGACCGGGACGGCCGCGCCGGAGAGCAGCCCGAGCATCCCCCACCCGAAGTCGAGCCGCCACAGCAGCCAGCCGCACAGCCCCAGGGTCACCAGCAGCACGAAGGCGCCGACGGTCAGGATCGAGAGCACCCCGAGCGACAACCCGGCCCCGGCCAGGCACCAGAGCCCGTAGGCCGTCCACGAGTCGCCGCGCCGCTCCATGCCGCCATCCTCACACCCCGCTAGGTTGAGCCCGCACCGGCGAAGGGAGACCACCATGGCGGTGGCCCTCTTCGCCCTCCTGGTGGTGCTGTTCGTCGCCTTCTCGGCGGGCATCGGCCGCGCGTACCTGACCGCCCCGATCCTCTTCCTGGCCGCCGGCGGCGCTGGTCGGCCGGGCCGACGCGTTCGCGACGATCGACCACGCCGCCGTCCGCACCGTCGCCGAGATCACGCTGACGCTGCTGCTCTTCCACGACGCCTCGCAGCTCCAGCCCCGCGAGCTGCGTGCGGACGCGCCGCTCACCGGACGTCTCCTCCTGATCGGGCTGCCGCTGACGATCGGCGCCGGCTACGTGCTCGCGCGTGTGATGCTGCCGGAGATCGGCGTGTGGCTGGCCCTGCTCCTCGCCGCGGCGTTGGCGCCGACGGACGCCGGGCTCGGTGCCGCGACCGTGCTCAACCCCGTCGTCCCGGTCCGGGTACGCCGGGTGCTCAACGTCGAGAGCGGCCTCAACGACGGCCTCGCCACGCCCGTGGTGCTCTTCGCCGTGGCCGCCGCGGCGGGCTTCGCCGACGGCTCCACCGAGCACGCCGTCGGCACAGCGCTCGTCGAGATCGTCGTCGGCATCGCGGTCGGCGCCGCGGCGGGCTTCCTCACCGGACGCCTGCTCGACACCGCCCACGACCGGGGATGGTCCCAGAAGACGCTGGTCCCGGTGGCGGTGCTCGTCGTGCCCCTGTTCGCCTACTACGCCGCCCACGGGCTCGGCGGCAACGGCTTCATCTCGGCGTTCGTGGCCGGCACCATGTTCGCTCTGGCCCAGGTCGACCTGGACCGGATGCACACCGACCTGGAGCTGACCGACCACATGAGCACCTTGCTCGGCTTCGCCGTCTGGATGCTCTTCGGCACGATCCTGGCCCGCCACGTCAGCGCGCTCGCGAGCTGGCCGGCGCTCGGGTTCGCGATCCTGTCCCTGACGGTGCTGCGGATGGTGCCGGTGGCGCTGTGCCTCCTCGGTACCGGTCTGCGCGCTCCGAGCGTGCTGTTCATCGGCTGGTTCGGGCCGCGCGGCCTGGCCTCGGTGGTGTTCGGCCTGATCGCGCTGGAGTCGTTGGACGCGAGCCCGGAGGTGAACCGGGCGGTCGGCGTGATCGCCACCACCGTCGTCCTCAGCGTGGTGGCACACGGCTACACCGCGACGCCGTGGGCCCGACGGTACGGCGCCTGGGCAGCGGGTGCCGGCTCGGCCGACCGTCGAGAACCGGGCCGCCGTGGCGCCGCGGCGTACGCACCACAGCACCTGAGGCCGTGGCGCCGCCGCATCCCGGCCAGGACGCGGTGGATGCGGACCACCCGACGGTCCGGATCCACCGCATCGCGAGGCTGGCGGTGGCGGTGGGATTTGAACCCACGGTGGGCTTGCACCCACACACGCTTTCGAGGCGTGCTCCTTAGGCCGCTCGGACACGCCACCGCGGGAGAGGCTACCCGAGGCGTTGGTGGGCGAAGAAATCGTCCAGCAGGCTCCGGCACTCGTCGACGAGGACGCCGCCCACCACCTCCGGGCGGTGGTTCAGCCGGCGGTCTCGGACGACGTCCCAGAGGGATCCGACGGCGCCGGCCTTGTCGTCGTACGCCCCGAAGACGAGACGCTCGAGGCGGGACAGGACGACGGCGCCGGCACACATGGTGCACGGCTCGAGGGTCACCACGAGCGTGCATCCGGTCAGCCGCCACTCCCCGACCCGCGCTGCGGCCGCCCGGATCGCGAGCAGCTCGGCATGGCCGGTGGGGTCGCCGTCGCGCTCGCGGACGTTGTGGCCCCGGCCGAGGACCGCGCCGTCGGGACCGAGCACGACCGCACCGATCGGGACGTCGCCGGACGCCAGCGCTGCGCGTGCCTCGTCGAGCGCGGCCCGCATCGCCGCGTCGTGGGTCACGCGGAGGTGAGGTCGACGGCCTCGTCGAAGAGCGGGCCGAACCCGAGCCGGCGGGCCACGTCGGAGAGCATCTCGTCGGGGTAGAGGTCGAAGTCGTCGAGCAGGACGGCCATGTCCATGGCGTTCATGCCGAGGTCTCCGAGGAGGTCGAGGTCGCCGGCCGGGACCTGGTCGTCGTCGTCCTCGGGCTCGGGCAGGCCGAGGTGCTCGACCGCCGACCGGGCGATCTCCCACTCGTCGGCGGCGGTGATGTCGGAGAGGAGGATCCGTACGAGCGGGCCGGTGACCCGCACGATCAGGAAGAAGTCCTCGTCGATCGCGACCAGGCCCATCGCGCCGCCGTCGCCGGGGAAGCGGCGGAGGGCGGCCGCGAAGTGGTCGATGTCGGTCAGGACGCCGTGGGCGAGCTCGACCACCTGCCACACACCCTCTTCGCGGTAGGCCGCCACCGCGAAGTCGATCCCTTCGATCTGCTCGCTCATGGCTACCTCCGATCCGATCAGGCCAGGCACGACTCCACCAGCGTGACAGAGGCCCTGTGCCCTGCCAACCCTGTTCGGCCGTGACAAGCAGGACTCCCTGCTACCACTAGGGTTCGCAGCATGCGCACGATCGTCGTCGACCACCCCCTCGTCGCCCACAAGCTCACCGCGCTGCGCGACGAGGGCACCGACTCCCCGACCTTCCGGCGGCTGGTCGACCAGCTCGTGACGCTGCTGGCCTACGAGGCCACGCGCGACGTACGCGTGGAGCCGTTCGACATCCGGACGCCCGTGGCGCCCACGACCGGGGTCCGCCTGTCCGCACCGAAGCCGATGGTGGTGCCGATCCTGCGCGCCGGGCTGGGCATGCTCGACGGGATGATGCGGCTGCTGCCCACCGCCGAGGTCGGCTTCCTCGGGATGGTGCGCAACGAGGAGACGCTGGAGGCCTCGACGTACGCCGAACGGTTGCCCGACGACCTCGCCGGGCGGCAGTGCTACGTGCTCGACCCGATGCTGGCCACCGGCGGCACCCTCGCCGCCGCGATCCGCTTCCTGACCGAGCGGGGCGCCGACCACATCACCGCGATCTGCCTGCTCGCCGCCCCCGAGGGCTGTGCCCGGCTCGCCGAGGGGCTCGAGGGGCTCGCCGTCCCGGTCACGGTCGTCACCGCCGCCATGGACGAGAAGCTCAACGACAAGGGCTACATCGTCCCGGGGCTCGGCGACGCCGGCGACCGCCTCTACGGCCTCGCCGGCTGACGGTCGTGTGCCGGTCGGCCCCCGCGCGGGGACCTGGCACACGACTCATCACCGATGCGGGAAGATCGGGACCGCTCCGGTCCGACGCAACGCCTCCAGGATCGACCACGACGACCGCCAGGCACGGCCGTACGCGATCTCCTTGCCGACCGTCGGTCGTCCGCGACTCGGGGGACGTCGTCGTGGAAGCGCCGTCGACCTCGAGCATCGGATCGTTCGTCGTCACTCGCATGCCGGCCTGCGCCTCGGCCAGGACCCGCCACTCCTCCATCCCGGAGTCTCACCGGATCGTGGCGATCGGGTCGGCGCTCCTCCACAGGTCCGAGTCGTGTGCTGCCCCCCGCGCGCGAAGGGGCCGCTTCAGCACACGACGGGTGGGGTCAGGCGCGGGTCACAGGGCCTTGACGGCGTTGAGCAGCTTGCCCATGGAGTCCTTGGCGTCACCGAAGAGCAGGGACGTCTTCTCCTCGAAGAGCAGCTCGTTCTCGATGCCGGCGAACCCGGGACGCATCGAGCGCTTCATGAAGACGATCTGCCGGGCCTCGTCGGCGTTCAGGATCGGCATCCCGTAGATCGGGGCACCCGGCGAGGTCTTCGCGGCGGGGTTGACCACGTCGTTGGCGCCGACCACGAGCACGACGTCGGTGTCCTTGAAGTCGCTGTTGATCTCGTCCATCTCGCGCAGCTGCTCGTAGGGCACCTGGGCCTCCGCGAGCAGCACGTTCATGTGGCCGGGCATCCGGCCGGCGACCGGGTGGATGGCGTAGTCGACCTGGATGTCGCGGGCTCCGAGCACGTCGACCAGCTCACGCAGGGTGTGCTGGGCCTGGGCCACGGCGAGGCCGTAGCCCGGCACGATGATCACGCGGTCGGCGTACGCCAGCATGATCGCGGCGTCCTCGGGCGTGATGCTCTTCACCGGCCGGTCGCTGGCCTCGCCGCCACCGAGCGTGGAGCCGCCCTTGAGCGCGCCGAAGAGGATGTTGGGCACCGAGCGACCCATGGCCCGCGCCATCAGCATGGTCAGGAACGTGCCGGACGAGCCGACGAGGGTGCCGGCGACCAGGAGCAGGACGTTGGAGAGCACGTAGCCGCCGGCGGCGACGGTGAGTCCGGTGAAGGCGTTGAGCAGCGAGATCACGATCGGCACGTCCGCGCCACCGACCGGGAGCACCAGGAGTACGCCGACCAGCAGGCCGAGCAGGCCGAGGATGATCCCGACCCACATCCGCGGCTCGTCCACGAGCATCACCGACAGGCCGACCGAGCCGATCAGCGCCGCTCCGAACACGATGGGCAGGCCGGGGAAGACCACGGGCCGCGAGGTCATCAGGTCCTGCAGCTTGGCGAAGGTCACCACCGAGCCGGAGAAGGACACGGCGCCGACCACGATGGTGAACGCCGTCGCGGCCAGGTTGAACCACGAGTCACCGCCGCCGGCGTCGATGACCTCGTGCAGCTCGAGCAGCGCGACCAGGGAGGCGGCGCCACCGCCGACGCCGTTGAAGAGCGCCACCATCTGCGGCATCTGCGTCATCTGCACCGTGCGGGCGCCGTAGACACCGCCGATGGTGCCGATCGCGATCGCGCCGAGGATCAGCGGGACGTGCTGGAGGTGGAGGTCGGTCCAGAAGAAGGGCATCGCGCAGGCGACCACGGCGGCGCCGGCGCCGAGCAGGTTGCCGTTGCGGGCGGTCTTCGGCCCGGAGAGTCCCTTCAGGGCGAGGATGAAGCAGACGCCGCAGGCCAGGAAGACCAGCTGGATCCAGGTGGGCATCAGAGCGCCCCGCCCTTGGTGGAGGCGGTGTCGCTCGAGTCCGCGGTCTTGGCCGGCTTCTTGCGCGTGAACATCTGGAGCATCCGGTCGGTGACCACGAAGCCGCCGATCATGTTGACCGCCGCGAGCATGATCGCGATCAGGCCGACGACGACCGCCACGGTGTCGTCGGTGGTGCCGGTGACGATGATCGCGCCGAGCAGGATGATCCCGTGGATCGCGTTCGCCCCCGACATCAAGGGGGTGTGCAGCGTGGAGGAGACCTTGGAGATCACCTCGATGCCCACGAACACGCTGAGGATGAAGATCGTCAGCCAGACGACTCCGGTGTCCATGGTCACTGGTCGGCCTCCTGGTCGTAGGGCAGATCGAGCTGCTCGTCCCGGGCGACGGCCGGGGCCGCCGCGTTCTCGGCCACCGGGGCCGGCTCGCCCTCGGCAGCCGCGTCTCGCCCTCCGGCGGGGTCCCGTCCGGTGGGGCCGCCGTCGCTCCCTCGATCGCCTCGCGCGTCGGCTCGTGCACGATCGCGCCGTCGTGGGTCACGCAGCTGCCGGAGACGATCTCGTCGGCGAAGTCGGGGGCGAAGACGCCGTTGCCGTCCTCGTCCTTCGAGGTCATCAAGGTGACCAGGTTGAGGATGTTCTGGGCGTAGAGCTTGGACGCCGGACCGGGCATCTGGCTGGGCACGTTGCGGCCGCCCCAGACCTGGGCGTTCCCGATCCGGACCACCTCGCCGGGCACCGAGCCCTCGACGTTGCCCCCGGTCTCGGAGGCCAGGTCGACGACGACGGAGCCGGGCTTCATCTGCTCGACCATCTCGCGGGTGACCAGCATCGGCGCCTGGCGGCCCGGCACGGCGGCGGTCGTGATCAGGGCGTCCGCCGCGGCGATGAAGGGGGTGAGCAGCTCGCGCTGACGGGCCGCGCGGTCCTCGGTCATCTCGCGGGCGTAGCCGCCTGCGCCCTCGAGGGTGTCGAGGTCCAGGTCGATGGACTTGGCGCCCATCGACCGGATCTCCTCCGCGGCGGCGGCGCGTACGTCGTACGCCCGGACGACGGCGCCGAGCCGCTTCGACGTCGCGATCGCCTGCAGGCCCGCGACTCCGGCTCCGAGCACCACGACCTCGGCGGCCTTGACCGTGCCGGCCGCGGTCATGTTGAGCGGGAAGAAGCGGCGGAGGAGGCCGGCGGCGACGATCGCGCAGCGGTAGCCGGACACCAGGGCCTGCGAGCTGAGGGCGTCCATGGACTGGGCGCGGGAGATGCGCGGGATCAGCTCCACGGCGTGGGCGGTGATGCCGGCGTCGCGGAGCTCGACCACGGTGGCCTGCTCGGTGGTGGTGGGCAGGAACGAGATCGCGGACGCGCCGCGGCGCAGCCGCCGGATGGTGCCCGCGTCGAGGGGCTGCACCGACACGACGACGTCCGCCTCGGCGACGGCGTCCGGATCGAGGGTCGCGCCCGCCTCGGCGTACTCCTCGTCGGCGATCAGGGCGTGCAGCCCGGCCCCCGGCTCGACCGCGACGTCGTACCCGAGCCCGGTCAGCTTGCCGACCAGCTCGGGAACCATCGCCACGCGTGACTCGCCCTCACGGGTCTCCTTCGCCACTGCGATCTTCACGCGCCTGAAACTAGGGCATATCCGGCGCCGCTCCCACCCTGCCCGCCGTTCTCCGGGCGTGGCGTTCTCCACAGGGAGGTCGGGCCCTCGGTCGGTGGTCCCCGACGAGATGGTCGTGAGACCATCCGCCGACCAGCCAACTCGTCGGGGACTACCGAGTCAGGGCGAACTCCTCCACAGGCTGGTAGCGGGGTCGGCCGTGGGGTCCTTCGCCGAGGTACGACGCCACCAGGGTGAGCCGGTCGACGGTCCAGGTGGGGCCGCGGTAGGCGTCGAGGAGACGTACCCAGCTGCTCACCTCGTCGGGCCGGCCGAGGCGGGCGAGCGTGACGTGGGCACGGAACCGCTGACCGTCCACGGGTACGCCGGCCCGGTTGGCCGCGGCCCGGGCGCCGGTGGCCAGCCGGGTCAGCTCGGTGCGCCCGTGGTCGTCCAGGTCGAGCCCCGCCCAGAGCACGCGGGCGCGGGCCGGGTTCGGGAACGCACCGCCACCGGCGACCGCCGCCGGGAAGGCACGCGCGCCGTGCCGCGGCGCGGGCGAGCCGGTCGACCAGGTCGTCGAGCTTCCGGTCGGGCACCTCCGCGAGGAACGCCACGGTCACATGGAGGTGCTCGGCGGTGACCCAGCGGAAGGCGCCCGCCGCCCGGCGTACGTCCAGGAAGGCGTCGAGGTGCTCGACCACCTCGGGGGGCGGCACGACGGCCGCGAACATCCGCACGTCGGGTCCGGCCCGCGTCAGACCATCGGGCCGACCAGGCTCCCGACGGCGTACGTGACGCTCATGGCCAGGAGACCGCCGGTGACGTTGCGCATCACGGCCCGCTCGGACGGGGCTGTACCCGAGCCGCGCCTGGATGATCCCGGCGATCGCGAGCGCCAGGGCCACCGTGATGACCGTCGCCCAGACCCGGATCGACAACGGCGTCAGCGTGATCGTCAGCAGTGGCAGCAGGGCGCCGATCGTGAACGCGACCATCGAGGCGAACGCCGCGTGCCAGGCGTTGGTCAGGTTCTCCGGGTCGATGCCGAACTCGATGTCGGCGTGCGCGGCCAGGGCGTCGTGCTCGGTGAGCTCCTGCGCGACCTTCTTGGCCGTCTCTCGGCTCAGACCCTTGCGCTCGTACATCTTGGCCAGCTCGCGCTGCTCGGTCTCGGGCATCTTCTGCGAGCTCCTCGGCCTCCAGCGCCAGCATCGACTCCTCGGAGTCGCGCTGGGCGTTGACCGAGACGTACTCACCCGCGCCCATGCTCAGCGCGCCGGCGACCAGCCCCGCCAGTCCGGCGACGAACACCGGGGCGCGCTCGGAGGTCGCGCCGGCCACACCCATCACGATGCCGGCCGTGGACACGATGCCGTCGTTGGCACCGAGGACGCCCGCGCGCAGCCAGTTCAGGCGGTTCCCGACGTCGTCGCCGATGTCCTCGTGCCAGTGCTGGGGGTTCTCGTCGGTCCCGATCTCCATGCTCACCCCTCGATTCTCCCACCCCACCCGCCCCGCACCCACGGCCGGCCTGCCCTGACCGGCGCTTCGCGACGCCTACGCGCTGACCCGGCTCCCACGACACCGTACGACGCTCACCCGGCCGCCGGCGCCCGCGCTCCCCGGCGTCGACAAGAGCCCGGTCAGCGCTCGGTCCCTAGGCTGGGGAGGTGGGCGAGCGAGTGGGGCGGCGCGGGCTGGTGCTCGGCGGCGTGGCCGCGGCGGCGGTCGCCTGTTCGCCGGACAGCGCCCAGCCCCCGCAGGACTCCCCCGGCGCGCCGGTGTCGCCGGGGTCGGCCTCCGCCAGCGCCTCGTCGCCGAGCGCGCCGACCTCCGCCGACTGGCAGCAGCTCGGCCGCAACGTCTCGGGCACGCTCGCCCGCCCGGGCTCCTCGGCGTACGACACCGTGCGGCTCACCCAGAACCCCCGCTACGACGGGGCCCGGCCGCTCGCCGTGCTCTCGGTCGCCGGCTCCCAGGACGTCGCCACGGCCTTCGCGTTCGCCCAGGACCACGCCGTCCCGGTGGCCATCCGGTCCGGCGGCCACAGCTACCCCGGCTGGTCGGCCGGTGACGGCGCCCTGGTGGTCGACGTCCGTCCGCTCCACCAGCGTCTCCGTCCGCGGCACGTCGGCCACCATCGGCGCCGGCGCCTCCCTCGTCCAGGTGTACGCCGCGCTGGGCGCGCAGGGGCGCGGGATCGCCGGTGGGTCCTGTCCCGACCGTCGGCATCGCCGGCCTCGACCCAGGGCGGCGGCGTCGGCGTGCTGACCCGCGCGCACGGGCTCACCTGCGACGCCGTGACCTCGATGCGCGTGGTGCTCGCGGACGGCCGGACCGTGACCGCGAGCGCCGACCAGGAGCCCGACCTCTTCTGGGCGCTGCGCGGCGGCGGAGGCGGCCACCTCGGGGTGGTCACGTCGTTCACGACCACGACGTTCGCGGCACCCACCATCACCCGCGCCTACCTGGCCTGGCCGTTCTCCGCCGCTCGCCACGTGGTGCCCGCCTGGCTGGCGACGGCGCCGACCGCCGACCGCCGCCTCTGGTCGACGCTCAAGCTGCTCGGGGGCGCCTCGCACCCCGGCGGTCCGACGCTCTTCATGTCGGCGACCTGGACCGGCTCGCCGTCGGCCCTCGACGGCGCGCTGCGACCGTTCCTCTCGGCGGTGCCCACGCCCTCGACGGACTCGCGCCACACCGACTCCTACCTGGACACGATGCTGTCCTACGCCGGCTGCTCGACGATCCCGGTCGACCAGTGCCACACCGGCCCCGGCGGCTCGCTGCAGCGCGAGGCGTTCGCCGCGACGTCCCACATCATCACCGCCGACCGGCTCGACCTCGACACCCTGCTGGCCCAGGTGCAGAGCGCGCAGGGCAGCGGCCTCACCGAGGCGGGCATCTCGATCGACGCCCTGGGCGGCGCCGTCGACGACCTCGACGGCTCCGCGACCGCGTTCGGCCACCGCGGCGCGCTGACCACGGTGCAGTACACCGCGACGTACACCTCCGGCCCGGCGACGAAGGCGACCAGCTACGTGCGCGGGTTCCGCACCGCGATGACGCCGACCTGGGGCTCGGGTGCCTACGTCAACTACGCCGACGCGTCACTGACGGACTACGCGTCCGACTACTTCGGCGGCAATGCCGTGCGCCTCGCCCGGGTGCGGGCGCAGTACGACCCCGACCACTTCTTCACCCAGCCCCAGGACTTCTGAGTCCTGCCCGACGTCAGCGGTACTCCGGGTTCTCGTAGTCGAACCGGCAGCCGGCGTCCCACTCCGAGCGCTGGTTGCCGTAGACCGGGATGCCTCCCGCGTCCTTGAGGAGCCGCGCCAGGTGGATCAGGTTCCAGGTCATGAACGTCGTGTTGCGGTTGGTGAAGTCGTTCTCGGGACCACCGCTGCCGGGGTCGAGGTACGACGGACCGGGGCCGGCCTCGCCGATCCAGCCGGCGTCGGCCTGCGGCGGGATCGTGTACCCGATGTGCTGCAGCGTGTAGAGCACGTTGTGCGCGCAGTGCTTGATGCCGTCCTCGTTGCCGGTGATCAGGCAGCCACCGACGCGTCCGTAGTAGAGGTACTGGCCCGCGTCGTTGAGGAGGTGCGAGCCGCCGTAGAGCCGCTCGTGCACCTGCTTCATGATCGAGCTGTTGTCGCCGAGCCAGATCGGCCCGGCCAGCACGAGGATGTCGGCGGCCTTCACGAGCTCGAAGATCTCCGGCCAGTCGTCGGTCTCCCAGCCGTGCTCGCGCATGTCGGGCCAGACGCCGGTGGCGATGTCGTGGTCGATGGCGCGCACGACGTCCACGTGGACCCCGTGCCGCTCCATGATGTGTCGGCTCGCGTCCACCAGGGCCTGGGTGTTGCTGGGCTCCGGCGACCTCTTCAACGTGCAGTTGATGAACAGGGCCCTCAGGTCGGCCCCGTACGTGGCGTCGGGTGTCACGGTCGTGTCGGTCATGGACCGAACTGTCCCGCTGCATCCGCGGGGTGGCAATGGGTACGAGGTGACGGAAGGCTGACGGATCGCAACCGGGTGCGGACCAGTGCGCGGCCACCCCTCCGGCGTCGTCGCCGGGTGTGATGGGATCGGGTCGCCCAGGACACGCACGGGGCACGACAACGACCGGGAGGGTCCGTGGAGGTCTGGCCGGGTACGGCGTACCCGCTGGGAGCGACGTTCGACGGGAGCGGCACCAACTTCGCCGTGTTCAGCGAGGTGGCCGAGCAGGTCGAGCTGTGTCTCTTCGACGACGCCCGCAACGAGACCCGGGTCGCGATGACCGAGGTCGACGCGTTCGTGTGGCACTGCTACCTGCCGACGGCGCAGCCGGGACAGCGGTACGGCTACCGCGTGCACGGCCCGTACGACCCCGAGAGGGGGCTGCGCTGCAACCCGAACAAGCTGCTGCTCGACCCGTACGCCAAGGCGACCGTCGGCGACATCGACTGGACGCAGTCGCTGTTCGGCTACGACTTCGGCGACGAGGACTCCCGCAACGACGACGACTCCGGACCGCACATGATGCTCGGCGTCGTCATCAACCCCTACTTCGACTGGGAGAACGACCGTCGGCTCGACATCCCCTACAACGAGACGCTGATCTACGAGGCGCACGTCAAGGGCCTCACCGAGCTGCACCCCGACGTGCCGGAGGAGATGCGGGGGACGTACGCCGCCCTCGCGCACCCGTCGGTGATCAGCCACCTCACCCGGATCGGCGTCACCGCCGTGGAGCTGATGCCGGTGCACCAGTTCGTGCAGGACAGCACGCTGCTCGACAAGGGGCTGCGCAACTACTGGGGCTACAACACCATCGGCTTCCTGGCCCCGCACGCGGACTACGCGTCGGCCGGCCAGCTCGGCCAGCAGGTGCAGGAGTTCAAGTCGATGGTGCGGACGCTTCACGACGCCGGCATGGAGGTCATCCTCGACGTCGTCTACAACCACACCGCGGAGGGCAACCACCTCGGTCCGACGCTGAGCTTCCGCGGCCTGGACAACGCGGCGTACTACCGGCTCGTCGACGACGACCTGCGCTACTACATGGACTACACCGGCACCGGGAACTCCCTCAACGTCCGGCATCCCCACTCCCTGCAGCTGATCATGGACTCCCTGCGCTACTGGGTCACCGAGATGCACGTCGACGGTTTCCGCTTCGACCTGGCGGCAGCCCTGGCCCGGGAGTTCTACGACGTCGACCGGCTGTCGACGTTCTTCGAGCTCGTGCAGCAGGACCCGGTCGTCAGCCAGGTGAAGCTGATCGCCGAGCCCTGGGACGTCGGTCCGGGCGGCTACCAGGTCGGCGGCTTCCCTCCGCAGTGGACGGAGTGGAACGGCAAGTTCCGCGACACCGTCCGCGACTTCTGGCGCGGGGAGCCCTCGCTGGGTGAGTTCGCGAGCCGCCTGTCCGGCTCCTCCGACCTCTACGAGACGTCGGGACGCCGACCGGTGGCGAGCATCAACTTCGTCACCGCGCACGACGGGTTCACCCTCAGCGACCTGGTCTCCTACAACGACAAGCACAACGACGCGAACGGCGAGGACGGCAAGGACGGCGAGAGCCACAACCGGTCGTGGAACCACGGCGTGGAGGGCCCGACCGACGACTCCGAGATCCTGGAGCTGCGGGCCCGTCAGCAGCGCAACTTCCTGACCACCCTGCTGCTGAGCCAGGGCGTGCCGATGCTGCTGCACGGCGACGAGGCCGGCCGCAGCCAGCAGGGCAACAACAACACCTACGCCCAGGACTCCGAGATCTCCTGGATGCACTGGGACGACGTCGACCAGCCGCTGGTGGAGTTCACGGCGTCGGTGGTACGTCTCCGCCGCGACCACCCGACGTTCCGCCGCAAGGGCTTCTTCACCGGATCGACGGTGCGCACCGGCGACGGGGAGCGGCTCAACGACATCGTCTGGCTGCACCCCGACGGGCACCCGCTGGAGGACGGCGACTGGACCGAGCCGGACGCGCGCTCGATCGGCATGTACCTCAACGGCGACGGCATCCCCGGCCTCGACGTCCGCGGTCAGCGGATCGTCGACGACCACTTCCTCCTCTACTTCAACGCCGCGGCCGACGACGTACCCCTGACGCTGCCTCCCGAGGAGTACGCCGCCGCTTGGGACGTCGAGATCGACACCGCCGGCCGTGAGCCGGGCGAGCCGTTGGACGCCGGCGCGTCGTCGACGCTGTCCGGCCGCAGCGTCCTGGTGCTGCGCGCCCACCGGCCGGTCGAGGAGGAGCCCGACTCGTCGGTGGCCGCCTCGGTGGCTGCGTCGCGGGCGTCCCGCGCCGACCGGGCCGGTTGACCCGCGCGCCCAGGGGTACAGAGGCACCGATGCGCACCCCCGTCAGCACCTACCGTCTGCAGGTCACTGCGTCCTTCGACCTGCCGCGGCCACCCGGGTGCTGCCCTACCTGCACGACCTCGGGGTCGACTGGGTCTACCTCTCGCCCCTGCTCGAGGCCGAGCCGGGCAGTGAGCACGGGTACGACGTGGTGGCCCACGACCGGGTCGACCCTGCCCGCGGCGGGGCCGAGGGCCTGGCCCGGCTGTCCGCCGAGGCCCGGCGGCTGGGCCTGGGCGTCCTGGTCGACATCGTGCCGAACCACGTCGGCGTCGCGACGCCGCACCTGTCCGCCTGGTGGTGGGACCTGCTGACCCACGGGCGGTCGTCGCCGTACGCCGCGGCCTTCGACGTCGACTGGGACGTCGCGGGCGGGCGCGTCCGGATCCCGGTGGTCGGTGACGACGACGTGCTGGACGACGGCCGGATCGGGCACCTGACGGTCGAGGGTGACGAGCTCCGGTACTTCGACCACCGCTTCCCGATCGGTCCCGGCACCGTGGTCTCGACACGCTCGACCGACGGCGAGGCGGATCCGTCGGTCGAGCCCGTCGAGACCACCGACCCCGACGCCGTGCACGCCCGGCAGCACTACGAGCTGGTGAGCTGGCGCCGGGCCGACTCCGACCTCAACTACCGGCGCTTCTTCGCGATCAACACGCTGGCCGGCCTCCGCGTGGAGGACCGGGCGGTCTTCGACGCCTCCCACGGGGAGATCCGGCGCTGGTTCGACGAGGGGCTGGTCGACGGGCTGCGGGTCGACCACCCCGACGGCCTCCGCGACCCGGCGGCGTACCTCGACGACCTGGCCGGGCTGACGGGCGGCGCGTACGTCGTCGTCGAGAAGATCCTCGAGGCCGGCGAGCCGCTGGAGCGCACGTGGGCCACGGCCGGCACCACCGGGTACGACGCTCTCGGCGTCGTCGACCGGGTCCTCACCGACCCGGCCGGCGAGGAGCCGCTGACCGACCTCGAGAGCCGCCTGCGCGGCGGCCGTCGTGACTGGCACGACCTCGTCCACGACACCAAGCGCGCGGTCGCCGACGGCATCCTCGGCTCGGAGGTGCGCAGGATCGCGCGCGAGGCCGGCGATCCGAGCCCGGCCGTCGTCGACGCGGTCGCGGAGCTGATGGCGTGCTTCCCGGTCTACCGCTCCTACCTCCCGCTCGGCCGCGAGCACCTCGAGGCGGCCCTCGCCGACGCCCGGGCCCGGCGGCCCGACCTGGCCGCGACGCTCGACGCAGTGGCGCCCGTCCTGCGCGACCCCGAGCAGCCGGCAGCCCAGCGCTTCCAGCAGACCAGCGGGGCGGTGATGGCCAAGGGCGTGGAGGACTGTGCCTTCTACCGGACGTCGCGACTCACCTCCCTGACCGAGGTCGGCGGCGACCCGAGCGAGTTCTCCGTCTCCGTCGACGCCTTCCACGCCGCGATGGCCCGACGCCAGCACGAGTGGCCGCTGGCGATGACCGCGACGTCGACCCACGACACGAAGCGCGGCGAGGACGTCCGGGCCCGGATCGCCGTGCTGTCCGAGCTCCCCGACGTGTGGGCCGCCGTCGCTCGACCGGCTCCTGGCGCTCGGCCCCCCTGCCCGACCCCGGCTTCGGCGAACCTGCTGTGGCAGGCGGTCGTCGGCGCCTGGCCGGCGTCCCGCGAGCGGCTGCACGCCTACGCCGAGAAGGCGATGCGCGAGGCCGGCGACCACACCGCGTGGACGGCGGTGGAGCGCGACGTACGAGGCGGCCGTCCACGCCGCCGTCGACGCGGCGTTCGACGACGCCGAGGTCGGGCGACATCCTGCGGGGCCTGGTCGACCGGACCGCCGGCCCCGGCTGGAGCAACGCACTGTCGGCGAAGCTGGTCGCCCTGACCATGCCCGGCGTGCCCGGACGTCTACCAGGGCAGCGAGCTGTGGGAGCAGAGCCTGGTCGACCCCGACAACCGGCGGCCGGTCGACTTCGACGTGCGCCGGGCCGTGCTCGAGCGGGTGCTCGGCGGCGAGCGTCCGGTGCGTCACGGCGGCGGTCGACGACCCGGGCCACGCCAAGCTGCTCGTCACCCAGGTGGCGCTGACGCTGCGACGCAACCAGCCGCACCGCTTCACGACGTACGCGCCGGTGCGCGGCCTCCGGCGACGGCGGCGGACCACGTGCTGGCCTTCGACCGGGGAGGGGCCGTGACCGTCGCGACCCGGCTGCCCGTGGGGCTGGCCGAGCGCGGCTGGGGCGACACCGTGGTGCACCTGCCGGACGGGCGGTGGGCGGACCTGCTCACCGGTCGGGAGCACGCCGGGGACGCGGTCGCCCGGGAGGTGCTCGCCGACCACCCGGTCGCCCTGCTGATCCGGGCCGAGTCATGAGCCGCCCGCCCTTCTCCGTCTGGGCCCCGGCTCGGCAGCGGGTCCGGCTGCTGTGCGGCGACAACGCCGGCGGCGGCATCGTCGAGATGGCGCGGTCGGCCGACGGGTGGTGGTCGCCGGCCGAACCGCTCCCACAGGCAGCGACGTGACCCGGACACCGACTACGGCTTCATCCTCGACGACGACCGGCACGACTACCCCGACCCGCGGTCGCGGCGCCAGCCGGGCGGCGTCCACGCGCTGTCGCGGACCTACGACCCGGCCACGTTCGACTGGACCGACCAGGGCTGGACCGGCCGACGCGCTGCCCGGCTCCGTCATCTACGAGCTGCACGTCGGCACCTTCACCCCCGAAGGGACCCTCGACTCCGCCATCACCAAGCTCGACCACCTGCGCTCGATCGGGGTCGACCTGGTCGAGCTGATGCCGGTCAACGCCGTCAACGGCACCCACAACTGGGGCTACGACGGCGTCGCCTGGTTCGCGGTGACCGAGGAGTACGGCGGCCCGCCGGCGTACCAGCGGTTCGTCGACGCCTGCCATGCGGCCGGCCTCGGCGTCGTGCAGGACGTCGTCTACAACCACCTCGGTCCGTCCGGGAACTACCTGCCCCTGTTCGGGCCGTACCTCAAGCACGGCCGCAACACCTGGGGCGACCTGGTGAACCTCGACGGCGAGGGATCGGCCGAGGTACGGCGCTTCATCCTCGACAACGTCGCGATGTGGTTCGAGGACTACCACGTGGACGCCCTGCGGCTCGACGCCGTGCACGCGCTGGTCGACAGCTCGCCGGTGCACATCCTCGAGGAGATGGCGATCGAGACCCAGGCGCTGTCCGCCCGGCTGCAGCGGCCGCTGACGCTGATCGCCGAGTCCGACCTCAACGACCCGAGGCTGATCATGCCCCGCGAGGCGGGTGGCTACGGCCTGGACGCCCAGTGGAGCGACGACTTCCACCACGCCGTGCACGTCGGCTCTCACCGGCGAGACGACCGGCTACTACGCCGACTTCGCGCCGCTGTCGGCGCTGGCCAAGGTCTGTGAGCGCGGGTTCTTCCACGACGGCACGTGGTCGTCGTTCCGCGACCGTGAGCACGGAGCGCCGCTCGACACCGAGCACGTGCCCACGTGGCGGCTGGTCGTGTGCAGCCAGAACCACGACCAGGTCGGCAACCGCGCGCGCGGTGACCGGCTGACCGAGCACCTCGACGACGACCAGCTCGCGTGCGCTGCGCTGCTGACGCTGGGCGGCCCGTTCACCCCGATGCTCTTCATGGGTGAGGAGTGGGCGGCGTCGACGCCGTTCCAGTTCTTCACCTCGCACCCCGAGCCCGAGCTCGGGAAGGTGACCGCCGAGGGACGGTTCACGGAGTTCGAGCAGATGGGCTGGGACGCTTCCGTCGTCCCCGACCCGCAGGACGACCAGACCTTCGAGCGCTCCAAGCTCGACTGGTCGGAGCTCGACAACGGGCGGCACGCCGTCCTCCTCGACGTCTACCGCCGGCTCGCCGAGCTGCGAAGGACCGTGCCGGCGCTCACCGACCCGTCGTTCCGCAGCGTGGTGGCGACCGCGGACGAGGAACGCCGTCTCTTCCAGCTGCTCCGCAGGGACGTGCTCCTGGTGGTCAACGTCGGCGGCGAGCCGGCGTCGGTGGAGGTCGCCGGAGAGCTGCTGTTCACCACCCCGACGCCGGCCACGCTGGACGCCGACGGGCTGCACCTCCCCCCACACGCCGGCGCGCTGGTGCGGCTGGACGCGTAGCCGGGTCCTCGGACGAGCACGACGCGTCACCGCGAGGCGCTCTAGGGTGTGCGCCGTGGAGCCCGAGCTGACCACCGCCGGCCTCGTGATCCGGCCGCCCGTCCCGGAGGACGCACCGGAGGCGTTCGAGCTGATGAACGACCCCGACGTACGCCGGTGGAACCCCACGCGCGACAGCCCGGACCTGGCCGCGGCCGAGCAGTGGTGCCGCGACGGCGCCGACTGGTCCGACGGCACGCACGCCACCTGGCACGCCGTCGACCGGCGTACCGGTCGGATGGTCGGCAACGTCAGCCTGTTCGCCATCGACACCGACGACCTCGTCGCCAAGATCGGCTACCGGGTGCTGCCCGCGGCCCGGGGGCGCGGCGTCGGGCGGCAGATGGTCGACGCCGTCACCACCTGGGCCTTCGCGTCCCGCGGGCTGATGCGCGTGCAGCTCGAGCACGCGGTCTCCAACCCGGCGTCGTGCCGGGTGGCGCTCGCCGCCGGCTTCGTCCTCGAGGGCACGGCCCGCTCGGCGTACGCCGTGCCCGACGGTGGCCGCGAGGACTGCCACCTCCACGGCCGGCTGCCCACGGACCCCGCGCCGCGGACCGGCGGCTGACGCGCGGACACACGTTGGTCCGCGGGTCACGGGACTTCCCGGTCCCGGACGCAGCCAACGCGTGCTCGGAGGGACGGCGGGCCGGGCGACGGGCGGCTCAGAGGCCGGCGGCCAGGTCCGCGAGGATCTCGGCCGCGGGTCGATCGGTGGCCTCGCGGTAGCCGGTGCCGGCCCAGACGTTGACCTGCTCGGGGTCGCCGAGAGCCGCTGCGGCTCGCCGGATCGGGCTGGTGAGGTGGTGCAGCGCCGGGTAGCCGAGCGGGGCGAGGTCGTCGTAGCGGGCCATGAAGGCGTTCGGGAGGCCCCGTGCCGGGCGTCCCGTGAACGCTCGGGTGAGCCGCGTGTCGCCCCGCCACGCCTGGGTGAGGGCCGACCGGTTGGCACGCGAGGTGCCGGCCTCGGGCGCGAGGAGCAGGGCGGTGCCGACCGCGACGGCGTCCGCGCCCGCGGCCAGGGCGGCTGCCGACGTGCTCGGGCCGGGCCACGCCACCGGCGGCGACCAGCGGGAGCGCCGTCGCGGCGCGGATCTCGGCCACGAGGTCGGGCAGCGGTCTGTCCCGGAGGGGTCGCTCGGGGGTGAAGGTGCCCGAGTGGCCTCCGGCCGACGAGGCCTGGACGACGAGGGCGTCGAGGCCCGCCTCGACCGCCTGCCGTGCTTCGTCCGCGGTGGTCACGGTCTGGGCCAGGAGGCAGCCGGCCCGGTGGAGCGCCGCCGACGGAGGCGGGAGTGGGGAGCCCGAAGGTGAACGACACGACGGCGCGGCGCGGTGGCGACGCAGGACGTCGATCTTGTCGTGCCAGTGGTCGTCGTCCTCGACGGGCTGCGCGGGCAGGTCCACGCCCAGGCTGTCGGCCAGAGGTCGCAAGGCATCCCGGTAGGCGACGAAGGCGTCGGGGTCGACGGGCACCGGGTGCGGCGCGAACAGGTTCACGCCGTACACCGACGTGCGCGCCGAGACGGCCGCGACCTGCTCGGCCAGGGCCGCGGGCGTCTGGTACCCCGCGGCCAGGAACCCGAGGCTCCCCGCGTCGGCGGCCGCCAGCACCAGCGCCGGGGTGGTCGGGCCGCCGGCCATCGGGGCAGCGAGGACCGGGAGGGTGGCACCGAGCTGGTCGAGGAGGGCACGGTCGGTCACCGGACCATGGTGCCTCCGTCCGTACTTCTGCGGTGGTGTGGCTACTTCGGCAGGGCGGTACGGCGACTTCGGCGGTGATAACCCCGCGTTACTCGCCGGCGTACGTCGGCGGGCGGCACTCGGCGGCGGGGACGGGCTCGGGATCGGGTTCGGCTGACCCGGGTCGGCATCAGGGACGCGACCGCGACGAGGATCACCGCGAAGCCGATGGTCAGCACGAACACGCCGTGGATCGCCGGCTCGAGGACGGACGCCGAGACCTGCTCGAGCGCCGGGCGGGTGCCGCCGAGGCGGCTGCTGACGACGCTGTTCACCACGGCACCGAAGACCGCGACGCCGACCGCGCTGCCGATGGAGCGGGCGAACATGTTGGCACCGGTGGCCACGCCACGGCGGCTCCACCCCACGGCGGTCTGGGCGGCGACGACCGCAGGGCTCGCGACGTAGCCGAAGCCGATGCCCATCACGAAGCACGGGAACGCCAGGTGCAGCACGGAGCTGTCGCCGTCGACGGTGAGCAGCAGCAGCGCACCGGCGAGGGCGAAGGCGCTGCCCATCAGGAACGTCGCCCGGAAGCCGACGGTGAGGTAGAACCGGCCCGCGGTCGCGGCCGCGATCGGCCAGCCGATCGTCATCGCGGCCAGGGCGAGACCGGCGACGAGCGCGCCGGAGCCGAGCACCTGCTGGGCGTAGAGCGGCACGTACGACGAGAGTCCGAGGGTGAGCACGCCGACGACCAGCGAGCCGGCGTTGGCGACGTTGAGCACCCGGCTGCGGAAGACCCACATCGGCAGCACCGGCTCGCTCACCCGTTGCTCGACGAGGACGAAGACGACGAGCACCACGGCCGAGCCCGCGAAGAGGGCGAGGCTGGCCGGCGAGCCCCAGCCCCACTCGACGCCGCCCTCGAGGAGGGCGAGGAGCAGCAGGGTGCCGCCGAGAGCCAGCAGGGCGGCACCGGCGACGTCGATGCGATGTCGGTGCGGTCGGCGCGGCCCTCGGGCCAGCGCCAGAGCACCCAGGCGGCCAGCAGTCCCAGCGGCAGGTTGACGAAGAAGATCCAGCGCCAGCCGATGGTGTCGGAGAAGATGCCGCCGAGGGTCGGGCCGATGAGGGACGCCATCGCCCAGACGCTCGCGACGTACCCCTGCACCGTCGCCCGCTCCTGGAGGGAGTAGATGTCGCCGAGGATGGTCATCCCGATCGGCTGCACGGCTCCGGCCCCGAGCCCCTGCACGAGCCGGAAGGCGATCAGCGCCGGCATGCTCCACGCGAGGCCGCACAGCAGCGACCCGACGAGGAAGAGCCCGACGCCGAGCAGCATCAGCGGCTTGCGACCGTAGATGTCCGCGAGCTTGCCGTACAGCGGCACGGAGATCGCCTGCGCGAGCAGGTAGATGGAGAACATCCACGGGAACGACGTGAACCCACCGAGGTCGGAGACGACCGACGGCACGGCCGTGGCGAGGATGGTCGCGTCGATCGCGACCAGCCCGATGCTCAGCATCACCGCGAGCAGGATCGGGCCCCGCTCGCTGCGGAGGCCGACCGAGGCGCGGCTGGCGCGGGTGGTCGCGGAGCTGGTCACCTCGCGACAACCGCATCGGGCCCCGATGCATTCCGGTGGTCGGTTCAGGCCCAGCCGTGCTGGGCGGCGTACCAGCCCAGCTGCATCCGGGTCTTCACCCCGGCGACGTCCTGCAGGTGGCGGAGCCGGCGCTGGACCGTGCGGAGCGAGAGGTCCAGCTGGCTCGCGACGGCCTGGTCGGTGAGACCGGCGAGCAGCAGGCCGAGGATCTTCCGGTCCAGGGAGGTCGGTTCGTCCGACCCGTCGCCGCCTCGGGGTACGACGGCGTCGAGGTTGGCCAGCGTCAACGGGTAGGCGTGGTGCCACACGCTCTCGAACAGGGCGCTGAGCGCGGCGAGCAGGCCACTGCGCTGCAGCAGCACGGCCCCGGGCTCACCGACCGGTTCGACGGGTTCGACGCGCAGGGGCACCAGCGCCAGGTCGGAGTCGGCCAGCATGAGCTTGAGAGGCAGCGTGTCGACCACGCGGAGCTCGAGGCCCCGGTGCAGCGAGTCGACCATCTCGTCGGTCGCACCGGGCTCGGTCAGCACGGCGCGCTCGAGCACGGCCCGGATGCGTATCCCTCGGTCGGCCGCGGCCGGCTCCGCGCTGTTGGCGCCCGGCGGGACGGCCACGAACGGCGCGGTGACGAACGTCCGGAGCTCCACCACCGCTGCCTGCTGCACCTGCTGGAAGCGGTGGCGGATCTGGTCGACGCCGGTCACCACCTCGATCAGCTCGCTGATGGTGCGTCCCGCGGTGGCCGCGCGGTGCTCCTCCGCCAGGGTCGCCAGGGCCTGCTCGGCCAGGCGCAGCCCGTCGCGGCGTTCGGTGATCAGCGCACCCAGGGCCACGGCCGGAGGGGCTACGACGTACGCCTGGTCGTCGGAGCGGAGGGCCAGGCCCGAGTCGACGAGCACCGCCAAGGCGTCCTCGACGTCGGCGACCGGCTGCTCCACCACCGCGGCCAGCGCGACAGCGGTCGTGCCGGGATGCGCGAGGAGCGCCCGGTAGACCTGCTCCACCGCGGGCTCGACGCCGAGCGACTCCAGCATCGCCGATCCTCCCCACGCCATCCTCGGTGGCGAGGAGAGTATCGGCCAGGTGGTGAGGTGCTCCACCGCGACCGGGCCCGACACGGACGCGGACGCCGAGGGCGATGCCGCGGACCTCACCGGAGCCCGTACGCCCGGATGATCTCCTGGCTTGATGGCGTACCCGCCGTCGGTCCGGGCACTGGCCCGCACCGACAGGAACCCTCCGGGCTTCTGCGCGGCCCGGAAGGTTCCGTGCCACCAACCCCGGGCGCCCTGGGTCAGCGTCACGCGCTGCCAGGCCTTCCCGCCGTTGGAGGAGACGCCGAGCGTCACCCGGGTGAGGTGCTCCGGGAACCGGCTGGGTGGTCGAGGACGCCGGTCGCACCGCGATGTGCTGCTTCTGGCCCGCGCGGACGTCACCTCTGAGGTCGGTGGCGAGCCGGTAGTCCAGCTTCAGCACCGAGAACGGCTGGAAGTCCTCGGAGTCGACGGTGTCGGACATGAACCGCCACTGCGTGTGGGTCCGCGTCGAGAGGCGGAAGGTCTCGGCCGGACGCCGGGCGTCCAGCACCACGCGGTACGGACGGTTGCCCGCCGGCACCTCGTGCCACTGCATGTCCGAGCTGTACTGGTTGGTGTGGATGAGCGTCTTGCCCTGGTAGACGTGCAGCTTCGTCGGTGTCTCGCCCCAGGGCAGGAAGCCGCCCAGGCGCATGGTGTCGCTGTAGGAGCTCCAGTCCTGGACGTTCCAGGTCATGTAGTCCTGCCACCGGGAGTTGTAGACCCCGAAGGAGTCGCTGAAGCCGGGCCGGACGGCAGGTCGGAACCAGTCGAGAGCGACGGTCTTGCCGAGGTGATAGGTGTTGACGCCCGAGACCATCGGCCACGGCAGCGCGCCGGTGATGTTCTGGGCGTGCGACTCGACCCACTGCTGACCGGGAGTGACCCACTCCACGCGCGTGCCGGGGTGCCGCTCGAGCTCGTCGTAGCCGAGCGACGGGCTCAGCGTGACGTCGTACCGGTAGCCGGCGGCCTGGCCGGGGTGGACCGCGTAGTAGGTCGCGTCGATCTTCGCCAGGTCGCTCTTGGTCGGGTGGTAGACCAGCGGCTGGTCAGGGACGTGACCGGGATACTCGCGCGTCAGGTCGTAGACGAACGGCGTGTACTTCGACTGGGTGACGGTCAGGCGGGCGCCCTTCTGCGCCCTGGTGACCAGGGCCGCACCGGCGTCGCGGTGGACGCCGGCGACCGGGAGGGGCGCCGAGCCGCCGTCCTCGGAGCCGACGTACTCGTTCAGGCCGCCGAGACCGTCGTTCACCACGACCAGGGCGAGCGCACCCGCCGCCGCGGCCGCGGCGGCACGCTCGTCGGGCGCGACCGCGTCGCTGCGGTCGACGACCGCGATCTTGCCCGCGACCTTCAGGCCCGCGTAGTCGGAGGCCGCTCCCTGGCCGGCGTACACGGTGGCGACGGTGTCCGTCCGCATGCCGAGCCGGCCACCCGGCTGCGCGAGCGCCGGGAACCGGACGTCGCCGGACGGCGTGCTCAGGCTCAGCATCGGCCGCCCCTTGCGCCACCGGGTGGTGAGCATGAACGTGCCGTCGGTCATCGCGTCGGTGGGTGACACGTAGATGTCGTCCACCATCGGCGGGACGGCGTACGCGCTGCGGAACTCCAGACCGGTGCTGTCGACGATGCTGAGGTCGACCTTGCGCTGCCGGTCCTCGCTGCGCTGCGGCGCCGTGGTCTGGAGGAGCCGTGCCTGCTGGGCGTCCAGCACCACGTCGGTCGTCCCGCTCGAGCTGCGACCTCGGGGTCGACCAGGACGGCCAGACCGGAGCGGTCCGGACCCTCGCCCTGGACGTCGAGGTACGTCGTGACCGAGTACGTCCCCGGCGGCATCCGCAGGGTCTTGGAGCCCTCCACGAACTCGCCCCAGCTACCGAGGTCGCTGCCGGCCTGGTTGAACGTCACCCAGCCGGACGCCGGCTGACCGCTCCGGTCGACCAGGGACAGGTTGAGGTCGTAGCGCTCGTCCTCCTTGAGGAGGGCCACGGAGGTACGGGTCACCGGGTCACCCGTGGTGTGGTCGGTGCCGACCACCCAGCCGGCGTCGTTGCCGATGGCCGCCGCCTGAGGGTCTCCCGTCACCTGGACGGTCGCCTTGCCGCCCGCCGGCACGGTGACCGACGGGTCGCTGAGGGTGAACGCGTCGCCGGTGGCCTGCACGGCCAGGTCGAGCGTGACGTCCTGGTCGCCGTCGTTGGTGAAGGTCAGGTCGTGCTCGACCGCGACCTCCGCGGGACCGTGCGGCCAGAGGTAGTTGCCGAAGAAGAGCGACCCGTCGGCGCGCACCGTGTCGTGCACGGCCGCCGCCACGTCCAGGCGGCCGGTGCCGATCTCGAACGGCGAGTAGCCGTCCGCGAGCCCCTTCGCGCTGCTCATCAACATGCTCTTGAGCTGCTGGCCGGTCCAGCCGGGGTGCTGCTCGGCGAGGATGGCGGCGGAGCCGGAGACGTGCGGCGTGGCCATCGAGGTCCCGCTCATCGTCTGGTAGAGGTCGGTACTGCCGTCGGTCATGTCCTCGGAGCGGGCTGCGGTGATGTCCACGCCCGGAGCCACGAGGTCGGGCTTGAGGGCACCGGTGCCGGTCACCGGGCCGGTGCTGGAGAAGTACGCGAGCGCGTCCGCCTTGTCGACGGCACCGACGGTGAGCGCGGACGCGGCCGTCCCCGGGGACGAGACCGTCTGGGGGCCGGCGTTGCCGGACGCGATCACGAAGAGGGTGCCGTACTGGTCGGACAGCGCGTCGACGGCCTGCGCCATCGGGTCGCTGCCGTCGGCCACCGCGCTGGGGTCGCCGAGGCTCATGCTGACGACCTTCGCCCCGGACTTGGCCGCCCACTCCATGCCGGCCATCACCCAGGAGTCCTGCCCGGAGCCGGAGTCGTCGAGCACCTTGCCGACCGCGAGCGTCGCGCCCGGGGCGACGCCCTTGTAGTAGCCGTCCTGCGCGGCACCGGTCCCGACGATCGTCGAGGCGACGTGCGTGCCGTGGCCCACCACGTCGGCGATGCCCTCGTCGGGGACGAAGCTCTGCGTCTCGCCGAGCTGCGTGGCGAGGTCGGGGTGGTGGACGTCGACACCGGTGTCGAGCATGGCGACCGTGACCCCCTGGCCGTCGAACCCGGCGGCCCAGGCCTCGGGAGCGCCGATCTGCGGCACGCTCTCGTGCAGGTCGGCCTGCACCCGGCCGTCGAGCCACAGCTTGGCGAGCCCGTCGTCGAGAGTGGGGGTCGGGTCGGTGGCGTCCAGCGGCGGTGCCACGGAGGTCCAGAAGGTGCGGACGCCCGGCTTGGCCGCGGTCAGCGCCGCGCTGCGCACCGACGGCAGCCGGCGCACCAGGGTGCTGCCCTCCGGTGCGCGGCGGCGCGGTGACCGAACGCGCCGCCGCCCTGGTGAAGGTGGCGATCATCGGCACCTTCCCGGTGCCGGCGTCGTCGTAGCCCATCTCGATCAGGTCGGTGACGTCGAACAGACGCGGGTCGAGCCTGTCGGCGCCGAGCAGGCCGACGGCCTCGTCGGGGACGACGTAGAGGTCGCCGTCACGCTCCTGCATCCGGACGCCGCCGACGGCGTCGACGGGGCGGTGTACGTCGGCGGTCTGGTGGCCGTCGGCCAGCGTCGTCACGGTGACGACGTCGCCGGTGACCAGGGTGACCCGATGCGTCGACGAGGGGGTGTCGGTGACCCTGGCCGGGCCCTGGGGGTCGTGGCCGGCGGCCAGCGCAGGCACGTGCACCGCGGTGGCGACCAGGGGGATCGTCGCCACCGCGACGAGGGCGAGGCGTCGCAGGGGCGCGCGGGAGCCGGAGGGTTGCAGGGGCATGCCCGGTGTCTACGGCATGGACGTCGCCCACAGAAGGGAACGCGGTGACGTAGATCCGCCTTGGCGTCACTCCGCCACGGCGACCGGCTACTGGCGCGCCATCGCCACCCGGAGCCGCTCCTCGGGAGTGATCAGGTGGTCCGCGTCCTCGGCATCCTCACCCAGGTCGATCTGGACCCAGTGGACGGTGCCGGTGAAGACGCTCGACTCGCCCGCGTAGTCGTCGACTGACCGGGGACGCGGTGTCGCGGCCGACGTCGGCGGTCTCGTCGGCCGAGAACACCATCGGGATGGTGGCGTCGACGCGGCCCTCGCCGACCTTGGTCCCGTCGAGGTAGAGCTGGACGGTGCCGCCCTTGGCGAGCCCGCCGCCGTCGTACCCGAACTCCATCCGCACCTGGTGCGTGCCGGCCGGGATCGTGGCGTCACCCTCGATGATGAAGCGCTGGAGGCCGAGCAGGTTGTAGCAGTAGCGCGGCCTGCCGTCCTTGGCGTACAGGCTCCAGCCGGCGAAGGCACCGCCCTGCGCGATGATCACGCCTTCGGCTCCGGACTCGGGCACCTCGACCTCGGCCGTCACGGCGTGGGACTTGTTCTTGACGTTGAGCAGGGAGGCCTCGGTGAGCCGGCCCATCCCCCCGAAGAGCAGCTGGGTGTTGCCCTTGATCAGGACCGGCCTGCCCGGCCAGGTCGGGGTTGAAGCGCTCGATCCGGCGGTCGTCGAGCGGCAGGACGTTGTACTTCGTCGCCTCGGTCAGCCACAGCTCCTGGAGCTCGGCCAGCTTCTCGGGCAGCTCGGCCGCGAGGTCGCGGGACTGGCTCCAGTCCGTCGTGGTGTCGTAGAGCTCCCAGACGTCGTCCTCGAGCGCGGGCATGGGACCCATCACCCACGGCGTGCTGTGGCGGGTGACCGCCGTCCAGCCCTCGTGGTAGATGCCCCGGTTGCAGAACATCTCGAAGTACTGCGTCGTGTGTCGCTCCTGCCTGGTCTCCCTGCGTCGAAGGAGTACGCCATGCTGACGCCCTCGATGGGGCGCTGGGCCACGCCGTCGACCGTCGTCGGCTCGGGCAGGCCCGCCGCCTCGAGCACGGTGGGTGCCACGTCGATCACGTGGTGGAACTGCGAGCGCACCTCGCCCCGGGCGCTGAAGCCCTGGGGCCAGTGCACGATGGTGCCGTTGCGGGTGCCACCCCAGTGTGAGGCCACCTGCTTGGTCCACTGGTACGGCGTGTCCATGGCGTGCGCCCAGCCCACCGCGTAGTGGTTGTAGGCCGTCGGGGTGCCGAACTCGTCGATCTTCGACGACACGTACTCGGCCGTCTCCAGCGCGTCGGCGCCGTTGAAGATGAACATCTCGTTGAACGAGCCGTTGACGGTGCCCTCGGCCGAGGCGCCGTTGTCGCCGATGATGTAGTAGACGAGCGTGTCCTCCAGGACGCCGAGGTCCTCGATCGCGTCGACGAGCCGGCCGACGTGGTGGTCGGTGTGCTCCAGGAACCCGGCGTACACCTCCATCTGCCGCGCCAGCACGGGCTTCAGCTCGTCGGGCATGTCGTCCCACGCCGGGATCTCGTCGTGCCGCGGCGTGAGCACGGTGTCCTCGGGCACCACCCCGAGCTCCTTCTGGCGGGCGAGGATCTCCTCGCGCAGCGCGTCCCAGCCGCCGTCGAACCGGCCCTGGTACTTCGTCCGACCACTCCGTCGGCACGTGGTGCGGGGCGTGGGTCGCGCCGGGCGCGTAGTAGACGAAGAAGGGCTTGTCCGGGGTCAGTGACTTCTGCTGCCGGATCCACCCGATCGCCCGGTCGGTCATGTCCTCGGTGAAGTGGTACCCCTCCTCGGGCGTCTTCTCCGGCTCCACCGGGGTGGTGCCGTCGTAGATCGCCGGGTAGTACTGGTTCGTCTCGCCGCCGATGAAGCCGTAGAAGTGCTCGAACCCGCCGCCACCGGTGGGCCAGGCGTCGAACGGGCCGACCGGGCTGGTCTGCCAGACCGGCACCTCGTGGCACTTCCCGAACTGAGCGGTCGCGTACCCGTTGAGGCGCAGCGTCTGCGCCAGCGGTGCGCACGTGTTGGGCCGGACCGAGCTGTAGCCGGGGGCCGAGGTCGCCAGCTCGGTGATCACGCCCATCCCCACGCTGTGGTGGTTGCGCCCGGTCAGGAGCGCGGCCCGGGTCGGGGCGCACAGTGCCGTGGTGTGGAACCGGTTGTACTTCAACCCGCCCGCGGCCAGCCGCTCCGCGGTCGGCGTGTGGCACGGGCCACCGAACGCGCTCGACGCGGCGAAGCCCACGTCGTCGAGCAGCACGACGAGGACGTTGGGTGCACCCGACGGGGGTCGCCGGGGCTCGATCGGCGGGAAGGTCGCCGCCGGGTCCTTCGCGTCGAACACCGTCGAGCCCGGCACCGCAGGGTCGGCGATGGGCAGGGTGGTGCGCGAGTCGGGCTCTGGGCTCATCGTCGTCCTCCGGATCTCGGGCCTCCGGGTGAGGCTGCCCGATACCGGCGACGCTAGGGCGGCGGCGCCTGCGGGCGACCTCACCCGGACCGGGTTAGACCACGCCACGGGCCGAACGAGCACACTGGTGCGCCAGGGCGGTGCCGCAGGCTCGGGTCGACGGCCTCAGCGAGAGGACAGCACGATGACCGATGAGCAGGTACCGGAGTCGACCGGAGTCGCGGTGGAGCTCCTGGCCACCGTCGACCTCGGGCCGGAGATCCCCGGGCTGGAGGGGCTCCGCCTCCGGATGCGCAAGGTGACCATGGAGCCCGGAGCGGTGTTCGGGCCGCTCCACGACCACCGCGGCAGACCGGGAACCGTCTTCGTGCTGCACGGGACCATCACCGACCACCGGGACGGGACCACCACCGACTACGGTCCCGGGCTCGGCTGGCCCGAGGACCGCAACACCCTGCACTGGCTGGAGAACCGTGGAACGGAGCCGGCGGTGGAGATCTCCGTCGACGTCGTCAGGCAGGAGTAGCAGGCGACGAGGCCGGCGTCACCGGGCTACCGGCGGGCGCGCCGTTCGCGCACCTTGGCCATCGCTGCCTTGATCCGTGCCTGGTTCTCCGGCTTGCGCGACTCGCCGTACACCTTCCTGGCGACGCCGACCAGCACTGCCGTCCGCATGAGCTTCATGCCCACCAGTACCGCATCCGCCCGGGAACATGCCTCGCTGCGAGAGGCGGGGTCAGTAGTACCAGGGGAACGGCGACCAGTCGGGGTCGCGCTTCTCGAGGAACTGGTCGCGCCCCTCGGCGCCTCGTCGGTCATGTAGGCCAGGCGGGTGGTCTCGCCGGCGAAGAGCTGCTGACCGACCAGGCCGTCGTCGATCAGGTTGAAGGAGTACTTCAGCATCCGCTGCGCCGTCGGGCTCTTGCCGTTGATCAGCCGGCCCCACTCCAGACCGGTGGTCTCGAGCTCGGTGTGGGGGACGGCCCGGTTCACCGCACCCATCCGGACGCCGTCCTCGGCGGAGTACTCCTGACCGAGGAAGAAGATCTCGCGGGCGAGCTTCTGGCCGACCTGCCGGGCCAGGTACGCCGACCCGAAGCCGCCGTCGAAGGAGCCGACGTCGGCGTCGGTCTGCTTGAACCGTGCCTCCTCGGTGCTGGCCAGCGTGAGGTCGCAGACCACGTGCAGCGAGTGCCCGCCGCCGGCTGCCCAACCCGGCACGAGCGCGACCACGATCTTCGGCATGAAGCGGATCAGCCGCTGGCACTCCAGGATGTGGAGCCGCCCCAGCTTCGCCTTGTCGACGCTCTCGGCCGTCTCGCCCTCGGCGTACTGGTAGCCGGCACGGCCGCGGATCCGCTGGTCGCCGCCGGTGCAGAACGCCCACTTGCCGTGCTTCTCGCTCGGCCCGTTGCCGGTCAGCAGCACGCAGCCGACGTCGCTGGAGATCCGCGCGTGCTCGAGGACCCGCAGCAGCTCGTCGACGGTGTGGGGACGGAAGGCGTTGAGGACGTCGGGGCGGTCGAACGCGATCCGGACCGTGCCGTGCGCCTTCGCCCGGTGGTAGGTCAGGTCGGTGAGGTCGTTGAAGCCCGGGACGTCGTCCCACAGCTCCGGGTCGAAGATCTCGCTGACTCCCTCGAGGGCACTCACAGGCTGAGGCTAGCGGCGCCGCCCACCCCTGCTCGCCGGAATGGCCGCCGCGCACCCCGCGTTACGGCGTACATGGCACTGACCGGCACCTACGTCCCGAGCAAGCAGCAGTGGGTCCGCGACCAGGTGGCGGAGTTCGAGGCGTCCGACGGGGCGCGGGCCAACACCCTGCGCGACTCCGGCGACCCGATCGTGGTGATCACCTCGGTCGGCGCGAAGTCGGGGAACCTGCGCAAGAACCCGGTGATGCGGGTCGAGCGCGACGGCACCTACGTGGCGATCGCCTCCAAGGGCGGGGCGGACGACCACCCGGAGTGGTACTTCAACTTCCTGGCCCACCCGGAGGTCGAGCTCCAGGACGGCGCCGAGAAGCACACCTACACGGTGCGGCTCGCCGAGGGCGAGGAGCGGGCGGACTGGTGGGCGTACGCCGTCGCGACCTGGCCGACGTACGGCGAGTACCAGAAGCGGACCGACCGCGAGATCCCGGTCTTCCTCCTCGAGCGCGCCTGAGGCAGCCGGGGCGGGTGGCTGCTGGTCACAGCTTCATCATGTGAAGGTGCTGAACCTCCGCTTCTCATGGCGAATTCACCATGTGAAGCGGAGGTTCGCCTACATCACATGATGAAGCAGGGAAGGTCAGGCCCCCGCCCGCGCGGGCGGGCGATGGAGGCGGCGAGGGCGACCAGGTGGCGCAGCCGGGCCAGCTCGGAGTCGAGGTACGCCGGCCCGCCCCGCCGGCCGAGCGCCACGACCCGCTTGTGGCCGATCGGGGCGACCGCGACCAGGTCGTCGCCGAGGACCTGCACCTCGACCCCGGCGCCCGGCTCCAGGTCGATCTCCGACGGCGCGCCCTCGCTGGCGTGCTCGATCCGGAACCCGTCCGGCGCCGACCTTGAGCCGCGCCGCCCACTCGCAGCGGAACGCCACCGGCAGCAGCTCGACCAGCCGGTCGAGCGCGGTCTCGGGCTCGGTGGTGAGGGACTCCACGACCTCGAGGTCGAGGAAGAGGTTGCCGCCGGCCAGGTAGCGGCTGATCCACAGCACCGTGACGCCCTCGACGGCCGTGCAGGCGGAGACCACCGAGTCGGGCATCGCGCCGTCGACCATGTCGAGCAGGACGTCGTCGACGGCGGTGCCGTCGTACCGCTTCTCGACGATCTCGATCGCCTCGATGTCACCTCCGGCCGCGCCGATCGCGCTCGCCAGCCGACCCAGGGACCCGGGCACGTTGGGCAGCTCGACCCGCAGCAGCAACATGCCCTGGACCCTAGCGGCGGCGCATGACGCTCAGGTTTCGTCAGCCGGTGGGTGAGCGAGCCGGTCGGCCAGGCCGCTGGCCCGGTGGGCGGGCCGCCCGACGGCGAGACGTACCGCGTCGGAGGTCGCGACCACGGTCACCTTGTCCTGGGCCCGGGTGAGCGCGGTGTAGAAGAGCTCGCGCGTGAGCAGGGGCGAGTCGTCGGGCGGGAGCAGGACGGTCACCTCGGCCGCCTGGCTGCCCTGGCTCTTGTGCACGGTCATCGCGTGCATGGTGTCGACGTCGGTGAGCCGCGAGGTGGCGAGGAGGCGCGGCCCGTGGGGCGTGGCGATCGCGGCCCGTACGCCGTCGCCGTCGGCCACGACCACGCCCGTGTCGCCGTTGAAGAGCTCGAGGCCGTAGTCGTTGCTGGTCAGCAGCAGCGGACGACCGGCGTACCACTCCTGGCCCCAGCCGCCGCCGATCGGCAGCCCGGTGTGCTCGGCGAGACCGCGCTCGACCGCGCGGTTCCAGTGGCCGACGCCCCACGGTCCGTCGCGGTGGGCGCAGAGCAGGCGGTGCTCGTCGAGCACGGCCGACGGCGCGGGCGGCGTCACCGGAGCCCGCGGCCTGCCGCAGGCGGACGGCGTGGGCGACCAGCCGGGTGCGCAGCGCCGGCAGGGTGGCGGGGTCGTCGGGGTCGAGCAGCTCGACATGGGCGCCGCCGGCGGCGAGGAGGTCGAGCGCGCGGTCGGCGTCGCCGTCGCGGACCGCCTCGGCCAGGTCGTTGATCTGGCGTCCGAACCGGTGGGACTCGCGCAGCGAGGAGACCGTCGCGGGCGCGCGCCGGGCCAGGCCGTCGACGAGGTCGGCCAGCACCGCGCCGGCCTCGACCGACGCGAGCTGGTCGGGGTCGCCGACCAGGATCAGCCGGCAGTCGGAGCGCACGGCCTCGAGCAGGCGGGCCATCATCGTCAGCGAGACCATCGAGGTCTCGTCGACGACGATCACGTCGTGGGGCAGCCGGTTGCGGCGGTCGTGGCGGAAGCGGTTGCGGCTGCCGCGCTTCCAGCCCAGCAGCCGGTGGAGGGTCTGCGCGGCCGGGTCACCGACCGCGGCAGCGTGCTCGGCGAAGTGCGGCTCCGCCAGGGCCGTGCGCACCGCCTCCTGCAGCCGGGCCGCGGCCTTGCCGGTCGGGGCGGTCAGCGCGATCCGCAGCCGGCGGTCGGACTGGTCGGCGAGCAGGGCGAGCAGACCGGCCACGGCGGTCGTCTTGCCGGTGCCCGGGCCGCCGGTCAGGACGGTGGTCCACTGCCGGGCGGCCGCGACGGCGGCGGCGCGCTGCTCGTCGTACCCCTCGGGGAAGAGCACGGGCGCCAGGGCCGCGAGCCGCGCGTCGTCGACGACCGGCGGGCTGAGCGCGAGGCGGGCGACCAGGTCGTCGCGGACCTGGCACTCCTCGCGCCAGTAGCGGTCGAGGTAGGTGACGCGCGCCCTCGACCCGCAGCACCCCGGCCTCGGCCAGCCGGCTGGAACGCACCCGGTCGACCCAGCCGGCCGCGGGCCAGGACAGGCCGGCCGGCAGGGTCTCGGTGAGCAGGTCGCCGAGGTCGAGACAGACCGACCCGTGGCGCAGCGAGCGCACGGTCAGGGCGAGCGCCAGGGCGACGTCGTCGTCGGGCTCGCCGGCGAGCGTCTGGATCCGGCGGGCGGTGTGGGCGTCGGCGGCCTCGATGACCCCGGCCGCGTTGAAGCGACCGAGCAGGCCGGTCAGCCCCACGGCGAAGCGGCGGTCGCGCGGGTCGTCGGTCTCGAACGGCTCGATCATCGCGCGTCCCTCCAGCTGGTCGCTGAGGGCGGTGACGAGGGCGGCCGGCGGCGCACCAGTCGAAGACACCGGCGACGTGGCCGTCGACGACCGGGGTCTCGGGCCCGCACATGCCGCGCAGGAAGAGGTAGAGCACCCCGCCGAGGTGCTGCTCGGGCGCGTACGACGGCAGCCGCCACCGCAGGTAGCGGTGGAGGACGACGGAGTAGAGGAGCGCCTGGAGCGGGTAGTGGCTGTGGAGCATCGCGCTCGGCCATCTCGCCGTGGCCGTAGTCGGCCGAGGTCACCGGCACGCCGACCTCGCCGAGCAGGTTGGTCTTGTAGTCGACGACGACGTAGCGATGGGCGTGCGGGCCGGCGTCGTCGGCCGGCACCCGCAGCACGACGTCGATCGAGCCGGAGAGGTAGCCGCGCAGCGACTGGTCGCCGAGCGGCCCCGTCAGCTGTCCGGCGTACGACGCGAGCGGGTCGTCGGCGGGCAGGTGCGCGGCAGCAGCGGCGCCAGGTCGCGCAGGTGGACGTCGCGTCGCGGGGCTCGCGGCCGGTCGCCGCCGGTCAGCGGGAACTCGAAGTCGAGCTCGCAGAGCCGGTCGCGCAGCGGGATGTCGACGAGCCGCAGGCCCGAGGCCGCGGCGCCGAGCGGGGTGAGCTGCGAGGGCAGCAGCGCGTCGGCGAGCTCGTCGGCGGCGACCCCGACCGGCCACCACGGCAGCTGCTCCCGGGCGCGGGCGGCCAGCTCGGCGCGCAGGTCGGGCGCCTCGGGGTCGCTCTGCTCGAGGACCTCGTGCACCAGGCTGCCGAACGCCGCCCCGGACGGGAGGGCGGCCATCGGCGACGGCACGTCCGGCGTCGCTCCGGACGGCGATCGTCTCCACCTCGTCGTCGGCCGGCGGTTCGTCGTCGCGCGCGGACACCTCGGGCTCGGAGGTGACGCCGGTCGGCTGCTCCTGCACCCGGATCAGCCCGGAGTACGACGTACGGCGCCACTCGGTGTCGACCTCGCGGTCGAAGGGGCGCGCGGCCAGGGTCGCCGGTCGGCCGGGCGACCGGGCGGCGGCGCGTCGGCCGCGACCACGGACTCCTCGCGGCGACGGCCCGCCGAGCTCCTCGAGGAGGCCGAGGACCTTCGTGACGTAGTCGTCGTCCTTGACCGCCTGGGTGTCGGGCACCTCGGCCTGGCCGGGCTGGCGCCCGAACAGCAGCCGGTGGAGCCCGCCGTGCTGGGTGTTCGCCGTCGGCGCCCACCAGGTGACGACCTGCGACTGGGCGCGGGTCAGCGCGACGTAGAGGTCGCGCAGCTCCTCGCCCGCCTCCTCGTGGAGGTGGGCCTGCTCGTGGGCGGGCCACGCGCCGCCCACCGCCGGCGACGTCGAGCATCCGCGTGCCGTCGTCCTCGTGGTAGCGCGCGACGTCGACCGGCCAGACGTACTTCATCGAGACGAAGGGCAGGTGCACCACGGGGTACTGCAGGCCCTTGCTCTGGTGGACCGTGGTGATCTGCACCGCCGCGGCGTCGCTGTCGAGCCGGCGGACCCGCTCCTGCGAGGCGTTCTCGCGCTCGGAGCGCAGCCACTCGAGCAGCCCGGTGAGCCCGAGCGAGTCGCGGCGGGCGGTCTCGTGGAGGGTCTGCGCGACGTGGCGCAGGTCGGTGAGCAGCCGCTCGCCGCCGACCGTGCCGAGCACCCGGGCGGTGAGCCCCCGCTCCTCGGTCGCCTCGAAGAGCGCCGCGACCCCGCGGCCGCGCAGCAGCAGCGCCCAGCCCCGCAGCCGGTCGGCGAGCTCGTCGGTGAGCGCCTCGCCGCCGGCGTCGAGCTCGCTGAGCGTGAGCCCGAGGAACGACGTGAGCGCGGCCGCCCGCACCCGACCCGACCGGTGGGGCTGCTCGAGCGCCTCGAGCAGGGTGAGCCACTCGTCGCCGGCCGGCGAGGTCAGCAGCTTGGTGCCGCCGCCGACGACCGCCGGGATGCCGCGCTCGGCCAGCGCCGACCGGACCAGCTCCGCCTGTGACCACTCGCCGACGAGCACGGCGACGTGGCGCGCCGCGATCGGCTCGCCGTCCCAGGTCGCGTCGGAGGCGAGCAGCGCGGCGATGTCGCCGGCGCAGTCGGCGGCGATGTGGCGACGGGCGTCGTCGGCCCGGACCAGGCCCCGGGCCAGCCGGAAGCCCCGGCGGCGCACCTGGCGGACCCGGAACGGCGCCGGCGACGGCGCCCCGCCAGCCGCGACCCCGGCGTGGGCGGCGGTGACGTCGCGGACCACGATCCGCTCGTCGCCCAGCGCGGCTCCGCGCAGCACCACCTGGAGCCGCTCGACCAGGTCGGCGTCGCTGCGACGGTTGGTGTCGAGGGTGGCCCGCGTGGTGGCGGTGGCGCCGGCCGCGAGGTAGGTGACGACGTCGCCGCCGCGGAAGGCGTAGATCGCCTGCTTCGGGTCGCCGATCAGGACCATGGTCGCGTGGCCGGTGAAGGCCCGGTCGAGCACCTCCCACTGCTTGGGGTCGGTGTCCTGGAACTCGTCGACCAGCACGATCCGCCACCGCTGACGCATCCGCTGCCGGGCCGGGGCGTCGTCGTCCGTCAGGGCGTCGGCGAGCCGGCCGAGCAGGTCGTCGTAGGACAGGATCCCGAGGCGCCGCTTGCGCCGGTCGACCTCGTCGCGCACCTCCTCGGCGAAGGCGACCCGCGCCCCCGCTCCGGACTCCGGGATGTCCGAGCCGGTCGAGGATGGACCGCGCCAGCTCGGCGTGGGCGTCGCCGACGACCGTGCGGGCCAGGGTCAGCGCCGTGGCCCGGGTGAACGGCGGGTCGCCGGCGAGCTGGCCGAAGCGGCGGAGGTAGACGTCGTCGACCACCTCGACGACGAGCTCGTCGAGCGACTCGACCAGGGTGGCGCCGGTGTCGGTGTCGCCGGCCACCCCGAGCGAGCGCAGCACCGTCTGGCAGAACTGGTGGGTCGTCGCGATCGTCGCCGCGTCGAACGAGGCGAGCGCGTCGCGCAGCCGGCGGTGCCGCTGGGCGACCTCGGCGTCGTCGGCGTCGAGCAGGTGCGCGACCACGGGGTGGGTCGCGGTCGGCCGTGGCAGGGTCGGCCAGGGCGCGCTCGGCCGCGACCAGCTGCTCGCGCACCCGCTCGCGCAGCTCCTGGCTCGCCGCCCGGCCGAAGGTGATCACCAGCAGCTGGTCGAGCGGCACGCCCTCCTCCGCGACGTAGCGGGCGACCAGGGCCGCGACGGTGAACGTCTTGCCGGTGCCGGCGCTCGCCTCGAGCAGGGTGGTGCCGGTCGGCAGCGGACCGGCGAGGTCGAAGGACTCCATCACCAGCTCCCCTGCTCGGCCTCGAAGAGCGGGCTCCACACCCGCAGCGACAGCGCGCCGAAGCGGCCCGTCTCACCGGGGAACTCCTCACCCGGGCCCGGCCGCTCCGCCACCTCGGGCGGCTCGTCGCGCCGTCCCCAGATCGTGAGCGCGGCCGGCTCGGACTGCTCGCCGGGGAACTTGCCGTCCTTCCAGTCGTAGCCGGCCTTCACCAGCGCGTCGGGCACGTCGGCATGCGTACGCCGGGCCCGGGCGTAGCCGAACGACGCCTTCAGCGGCAGGGGCAACGGCGCCCGCAGCCCCCGGTCGCGCAGCGCGACCAGGTCGCGCAGCAGGTCGACGGCCGTGTGGTCGAGCGGGCCGAGCAGCGACACGGCGGTGTCGTCGCGCGAGCGGCTGTGGGGCCGGCCGATGGTGTGGGCCGTCCAGCTGCGGTCCTCGTCGGAGGCGGCCAGGGCCAGCAGCCGGACCCAGGAGGCGAGGCGGTGCTTGGGACCGAGCCGGGAGTAGGTCACCGACACCAGCCGGTCGCCGTACATCTCGGGGACGGTGCCGACGAGCCGGCGACCGGCGCCGAGGTCGACCGCGACGTCGACGGCGCGCGGCGGTGTGGTGCGCAGCGCGGCCGCGGCGACCTGCAGCGGGACCGGCGCGGTCGAGGATCTGGCCGAGCATCCGCCAGCCGAGCTGGCCCGGCGGGAGCTCGCCGCGACGCCACTCGCGCTGCTTGACGACCGACTCGTCGAGGCCGGCGAGCAGGTCGCCGAGCACCCGGTCGCCGACCGCCCACTGGGCCAGGCTGTCGATCTCGACGGGCAGGGCGTCCTCGGGCTGGTCCTCGTCGGCGGCGAGGGCGACGTCGACACCGTCGCGGGCCAGGAACCCCTTCACGGGGTCGCTCCAGAAGCGCACCAGGTCGGCCAGGGAGACGTCGCCGGGCTGCCCGGCGGGGAGCGGTGCGTCGAGGAAGGGCACGCGCGGCGTGCGCGGACCCGACGCCGCGCGCGCTCCGGCCGCGGCCGCGACGTCGAAGGAGAACGTCGTCCCGGGCACCAGGCCGCCCGGCGAGACGTTCTTGGGGTCGAAGGGCTGGAGCGGGTGGTGGACCGTGACGGCCTCGGACACCGGCCGCCCGTCGGCCGTGGCTCGCCGTGGCGTCGAGCGCGTCGAGCACCTCGCCGAGGGGGACGGCCGGGTGGCCGTGGCCGCCCCGACACCTCGTTGGCGCCGGTGTAGGTCACCACCAGGGTCTGGGTCGCGGCCAGGACCGCGTCGAGCAGGAGCTGGCGGTCCTCGCTCCGGGCGTCGCGCTCGCCGGTCATCGGGTCGCGGGCCAGGACGTCGTCGCCGTCGACCGCGCCCTGCCGCGGGAACACCCCGTCGTCGAGGCCGAGCAGGCAGACCACCCGGTGGGGCACCGACCGCATCGGCACCATGGTGCAGACCGTGAGGGTGCCGGTCCGGAAGTTGGCGCGCGTCGGCCGGCCGGCCAGGCGGTCGGAGAGCAGGGCACGCACGTCGGGCAGCCGGAGGTCGACGCGGCCGAGCCCGGACGCCGCGCGGCGTACCCGACCGAGCTCGCGCTGCACCTGGCCCGACTGCCAGCCGTCGCCGGTCGACACCGAGGTCAGCGACGCGACGGCGTCGTCGAGCGCGTCCAGCCAGTGGTCCAGGGGCCGGGTGCCGGTGAGCCGGTCGGTCGCGTCGCGCAGCCGGTCGACGTACTCGGTCAGGCGGCCGACCAGGTCGACCTGCGCGCTGCCGACGTCGTCGAGCGGGAGGGCCCGGTCGAGCCAGGCGGAGGAGTCGTCGGAGAGGGCGACGCCGGCGAGCAGCCGGTCGAGCCCGAACTCCCAGGTGTTCGCGACGTACGCCGCGAGGCCGAACTCGGTGCGGTGCTCGGCGTCGAAGGCCCACCGCACCCCGGACTCGCGGGCCCAGGGTCGAGCTGGTCGAGGTCGTCGTCGCTGAACCCGAACCGCCGGCGCACCGGCTCGGTGCGGGCGAGGTCGAGCACCTGGGTGGCCGGCGCGCGGCCGCCCGCGAGCGTCGAGCAGCGTCGGTGGCCACACCGAGCAGCGGGTTGGTCTGCCCGGGAGCCCGGTCGGCCAGGCGCACCCGCAGCCGGTGGGCGGGGTGACCGGAGCTGCCGACGACGTCGCCGAGCCCGAACCCGGCCTCGATCAGGGGCGCGTAGGTCTCGATGTCGGGGCACATCACCAGGACGTCACGCGGCTCGAGGGTCGGATCGTCGGCCAGCAGGCCGAGCAGCACCTCGCGCAGCACGTCGACCTGGCGCGCGACGCCGTGGCAGGCGTGCACCTGCACCGACCGGTCGTCCTCGGCGAGCACCCGCCCGGCCGGACGCGGGAGGTCGGCCGCGAGGTCGCTCTGCAGCCGGCCGAGCAGGGTGTCGGGAGCGGTCGGCGGGCGCGGCAGCTCCTCGTCGGTCGCGATCGCGGCCGACGACAGGGCCCGCTGCAGCTCACGGGTGTCGCGCCCGAGGCTGGCGAGCAGGGGATGCCGGACCCGCCGGTGGCTGTCGTCGTCGGCCCGCTCGACCGCGCCCCCCGGGCCGGTGAGGGTCTGCCAGAGCGCGGGCGACGGGTGCGGCAGCCAGACGTGGACGTCGCGCTCGGCCGCGAGCGCGTCGAGCAGGTCGATCTCGGTGACCGACAGCCGGGTGTGGCCGAACAGGGAGAGCCGCACCGGCAGGTCGAACGCCTCGGGATCCTCCCGCAGCCGGGCCACCGTGGCGGCGTGGCGCTCGAGCGGTGAGGGGCCGTCGACCCGGTCGGTCAGCCGCCGCCAGAGCTCGGGCTGCCAGGCCAGGTCGGCGGGCAGCGGCGCGCCCGCAGCCGTCGGTGTCGCGCCCCGCGGACCAGTCGGCCACCAGCGACGGCCGCTGAGCGGCGTACGACGCGAAGAGCCGGGCCAGCCGGCGTGCCACCGAGAAGCGCCGCCCCATCCGGAGATCGGCCTCGTCACCGCTCGCTCCGTGGCCCAGGTGCTGGGCCAGGGTGGCTGCCCAGGGCTCGTCGAGACTGCCGTCGATCACGTCGAGCAGCGGCCAGGCGAGCGCGTCGGGAGCCCAGGGGTCGTCGTCGCGGGTGCCGGTGATCTCGGCGACCAGCGACCCGGGTGAGCGGAAGGCGACGGCGGCGCACACACCGTCGCCGTCGGGCCCGGCGCCGAGCACGTGGGAGAGCCGCTGCGAGAGCCAGCGCTCCATCCCGCGCGCCGGGACGACGACGAGCTCGCCGGCGAAGGGGTCGGGGAGCGGGGTGACCAGGAGCCTGCCCAGCCCGTCCGCCAACGCGTCGGCGCGCAGCGCACGATGCAGGTGCAGGCTCACGCAGCCGACCCTATGCGCGACCGCGGACGGCGGCGGGCCGGCGTACGCGACAGCCCCCGCCCCGGGCGACCGGGGCGGGGGCTGTCAACGGGTGTGGATCGGCTAGTAGTACCTCCGCCGCGTGCCGCCGATCGGCACGAAGTTGAGCACCAGACCGACCAGGAGCAGGATCGCGCCGATGATGTCAGAGGATCTGGATGTTGGCGATCAGGCCGATGATCAAGAGGATCAGTCCGAGGATGACCATGCGGAACCCCTCCCTTCCTGTCGTGGGTTGTGTCGACGGGACCTTCCCGCGAGCACGGACCCGTGCATACACCCGATGGGGTGAGGACGCCCGCAGCAACGGAGGGCCTACGCTTCACTGGTGACCATCCGGCTCGCCATCGTCAACGACTACGAGGTCGTCGTGCACGGCCTCGCCTCGATGCTGCGGTCCTACAACGACCGGATCGAGGTCGTCGAGGTCGACGCCAACGCCCATCCGCGCTCGCGAGGTGGACATCGCGCTCTTCGACACCTTCGCCCAGAGCTTCCGCGACCGGGAACGGATCGCGCGGCTGGTCTCGGACCCGCAGATCGGCAAGGTCGTGGTCTACACGTGGAGCGCCGACGACCCGGCCGTCGGACAGACCCGCGTGCCCGGCATCTCGGCGTACATCAGCAAGCGGCTCGCCGCCGCCGACCTGGTCACCGCGCTCGAGCACGTCCACGCCGGCGACCCGGTCCGCCTGCACGACTCCGGTCGCGGACCGCTGGTGGGCGGCGACTGGCCCGGCCGCGAGGAGGGGCTGACGGCGCGCGAGTCGGAGGTGCTGTCGCTGATCACCCAGGGCTACTCCAACAACGACATCGTCGAGACCACGATGCTGTCGATCAACTCCATCAAGTCCTACATCCGCTCGGCCTACCGCAAGATCGGCGTGACCTCGCGGTCGCGGGCGATCCTGTGGGGCATCGACCACGGCTTCCAGCCCGACCGCGTCGCGGATGACCGGGGACGACCTCGCGAACAGCGGCCCGCTGACCGCCGCGAGGACGCGACATGGCCTGAGTCGGACGACCGCGACGAGTCGCGCGACGAGCGGCTCGACCGCAACTGGGACGAGCTGCTCCAGGAGCTGCGCGTCCTCCAGACCGGGATCCAGCTGCTGTCGGGGTTCCTGCTCACGCTGCCGTTCACCCAGGTCTTCGCCGATCTCGACGACGCCCAGCAGAGCCTCTACCTCGGCGTTGGTGCGTGCTCGCCGGTGTCTGCGTCGGCGTCAACCTGACCCCGATCATGCTGCACCGCCGGGTGTTCGGCGACCACGTGAAGGAGCGCGTGGTCAAGGTCGGACATCTCCTCAGCCAGGTGGTGATCGTCGGCATCGCGCTGCTGATCGTCGGCACCACCGTCCTGATCTTCTCGGTGGTGATCGAGCTGGACCGCCGGTCTGGTCGCCGGTGCCGCGCTGGCCGTCGTCCTCGTGACCCTGCTGGGCGTCGTCCCCCGCCGCCTCGAACCCCACTGAGCCGCTTCAAGCCCCGGCGCCGTCGGTCGAGCTCGTCGAGACCCGGCCGGACACCGCACCGGACCCGAGAGCCGACCGCGGATCCGCCGTCAGGGAGTGCTGCCCCGGGTGAGGCAGAGCTGTCCGGTGATCGACTCGGTGAAGACGCCGGTGGCGAGGTCCTCGGTGCCGGTCAACGTGAGGTCCCCGGTCACGCCGCGGTACGCACCGGTGCCGGCGAGGCTCGTCGACGTCGACGTGAACGACGCCGGTGGTCAGGTCGAGGGTGCCGGTGACCTGGGCGGTGAGGGTGCCGCCGCGGCCGGTGAACGTGATCGGCCCGGTGAACGACGCGACGGTGCCGTCGACGCCGGTGATCGTGAAGGCGGCCGCGGTCGTGCCGACCTCCACGCCGGCCACGGAGATCGTGGCCGTGGTCCGCCCGCCGCCGAGGTCCTGACCGACGCCGGTGGCGTCGACGGCGAGCACAGCGGACGTGGGCGACCCGGGGCGACGGATGGCCGGGACTCGGGCCGGCGGCGGCGGGCGAGCGCCGCGACGAAGGCGACCGGCCGAGGCAGACGAGCAGAGGACAGGACGAGACGGCGTACGGACATGCGCACTCCCGAGCAGCAATCCCCCGGGCGGCCCCGGGGCCGATGATGTGAGTCGAGGCTACGCCCGAGCGGACGCCTCGTCACGGGTCGGCTCGAGGGCAGGGGTCGCGTCGCGTGCGGGCAGCAGCAGCCGCGCGCAGGTCCAAGATCCAGACCGACGCCACGACGAGCTCGGTGAGGACGTCGCTGAGGTGGTGGGCACCGACGTACAGCCGCGCGAGCATGGTCCACAGCGGGATCACGACGAGCACCACCAGCAGCGCCTTCGGCACCCGGGTGTAGGCCCAGAGCAGCGCGGCGGCCGCAGCGGCGATGCCGACGGCGGTACCGGTGTGGCCGGACGGGAAGCTGGCGTCCGGCACCAGCCCCGTCTGCAGGATGTGCACCGGCGGTCGCTGCCGCGGATCGAGCGACGTGCCGGCCAGGTAGAACAGGCCGAGCCCGGCGTCGAGGACGGCGACGAACACGATCGGCCACCAGGTCCGCTTCCAGACGGCGAACACCACGCCGAGGATCGACCAGGACGACGCCGCCGGTGCAGCGTCTCGCCGATGAAGGTCCCCATGTCCGCGACGTCCGTCAGCCCGCTCGTCCGCTCGCCGGCGAACCACCGGTTGATCGCGTTCTCGTGGGCCATCGTGGTCTTGAGCGGATGGGTGATCAGCCAGCCGACGGCCACCAGCACGCCGGTCAGCACGGCCAGCGTGACGATCAGGCTCACCACCGTCCTGCCGAGCGGACGGTCGGTGGGCGGGGAGAACCGACGGGTCGCGGGCATGCGCCGGATTGTTCCGTACGCCGCGCGGGTCGCCCTTCACCGCAAAGGGTGAGCGCGTGCTCACAGGCAAGCACACAGGTGGCTCCCACGAGACGGCCAGCCGCTCCGTCCACACTCGGAGCATGAACGAGACCCCCAGCGGCAACCGGTGGGAGCCCGGCGACGACGACACGCCCCGGCCCCGGTCGGAGACCCCGGTGCCCGCCCGGCGGAGCACTGGCCTCGACGCCGGCGAGCCCCCGTCCGTACGGCTGGGCGCCGGCTGCCCGCCGACGCACCTGCCGCCACGCCTGACCCGCGGCCGGCGCCGGGCGGCACTCCTGGCCGCCGGCGCTGCCGCCCTGGTCCTCGCCGCAGGCACCGGCGGCTACGCCCTCAGCTCCGTCGGCGCGGGAGCAGGTGACGACCTCGGGTCCCATCAGACGTCCGACGACGGGTCCTTCCCCGGCCACGGCATCCCCGGTGCGGACGGCGACGACGACCACGCCGACCTTCCCGACGGCAGACGGTGACGAGGACCACGACGGTCCCGACGGCGACGACTGATGAGTGTGGTCTCCCGAGACGTTCCTGCGGCACCGCCGCGCGCCAGGCGTGGCATCGCCCCGGTCGGACGACGCGCCGGGGCGGACGCGACCGTGCGCACCCTCGCGATGTCCGCGCTGTGGCTGAGCCTGCTGCTGGTCACCTACTGGTGGGACGCCGACGGCGGCATCCGCGACCTCGGCGGCTGGGTGACCGGGCTCGACTCGCTCGGGCGGCTGGCCGGACTCGTCGCCTCCGTGCTGCTGCTCGCCCAGGTCGTGCTGATGGCCCGCGTGCCACGTCTCGAGGCGGCGTACGGCCAGGACCGGCTCGCCCACCTGCACCGGCTGGTCGGCTTCACGTCGTTCAACCTGATGCTGGCCCACATCGTCCTGATCACGTGGGGGTACGCCGCGGGGCAGGCTCGCGCAGACTCCCGCGACGCTGTGGAACCTGGTCGTCGACTACCCGGGCATGCTCCTCGCCACCGGCGGCACCGTCTGCCTCTTCCTGGTCGTGTTCACCAGCGTCAAGGCCGCCCGGCGCCGGCTCCGCTACGAGTCGTGGCACCTGCTGCACCTCTACGCCTACCTCGGCGTCGGTCTGGCCCTCCCCCACCAGCTCTGGACCGGCCAGCAGTTCCTCTCCTCGCCCGGCCGCACCGTTCTTCTGGTGGACGGCGTGGGCCGTCGCCGCCGGCTCGGTCCTGGTCTGGCGGATCGGCGTCCCGGTGTGGCGCAACCTGTGGCACCGGCTCCGGGTCACCTCGGTGGTCCGCGAGACGGACGACATCGTGTCGGTCTACCTCACCGGCCGTCGCCTCGCACCGGCTGCCGCGTGGAGCCCGGGCAGTTCTTCACCTGGCGCTTCCTCGGCCGGCCCGGCTGGACGCGCGCCAACCCGTACTCGCTCTCGGCCGCGCCCGACGGCCGCAGCCTGCGGATCACCGTGCAGGCCGTCGGCGACGGCAGCGCGTCGGCGTTCTCCCTGCGGCCGGGCACCCGGGTGCTCTTCGAGGGACCGTACGGCCGGCTCAGCCCGCGCGCCCGCACCCGCCGCGGCGTCGCCCTGATCGGGGCCGGCGTCGGCATCACCCCGCTCCGCGCCCTCGCCGAGGGTCTCGAGGGCGGCCCCGGCGACTGCGTGGTGCTGCACCGGTGGTCCACCGAGCCCTTGTTCGTCCAGGAGTTCGACGTGCTCGCGCGGGAGCGCGGTCTCGCGGTCCTCGACCTCCCCGGCCCCCGCCGCTTCGACGGCTCCTGGCTGCCCCGCGGCGTCGACGAACGGGTCGACGACGTGACGGCCCTGACGCGCTGGGTGCCCGACATCGCCGAGCGCGACGTGTTCGTCTGCGGCCCCGAGCGCTGGACCGACCTGGTCCGCGCCACCCTGCTCGCAGCCGGTCTCCCCGAGGACCGGCTCCATCTCGAGACCTTCGGCTGGTGACCGCGATGAAGCGCATCTCCTACTGGGCGCTGAGCACCGCTCTCGGCGCTCGTGCTGCTCTTCGCCTTCGACGCCTCGCAGCGCGGGGCGACCGGCGGGGCGACGACCGCGACCATCTCCGGCGGCAGCTCGGGCACGACGTCGGGCGGCCGCTCCGACGGCTCGAACAGCTCCGGCTCCGGCGGGAACAGCTCCGGCAACAACGGCTCGTCGTCCGGCTCGACGAGCTCCTCCACCAAGACCGTCACCGGTTCGGTCGTCGCAGACCCAGTGGGGTCCCGGTGCAGGTGCAGCTGACGATCCGCGACGGGTCGATCACCAAGGTGACGGTGCTGCAGTACCCGAACGGCAACAGCCGCGACGTCGAGATCGCCAACTACTCGTTGCCGATCCTGATCCAGGAGACGATGCAGAGCCAGAACGCGAACATCGACATGGTCAGCGGCGCCACCTACACCAGCGACGGCTACATCCGGTCGCTGCAGAGCGCGCTCGACCAGGCCAACCTGTGACCGTGACGCAGCAGCCCGCACAGCGCCACGTCGCGCACCTGATGGGGATGCCGGTCAGCCTCGCCCTGCGTGGTCGCCACACCGACGACGACGCGGCCCGCGCGGCCTGGGAGCGCTGCGTCGCAGAGCTCACCGAGGTCGACCGGGTGTTCAGCACCTATCGCCAGGACTCGGTGGTCTCGCGGCTGTCACGCGGCGAGATCGACCTGGCCGACTGCCCCGCGGAGGTGCGCGGAGGTGCTGGCGCTCGGCGAGCAGGCGCGGGTCGAGTCCGGCGGTGCGTTCGACGTACGCCGACCCGGGCCCGACGGCGTACCCGTCCTCGACCCCAGCGGCGTGGTGAAGGGCTGGGCCGTGCAGCGGGCGTCGGCCCACCTGCTGGCGCTGCCCGACACCGACGTGTGCCTCTCGGCCGGCGGTGACATGGTCTGCCACGTCGCGGACGACGCTCGACCGGCCTGGCGCGTCGGGATCGAGGACCCCCACGACCCGCAGCGGGTCCTCGCCACCGTCGAGGTACGCCGTGGCGCGGTCGCCACGTCCGGCACCGCCCACCGGGGCGAGCACATCACCGACGCCCGCACGGGCAGCGTGCCCGGCGTCGTCGCCTCGGTGACCGTCCTCGCCGACGACCTCACCTGGGCCGACATCGACGCCACCGCGGCGTACGCGATGGGCGCGGAGGCACTCGCCTGGCTGCGCGGACGCCCCGGTCGGCGCGGCGTCGTCGTCTGGGCGGACGGCCGCAGCGAGGTCTTCGGCTGACCGCACCCGCGCTCCGCGCCCGGCCGGTTCCGCCGAGCGGAGGTCGACCATACTGAGCGCCATGCTCCGTCGCTGGTTCGGTCCGCCCACCATGTCCGACATCGACCGTGAGCTCCCGTCCACCGTGCGGCCCGGCGACCGCAGCGGGACCGTGGTGGTGCTCGCGAACGACCGGCGCGAGGTGGAGGCCCTCGAGATCGACCGGAGCCCCTGGGCGAAGGCACGCGTGGTGCCGATCGTCGGGGCGTCCGAGGCCGAGACGCACGCGGGCCTCGCGGCCCAGAGCAGGGTCGGACTGGTCGTCGACACCCGGCGGTCGGCGGGCGACGTCCAGCGGAACGCCTTCGCTCGGCAGGTCTTCCACCTCGATCCCCGGGGCGCCTGGGTGGCGCTCCGCCCGGGACGCCGGACGACCACACCCCGAACCGCTGGTCGAGCTGGCCGACCAGCTGGAGAGGCCCGCGGCGGCGGCTGCCGAAGGCGTGGCACGATCACGCCGCTGCCGTGGGCTACGTGAGCGTCACGCCGCGCCTGGTCGTGATCGGCAAGCGGCGACGCCACCTGCTACGGCTGCGCGACAGCGAGGCTCTGGCCCTGCTGCCGACCCGCGAGCCGGGGCTGCGGCGTCACCGAGGTCGCCCGGCTCGAGGGCGGCGTGCTCGACAACCGCGGCCTGGCCACCGAGTACGGCGGCACTCCCGACCCCCACGTCCCCGAGCTCCTGCCCTACCCCTCGCACGTGGTCCGGCGGTACGACGGTCCGGTGCACTCCCCGCGCGCGCACTTCCTCCACCACGGTCGCAGCGCGCTCCCGGAGTCGTTCCGGTGGCACCTCACCCCCCAGCCGGAGGCCCACGGCCTGGTCAACGTGGACGAGCACTTCGGCCTGCTCAAGAAGAAGGAGGTCGGCCCGACGTTCGAGGGGTCCTACTTCCCGTTCCTCTACAACAACCCCGGCCACTTCGGGCACCTGATGACCGAGGCGCTGTCGAAGCTGTGGGGGTGGGCGCCGGCCAAGGCGGCGGACCCGTCCCTGAAGCTGCTCTGCCGCTTCCACCCGTCACGGGAGCAGACCGTCGAGCGGCGGCTCGAGTCGACGCTGCTTCCCGCCCTCGGCATCTCGCGCCGAGGACATCGTGTTCGTGGACGGACCGGTGACGGTGACCAGCATGGTCGGCTGCACCCCGATGTGGCACAACGCGCCGCCCTTCTACGTCCACCCGGCCATCCTCGAGACCTGGGGCCGGCTCCGCACCGGGCTCATCGCGACCGGTCCGGCGCCGGTGGCACCGAGGATCTTCGTGACCCGTCGCGACGGCAAGCGTCTGTGCACCAACTTCGCCGAGGTCGAGGCGATCTTCGCGGCGCACGGCTTCGACATCGTCACGCCCGAGACGCTCAGCATCCCCGAGCAGGTGGCGATGTTCGCCGGCGCCCGCGTCGTGGCCGGGTTCGGTGGCGCCGGCATGTTCAACCTGGCCTACGCCGACGCCGTGGAGACCGTCATCGTGCTGAACCAGTGGGCCTACAACGCGCGCAACGAGCAGCTGTTCGCGGCCGCCCTCGGGGCACGCTTCCACTGCTTCTGGAACCCCCCGGCCAAGGACCATCCACCGGGCGAGTTCTCCTACCGGGCCCACCAGAGCCGGTGGACGTTCGACGTCGAACGCAACGGGGAGCAGTTGCGAGAGGTGCTCGAAGGACTGGTTGAATGACGGCCATGGCACCCGGCCCCGTGGATCCCGACTTCCTGCTGAGCTACGCCCGGCGTGACGGCGATGCCCTCCGTGTCGTCCTGGTGCTGCCGCGCGATGCAGACGTCACCGGCGATCGGGTGTTCGTCCGCTTCGAGAAGCAGGACACCGGCTTCCGCGTGCCGGCCACGCTGACCCAGGTCGACGGCACAACCCGGCTGGAGACGTCGGTGCCGCGGGCCGACCTCGACGACGGCGTGTGGAACCTCAAGCTCCGTCAGCCGGACCAGCCGCTGCGCAACCTGCGGGCCCGGGTCCTGCTCCACGGCGACCAGCCGGTGGCCCTGCTGTTCGGCAAGACCCGCAACATCACCTGAGCCGGTACACGGCGGGTTCAGCGCGGGGTGGCAAGTCCGGCGCCGGCCAGCAGCTCGGCCACCAGGGGACGCGCTTCGCCGTCGGGGAGCTCGCGCAGCCGCCGCAGCTCGTCCCAGATCGGCGCCCGGAGCAGGCGCTCCGGGTCCACCGCACGCGTACGCCGCAGCACGGCGTCCGGGACCTCCTGCGGGTCCGGCACGGCGTAGGCCTCGGCCAGGTCGTCGTAGGCCGCCGTCAACGCGGTCGAGGAGCTGTCGGGCAGGAAGACGATGGCGGTCCCGGTCGGCTGGGTGTCGACCTCGAGGCACACCAGGTCCGGGCGCAGGGACCGAAGGGCCTCGACGACCTTGTAGACGTCTCCGGCCCAGGCACCGTGAGACCTCGCGAGGTCGCGGTCGCGGGCCCCTTCGACCCCGATGCGCGGCAGCATGTCGTCGAGGAGGATCACCGACGCAGCGTGGGTGTGCTGCTCGGTGTTGATGAAGTCGCGCAGGGCGTACTCCGCGAGGTGCATCCCGTCGATGAACGCGAGGTCGATCGGGACGCCGCCGAAGTGGGCCATGGGCTCGTCCGAGGCGAAGAACTCGTCGCTGGTCTCCCGGACCAGCTGGAGGTCGCAGTGCAGTCCGCGGACGACCTTGAAGAACGGATCGACACCGATCGAGCGGGTGCGGGAGAGGCCGAGGCTGACCCCGGTGCTGACCCCGATCTCGAAGTAGGTCCTCGGTCGGAGGAGGTCGTGGAGCCCGCGGAGCAGAGCGTGTCGTCGCACGGCCCGGACGGTATCACCGGGCCATCGCCGGACGGGACGCCGCCGGCGGGGTTCGCGGCGGGACGGGTCAGCAGTCGCCCGCGTACGTCGTCCGGCGCATGACCGGGGCCTCGATCGACCGGGCGTTCGGTCGCTTGAGCGAGTAGTAGCGCACCCAGTCGGCCTGGAACCACGACGGACGCATCGTCGAGCCCGGCACGGCCTCCATCACCAGCTCGGGGCGGTAGCTGACGCCGGCGAGCGCGGCCGGGCGGGTCTCGGTGCGCATCACCTTCGTGTCGACGAACCACGAGATGTGGTCGGGAGCGACCTCGACGGCGTAGGTGTGCCACGCCCGGGACCGCAGGTCGCGGGCGCGGGAGTAGGTGAAGGAGTGGTCCGGCATCGTGTTCACGAAGCCTCGGACCCGCGTGGCACCCGGCACGTACGACCCGAGCACGATCCGGTCGGCCCCGCAGCTGTCGTCACCGCTGACCGGGACCAGCTCCCAGGTGAAGCGGTACTGCTCGCCCGTGGACGACCGCTCGTAGGCACGGATGCGCGCCTCCCACCGCCCGTTGGTGGCGGCGGCTGCGGTGTCGACCGGCCAGACCTCGACCGTGCCGGAGTCCGCGCCGGCCTGGATGGTGAGCATGCCGTTCTGCTGACCGATCGTCCCCTGGCCGTTGGTGACCCAGGTGGGGTCGAGGGTGCCGGTCTCGAACTCCTGGCGCCAGGCGATGGTGCCCCACTTGAACACCGCTGCGGCGTTCGTGGGGTACTGGCAGTAGCCGATGCACGTGCTCGCGAAGTCCGCGGGCCGGAGCTCCGTCGCCCGGCCGGAGGGTGGCGAGGCGAGGGCGGCGGCCGCGAGGACGCCACCGGCAAGGGTCAGGCCGAGGGCCAGGCTGGAGAGTCGCCGAAGCTGCTGTCGGGGGGACACCTCTCCAGTGTTGGCGCTCCAGCGCGTCCGCGTGGCCGGAATGCGGGAATTCGCGCGGCCCGGCCGGCCCTCGCAGTCCCGGGACCGGCTCGCGGGTCAGCAGCCGCCGGGTACGTCATCCGGTGCATGGGCGGTGCACTGATCGATCGCGCGTTGTGACGCTGCAGCGTGTAGTAGCGCACCCAGTCGGCCTGCAGCCACGACGGCCGCATCGTCCGGTGCGGAGTCGCCTTCATCATGAACTGGGGACGGTACTTCACCCCTGCCAGGGCGGCGGGTCGCTTCTCGGTGCGGACCACCTGGGTGTCCACGAACCACGAGATGTGCCGCTTGGTGATCTCCACCGCGTAGGTGTGCCACGCCCGGTTGCGGAGGTCACGGGAGCGGGAGAACGTGAACGACGTTGTCCGCGAGCGTCCGCACGTGGCCGTGCACCCGCTTGTCTCCGGGCACGTAGGTCGCGAGCACGATCTCGTTGGCTCCGCACCTCGTGTTGCGGCCGGCCGGGACGAGCTCCCACACGAAGCGGTAGCGCGTCCCGCTCCCGGAGCGCTCGTACGGACGGACGCGCGCCTCCCACCGTCCGGTCGTCGCCGCCTGGTTGTCGGGCCAGACCGCGATCGTGCCGGTGTGCCGGCCCGACTGGATGGTCAGCATGCCCTTCTGCTGACCGATCTGGCGCGGGTGGTTGGAGCGCCAGTGCCGGCTGAAGGGACCGGTCTCGAACTCCTGGCGCCAGGCCTCATGTCCCCAGCGGAACACCTTGCCGGCGTTCGTCGGGTGCTTGCAGTAGCCGAGGCAGGTGCTGACGAAGGCGGGGCGTGCCTGGAGGGCACCCTGCGGGGCGGAGATGACGGTGGCGACCAGCGCTGAGGCCAGGAGAACCAGGCCGCCGAGAAGTCCGGGAAGTCTGCGATGTGTGGGGGGCACCCAAGGGAGGGTAGGCCCGATGGCGGCCGGACGCGAAAGTTTCGACGCACATCGACGACGCTCGATGACCGTTCCCGCCCCGTTCCGAGGGGGGCAGGATCGAGGGCATGGCGACACAGCGCGACGAACGGCTGGTCGGACAGCAGAGGAGGAGCGGGCAGAAGTCGTCCTTCGTCTCCCTGGGCCGCTGGGGCTCGGTCCGACCCGACGACCTGGCCGTCTGGCTCCTGAAGCTCAAGGGTGGCCCGATGGCCGAGGTGGACTCCCGCCTGCGAGGAGCCGGGATGGCTCGGGTCTTCCACCTCCGCGACTAGGTGACGGCGCCGAGAACGTCCTGCTCCGAGGTCGAGGCAGCCGCGGCCGCGAGAACACCAGCGGAGCCGGACTCCTGGCCGGCCTGGCCGCGTCGGGCTGACGACCGCGCCTGCAGTGGTGTGGGACGCCTTCGCCGAGTACGGCGTGGGGGTCGGTGCCTCCAGCGTCGTCAAGAGCAAGCGGGTCGCGGTCAGCGAGTCGTTCGCCCTGCCGGCGGCCTGCCAGCCCTGAGCAGACCGAGACAGGGGCCCGGAGGACACCGTCCTCCGGGCCCCTCGTCAGAGCTGGGCTGTCAGAGCAGTGGCAGTGAGGACTTGTAGGCGGCCTGGGCCTGAGGCGTCGCGCCCGCGTCGATCTTGTAGGCCACCACCGCCCCGTTGTTGTCGGTCTTGTTCCGGTCGAACAGCATGCCGCCGGCCAGGCCCACGGTGCGCATGGAGCCCTGGAGGTCCGTCAGGAACGTCGCCACCTGCGCGTCGCCGTGCGAGGTGTCGATCCCGAACTCCCCGAGGTAGATCGGAGGGCTGCCCCACGCCTGGTAGTCGGCGTTGGCCCGGAACCACGTCGCCGTCGGGGACCACTTCTGCACCGCCGACTGGTAGGCGCCGGACTTGGTGACGTACGGGTCGTAGGCGACCGCGTCCAGGGGCACCGAGATCTGCGCCATCACCTCAGCCACCGTCGGGAGGTTGCCGGAGTAGCCGCCGATCCACAGGGTCACCTCGCAGTCGGGCGCGATCTGCGCGGCCCGGGCAGCGAACACCGACACCGCTCTGGCGTACGTCGCCGGGTCACGGTCACGGGAGTTGGTGAGCACGTTCTGCGCCCGCTTGACCTCCCACTCGTGCATGAAGGAGGCGAACACCGTGGCCGCCGGGTTGACCTTCGCCACCGTCTCGCACGAGGTGAGGAACGGGTCGATGTAGCCCATGCCCTTCGTCGACTTGTCGGCGACCTCCCCGACCATCCCCGGCGTCATCTTCGGGTCGAGGTCGAGCATCACCGAGGTGCCACGCTTCACCCGCGCGGACTCGTAGGACACGTTCACGGCCTGCGTCGTGTAGTACGTCGACGTCAGGTCCGGGCTCCGGCCGTAGGTCGACAGGTAACGTCGCATCGGGGTTCTCCGACGGGTTGCCGCGGTACTGCCCGACCAGCGGCTGGGGCCGCGTCGGGGCCGGTGCCGGCGACTGGGTCGGGGTCGCGGACGAAGAAGGGCTCACCGTGACGGTCGTCGTGACCGTCGCGGTGGGCACCGGCGCGCTCGAGGTCGCGGTGGGCGCCGTCGTCGTCGTCTTCGTCGCGGTGGCGGTCGCGGTCACGGTCGCGGTCGCGGTCGTGGGAGCCGTACGTCGTCACCGTCCGGACGGGCCACCGGTGGTGCCAGTTCGACTTCGAGGCGTTCGCGCCGTTCGGGGTGAGCACGCTGCCGCCGACCACGAGGACGACGGTGAGGAAGCTGGCAACGGTCGCGGCAGCCGTGAGTCCCGCGCGTACACCGAGCTCGGTGTGAGCCCTCGGCGTGGGCTCGGCGCGAGCCCCCGGCGCGGTGGCTTACGAGGTCCGTTCTGGGGCATGGTCTTGGTCCTCCAGGCCAGTCCCGAGATCTGGCTTCGACATCGCCCCGTACGGTTTCCAGCGACCGCCATCGCTGTTCGGACACTCAGAGGGTCGCCGGGGGGATACGACCCCCCGGTGGTCAGACTGGTCGGTGGCAGCCTCGGCCGCTGGGCTTTCGTCGCTTTTTTACCCGGCACGACGCGACTCGCCGACGAGGCCGTACGTCGGCCGGTTGCGGCGGCGGTCGAGATACGTCCCGACCGCGCTCAGGCGTGGTGCTGGTGCTGAAGGTGCGCGCCCGAAGGGATTCGAACCCCTAACCTTCTGATCCGTAGTCAGATGCTCTATCCGTTGAGCTACGGGCGCACGCCCCCGCCGGGTGGAAGCCCCGACGAGGACTGCACGAGGATAGCCGACCGGTCAGGCACCGCCGAATCCGTGCCCGGGATGCGTGACCGGCACGTCACCGACGCTCGGAGGGCCTGCCGAGCCCGCCGCGCACCGGGGTGTGATCCGGGCCACCGAGCCTTGATCGATCCAATATGTCCGGACTCCTGACATTGGTAACGTCCGCGGCACAGTCGGGCGACAACGACGCCGGCCGATCCGCAGACGACTTCACGTTCACCCCGCCGCCAGGCGGACCGATGGCCCCCACGGGGTACTCACCACCAGGGCCATCGCGACGTACGAGAGGGACAGCACCGCACATGACTGCCGACACCGAAACCCGACCCACCTCCGCCGGCTCTGCCCCGACGACGCACCAGGGCATCCTCGACTTCGTCGCCGAGGTCGCCGCACTGACGACTCCCGACCGCATCCACTGGTGCACCGGCTCCGACGAGGAGTGGACCGAGCTCACCGACAGCCTGGTCGCCGCGGGTACGTTCACCCAGCTGAACCCGGCGAAGAAGCCGAACTCGTTCCACTGCGCCTCCGACCCCTCCGACGTCGCGCGGGTCGAGGACCGCACGTTCATCTGCTCGGTCGACGAGAAGGACGCGGGGCCGACCAACAACTGGATGGCTCCCGACGAGATGAAGACCATCATGCGCGGGCTGTACGCCGGCTGCATGACGGGCCGCACCATGTACGTGATCCCCTTCGTGATGGGTCACCTCGACGCCCAGCAGCCGATGTTCGGCGTGGAGCTCACCGACTCGGCGTACGTCACCGTCTCGATGCGCGTGATGGCCCGGATGGGCACCGACGTGCTGCGCAAGATGGAGGAGCTCGACGCGTCGTTCGTGGAGTGCCTGCACTCGGTCGGCGCGCCGCTGGCCGACGGCCAGGCCGACGTGTCCTGGCCGTGCAACGACACCAAGTACATCGTGCAGTTCCCCGAGGAGCGCGCGATCTGGTCGTTCGGTTCGGGCTACGGCGGCAACGCCCTGCTCGGCAAGAAGTGCTACGCGCTGCGGATCGCGAGCGCCATCGCCCGCGACGAGGGCTGGATGGCCGAGCACATGCTGATCCTGAAGCTGACCAGCCCCGAGGGCGTCACCAAGTTCGTCGTCGCGGCCTTCCCGAGCGCCTGCGGCAAGACCAACCTCGCGATGCTCGAGCCGACCGTTCCGGGCTGGAAGGTCGAGTCGGTCGGCGACGACATCGCCTGGATGCGGATCGGCGAGGACGGCCGGCTGTGGGCGGTCAACCCCGAGTACGGCTTCTTCGGCGTCGCTCCCGGCACCAACGAGCACACCAACCCCAACGCGATGCGGACCATCAACCAGGGCAACTCGGTGTTCACCAACGTCGCCCTCACCGACGACGGCGACATCTGGTGGGAGGGGCTGGAGAACACCCCGGCCCACGCGACCAGCTGGAAGGGCGAGCCCTGGACCCCGGACAGCGGCGAGCTGTCCAGCCACCCCAACAGCCGCTACTGCACGCCGATCAAGCAGTGCCCGATCCTCGCGCCGGAGTACGACGACCCGCGCGGTGTCCCGATCGACGCGATCCTCTTCGGCGGCCGTCGTCCCACGACGATCCCGCTGGTGACCGAGGCCCGCGACTGGACCCACGGCACCTTCATGGGCGCCACGTTGAGCTCCGAGACCACCGCTGCCGCGGTCGGCCAGGTCGGCGTGGTGCGCCGGGACCCGATGGCGATGCTGCCGTTCATCGGCTACAACGCCGGCGACTACCTCAACCACTGGATCACGATGGGCAAGGACAACGACGAGTCCAAGCTCCCGCGGATCTACTACGTCAACTGGTTCCGTCGTGACCAGGACGGCGGCTTCCTGTGGCCCGGGTACGGCGAGAACAGCCGGGTCCTGAAGTGGGTCATCGAGCGCCTCGAGGGCACCGCCGCTGCGGTGGAGACGCCGATCGGCCTGGTGCCGGCCCCGGGCGCTCTCGACATCGACGGTCTGGATCTCACCGAGGACCAGGTCCGGCAGGCGCTCGCGGTGGACGCCGAGGAGTGGAAGCGCGAGATCCCGCAGATCCAGGAGTGGTTCGAGAAGTTCGGCGAGGAGCTCCCGGCCGTGCTCTGGACCGAGCTGGACAGCCTGAAGGCGCGCCTGGAGGTCTGACGCCGGCCGCGCCGGCCCCGTCACTCACCGTCGTTCGTCTGCCCGGCTCCGTGACGACGTACGCCGGGTATGTGCGACGATGCGCGAGTGGGCGGACCCGAGAAGGTGACCGGTGACCGAGCTCGGCCCTGAGGAGCGTGAGCTCTTCGAGACCGCGGCGACGTCGCTGTACGAAGAAGCCGCGGTGAGCGGTGGCCTCGCCGAGACCGACCCCCGGATCGTGGCCGGTGGCGCCCTCCGTCCGGCTCTCGACCTGCTCGTCGCGCTGAACCTCCTCGTCCACGACCGCTCCGTCGGGCTGTACGTCCCGGTCGACCCGTCCACGGTGTCGTCCCACGTCGTCAGCCCGATGAGCCAGCAGGGTGCGGAGCTGCTCAACGAGTCCTCGGAGTGGGCCCGGGCGTTCGGCCAGCTGTCACAGTCCTGGCGCCGCTCACCGTCCTCGGCGCGGGGGCCGATCACCCAGTTCCGCGACCGCGCCATCGGCACCTTCATCGAGGGCGCCGTGCGCGAGGCCGAGGAGGAGCTGCTCACCGCCCAGCCCCAGGCGGCCCGCGACAGCGCCCGGCTGTCGATCGCGGCGGTGCGCGAGAAGGCGGCGCTGGATCGCGGCGTGAAGATGCGCACCCTCTACCAGCACAGCGCCCGCCGCCACGCGCCGACGCGCAAGTGGGTGGCGGAGGTCGCCGCGCACGGCGCCGAGGTGCGCACGCTCGACGAGTTCTTCAACCGGATGATCGTCATCGACCGCCGTCTGGCCATCATCCCCGGCGCCCCGGACCTCACCGTCGCGATGGCGATCCGGGAGCCGGGACTGGTCACCTACCTCGTCGACGTCTTCGAGCGTGCCTGGGAGCGTGCCCGACCGTTCACGAACACCGAGCGGTCGATGATGCACGGCATCGCCAAGGAGCAGCGGGCGATGACGATCCGGATGCTCATCGAGGGACACTCCGACCCGGTCAGCGCCAAACGGCTCGGGGTCAGCGCGCGTACCTTCGCCGCCTACGTCGCGGACCTGAAGGAGGAGTACGACGCGGAGACCCGCTTCCAGCTCGGCTACACGATGGGCCAGGCCGGCGTGTCCGGCCGCGAGGACGAGTAGTCCGGTTGGTCGCCGGACGCGCAGGCGCCCCGAGCACCGGCTGACCTGGAGGGACCCGTGAACGAAGGAACGGGACGGGACCTGGGGTCCCGTCCCGTTCCGCATGCTCGAGACGGCCGCATGGGGGTGGCGCTCCGTCCGGCGGCCCTTGGGGGGCGGGTCGCCGCTCGGGTCCCGAGTCTCCCTGGTGGTCTGGTTGTCCTCTGTTCGTCGTCGGTCTCGTGAGCCTGCGTTACTGGTGGTGACCGACCCGGAGGCAGGTCGGGCAGCCCCACGTGGTGTCCATGGCGTTCGCGGGTGCACCGACACCGACGATGCCGAAGCTCAGCATCGCCGCGGCGGCCAACAGGCCGACCTTGCGCATCTTGTTCACGTGACTCCTCCTGTGGGGGGTGGGCTCTCATCAACCCAGACCACCATTCTGAGGGGTCCGGGGGTCAGTCGCGGATTGAACGCTGGGTCAGAAACTTGCAATGCAACTTCTTGCAGTTCCTTGCAAGGCTGCGAGCCGGTGTCACTCCGTCCCACCGCACGACCGCCGCGACGACACCGCACGACACAGGCCTCGTCGACGTCCGACGAGGCCTGTGCGTGACTGGCGGAGGCGGCGGGATTTGAACCCGCGAGAGGGATTAACCTCAACCCGCTTAGCAGGCGGGCGCCATAAACCGGACTAGGCGACGCCTCCCGACAGCGTGCACAGGTTACAAGCAGCCTTCGCCGGGCACCCAATCAGGCCCGAGGGTCGTCCGGGCCTGCTTCCCGGCGCGCATCCGGACCCGGACCCGGCACGGCGCCGCGGGGCGTGTGCGCGTCCCGGACGCGCCGTTGCACGTCGCGGGCCACCACGTCGGGGTCGGCGGCCAGGGCGGCCATCGGCAGCCGGGTGGTCCGTCCGTCGGTGAGCGTCAGCACCAGGCAGGGGCGACCGCCGGGGCTGGCAGCGGCGACCTCCTCGACCAGCGGCCACTGCGCGGCGGAGACGCCCACGCCGCCGAGCAACCGCACGGCGTACCCCTCGTCGCTCAGGCGCAGCGCCGTCGCCCGCCGCAGCAGCCACCAGGCCCACGCGGCGACGAGCAGCAGACCGACGACGGTGACCACGCCGGCGAGGGCCCAGCCGGCGCCGGTCAGCAGCCCCACCAGGGTCGCCACCACCACGAGGGCGCCCAGCGTGACCAGACTGCGCCCCACCAGACGGATGCCGAGCGCGGGCGCCAGGCGGTACGTGGTGTCGCGGGCGGTCTCGGTCACGGGACGATTCAACCGGCACCGCGGTCCACCGAGCGAAACCGGTGCGTCCCAGGCCTTGCCCCCGCGCGCGGAGGACGTCACAGTGGACGGCACAGGTCGGCCAGCACCAGGGAGGCCCCCATGGCGGCGACGACGGACTCCTTCCACGATCTCCTGCGGCCTGAGCAGGTTCACGACAACGTCGATGCCTGGCGCTGGACGGTGCGTCGTCGCCTGGTCCCGGTGCGTGACCGCCTCGTCGCCGAGCCGCTCCACCGGCGCGACGCCTGGCTGTCGGCGCGGGCCGCGCGGGTGGTCCGCGAGCGCGACGTCCTGCTCCAGCGGCTGCACCGCTTCTCCCACCAGGTCCTGCTCGACGCCGACGTCGAGGCGCTGGCCGCGCAGCTCGGCCGGCTCCTGGCGGACATCGAGCACCACCGGCAGCGGCTGCACGATCTCGCCTACGACGACGTCGAGCTGGAGATCGGCGGCTCGGAGTAGGGCCGGTCGCTTCGTCGGCACGGCCTAGACTCGGCGCGGCGCGCCGCCCGTGCAGGAGCCGGCGTGCTCGGAGGGGTGCCGGAGTGGCCGATCGGAACCGCCTTGAAAGCGGTCGCTGGCAGAGATGTCAGCCGCGGGTTCGAATCCCGCCCCCTCTGCCGAGCCCGGTCCCGGACGCAGGGCAGGGCGTCCGTGCGCCGGCGGCTCGCTACCGGCTCGAGACCGACGCGAGCCGCTCCACGATGGCCTGTCGCGCCTGGTCGTAGACGTCGTTGCTCCCCATCAGCAGGGAGCGCAGGTTCGCGGAGTCGAGGTAGGCGACCAGGTCGAAGGCGAGCAGGCCGGCGTCGATGTCGGTGCTGAGGTCGCCGACCTCCTGCGCCTCGACGACGGTCCGCGTGATCAGCTCGACCCACTCCTGGTCGATGGCGGCCAGCGCGTCGCGGACGGCGCCCGGTCGCGCGGCGTGCTCGTGGGAGGCACGGGCGAAGAAGCAGCCTCCGGGGAAACGCCGGTCGCTGGAGTAGTCGAGCCAGGCCTCGAGCAGCGCCCGGAGCCGACCGAGCCCCGGCGGGGCCTCCAGCGCCGGCTCGATCACGGTCGTGACGAAGATGGCCCGGGCGGCCCGGATGGTGGCGAGCTGGAGCTGCTCCTTGGAGCCGAAGTGCGCGATCAGTCCGCTCTTGCTGATCGAGAGCTCGGTGGCCAGCCGCCCGATGGAGAGGCCCTCGAGGCCCTCGACCGAGGCGACGTCGACCGCCTTGCCGAGGACCACCCGCCGGGTGCGGTCGCCGCGGCGGGTCCGCCCGTCCGTGGCGGCGTCCGGTCGGCGACGTCGCGGGGCGGTGCGTCGTCGACCAGGTCCTCGCTCATCGCTGGCCGCCTCGTTCTCGGAAGGGAGTTGACAGGAGAAACAATAAGTACGATCGTTCGTTTACATTCTACCCGATCTGCCCCGGGAGTCTGCCATGACCAGCACCGAGCTCTCCGCCCGCTCCACGTCCTCCTCCTCACCGCGGCACCCCGGCGCCGCTCCCGCGCTCGTGGGCGCGACGGTCAACGCCGTGTCGCGGGTCGCGCCGCGAGCGGCCGGACGCCTCGCGCTCGAGCTGTGGCGGCGGCCCGGCCGCCCGGCCGACGTACGGCCCGAGGAGCGGATCGTCCACGACGCAGCCTGCCGCAGCGTGGTCGAGGTGGCCGGGACCGGCGTGGCGGCGTACGCCTGGGGAGACGCCCCGCGCCCCGTGCTGCTGGTGCACGGCTGGGGGGCTCGGGCGTCGCGCTTCGGCGGGCTCGTCACCGCCCTGCTCGAGTCGGGGCACAGTGCGGTCGCCTACGACGCCTGGGGGCACGGGGCATCGCCGGGCCCGGTCCGCACGATCCTCGAGCACCGGACGGTGATCGCCGAGCTCGAGGAGCGCCACGGACCGTTCGGCGGCGTGGTCGGTCACTCCTTCGGGGTCCCGGTCGCGCCTGTACGCCGCAGCCTCGGGGCTCGCTGTCGACCGGGTGGTGGCGGTGAGCGGCATGAGCGAGTTCGGCTATCTCGTCGACTCGTTCTGCGAGCGGCTCGGCCTGCGCGCCCCCGTCGACCGCGCGCTGAGACGAGCGATCGAGCGCGCCTACTTCGCGGGTGACGCCGGCATCTGGGAGCGGTTCTCCGCCCACCGTCTGCCCGTCTGCTCGCGTCCATGGTCGTCCACGACGCCGACGACCGCGTGGTCGACCGCGGCCAGGCCGACCTCCTCGTCTCGGCGCTCGGCGACAGCACCCGCCTGGTGGAGACCTCCGGCCTCGGGCACGGCCGGATCCTGCGCGACCACGCCGTGATCGCGAAGATCGTGGCCTTCCTCGACCGGGAGCCGACGTGAGCCGGCTCCGGATCCGGCCCGCCGTCGCCCTCGACCGGGCGGACGTGGCGCGACCTGCTCCGCGGTCTCTCGGCGGAGTCGGCGTACCGCCGCTTCCAGACCGGGCTCGGCCCGGAGCCCGCAGCCGGGATCCTGGACGCGCTGCTGCCCGAGGACCTCCAGGGCGGGGCGCTGCTCGCGCACGTGGAGCAGTCGCTGGTCGGCCACGGGGTGTGGCGCCGGGTCGGTGCCACACCGGTGGCCGAGATCGGCCTGGTCGTCGCGGACGCCCATCAGGGGCAGGGGATCGGGACCGCGCTCGCCGACGCCCTGCATCGCCGACCTGGCAGGACGAGGGGTCGAGCGGGTCGAGGTCTTCGCGAGCGCGACCAACCGCGCCGTCAGTGCGATGGTGCAGCGGCACGCGCCGGACGCCGCCCACGAACGCGACGGTTCCACGGTGACCTACCACTTCCCGGCCAGGGTCGGCGCGGCCCGGACGGTCGCCTGAGCAGGTCGGCGCCGGTCAGCGGGCGACGGTGAGCTCGACGAGGATGTCGCCCTCCTGCACGACGTCCCCGGGCGCGACGCGGATGGCGGAGACCACGCCGCCGGCCTCGGCGAGCACCGGGATCTCCATCTTCATCGACTCGAGCAGGCACACGGTGTCGCCCGTCTCGATCCGGTCGTCGACCCCGACCTCGACCACGATCACGTTGGCCACCATCTCGGCCAGGATCCGGATCGTCTGCTCGCGAGGCACGGAACGAACCTAGTGGATACCCACAGGTAGCCCGACACGGCAGGCAGGCAGCCGGGGCGTCACCACAGGGCGTGGGTGCGCCCCGGCTCGGGACGGACCGCTGTCGCCTCCTCGGTCTCTGGCCAGCCGCCGCCCCCGCGGGCCGGTGGGTCGCGGCCCCGTCAGCCTCAGGTCGAGGCGGATCAGCAGGTAGCCGATCGCGAAGCCGATCACCGCGCCGTACGCCGTCGCCAGGGCGGCCTCGACCACGGTCCGGCCGGGGTCGACCAGGGCGTACGCCACCGGGGCGGTCAGGGCGACCCCGAAGGCACACACCCACCAGCCCTGCCGACGCCGCGCACGCATGTGGGTGCCCCAGGTCAGGGCCGGCACCCCGAGCAGGGCCACGATCGGGCGGGGGAAGGCGCCGAGGTGGTGGTGGCTCCACCGGACCAGCTCGTCGAGCTGGTCGACGAGGCTCTCGGTGCCGTAGCGCCGCAGCAGCTCGGCGTACCCGAGGGTGAGCGCCAGCATCAGGCTGCCGGCGACGACCGTCAGCACGCCGCGGGTGCCCAGGCCGTGCCACCCCGCGCCGAGCCGGAAGACGGTGAGGAAGGAGGCCACCAGGGAGAGCCCGAGCACGGTGTACTGGAAGCGGTCGAGGTTGACCACCGGCGCCCAGGCGACGGTCGCCATCGAGCCGACCGCCGCGACCAGCAGGGCGACGAGGTTCTCCCGGACCGCTCCGGCCACGTGCACCGCCGGCACGGTCACCATCACCGCGAACACCGCGGTCAGGACGGCCGTGACGACGGCCGCGCCGCCCGCAAGCGGGTCGGTGTCCACCACGACGACGAGCGCCCCGAGCCCCAGGGCGAGCAGCGAGAAGACCAACGGACGCCCGCCGGTGCGCGCGGCCAGGCCCCAGGTGTACGCCGTGCTGGCGGCGATCGCGCCGCCGTCGGCGAGCCAGGTGCTGGTCACCCGCCAGGGACCCTCGGTCCCGACCAGGGCGGCGACCAGCGCCACCGCCGACGCCGCGACCACGACGAGCCACACCGCCACGCCGAGCCGGTGCGGGACCCGGCGTCGCGCGGACGGCACGGCAGCCGGAGCAGCCGGCGGCAGCCGCGGCGGCGGCTCCCGGCTCGGAAGACGGTGCCGGCGTCGATGTCGGCGTCGACGTCGGGGCGATCGGGGACTCGGGCGCGGGGGTCGCTGCCGACCGCTCGGCCCGGCGTGCCGCCCGGCGCGACGGCGGCTTCGCGGCACGCCTGCCGGCGCGTGGCTCCGCACGGCGACGAGGAGCGGCCCTGGACACGACGCGGAAGGCTACAGGCGCCGGTTGGCCAGCGACGGGTTGGTGCGCCGGGCCTCGGCGACGGCCGTGGGATCGATCACGGCGCGGAGCGTGACCGGCCCGTCCCCGCCCTCGACGAGGACGTCGCCGAGGGGTCCGACGACCATCGAGTGGCCGGAGTAGCGCGGGCCCGGCTGGCCCACGCCGACGACGTACACGGTGTTCTCGATCGCCCGGGCCCGCAGCAGGGTCGTCCAGTGGTCGACCTTGCGGTCGCCGGCCACCCACGCGGCAGGCACGAGCAGGACCTCGGCGCCGCGGTCGACCAACGCACGGGCGAGCTCGGGGAAGCGGAGGTCGTAGCAGGTCATCACCCCGACGGTCGTCCCGTCGAGCTCGACGGTCAGCGGTTCCAGGGGCCCGGGGGTGAGCACGTCGGACTCGCGGTAGCCGAAGGAGTCGTACAGGTGGATCTTGCGGTAGTCCGCCCGGGCGCCGCCCCGCACCACGACCGTGTTGTACGGCGCGCGCGTCGCCTCGCGACGCTCGAACAGCCCCGCGACGATCGTCGTGCCGCGCTCCGCGGCGAGGCGTTCCACCTCGGTGACGAAGGGCCCGTCGAGCGGCTCGGCGACGCGTACCGAGGTCGGAGCCGGCCTCGCCGAAGTCGCGCGCCCAGCCCTCCGGCAGCACCACCAGGTCGGCGTCCTCCGGGACCAGCGCCGCCAGCCGCTCACGGTTCACGGCCGGGTCGAGCGACGACGCCTCCTGCACCAGCACCACCTGCATGACCCCAGCCTGCCACCCGCGGGACGATCGCACCGCCCGGCCACTGCGAGACTGGGCCCGTGGAGTGGGCCGCGGTGATCCTGTCGGGTGGCGGCGCCACCCGCCTCGACGGCGCCGACAAGTCGTCCCTCGAGCACGACGGCCGGACCCTGCTCGACCATGCGCTCGACGCGGTGTCCGCCGCCGGCGAGGTGGTGGTCGTCGGCCCCGAGCAGCCGACCTCGCGCCCGGTCACCTTCACCCGGGAGGTGCCGGCCGGTGGCGGGCCCCTGGCCGGGCTGAGCGCGGGCGTCGCCGCGCTCCGCGAGCCGCCCGAGCTGGTCCTGGTGCTCGCCGTCGACATGCCCCACGTGACCGGGGAGACCGTGGCCCGACTGGTCGCGGCGATGGACGACGACGGCCCCGGCCACGACGGGGCGTGGCTCGTCGACGACACCGGGCGGCGCCAGCTCGCGGGCGTGGTCCGCCGGGTCCTCGTCCCCGCGCCCGGTGACGCGTACGGCGTCCCGATGCGACGGCTGATGGGCCGCGAGCGGACCGTGGACGTGGCCGCGGAGGGCCGGGAGGCACAGGACGTCGACACCTGGGACGACGTCGCCCGCCTGCGTGACGAAGGGACCGATCTCACGCCACGGACGCGCCGGACTTGATCACCCGGCCCGCAGCCGCGAGATTTGGCCTGTGAACCTCCACGACTGGATCGACGAGCTGTGCGACGTCCTCGACATCGAGACCGAGGTCGACGAGGCGCTGGTCCTCGACCTGGCGAAAGTGGCCGCCGACAACGTGATCCGCAAGGCCGCGCCGATCACGACGTACCTCCTCGGCTACGCCGCCGGCAGCAGCGACGCCGACGTCGAGGAGATCGAGCGCCTGGCCGCGAGGGCACAGGCGCTGGCCGAGAACTGGGACCACCCCGCCGGTGCACCGGATCCGGTGGACATCGTGGACGAGGTCCCCGACGACAGCGTGGTGGACCACTCGGGCGACGAGTACGAGTGAGCGCCCGCGAGACGAGCCCGCGATGAGGGCGATCGTGGTCCGCGAACCCGGCGGCCCCGAGGTGCTGGAGTACGCCGAGGTGCCCGACCCCGAGGTCGGACCGGACGAGGTGCTCATCGACGTGACCGCCACCGCGGTGAACCGTGCGGACCTCCTCCAGCGCCAGGGGCACTACGACCCACCGCCCGGTGCCTCCGCGGTGATCGGCCTGGAGTGCAGCGGCACCGTGGCGGCCGTCGGCGCATCCGTCACCGGGCACCGGGTGGGCGACCAGGTGTGCGCCCTGCTGTCGGGCGGCGGGTACGCGACCCGCGTGGCCGTGCCCGCCGGTCAGGTGATGCCGGTGCCGGACGGGGTCGACCTGGTGACGCGCCGCCGCGCTGCCCGAGGTCGCGGCGACCGTCTGGTCCAACGTGATGATGGTGGCCGGGCTCGGCCCGGGAGACGTCTTCCTGGTCCACGGCGGAGCGGGCGGGATCGGCACCTTCGCCATCCAGCTCGGCGCCGCCCTGGGGGCCCGCGTCCTGACCACCGGCGGCTCGGCCGAGAAGCTCGCGTTCTGCTCCTCCCTCGGGGCGGACGTGACCATCGACTACCACGACCAGGACTTCGTCGAGGTGGTGCGCGAGGCGACCGACGGCCACGGCGCGGACGTGATCCTGGACAACATGGGCGCGGCGTACCTCGGCCGCAACGTCTCGGCCCTGGCGGTCGAGGGTCGGCTGGTCGTGATCGGGATGCAGGGCGGGACGAAGGGCGAGCTCGACCTCGGCGCCCTGATGCGCAAGCGGGCCGCGATCGTCGCGACCACCCTGCGCGCCCGGCCGGTCGCCGAGAAGTCCGCCATCTGCCGCGCCGTCACCGAGCACGTGTGGCCGCTCGTGTCCGACGGCTCGATCAAGCCCGTGGTCGACACGACGATCCCGCTGGCCGACGCCGCCGAGGCCCACCGCCGGATGGAGAGCGGCGGCCACACCGGCAAGATCGTCCTGGTCGCCTGAGCGGCTCGGACAGCCGTTTGTAGGCTGGGGCGATGACCGAAGAGCAGTCCGGACAGCAGCACGTCATCGTGGTCGGCCCGGACGGGCAGCCGATCGCCGTACCGGCCGAGTCCGTCGAGCAGGCCGAGGACGCCGACGGCGACGACCTGCGCGACCTGACCGACCTCGTCGAGCAGCCGGCGAAGGTGATGCGGATCGGCGCGATGATCCGGCAGCTGCTCGAGGAGGTGCGGTCGGCCCCGCTCGACGACGCCAGCCGCAACCGCCTCAAGGAGATCCACCGCTCCTCGATCAAGGAGCTCGAGAGCGGGCTGGCTCCCGAGCTGGTCGAGGAGCTCGAGCGCCTCTCCCTGCCCTTCACCGACGACGTCACCCCGTCGGACGCCGAGCTCCGGATCGCCCAGGCCCAGCTGGTCGGCTGGCTGGAAGGGCTCTTCCACGGCATCCAGACGGCGATCTACGCCCAGCAGGTCTCTGCCCGCGCCCAGTTCGAGCAGATGCGGCGGGCCCTGCCCAGCGGGCCCGGCCAGCAGGGTCCGGGGCTGCGCCCGGGCATGCCGCAGCAGGCCGAGGGCGACCCGGGAAGCTCCCCAGGGGGCGGGATGTACCTCTAGGCGGAGGTACGCCGGCCGAGGCGGCCGACGACGAGCAGCCCCAGCAGGCTGATGATCAGCAGCGCCGCGCCGGGGGCCAGCAGGCGTGAGAGCGCCGGCGGGTCCGCGCCCGCGACCGGGGTGAACTCGGCGGTGGCTGGAGGCGCCGGCTCGGGCTGTGCGCCGGTGCCCAACCGCTGCACCACCTGGCGGGTGAGCCGGGGCGTCGCCTCGGCGGTGCCGGGCCCGGCCATCAGGTCAGACCCCCGCTCCGCCACGAAGAAGATGTAGCGCGTCCCCTCGGTCAGCGTCGGGAGGGCGCACCGGGTGCCGACCCGGGCGGTGACCACGACCGACGGCTGTACGAGGGACGAGCGGTAGACGCGGTCCGACAGCACCTTGTAGGTACGGACCCGCTGCTTCCCCTCGCCACGGGCCGCCCGGACCTTCTTGACCTCGCCCCGGAAGACGACGTCGGCCCGCCTGATGTCCTGGTCGAGCGTCGTGGTCGGGCACTTCGGAGCGGCCGGGGCGGCGTGCGCAGCCGGGGTGACCAGCGGCAGGCCGAGCAGCGCCACGGTCGTCACCGCAGCGGCGAGGGCGCGACATCCCGGCCGGATCACGGCCACATCACATCACAGCCGCGAAAACCGAGGCGAGCACCGTGGCCACGCCGTCGTCGTCGTTCGCCGGCGCGACGTGGTCGGCCGCCTCCAGCACCGACGGGTGCGCGTTCGCCACGGCGTACGACGTACCGGCCCAGCCCAGCATCGGCAGGTCGTTCGGCATGTCCCCGAACGCGAGCACGTCACCGGGCTCGATCCCTCGGATCGCGCACAGGCGCGCCAGCGCCGCTCCCTTGGTGACCCCGACGGCGCTGATCTCCATCAGCCCGTCGATCGTCCAGGTCGGCGTCGCCAGGTCACCGACCGCGGCCACCACCCGGCGGCGGAACTCCTCGGGGTCCAGCGTGGCGTGCTGGGCCAGGATCTTCACCGCCGGCTCGTCCCAGAGGTCGGCGAGCGTCCCGATCCGGAAACCGGGCGGCGGCTCGTGCAGGTCGACGTACGCCGGGTCCCGGGCGAAGCCCCCGAGGGCCTCGAGGGCGAAGCCGGTGCCGGGGGCCACGGCCCGGATGGCGTCGACGATCGCCAGGCCCTCGGCGGCGTCGATGCCCTGCAGGGCGATCACCTCCCGCTGCCCGATGTCGTAGGTGATGGCGCCGTTCGAGACGATCCCCGTGCCGCGGTCACCGACGTGGTGCCACAGCTCGTCCATCCACCGCAGCGGCCGCGCGGTGACGAACACGACTCGATCCCGCGGTCGAGCAGCCGGCGGAGGACGGCCGCCGTGGCCTCGGAGACGCTGCCGTCGGAGCGGAGCAGCGTGCCGTCGAGGTCGGTCGCCACGAGCCGCGGCACGCTCACCGAGCGTCCCGCTCCGACCGCCGGGTCGAGGAGCTGCCCGAGGCGTGTGCGGGGAACCATCGGTCGAGCTCCAGCGCGGCGCCCTCGTCGTGGACGGTGCCGGTGACGGCGTCCGCGGCCTCCTGCACCACCTCGACGGCCTGGCCCATGGCCACGCCGCGACCCGCCCAGCGCAGCATCTCGATGTCGTTGCGTCCGTCGCCGATCGCGAGCACGTCGTCGGCCCGGACGCCGAGCTCGCTCGCCACGTGCGCGAGGCCGGAGGCCTTGCTGACCCCGACGGGCGACAGGTCGAGCCAGGCGGTCCAGCCCACGACGTAGTCGGTGCCGTGCAGCCCGAGCCGGGCTGCGAGCGCCACGAAGTCGTCCGCCGTCGCGTCGGGATCGCGGATGATGACCCGGCTGACGGGGAGCGAGACCAGGTCCGCGACCTCGGCCAGCACCATCTCGCCGCTCAGCTCACCGTCCGGGAAGGGACGGTTGACGCGGTACCCGATGCCGCGCTCCTCGACCGCGACCAGCGCGCTCGGGTGGTACTCCAGCACGGCGGCCACGGCCGGGGCGGCGTCGAAGGTCTCCTCGTGCACGACCTCGAGCGGCGGGTAGCGGAAGAGCACGGCCCCGTTGCTCGCCACCACCCAGAGCGGCTCGTCGCCGTCGGTGTGCAGGTCGAGCAGGTCCGCGATCCGGGTCATGCCGTGCGGCGAGCGGCCGCTGGCGAGCACGATGTGGGCGCCGGCCTCGCGCGCCCGGTGCACCGCGGCGTACACGGGCGGGCTGATCTGCTCGTACGTCGTCCCGACGCCCTCGACCCACTTCAGCAGCGTCCCGTCGATGTCGAGCGCGACCAGCCGCGGCTGCCAGTCACTCACCGCCACGACACCACCGCTGCGGCACCACTCCGGCTGACGTCACGCGGTGACCGGCTTGAGCACGTCGAGCCCTCCGAGGTAGGGCCGCAGGGCCTCGGGGACCCGGACCGAGCCGTCCTCCTGCTGGTGGGTCTCCAGCAGCGCGATGATCGGGCGGTTGGTCGAGCACAGGGTGCCGTTCAGGGTGGCGACGGTGCCGATCTCGCCGTTCTCGAGCCGGGCCCGGGTGTCGAGGCGACGGGTCTGGAAGTCGGTGCAGTTGGAGGTGGAGGTCAGCTCGCGGTAGCGGCCCTGCGAGGCGATCCAGGCCTCGCAGTCGAACTTGCGCTGGGCGGAGAGGCCCAGGTCACCGGCCGCCACGTCGATCACGCGGTAGCAGAGCTCGAGCTTGTCGAGGAACTCCTTCTCCCACTCCAGCAGGCGCAGGTGCTCGGCGTACGACTCCTCGACGGTGGTGTAGACGAACATCTCGACCTTGTCGAACCAGTGCACGCGGAAGATCCCGCGGGTGTCCTTGCCGTGGGAGCCGGCCTCCTTGCGGAAGCACGGGCTGAACGCGGCGTACCGGAGCGGCAGCTGGCGGGCGTCGAGGATCTCGTCGGAGTGGTACGCCGCGAGCGGGACCTCGGAGGTGCCGACCAGGTAGAGGTCCTGTCCCTCGATCCGGTAGACGTCGTCGGCGGCCTGGCCGAGGAAGCCGGTGCCCTCCATGGCCCGCGGCTTGACCAGCGACGGCGCGACCATCTGCGTGAACCCGGTGTTGCGGGCCTGGTCCATCGCCATGTTGATCAGCGCGAACTCCAGCTGGGCACCGATGCCGGTCAGGAAGTAGAAGCGCGAGCCGGACACCTTGGCGCCGCGCTCGAGGTCGATCGCGCCGAGCATCCGGCCGAGCTCGACGTGGTCGCGGGGCTCGAAGTCGAACTCCGGCGGCGTGCCCACGGTCTCGAGCACGACGAAGTCGTCCTCGCCGCCGGCGGGGGTCTCCTCGCGAGGCCAGGTTCGGGATCTCCATCAACGCCGAGCGCCAGGTCTCCTCCGCCTCCGTCTGGGCGGACTCCGCGCTCTTCACCTCGGCGGAGAGCTCCTTGGTGCGGGCCAGGAGCGCCGCCTTCTCCTCACCCTGGGCCTGCGCGATCTGCTTCCCGAGCTGCTTCTGCTCGGCCCGCTTGCCCTCGAAGGTGGAGATGGCCTCCCGCCGCGCGGTGTCCGCGGCCAGGGCCCGGTCGACGACCTCGTCGGACAGCCCGCGCTTGGCCTGCGCAGCACGCACCCGGGCGGGGTCGTCGCGCAGCACCTTGGGGTCGATCATCGAAGTCCTCCAGGCCTGCGGAACATGGCGAGGGTCATGCGGTCCAGGCTATCGGCGCAGGGTGAGGGTCAGCACATCAGTGAGGCACCGGCGGGTGGGGGCGGCCCGCGGCGCGCCCGGCATACTGACGCCCGTGCTCGACCGCCCCCGCACCGTGACCCTGGCCTGGGCCGGGGTCTGTGCTGCGCTGTTCGTCCTCCTGGCCTTCCTGGTCCACCTCCAGCGCGCCCCCCTCAACGGGTTCGACGACCTCGGCCGCTCCGCCGAGCAGTGGGCCTCGGGGAGGGCCGGGCTGCACTCGGCGCTGCGCACCATCGAGACCGCCTTCGCCACGGTCGGGATGACGGTCTGGACGACGCTGATCGCCGTCCCGCTGTTCGTCCGCGGGCACCGCCGGGCCGCCGTCTTCACCGTCGGCGTGATGATCTCGGCGTCCCTGCTCACCACCGGGATCAAGCTGTTCTACGGCCGGGACCGCCCGACCTGGCAGGACCCCGTCGCGAAGCTGGTCTCCAAGTCGTTCCCCTCCGGCCACGCGTCGAGCAGCGCCGCGCTCGCGGGCGTCCTGATCGTGCTGGCCGCCATGCTGATCCGCAAGCCGGTGCTGCGCCGGGCCGTGTACACGGGCGCCGTGCTGCTCGCGCTCGTGGTCGGCGTCGACCGGGCGGCGCTGGGTCGGCACTACCCCACGGACGTCGTCGGCGGCTGGCTCCTCGGCGCCTGCGTGGTGCTGCTGTGGCTCTCCTTCTACAGCCCGCTGCCCCACAGCCATGCCGAGACCGTGGAGCCGCTTCCCGAGGTGGTCCCCTCGGAGCGCCGGCTCGCGGTGATCCTGAACCCCGCGAAGATCGAGGACGCCGCCCAGTTCCGCACCGTCGTGGAGACCGATGGCCGCCGAGGCCGGCTGGTCGACGCCGGTCTGGCACTACACGACGGTCGAGGACCCCGGCACCGGGATGGCCGAGGCGGCGGCCATCGCGGGTGCCGACCTGGTGCTCGTGTGCGGTGGGGACGGCACCGTGCGCGAGGTGTGCGCCGAGCTCGCCGGCACCGGCATCCCGGTCGGGATCATCCCGGCCGGCACCGGCAACCTGCTGGCCCGCAACCTCGACATCCCGCTCTACCTGCGCGCCGCCATCGACGTCGCCCTCAGCGGCCAGGACCGGGCGATCGACCTGGTCGAGGTGTCCGGGGACGACATGGAGGACACCTACTTCATGGTGATGGCCGGCATGGGTCTCGACGCCGCGATGATGGAGGGCGTCAACGAGCAGTTCAAGCAGAAGGTCGGCTGGTTCGCCTACGTCGTGTCGGGCGTCAAGGCGCTGATGTCACCGGTGGTCCGGATGGAGATCTCCGTCGACGGCGGGTGACTACACCACCCACCGGGCCCGGACGGTGGTGGTCGGCAACGTCGGCTACCTCCAGGCCGGGATGCCCCTGCTCCCCGATGCCGCCATCGACGACGGCGTGCTGGACGTCGTCCTCCTGCACCCGAAGCGGTTCCTGTCGTGGGTGCCCCTGGCCTTCCGCGTGCTCGCCAAGCGCCCGCGCACCGACGAGACGATCACCCGGATGCGCGGGCGCACCGTGTCGGTGCGAGCGGCCAGCCTGACCCCACGGCAGCTCGACGGAGACCCCCTCGGCGCCGGCTGCGAGCTGCACATGATCTGCCGGCACGGACGGGTCCTGGTCCGCGTGCCGCGCTAGCTCACGGGCGTGCGCGATCGCCTCTTCCTCCTCGGGCGAGAGCTGTTGCTGGGACGTCCAGGCGCCGACGTTCTTGGCGTACGTCCGGGCCTCGGAGCGACCGTGGATCGAGGTCAGCACCACGCCGTTGCCCGCGTCGTCGAGGAGCGCGAGCGACCACGACAGGTGCCCGCCCAGGTCGCCGAACGCGTCGTAGCGGACCACCGCGAGGTGACGCAGCGCGTCGCCGGTCTCGGCGCGGAGCGCCGCGACCTCCTGGCGCAGGCCGTGCACGTCCTCGGGCAGCGCGTCGGTGCCGGGGCGACGGCGTACGGCCGCCTGGCGCCGGAGCGCGACCACCGCCAGGCCCGCGGCCGCCAGCGCGACCAGGAGCGTGACGACGTCGAGGATCCACACGATGAGCGAGCCTAATCGCGCGGCGGGACGCCGTGGAACACTGACGCGCGTGAGTACGACGTCCGGTCCCGACCAGGACCATCCGGCCCACCGGATCGCCTACCAGGGCGAGCCGGGCTCGAACTCGCACCTGGCCTGCCAGGAGCGCCACCCCGAGGCCGAGGCGATCGCCTGCGCCAGCTTCGAGGACACCTTCGCCGCCGTCGAGAACGGCGACGCCGACCTGGCGATGATCCCGATCGACAACTCCCTGGCCGGGCGTGTCGCCGACATCCACCACTTCCTGCCGACCTCGCCCCTGCACATCGTCGGGGAGCACTTCCTCCGGATCCGCTTCGCGCTCCTCGGCGTTCCGGGCGCCACCCTCGACGAGGTGCGGACGGTGCACAGCCACGTGCACGCGCTCGGCCAGTGCCGGCGCGTGATCCGGGAGCACGGCTTCGTGCCGGTGATCTCCGGCGACACCGCCGGAGCCGCCCGTGAGGTGAAGGAGGCCGGCGACCCGACCCAGGCCGCGATCTCACCGCCGATGGCGGCCGGGATCTACGGCCTCGACGTCCTGCTCGACGACGTGGAGGACGAGGAGCACAACACCACCAGGTTCGTCGTCCTCTCCCGCGACTTCATCCAGCCGCCCGCCACCGAGGGACCGGTCGTCACCAGCTTCGTCTTCAACGTGCGCAACCTGCCGGCGGCGCTCTACAAGGCGCTGGGCGGCTTCGCCACCAACGGTGTGAACATGACCAAGCTCGAGAGCTACATGGTGGGCGGCGAGTTCACCGCGACCCAGTTCCTGGCCGAGGTGGACGGGCACCCCGACGACCTCCCGGTGATGCGGGCGCTGGAGGAGCTGGCGTTCTTCACCACCGAGGTGAAGGTGCTCGGGGTCTACCCCGCCGACCCGTTCCGCGCGGGCTGACGCGACGCCGCGACGGGGCCCGCCTCAGGTGCCGGCGTCGGTGGTGTCGGCCGCCATCAGGTTGAACATCGCACCCTGCGGGTCCGCCAGCACCGCCATCCGGCCGACTCCCTCCACGTCGAACCCCGGCGCCACGACCCGGCCACCGAGCTCCTGCGTCCTCGCCACCGTGGCGTCGACGTCCTCGACGTTGAAGTAGACGTTCCAGTACGGCGGCAGGTCCGGCATCGGGGAGGTCATCGCCCCGCCGATCATCCGGCCCTCGGCGTTCTTCAGGACGGTGTAGGTGCTGTCGCCCATCGGCATGGTCTCCGAGCTCATGCCCAGCACGTCGGCGTAGAACTGAGCGGCCCGCGGGATGTCGGGGGTCATCACCTCGTTCCAGATCGGGGTTCCCGGCTCGTTGGCCGCGCTGGGTGCCGATCGTCTCCTTGGCCTGCCACAGGTTGATCCGGGCACCGGTCGGGTCCTGGAGCGCGGACATCCGCCCGTTGTCGTTGACGTCGAACGGGCCGGCCTCGACCGTGCCCCCGGCAGCCTCGACCTGGGCGGTCGCCGCGTCCACGTCGTCCACGGCCAGGTAGACGCCCCAGAAGGCGGGATGTCCCTCCATGCCCGGCATCTGACCGCTCACCCCGGCGACGTCGTCGCCCTGGACCGTGCCGATCAGGTAGTGCCCGTCCTCACCCATGTCGTAGTCGTCGAAAGACCAGCCGAAGAGCCCGGCGTAGAACTCCCGGGCCGCGCCCTGGTCCGGGGTCGTCAGCTCGACCCAGCTCGGCGTCCCCTGGTCGTAGTGCTCGAACGTTGGCATCGCGTTCTCTCCCTCAGCAGTGCGGACCGACCCCGGGGTCCTGCCTACACCCGACCGCCGACCGTGGCAACGGATCGGGGGCGAACCAGGTCGACCCGGGCGCCCCGGTAGGTTCGGACGGGTGGATCTCGCCGTCATCGCCGTCTCGTTCGGGGCGATCTTCCTGGTGGAGCTCCCCGACAAGACCTTCGTGGCCGCGCTCGTGCTGGCGACCCGCTACCAAGCCGTGGGCGGTGTGGGTCGGCGTCGGCCTGGCGTTCTTCGTCCAGACCGCGATCGCCTGCACGGTCGGGCAGGTGGTGACCCTCCTGCCACACGCGCTGGTCGAGGTGGTGGCGGGTCTGATCTTCCTCGTCGGCGGCATCGTGCTGCTGCGCGAGGCGCCCAAGGCCGACGCACAGGAGGCGGACACCGAGGAGGAGTACGCCGCCAAGGCGACCTCGCCGAAGTCCGGGCTCGCCGCGATCGGTGCCAGCTTCCTGGTGCTGTTCGCGGCGGAGTGGGGCGACCTGTCGCAGCTGCTGACGATCAGCCTGGTCGGTCGCTACCACGACGCGCTCTCGGTGTTCGTCGGCGCGTGGACGGCGCTGCTGGCCGTCTCGGGGCTCGCCGTCGTCGCCGGGCGCTTCCTGCTCCAGCACCTGCGGCTGTCGACGATCCACTACGTCGGCGCGTCCGTCTGCTTCCTGCTCGCCGCCCTGACGGCGTACCAGGTCGTCGCGGGGTGACCGCGGACGCGTGCGCACCCTAGAGTGCGGCCCATGTCGACCAACCCCGCCACCGGCGGCCGCTCCGCGCACGGCGCCGACTCCGAGGTCGGGCGTCTCGGCACGGTCATGCTCCACCGGCCCGGCCCCGAGCTGACGCGCCTCACGCCGCGCAACAACGACCGGCTGCTGTTCGACGGCATCCCGTGGGTGGCCCGCGCCCAGGACGAGCACGACGCCTTCGCCGCGGCGCTGCGCGAGCGGGGCGTCGAGGTGCTCTACCTGATGGACCTGCTCACCGAGACGCTGCGCGACGACGAGGCCCGCGCACGGGCCATCAACGACCGCGCTGGTCGAGCCTCCACCTCGGCGAGACGATGCGGCGCTGGCTCGGCCCGATGCTCCACGAGTCGTCACCGGCCGAGCTGGCCACCCACCTGACCGCCGGGGTCCGCAACGACGAGGTGCGTGGCGGCTTCGGGCTCGTCACCTCGCTGCTGGCGAGCGACGACTTCCTGATCGACCCGCTGCCCAACCTGCTCTTCACCCGCGACTCGTCGGTGTGGGTGCGCGACCGGGTGACCATCACCTCGCTTGGCGATGCCGGCGCGCTCGCGCGAGACCCAGCTGACCGAGCTGATCTACACGCTGGCACCCGCGCTTCGCCGGCACCACCCGGCTCTGCACGGCTGGCGCAACGAGCACGTCGAGGGCGGCGACGTCCTCCTGCTCGCGCCCGGGGTCCTCGCGATCGGCGTCGGCGAGCGGACGACGCCGGCGGGCGCCGAGCAGCTCGCCCGGGAGGTGCTCTCGGGCCGGGCTCGCCCACACCGTGCTCGCGGTCCCGATCGCGCAGGAGCGCGCGACCATGCACCTCGACACCGTGTGCACGATGGTCGACGTCGACAAGGTCGTGATGTATCCCAACGTCGCCGACACCCTGACGGCGTACGCCGTGACGGTGGCGCCGGGTCGGCCCGACCCGGCCCCACGACCGGCCCCTACGCGCTGCAGCTGCACGTCGCCGAGGCCGAGCACTTCCTGGTCGCGGCCGCCAAGGCGATGCAGATCGACACCCTGCACCAGATCGACACCGGCCTCGACCCGGTCACCGCCGAGCGCGAGCAGTGGGACGACGGCAACAACACCCTGGCCATCGCCCCGCGGGTGGCCGTCGCCTACGAGCGCAACGACGAGACCAACGACCGCCTCGAGGACGCCGGCATCGAGGTGCTCCGGATCGCCGGCTCCGAGCTCGGCTCCGGCCGCGGCGGGCCGCGCTGCATGAGCTGCCCGATCTCCCGCGAGTCGTTGGCGTGAGCTCGGCGCCGTCACCGATACGTCTCGCGGCGGTCGACCGCAGGGCTATCGTCCGGAGCCTGTCGCCACGTCGGCGGGCACGGGTCACACGGGAGACGACATGACAGGCGCCACGGCAGACGAGGCAGCGCGACTTCGCCCAGGGGCTCCACTCGCTCCTGGCCTGGCTCCAGGCCGACCGCTTCGAGGTCCAGGAGACCAACGAGGTCGTGGCCCTGATCACCGGCCACCTGGGAGACGACGCGTCCGGAGCACTCCGTGGTGGCGAGGATGCTGCCCCCCTTCGAGCACGTCAACCTGCAGACCGCGCTCGACGCCTGGACCGGCGAGCCTGGCCGCTCGGCCGTCGCTGCACGGCATCACGGTCCCGCCGCACCACGAACCGGCAAGCCTCCAACAGCTCCTGAGCGGCGAGGGCATCCCGCGTCTGCGGCTGTCCGCGCCGCCGCTGGTCGACCTGCCCAACGGACCGGGTTCGATGCTGGCCTGCCTCCTGCGCGGCGTGCTCCTCGTCGACGACGAGCGCGGCCGTTACGTCGTCATGGTGGAGGGGCCGTCCGAGCACTTCCACGGTCTCCGGGTCGAGATCGCCGGCCTCCCGGTCGACGAGGCCCAGGCCATCCACGCCGAGCTCGACCGGCTGCGCCACCTGCTCAACGTCTACCGCGGCCACGTCATCGACGTCACGCTGTCCCAGATGGGCGAGCTGTCGCTGGAGTTCGCGTCGGTGCCGAGCACGGCACGGTCCGACGTGATCCTCCCCGAGCCGGTCCTGGCCCGGATCGAGCGGCACGCGCTCGGGGTGCTCGCCCACCGGGACGCCCTGCGCGCGGCCGGGCAGCACCTGAAGCGCGGCCTGCTCCTCTACGGGCCGCCCGGCACCGGCAAGACCCACACCACCCGTTACCTGATCGGCGAGATGACGTCGTACACGCGGCTGAGCCTCACCGGTCGGGCGCTGCACGCGATCAGCTCCGCCGCCGAGCTGGCGCGTGACCTCCAGCCGGCGGTGATCGTGCTGGAGGACGTCGACCTGGTCGCCGAGGACCGCAGCTTCGGGCACGGGTCCAGCTCGGTCCTCTTCGACCTCCTCGACGCCATGGACGGCGCTGCCGGCGACGCCGACCTGCTGTTCGTCCTGACCACCAACCGCGCCGACCTCCTGGAGCCCGCGCTGGCCGCCCGGCCGGGCCGGGTGGACGTCGCCGTCGAGATCGAGCTGCCCGACGCGGAGGCCCGCCGGCGGCTCCTCGACCTGTACGGCGGCTCGGTGCCGTTGCAGCTGAGCGACGCCGAGGTCGAGACCGTCGTCGAGCGCACCGACGGGGTGACGGCGTCGTTCCTGAAGGAGCTCGTCCGGCGCGCCGTCCTCGAGTCGCTCTTCGACCACACGCCTCTGGAGACCGTGACCGCCGAGCACACCGGGCGGGCGCTCGACGACCTGCTCGACAGCGGCCAGCACGTCACCCGCGCCCTGCTCGGCGTCGGCAACGATCCCGAGTCGCTGCCCGCGGGCCCCGGGCCCGGGCCCGCGCCCCGCCCCGTGCACGTGGCTCGGCAGCGGCACGTCGTCGGCCGGCACTGACGCGGCCGGCCCCCGCGCTACGGTCGCCGAGCGGTGCCGGGACGCCGGTCAGAAGAGGCCGACCACGTTCCCGTCCTCGTCGAGGTCGATCCGCTGGGCGTTGGGGTGCGAGGGCAGGCCGGGCATCGTCCGCATGTCGCCGCAGATCGCGTACACGTAGCCCGCGCCCGCGGCCAGGCGCACCTCGCGGACCGGGAGCCGCCAGCCGGTCGGCGCGCCGCGCAGCTTCGGGTCGGAGCTGATCGACAGGTGGGTCTTGGCGATCACGACCGGCAGGTCGCCGAAGCCGAGCCGCTCGTACGTCCGCCAGACCCTTGGCCGCGGCAGGAGAGAGGTCGATGCCGTCCGCGCCGTACACCTCGGTGGCGATGGTCTCGATCTTGTCCACCAGCGGCAGCGAGAGGTCGTAGAGGAACCGGAACGACGAGCCCTCCTCGAGCGCCTCGAGCACCGTGTCGGCCAGCGCCTTGGCGCCGTCGCCGCCCTCGACGACGTGGCGGCTCACCGCGCAGCGCACCCCGAGCTCGTCGCAGGCCTGGAGCAGCACCTCGTGCTCGGAGTCGTGGTCGTCGGCGAACGCGTTGACCGCGACGACCGGCGTGACCCCGAAGCGGCGGACGATCCCGACGTGCGCCCGCAGGTTGTCCAGACCGGCGCGCACGTCGTCCGGGTTCTCCTCGAGCAGGGCCGGCGGCAGCGCCTGCCCGGGTCTGATGTCGTAGCGACCGGAGTGGGCCTTCATCGAGCGCACGGTCACGACCACGACGGCCAGGTCGGGCACGAGCCCGCCGGCGCGGCACTTCACGTCGAAGAACCGCTCGGCGCCCATGTCGGAGCCGAAGCCGGCCTCGGTGACCACGACGTCGGCGTGCGACAGGGCGATCCGGTCGGCGATCACCGACGACGTACCCGTGGCGATGTTGCCGAACGGGCCGCAGTGCACGAGCGCCGGACCACCCTCGAGGGTCTGCAGCAGGTTGGGCTTGATCGCGTCCTTCAAGATCACCGCCATCGCGCCCGCAGCGCCGAGGTCCTCGGCGGTGACCGGGTCGCCGGACGTCGTGGTGCCGACCACGATCCGGCCGAGCCGCTCGCGCAGGTCGCGCCAGCGACGTCGCTGAGGGTCAGGATCACCATCACCTCGCTGGCCGCGGTGATGTCGAACCCGCTCTCCCGCGGTACGCCGTCCATCCGCGCGCCGAGCCCGATCACGACGTTGCGCAGCGAGCGGTCGTTGACGTCGAGCACCCGGCGCCAGATCACGTTCCTCGGGTCGAGCCCGACGGCGCTGCCGTGGTGCAGGTCGTTGTCGACCATCGCCGCGAGCAGGTTGTGGGCGGAGGTCACGGCGTGGAAGTCGCCGGTGAGGTGGAGGTTGATCCGCTCCATCGGCACCACCTGGCTGTAGCCGCCCCCGGCGGCACCGCCCTTGATCCCGAACGTCGGACCCATCGACGCCTGACGCAGGTCGACGATCGCACGGGTGCCGCGCGCGACCAGGCCCTGGGTGAGCCCGACGCTGGTGGTCGTCTTGCCCTCGCCCAGCGGCGTGGGCGTCACGGCGGTGACGACGACGTACCGGGCCCCGGCCTCGCGCTCCGGGGCGTCGTCGAGGGCGGCCAGGTCGATCTTGGCGACACCCGTGCCGTAGTGCTCGAGGTGCTCCTCGGCGACGCCGAGATCGGCCGCCACGTCGGAGATGGGACGGAGAGTGGCGGCCTGGGCGATCTCGAGACTGCTGAGTGGCGTGGGAGTCATGGGCCTTGCCTACTCCCTCCGCGCGCCGGGGGGAACGGGTCGGAAGTCCCGCTCTGAGCGCCGTGTCTCCCGGGTCGGCCGGTCTGTCGGTGCCCGTCGGAACCGCCGGTGCACCGGCGACTCGCGCACTTCCCGGCCGTTGCAACGCCGAGAAGTGCGGACCTGCCGCAGCGTCGGGGCGGACGTGACAGCAGTGGCGAGCCGCGACGGACCGGTCCCCCGGCGTGCACGAGGCCCGGTCGCTGTTGACGGGGGAGGCAACAACGACCGGGCCGTCCCGACGGTAGCGAAGGCGTCGCGAGGGGTTCAACCCGGCACGCGCCCGGACTCGTCAGCGCAGCGTGACCTGCCGGTTGGCCAGCTCGACGCGCGCGGACCGCTCCTCCGGGGTCAGGTCGCGTGGCGTCGTCGAGGGCGGCGGTGAGGCGCTCCTGCAGCGCCGCGACCGGCTCCTCGAGGGCGGCCGCGCCGGTGCCGAGCGGCAGGTCCCACACCGGGACGACCAGCCCGTGCGCGCGGAACATCCCGACCAGCTTGGAGTCCGTCGACGAGGACGTCGTCGCCGGCGGCGTGCAGCCGGGCGAGGGCGTCCATCAGCGGCGCCTCGGCGTACGGGCAGCACCCAGCGCAGGTGCTCCTTGGGCCCGGCGTCGACCCAGTACGCCGCCTCGACGGAGGTCAGCCGGGCCGACGGCGCGACCGCGCCGTCGGCCTGCTCGAGCGCCTCGGCCATCGCGGCGTCCTGGTCGCGCCACGTCGTCCAGCCACCACTCGAAGCCCTGGTGCACGGTGATCTCGAGCGGCTCGTCGGTCACCAGGTCCTGCAGACGTACGCCGGCCCCGGGCGGGTCCACCAGCCCGACGACGCCCGGCTCGTCGGTCGCGAGCGCCTTCTCGAGCACGGCCGCCGAGGTCACGCGAGGGGTCGCCGAACGAGTGCCGGACCTGGAGGCCCAGCCAGACCTCGCCGCTGTCGCGCACCATCGCCGGCGCCGCCATCGGCAGCAGCGAGCCGAGGGTGACGGTGCGGTCGCCGACCCGGAGCGGGGCGGTGGCGGACGGCACGAACTCGCGCAGCGCCACCAGGTCGCGCTCGGCGGCCAGCCCCTCGAAGGGCCGGACCACGAACGCGCCGCCGGCCGAGCCGTGGCACGCCTTGTAGCGCTTGCCCGACCCGCACGGGCACGGCTCGCGCGGCCCGACGCGCGTCGCCGGCGGGCGCCCGGTCACGGGCCTTGGTGCGGGAGCGCTTCGCCATGCTCCCGAGGCTAGCGGTCCACCTCGGACCCTCCGGGCGTCGGCTGCGGCTCGAGCCACCGCAGCATCTGGGCCGGCTTGTCGGTGATCACGGCCCGGACCCCGAGCGACGCGGCACAGGTCGAGCTGCTCGCGGGTGTTCACCGTCCAGACGTGCAGGTCGCGGCCGGTGCGCACCAGCCGCTCGGCGAACTTCGGGTGCCGCGTCAGCGTCTCGATCCCGGGGCCGAGGATCCAGCCGTCCTCCAGGACCGGCTTCAGCATCGGCCAGTGCCGCGCCTTCTCGATCAGCATCACCAGCCGCAGGTCCGGTGCCAGCCGCTGCATCCGCTGCAGCGCGACGTAGGAGAAGCTCATCACCCGGACCGGGCTGTCCGGGCCGGTCCAGCCGAAGTCCGCGAGCGCCTCCACCAGACGCCGCTCGACCAGCCCGCCGTACCGCGTCGGGTGCTTGGTCTCGATCGCCAGCTCGATCGGGCTCGGCCGCGTCGGCGACGGTCTCCATCAGGCGGCGCAGCGTGAGGACCCGGTCGAGGTCGGGGTCGCGGTCGTCGGCCTCGTCGTCCAGCGCGGCCCACGGGTTCTTCCAGGAGGCGAACTCGAGCTGGTCGAGGTCGGCGAGGTCCATGGTCGAGACCAGGCCCTTGGTGCTGGCGGTACGCCGCAGGTCGCGGTCGTGGACGCAGACCAGGTGCCCGTCGGCGGTGAGCCGGACGTCGCACTCGAGCGCCTCGGCCCCGTCGCGCAGCGCCTGCACGTAGGCCCCCAGCGTGTGCTCGGGATTGTCGAAGCTCGCGCCGCGGTGGGCGACGACCTGCGGCCGCATGGGCCCAGTCTGGCCCACCGACGACCCGGAACGACGTCGACGGGGCGGACCGGCGCACACGTTCACCGACTCTTCCACCGCCGGTTCCCGCCGGTCTACCCTGGAGCGCGGCCAGGGCAGCCGGCCGCCTGCACCCGGGACGTCCCGGGACGGTGAATGCCCAGCAGCGAGACCACCTGTCCGTGATGCGCCCTTCCCGGGCGGACCCGCCAGGCAACGCAGGCCCCTGTTGCCGCAGCCGCGGCCGTCCGCCGGAGAGAAGCAGCGTCATGACCGATCCCAGGCCCCAAGTCCATGGCCCGTCGGCTGCGCGCCGACCTCGCCGCCCGCGACGTCGTCCTCAGCCACAGCGAGGCCCTCGAGGTCGTCGCCCACCAGTACGGCGTCCGCGACTGGAACACCCTCGCCGCCCGGCCGCCGAGACGCGACGGCGCGCCGCCCAGGAGGGACCGGCCGTCCCGATCCTGCGGATCTTCGACCGCGCCAAGGCCGTCGAGTTCTACGTCGACTACCTCGGCTTCGTCCTCGACTGGGAGCACGGCGGTCACGCCGACCACTCCCCTCTCTACGCGCAGGTCAGCCGCGGCGCCGCGCGGCTGCACCTCAGCGAGCACCACGGCGACGCCAGTCCCGGCGGCGCGGCGCTGATCCCGGTCACCGACGTCGAGGCCCTGCACGCGGAGCTCGCCGCGCACGACTACGACTACGCGCGACCCGGCATCAGCGACGAGGACTGGGGGCGGGTGCTGGTGGTGGTCGACCCCTTCCACAACCGGCTGGTGTTCCACCAGCCCGTGGCCGCCGGACGTCGAGCCCGGGCCCGCCGAGGCCGCGGCGCCGATCGAGCACACCTACGAGCTCTCCTGCCCGCCCGAGGACGCGTTCGACGGCGTTCACCGGCCGGATCGGACGAGTGGTGGCACCCGGCCTACGCCCCCGAGGGGCTCGAGCGGGTCGTGCAGGTCGAGGAGCCGGTCGGCGGCAGCGCGTACGATGCACCTGGCCGACGCACGGACGTACCGCGTGGGGGACCGTCACGGTCTGGGACCCGCCGCGCCGCTACGCGCAGACCTTCACCCTCGCCCAGGATCCCGAGCACCCGAGCACGCTCGACGTCGATCGAGTCCGACGGCGCGGGCGGCACGGCGGCTGCACGGTGCGCTTCGCGCACGGCGGCTGGACGGCCGGCAACCTCGCCGGCCGCGCCCGGTTCACCGAGTGGCCGGTCCTGCTCGACCGCTTCGCGGCGGTGGCGGAGGGACGGCCGGTGCCCGCGTGCCCGAGCACGTGCTGCAGCGGCGGCGGCTAGCGTGCAGCGCATGACCGACGTGACCGTGAGCGACAACCGCGACGAGAGCAGGTTCGAGGCGCACGTCGACGGCGGCTGGCGGGCTTCTCCGCCTACCAGCTGTCCGACGGCGTCATCACGTTCACCCATACCGAGGTGGACGACGCGTTCGAGGGGCAGGGCGTCGGCTCGTCGCTGGTCCGCCAGGCGCTCGACGCGGTGCGCGCGGACGGCGGGCTGCGGGTGCGGCCCGTGGTGCCCGTTCGTCCGGGCCTGGATCGACCAGCACCCCGACTACGCGGACCTCACCCGGCGTCCGATGAGCCTCAGCGACGACCTCCGGCGCTACCTGCAGGAGGGCCGCGACGCCGTGGTCCGCTCGCTCGACGGGCTGTCGGAGTACGACGTACGCCGGCCGCTGGTGCCGTCCGGCACCAACCTGCTCGGCCTGGTCAAGCACCTGACCGGGATCGAGCTGGGCTACCTCGGCACCTCCGTCGGCCGCACCCCGCCGGTGCGTGCTGCCCTGGGAGGAGGACGGCTCGGTCTGGGAGTCCGCGGACCTGTGGGCGACCGCCGACCAGAGCCGGGAGTACCTGCTCGACCTCTACCGGACGGCCTGGCGGCACAGCGACGAGTCGCTCGCGACGCTCCCCCTCGACGCGCCCGCGTCGGTGCCGTGGTGGCCCGAGGAACGTCGCGCGACCACGTTCGGCCACCTCGTGGTCCGGGTCGTGGCCGAGACCGCGCAGCACGCGGGTCACTGCGACCTCGTGCGCGAGCTCGTCGACGGGCGCTCGGGCGGGCCGACCTCGACGCCCGCGACGACGCGTGGTGGACGGCGTACGTCCAGCGGATCCAGGACGCGGCCGACCGCTACCGCTGATCCGGGTCAGTGGTCGAACAGGGCGGCCCGGTCCACGGCCATCGTCCCGGTCGGCTCGACCGGGTCGGGTCCGGGTCACGGGGTCGTCGACCAGGGCCTCGTCGTCCAGCGACGACTCGCCGTAGACCGCCTGGGCCAGGCCCGAGCGAGAGGCCCATGATCTCGTGGTCGGCCAGGCCGAGCCGGACCGCCACGGCGCGGGCGTTCTCCGGCCGGTCGCGGGGGTCCTTCTCCAGCAGGTGCTCGATGACCCCGGCGAGGTCCTCCGGTACGTCGTCCGGGAGCGGCGGCGGGGCCTCGTGCAGGTGGCTCATCGCGGTCGCGATCGGCGTCGGCTTGTCGAACGGCTTGGCGCCGCTGAGCATCTCGTGGCCGACGACGCCCAGCGCGTACAGGTCGCTGGCACCGGTCGCCGGGCGGCCGAGGGCCTGCTCCGGGCTGAGGTAGCTCGGCGTCCCGAGCAGGTCGCCGGCCCGGGTGTGCCCCGAGGCGTCGACCGCGCGGGCGATCCCGAAGTCGGTGAGCTTCACCAGGCCGTCCTCGCGGACCAGGATGTTGGCCGGCTTCACGTCGCGGTGCACCACCCGCGCCTCGTGCGCGACGCCGAGCGCCAGGGCGCACTGCCCGACGATCGAGCGCACCTGGTCGGGGTCGATCCGCCCCCGCTCCTTGATCAGCACCGACAGCGGCTTGCCGTCGACCAGCTCCATGACGAGGAAGGCGACGCCGTCGTCCTCGCCGTAGTCGAAGAGGGTGGCGATGTTGGTGTGGATCAGCGCCGCCGAGTGCAGCGCCTCGTCACGGAAGCGGAGCGCGAAGAGCTCCTCGTGGTCGGGGTCCGGGCCGCATCACCTTCACCGCGACCCGACGCTGGAGGACGTCGTCCTCGGCCGCCCAGACGTCGGCCATGCCGCCGGAGGCGACCCGTTCGGTCGAGGTGGTAGCGGCCGCCGAGTACCGCCCCTGGCCCGACTCTCGTCACGTGCTGGGTCCCATCGCCTCGTCGTTGCACCGCCTGCTGCCGGGCGACCGTCGGGCCCCCGAGATCCGGCGGATGACCCACCGAGGGAGCCTAACCGGATCCCCCGGTGGCGCCTCACCCCTCGGTGGGGGTGCGGCGGTGGTCGCTCAGCCGGTGCGGTCGCTGAGCGCGGGCCGGCTCCTCGCGCCGGTGGCGCGGCGGCTCCGCGGGCGCCTCGCACCTCGCGAGCCAGGCGGCTGACCACGGAGAAGCCTCTGCCGCGAGGGTGCTCGAGGAGGTGTGCCCGCGGACCGGGGCGTCGGTGGTGGGGCGCGTCGTAGCAGTGGGCGCGTCCATGAGCTGGGAGTGTGCCATGAGTCCCCCCGGACCAGATCTGTCAGGCGACCCCGTCGGTCGCCCCCCTCGGGAGCTCGGCCTCCCGATGTGACAACGGTGACACCACGATCGCCGCGGTGTCCCGGTTTCCGCCGAATTGACCGTCGCGGACGACGAGATCCGCCGCCGACCGCGCCGGCACCACCGCTTCACGTCGGTCGCCGAGCCGCAGGGACGACCTGACGGCGCTGCGGCGCTCGATCTAGGGTGGGGGTCCCGCACGACACCACGACCACCACGGGAGGCTGACGTGGGAGCGATCCTCGTCCACGAGTTCATGACCCTCGACGGCATCGTCGACGCGCCGACGTGGACCGCCGAGTTCGGGTTCGACCCGGGGATGGTCGGGGCCGCTCTCCGAGGCGACCGGCCGGTCGTCGGCATCCTGCTCGGCCGGACGACGTACCAGATGTTCGAGCCGGCCTGGTCGACGCGCACGGTCGAGGACGACCCCGGAGCGCCGTTCTTCAACGACACCACGAAGTACGTCGTCTCCGGCACCCTCACCGAGGCGACGTGGCGCAACGAGCGAGATCCTCGGCGCCTACGACGCCGACCGGATCCGGGCGCTGAAGGACGAGGTCGACGGCGACGCTCTACGTGAGCGGCAGCATCACGCTCGTCCGGGCGCTCCTGGCCGACGGGCTCGTCGACGAGCTGCACCTGTTCGTGCTACCCGACGACCCGCGGCGCGGGGACCCGGCTGTTCGACGAGGACGCCGGCGTCGGCACCTACGAGCTGGTGCAGTCCGAGCACTACGCCAACGGCGTGGTCTACCTCTGCTACCGCCCCCTGGCCTGACCCGGGCCCCCGCCCGCGCCGCGACCGGCGCCCGGCCGCGAGTGCGCAGCGACCGGAGGGTCAGCGGGAGCGGAGGAACGCGCCGAAGTGGGGCACGGTGAAGGCGATCCGGCCGCGCTCGCCGGAGTAGATCAGGCCCTTCTTCAGCAGCGCGTCGCGGGCGGGCGAGAGCGACTGCGGCTTCTTGCCCAGGACCGCGGCCACCTCGGCCGTCGGGACCGACTCGATCTCGTCGAGCGCCTCGCCGCCGTCCGAGAGCGCCGACGCGGCGTCGGCCATGGCGCGCAGGTACTCCCGCTCCCCCGGCGTCGCCCGCTCGTACCGGGACCCGAAGAAGCCCACGGCCAGCTCGCGCTCGGCCTCCGGGGCCGCGACCGCGACGTCGGCGACGGTGATCGGCGAGCGCGGCGCGAGGTCCCAGACCGTCTTGCCGTAGGCCTGGATGAAGTAGGGGTAGCCGCCGGTGGCCGCGTACAGCGCGGCCAGCGCCTCGTCGTCGTACGCCGCGTCCTCGACCTCGGCGGGGACGCGCAGCGCCAGGTCGGCGGCGCCGCGGTCGAGCCGGTCGATCCGCTGGAAGCCGAAGAGCCGCTCGGAGTAGGACTTCGCGGCCGAGAGCACCGCCGGGCAGATGGGGCAGCCCGGCTCCGACGACGATCAGCGGCAGCCCCGACTGGCTGATCTCGTGGCAGGCCGCGCACAGCGCCGAGACGTCGTCCGGCCCGAGGTCCTGCATCTCGTCGAGGAAGACCGCGATGCCCCGGCCCCGGTCGGCGGCGAGGCCGCCGAGGTCGGTGAAGAGCTCGACGAGGTCGATCTCGACGTCACCGGAGTCGGCCCGTCCGCGGACGGCCGGCGCGTCGATGCCCGGGTGCCACTGGTCGCGGAGCCTGGCTCCGGCGCCGGCATCGCGCTGGGCGAACGAGCGGACCACCCCGAGCACGTGGGTCACCGACTCCTCGTCGGGGTGCCCGAGCTCGCGCACGGCCTGGTGGAGCGCGGAGGACAGCGGCCGGCGCAGCCCCTGGTCGGGCCGGGCCTCGAGCTTGCCGGTGCCCCAGCCGCGGCGTACGGCCGCCGACCGCAGCGCGTTGAGCAGCACCGTCTTGCCCACCCCGCGCAGCCCGGTCAGCACCACGCTGCGCTCGGGTCGGCCGTGGGCCACCCGCTCGAGGACGACGTCGAACGCGCGCAGCTGTGCGTCGCGGCCGGCGAGCTCGGGCGGCCGCTGACCGGCACCGGGCGCGTACGGGTTGCGGATCGGGTCCATGCTCGGACCGTATCGGGCTCTCTAGTCCTCACCTTAGACATCCGCCCGGTGTGTCGAACCCGGTCGCCGGCCGGCGACGAGCCCCGGCGGCGTCAGGCGTGGCGGCGCCGGAGGGCGGTGTCGTACGCCGTGTCGAGGCCTTCGCGGAGCAGGTCGATCAGGCTCGGGCACCTCGTCGACCGCCAGCCGGAACGACCCGGCGCACACGTTGTCGCGCCACAGCGAGAGCACGACCAGCTCCGACTCGTGGTGCCAGGAGACCCGCAGCGCGCGATCGCCACCGCGGGCGTCGAGGAAGATCTCCCCGGTCGCGGGCAGCGGGCGGGCGGTGGCCATGATCCAGTGTCACCCCGTGCCGGTGATCTGTCACCGTTCCACGGCACGCGACCGGTGCCCGCCGACTGGGCATACTGGACCGGTGCCGGAACTGCCCGAGGTGGAAGCGCTGGCCCTCGACCTGAAGGGCCGGCTCGACGGTCATGCCATCGGCAGGGTCCACGTGGTGGCCTTCAGCGCGCTGAAGACCTTCGACCCACCGGTCCAGGCGCTCGAGGGCACGCTGGTCGACGACGTCACGCGGCACGGCAAGTTCCTCGACATCGAGGCCTCCGGGCTGCACCTGGTCTTCCACCTGGCCCGCGCCGGCTGGATCCGCTGGCGCGACGAGCTGCCCCCGGTGCCGCCGCGCCCCAGCAACAAGTCCCCGCTCGCCGTGCGCGTGATCCTCGACGACGACAGCGGGCTCGACGTCACCGAGGCCGGCACCAAGAAGAGCCTCGCCATGTACGTCGTCCGGTCACCGCACGACGTACCCGGGATCGCCAGCCTCGGGCCGGACCCGCTCGACGACGCCTTCACCCGCGAGACCCTCGACCGGATCCTGCAGGACGCCGGCCGCTCCCAGATCAAGGGCGTGCTGCGCCACCAGGGCACGATCGCCGGCATCGGCAACGCCTACAGCGACGAGATCCTCCACGCCGCCCGGATGTCGCCGTTCAAGCCGGCCAACAGCCTGACCGCCGACGAGCTCGACCGCCTCTTCGCCGCGGTCAAGGACGAGCTCGGGCGACGCCGTCGCGCGCTCGCGCGGCCTGGCCGCCAGCGAGCTCAAGGGCGAGAAGAAGAGCAACCTCGCGGTGCACGGCCGCGCCGGCGAGACCTGCCCGGTGTGCGGCGACATCGTCCGCGAGGTCAGCTTCGCCGACTCCAGCCTGCAGTACTGCCCGACCTGCCAGACCGGCGGCAAGCCCCTGGCCGACCGGCGCATGTCGCGTCTGCTGAAGTAGGGGCATGGAACCTCCTAGCCGCCCGGCGTCGACGGGGTCCCGGACCCGCTCCCGACGGGCCTGGTCGCTCCTCGACGTGCGGGAGCACGACGAGTGGCAGGACGGGCGGCTCGAGGGCTCGGTGCACATCCCGCTGGGCGAGCTGGGCGAGCGGTTCACCGAGCTGCCGACCGGCCCGGTGCTCGTGGTCTGCCGGTCCGGGCACCGGTCCGCCTACGCGACGGCGTACCTGGTGGACCAGGGCTTCGACGCGGTGAACCTCGCCGGAGGTCTGGTCGCCTGGCACGCCGCCGGGCGACCGCTGGTCACCGACGACGGGCGGCCGGCCCGGGTCCTGTAGGGACCTCGGCCCGGCCCGCCGCGCCCGGATCAGGACGACGGGGCGCTGGGCAGCTCGCCCACGCACTCCTTGGTCAGGTAGGTCACGAAGGCGACGACGTTCTTCTGGTCCGTCGCGCTCAGGCTCTGCTCCATGGCGGTCAGGTCGCTGGACTTGGCGTCGTCGGCCATCGTGCTGAGGTTCGTGACCAGCACCTCGTAGCCCGCGCGCTCGTCGTCGGCGATGTCGCTCGGCGTCCCGACCTCCTGGAAGGCCGCAGCCGCCTCCTTCGGGGTGGTGCTGTCCGACAGCTTCTGGAAGGTGTCGCAGAAGCTGGTCTTGTCGGCGTCCGTCGGACCGGCGGCGTCCGCCGACGACGAGGAGTCGGACGACCCGCAGGCAGCGGTCCCGCCCAGCGAGGACGAGCAGGGCGGCCGCGGACGCGACCTTCGTGGTGAACATCTGGCGTTCCCCCCATCGATGGTGTCGCCCCACTGTGCCCCTCCGCACCTGGGGACGTCACATCGCGGGTCCGCCCGACAGCGACAGCACCCCGGACGGCCACTGCGGCGGCGGCACCTGCAGGAGGCGGGGCAGCAGCCGCAGGTAGTCCTCGCGCGCCATCTCGCGGACGCCGAGCGAGGCCAGGTGCGGCGTCTGCCACTGGGTGTCGACCAACCGGTCCCGGCCGTCGTCGAGCATCTCCACCAGCCCGACCAGCGCGGCCTTCGAGGCGTCGGTCTCGTGGTGGAACATCGACTCCCCGGCGAACAGCCCACCCGTCGCACAGGCCGTACAGCCCACCCACGAGCCGCCCCTCGTGCCAGGTCTCCACCGAGTGCACCCAGCCCAGGTCGTGCAGGCGGAGGTACGCCCGTCCGGATCTGGGCGTCGATCCAGCCGGACGGCCGGGACGGGTCCGCGCACGCGTCGATCACCTGCGCGCAGGCGGTGTCGACCCGGATCTCGAAGCGACGCAGCGACCTGCGCAGGGACCGGCTGACGTGGAGCTCGGCCGGACGCAGCACGCCGCGACGTACCGGGCTGAACCACGCCATCGGCGCCCGCGGCCCGCCGATCGGCATCGGGAACAGGCCCTGGCGGTAGGCCTGCAGCACGGTGCCGGGCTCGAGGTCGGCGCCGGTGGCCACCAGGTCGTCCTCGGGATGGAAGCGCGACGGCGGAGGGAAGTCCCACGCACTGGGGGGCGGATCGGCCGGCACCCCGCCCACGCTAGTCACCTCCGGGCCGCGCGGGTCGAAACGTAGGATCGGAGCATGGCCACGAGTGGAACGGGTCGTCAGCCGGCGACGCTCTCGGAGCTGGCACCCGGCCTGACCGCGGCGTTCGTCCGCGAGGCGCTGCACCGCGCCATCCACGGCGTCGGGCCGCTGCCGCCCGCCGCGGCGGCCGCCGACAAGCAGCTGCAGGAGCAGAAGGGCGACGTCGACCGGGCGATCCACGAGGTGATCGAGAACCACGTGCGCTACGCCGGCGCCCAGGGCTTCCTGACCAACCTCGGCGGCCTGGCCACGATGACCTACCTGGTGCCCGCCAACATCACCGGCCTGGCGCTGGTCCAGTGCCGGATGGTCGCCGGCATCGCCCATCTGCGTGGCTACGACCTGACCGACCCGCGGGTCCGCAACGCGGTGCTGGTCAGCATGCTCGGCGAGGACGCCGTGCAGCGGCTGGTCGGGTCCCGGAAGATCCCCGCACCCCCGATGGCGCTGGCCACCGCACCGGCCCACGACCCCGACGCTCGACCGGGTGATCTCGGCGGAGGTCGCCGCCGACCTGGTCGCCAAGGTGGCCGGCAAGCGCGTCGCGGGCTCGGCAGCGCGCCGCATCCCGCTCCTCGGCGGCCTGGTCGGCGCGGGGGCCGACGGCTTCCTGACCTGGCAGGTCGGCCGCTACGCCGACCGCGAGCTCCTGCCCCTCGCCCGCCGGTAGAGCTGCATCAGGTGCCGCCCGGCGCCGCTCGACTCGAGGCGCCGGACCGTGCGCTGGCGCCAGCGGTACGTCGGCCGCAGGACGGACCGCTCGAGCAGGCGCTGGGTGTCCTGCAGCTCGGCCGTGCGGTGGTCGAGCGCCCGCTGGAGCTTCGCGTTGTGGAGCAGCAGGGCCGTCAGCGCGTCGACCGCGGCACCCGGCGACCATCGCCTCGTCGGGGTGGTCGGGGTCGGCGTACTCCGCGACCGGCGGGCCGCCGCGGAGGTCCTCCAGGTCGCCGACCACGTCGTAGCCGCGCCGGCGTACCTCCTCGATCCAGGAGTCCTCGAGCGCCGTCGCCCACGGGTGGACGTCGGGCGGGAGCGCGAGCCGCGGGCTCCGGGTGCGGTGGGAGAGCGTCTGGTGGGCGAGCAGCTCGCGGACCAGCGGCCGGTAGTACGCCGGCTCCAGCTCCTCGTTCGCGGCCTTGTTGATCCGCCGGATCAGCGTCGTCTCGGGGACCCCGAGCGACGGGTTGACCCGCTCGCCGTCGAGCTGGAGTGACAGCCCGTCGAGGTGGAAGGCCTCGGCGAAGCGCGTCCAGAGCAGGTCGGGTGACCCTCCGGCCGGGGGCACGGTGACCACGTGCACGTGCTCGGGCGGCAGGTCGTGGCCCCAGCGGTCCAGGATGTCCGGGATCTCCTGGACGCCCCAGAACCAGGTCGGGATCCGGCCCTGTCGGCGGGGGTCCTGGATCAGGTCGAGGAACCGGCCGTAGCTGAGGGCGGCACGGTGCTTGACGTTCTCCTGCCACTCCGCGGGGATCTGGCGCACGAGGTCGCGGGCCGACAGCACGAGGTGGATCTCGGTGCCGTCACCGTGGCCGAGGCTCTCCAGCGCGTGGCCGATCTGGGCACGCGACGCGGTGGCCAGGATCTCGTGGCTGATGATCGACGTGCCGTGGAAGCGGCGTACGGCGGCGGCCAGCGCGTCCCAGCGGCCGATGGCCTGCGCCTCGATGCCGCCCCAGGGCAGGCGCATCAGGTCGAGCGCGGCCAGGAAGTGCGCGTCGAAGCGGTCGGCGTGGTAGCTGATGCCGTGGGACCGCAGCCGGGGCTGGTTGTGGTAGAGCACGTGCTGCAGGTACGACGTGCCGGTCTTGGGCGTGCCGACGTGGAGGTAGACCTTCTTGGTCACTCGTCCTCCCCCGTCACGCGCTCGCGCCGCACTGCCCGGCCCGCGACCGGCACGCCGATCGGCGGCCCGAGCAGCACCCGCATCGCCAGCGCGAGCACCCGTTCGTCGTCGGGCGCGGGAGCTCCCGGGCGCTCGGACGGCTCGGGGAGGTCGCCGTGGACAGCGTAGCCACCGGAGGACAGGCGCCGACGGAGGTCGGCGGTGCGCTCGGCGAGCCACGGGTGGTGCCGCCGCGGGACGAGCAGCGGCGGGCCGGCGTAGGCCGCCAGCGTGGGGCGGAAGCGGTGCCACATCAGGTACGACCGCCGCTCGGGGGTGACCAGGGTGCCGACGACCGGGGCCGTCCGGCGGGCCAGCTCGACGGCGTCGGCGGACAGGTCGGGGAGGACGGGGAGCGGGCGACGCCGACCGGCCAGCCGCGCGGCCAGACGGGTGTCGTCGACGACGACGTGGACGCGGCCGCTGCCGACCCGGTCCGCCCAGGTCTGGGCCATGGCCGCGAGGTCGAGGCGCGGTGACAGGGTGGCGCGGCGTCGTTCCGCGGCGAGGAAGTCGCCCCACGGCCGGACGCCGGCGCCGAAGGACCGCGCGGTCCACACGTGGGCGAGCATCCGGTCCAGACCGGAGCCGAGGACGACGACCGTGGCCGACGAGCCTCCCGGCGGGCGACCGTCGGCGATCAGCGCCTCACGGATCGGGCGCGCGAGCTCGGGGTCGCCGACCATCCGGTAGCGCCGCCGCAGCGCCTGGCCCGGCGCGGCTGGGTCGGGATCGCCGGCCGCGACGACGTCCTCGGCCAGGAGTGCGCTGGCCACCCGGGTCAGCTCCTCCGGGGCCAGGTCCGAGGGATCGACCGGCGGGGACCCGAAGCTCGAGGGAGGCAGCACCCCCTCGAGCGCGCAGGTCGGGCAGACCACGTCCCGGGGCACTGGCGGTCAGCACCCGGTCGGCGAGCCTGGCCGGTGTCGGGCCGAGCGCGTTGAGCCGGCGGAGCAGCTCGAGCTGCTGGGCGCCGGGCAGGGAGCGGCCGGCCTGGTCGGCCGGAGGGGCGGCTCCCCACCACTGCGACCAGGGGGTGGTGCCGCCGGAGCGGAGGTGCGCGACCCAGCCCCAGGCCCGGGCGACCCCCGCGCTCTCGGCCGGGGCGCGGCTCTGCACGGGCGTCACCGGCGGCGTGCCTCGCGGAGGCGGCGTACCCGGGCGCGGACCGTGGCGTCGGGATCGGGACGGGAGGCCGCCTCGCGGGTCATGGCGGCGAGGGCGTCGAGCGCGGCCTCGAGCTGCGGCTTGGCTCGGGCCCGGTCCGGATGCCGGAAGTCCTCGGCCGGCCGGCCCGGCAGCAGGTCGCCGACGTCGCCGATCACGTCCACGCCGCTCTCCTCGAGCCACTCGACCCAGCTCTCGGCCCGCTCGGTGGCCCAGTCGTGGAGCTTCGGCGGCAGCAGGATGGGGTGGGCGCTGTCCCCAGCCAGGGTGTCGCGGGCCAGCATCCCGAGGATGAGGTCGTCGTAGGAGGCGTCGCGGCGGACGGCGCGCGACAGGCGCCGGTTGAGCCGCCGCAGGACCTGGGTCTCGGCGGCGCCCAGCGAGGCGTTCGAGCGGTCGCTGTCGCGCGGCGCCCACACGGGGTTGATCGCCGAACGCCGTGCAGAAGCGCTTCCACAGCAGGTCGGGGTCGTCAGCGACCGCCTCGGCCTGCGGGACCGTGACGACGTGCACGCGGTCCGGCGAGAGGCCGGTGCCCCACCGGGCGAGCACGGTGGGGAGGTCGAAGGCGCGGGCGAACCACGGCGGCTTCGTGCTGCGGACCTTCTTGAGGTAGCGCCGGTAGCTCCAGCGCCGGCCCTGCTTGATGCTCTCCTGCCACCCGGCCGGCACCTGGCGGGCCAGGTCGCGGGCGGAGTACACGACGTGCAGCTCACAGTCGTCGAGGTCGCGCCGCAGGCGGGAGATCTGGTCGGGCTCGGCCGGGGCGAGGATCTCGTGGCTGATGACCACCGTGCCGGAGAGCCGGCGTACCCGCCGGACCATGACGTCCCAGCTGCCGGCGGCGTGGCCCGGCGGCCCGCCCCAGTCCTGGCCGAGCAGGTCGAGTGCGGCCCGGAAGTGGAACATCCCGGTGCTCACCAGCGGCGAGCGGCTCGGGACGTGGACCTCGTGGGCCGACAACGACCGGGCGTTGCGACCGAGCCGGTCCTGCAGGTACGTCGTACCGGTCTTGGGCGCACCGATGTGCACGTACACCCTCCGGCTCATGCCGGCGATTGTGCCAGTCGCGGCCCGCTCCCCCTCCACAGCCCTGAGCCCCCTTGCCGGGATAGTCCGTGACGATTCGCATGCTTTCCGGGCCGAAAAGCATCCGATTCGTCACGGACTATCCCGACGTGCCCGGTTTCTCCACAGGGGTGGGTCAGGGGGAGAGGGCGCGGACGACGGCCGACGGGCTGGGCCGGCCGAGGTGGCCGGCCAGCCAGGTGCTGGTCGCGACGAGGGCGCCGAGGTCGACGCCGTGCTCGATGCCGAGGCCGGTGAGCAGCCAGACCAGGTCCTCGGTCGCCAGGTTGCCGGTCGCGCTCTTCGCGTAGGGACAGCCGCCGAGACCGCCGGCACTCGCGTCGTACGTCGTGACGCCGGCGCGCAGGCCCGCCGTCGCGTTCGACAGCGCCTGGCCGTAGGTGTCGTGGAAGTGCAGGGCGAGGTCGCCGACGTCCATCCCGGCCTCGGTGAACGCTCCCACCAGCGCCGTCACGTGGCCGGCCGTGCCGACCCCGATCGTGTCGCCGAGGCTGAGCTGGCTCGCGCCGAGGTCGAAGAGCCGGCGCCCGACGTCCACCACCTGCGCGACGGGGACGGCGCCCTCCCACGGGTCGCCGAAGCACATCGAGACGTAGGCCCGCACGTCGAGACCCGCGTCGCGGGCGCGGCGTACGGTCGGCTCGAACATCGCGAACTGCTCGTCGAGGCTCCGGTTGAGGTTCTTCTGCGCGAAGGTCTCGGTCGCGCTGCCGAAGATCGCCACGTGCCGGCAGCCGAGCTCCAGTGCGCGGTCGAGCCCGCGCTCGTTCGGGACGAGCACCGGCAGGTCGCGTCCCGTCTCGCCGAGCTCGCCCAGCAGCGCCTCCGCGTCCGCGAGCTGCGGCACCCAGCGCGGGTGGACGAAGCTCGTCGCCTCCACGATCGGCAGCCCGGCGGCGAGCAGCCGGCGGATCAGCTCGGCCTTCACCTCGGTCGGGACCAGGGCGGCTTCGTTCTGCAGCCCGTCGCGCGGGCCGACCTCGTAGATCGTCACGCGCGACGGGAGTCCCTCCGCCGGCAGCGGTCATCGGCAGGCTCGTCATGCGTCGTCGCCCTCCGGCTCGTCGGCGCGGACGACGAACAGCGCTGCGCCGATCGCCACCTGGTCGCCCACGCCGGCGGCGACCTCGGCGACGGTGCCGGCGAACGGCGCGGTCAGGGACAGCTCCATCTTCATCGCCTCCATCATGCCGAGCACGTGACCCTCCGCCACCCGGTCGCCCTCGCGGACCCGGATCTCGAGCACCGTGCCGGGCATCGGCGAGACCACGGTGCCGTCGCCGACGGTCTCGGCGTCCGCGAGCCGGTCGGGTCCGGTCAGGACGTGCCGCTGGCCGCGGTAGGCGACCTCGACCACGTCCGGCTGCACGTTCACCACCGCCCGCACGGTGTGCCCGTCGACCACCAGCTCCAGGACGTGGTTCTCGGCGCTCACCTGCTGCACCGGTACGCCGTCGACGGTGCCGGCGTGGCGGTCCACGACGACGACGCGGTCGAGCTCGACGATCGTCGGGGCCGGGTCGGCACCCAGCCGGAAGCCGTCGCTCTGGAACGGGTGCCCGGTGTCGGTCGCGGCCAGCATCGCGGTGATCCACGCCGCCATCACGCGCGGCACGTCGTCGTCGGGTGCCGGCAGCTCGTGCCGGTCGAGCCACGCGGTGTCGATGGTCGCGTCGCGGAACGCGTCGCTCGCGGCCAGCGCCCTCAGGAAGCCCGCGTTGGTGGTCAGCCCGAGGATCGCGGTGTCGTCGAGGGCGGCGACGAGCGCCCGGCGTGCGCTCTCGCGGTCGGGTCCGTGGGCGATCACCTTGCCGAGCATCGGGTCGTACGACGTGCTCACGACCTGCCCGCTCTCCAGTGCGTGGTCGACGCGAACCCCCTCGCCGGCCGGCCAGCGCACGAGGCTCGTCGTACCGGCCTGGGGCAGGAAGCCCCCGAAGGAGTCCTCGGCGTACACCCGCGCCTCGATGGCGTGGCCGTGGATCGTGAGGTCGTCCTGCCGGATGGAGAGCGGGGCGCCGCCGGCGATCCGGAGCTGCTCCTCCACGAGGTCGAGCCCACCGCAGACCAGCTCGGTGACCGGGTGCTCCACCTGGAGCCGGGTGTTCATCTCGAGGAAGTAGAACTCCCCGCTCGCGTTGTCGAGGAGGAACTCCACGGTGCCGGCGTTGGTGTAGCCGACCTCCTGCGCCAGCGCCACGGCCGCGGAGGTGAGCCGCTGCCGGAGCTGCGGGTCGACCGTGGGCCCGGGCGCCTCCTCGAGCACCTTCTGGTGCCGGCGCTGCGTCGAGCAGTCGCGCTCGAAGAGGTGGACCACCCGCCCGTGGCTGTCGCCGAGCACCTGCACCTCGACATGGCGACCGGACTCGACGTACTTCTCCACGAGCAGGGTGTCGTCGCCGAAGGCGCTGCCGGCCTCGCGCGCTGCCGCGGCCGTCGCAGCCGCGTACTCCCCGGCCGAGCGGACCACCCGCATCCCCTTGCCGCCGCCGCCGGCGGCCGCCTTGACCAGGACCGGGAAGGCGAACGTGGTGGGGTCGGCGTCGACGGCGTACGACGGGACCACGGGTACGCCGGCGGCCACGGCGATCTCGCGGGCGTGGTCCTTGCGGCCCATCCGCTCCATCACCTCGGCGCCCGGACCGACGAGCACGACGCCGTCGCTGGCCTCGACGGCACGAGCGAGCTCCGCGCGTTCGGAGAGGAAGCCGTAGCCCGGGTGGATGGCGTCCGCGTCACTGCTCACCGCCGCAGCGACCACCTGGTCGATGTCGAGGTAGCTGTCGAGGCGGATCGCCTCGTCGGCTGCCCGCACATGCGGTGCGTCGTGGTCGACGTCGGTGAAGACCGCCACCGTGCGGATCCCGAGACGGCGGCAGGTGCGGAAGATCCGGAGCGCGATCTCACCGCGGTTGGCGACCAGGACGGTCCGGATGCTGCCGCTCGTGCCGTTGGTCGAACCGGCCGTGTCGCTCTCGTCCATCCCTACATCCTGAAGATGCCGTAGGACGGCTCGGGGACCGGGGCGTGGGACGTGGCGGCGAGGCCCATCCCCAGCACCCGGCGGGTGTCGGCGGGGTCGATGACGCCGTCGTCCCAGAGCCGAGCGGTCGCGTAGTACGGCGAGCCCTGCGCCTCGTACTGGTCGCGGATCGGCGCCTTGAACGCCTCCTCGTCCTCGGCGCTCCACTCCTCGCCCGCACCGGAGCCGCTCGACGACAGAGCGTCGCGCCGGACGGTCGCGAGCACGCTGGCCGCCTGCTCGCCACCCATCACCGAGATCCGGGCGTTCGGCCACATCCAGAGGAACCGGGGGTCGTAGGCGCGGCCGCACATGCCGTAGTTGCCCGCGCCGAAGGAGCCCCCGATGACCACGGTGAACTTCGGGACGACGCTGCAGGCGACCGCCGTGACGAGCTTGGCGCCGTCGCGGGCGATGCCGCGGTTCTCGTAGTCCTTGCCGACCATGAAGCCGGTGATGTTCTGGAGGAAGACCAGCGGGATCCGGCGCTGGTTGCACAGCTCGATGAAGTGGGCGCCCTTGAGTGCCGACTCGCTGAAGAGGATGCCGTTGTTGGCGACGATCCCGACGTCGCGTCCCCAGATCCTGGCGAAGCCGCAGACCAGGGTCTCGGCGTACAGCTTCTTGAACTCGTGGAACCGGCTGCCGTCCACGATCCGCCGGATCACCTCGCGCACGTCGTACGGCGTCCGGGTGTCGCCGGGCACCACGTCGTACAGGCTCTCCGGCGGCTCGTGCGGCTCCTCGATCGGTCCGGAAGGCCTGCGGTTGGGGACCAAACCGCGGGCAAGAGCGCTCTCACCGTGCGGTTCGTGACCAATCGAGGGGGGCAGGGTGTCCACGATGCTCCGCACGATGGCGAGCGCGTGGGCGTCGTCGTCGGCCAGGTGGTCGACCACGCCGGAGGTACGGGCGTGCACGTCGCCGCCGCCGAGCTCCTCGGCGGTGACGACCTCGCCGGTCGCCGCCTTCACCAGCGGCGGGCCGCCCAGGAAGATCGTGCCCTGGTTCTTCACGATCACGGTCTCGTCGCTCATCGCCGGCACGTAGGCGCCGCCGGCGGTACAGGAGCCCATGACGCTGGCGATCTGCGGGATGCCCTGCCGCGACAGGTTGGCCTGGTTGAAGAAGATCCGTCCGAAGTGCTCGCGGTCGGGGAACACCTCGTCCTGCATCGGCAGGAACGCGCCGCCGGAGTCGACCAGGTAGATGCAGGGCAGCCGGTTCTCCGCCGCGATCGTCTGTGCCCGCAGGTGCTTCTTCACCGTCATCGGGTAGTACGTGCCGCCCTTGACCGTCGCGTCGTTCGCGACGACCACGCACTCCCGGCCGTGCACACGGCCGATGCCGGTGACGATGCTCGCGCTCGGCACCGCGTAGTCGCCCCCGTCGGGCCCGGCGTACATCCCGAACGCCGCCAGCGGACTGAGCTCGAGGAACGGGCTGCCGGGGTCGAGGAGGCGGTCGATCCGGTCGCGTGCCAGGAGCTTCCCCCGGCCGGTGTGCTTGGCGCGTGCGGACTCGCTGCCTCCACGGCGTACGACGGCCAGGTGGTGGCGCAGCTCGGCCACCAGGTCACGCAGGTCAGTCACCCCGCTAGGTTAGCGATCATTAACCACTGGTGCCACCGTGAGGAGTCAGCCCGCGGTCCAGAGCTGCGCGGTGGGCGTGTCGACGGTCAGGGACTCGCTGCCGTGCCACTGCGCGAACGACGAGCGGGGCAGGTAGCGGCCGTTCAGGAAGAACGCGCGGACGAGGTCGGTGACGGTCAGGGAGGCACCGTTGTCGGTGCCGGTCGGGACGCGGGTGACCGAGATCGACGCCACGTCGGCCCGCGTCGTCCCAGCGGGGAGCTCGACGGTGGTGGCGGCCGGATCGTCGCGGGCGATCCCCCAGAACGCGACACCGTGGTTGGAGGTGTACGTCGTGGGGTCGCCCTGGAGCCGGACCTCGACGACGAGGCCGACCCCCGAGGCCGCAGCAGGAGGCACCGTGTCGTGGTCGACGGCGACGTAGAGGTAGCTGCGCTGGTCGCCGACGAGCGTGGTCGACGGGTCCGAGGGCGACTCGATCTTGTGCTCGCGCAGCATCTCGCGGGCCATCACCTGGTAGGTCCACGGGTGCGCGTCCATCACGTGCTCACGCGGCTGGCCGGCCGGCAGCGCGTCGCGGGTGGACAGCGCGAAGCGCATGGGGTCGTCGACCTCGTCGCACACGTTGTTGTTGGAGGTGCAGGTCTGGATCAGCGGGTGCGTCCCGTCGTACCGCCCCCCGAAGGGCAGCGTCTGGTGGGCGGGCGCCTGGATCACGCCGGTGCCCTTCACGCGGCGGCCCTGGGCGTCGACCTCCACCCGGTAGACCCACTCGATGTCGGTGGTCCGCCCCCACTGCGCCATCAGCGCCGGGGTGTTCGTGCCGCCGTCCTCGTTGCTCCAGACGACGGAGTACCGGATCAGCGAGTGCCCGGGCGTGCTCCGCGGGCAGCACCTCGTGCCAGGCGACCAGCGGCGTGTCGGTCCGGTTGTTCTGGAACCGGCCACCGAGCGTCGGCAGGCTCCGGCCGTAGAGCACCGGCGCATACCGCGCCGCGGCGTACTCAGCACGTCCGGCGGCCACCGTCCGGAACCGGATGTCGTTCACCCTGGCCACGCCGGCCCGGCTGCGGGAGCGGTGTGCCGCGTAGTGGAGCCGCAGGGTGTGCCGTCCGGCGCGCAGCGAGCCGAGCGCGAACTCGCGGGTCACCGGCCCCGAGGAGGTGATGACGATGTCGGTGGCGTGGTGACCGTCGACGTACGCCGTGACCACGGCCGACTCGTTGCGGCGCTGGGCCCACGAGACGCCACGAGCGGACACCGTCACGCGGAGGAAGACCTCCCCCGCCCGGGCCCGGCCGAACCTGATGACCGCGTCCCGTCCGCCCTGGTGCAGCCGCGCGGACGTGACGTGGCTGCTCGCGGCACCGTCGGCCGACGCCGGCGGAGCGGCGCTCGTCACGGTGGCGGACGCGGTGAGGACGGTGAGGACGGTGAGGACGGTGAGGGCGACGCCGGCACGGCGCCCCGCGGGCGCCACGGTGGTACGCATGTCGGCCTTCCGGGTCGAGGATCGCGGTCAGAGGAGCATTCTGCCTGGCCGACCCTCGAGGACCAGGGTCGCGCCGCGTTAACGAACGCTAACCTGACCCGGTGAGCCGGCGGGAGCAGATCCTCGAGACCGCGGCCGAGCTGTTCGCGGCCAAGGGCTTCCACGGCGTCTCCGTCGGCGAGATCGGGCGGGCGTGCGGTGTCTCCGGTCCGGCGCTCTACAAGCACTTCGCCTCCAAGGACGCCGTGCTGGCCGCCATGCTCGTGGACATCAGCCAGCGTCTCCTCGACGAAGGTCGCGCCCGGGTGGCGGGTGCCGGCGACGCCCACGAGGCCGTCGACGCGCTGATCGGGTGGCACATCGACTTCGCGCTGCGCCATCGCGCCCTGATCGTCGTGCAGGACCGCGACTGGCAGTCGCTGCCCCCCGTGGCCCGCGAGCAGGTACGCAGCCTGCAGCGCGAGTACGTCGACGTGTGGGCGGCCCAGCTGCGGCGCCTGCACCGCGGGCTCCACACCGACCGGGCCCGGGCCATGGCCCACGCGGCGTTCGGGCTGATCAACTCCACGCCGCACAGCGGGCTGATCCCCGACGAGGCGATGCGGGGAGTGCTGCACCGGATGGCGCTCGGCGCACTCACCGGCCCTCAGACCAGGTGAGCGATCTCCGCGTTCGGGTCGTCGGCCAGCGCGAGGACGCGCGCGGCCCGCTCCGCGGCATCCACCGCGGCGGCCAGGTCGCCGCCGAGGTCGTCGCCCTCGGGGTCGTCGTCGCGGTCAGCGCGGTCCAGGTCGGCGAGGTCGGCGAGCTCGGCCTGGAGGTCCTCGGGCGGCAGCCCGCGCAGCCGGAGCAGCACCCACGGGTCGCCGTCCACGAGCCAGGCCACCTGGAGCAGCACCGCGAGCGCGTGGACGCAGGGGTCGACCCACGCCTCGCACGGGCAGGACGAGCCCAGCTCCCCGCCGTAGGGCAGGAGCTCCACGCCGGCCTCCTCCGACTGCTCGACGAGCCGGTAGGGCAGCTCGCCGGAGAGCAGCGAGGCGAGGTGGCCGGACTCGCCGGCGACCACGTCGACGAAGGCGCGCCGGCTGATCGGGTCGAGCTCCGGGACGGTGCCCCCGACGGACCACACCTCGGAGCGGTCGTAGCAGGCGGCGACGACCGATCCGCGGTCGACGGTGATCCCGCCGATGGCGCCGCTGCGCGACAGCGCTCGGGCCGTGTGCAGGTCGCCCTCGGAGTACGCCGCCTCCTCGACGGCGCGCACCCACGCCCGGCCCCACCAGGTCGCCGCCCGGGTGGTGCTGCGCCGCGGCGGGATCCGGGCGAAGGTCACCGCACTCATGCCGGGCTCACGGGTGGGCTCACGGCTGTCTCCTCAGGCTGACCAGGTCGAGCAGCTCGGCGTTGCTGAGCTCGGTGAGCGCGGCCTCGCCGCGCCCGAGCACGGCATCGGCCAGGGATCGCTTGCGCCGCAGCAGCTCCGCGACCCTCTCCTCGACGGTGCCCTGGGTGATCATCCGGTGGACCTGCACCGGCCGGGTCTGGCCGATCCGGTGGGCCCGGTCGGTCGCCTGGTCCTCCACGGCGGGGTTCCACCAGCGGTCGACGTGGACGACGTGGTCGGCGCGGGTCAGGTTGAGGCCGGTGCCACCGGCCTTCAGCGAGAGCAGGAAGACCGGGACGCCTCCCGCCTCGGGGCCGGCCTGGAAGCTCGCCACCATCGCGTCGCGCTGCCGGACCGGCGTACCGCCGTGCAGGAACTGGTGAGGGATCGCGGCGCGCGCGAGGTGGTCCTCGATCAGCCGCGCCATCGCGACGTACTGGGTGAAGACCAGGACCGAGCTGTCCTCGGCCAGGGCGGTGACGAGGAGCTCGTCGAGGAGGTCGAGCTTCTCGGAGCGGCCGCCCAGGCGGCCGCCGGACTGCTTCAGGAAGTGCGCAGGGTGGTTGCAGATCTGCTTCAGCCCGGTCAGGAGCTTGAGGACCAGCCCGCGCCGGGTCTGCTCGTCGGCGCGCTCGATACGCGCCATCGTGTCGCGGACGAAGGACTCGTACAGGACGACCTGCTCGCGGGTGAGGCCGAGGAGATGGTCGGTCTCGATCTTGTCGGGAAGCTCGGGGGCGATGCCGGGATCGGTCTTGCGGCGGCGTAGCAGGAACGGACCGATCAGGCCCGCGAACTGCCGCGCCTTGGTGGGCTCGTGACCGGACTCGATCGGGCCCGGCCCACACCTTGCGGAACGCCTGCCGGCTGCCCAGCAGGCCGGGGGTCGCCCAGTCGAGGATCGCCCAGAGCTCGGTCAGGTCGTTCTCGACCGGGGTGCCGGTGAGGGCGACCCGCGCCGCCGACGGGACCGTGCGCAGCGCGCGGGCCGTGGCGGACCGCGCGTTCTTGACGTGCTGGGCCTCGTCCGCGACCACGAGGCCCCACGAGACCGTCGCGAGGGTGCCCGCGTCGCGCCGGACGGTGCCGTAGGTGGTCAGCACGAAGCCGGGGTCGGGCACGGCGTCGGTCGGCTCGAGGTCGCCGAGGGAGCGTTGGCCGCCGTGGAAGCGGCGGACGGCGACTCCGGGGGCGAAGCGCCGGATCTCGACCTCCCAGTTGCCCAGCAGGGAGGCGGGACAGACGACCAAGGTCGGCCCCGGCCGCTGCTCGGCACGGTGGAGGTGCAGGGCGATCAGGGTCACCGTCTTGCCGAGCCCCATGTCGTCGGCCAGGCAGGCACCCAGGCCCAGGGACGTGACCCGCTCGAGCCAGGTGAAGCCCTGCCGCTGGTAGTCGCGCAGCGTCGCCGCCAGGCCGGACGGCGTCGGGAGCGGCGGGGCGGTCGCGGCGTCGAGCAGCTGCTCGCGGACCTGGAGCAGGCTGGCGCCGACCACCACCTCGGCCGGGGCGTCGTCGACGTCGACGACACCGGTCAGCGCCGCGGCCACGGCCTGAGCCGGCTTCACGGTCCGGATCAGCCGGTTGCGGGCCTTGCGGGCGACCGACGGGTCGACGATCGTCCAGCCGCCGCGCAGCCGGAGCATCGGCGAGGACGCCGCGGCGAGCGCCGCCATCTCCGCCTCGGTCAGCGGGTCACCGCGCAGCGCCAGCTGCCAGTTGAAGGCGAACAGGGCCTCGCCGCTGAGCACGCCCTCGACCAGCTGACCCTCGCGCCGGCCCGGGACCCGGTCGAGGGTGGCCGTCGCCTTCAGGTCGCGGCCCAGGCTGCGCGGCCACAGCACGTCGACACCCGTGGAGTGCAGCGCCTCCACGCCGTCCTCGAGGAGACTGACCAGCTCGTCGGTGGTCAGCGCCAGCTCGTCGGGGACCCGCTGCTCGAGCAGACGCTCCAGCGGCGGCCAGGCTCCTGCCGCGTCGCGCAGGGCCAGGGTGGTGTGGGTGCGAGCGCGGTCGCCGAAGCCGTGGACCGACGGGGCGTCGCTCCACAGCGAGGCCGCGTCGCAGACGTGCAGCGGGTCCTGCTCGTCGTGCACCTGGAGCACGAGGCGGCAGGAGCCGGCGACGAGCTCCTCCTCGTGGGCCTCCACCCGCAGCGAGAGGGTGACCAGCTGGGGCAGGTCGGCGGCGTCACCGCGATGACGGGCGACGAGCGCCTGGAGGCGGCGGCTGAACGCCTCCGGCTCGGGCCTGCCCGCGGACGGCGCGGCGGGCGGCCGACGCGGGGGCACGGCGGTCGTTGCCGTGGTGGCGGTGGTGGTCCGGGCGGCCGTGGCCGTGGCGGTCGGGGCGGCGCGCGGCATGGTGTCGACGACGGCGTCCACGAGCCGGCGTACGAGGTGCTCCGCGTCGGCCGGCGCCAGCCCGGCGTACGCCCGCGACTCGGCCAGCCGCCGGAGTCGCTCGCTGTCGTCGGGGTCGAGGGGCGCGAGCCGCCACACCCCGTCACCCGGCTCGAACTTGCCGGCCGCGACGAAGCGCATCGCGAGCAACGAGGCCGCCGCCAGCAGGCTCACCGACGGATGGGCCTGCTGGTCGGTCCGGGCCTTCGCCAGCACCGGCAACGCGGCCCGGATCGGCAGCGTGATGGTCCGGGCGGCCGAGGACCCGTCGGTGAACTCGACCAGCGAGTGCCGTGGAGAGTCGGCGCTCCGCAGGGTCGCCGGACCGGAGAGCGGCACGAAGCTCACCCAGACCTCCCCTCGCGACGACCACCCCGACGGTAGCCCGCCCCTCCGACACCCACTCCCCAGCGACGGCCGCCGGGCCGGGGTAGTCCCCGACGAGTGGTCGAGATTTCGGCCGAAAGGCAACCAACTCGTCGGGGACTACTCCAGGAAACCTATTGCAAGACTTCTTTCGAAAGGATAGTTTCGATACATGACCGACGACCCGACTCCCGCTCACCCCGCCGAGGAGGCCCCCGGTGGGGGGCCGACGTACCGGCGGCTGCAGGACCCTCGTGAGCTGGCGGCCCTCGCCCATCCGGTCCGGCTGGGGATCATGGAGCTGCTCACGGTCTCCGGGCCCCCTGACCGCCACCCAGCTCGCCGACCGGCTCGACGAGACGCCGGCCAACTGCTCGTGGCACCTGCGCAAGCTCGCCGAGCACCACTTCGTCGAGGAGGCGGGTGGTGGGATCGGTCGTCAGCGGCCCTGGCAGGTCCGCTCCGTCGGGCTGGCCTGGGACGCCGCCGACGCGTCACCGAGCGAGGTGCGCGCCGGCCGCGCGCTCGAGCAGATGCTGCTCGAGCGCCAGGTCACCCGCTTCCACCAGGCCCGCGCCCAGCTCCACGACGACGGCGAGGAGGGCTGGGCCGACGCGGCCACGGCCACCCAGGCCGCGAGCTGGCTGACCCTCGAGGAGCTCGACGAGCTCAACGCCGAGGTCCGCTCGGTCCTGGAGCGGTACGCCGATCGGCTCACCGACCCCTCCCGGCGTCCCCCGGGCTCACGACTGTGCGAGTTCGTCGCGTGGGGGGCACCGTTGCTCCTGCCGGGCGTGGAGGCGACGCCGGACTCGGCGACGGACACGACCCTGGAAACGCGCCCGGCAGGGGCTGACGCATCGTGAAGCAGGCCTTCCGCCAGCCCGGCTTCCCCCGCCTGTACGCCGGGTTGACCGCCTCGATGTTCGGCGACTCGGCCATGCTGCTGGTGCTGTCGATGTGGGTGAAGACCCTGACCGGCTCCAACGCGCAGGCCGGGCTCACGTTCTTCTTCATGGCGATCCCGGCGCTGCTGGCGCCGCTGCTGGGCGTCGGCATCGACCGCGTCCGCCGCAAGCCCCTGCTCGTCTGGGGCCACGTCGCGTCGGGAGTGCTCGTGCTCCCCCTGGTGCTGGTCCGCGGCGCCGGACCAGGTGTGGCTCATCTGGGCGGTCGCCATGGTCTACGGCGTGTCGTTCGTCGTCCTTCCGGCTGCCCTGAACGGCCTGCTCAAGGAGCTCCTGCCCGAGGAGATGCTGATCGACGCCAACGCGTCCCTGCAGACCACCAAGGAGTCCTTCCGGCTCTTCGGTCCGCTCGTCGGCGCGCTGCTGTTCACCTGGCTCGGCGGGTGGGCGGTGGCCGTGCTCGACGCCGCCTCCTTCTTCGTCGCGGCGCTCGTGATCGCCTCCCTCTCGGTGCGCGAGGAGCAGCCGGAGCACGAGGAGACCCACTTCTGGACCCAGATGACCGCAGGGATCCGCCACCTCGCCGGGGACCGTGTCCTCAAGCACGTGCTGGTCGGCTTCGCGCTGGCGATCCTGGTGATGGGCTTCATCGAGTCCGCGATCTACGCGGTGCTCGACGCGTTCGACAAGCCGGTCACCTACGTGTCCGTGATCGTCTCCGTGCAGGGCGTGGGGGCCGTCGCCGGCGGCCTCGCCTCCAGTGCTGTGGTCAAGCGGGTCGGCGAGGTGGCGGCGTCGGCTCGTCGGCCTCGCGGCGATCGTGGTCGGGATCCTGGTGATGGCCGGCACCCACCACTTCACGGTGGTCTGCCTCGCCGCCGCGATCTTCGGGGCCGCGATCCCGGTGGTCATCGTCGCCCTGATGACGCTGATCCAGCGGCGCACGCCCCAAGCGATCATGGGCCGGGTCTCCGCCGCCGTGGAGGTGGTGATGGCGGTCCCCCAGGCGCTCTCCCTGGCCTTCGGTGCGCTGCTGGTCGTGGTGCTGAGCTACCGCCAGATCTTCGTGATCGTGGCAGCGGTCACCGGCCTCGCGGCCGTGTACATCGCGGTGACCCTGCGCGACCAGATCCGGTACGACGTCCGGCACCCGCCCGACGACGTGGCGGCGCCGGACGCCGCCGGCCTGCCGACGCCGCTGTCGCCGACCGAGCCGTGACCGGCGTACCGCTGGACGGGACGGCGTGAGCCGCTCCGCGCGAAAGAGGTTCGCGGAGTGTCGGAGGTCGGGCCTAGGCTCGACGGACATGTTTTCTCGACGGGAGTTCTGACACATGAGTACCGAGATCGACAGCCAGGTGGGCGGCCCCGGCGGGCCTGGCGGCCCCTCCGACGGGAAGCTCGACCGGCGGGTCATGGTCGTCGCCGGCGTGGTGGTGATGGGCGCGATCATGTCCATCCTCGACATCACCGTCGTGGCGGTCGCCCAGCGCACCTTCCAGGACACGTTCGACGCGACCCAGGCGGAGGTGGCGTGGACCTCCACGGCCTACACGCTCGCGCTGGCCACCGTGATCCCGATGACCGGCTGGGCGGCCGACCGGTTCGGCACCAAGCGCCTCTACATCCTCGCGCTCGTGCTGTTCACGGCCGGCTCGGCGCTGTGCTCGACCGCCACCACCTTGGAGATGCTGGTCGCCTTCCGGGTGCTGCAGGGCCTCGGCGGCGGCATGCTGATGCCGCTGGGCATGACCATCTTGACCCGTGAGGCCGGGCCCGAGCGTCTCGGCCGGGTGATGGCGATCCTCGGGGTCCCCATGCTGCTCGGCCCGATCTTCGGCCCGATCCTCGGTGGCTGGCTCATCGACGTCGCCTCGTGGCACTGGATCTTCCTGATCAACGTCCCGATCGGCATCGCCGCGGCCATCTACGCCTGGCTCGTCCTCGACAAGGACCAGGTCCACCCCTCGGAGAGCTTCGACTTCGTGGGCATGGCCCTGCTCTCCCCCGGTCTCGCGCTCTTCCTGTACGGCGTCAGCTCGATCCCGGCGGCGAAGCAGGAGCACGGCACCGCGTTCACGTCCAACGTCGTGACCAGCTGCGTGCTCGGCCTGGGCCTCGTCATCGCGTTCGTGCCCTGGGCCCTGCGTCGCAAGAACATCCACCCCCTGATCCACCTGCGGCTCTTCACCAACCGCCACATGACGGTCGCGGTGATCACCATGTCCCTGTTCGCGGTGGCCTTCTTCGGCGGCAGCCTGCTCTTCACGCTCTACTTCCAGCAGGTGCGCGGCGAGACTCCCCTCGCCTCCGGCTGGCTGGTGGCGCCGCAGGGCTTCGCCGCGATGCTGACGATGCCGATCGCCGGGTTCATGGCCGACAAGATCGGGCCCGGCAAGGTCGTGCTGGCCGGCCTGGTCGGCGACACCGCGGGCATGGGGATGCTGGCGTTCATCGACGACAAGACGCCGTACCCCTACATCATGACCGCGTTCGTGATCATGGGCCTCGGCATGGGCGCGACGATGATGCCGGTCTTCACCGCGGCCCTGGCGAGCCTCAAGAACCACGAGGTCGCCCAGGGGTCGACGCTGATGAACATCACCCAGCAGGTCTCGGCCTCGGTCGGCACGGCGCTGTTCTCGGTGCTGCTCACCAACGCCTACAACCAGCACCCGATCGGTCAACGCGACGCTGGCCATCCAGAGCGCCGGAGGCGACCAGAACAAGCTGGCGGCGATCCTCGACCAGCTCGGCATCCCGACCGACAAGGTCGATGCGATCGTCGCCACCGGCCTGCACTACATGGGCCTGGCCTTCGGCGACGTGTTCCTCGTGGCCGCGATCCTGGTCGGCCTCTGCTTCATCCCGGCGTTCTTCCTGCCGCGCAAGCCGGCCGACAAGCCGGTCGACCAGAGCGCGATGATGGTGGGCTGAGCAGACGGCTCGGGGAGGTCCGGCACGTATCCTGCGCGGGTGCGCCCCGTTGCCCTGATCGCCGTAGCCGCTCTCGGCCGTGCTCGGCGTGGCTCTCGGCATCACCGGCGGCCTGGCGCTCGACCGCGGGCAGCAGGAGGGCCGCACGTTCGCGGACCCCCTCGGGCTGGGTGTCCCGTACCGCAACCAGCCGGTCTGCACCGACCTGGCCCTGCTGTCGGTGGCTCGGGGCACCGGCGCGTCCCAGCTGGGGTCCGTCGTCGGGGAGAACCGCGACCAGGGCCTCGCCTACCTCGACACCACGAAGTCGTGCCCGGCGGCGTGGGTGCCGCCCGAGCTGCCCACCCCGCGCTACGTCATCTACCTCGGACCCTTCGGCACCTCGGCCGAAGCGTGCGACGCCAAGTTCTCCGCCGGCGACCGAGGGGGCATCGTCACCAGGCTGAAGGCCGGGACCACGGACCCCGTCGCCTGCCTGTGCTTCGTCACCCTGGCCAGGCCGACCCTGAGCACCGGCATGAGCACCGAGGGATCGAACGGCATCTGGATCCGACAGCTGCAGACAGCTCCTGGTCGACATGGGACGCGCCCCCGCCGGGAGACGCCAACGGGTCCTACGACGACACCACGGCCACGAGGATCCGCGCGTTCCAGCGCGACCACGGCCTGAGCGCCACCGGCGTGGTCGACGCGGCCACGTGGGACGCCCTGCTGCGCAAGGGCTGCGACGTCTACGACTCCTGAGCGTCGTCGAACGCCGTCACCGGTGAGGACGGGCACGACGTCGCTGACGTCGTGGGCGGCCGCCAGCTCCACGTCGACGGCGAAGCCGTCCTCGACCAGCTCGCGCCCGCTCGCACAGGCGCGCAGCTCGTCCTCGAGACGCTGCTCGACCGCCCGGAACGCCGCGACCGCGGCGCGCGCCTCCGGACTGGCGCCGGCCTCCCCCAGGGCAGCCAGCACGGCCCCGGCTCCCCACAGGTCCTCGACCGCCGGGCGCAGCTGTCCGTCGGGCCAGCGTTCACCGGCCGCCACCACCGAGACGGCGGACGCCGGCCCGCTGCGCAGCCAGCGCGCCACGGCGGAGGCGTTGCGCAGCGAGGCACCGACGACGGTGACCCCGGCGTCGGCCAGGGCGAAGGAGATCGCGGAGCCGTTGGGCGACGGCAGCACCACCCGGTCGAGGCCCGCGACACCGACGAACGACGCCGGCGACAGGCTCACCGAGCCCGCGGCCAGGCCCTCACGCCGCCCGAGCGCCAGGGTCGCGCCGCGCTCGGCGGCGTACGCCGCGGCGTCCTCGGCCCGCCAGGGATAGGGATGGACGATCAGGCCCTGCTCGACGGCGACGGTGAGCGTCGTGGTGAACGACAGCACGTCGACGACCACCGCGACGTCGCCCGGGCGGGCGTCCGCCACGAGCGCGAGCGCGCCGTCGAGACCCCAGTCGAGCCGGCGGGTGTACGCCGCCTGGCGGTGGGCGCTGCGGGTCACCAGATCCGGACGCGGTCCGCCGGGTCGAGCCAGAGCCCGTCGCCCTCCTGCGTGCCGAAGGTGGCATGGAACTCGTCGAGGTTGCGCACGATGTTGGCGCGGAACTCCGGCGGGCTGTGCGGGTCGACGGTGAGGTACTGCTGGTCGAGCTCGCGCCGGCGCTTGGTGCGCCAGAGTAGGCCCAGTTGAAGAACAGCGCTCTGGGCGTCCTCGAGGCCGACGTCGCCCTGCTGGGCGATCGAGTAGGCCGTCAACGCGATGGTGAGGCCACCGAGGTCGCCGATGTTCTCCCCGACCGTGAGTGCGCCGTTGACGTGCTCGTCGGGCAGGTTGCGCGGCGAGAACCCGTTGTACTGCTCGATCAGCGCCTGCGCCTTGACCTGGAAGGCCGCCTTGTCGTCGGGGGTCCACCAGTCGTGCAGGTTGCCGGCGCCGTCGTACTGCGCCCCCTGGTCGTCGAAGCCGTGCCCGATCTCGTGGCCGATCACCGCGCCGATGCCGCCGTAGTTCTCGGCCGGGTCGGCGTCGGGGGAGAAGAACGGCTTCTGCAAGATGGCGGCCGGGAAGCAGATCTCGTTCATGCCCGGCCGGTAGTAGGCGTTCACGGTCTGGGGCAGCATCAGCCACTCGTCGCGGTCGACCGGAGCGCCGATCTTCGCCAGCTGCCGGCGGGTCTCGAACGCGTTGGCCGCGGCGACGTTGGCCGACCAGGTCGTCGGGCACGAAGTCGAGCGAGGAGTAGTCGCGGAACGTCTGCGGGTAGCCGATCTTGGAGCGGAACCGGTCGAGCTTCTGGTACGCCGCCTGCTTGGTCTCCTCGCTCATCCAGTCCAGCGCCGAGATCGACTGCCGGTAGGCGCGCAGCAGGTTGCCGACGAGGTCGTCCATCATCGCCTTGGAGTCGGGCGGGAAGTGGCGGGCGACGTACTCGCGGCCCACCGCCTCACCGATCGAGCCCTCCACCAGGGCCACGCCGCGCTTCCAGCGCTCGCGCAGCTCCGGGGTGCCGCCGAGGGTGCGGCCGTAGAAGTCGAAGTTGGTCTCGACCAGCTCGCGCGTGAGGTACGGCGCGTACGCGCGGATGACGCGGGCGACGAGCCAGGCGCGCCAGTCCTCGATCGGCACCTCCTCCAGCGCACCGGACAGGTGCTGGAGGTAGGAGGGCTGCCGGATGCAGGTCTCGGCGATGGTCTCCTCGGAGCCGCCGAGGTTGCGGATGAAGGCCTCCCAGTCGAAGGCCGGGCACAGCGCGTGCAGCTCCTCGCGGGTGAGCAGGTTGTAGGTCTTCTGCACGTCGCGGGTCTCGGCGCGTTCCCAGTGCCCCTGGGAGAGCCGGGTCTCGACGGCCATCACGGTCGCGGCCGCGCCGCGCCGGGTCGGCGTACTCGACGAGCTCGAACATCCGGGTCAGGAAGGCGACGTACTTCTCGCGGATCTCGGCGAACTTCTCGTCGTGGTAGTAGGACTCGTCGGGCAGGCCGAGGCCGCCCTGCACGACGTTGAACAGGGTGCGGTCGGAGTTCTTGCCGTCGACGTCGACGTAGACGCCGAACGCGCCGCTGCCGCCGATCTGCTCGAACTCGCCGAGGAACGCGGCCAGGTCACGGACGTCACGCAGGCTGTCGACGGCGTTGAGCAGTGGCTGAAGGGGCTCGACGCCCAGGCGCTCGACGGCCTCCTCGTCCATGAAGGACGCGTAGAGGCAGGCGATCCGCATCGCGTCGTCGCCGAGGCCCTCCTCGCCGGCGACCACCCGCTCGGCGAGCCCCTCGATGATCGCGCGGACCTGCTCCTCGGCGGCGTCGGCGAGGTGCACGAACGATCCCCAGCTGCCCTTGTCGGCAGGGATCTCCGCGGTCTCCAGCCACCTCCCGTTGACGTGACCGAAGAGGTCGTCCTGCGGGCGGATGTCCGGATCCATGCCCTCGCGGGCGTCATCGAGCGTGCTCATTCACCGAAGCCTAGGGTGTGCGCGGTCACCGCACCCGGACGACGGCCTTCCCGAGCGTGCGTCGCGCCTCCATGTCCTGCAGGGCGCGGCCGAAGTCGGCGAGATCGTACGTCGCACCGACCGGCGGCGTGACGACCCCGCTCTCGATCATCGGCAGCAGGGCTCGCCACTGCTCGTGCATGTAGCCCGGTCGCATCATCGCGTAGCCGCCCCAGCCGACCCCGCGCACGTCGAGGTTGCCGAGGAGCAGCCGGTTGACCTTGACCTCGGGGATCCCCTGCCCGGCCGCGAAGCCGACCACGAGCAGCCGACCCTGCTCGGCGAGGCAGCGCAGGGAGTCGGTGAACGCGTCGCCGCCCACCACGTCGAGCACCACGTCGACACCGCGTCCGCCGGTCAGCTCCTTGCACCGCGTCCTTGAACCCGTCGACGAGCACCGTCTCGTCGGCGCCGGCGGCGCGGGCGAACGCCGCCTTCTCCTCGGTCGACACGACGCCGATGGTGCGGGCGCCGAGCCCCTTGGCGACCTGCAGGGTCGCCGTACCGACGCCCGCCGGCCGCGCCGTGCACCAGGACCGTCTCGCCCGCGCGGAGCTGACCGCGCTCCTGGAGCGCGAACAGCGCGGTCAGGTAGTTCATCGGCAACGCCGCGCCCTCGTCGTAGGAGAGGCGGTCCGGGAGCGGGAACACCGACCCCGCCGGGATCACCGCCCGCTCGCCGGCCGCGCCGTACGGCACGACGCCGCAGACCCGGCTCCCGGGCTCGAGGCCCGACGGGCCCGTCGAGACCACGGTCCCGGCGACGTCGACGCCGAGGGTGAACGGCGGCTCGGGACGCATCTGGTACTGCCCCTTGCTCAGCAGCAGGTCGGGGAACGAGATCCCGACGCTGTGCACCTCGACCAGCACGTCGTCCGGTCCCGGGGTCGGCTCCTCGACGTCGACGACGCGCACGTCCGCCGGACCGGTGGGCTGGAGGACCTGGACGGCTCGCATGCGCCCATCCTGCCCGGGCGTCGGGCGGCGGGGCGGGCGCGGCAGCGCGCGGACCAGGCGGGCGGAGGCGCGAGGACGCCCGCCGTCTGGTCACCAGCCGCAACATCCGGGGCTGAAATCGTGCGGTTGGGGACCGCCCCGGCTTCGACCGAGGCTACGGAACGTCCTCACTCGAGGTCGGACCAGGCGGTTCAGCTCGAAGTGCATGGGGTCGGTCCAGTGCCAGGTGCCGCCCCAGGTGAAGCCGTACCGCTGGAAGATCGCGACGACCTGGCGGTTGATCCGGCCCGACCGTGCCGCGCTGGTTCTCCGGCACGTTGAGGTCGAAGGCCAGGCCGAAGGCGTGGTTGGACAAGGTGGTCGTGCCGGCGATGAAGCGCGGCACGTAGCAACCGCCGTACTGGCTCGGGTGGATCGCGCCCGCGAGACCGGTCACCCGGATCTCCTCGAGCGCCGCGCGGAGCTGGGGGAACATCACGGTGTTGCAGGTCATCGCGCCGATGATCGGCATCGTCTGGGTGGAGATGTGCGACGCGACCCACCGACGGCTGTGGCGCGATCCGGCCGCCGCCGAGCACCGTGTAGCTGAACGCGCCGACGGCATCGGCCGCGGTGCCGACGAGCAGCGCGGTCTGGGCGACGCTCGGGTCGAGCCCGAACTGCGCAGCGGCGTCCATGCGCTGGACCGATGCCTTCCCGCCCACGATGCGCTGGATCGGCGTGCGGATCGAGAGCGGCGTACGGCTCCCCGTCGACACCAGCAGGGCGTTGCCCCGTCGCATCCCCAGCGTCCTCACCCAGCTGGTGTTGACGACGGCGTCCACCTGCGGCAGCTGCGGCGCATAGACGCCGACGTGGATCTGCGGTGCGTCGGAGCGGGTGCCCATCCGGACGAACCCGTTGTTCGGCACCTGGCGCCGGAACTGCGGGCGCAGCGCCATCTCACCGGCGGCGATCCGGTCCCACTCCTCCTGGAACTGCGCCACCTGACCGGGGTTGTAGTTGCGGTACGTCGCAGGGTCGACGGCCGCGACGTTGATCGCGTGGTCGTCGAGACTGACCTGGGCCAGGGAGAAGCGCTCGACGCGGGTCACCCCGTCGACGCCCTGGATCCGGCGCACCATCGCGTCGCTGAGCGGCCGCTGCCGGAAGATCAGGATGTCGGCGGTGTGCAGCGGTGCCCGGAAGCGACCGGGCCGGTCGACCGCATGGGCCGGGTCCAGCGCCGGGCGTCGTGACCGGGTCGGTCGGGGACGTCGTGGCGGACGGCGAGGTGACCGGGCTCGAGGACTCCGGTCCCGACCCCGCCTGCGACGAGCCGTCGCCGCACGACGCGAGGAGCGCTGCGGCGACGCCCAGCGCCACGCACGCGATGCCGCGACGCCCCCGTGCCATGGGTCGAAGGGTAGTTCGCGGGCCCTCAGCGGCCGCGGTGCGGGCAGTCCAGCTGCGGTGCCGCGGCATGCTCCGGCGCCGGCTCCGTGGGGCGGACGACCGGACCCCGGGGGATGGTGAACCACGACAGGACGCCGCCCAGCGGCCAGGAGCCCGGCGCAGATCAGCAGCGCCTCGCTGTAGGCGTCTGCCGAAGGCGGTCGGGTTCGCGTACTGCTCGCCGGACAGGCCGACCGCCACGGGCAGCGCGGACACGGCGAACAGCGACCCGGCACGCGCGACGGCGTTGTTCACGCCACTGGCCACGCCGACGTTCTCGTCGGGAGCCGCCGCCAGCACGGTCGCCGTCAACGGTGCGACGAGGCCGGCCAGGCCCACCCCGAAGACCACCAGCGGCGGCAGGACGTCGGTCCAGTACGACGAGCCCTCGTCGAGGCGTGACAGCCAGGCCACCGCGACGGCCATGATCAGCGGCCCGACCGTCATCGGGATGCGCGGCCCGATCCGGCTCGCGAGCGCTCCACCCCGTGCGGCCAGCAGCAGCATCAGCACCGTGATCGGCAGCAGGGACAGGCCCGCCTCGAGCGGCCCGTACCCGAGGACGGTCTGCAGCTCGAGCACGAGGAAGAAGGTGACCGCGCCCAGCGCGGCGTACACCAGCAGCGTCATCGCGTTCGCCGCGCTGAAGGTCCGGGAGGCGAACAGGCTCAGCGGCATCATCGGGTGCGGCGAGCGACGTTCGACGAGGACGAAGCCGATCCCCGCGGCGACCCCCACCACGAGGGCCGGGACCGCGAGGTCGGTGTGCCACTCGATGAGCCAGTAGGTGAGCCCGCCGAGGCTCACCGCCGCGAGCACGGCCCCGGGGACGTCGAAGCGACCCTCGCTCGCGGTCCTGGTCTCCGGCACGTACCGCAACGCGGCGGCCACCGTCAGGACGGCGATGGGGGCGTTGATCAGGAAGATCCACCGCCAGTCGGCGTACTCGACGAGGGCACCGCCGACGAAGGGACCGATCGCCGCGGCGATGCTGCCGAGCCCGGTCCACGACCCGATGGCGCGGCCGCGGTCGCCGGGGACGAAGACCGCCTCGATGATCGCCAGGCTCCCCGGCGTCAGCAGCGCCCCGCCGATCCCCTGCAGCACCCGGGCCGCGATCAGCAGCTCGACGCTCGGGGCCAGCCCGCACGCCAAGGACGCCACGGCGAACCAGACCACGCCGACGACGAACACCCGGCGCCGGCCGAGCCGGTCACCGAGCGCCCCGCCGAGCAGGATCAGGCTGGCGAGCATGAGCAGGTAGCTGTTGGTGATCCACTGCAGCTGCGCCAGGGTCGCGTCGAGGTCCTCGCCGATCGTCCGGAGCGCCACGTTCACCACGGTGCCGTCGAGCATCGCCATGCCCGACCCGAGCACCGCGGCGATCACGACACCACGGCCGGTCGCCGAGGAGTACTCGATGGTGCCTGCGCTCACCCCGCGACCCTACGTCGGCCGCCCGGTCGGGCTCCGAGCGTCCGCCCCGCCCCCAGGGGTGAACTTCGCGCCGCTTCGGTTGCCAGGCGCGGGGCGGGTGGGCGAGATTGGGGGCATGACTGGTTCGGGACTGCCCTTCGGCATCGACTTCGGTGGGAGCGGCATCAAGGGCGCACCGGTCGACCTCGAGCAGGGCGAGTTCGCCGAGGAGCGGGTGCGCATCGACACGCCCCAGCCCGCGACGCCCGAGGCCGTGGCGAAGGTCTTCGTCGACCTGCTCGGCAGCTTCGACGACTCCGACGGACCGGTCGGCGTGACCGTGCCGGGCGTGGTCAAGCACGGCGTGGTGCACTCGGCGGCCAACATCGACAAGCACTGGATCGGCGAGGACGCCGACAAGCTGTTCACCGACGCCACCGGCCGCGACGTCCACGTGGTCAACGACGCCGACGCGGCGGGGCTCGCCGAGGTGCGGTTCGGCGCGGCCAAGGGCCGGCAGGGGCTGGTCATCGTGACCACGCTCGGGACCGGCATCGGCTCCGCCCTGGTCTACGACGGCGTCCTGGTGCCCAACTCCGAGCTCGGCCATCTCGAGATCGACGGCCACGACGCGGAGAAGCGGGCGGCCTCGAGCGCCCGGGAGCGCGAGGACCTGTCGTGCGAGGACTGGGCCGAGCGGCTGACGACGTACTACCGCAAGCTGGAGGACCTCTTCTCCCCCGAGCTCTTCGTGGTCGGCGGCGGGGTCAGCAAGAAGGCCGACAAGTTCTTGTCGTTGGTCGACATCGACACCGAGATCATCCCCGCGACGCTGCTCAACGCCGCCGGCATCGTCGGCGCCGCGCTCTACGCCACCGAGAGCAACGACTGACTCAGCCGGCCGCGGCCTCGCCGGACCGGCCGACCGGCGCCAGGGCGCCGCCTCGATCTCCGGGCGGAGCTTCTCCGGCTCGGTGGTCGAGCGCGAAGCGCTCGTCAGCACGCGGCCGTCGCGGCCGATCAGGAACTTGGTGAAGTTCCACTTGATCGTTCGCGCCGAGGCGGCCGGACTTCTCGTCCTTCAGCCACCGGTAGAGCGGGTGGGTGTCGTCGCCGTTGACGTCGATCTTGGCGAACATCGGGAACGAGACGCCGTAGTTCTGCTGGCAGAACGCACCGATCTCCTCCTCGGTGCCCGGCTCCTGGTGGCCGAACTGGTCGCACGGGAAGCCCAGGACCACCAGCCCCTGGTCGGCGTAGTCGTCGTACAGCTGCTGGAGGCCTTCGTACTGCGGGGTGAGCCCGCACTTGCTGGCGGTGTTGACCACCAGCACGACGTCGCCGACGTAGTCGCCGAGGTCCTGGTCCGGCCGTCGAGCGTGGTGGCGTGGAAGTCGGCCAGGGTCGTGGCGTCATGCGTCGGCTCCTCTGATGGCGGCGGCGACGGCCTTGGGGACGTCGGCGTTGAAGACACTGGGGATGATGAAGTTCGGGTTCAGCTCGTCGTCCTTGACGACGAGGGCGATCGCCTCGGCCGCCTTGAGCAGCATCGTCGATCGGTGATCTCGCGTGGCGCGCGCGTCGAGCAGCCCGCGGAAGACGCCCGGGAAGGCCAGGACGTTGTTGATCTGGTTGGGGAAGTCCGAGCGTCCGCTCGCCACCACGGCGGCGTACTTCTCGGCGTCGGCCGGGTCGACCTCCGGGTCGGGGTTCGCCAGCGCGAACACCACGGCCTCCGGGGCCATGTCCGCGATCCACTCGGCCGGCAGGATCCCCGGGCGCACTGACCCCGATGAAGACGTCGGCGCCCCTCAGGGCGTCGTGCAGGCCGCCGCGCAGCCGATGGGGGTTGGTCCGCGCGGCGAGCTCGGCGTGCGCCGGGCTGAGGCTCTCGTCGCCGGCGCAGAGGATGCCGTCCTTGTCGTTGACCACGACGTCGACCGCTCCGCCGGCCAGCAGCAGCGTGACGATCGCCGAGCCGGCCGCCCCGCCGCCGGACACCACGATCCGGACGTCGGCGATCTTCTTCTCCACGCAGCGCAGGGCGTTGGTCAGCGCGGCCAGCACGACGATCGCGGTGCCGTGCTGGTCGTCGTGGAAGACCGGGATGTCGAGGCTGGCCGCGCAGCCGGCGCTCGACCTCGAAGCAGCGCGGCGCCGCGATGTCCTCGAGGTTGATGCCGCCGAACCCGGGCGCGATCATCTCGACGGCCTTCACGATCTCGTCGGTGTCCTGGGTCGCCAGGCAGATCGGCCAGGCGTCGATGTCGGCGAACCGCTTGAACAGCGCCGCCTTGCCCTCCATCACCGGCAGCGCCGCGCCCGGGCCGATGTTGCCCAGGCCGAGCACGGCCGAGCCGTCGGTGACGACGGCGACGGAGTTGCCCTTGATCGTGAGGCGGCGTACGTCGTCGGGGTTGGCCGCCAGCGCCAGGCTGACGCGACCCACGCCCGGCGTGTAGGCCATCGACAGGTCGTCGCGGGTCCGCAGCGGGACCTTCGACCGGACCTCGATCTTGCCGCCGATGTGGAGCAGGAAGGTGCGGTCGCTGACCTTGTGGACCTCGACGCCCGGCACCACGCGGACCGCGGCGACGAGCTCCTCGGAGTGGTCGGCGTCGGAGGCCGAGCAGGTCACGTCGACGACGAGGCGGTCGTGGCTCGAGTCGGCGACGTCGATGCCGGTGACGATGCCGCCGGCGGTGGAGATGGCGGTGGCGACGGCTCCGACGACTCCGTGGTCGGGCGCGGTGTGCAGTCGCATCGTGATGGAGTACGACGACGGGGTGGCCGACATGCTCCTCACCCTAGTCGGGCGGCGCGGACCACTCGGGGCCGCGGGGCCGGCGGGCCAGCACCACCACGAGCAGCACCGAGCGCGACCACCTGGGCGCCGCCGATCACGGCCGACCAGGGCCGTGACCTGGACGTCGTACAGCCAGCCGGCGAGGACGCCGCCGACCAGCGCCGCCACGGCCTGGAACGCCGCGAACGCGCCGTACGCCGTGCCCAGACGGCCGATCGGCACGAGGTCGGCGACCAGCGCCTTGACCGTGGAGTCCTGCACGCCGGTCGCGGCGCCCCACAGGAGCACCCCGCCGACCGCGATCGCCGACGCGGTCGCTGAAGGCCAGCAGCGGGACCGCCGCCACGACCACCGGCAGGACGAGCAGCGTGCCTGCGCCGACGCGGTCGTAGGCGAAGCCGGTGCCGAGCGAGGCGACCGCCTCGGCGCCCATCGCCGCGGCGTACACGACCGGGACGACCGCGGCGGTGACCAGGTCGTCGTTGACGAGGTGGAAGGAGATCACGCCGAAGGTCATCAGGCCGACGGTCGTGAGGGCGCAGGCGACGGCGTACACGTAGAAGGTGCGCGGCAGGGGCTCGAGCGCGACGGTCGCGGCGTGCGGGTCGGGCTGCGGGGTCGCCGACGTGCCGGTGCATCCAGGCGAGCACGCCGAGCGCGATCGCGCCCGGCACCGCGAGCACGGCGAGGCCGGCCGCGGTGTGGCCGGTCAGCACGATGACGCCCGCGACGACCAGCGGACCGAGGAACGCCCCGGTCTGGTCGAGCGCCTTGTGTACGCCGAACCCGCGGCCGCGGCCGACGTCGCGTGGCCGCCACGGCGAGCAGCACCGACTTCGCCGGGCTGCGCACGGCCTTGCCGGTCCGCTCGAGCAGCACCATCGTCGAGCCGAACACCAGCCCGGCCGCGCCGAGCGCGGGCGCCAGCGCCATCAGCGGCACGCACACCGCCGTCAGGGCGTAGCCGACCACCATCCAGCGCCAGTAGCGCCCCGACCGGTCGGCGGCGGGGCCGGAGAAGAGCCGGAACCCGAGCGCCGCCGCCTCACCGGCGCCGGTGACCAGGCCGACGGTCAGCGCGGAGGCGCCGAGCGAGGCCAGGAACGGCCCGGTGATCGAGCGGGCGCCCTCGTAGACGAGGTCGACGAGCAGGCTGACCACCCCGAGCCACAGCACGGTGCGCCAGCCGGCCCACGACCGGGCGCCGCGGGGCGCCGGCGCGCTCAGCCATCGCCGGTGGCGGCGGTGCCAGGCCCAGAGCAGGCCGAGGACGAGGACGGCCGACGATCACGCCGCTGGTGAGCCCGAGGTAGTGGGTGACCCGGCTGATCGAGTGCGCCGCGAAGTAGCCGAGCAGCACGCAGGCGGTCCCCCAGAGCACCCCGCCGATCGCGTTGAACACCAGGAAGCGCGGGTACTCCATCCGGCTCGCCCCGGCCAGGGCCGGCATCACCGCCCTCAGGAACGCCGTGAAGCGACCCGCGACCACGGCGCGCCCGCCGCGCTGACGGAGGTAGGCCTGCGCCGCGCCGATGCGGTCGGGATGACGGCGCAGGACCGGCGCCCGGACCACCCGGGGCCCCAGCGAGCGCCCCACCTCGAAGCCGACGCTGTCGCCGACCACCGCGGCCACGATCACCACGGCGAGGACGACGAAGACCGACACCTTCCCGGCGTCGGCGAGCACCCCGCCGTACACGACCGCCGTCTCGCCGGGGAGCACGAACCCGAAGAACAGCGCCGCCTCCCCGAAGACCAGGGCCGGCGATGATCAGCAGGGCCAGCCAGGGCGTGACGCCGAGCAGCGTGTCGACGACCTGCTGCAGCATCAGCCGACCAGGTGGGCGTGGACCCTGGCCCGCTTCCCCACGTCGAGCGGGTTGGCGTGGCCCCGCAGGTGCACGGTGACGTCGCGGTCGCGCAGGGTGAGCAGCATCGAGTCGGGGCCGGCCTCGGCGATCTCCCCGTTGATCAGGTACGTGCCGTCGTCCTGCTTGTCGAGGAGCGACCCCTCCTCACCGTCCTCGACGTCGCCGAGGGCCACCGCGACCAGGGCCGGACGCCGCAGCCGGCCGCCGAGCCGCCACGACGAGCAGGACGATGAGCAGGATCAGGAGGTCGGCGCCCAGGGTGAGGACGGTCGCACCGTGGCCGCGCTGCTGGCCGTCCAGCTGGTACACCGCGGGATGCCCCTCGAGGACGCGGACGTCGACCTCGCCCGAGCGCTCGGCGGCCGCACCGGCGGCCTCGTCGACGCGGGCGGTGCGCACCACCTGATCGGGATCGGCGCTGGCCGGGAGCCGGAAGGCGAGCACGACGTCGTCCCCCACGTCGTCGGTCGACACCACGGTCGCGGTCACGTGGATCCCGTCGGAGGCGACCCGGTGCAGCTGCCACTGGTGGAGGGCGTAGGGCACGTTGATGAGCGAGCAGGACGACCACCACGAGCAGGATGCGCCGCGTGCGACGATCCGGTGCTCTCACGTGCGCCAGTATGGCCGGTGCCGCCGGAGCGCCGCCGCTAGCGTGCTCCCATGTCCGCCCTCGCCGTGGCCGCACCGAACGAGGCGGCCGCCGACGCCGCCGAGCAGGTGGCGCTCGGCCGGCGGGAACGCGGTGGACGCGGCCCTGGCGGCCGCGCTGGTCGCGATGGTCAACGAGGTGGGGATCGTCTCGTTGAGCTCGGGCGGGTTCGTCACCGTGCAGCCCGGCGACGGCGGGCCGGCGTACACCGTGGACGGCTGGATGGACATGCCCGGGCGCGGCCACGCGCCGGGGCCGGCCGGCGCGGCCGACGTGGGACGTGTCGACGGCGTACGGCGGCGGCGTGGACATCACCATCGGGCCGGGCTCGGTCGCGGTGCACGGGTCGCTGGCGGCGTTCGGCGAGGCCCACCGGCGCGACGGGCGGCTGCCGTGGCGCGAGATCGTCGCGCCGGCGGTCGAGGTCGCCCGCGGCGGCTACCGGCTGACCTCGGCGGCGCGCTACTACCTCGACTACACCTACGACGACATCTTCGGCTGGGACGAGGAGAGCCGGGCCGTCCTCCACGACGCCGAGGGCGAGCTGACCACCGGGCGGATCGTGATGCCGGACCTCGTCGCCTCGCTCGAGCTGATCGCGAGCGACGGACCGGGAGCCCTGCACACCGGCGAGCTGGCCGAGCTGATCAGCCGCGACGTGACCGACCGCGGCGGGCTGCTCACGCCCGCCGACCTGGCGGCGTACCGGCCCGTCGTACGGCCGGCGCTCGTCTCGCGGACCGCACGGCTGGGCCCTCGCCACGACCCCGCCACCCTCCGTCGGGGGCGTCTGCCTGACCGCCATGCTCCGCCTGCTGCTCGCCCACCCGGGCGAGGACCCGCTCGACGCCGACCACGTCGTCGCAGGTCCAGCGCGCCGTGCTCGGGCACCGGCTCGACGTCCTGGACCATGCCCCCGACCTGGTCGCGGCGGCGCGGGAGTTCCTCGGACGCGTCGACCGCGACCACCTCGCCGTCCTGGAGTCGGGCTCGACGGCGCACGTGTCGGCGACGGACCGCTCCGGGACGGCGTGCGCGGTGACGTTCTCGTCCGGGTACGGCTCGGGGATGATCGCCGCCGGCACCGGGATCTGGCTCAACAACTGCCTCGGCGAGCAGGAGCTCAACCCGGCCGGGCTGCACGCCGCCGTGCCCGGCACCCGCCTGCTGTCCAACATGGCGCCCACCGTCGGGCCGTCACGACGACGGCTCCACGCTCGCGATCGGCTCGCCCGGGGCGGACCGGATCACGACCGCGATCGCGCAGGTGCTGGCCGGCTACCTGTCCGGGACTCTCGCTCCACGAGGCCGTGAACCGGCCGCGGGTCCACGTGCACCGTCCCGGTCGGCCCGACGAGCTGGTCAAGCGGGAGACCGACCTGACCATGTACTTCGGCGGGGTCGGCGCCACCCTGGTGAACGCCGACGGGCACCTCGTCGCGGCCGCGGACCCGCGCCGCGAGGGCGCCGTACGCCTCGTGGAAGGGTCCGTCTCAGGCGTGAATCGCGCGATTCGAGCGTGACTCAGCCGAAATCGGCGAAGAAAATGTCGCGAAACCGCGTCATGACCACCGGTTTCGGCCGTTTCCTCCCCGTGAGGGTCGCGATCCAGCGGATCGCCCCGCACAGGTCAGCAGTCGATCGGGGGAACGACACACACGCTGACTGGGGGGTGTTGCCCATCGACCTGGGGGGGACGAGGGCGCGGCGCCACTGCCCCCGCTCGTACGACGGGCGGGGGCGCCTCACATTTCGGGCCACGCCCGGCGGTCGCCGATCAGCCGGCGAGCCGTCGGGCCAGCGCCGCTGCCGCTCCGCGGTTCTCCACGCCGAGCTTGCCGAGCAGGTTCGAGACGTGGACGCTCACCGTCTTCTCGCTGATGAACAGCGACGCCGGCGATCGCCTTGTTCGTCGCGCCGGTGGAGAGCAGGTCGAGGACCTCGCGCTCGCGGGGCGTCAACCGGCTCAGCGGTCCCTCCCGGACCGACGACTCCGGGAGCGGGACCCGGGCGCGGGTGGCGAGGCGGACGGCTCGCCCCTCCACGCCGTGCGCGCCCAGCTCGTGGGCGGTCCGCCAGCACTCGACGAGGAGCTCGCGGCCCTCGTCCCGGTCGCCGTGTCGCAAGCAGCTCCTCGGCGAGACCGAGCCGCGGCTCGAGGGCGAAGTAGGCACCGAACGGGTACGCCAGCGACGACTGCCGCCCGGAACTGGTCGACGGCCGGCTGCCCGGCGACCCGCGCGGCGTACGCCTCCGCGAGCGCGAGCTGGACGGCGAAGTACGACGCGGACCACTCGTCGGTCAGGCCGTCGCACGCGCGTTCCAGCTGACGCGTCGCCCGGTCGGTCAGCGAGCGCTGCCCGCGACCGGAGGGCGGACCGCGCCACGGCCAGGGCGTGGAAGCCGATCCGCGCCGCGGACGCGGCCAGCAGCGGGGAGTCGCAGTCGTCCAGCCGTCCCAGGAACGACTCGGCCACCTCCAGGCAGCGCGCCTCGTCGTCACGCAGGTCGGCCAGGCGCAGCTCTCGTAGCGCGCCGATGTCATCGGGACGACGCCTGGCCGGGAGCCGGCTCCGCCGGCCGGGCGCGACCTCGCGACGTCACCGCGGACCAGGGCGAGCTCTTGCTGCAGGTGCCGCCAGCGGGCCTCCGGCAGCGCGAGCTCGCGGAGCTCGTCCAGCAACATCTCCGCCGACTCGAGGCGACCATTCCAGATGAGAGCCGTCACCATGTCCTCACCGCACGTGGCTTGCACGGTCCGACGTCCCGCCACGCCCTCGCGATAGCCCGCGGTCGCGACCGTGATCCCCTGGGAGACCTGCCCCGACTCCATCAGCCGTCCCGCCAGGAGACCGACCGACTCCAGCGTCCACTCGACCATCCCGGCGCTCCGCGCCACGTCGATGAGCTCCCCCACGACGGCACAGGAGTCGCCCACCCGGCCCAGCATGCAGGAGTGCGTCGGACCGGAACATCAGAGCCAGGATCAGCGGATCGATCACGTCCGCGGTCCGGGCGGCCCGGAGCGGCTCGCTCGGCGGCGTCCAGTCCGGCCACGAAGTGGCCGTTGACGTTGTGCAGCAGCGCTTGCGGCACCGAGCGCGTACGCCCGCGCCAGGCTCGGGGAGTCACCGGCGCCCTCGACGGCGCGCCGGATCGCCTCCGTCGCGCCGGCCATGTCCTCGTTGAAGATCGCGGACTTGCCGAGGCTCGAGTGGGCCCGGCTCGCCAGGAGCGGGTCGCGTGCCGGGCCCGAGCATCTCGACCGCCCGACGGTTCAGCTCGTGCCAGCGCTGGAGGTCACCCTGGTCGCAGTCCGCCCTGGCCAAGCCGGAGGAGGAGCTCGACGTGGGTGCAGCCGGCCCGGACCTCCGCGTCGGGCATCCGGTCCCACAGGGACAGCGCACGCTCGCGGTGGGTGATGGCCTCGGCCGCACCGATCCGCCACGCCACCTCGCCCGCCCGTACCGACGCCTCGAGGGTGCGCGGCAGGTCGTGCGCTGCGGACCAGTGGAAGGCCAGCCGGCTCAGTGCCGACAGGCGCGGGTCCGGGTCCTGGTCGGTCCGCGCCTGCAGGATCGCGCCGAGCCGCGCGTGGAGCCGGGTCCGCTCGTCCGGGAGCAGGTCGTCGTACACGGCGTCGCGCAGCAGCCCGTGCCGGAACGCCAGGCAGTCGCCGGCCCCCCTCAGGAGGTTGGCGTCGAGCAGCTCGCGGAGGAACGCGTCGAGCTGGGTCGTGGTCCAGGGCCGACAGCTCGGCGAGCGTGCCGGTGTCGACCCGCGTACCGTCGACGGAAGCGACGCGCAACAGCTCGCGCGGGCCGGCGGCCAGCGCGTCGACCCGGGCGAGGAAGAGGTCGGACAGCTGCTCGGGGATCGCGCGCGGGTCCGCGGCCGCGAGCTCCTCGGCGTACAGCGGGTTGCCCTCCGCACGGGTCACCACCGACCGCACCCGCGCTGCGTCGGCCGTACCGGCCGCGTGCGTGTGCACGATGCCCGCGATGCTGTCCCGGTCGAGGCCGGCCAGGTCCACGCGCCGGGCGTTGGGGAGCCGGCTGATCTCCGCGAGCGTCCTCCGGGCCGGGTGTCGCCGGTGCAGGTCGTCAGACCGGGCGGTGAGCACGAACAGCAGTCGTCCTCGCCCCCTGCCGGCAAGCGCCACGGCGAAGTCCTGAGTCGAGCGGCCCGCCCAGTGCATGTCCTCCAGGACGAACATCAGCGGTCCCTCGGAGGCGGCCTCGAGCACCGTCTGATGCAGGTCACCCAGGACGCGGAAGGGCTCGGGGCTCCGCGGCGCCTCAGCGTTCAGGAGGGCGCTCATCCGTCGCGCGTGGGGGTGTGACTCGACCTCGTCGAGCCGTCCGACCAGCTCGCGAACCGCCTCGATGACGGCACCGAACGCGACGCCCGCGTCGATGTCGAGACAGTGGCCGACGAGAACGCCGAACCCGAGCTCCTCGGCACGACGAGCCAGGTCGGCGACGAGCGTGGTCTTGCCGATGCCGGCGTCCCCGCCGACGACCACGGTCTGGGGGCTGCCCTCCCGTGCCAGCAGCAAGGCGTCGTACAGCTCCGCGCGCTCCCGCTCCCTGCCGAGAAGAGCGGGGCTCCCGCTCTCCTCCGGCATCGGGGCCACCGCCTGGCTGTGGATGTGTCCTGGTCCCGAGAACGTCCACTCTAGGCGTCGCCGGAGGGCCCCGCCACGCAGTTCGAGGCCCCCCGCCACCGACCAGCGCTCACTGGCCGATCATGATGCGCCCACCGGCCGTGGTGGGGTGGTGCTGGTAGGCGGGGTGCTGGCCGCCCGGCGGGTACGCGCCGTAGCCCGGCGCCTCGTTCAGGGCCGGCTGGTCCGACCCCGAGCCCGGCAGCGACAGGGGTCCGACGAGGAGCAGGACGACGGCGAGAGCGACAAGCGCCGCCACCGCGCCTGCCACGACGGCATACGGAACCGGTCGTGGTGGGTGATGGTTGAAGTGGTCATGATGTGTCTCCTGGTCCGGTGGCCGGGACTCCGGCCGACTGACCACTCACGCTCGCCCTAAGACGACGCCGGGACATCGGGAGGATTCCCGAACCTCGCGCGGAACGCGGCGGGACGACTGAGGAGTCCTCGATCACCGAACGCAGTCCGTGGCGGATGCGCGGTCCTGGGAGAGCCTCAGCGCGGCGCGCCCAGGGCGTCCTTGCCGTAGCCGACGACGGTGCTCGAACTGGTGCGCGAGGGGGGAGTTGAACCCCCACGTCCTTTCGGACACACGGACCTGAACCGTGCGCGTCTGCCTATTCCGCCACTCGCGCCAGAAGCGGGGCAAGGCTATCCCAGCGCCGTCTCGCCCCCCAAACCCGCGTTCGAGGGGGCTACTGCCCCGGCTTCCTCGGGTCGGCCGGGTCGACCGGTCCGCGCCGGCCTGCGGATACCATCGGCGCAACCCGAGCCCACTCGGGCCGCGTCCCGCGGGGACGGCGACATCCCGAGGACCCGGACGACACCACCGGGCCGAGCACGGCACGGAAGGAGGCGCGGCGTGAGCGGCCTGCAGCGGTTCGAGCAGCGCCTCGAGCAGTTCGTCTCCGGTGCCTTCGCCCGGGCGTTCCGCAGCGCGGTCCAGCCGGTCGAGATCTCGGCGGCGCTCCAGCGCGAGTGCGACAACAACGCGCAGATCCTGTCCCGCCAGCGCCGGATGGTGCCCAACGACTTCCACGTCGAGCTCTCGCAGGCCGACCTCGACCGGCTCTCGCCGTACGACTCGACCCTGACCAAGGAGCTCACCTCGCAGCTGCAGGAGCACGCCGAGAAGCAGAGCTACGTGTTCTCGGGACCGGTGACGATCAGCTTCGACGCCGCCGACGACCTGACCATCGGCCGCTTCCGGGTGCGCAGCCAGGCGCACGCGGAGGTGATCAGCAACGCCACGAACACCCAGGTACGCCGTGCGCGGGCCTACGTCGAGGTCAACGGCACCCGGCACCCGCTCCAGCCGCCGGGCCTGGTGGTCGGACGCGGCACCGAGGCCGACCTGCGCATCAACGACCCCGGCGTGAGCCGTCGGCACGTCGAGTTCACCGTCGAGGAGTCCGCGGACGGTGGGGTGGCGATCGCGGTCCAGGACCTCGGGTCCACCAACGGCATGCTCGTCGACGGTCACCGCATCACGACCGCCTCCCTCAAGGACGGCTCGGCCGTCCGGGTCGGTCGGACGACCCTCACGGTGCGCGTGGTCGAGGAGGACGCCGATGTCTGAGCTGACCCTCTTCCTGATCAAGATCTCCTACCTGGCGATCCTGTGGATCTTCGTGCTCTCGGCGATCTCGGTCGTCCGCTCCGACATGTTCGGCGCCCGCGTGCCGCAGACCGCGCGCGAGGCCGCCGCCCCCAAGCCCCGGCGCCAGCCCAAGCAGCAGAAGGCCCGCAAGGGAGCGCCGACCCACGTGCTGGTCGTCGACGGGGCCAACAAGGGTGACCGGGCGGAGCTGGCCGAGGCCCCGATCCTGATCGGCCGCGGCAGCGACGCCGCGATCCGGCTCGACGACGACTACGTCTCGACACGGCACGCCCGGATCGCCGCCAGCGCCGACCAGTGGTTCGTGGAGGACCTCGGCTCCACCAACGGCACCTACATCGGCAGCGCCCGGATCACCCAGCCGACCACGCTCACCCTCGGCACGCAGGTCCGCATCGGCAAGACCATCCTGGAGCTGCGGAAGTGACCTTCCGACTCCGGTACGCCGCGATCTCGGACGTGGGACGCGTACGCAAGGACAACCAGGACGCCGGCTACGCCGGCCCCTGGCTGCTCACCGTCTGTGACGGCGTCGGCGGCGCCGCCCGCGGCGACCTCGCGTCCAGCACCGCGATCGGCCAGCTCCGGCTCCTCGACGAGCCGCCCGGGGACGGCGACGACGAGCAGGCCCGCCTCGGTCTGGTCGACAGCGCCCTCCACCGCGCCTCCGAGCGGATCGGCGACCTCGTCGACGAGGAGCCGTCGCTGAGCGGCACGAGCACCACCGCGACGGTGGCCCTGTTCGACGGCGTACGCCTGGCGATGGGGCACGTCGGCGACAGCCGCGCGTACCTCTTCCGCGACCAGGAGATCAGTCAGCTCACCAGCGACCACACGTTCGTGCAGAGCCTCATCGACGAGGGGCGGATCACCGAGGAGGACGCGCGGACCCACCCCCACCGCAACCTGATCCTCAAGGCGCTCGACGGCGTGCACGAGGTCGATCCCGACCTCTTCACCGTCCAGCTGGCCGAGCGCGACCGGATCCTGCTCTGCAGCGACGGTGCGTCCGGATCGCTCGACAACGGCCGGCTCGCCGACATCCTCGCCACCGGGTCACCCGACTTCGCCGCGGTCGAGCTCGTGCGGGCCAGCCTGGAGGCCGGCAGCACCGACAACGTCACCTGCATCGTCGCCGACGTGGTCCCGGCCACCGACGACGACGAGCCCCAGGCGCCGATGGTCGTCGGGTCCGCCGCCGAGCTGAGGCGCCGGCCCCGCGGCGGTGCGTCGTTCTTCCGCGGCCACCGCGCCGGCGACACCGGCGAGCTCGAGCCGGTCGCCGCAGAGATCCCCGACGACCTGCCGCCCGGGGTCCCGTTCGCGATCGACACCGACCCCGAGGCCGCGCGCTACGCACCGCGCGAGCCACGTCGCCACTCCTGGCTGCGCCGTCTGCTCGTCCTGCTCGGCCTCCTGGGTCTGGCCTGGATGGTCACCGCCGCGGCCTGGAGCTGGAGCCAGCACCAGTACTACGTGGGCGAGCAGGACGGCGTGGTCACCATCTTCCGTGGCGTCCAGGCCGACCTGCCGGGCGTCGACCTCTCGCACGCCTACGAGACCAGCAACGTGCAGGTGGACCTGCTGGACGGCTACTCCGCGCAGTCGGTCGAGGACGGCATCGGAGCCAGCAGCCTCGACGACGCCGAGCGCACGGTGCAGCGGCTCGCGACCCGCCAGAGCGCGACCCCGACGGCGGGGGGCTGACGTGGCCCAGCGCGCGACCCAGCGCGCCTCCCAGCCGGGGGCGCTCATGCAGTTCGTCCACCGCCGGCGGCGCGGTGCCGAGCTGTTCCTGCTCGTGCTGGCCCTCGTCGTCGGCGTCGGCGCCTACGCCTGCGTCGGCCTGGGGGTCAAGGGCAAGGTGCCTGCCGACATCGTGTCGTACGGCGGCTGGCTGGCCGCCCTGATCGTCGCCGCCCACATCACCGTCCGGATGGTCGCGCCGTACGCCGACCCGGTGCTGCTGCCGATCGTGGCCGCCCTCAACGGCATCGGCCTGGCCGTCATCCACCGCATCGACCTGGCCCGCGGCACCGAGTTCGCCCGCCAGCAGCTGGTGTGGATGACCGTCGGGGTCGGGCTGTTCATCGCGACCCTGGTGATCCTGCGCGACCACCGCGTGCTCCAGCGCTTCACCTACACGTGCGGGCTGGCCGCGATCGTGCTGCTCCTGCTGCCGATGGCGCCGGTGGTCGGCAAGACGGTCAACGGCGCCCGGATCTGGATCCACGTCGGCTCCATGAGCTTCCAGCCCGGAGAGGTCGCCAAGGTGCTGCTGGTGGTCACCTTCGCCGGCTACCTCGTGGTGCACCGCGACGCGTTGGCGCTCGCCGGGCGGCGGATCGCGATGGTCGACCTGCCCCGCGGTCGTGACCTCGGCCCGATCTTGACGATGTGGCTGATCAGCCTCGGGATCCTGGTCTTCCAGCACGACCTCGGCTCGAGCCTGCTCTTCTTCGGCCTCTTCCTGATCATGCTCTACGTCGCCACCGAGCGGGCCGGCTGGCTGGTGGTCGGCGGCGGGCTGTTCATCGCCGGCTCCTACCTCACCTATGCCTTCATCGGCCACGTGCAGGAGCGGTTCCTCCTGTGGTGGAACGTCTGGGCGCACTACGGCGACGGCACCGACGACAAGGGCCGGCAGACCGTCGAGACGATGTTCGGCATGGCCTACGGCGGCCTGATCGGCCGCGGGCTCGGCCAGGGCTCGCCGTGGCGGATCCCGTTCGCCGAGAGCGACTTCATCTTCGGGGCGATCGGCGAGGAGCTCGGCCTGACCGGCTCGATCGCGATCATCCTGCTCTACGGCCTGATCGTGGAACGGGCGCTGCGCGCCGCGCTGATCTGCCGCGACGACCTGGGCAAGCTGCTGGCCACCGGCCTGGCGGGCGCGATCGCCCTCCAGGTGTTCGTGGTCATCGGCGGCGTCACCCACCTGATCCCGCTGACCGGTCTCACCACGCCGTTCTTGTCCTACGGCGGGTCGTCGCTGGTGGCGAACTGGGTGATCATCGCGATCCTGCTGCGCATCTCCGACGGCGCCAGACGGCCACCGCCGGACCTCACGGCGTCCGACGACGACGCCGACGTCGAGACCACCCAGGTGGTCAAACTATGAACAAGCCGATCCGCACGGTCTCGATCTTCTGCCTGCTGCTGTTCCTGGCCCTGGCGCTCAACGCGACGTACCTGCAGTACTACCACGCGAGCGCGCTCAACGACCGGATCGAGAACGGCCGGGTGGCGGCGGCGACCTTCTCCCGTGACCGCGGCGCGATCCTGGCCGGCAACCAGGTGATCGCCGAGAGCGTCGAGAGCAAGGACCAGTACAAGTTCCAGCGTGTCTACCGCCAGCCCTTCATGTACGCGCCGGTCACCGGTTGGTACACCTACGGCAACGAGACCGGCGTCGAGCGCGCGCAGAACTCCTTCCTCTCCGGTGAGGACGACCGGCTGTTCGTCAACCGCCTGGTCGACCTGGTCAACGGCAACGCCACCAAGGGCGGCAACGTCGTGCTCACCATCAACCCGGCCGCCCAGAAGGCGGCGTTCGACGGCCTCCGGGCGCTCGGCCCCGGCATCCAGGGCGCCGTCGTGGCCCTCGAGCCGGCGAGCGGCAAGATCCTGGCGATGGTCTCGTTGCCCACCTTCGACCCCAACAAGCTCGCCTCCCACGACTTCAAGGCGGCCAACGCCTACGCCTCCCAGCTCGCGAAGATGCCGTCGGACCCCCTGCTGAACCGCGCGGTCCAGACCACGCTGCCCCCCGGCTCCACCTTCAAGGTCGTGACCGCCGCGGCGGCCATGCAGACCGGCGACTACACCGCGACCTCGCTGGTGCCCGGCGGCCCGAGCTACCGCCTGCCGCAGTCGACCAAGGTCGTCCACAACGAGATCCCGAACTGCGGCACCACCAAGATCCCCTTCACCCAGGCCATGCAGTGGTCCTGCAACACCAGCTTCGCGCCGATCGCCGTCGACGTGGGCGCCAACGGGATGCACCGGACGGCCGAGGGGTTCGGCTTCAACCAGAGGTACCTCGAGCCGGACCAGTACCCCACCCAGGCCGTCTCGCTGTACCCCAGCGGCATGGACGAGGCCCAGACCGCGCTGTCGGGCTTCGGGCAGGGCTCGGTCACGGCGACGCCGCTCCAGATGGCGATGGCGGCGGCGGGCATCGGCAACGGTGGCGTCGTGATGCGCCCCTACCTCAACGACGAGCTGCAGTCGCCGTCGCAGGAGCCGTTGGTGCCCGGACACTCCGAGGAGCTCCACCAGGCGATCTCCGCCACGAGCGCCGCCGACGTGACCAAGCTGATGGTCGCGACCGTGCAGGGCGGCACGGCCAAGTACGCCGCGATCCCCGGCGTCGTCGTCGCCGGCAAGACCGGCACCGCCGAGAGCGGCCGGACCAACCCCGACGGCTCCGAGGTCCCGCCGTACGCCTGGTTCGTGGGGTTCGCCCCGGCGGCCCCCGCCGCGTCCGCCAAGGTCGCGGTCGCGGTGATGATCCAGCACATCGACCGGCCGACCAACGAGATCGCCGGCGGCACCCTGGGCGGACCGATCGCCAAGTCGGTCATGGAGGCGGTGCTCCGATCCAATGGCTGAACCACCTACGTCTCACCCACCCGCGCGGCGGCGACCCGGTCGGCGACGGCGCACAGCTCGGCATCGTGGCACCACCGTTCCGAGGGGAAGGGTCACCAGTGACTCCCGAGAACAGCCCAGACGGACAGACGCTGATCGGCGGCCGCTACGCGCTCGGGGAGCTGCTCGGTCGCGGCGGAATGGCGGAAGTGCGCAAGGGCACCGACACCCGGCTCGGTCGCGTCGTCGCGGTGAAGCGCCTGCGCACCGACCTGGCCAGCGACGTCACCTTCCAGGCGCGCTTCCGCCGCGAGGCGCAGAGCTCGGCGTCGTTGAACCATCCGGCGATCGTGGCCGTCTACGACACCGGCGAGGAGCAGGCGACCGACGGGTCCGGGGTCTCCCAGCCCTACATCGTCATGGAGTTCGTCGCGGGGCGCACGTTGCGCGACATCCTGCGCGAGGGGCGCAAGATCCTGCCCGAGCGGGCGCTCGAGATCACCAGCGGCGTGCTGTCGGCGCTCGACTACAGCCACCGGGCGGGGATCATCCACCGCGACATCAAGCCCGGCAACGTGATGCTCACGCCCTCCGGTGACGTGAAGGTGATGGACTTCGGCATCGCCCGCGCGATGTCCGACGCCTCCAGCACGATGACGCAGACCGCGGCCGTGGTCGGTACCGCGCAGTACCTCTCGCCGGAGCAGGCCCGCGGCGAGCCCGTCGACTCCCGCTCCGACGTCTACTCCGCCGGCTGTCTGCTCTACGAGCTGCTGACCGGTCGGCCGCCGTTCGTCGGCGACTCGCCCGTGGCCGTCGCCTACCAGCACGTCCGCGAGCCTGCCGCCCCCCCGTCCGACCACGACACCGAGGTGACGCCCGAGGTCGACGCGATCGTGATGAAGTCGCTGGCCAAGCGCGTCGAGGACCGCTACCAGTCGGCCGCCGCCATGCGCAGCGACATCGAGCGGTACCTCGCCGGCCACCCCGTGCACGTGGTGGCGCCCCCTCCCCCGGTCGAGCCACCGACGACGGTCACCCAGCCGACCGCCGTGGTCGCGCCGGTGCCGGCGCCCGAGGAGTACGCCGAGGAGGAGGACCGCGGGACCCGCCCGGGCCTGCTGATCTTCCTGGCGCTGCTCCTGCTGCTGGTGCTCGGTCTCGCGGCGTACCTGCTGCCGAAGATGTTCGCCAGCCCCGACGACCAGGTCAGCGTGCCCGACCTCGCCGGCCTGACCGAGCAGAAGGCCCGAGCGGCCCTCGGCGACGCCGGCCTCGAGGTCGGCACCGTCGACCGCGCCTTCGACAACACCGTCAAGGCCAACCGCGTGATCAGCCAGGACCCCGGGGCCGACGAGTCGGTCACCGAGGGCACCACGGTCGACTTCACGCTCTCGCTCGGCACCCACCCGACCCGGGTGCCCTACGTGATCGGCCAGACCCAGCAGCAGGCGGCCACCGCACTCGAGGACGCCCACCTCGACGCGGTGTTCAAACCGGTGGACTCCGACCAGCCGAAGGGGACGGTCGTCAGCACCAACCCCCCGGCGAACACCCAGGTGCCGCAGAGCTCGCAGGTCACCGTCTCGGTGTCCAAGGGTCCGCAGAAGGTGCCGGACGTCGTCGGCCTGCAGCAGAACGAGGCCGAGAACAAGCTGCGGGACGCCGGCTTCGTGCCGGTGCCGGTGCGCTCGGCGTCCGACAAGCCGGAGGGCGAGGTCATCCAGCAGATCCCGGGTGCCGGGTCAGCCCCAGAACCAGGGCACCTCGGTGACGATCGTGGTCTCGTCCGGGCCGAGCTCACCGCCGAGCTCGCCGACGTCGCCGACCACGGGGTCGAGCTCCCCCTCGACCTCGCCGTCCACGACACCGCCCTCGGCCAAGCCCGGAGGCTGAACGGCGGACGGGGCGACGGGCGGGCGGGCTGACGGGCTGGCGGCGGTCGGCCGGGCTGCTCGGGCTGCTCGGGCCGCTCGAGGGCAGGACCCGGGCGTACGACATGCCGACCAGGCCGTCGTACGCCGGTGCGGTGATCCGGTCCTCGACCTGCTCGTCCCACCCGACGCCGACGTCGGGGTTCGTCGGCGTCCTCCCGGTAGACCTCCAGGTAGGGGTCCCTCGCGAGCTCGTCGGCGATCCGTGGCGGGGTCGCCGACCGCGGAGATGACGTAGGGCTGGCTGTAGGGCACGCCCTGCAGCTGCACGGCGTTGCCGATGCAGCGGATGCCGGTGGTGGTGACGATGCGCTGGCCCTGGACGGTGACCGCCCGAGCGCCGCTCCTCCACATCGCGTTGACCACCGCCTGGATGTCCTGCTGGTGCACGATCAGGAGTCTGGGGTCGACCGACGAGCTCGAGGCGACGTCGTCCGGGGCGTCGGAGAGGGTCACGGTCACGCCGGGTCCGGTCTCGGGCACGAGGCCCGCGGGTCCGCGCAGCGCCACGGCCCGGCGGCTGACCGTGCGTACCTGCTTGTTGCCGATCGAGCCGCTCAGCAGGTTGATCTGGGCGTTGAGGTCGGCCACCCTCCCCTTGAGCGCGTCGACCCGGGCGGCGTCGTAGCGCACCATCGAGGCGAGGTCGGTGAACCGGCCGGGCCGCAGGTCGGTCCCCTCGCTGCTGTGGGCGCTGACCACGAACAGGGCGCCGCTCAGCAGGCCGACGACCGGCGTGGCGACGCGCCAGGCCACGGACCGACGCCGGCGCGCAGGATCCGCGTCGGTGGGTCCGGCACCCGGGCTACGCGGGCGCAGGCCGGGGAGCCTGCGCTGGGGTCGTGCCGCCATGCCGACTAAGGTAACCCGCGTCGTGAGAGAGGACGCCATCCCGGCGTCGGTTGCGTGGAGGAGTAGCGGTGGCCAAGGTCAAGGCCCAGCAGACGTTCGTCGATCCCGACCGGGGTCCGCTGGTGAGCACGCGCTTCGTGGTCGCGATCGTGCTGGTCGTCGCCGGGATCGCCTGGATGGTCTACTACTACACCCAGGTGCGCGTCGACCCGACCGCGGTGCCGCCGCCCGCGGCCGGCTCCCCGGCGTTCATGGCCGACCTGAAGGACTGGAACTACGCCATCGGGTTCGGGCTGATCCTGCTCGGGCTGCTGCTCTGCGCCCACCCGTCCACCCCGCTGGGCCGCGACCGCGGCGTGGTCGTGGGCATGCTGACCTGCTTCCTGTTCGGGCTGCTGTGGATCTGCACCTTCTACGTGCTCTCCGGCGACCAGCTGCCCGAAGGTGCCGATCTTCAACGACCTCGACCAGTACAACCTGATGGTCGGGATCGGCTTCATGGCCGTCGGCTTCGCCTTCGCGACGCGCTGGGAGTGAGACCGCCGGGAGGCAGCCCGAGCGCCCTCCCGCCCCGCCCTGCCACTCCCGGGATCCGGCCGCTTGTCTCCGCTTCATCATGTGATGCAGGCGAACCTGCACTTCTCATGGTGAGCTCACCATGAGAAGTGGAGCTTCAGCACGTGAACATGATGAAGCCGAGGCGCAAGGGGAAGACGTCGACCGACCCCAGCGGCGGTTGTCCACAGTCTGTGGAACCACCTGTGGAGAATGACAGCCCTGTAGTTCTCCCCGTCTCGTCCCCACCCTGGGGACGAGCCGCTAGGTGAGGACGGCCGTGCGCGTCACCACGGCCAGCACCACCAGCACGCTGACCAGCGTGAAGCCCGCGGCCTGCCACGCCGTACGACGCTCGCGGGGCGAGTAGGCGAGCACCACGGCGAGCACGACACCACCGACGAAGCCCCCGAGGTGGCCCTGCCAGGAGATCGAGGACCGACCGAAGAAGGTGATCGCGACGTTGAGCCCGATCCAGACCAGCAGCTGGTTCATGTCGGCGCGCACCTTGTAGGCCATCACCAGCAGCGCCCCCATCAGCCCGAAGATCGCGCCCGAGGCACCGACCGTCGGCGTGTACTCGCCGGAGAGCCAGTAGACGACCGCGGAGCCGACGAGACCGGAGAGCAGGTAGAGGCCCGCGTAGCGCAGCCGGCCGAGCAGCAGCTCGAGCTGTGGGCCGAGCACCCACAGCGCCACCATGTTGAACCCGATGTGGAGCAGCTCGACCTGGGTGAACATGCTGGTGAGCAGCTGCCAGGTGGCCCCGTCGCTGACCCCGGGCAGCCAGGTGCCGCCGTGGGCGGTGCACGCCGCGTGCGAGACGTCGAACCCGCCCCGCTGGATGACGCACAGCCCCTTGGGACGCAGGGCGAGCCGGTCGACCCACACAGCTGCCCGCGCCGCCGGTGGCGAGGATCAGCACCCAGACCGCGGCGTTGATCGCGATCAGCGTCAGCGACACCACGCCCTGACGCCCGGGCCGCAGCCCGCCGTACGGCGTGCGCGCCGCGCGGGTCTCCTTGCGTCCCTCGCTCACGCAGGTGGGGCACTGGAACCCGACGGCCGCGTCCCGCATGCAGTCGGGACAGATCGGGCGCCCGCAGCGCTGGCACGAGATGTAGGTCTCGCGGTCGGGGTGCCGGTAGCAGGTGGGAACGCCGGCGGGGTCCTCCGCCGGCGTCGTCCCTGGTCCGTCGGTCGTGCTCAGGAGCCTCGGACCTCGACGCTCTCGATGACCACCGGCTCGACCGGACGGTCACCGCCGCCGGTCCGGGTGGTCGCGATCGCGTCGACCACGTCGCGCGACTCCTGGTCGGCGACCTCGCCGAAGATCGTGTGCTTGAAGTTCAGCCACGGTGTCGCGCCGACGGTGATGAAGAACTGCGACCCGTTGGTGCCGGGGCCGGCGTTGGCCATCGCGAGCTGGTACGGCTTGTCGAAGACCAGCTCGGGGTGCGGCTCGTCCTTGAACGTGTAGCCGGGACCACCGTTGCCCTTCCCGAGCGGGCAGCCACCCTGGATCATGAAGCCGCTGATCACGCGGTGGAAGGTGAGCCCGTCGTAGAAGGGCACCCCGGAGCGGCCGGCGTCGTCGCGGTAGTCCTTGGTGCCCTGCGCCAGACCGACGAAGTTCGCGACGGTCTCGGGGGCGTGGTCGGGGAACAGGTTGATCGTGATGTCGCCCCGGTTGGTCTTCAGGACGGCCTGCTGGTCAGCCATGTCTGCCTCTCGCATGTGGGTAGCTGGTGCGCTGCCGATCCTCCCACGCACGACAACCCCGGTCCCCATCGCCCGCCGTCCGCGGTAGGGGTCGCCTGGTTGGGTACGTGGCCGACATGATGGGATGGGACGACAGACGAGAGGAAGATTCGCCATGGGCATCCGCCGTAACAAGACGATGATCGAGCAGGCGGCCGACTACGTCGAGGCCGCGGTCGAGAGCGCGCGCGAGAAGGCGGCGCCCGCGATCGCCGACGCGTTCGAGAAGGCCGGACCGATGCTCGCCGACGCCAAGGACAAGGCGGCGCCCGTGATCGCCGACGCGCGCGACAAGGCCGCGCCGGCCCTGGCTGACGTCAAGGACCGGGCGGTGCCGTTGCTGGCGGCCGGCATGGCGGCCGCGGCCGCCCAGGCGTCCAACGTGGCGGACCTCGCGTCCGAGAAGGCCGCCGAGCTCCAGGGCAAGCCCAAGAAGAAGCACACGCTCCGCAAGATCCTCATCATCACCGGCGTCGCGGCCCTGCTGGGCTTCGTGGTCACGAAGCTGAGGTCGGGCGGCGAGCAGGACAACTGGCAGTCGTCGTACACGCCGACGCCCGCGCCGGGCCAGCGAGCCTCGGACACGCCGATCTTCGACGCTGCTGCCGCCGCCTCCGACGAGCCCACGCCGAACGACGAGGGCGGGGCCTCCCCGGACGAGGCTCTCGCGGACGCCGTCGAGGAGGCCCACCCGGTCACCACGCCGGACGAGCCGGCCGACGTCGTCGACCTCGAGCCCGGCCAGGAGCCGGTCGAGAAGCCGTCGTCCAAGCCCTGATCCAGGCCCTGTGAGAGGCCTGTTCGAGGACTAGGACGCCACAGCAGTACGCCGGGACCGGCCGCGGGGAAGCTCCTGCGGCCGGTTCTCCGCCACCCAGGCGTCGATCCGCTCCCACCAGCCGAACAGCCACTCGATCTGCGCCTCGCGCTCCAGCGGGATCTCCTCACGAGGGACCTGCCACCACCGCATCACGATCACCTTGTCCATCGGCAGCTCGCGCCACAGGTCGCGGACGGTGACCAGGTGGTCGAGGCCGGTGTGCGCCACCATCACCACGTCCGCCTCCGGGGCCGCCTCGAGCGCGGCCAGGATCCCGCCGGGCCGTGGGGCCAGGACGTGGGCCAGCTGCGAGGCGCGGTCGGCCATCTGGTCGAGCCCGCGTCCGCGGAGCCGCTCGATGCCGCGCCGGCGGCGTTCGGGGGTGAAGTTGCCGCCCTCGGGGAAGATCACGAACGCGTCGTTCTCGTCGAGGCCGGTCGCCAGCTCGGCGATCTGGGACTCGAGGTCCTGGCCCCGGCCGGGGTTGGTCTGGATGAACCGGGCGGGCAGGCGGCGCAGCACGACGTCGACGACCGGGTCCCACGCCATGGTGTCCTTGAGGACCACCCGGGGCTCGCGGCCGTACCAGTCCATGAGGGTGTGGATCAGGGTGAACGAGTCACCCGGGCCGGCGTGCCGGCACGCCACGATCAGCGGCGTGCCCGGGTGCGCGTCCGGGCTCGGTCCCTCGGTCTCGATCCGGAGCGCGAGGACCCGCCGGGCCTCGGCGAACACGACCCACATCAGGCCCTGCACCAGGTCGTAGTGGATGCCCTGGAAGTACGGCGTACGGATCCGGCGGCCGAAGCCCGAGGCCAGCCAGAGCCCGAAGAGCACGACGAGCAGGATGCTCTCGGCGGTGACGCCGAGCACGAGCATCCACAGCAGCCGCAGTGCCCGCCACCGGCCGGGCAGCACCGGCGCCAGGGCGGCGGCCACGATCAGCCAGAGCGGCAGGGTGGCCCACAGCACGAAGGCCAGGCCGATCATCGCCGGGGCGAGCACGCACCGGCGCAGCACCCACATCACGACGTCACCCGACACCGGCCAGGTACTGCTTGGACGCCTCGTAGCTGGCGTCGATGCGGTTGCCCACCTGGGAGAAGTCGCGGTGGGCCAGCAGTGAGTCGTCGCGGACCGACGTCCCGCGGGCGGGGAGGACGTGCACCTCCACGCCGTCGGGGATCTCGGCGAGCTCGCGGGCGAAGCGGTGCCGCCGGGCGATCTCGAAGGAGACGCGGGCGACCTGCCAGGGCCGGGTCGGCACCTGCAGCGGCCGGTCGATACGGCCCACCTGGAGCACGAACACCCGGTCGGCCCCCAGCAGCACCGCCCGGCCGAGCGGGATCGAGTTGACGATGCCGCCGTCGAGGAAGTGCTCGTCGCCGACCTGCGCCGGTGGGAGCAGCCCCGGGACGGCGGCGCTCGCCATGATCGCGTCCACCAGCCGGCCGGAGTCGAACCAGTGCTCGGCGGCCCGCTCGATGCTGGCCGCACACACCTGGAAGCGGACGGCCAGGTCCGCGAAGGTGGTCTCGCCGAACTCCTCGACGAGCCGCTGCTGGAGCGGTGCCGAGGAGTAGATGTGGGTCCCGGTCGAGACCGCCCGGCGTACCGTCCGCAGCGGCCGGTCGGAGACCGCGCGCATGGTCTGCGCGTCCTGCCAGAGGTCGGTGAGCCGGCCGATCACCGCCGGCGTGGGGTCGCGGGCGACCATGGCGCCGTTGAGGGCCCCGACGCTCGTGCCCAGGACCAGGTCCGGGGTGATGTCCACCTCGAAGAGCGCGCGCAGCATCCCGACCTCGGCCGCCCCGAGCACGCCACCACCACCCAGCACGAACGCCGTCGTCATGGGGATCATTGTGGGGGTAGTCCGTGACGTAACGGTCGCTCGGAGGGCTTCTGGACGACCGTTTCGTCACGGACTACCCCGGGTGGCTATCCCGGTGTGGCGACCAGCTCGGGGTTCTCGGCGCGGATCCGGCGGGTGACGACGTGCTCCACCCAGAAGATGACCAGGGGGATCAGGCCGGAGATCAGCACGAGCATCGCGAACGGGACCGACCAGCGGGTCTGGCGCCACAGCAGGAACGAGACCACGACGTAGGCGATGAAGACCCAGCCGTGCGCGACCCACAGGATGCTCCAGTCCTCGCCGAACTGCTGCAGCGACGAGCCCTCGGCAGCGAAGTGACGGGCGGGGAAGACGATGAGCGCGCAGAAGGCGAGCAGGACGCCCACCACCATCGCCAGGACCCGGTAGGCGACGAAGAGGCCTTTCGACACGGACACGGCCCCGAACCTACCCGCCGTCGGAAGCGGCTCCGGGGCGGCCCCGCCCGAGCACGTCCTCGCTGAGCCAGCGCCACCACATGAAGATCGCGAACGCCCCGAAGACCCACCACTGGAGCGCGTAGAGGAGGTTGCGCAGCGCGGTGGACGCGTCGGCGCCGGGCAGGTGCTCGGCGGCCGCGGGTGCCAGGCCGGCCGTGCCGGAGGCCGTGGCCACCCCGCCGGGGACGGCGCGGTCGGTGGCGATCACGTAGCCGCTGTAGAGGTCCTTGCTCGTGCTCCCCAGGAGGTCGGTGATGTTCAGCTCGGGCAGGACGTCGGCGTCGAGGTCGGGTTGCGGGGCCCCGGTGTCCTCCGACGGCTGGAGCAGCCCCACCAGGGCCGCGCGGCCGGTCGGTGGTGCAGGCGGGTCGTCGAGGTCGGGCAGCCAGCCACGGACCACGGGGATCTGCGAGCCCGAGGGCGTGGTGACGAGCGTGAGCGCCCAGTAGCCCTGCCGGCCCGCGCGCTCGCGGTTCGCGACGTACCAGGTCTGGGGGGTGTCCCACGCGCCCTCCACGGTCACCGGGCGGCCGAGGGCGTCGCCGGGGTACGCCGCGTCCGGGCCGAGCACGGAGTCGAGCGGTACGGGCGACTGCCGGGTGACCGACGCGGCGCGGTCGGTGCGGTGGTCGTGCCACACGTCGTACTGCCAGCGTCCGAGGAGCACCGTGGCCGACGACCGCCACCACCATCAGCAGGTGCATGCCCCAGTAACGCGGGGCGAGCGCCCGCGCCGCGGGGCGTACGGCGAGGTCGGACGGCACGGGGTCAGGCTACGCAGCGCCGTGTGAGCGCCGCCGTCGGGACGAAGTGCCGACGGCCCACGAGGACCTTCAGCCGTGTCGGCCGCCTCCGCGTCGGACCACGCTGGAGGTGTGGAGGGCGTGTCCGCCCTGCTCGTGGTCGGGCACGGCGCGTCCGCGAGGAGGAGGACCCATGAGCACCGAGCTGAGCGCTCCCGGCACCGACGAGCTCCGCGAGCGGGCCGTGAAGCGGCTGAGGAAGAAGAGCGACTTCAAGATCCACCTGCTCGATCTACCTGACGGTCAACGCGTTCCTCGTCATCGTGTGGGCGATGACCGGGTCGCCGTTCTTCTGGCCGATCTTCCCGATCGCCGGCTGGGGCATCGGCGTGATGGCCAACGCCTGGGACGCCTACGGCCGCGACGTGCCGACCGAGAGCCAGATCCGGCACGAGATGGACGAAGCTGAGCGAGCAGCCGCTGAGGCGTGCGCGCAGCCGGTCGACGAGGTGGTGGAGCCTAGGGGACTCGAACCCCTAACCCCCTGCTTGCAAAGCAGGTGCGCTACCAATTGCGCCAAGGCCCCTCGGCCGGCCGCTCGCGAGGACGGGGCCGGGACGGCTCTGATCAGGGGCGGTCGACCCGGTCGGTCGCCTCGGCCCACAGGGCCTGCTCGCGCTGCCCCTCGTCGAACTTCTTCTTGGCGAAGAGCGCGCCGGCGGCTGCCAGGGCGATGAGGAGGATCTTCTTCACGGCGACTCCCGTCCAGTGGTGAACCCGTGGGCCTAAGAGGACTTGAACCTCTGACCTCTTCCTTATCAGGGAAGCGCTCTAACCGTCTGAGCTATAGGCCCGGATGTGGCCGCCGCCGCGCCTGCGGGCCGACGACCGGGACGGCCGCCGAAGGCGACCGCGCGGGGAAGGTTACCGCAGCGTCCGACGGCCACCCAAAACCGCGTCCGGCCCAGCGTCGGGCCCGGGCCGAGGCCGGTCAGCCGTGGTCCTCGGCCAGGGTGACCTCGATGCCACCGAGCAACGACGCCGCCATGTTGTAGAGGAAGGCGCCGAGGGTGGCGATGGCCGTGATCAGGATGACGTCGATGACCGAGACCAGCATGGTGAACCCGAGCACCCGCGACATGCCGAGGTAGTCCTCGATGTTGAACGTCGAGGTGTTGTTGCCGCTCGACAAGGTGTCGGACACGGTGTTGTTGATCGAGCTCCACACGCCGGCCGCGCTGAGCACCGACCACACCATGAACACCGAGACCACGGTGACGATGCCGAAGGCGATCGCCAGCAGGAACGACACCTTCATCACCGACCACGGGTCGACCCGGCTCAGCCGGAGCCGAGCCCGGCGCGACCCGCGCGTGGGCGTCGGGGCGGACGCCGTACGTGCGGCGGCCTGCGGCGCCGGTGCCGGCACGAGCGGGGCCTGGGTCTGGATCGACTGGGTGTCGGTGGCCGGAGCCGCGCGCCGTTCGGCGGCCTGACGCTCCGCGGCCTGACGCTCGGCCAGGTGCCGTTCGGCGGCGAGACGGTCGGCCTCCTCGCGCTCCCGCTGGGCGGTGAGCTCGGGTGGAGGCGGTGGCAGGATCCGGCCGGAGCTCTTCTGGGCCTGGCCGGCGGCACGCCGTTCGTCGGAGGCGCTGATGCGGCGCTGGAGCCGCTCGGACAAGGGGATCCGCGCGGTGTCCTGGTGGTCCGGGCGCGTCTGGACAGGTGCCTGCTCGGCAGAGCGCTCTGTCATCAGCCCTCACTCTCTGGATCGACAGCAGGTCCGTTGTCGGACTCGGACGACTCCTCTGGAGACGCCGTCCCGCTCTCGATTGTTGCATCCGTACCCACAACGGGCGATTCGTCACCGGCGTCCGTGGACATCTCGCCCACCTCCGACGCTGCCTCCGAGGCCGCCTCCTCCGCGGCCTCCACGATCGCCTCGACGACCTCCGGCGTCTCCACCGAACGGGTGACGACGGCCACGGCGTCGCCGGCCTTGGGCGTCACGAACTTGACGCCCATGGTGTCGCGCCCGGTGGCGCGGAACTCGGCGTTGATCGGGCTGCGCACCACCTGACCGGCCTGCGTGATGGTCAGGATCTCGTCACCCTCGACCACGATGAAGGCACCGACGAGACCGCCGCGGTCCTCGTTGGTCAGCGACATCGCCTTGACGCCGAGGCCGCCGCGGTTGGTGATCCGGTAGTCCTTGATCGCGGTGCGCTTGGCGAAACCGCCGTTGGTCATGGTGAAGACGTACTGCGGCTGCACCGAGCTCTCGGCGTCCGCCTCGGCTGCTCCCTCGGCCTCGGCCTCCGCCTCCGCCGCGACCTGCTCGGCCCGGATGATCGACATCGAGAGGACGGAGTCCTCGCTGGTGCGGAACTTCATGCCGGTGACCCCGGACGTCGCGCGCCCCATCGGCCGGAGCTGGTCGTCGCCGGCCTTGAACCGGATCGCCGACCCCTTCCGGGAGACCAGCAGGATGTCGTCGTCGGGCGAGACCAGCTCGGCGCCGATCAGCTCGTCGTCGTCCTCGCGGAAGTTGACCGCGATGACGCCCGCCTGGCGCGGGGAGTTGTAGTCACCGAGGCGGGTCTTCTTGACCAGGCCGTTGCGGGTCGCGAGCACGAGGTAGGGAGCCTGCTCGTAGTCACGGATCGCCAGCACCTGCGCGATGTCCTCGTCCGGGAGGAAGCTCAGCAGGCCGGCGACGTGACCGCCCTTCGCGTCGCGTGACGCCTCGGGGAGGTTGTAGGCCTTGGTGCGGTAGACCCGACCCGCGGTGGTGAAGAACAGCAGCCAGTGGTGGTTGGTCGTGGCGATCAGGTGCTGCACGACGTCGTCACCACGCAGGCTCGCGCCCCGGACGCCCTTGCCGCCGCGCTTCTGCGTCCGGTAGGCGTCGGCGCGGGTGCGCTTGGCGTAGCCGCCACGGGTGATCGAGACGACGAGCTCCTCGTCGGGGATCAGGTCCTCCATGGACATGTCGCCGTCGGCCGCGATGATCTGGGTACGGCGCTCGTCGCCGTACTTCTCCACGATCTCGCCCAGCTCGTCGCCGACGATCTGGCGCTGGCGCTGCTCGTTCTCGAGGATGTCCTCGAGGTCGGCGATGGTGATCTCGAGCTCGGCGAGCCGGTCGATGATCTTCTGGCGCTCCAGGGCCGCGAGCCGGCGCAGCTGCATGTCGAGGATCGCCTGCGCCTGGACCTCGTCGATCTCCAGCAGCGCCATCAGGCCGGTGCGTGCCTCGTCGACGTCCGGCGACCGCCGGATCAGCGCGATCACCTCGTCGAGCGCGTCGAGCGCCTTGACGTAGCCGCGCTGCACGTGGGCGAGGCGCTCGGCCTCGGCCAGGCGGAAGCGGGTCCGGCGCTGGATCACGTCGACCTGGTGGCGTCACCCAGTTGCTGATGAACTGGTCGACGGTCAGCGTGCGCGGGACGCCGTCGACCAGGGCCAGCATGTTGGCGCTGAAGTTGGTCTGGAGCTCGGTGTGCTTGAGCAGGTTGTTGAGGACGACCCGGGCGACCGCGTCGCGGCGCAGCACCACGACGAGGCGCTGGCCGGTGCGGCCGGAGGAGTCGTCGCGGACGTCCGAGATGCCCTGCACCTTGCCGGAGTCGGCCAGCTCGGCGATCTTCAGGGCGAGGTTGTCGGGGTTGACCATGTAGGGCAGCTCGGTGATCGACAGGCAGGTGCGGCCCTTGGCGTCCTCGTCGATCTCGATGACCGCGCGCTGGGTCACCGAGCCGCGGCCGGTGCGGTAGGCCTGCTCGATGCCCTCGCGGCCCACGATCAGCGCCCCGTTGGGGAAGTCGGGGCCCTTGATCCGCTCGACCAGGGCGTCCTGGAGCTCCTCGCGGGTGGCGTCGGGGTGGTCGAGCGCCCAGCGCGCTCCCTCGGCGACCTCGCGCAGGTTGTGGGGCGGGATGTTGGTGGCCATGCCGACCGCGATCCCGGCGGAGCCGTTGACGAGCAGGTTGGGGTAGCGCGCCGGCAGGACGATCGGCTCCTGCGAGCGACCGTCGTAGTTCGGCTGGAAGTCGACGGTGTCCTGGTCGATGTCGCGGACCATCTCGAGCGCCAGCGGAGCCATCCGGCACTCGGTGTAGCGCATCGCGGCCGCGGAGTCGTTGCCCGGCGAGCCGAAGTTGCCCTGGCCGTGGACCAGCGGGGCCCGCATCACCCAGGGCTGGGCGAGGCGGACCAGGGTGTCGTAGATCGCGGTGTCGCCGTGGGGGTGGTACTGACCCATCACGTCACCGACGACGCGGGAGCACTTGGAGAAGCCGCGGTCGGGCCGGTAGCCACCGTCGAACATCGCGTAGAGCACGCGCCGGTGCACCGGCTTGAGACCGTCGCGGACGTCGGGCAGCGCCCGGCCGACGATGACCGCCATCGCGTAGTCGATGTAGGCACGCTGCATCGAGGTCTGCAGCTCGATCGGCTCGATCCGCCCGCCGGGGCCCGGGCCCTCGGGGGGAGTGGTGCCACGGTGGTGGGGGTCTCAGTCACGGTTCTGGTTCTCTCTCGTCACGTCTCGTCGGATCTAGGCGAATCTAGGAATCTCGCGAGACTGCTAGATATCGAGGAATCGGACGTCCTTGGCGTTGCGCTGGATGAACGACCGGCGCTGCTCGACGTCCTCGCCCATCAGGATCGAGAAGATCTCGTCCGCGTGCGCGGCGTCCTCGAGCGTCACCTGGAGCATCAGCCGCTGCTCGGGGTTCATCGTGGTCTCCCACAGCTCCTCGGCGTTCATCTCCCCGAGGCCCTTGTAGCGCTGCACCGGGTTCTCCTTGGGCAGCTTCTTGCCCGAGGCCAGGCCGTCACGCATCAGCGCGTCGCGCTCGGAGTCGGAGTAGACGAACTCGTGCTCGGCCGGCTTGTTCCACCGCAGGCGGTAGAGCGGCGGCTGGGCCATGTAGACGTAGCCGTGCTCGATCAGCGGCTTCATGAAGCGGAAGAGCAGCGTCAGGAGCAGCGTGTTGATGTGGTGGCCGTCGACGTCGGCGTCCGCCATCAGCACGATCTTGTGGTAGCGCAGCTTCTCGAGGTTGAACTCCTCGTGGATGCCGGTGCCGAGCGCGGAGATGATCGCCTGGACCTCGGTGTTGGCCAGCACCTTGTCGATGCGCGCCTTCTCGACGTTCAGGATCTTGCCGCGGATCGGGAGGATCGCCTGCACGCGCGGGTCGCGGCCCTGGCGGGCCGACCCACCGGCGGAGTCGCCCTCGACGATGAAGACCTCGCACTCCTCGGGGTTCGTCGACTGGCAGTCGGACAGCTTGCCCGGCAGGCTGCCGTTGCCGAGGAGGCCCTTGCGACCACGGGCCAGGTCGCGCGCCTTGCGGGCGGCGATCCGGGCGCTGGCCGCGGCCTGCGCCTTGCGGACGATGTCGCGCCCCTCCGCGGGGTTCTGCTCGAGCCAGGCGCCGAACTGGTCGTTGACGACGCGCTGGACGAAGCCCTTGGCCTCGGTGTTGCCGAGCTTGGCCTTGGTCTGTCCCTCGAACTGGGCGTCGGTGAGCTTGATCGAGATGATCGCGGTCAGGCCCTCGCGGACGTCGTCGCCGGAGACCCGGTCCTCGCGCTTCTTGATCAGGCCCCACTCCTCGCCCCAGTGGTTGACCAGCGAGGTCAGTGCCGAGCGGAAGCCTTCCTCGTGGGTGCCGCCCTCGGGGGTGTTGATGGTGTTGGCGAAGGTGTGGACCGACTCGGTGAAGGAGACGTTCCACTGCATCGCGACCTCGAGGCTGAGGTCCTGCGTCGAGCCCTGGGCGCCGGCGCTCTGCTCGGCCTCGAAGGAGATCACCGTCGGGTTGGCCAGCTGCTTGCGCTTGTTGAGGTACTCGACGAAGTCGACCAGGCCGCGGTCGTAGCGGAAGGTCTGCTCGATGCCGCCGGACTCGGCCGCGTGGATCGCGTCGGCGCCGACGCCGTCGACCTCGTGGGACGACGGTGTCGTCCTGGACCGCCTCGAGCACCTCGGCGGCCACCGGGCGCTCGTCGCGGACCACGATCTCCAGGCCCTTGTTGAGGAACGCGTACTCGCGCATCCGCGCGGTGATCGTCTCCAGGGAGTACGACGTGGTCTCGAAGACGTCGGGCGAGGCCCAGTAGGTGACGGTGGTGCCGGTGCGCTCGTCGGGCTCCAGCTCGCGCACGTCCTCGAGCTCACCGTCGGGTACGCCGACGCTGAACGTCTGGCGCCAGAGGTGGCCGCGGTTCTTCACGTCGACGACAGTCGGCTCGACAGCGCGTTCACCACGCTCACCCCGACGCCGTGCAGACCGCCGGACACCTTGTAGCCGCCGCCGCCGAACTTGCCGCCGGCGTGGAGCACGGTGAGCACGGTCGTGACGGCCGGCAGCTCCTGGCCCGGCGCGGTGTCGGTGGGGATGCCGCGGCCGTTGTCCTCGACCCGGACCCCGCCGTCGGCCAGGAGGGTGACCACGACCCGGTCGCAGTACCCCGCCAGCGACTCGTCGACGGCGTTGTTGACGATCTCCCAGATCAGGTGGTGCAGCCCGCGCTCACCGGTCGAGCCGATGTACATGCCGGGACGCTTGCGGACCGCCTCCAGCCCCTCGAGGACCTGGATCGCGGAGGCGTCGTACTCGACGCCGTTGGGCGGCACGGGGACTGCGCGGGGGAGAACGGACTCGGGATCGGACGGCTTCGGAGTCTCGTCGCTCACGCGCACCTCTTCGTCGGGATCGCGGCTGCCGCGTGGCCGCCCGCGACCGGGCTCTGGCATGGAACGGGCCGCGGGCGGTTCAGCGCGCGGCCTCGATGTCCATGATAGCCGTTTCCGGGCCGCTCTCCACGTCTCCACCCCGCGCCTGGGGGGATCTGTGGACGAAATCGGCCCGCAGGCGGCGCGAGAGGGCGGTTCGGAGGCCCTCGCAGGGGTGCGGATATGTCCCCATACGTCCGAAGGGCCCTCAGATCGGCCTGCGGCCGATCTCGCAGCGGTGCGGCCTCGGGGCCGGCCGCTCAGCCGTAGGTGTCGCGGGGACCGCGGCCGCCGCGGACGGTGCGCTGGCCGTGCTTCCAGGACGGGCCGTGGGGGCCGAGCACCTCGATCACCACGACCGTGCCGTGGCCCAGGTCCTCGTTGAGCCGGCGTACGACGGTGGGCGCGAGCAGCCGCAGCTCGGTCGCCCACTGGGTCGAGTCGGTCCGGACCACGAGCCGGCCGTCGGCGAACGACTCGGCCTTGCTGTGCGCCCCGATCTCGGGCCCGACCAGCTCGGCCCAGCGCGCGAACATCGAGGCGATCTTGAGGTCGACCTGCCACCCGTGGTCGTCGACCATCCGGGTCAGCGCGGTGTCGAGCGTCTGCGGGTCGCGGTCGTCGGGGTGCGCCCCGGAGACCCGGCCGGTGCGCGCCGAGCGGTCGATGCGGCGGACCGCCTTCTTGCGTCCGGGGGTCGAGCGGGCGGTCGCGCGGGCCAGGGTGCGCGCCAGGTCGAGCCCGTCGTCGCTGCGCGCTGCCTCCGTCGCCCGGCGGGGCCCGGTCGTGGGCCCGGTCGGGGGCCCGGTCGGGGGCCCGTCGGGGGCTCGGTCTCACTCGTCACGGATCACCTCGCCTCCGGCGACCTGGTAGCGGACGCCGGCCAGCTTCTCGGGGACGTCGGCGGCGACGGCGGCGGTCACGAGGACCTGCTCCGCGCCGGCGACCAGCTCGGCCAGCTGCGCCCGGCGTTCGGTGTCGAGCTCGGCGAAGACGTCGTCGAGGATCAGGATCGGGTCGTCGCCGTCGGCGCGGACCAGGTCGTACGACGCGAGCCGCAGCGCGAGCGCGAACGACCAGGACTCCCCGTGCGAGGCGTAGCCCCGCACCGGCAGCCGCGGCTGGAGCGGGTCGCCGTTCCCCAGGGACAGCTGGAGCTCGTCGCGGTGGGGACCGACCAGCGAGACGCCGCGGTCGAGCTCGTCGTTGCGCCGCACCTCGAGCTCGGCCAGCAGCCGCTCGGTGAGCTCCGCCCGGTCGGTGAGCGACCCGATCTCCAGGCTGGGCTGGTAGACCAGGCCCGCGTCGTCGCTGCTCGCGCCCCGGGCCACCGTCGCGTAGGCGTGGCCGACGTAGGGCCGCAGCTCCTCGACGAGCCGCAGCCGCTCGGCGAGCAGCTCGGCCCCGGTCCGCGCGAGGTGGGCGTCCCACACCCCGAGCGTCGACAGCGCGGAGTCCTGCGACGACGAGCCGCGCCGCGCGGCACCGGCGGTCTTGAGCAGGGAGTTGCGCTGCTTCAGGATCCGCTCGTAGTCCGCGCGTACGCCGGCCAGTCGCGGCGTGCGCATCACCAGCAGGTCGTCGAGGAAGGCGCGGCGTCCGGCGGGGTCGCCCTTGACCAGCGCCAGGTCGTCGGGCGCGAAGATCACCGTCCGGACCAGCCCCACCAGCTCGCGCGCCCGCGGCAGGTCGGCGCGGTTGACGCGGGCCCGGTTGGCCTTGCCGGGGTTGATCTCGATCTCGAGCACGGCCTGCCGCCCGTCGCGGACGACCGCCGCGCGCACCAGGGCCCGCTCCGCGCCGGCCCGCACCAGCGGGGCGTCCGAGGCGACGCGGTGGGAGCCGAGGCGGGCGAGGTAGTCGATCGCCTCGACCAGGTTGGTCTTGCCCTGGCCGTTGCGCCCGATGAACGCCGTGGCGCCGGGCTCGAGCGCGACGTCGGCGGCGGCGTAGGAGCGGAAGTCGACGAGCGTCAGGTGAGCGACGTACACCGCACTCCGTTCCCGACCCGGCCGCTCAGCTCGTCGGCGAGGCGTCGCCGCCCGGAGGCGCCTCGGTCTTCACCGCGTGGCCCCCGAACTGGTTGCGCATGGCGGCGACCGCCTTCATCGCCGGGCTCTCGTCCTGCTGGGAGACGAAGCGGGCGAACAGCGACGCGGCGATGGCCGGCATGGCGACGCCGTGGTCGATCCCGGCCTCGACCGTCCAGCGGCCCTCGCCGGAGTCGGCGGCGTAGCCGGCGATCTTGTCGAGGTGGGCGTCCTCCTGGAGGGCCGCGACGAGGAGGTCGAGCAGCCAGGACCGGATGACGGTGCCCTCACGCCAGGAGTCGAAGACCTCGGTGACGTTGTCGACGAGGTCGACCTTGTCCAGCAGCTCCCAGCCCTCGGCGTAGGCCTGCATGATCGCGTACTCGATGCCGTTGTGGACCATCTTGGCGAAGTGGCCGGCGCCCGGCGTCGGGCCCGCGTGCACGAAGCCCGAGTCGCCCTCGGGCTTGAGGGCGTCGAGGGCAGGCTGCACCTTGGCGACGTTCTCGTCGGAGCCGCCGCACATCAGCGCGTAGCCGTTCTTCAGGCCCCAGACCCCGCCGGAGACGCCGCAGTCGACGAAGCCGACGCCCTTGCTCGGCGAGCAGGTCGGCGTTGATCTGGTCGTCGGTCCACTTGGAGTTGCCGCCGTCGACGACGAGGTCGCCCTCGCCGAGCAGGTCGGCGAGCTCCTTGACGGTGTCGCGGGTCGGGTCACCGGCCGGCACCATCACCCAGACCACCTTGGGACTCGGCAGCTGCTCGACCATCGCGGCCAGGCTGTCGACGTCGGTGACGTCGGGGTTGCGGTCGTAGCCGACCACGGTGTGCCCGGCGTTCCGCAGCCGGGTGCGCATGTTGCCACCCATCTTGCCGAGGCCGATGAGTCCCAGTTCCATGGCGGTGCTCCTCGCGAGGGTCAGTGCGGCATCAGGAGAGCAGACGACGCGGCATCAGGAGGTAGCGGAAGCCGGTCTCACCGGCCGTGGAACCCCCCGGGTCGCCGTCCGAGCCACTGTCTCCCATCGAACCACTGATGACAACCGGCTTGGTGCTCACGGTGAACGCGAGCTCGACGACGGCCTCGTCGATGACCTGGAGGCCGTCGAGGAGGTACTGCGGGTTGAAGCCGGTGGTGATGTCGTCGCCGTCGATGGTGGCCTCGATCGACTCGCTGGCCTGGGCCTCGTCGCCCGAGCCGGCGTCGAGGGTCAAGGTGCCGTCGCTGAAGGCGAGCTGGACCGCGGTGTTGCGCTCCGCGACCAGGGCGACGCGCTTGAGCGACTCGATGAGCGAGGCCTTGTCGACCGTCGCGGTGGTCTGGTGCTCGCTGGGGAACAGGCTGCGCACCTTGGGGAACTCGCCGTCGAGCAGCCGCGTCGTCGTACGCCGGGTGCCGCCCGGGCCGGAGCCCTCGAAGCCGATGATGCCCTCGCCGGTGCCGCCGGACGCCAGCGCGATGGTGACCTCGCTGCCCGCGGTCAGCGAGCGAGCGGTGTCGCCGAGCACGCGGGCCGGGACCAGCGCCGCGAGCGACTCGTCCGGGCTGTGGGGGGACCACTGGAGCTCGCGGTGCGACAGCCGGAAGCGGTCGGTGGCCAGCATCGAGATCGACGAGCCGGTGATCTCGATGCGGACGCCGGTGAGCACCGGCAGCATGTCGTCACGACCGGCCGCCGTCACCGCCTGGGCGACCGCGTGGGAGAACACGTCGCTGGAGACCGTGCCGGTCGCAGCGGGCATGTCGGGCAGGGCGGGGTAGTCCTCGACCGGCATCGTCTGCAGGCTGAAGCGGGCCGAGCCGCAGGTCAGGCTGACCCGCGAGCCGTCGAGCGTCATCTCCACCGGCTTGGCCGGGAGGCTGCGGCAGATGTCGGAGAGCAGCCGGCCGCTGACGAGAGCCTTGCCCTCGTCGGCGACGTCGGCGGAGAGCGTGGCCCGAGCGGACGTCTCGTAGTCGAAGGTGGACAGGACGAGCCCGTCGTCGCTGGCCTCGATCAGCAGGCCGGACAGGACGGGCACGCTGGGACGGACCGGAAGGCTGCGCGCCGCCCAGGCGACGGCATCCGCGAGTACGTCGCGGTCGACGCGAAACTTCACTGCACGGTTCCTTCGTGGGACGAGGTGGCGGCGGGAGCGCCGCTCGGGGGGATTGTGGAGTGAGCATCCTGCCACGCGGGTCCCCCACGCGGGAGGCCCGCCCGGTTTGTGCGGTGGTCACGGGGGAGGTCATGCACAGGCCGGGTGGTGCGCAGGGGCTTCGCAATCAGGGGAGCCATGGAGAGGTCCGTAGTAGTCATAGCGTCGGTGGAAACTGTGCACGACCGGTCTTCGTGCAGGTCAGCGGCCGTTTCGGCGTGCACAGGGGGTGTGGAGGAAGCGGTGCACGGCCTGGTCGTCCTGTGGGGTCCGCGGTCGACGTCGAGGGGCCGGCGCCGGGAGTGCACAGCCGCTGTGGAGGACGCGCCGACCCGGCCCACACGGCGTACACATCTTGCACGCGTGTAACTCCTAGGACTGCCGGGCCTGCATCTTGACCCGGTTGGTGAGCTCGCTGACCTGGTTGAAGACGGCGCGGCGCTCGGCGAGCAGCTGGTTGATCTTGCGGTCGGCGTACATCACGGTGGTGTGGTCGCGGTTGCCGAACTGGGCGCCGATCTTCGGCAGCGACAGGTCGGTCAGCTCGCGACACAGGTACATCGCGATCTGGCGGGCCATCACCAGGTGCCGGCCGCGGCTCGGGCCGGTGAGCTCGTCGATCGAGAGCCCGAAGTACGACGCGGTCTGGGTGATGATCAGCGCCGCGGTGATCTCCGGCTCGCCGCCCTCGGGGATCAGGTCCTTCAGCACGATCTCGGCCAGGGTCATGTCGACCTCCTGGCGGTTGAGGTTGGCGAAGGCGGTGACCCGGATCAGCGCACCCTCGAGCTCGCGGATGTTGGTCTGGATCTTGCTGGCGATGAACTCCAGGACGTCGGCCGGGGCGCTGAGCCGGTCCATCGCGGCCTTCTTGCGCAGGATCGCGATCCGGGTCTCGAGGTCGGGAGGCTGGACGTCGGTGATCAGGCCCCACTCGAACCGGTTGCGCAGCCGGTCCTCGAGGGCCTCGAGCCGCTTGGGTGCCCGGTCGGAGGTGAGCACGATCTGCTTGTTGGCGTTGTGGAGGGTGTTGAAGGTGTGGAAGAACTCCTCCTGGGTCTGGGTCTTGCCCTCCAGGAACTGGATGTCGTCGATCAGCAGCACGTCGACGTCGCGGTAGCGGCGCTTGAAGCGGTCCTGCCGGTCGTCGCGGATCGCGTTGATGAACTCGTTGGTGAACTCCTCGCTCGAGACGTAGCGCACCTTCGCCCCGTTGTAGAGGCTGCGCACGTAGTGACCGATCGCGTGCAGGAGGTGGGTCTTGCCCAGGCCGGAGTCGCCGTAGATCAGCAGCGGGTTGTAGGCCTTGCCGGGCGCCTCGGCGACGGCCACCGCCGCGGCGTGCGGGAAGCGGTTGGAGGAGCCGATCACGAACGTCTCGAAGGTGTACTTCGGGTTCAGGCGGGTCTCCCCGGTCAGGGGGCGGGTGGGCTCGGAGAGGGAGGCGGCCGGTACGGCGACATGTCGATCTGTCGACATGTCGGTAGACGGACTTGTCGGCTCCGGGGTGCGCTCGCGGTGCGCCCCCTCGCCGAGCTGGGCGTTGACGGTGACGGCCAGCCGGATCTCGCGACCGAAGATCGCGGTCAGCGCGTCCTCGAGCTGGCCGCGGAGCCGGCCCTCGAGCTGGGTCCGGGTGAAGTCGTCGGCCACGGCGATGATCGCGGTGTTGCCGTGGAGGGTGACCGGTTCGCTCGCCTGGACCCACGCCTGCTGGTTGGGCTGCAGCTCCTCGACCACGCGCTGCCAGGCGGTCGCCAGGTCCGAATCGTTGTCCACAGGGTTGTCCCGCTCTCCTCGTTCGCCCGTGTCCGGGGGTCGACGACGCCCCGGTACGACGTCCGGGCGCGCTTCGTTCCACAGGTTTGTCCACACCTTGTGAACGTGACCGTCTCCTGGTGGAAACGGCCGCCGAGACGCTCGTGGTGGACCGGCTGAAACCGGATCACCGCAGGTCAGAGGCCATATTCTGGTCCTGGCCGACCGACTGCGGCGACCGTGGGACCCTGGTCCGACCCGAACGGGGGAAACTCGACGAGGGTCGAACATAACCCCCGCTGCGCGCGCCGAGCAAGGCTCTATCCACAGGCAACCGGGACCGCACGGAACCCGTCGTCGGCGGGGTCTCGCACGGCCGATATCCACAGCCCGACGGACCCGGTCCCGCCCCTCGGTCGGGATTTGACGCCGGAGAGACGCCGCGCGTACCGTTCCTCGGTCACCCGGTGTCGACGGGTGCCGCATGTCCACGCTCCGCCCGGGCTCCGTCCGGGGCCGCTCCACCGGCGCGTGGGTGGGCGGTGCCGGCCGAAGCCCCGATCCCCGTGACCGAGCCTCGACCAGCGCTGTCCGTCGCCAACGGGCGATCTGGCCGCCGCCGGCGTGACCGCCCCTGACCACCATCGGAGAGACCTCGTGAGCAAGCGTACGTACCAGCCGAACAACCGCCGTCGCCACAAGGTGCACGGCTTCCGGCTGCGCATGCGCACCCGTGCCGGGCGCAGCATCTTGTCCTCGCGTCGCCGCAAGGGCCGCAAGAGCCTGGCGGTCTGAGCCCGCGCGGCTCGACCCCCGCTCGTGACCCGCGTCCGTGCTCCCCGCGCCGCATCGGCTCACCCACGGTGGTGACCTCCGGCGGGTGGTCCGTACGGGCCGCCGCAGTGGTGGCGACCTCCTGGTCGTGCACGTCCTGCGCCACGAGCAGAGCGACCCGGCGCGCGTCGGGTTCGTGGTGGGTCGGGTCGTCGGCAACGCCGTCGTCCGCCATCGTGTCCAGCGCCGGCTCCGCCACCTGTGCCGGGAGCGCCTCGGCGACCTCCCCGTCGGCTGCGAGGTCGTCGTCCGCGCGCCTGCCCCCGGCGGCCGGGGCCGTCGTACGCGGAACTCGGCGCCGAGCTCGACCGTTGTCTGCAGCGGAGCCTCGGTCACCACCAGGACACAGGCAGGGGACGGTGAGCTGACGTGCGCTACCTCCTGATCGGCCTGCTGCGGCTGTACCGGCTCCTGATCAGCCCGCTCTACGGCCAGGTGTGCCGCTACCACCCCTCCTGCTCGGCGTACGCCCTCGAGGCGGTGACGGAGTACGGCTCGCTGCGCGGGAGCTGGCTGGCTCTGCGCCGCCTGCTGCGGTGCCACCCGTGGGCACCCGGTGGCTACGACCCCGTGCCGCCCCGCGCCCGCACCACTCCCACCCAAGGAGCCTGACCCACGTGGAATTCCTCGGCACGATCGGCCACCTCATCCTGGTGCCGCTCTACTACGCGGTCTCGGCGGTGCTGCTCGCCTGGCACTGGCTGTTCAGCCTCTTCCTGCACCCCGACGGCGGCGCGTCGTGGGTGCTGTCGATCGTCGGTCTGACGCTCGTCGTGCGCGCCGCGCTGATCCCGCTGTTCGTCAAGCAGATCAAGTCCAGCCGGAACATGCAGCTGATCCAGCCCAAGGTCAAGGAGCTGCAGAAGAAGTACGGCCACGACCGGGAGCGTCTCGCGCAGGAGACGATGGCGCTCTACAAGGAGACCGGCACCAACCCGTTCTCGGCCTGCCTGCCGCTGCTCGTGCAGTCGCCGATCTTCATCGCGCTGTTCCGGCTGCTCGACCAGGCGGCCAAGAACGGCACGGCCAACGGCTTCATGAGCACCGAGCAGGCCAACAGCCTGGCCAACGCCAAGCTGTTCGGGGTCATCCCGATCTCGGCGACGTTCATCCACAACGAGGGTCTGGTCAGCGTCCGGATCCTGGCCGCGATCCTGGTGATCGCGATGACCGCGACGACCTTCACCACGCAGCGCCAGCTGATGAGCAAGAACATGCCGGCCGACGCGATGAGCGGGCCCTACGCCCAGCAGCAGAAGATGCTGCTCTACGTGCTCCCCGTGGCCTTCGCCGCCGGTGGTGTGGCGTTCCCGATCGGTGTCCTCGTCTACTGGACGACCACGAACGTCTGGACGATGGGTCAGCAGTTCTACGTGATCCGCCGCAACCCGGCCCCCGGGACGCCGGCGTTCGACGCCAAGGTGGCCCGCGACCGGGCCAAGGGTCGCACCACCGAGCTGGCCCAGGAGCTCGCCGTGGAGGAAGCGCACGGCGACGCCGAGCGCCCGCCCGCCCCACGACAGCGGCAGCAGCCGAAGAAGCAGACCCGCGAGCAGCGGCGCAAGCAGGCCAACCGGCCTCCGTCCGCCGACTCCGGGCCCACCGATGGCATGCGACGAGGGGAACCAGGCATGAACGAGACCGAGGAGATCACCGGCACCGACCGACGAGGGGGCTGCCGAGAGGGAGCCGGCCGACGCGGCCGGTCCGGACGCCGACGGGACGGACGCCGACGGACGGACCGACGGACGACCGACGGGACGGACGCCGACGGGACCGCGACGACGGAGCCGAGGCCGACGACCGAGGCCGACGGACGACCAGGACGAGGACGCAGGAGCCGGACGACCAGGAGGGCCAGGAGCGCACCGGTTCCGGGCCGTCGCTGCAGGACCGGCTGGAGAACGAGGGCGACATCGCGGCCGACTACCTCGAGGAGCTCCTCGACATCGCCGATCTCGACGGCGACCTCGACATGGACGTGGAGGGTGAGCGCGCCGTCGTCTCCATCGTCGGCGCCGACCTGTCGCAGCTGGTGGGCGAGCGCGGCGAGGTGCTCGAGGCGCTCCAGGAGCTGACCCGGCTGGCGGTGTACCGCGAGACCGGGGAGCGCTCGCGGCTGATGCTCGACGTGTCCGGCCACCGGGCCGAGGTCCGTCGCCAGCTCGAGGAGCTCGCGGCGACCACGGCGGCCCAGGTCAAGGAGACCGGGGAGCGGGTGGCCCTGCGGGCGATGACCCCGTTCGAGCGCAAGGTGGTGCACGACGCCGTGGCGGCGGCCGGTCTCACCTCGGAGTCCGAGGGCGTGGAGCCGCGCCGCTACGTGGTGGTCCTGCCCGCCTGATGGCCGATGTTTCACGTGAAACACCGCCGTCGCCCGATCCGGCGGTCGCTCAGCACGGTGTTCGCGCCGTCCCGGCTGCCCGCGCTGCGAGCGGTACGCCGCGCTGCTGGCGTCCGAGGGGGTCCTCCGGGGGCTGATCGGTCCGCGCGAGGTGCCTCGGCTGTGGGACCGGCACCTGGTCAACTGCGGGCTGCTGGCACCGCTCGTCCCCGACGGCGCCCGGGTCGCGGACCTGGGCTCCGGTGCGGGCCTGCCCGGGCTGGTGCTCGCGCTGGCGCGGCCCGACCTGGCGGTCACGCTGATCGAGCCGATGGCGCGCCGGGTCGCGTTCCTCACCGAGGCGTGCGAGAGCCTGGGCGCCGAGAACGTCACGGTGGTGCGCGGCCGGGCCGAGGAGCTCGGCGGACCGGCACGGTTTCGACGTGGTCACCTCGCGCGCGCTGGCGCCGCTGACCCGGCTGCTGGCCTGGAGCCTGCCGCTGGTGGCGCCCGGTGGCGCCGTCCTGGCGATGAAGGGCTCCTCGGCCGCCGACGGAGATCGAGGCGGCCGCCCCGGAGCTGCGCCGCTGGCGTGCCGCGGCGGAGGTCGTGGTCTGCGAGGTGCCGGGAGCGTCGGCGACGACGGTGGTCCGGGTGGTCGCCGGCCCCGGCGCGACGATAGGTTGGCCGGCGAGCAGCACGCCGCGCGGTGGCCGAAGGGGACACAGGTGAACCAGGACCCGGTGCAACGACGTCCCCGAGCTGGCGGCGACGCGTCGAGGACGGTCTGGGGTGGCCGACTCGGCGGAGGTCGGGTCCCCGATCGGAACTCGACGTTTTCCACCGGTCTGGGGTGGCCCCCTGAGCGTGAAATTCCACAGAAGAGCCCTAGTTATCCACAATCCGAGATGACTAGTGCCGATACCGAGGGGACTACCGAGGTTTCACGTGAAACATCGCACCTGCGACGGCCGGTGAAGCCCCCGATCCGCACCGCGGCCGACTTCGCGGCGGTCGGCCGGCTCCTGGACGACGACAGCACGCCGCTGGCCCGGATCGCGGAGGACACGGTCCGGGCCCGGCAGGAGGCCGCGCACCGTCCGCCGATGCCGCGGCCCGCAGCGACCCGCGTGATCGTGGTCGCCAACCAGAAGGGCGGCGTCGGCAAGACCACGACCACGGTCAACGTCGCCGCCGCCCTGGCCCAGCTCGGCCAGCGGGTGCTGGTGATCGACCTCGACCCGCAGGGCAACGCCTCCACCGCGCTCGGCGTGGAGCACCAGCGCGGCGTCCCGTCGACGTACGACGCCCTGGTCGACGGCGACGCCGCTGCACGACCTGATGACCCCCGCGCCCGACCTGCCCGGCCTGCTGGTGGTGCCGGCGACGATCGACCTGGCCGGCGCCGAGATCGAGCTGGTCAGCGTGGTGGCCCGCGAGAACCGGCTCCGCAAGGCGATCGCCGGCCACCCGCTGGTCGGCTCGGCGGAGACCGCGGGGGAGGACCGGCTCGACTACGTGTTCGTCGACTGCCCGCCGTCGCTCGGGCTGCTCACCCTCAACGCCCTGGTGGCGGGGGCGGAGATGCTGATCCCGATCCAGGCGGAGTACTACGCCCTGGAGGGCCTCGGCCAGCTCCTGGAGACCGTGGAGATGGTCAAGGCGCACCTCAACCCGGGCCTGGTGGTCTCCACGATCCTGGTCACGATGTACGACGGTCGCACCCGGCTGGCCTCGGGCGTCGCGGCCGAGGTGCGCACCCACTTCGGCGACGAGGTGCTCCGGACGACGATCCCGCGCTCGGTGCGGGTCTCGGAGGCGCCGTCGTACGGCCAGACCGTGATGACCTACGACCCGGCGTCACCCGGCGCGCTGTCCTACCTCGAGGCCGCGCGCGAGATCGCCAGGAAGGGAGCACCCCGCATGAACCCTCCTACCAGCCGGCTGCACCGGCCGCACCGGCGTCGGGACCACACCGATGAGCACCGACCGCCGCCGCGGGCTCGGCCGGGGCCTCGGCTCGCTGATCCCGACCGGGCCCACCGACCGACGACGGGGAGCCGCTCCCCGATCGGACCCGGCCGAGGAGGCCGCCGCCTGCGCCGGCCGGCGCCTACTTCGCCGACCTCCCGATCGGGCAGGTGGCGCCCGAACCAGGTGCAGCCGCGCCAGGTCTTCGACGAGGAGGCGATGGCGGAGCTGGTGCACTCGATCCGCGAGGTCGGGCTGCTGCAGCCGGTGGTGGTGCGGCGTTCCGGCCCGGAGTCCTACGAGCTGGTGATGGGCGAGCGGCGCTGGCGGGCCGCCCAGGAGGCCGGCCTGGAGACGATCCCCGCGATCGTCCGCGAGACCGACGACTCCGACATGCTGCGCGACGCGCTGCTGGAGAACCTGCACCGCTCGCAGCTGAACCCGCTCGAGGAGGCGGCGGCGTACAGCCAGCTGCTCGAGGACTTCTCCTGCACCCACGAGGAGCTCGCCGAGCGGATCGGCCGCTCCCGGCCCCAGATCAGCAACACCATCCGGCTGCTCAAGCTCTCCCCGGCCGTGCAGCGACGGGTGGCCGCCGGCGTGATCTCGGCCGGCCACGCCCGCTCCCTGCTGGCCGTCGAGGACCCCGACCTCCAGGACCGGCTCGCCGCCCGGGTGGTCTCCGAGGGGATCAGCGTGCGCGGGCTGGAGGAGCTCGTGGCCGTCGGCGAGACCGGCGCGACCGAGCCCGTCGTACGCCGGCGCAAGCCGACCGCGCCCGGGCTCACCGACCTCGCCGAGCGGCTCTCCGACCGGCTGGAGACCCGGGTCAAGGTCGACCTCGGCCAGCGCAAGGGCAAGATCACCGTGGAGTTCGCCTCGCTCGACGACCTGCGCCGGATCGTCGACATCATGGACCCGCGGAACCGGAGCGACAGGCCGATCTGACGATCAACCGACAAAGCGATTTGTCGACAAAGCGACATCGAGTCGACGCATCGTCGCAGGTCAGCGTCGGTCCGCGAGCCGCTCGAGCCCGCAGTCGTCAGCTGCCGACGAGCGCGCTCAGTCGTCGCGTGCCGACTCGGCGCGTCGTCGCCGGGCACGCTCGCGGCGCTCCTCGGCGTCGAGCTCCGCGGCCCGCTCGAGGGTGGGCGCACTGCCGCCGTACGACGCGGGCAGCCACCAGGCGCCCGGCTCCTGCTGGGGGTACGCCGCGATCGACTGCGCCAGCAGGTCCTGCAGCGCGGCTGCGCAGCAGGGCCGTCTCGCCGACCGGGTCCTCGCCGGTGACCGGCAGCGGCGCGCCGACGCGGATCGAGATCGCCGTGCCGCGCGAGAAGTCCTTGTCGTGGTCCTTGGTCATCATCCGCTGGGTGCCCCACAGCACGACCGGGATCAGCGGTACGCCGGCCGTCGCGGCGATCCGGACGGCGCCCGTCTTGAGGTCCTTGATCTCCATGGCCCGCGAGATCGTCGCCTCGGGGAAGATCCCGACCAGCTCGCCGGCCTCGAGGAGCTCCCGCGCCCGGGTCGCCGACGCCTCGCCGTCGGCCCGGTCCACCTCGATGTGCCGGCAGGCGCGCATGATCGGGCCGCTCACCGGGTGGTCGAAGAGCTCGCGCTTGGCCATGAAGCGCACCCGGCGCCCGATCCGCTCGGGGGCCACGCCGCCGTAGACGAAGTCGACGTAGCCGATGTGGTTGCAGGCCAGCAGGGCCGGCCCCGGTGCGCGGCAGGTGCTCCACCCCGGTGACCTCGATCCGCTGACCGAGCGCACGGAAGCCGAGCTTCGCCATCGAGATGATGGAGGAGTACACGAGCTCGGTCATGGGCGAAGCCTAGCCACGGGTGCCCGGCCGTCCGCGGTCAGCGACGGGTGGCCAGGAACTCGCCGATCCGGCCGATCGCCTCCTCGAGCACGGTGACGTCGGGCAGCGTGACCAGCCGGAAGTGGTCGGGCTCGGGCCAGTTGAAGCCGGTGCCGTGGGTGACCAGGATCCGCTTGGCCCGGAGCAGGTCGATCACGAACGACTCGTCGTCGTCGACGGCGTAGACCTCCGGGTCCAGGCGCGGGAAGCAGTAGAGCGCGCCACGCGGGCGCACCGAGGTCACCCCCGGGATCTCGTTGAGCATCCGGTCGGCGAGCATCGTCTGCTCGTAGAAGCGGCCGCCGGGCGCGATCAGCTCCTCGATCGACTGGTAGCCGCCCAGCGCGGTCTGGATCGCGTGCTGCGCGGGCACGTTGGCGCACATCCGCATGTTCGCGATCAGGGTGAGGCCCTCGAGGAAGTCGGTGGCCAGCTCCTTGGGGCCCGAGATCATCACCCAGCCGGCCCGGAAGCCGCAGACCCGGTAGGCCTTGGAGAGCCCGCTGAAGGTCAGGCAGAGCACGTCGTCGCCGGCGTACGTCGCCGCATGGTGGTGCACCGCGTCGTCGTAGAGGATCTTCTCGTAGATCTCGTCGGCCATCACCACGAGGTCGTGGCGGCGGGCCAGGTCGACCAGGCCCCGGACCGTCTCGCTCGCTGTAGACCGCGCCGGTCGGGTTGTTGGGGTTGATGATGACCAGGGCGTGCGTCCGCTCGGTGATCTTGGACTCGATGTCGGCGAGGTCGGGGTCCCAGCCGTTCGTCTCGTCGCAGCGGTAGTGCACCGGGGTGCCACCGGCGAGGGTCACCGCACCGGTCCAGAGCGGGTAGTCCGGGGCCGGCACCAGGATCTCGTTGCCGTCGTCGACGAACGCCTGGAGCACCATCGAGATCAGCTCGGAGACGCCGTTGCCGATGTAGACATCGTCCACATGGACGTCCGTGAGGCCGCGCTCCTGGTAGTAGTGCGCGACCGCGGTGCGGGCGGGGTAGATGCCCTGGGAGTCGCTGTAGCCCTGCGCCTCGGGCAGGGAGTGGATCATGTCGACGAGGATCGCCTCGGGGGCCTCGAAGCCGAACGGCGCGGGGTTGCCGATGTTGAGCTTGAGGATCCGGTGGCCCTCGGCCTCCAGCCGCTGGGCCTCGACCAGGATCGGCCCGCGCACGTCGTACCGCACGTGCTGCAGCTTCTGGCTCTGGCGGATCGGGCGCACGGCTCATCCTCTCAGGCGGACGCCGCCTGCCTACGATGGTGTCCGCAGGCCCGTGCCGCGCACCCGCTCCGGGCAGGAGGTGTCATGTCACGCAAGGTCGTCCGGATGACGCTGGACCATCTCGCCGAGCTCGAGGCGCCCTGCCGCACCTGCGTGTTCTGGGAGCTGGACCCCGTACGCCGCCAGCGCGTCGACGAGCCGGCAGCGGAGAAGGAGACCTGGATGTCGGCGGTCCTGCGCGACTGGGGCTCCTGCGGCCGCGTCGTGCTCGTCGACGACCGGCCCGTCGGCTACGCGCTGTACGCGCCGCCGGCGTACTTCGCCGGCTCCAGCGCCTTCCCGACGTCGCCGGTGTCCAACGACGCGGTCCTGCTCTCCGCGGTGTACGTCGATCCCGCCGCACGCGGCGGCGGCCTGGGCCGGATGCTGGTGCAGGGGATGGCCCGCGACCTGATCGAGCGCGGCGGGATCCACGCCGTGGAGGCGTTCGGCGACACCCGCGGCCCGGGCGTGGCCGGCGCCCGGCGGTGCCTGATGCCGGTGGACTTCCTGACCAGCGTCGGGCTTCAAGACGCAGCGCGCCCACGCGACCACCCCGCGGATGCGGATGGACCTGCGCAGCGCGCTGTCGTGGCGCGACGAGGTGGAGGCGGCGCTCGAGCGGCTGCTCGGGGCGGTCCGGCCGGCGCCGAAGACGCGGGCCGACCACCCGCGGGCGACGAGCCGGTCGGGGCTCAGGCCGCGCTGACGGGGCGCTGTCAGGCCGACGTGCGAGCCACGCGGACGGGGTGACGTCAGGCCGGCTTGCGAGCAAGCTCGCTGCGCCGCTCGCTGCGGTGGTCCGGGTCGACTTCGTCGCCCCGGACCGTCCTCACACGCGGAGATGAACTCGTCGAGCTCCTTGAGCAGCGCGGCCTTCGGCCGGGCGCCCACGATGGACTTCACGATCTCGCCGCCCTGGTAGACGTTGATCGTGGGGATGCCGTTGACCCGGTAGGACGCGGGGACGACGGGGTTCTCGTCGACGTTCATCTTCACGAAGGTGATCTTGTCGCCGTGCTCGTCGGCGAGCTCGTCGAGGATCGGGGCGACCTGGCGGCACGGACCGCACCACTCGGCCCAGAAGTCGACCAGGACCGGCTTGTCGGACTTGAGCACCGTCGCCTCGAAGTCGGCATCGGTGACGGCAGCGAGGTTCGCCACGGGGATTCCTTCCTGTTGTACGCAGCCCCGAGACGGGGCTGTGCGATCGGGGGCACCAGAGGGTGTCACCGAGTGAACACCATGGTGCCGACAGATGTTCCGCGTCTCAGCCCGGCGCGGCGGCCGTTCCCGCTCCGCGCCGCACGGCGGGCGCACGGTCACGCTCGAGGGCTCAGAGGCCGGCGCTCTTGACGTCGTCGCTCGCCGCCGAGCCCACGACGGCCTGCTGGGCCTCGGCACCGGTCGCCGCGGTGTGGTCGAGCTCCGCGACGTAGCGCTCGGCGTCGAGGGCGGCCGCGCAGCCGGTGCCGGCCGCGGTGATCGCCTGCCGGTAGTGGTGGTCGACGAGGTCGCCGCAGGCGAAGACGCCCGGGATGTTCGTCGCCGTCGAGGGGTGCGAGACGAGGACGTAGCCCTCGTCGTCGAGGTCGACCTGGCCCTTGACCAGCTCCGAGCGCGGGTCGTGGCCGATCGCGATGAACAGTCCGGTGGCCGGCAGCTCGCGCTCCGAGCCGTCCGTGGTGTCGCGCAGGGTGAGCGACTCGAGCCGCTCGGTGCCGTTGATCGCGGCGACCTCGGAGTTCCAGATGATCTCCAGCTTGGGGTCGGCGAACGCCCGCTCCTGCATGATCTTGGAGGCGCGCAGCTCGTCGCGGCGGTGGATCAGCGACACCTTGGTCCCGAAGCGGGTCAGGAAGGTCGCCTCCTCGATCGCGGAGTCGCCACCACCCACGACGGCGATGTGCTGGTCGCGGAAGAAGAAGCCGTCACAGGTGGCGCACCACGAGACGCCGCGGCCCGACAGCTCCTTCTCGTTGGGCAGTCCGAGCTCGCGGTAGCCGGAGCCGGTCGCCAGGATCACGGTGCGGGCGGAGTAGGTGTCGGTGGCGGTGCGGACCGTCTTGACGTCGCCGGTCAGGTCCATCGCGACGACGTCGTCGGAGACCAGCTCGGCGCCGAAGCGCTCGGCCTGGGCGCGCATCTCGTCCATCAGGGCCGGGCCCATGATGCCGTCGCGGAAGCCCGGGAAGTTCTCCACCTCGGTGGTGTTCATCAGGGCTCCACCGGCGGTCACCGAGCCCTCGAAGACCAGCGGCTGCAGCGAGGCGCGGGCGGCGTACACCGCGGCGGTGTAGCCGGCCGGGCCCGGAGCCGACGATGATGACGTTGCGGACCTGGTCGTTCGACGGGGACTGCGACATGGAGTGCTCCTGAATGCCGGTCGGCGGTTCGGTCGGGCCACCGGCAAGGCTCCTCGACCACTCGATGGAACAGATCGTAGGCGAGCGGGATTCCCGTCGGCAGCCGCCCGCGCGGGACGTCGCCGGCGAGGCCCGACGGCAGGCCGCGACGGGTGTCGTCCACGGCGACGCGGCCTACGGGTGCGGGCAGCGTGGCCGACCGCACCGGGCGGCTGGACCCGCAGACGAAGAGGTCGACGACCTGGGTGCTGCTCACGGGCCGGTGGAAGACCAGCACCGCCGGCGCCCGCTCGTAGGTCGCGTTCACGAGCTTCCCGTCCTCCGGCACCACGAGGCACGAGCCGTCGACCTGGCTCAGGGCGTCGTACCGGGACGCGGACCGCTTCGCGTCGAGCAGCCGACGGGCCGCGACGGCGTCGCTGGTGAAGTGCTGCGGGCGGACGACCACCCGGCCGTCGCGGACGGTGGCCCTGGCGCGGCGTCCCCCGGCGAGGGTCGCCGGGGGTGGCGGCCTCCGGCTCGGGGGCTCGTCGGCTGCTCGCGCCTCCCATGTCGAGCGAGTCGGCCGACGCAGCTCCGGTCCCCGGCCGTCGTCGCCGACTGACTGCCCGAGCCGGGCAGGTGCTGGGCGACGACCACGCCGCCCACCACGATCGCAGCCGCTGCGACGAGCATCCCGGCGGCGCGCCGCCGACGGTGGGCGGCGAGCGAGACGACGACGGTGACGGTGGTCGGTCGGCGGCGGACGGCGGCCCGGCCTCCGGCCGGCGTCGTCCGGGCGAGGTCGGCGAGCACGTCGTCCATCCGGGCCGCCACGTCGGCCGGCATCGGCTCGGTGTGGCGGGCGTCGGCGAGGAGGCGGCGTACCGCTCGTCGTCGGGGTCCGGCGGGTCGGGCGTGGTCGTCTCGTCGGTCACGGTGCACCTCCTTCGGGGGCGTGGAGCGTGGGGCTCGGGGCTGCGGTGATCGGACGGTCGGGAGCGTCCGGGGGTTCCGGGTGACCTCGCTCACGCGGGTCGGTCGCGGGCTGCGTCGAGGTCGGCCAGCCGGTCGCGCGAGCAGCAGGTGGCCAGCCGGGCGCGACCGCGGGAGCACCGCGACTTCACCGTCCCCTCGGCGCAGTCGAGCATCACCGCGACCTCCGCGACCGGGTAGCCCTCCATGTCGACGAGCACCAGCGCGGCCCGCTGCTCGGCGGGGAGCGTGGCGAGCGCGGCCAGCACGGCGCGGCGCCGGTCGTCGGCGATCGCGGCCTGCTCGGGGTCGTCCGCCGGGCTGGTCGAGGTGTACGACGACCCCCGGTCGCGGCCGTGGTCGTCGAGGTCGTCGGGCAGCGCGTCGGCGCGGCGTACCTTCGCGGCGCGGAGCCGGTCCAGGCAGGCGTTGACGACGACCCGGTGCAGCCAGGTGGTGACGGCGGCGTCGCCGCGGAAGCTGTCCGCCCGGCGGTACGCCGCGACCAGGCCGTCCTGGAGGCCGTCGGCGGCGTCGTGGGGGTTGCCCATGGTGCGCAGGGCGACCGCCCAGAGCCGGTCGCGGTGGCGGGTGAACAGGGTGGCGAACGCGTCGGGGTCGCCCGCGACGTGGGCGGCCAGCAGGTCGGCGTCCGAGCGGTCGTCGGTGGGGCCGTCAGTCACCCTTGACCACGACCTCGGCGACCTGGCCGCGGAAGCCACCGGGCACGGCCGGCAGCCTGGTCAGCCACACCACGACGTAGCGGCCGTCGACCGCGGGGTCCAGCCGGACGACCCCGCGGGTCCCGGTCACGGTCGTCTGGCCCGCGACCTCGGCGCCCTGCAGGCTCGTCGGGGCGTCGGGCGTGACGTAGACCTGGACCTGGGTCGGCGACCCGACCATGGTCAGGTCGACCTCGCTCACGCCGTGGTCGGCGCCGAGGTCGAGCACCAGCCCGACGCCGGTCTTCAGCCCGCGCGGGCCGAAGTTCTGGGCGTAGGTCGAGGTCCGCCAGGCCGTGGCCGGGTCGCCGTCGACGGCGAGGCGGGCCTGGTCCGGGTTCTCCTCCTGGCGGGGTGCCCTGCGGGTCGAAGTCGGACGCGGTGACGCCGGTCAGCGGGGCTGCCGGCGCTGGCAGGCAGAGCTGCTCTGGCCGAGCGGCTCGGCCGGCTGGCGCGTGTCGTCGGGCACCGTCCCGAGCGGCGTCCGGCCGCGGCCGAGGTTGAAGGCGATCACGCAGCCGATCAGCACGAGCAGGCACACCGCCACGATGAGCGCGAGACGCAGCATGCTCGAGCCCGGCGGGTTGCGCTCGTCCTCCTCCTCGTCGTCCACGAACGCCGGCAGGACGCCGCTGCCGGTGCCGGGGCCGGTGCTCTCCCAGGGCCAGAAGCCGCCGCCGGCCGGCTGCGCCGACGCCGGGACCGCCCGGGGGCGCCGGGCGGGCCGGCCGTCCGTCGGGTCGGGAGCGAACAGCGGACGCTCGGGCGGCGGCTCGAACGGCGGTGGCGGCGGCGCCGGCTCGGAGTGGTGCGGGAGCCAGGTCACCTCGTCGCTGCCGTCGTGGAAGATCGGCATGCCGGCCTGGGTCGGCGGCTCCTCGTCGGCGGCCACCTGGACGCCGGTCACGTCGTCGGCGTCCTCCGACGTCCTGGTGGTCCTCGCGTCCGCGTCAGGCCGCGGCCTCCGACCGCGGCCTCGACGGCCTCGGCTCCGGTCGCTCGGGCTGGTCCGGGTCGCGGACCGGCGGGTCGGGCAGCGGCGGTCAGGACGACGGTCTCCTGGCCGATCCGGGGGTGGTCGAGCCGGGCGAGCCACGCCTCGGCCGCGGTGGCCGAGGGGCCGAGGAAGTCGCGCAGCGAGTCGCTCACCATGGCCGGGCTGACGTCGGCGTCGCCCTCGTGGTTGAGGACGTGGTCGCACAGCGCGTCCAGGGTGCGCGGGATCCCGGCCCGCACCTGGCGCGGCCGGAGCACGTGGCCGTGCTGGGACGGCGCGGCGGTCACCACCGAGCGGCTGATGCCGGCCCACCGGCCGGTCAGCGCGGCGTACAGCAGGCCGACGAGGTCGACCACGTCGGTCGAGGTGCGCCCGGGCGGCAGGCCGTGCAGGGCGGCGTCCACCGCGAAGCCGATCAGGCGGACCGCCGCCGTCCTGGTCGATGAGCACGTTCTCGGGCACCAGGCGGCCGTGCGCCACGCCGGCGTCGTGGGCCAGGGCCAGCGTGTCGGCCACCTCCGCGACGATCCAGGCGGCGACGGTCGGCGACAGCGGCTCGCCGTCGGCCAGCATGATGTCGAGGCTGGTGCCCGAGCCCCACTCGTTGACCACGAAGCAGCGGTCGGCGGCCTCGTCGATGTCGAGCACCCGCAGCATCCGCCGGTCGAGCACCGTCGCCGACGTGCGGGCGGCCTCGCGGAGCAGGGGAGCCCGGTCGTCGTCGCAGGAGATGATGTGCACCGCGACGTCGCGCTGCAGGACCTTGTCGAAGGCACGCCAGAAGCGGCCGCCCCCGCTCTCGGTCAGCAGGTCGGTCAGTCGGTACCGGTCGGCGAGCACGTCGCCGGGCCGGTTGTGCTCAGGCACCCTCTCCCCTTCCGGTTGCCCGCCCCAATCCTAGGAGTCTCGCGCCCCGGCGAACCGGTGTATGACCGTGTCCAGCACGGTGGTCACCTCGCGGAGCCGCAGCAGCCGGGCCAGGGCGACGAAGATCCCGACGTCGATCGCGCTCAGCAGGACCAGCCGGACGCCCGCCAGCACGTGCGACACGTCGTCCCCGCGACCCGGGCAGCAGCCTTCCCGAGCACCCAGGCGGCGCGCGGTCGAGACGAGCGCGGCGATGAGCAGGCGGACCAGGAACCGGACCAGCTCGGCCGTCTCGAGCCCACCCAGCCGGGCGCGCAGCAGCAGGTAGGAGACCGTCGCGCCGAGGACGTACGACGCGAGGTAGGCCAGGACGAGCGCCGGGGAGGTCTGCGCCGGGGTCGCCCGCGACACCAGCAGGAGCGCGACGACCACGTTGGTCGCGGCGATCGCGCACTGCACGAAGAAGACCAGCCGGTTCAGCTCGAGGGCGTAGAAGCCGCGCAGCATCAGGTAGTGCACGGTGAAGAACACGACGCCCGGGCCGAAGAGGATCATCGAGGTGACGTAGTGGTCGAACGTCGTGGCCGTGGCGCCGTAGCCGAAGAGCACCTTGGCGGCGTCGTAGGCGACCAGGGGCAGCAGGAAGGCGAACGGGATCACGATCGCCAGGGCCGTGCGCAGGGTCCCGGCCAGGGTGCCGGCCAGGCCGGTCAGGTCACCGTCGGCGGCCTTGGCCGAGAGCCGCGGCAGGATCGCGGTCGCCAGCGAGACCGTGATGATCGCGTGCGGCACCATCACGAACAGGAACGGCCGCGGCGTACACCGTGTAGCCGGTGCCGCTCGCGCGGCGCCTGGCCGGGATCGCCGCAGCCGCTCGGGGCGGTGCCGCCGGAGGCGAGGCGGACGACGACGGTGTAGGCGACCTGGTTGACCACGACGAACAGCACCGTCCACACGCCCGAGGCGGAGCGTGTGCCCGAGCCCGCTGTGGCGGAAGTCGTAGCGCGGGCGGAAGCGGACGCCGGCCGCCCGCAGGTAGGGCAGCAGCACCAGGACCTGCACGGCGATGCCGAGGGTGGAGCCGAGACCGAGGACGAGCTCCTGCGTCGCGGTGTACGCCGTGTGGCCGTCGCCCGGCGCGAGCGGGCCGAACCACACCAGGTAGAGGACCAGGACGAGGATCGCGATCACGTTGTTGGCGATCGGTGCCCACATCATCGGGCCGAACCGGCCGCGGGCGTTGAGGACCTGGCCGAGCAGGACGAACATCCCGTAGAAGAAGATCTGGGGCAGGCAGTAGCGGGCGAAGGCGATCGCGGAGTCGCGCTGGGCGGTCAGGTCGGCGCAGTCGTAGGAGCTGTTCAGGTAGAGCCGCATCACCAGCGGCGCGGCGATCACGAGCAGGACGTCACCACGCCGAGGAAGAGCAGCGCCAGCGTGATCACCCGGTTGGTGTAGGCCTCACCGCCGTCCGGGTCGCCCTTCTGGGCGCGCACGAGCTGGGGCACGAGCACGGCGTTGAACACCCCGCCCGCCAGCAGGATGTAGAGCATGTTCGGGATGGTGTTGCCGATGTTGAACAGGTCGGCGTGCAGCTCGTTGCCGATGGCGGCGGCGAGCAGGAGGTTGCGGACGTAGCCGCTCATCCGCGACACGATCGTGCCGCTCGCCATCACCGCCGACGACGCGAGGATCCCGCGGGTCTCCGAGACGTCGCTCATGCCGGGCTCAGGGGGGGAGGCCGCCGGGGAGGTGGCGCGCGGTCACGACGTCCGGCTCCGCAGCACGCGGCGTACCAGCCGGACGACGATCGCACCGAAGAGCAGCACGACCCCGGCGCCGAGGATCACCCAGATCAGGCGACTGACCGCCTCGGCGCGCATCGGGAAGGTGTCCGAGGCGCCGAGCGGCGTGCCCGCCAGGTTGGTGAGCTCGAGGGTCACCGAGTGGACGCCCAGGACGTGGGTGGAGGCGTTGAGCAGGACCGAGGTCCGGCCGTGCGGGGGGAGCTGGACCTTCTCACCACCGGTGATCTCGATCTGGGGGTCGGTCACCGCGCGGACCCTCACGGTGACGGGGACGTCGAGCTCGTTGCTGACCAGGGCGGAGAAGTGTCCGTTCGCGCTGGCCAGGGTGACCTTCTCGGGCGCCGCGAGGTCGACGCCGGCGAGGTTGGTGGTCAGCCAGGTCGAGGTCGACCGGACCCGGGCCAGGGCGGCGATCGGGTCCTCGGCAGCGGAGTACGACGCGTTGCTGGCCGTCTCGTCGAAGATCTGGCGGCGGAGCACCTGGTTGTCGATCAGCACCGACTGGAGGGTCGCGCCCTCCTGGATCGCCTGGTCGGCCACGGGAGTAGAAGTCCGGGCCGAGCAGGTCGTCGGCCGGGGCAGGTGGGCGCAGCCGCGCGCCGTTCAGCGCCGGGGTCAGCTCCCGCCGTCGCGGCGTCGAGGGTCGTCAGACGCAGCCACGGCACGTCGAGCCCGGCGAAGAAGTCGGGCCCGAGGGCGCCGCGCCTCGGTCGGCAGCTGGACCACCAGCGGCTGCTGGTCGTCCAGCAGCCGCAGTGCCGCCTCGCTGAGCACGCGCTGCCGCAGGGCCAGCGGGCTGAGCGGGTCGACCGGCCCGGGTCCGCCCGCGGCCGCGCCGGAGGAGGAGAACACCACGCGGCGGTCGTCGACGGTGGCGGCCGCGGGCGCGGGACCGCGGAGGCCGGAGTCCTCCAGGAGCACGGTGCTGGTCCGCGGGAGGTCGCCGACGGTGGCGCCGGCCGTCCGCCCGGTCGGCGGGACGACCACCGGAGCGAGCGGGATGCCCCACGGAGCCAGCGTGTGGCCCGTGCGGTGGACGGCGGTGACCAGGAACGGTCGGTCGAAGCGGACGACGCTCTCGATCGCGAGGTCGCCGTAGGGCAGACCCATCACCTGGCTGGTGGTGGGCGACAGGACGCGGTGCAGCTGGCGCAGCCACCGGTGGGCGACCGTCGGCCACCTCCGAGGGGGTCGGCGACGGAGTCGTCGCTCGCCGAGTCCGCCGAACCCGACGCGGACGCGCCGGCCGAGGGGTCCGGCGACGGCGTGTCGTCGGGGTTCCTCGGCGCCGGGGCGACCAGCGTGCGCGGCGGGTTGCCCTCGGCGAGCCGGCGTACGGCGTCGACCACGGCCGGGTCGACCACCCAGGTGAGCGGTCGTCCGCGCGCGGCGCGGCCGGTCGCCACCACGTCGTGCAGGGCGCCCGAGCCGCAGGCTGTGCACCCACCGGTCGACGTCGTCGATCGGCTCCGTCGGGACCACGGGTGACGCCGCGCGCGCACGGGCAGGACGAGCGAGGTCTGCTCGACCTGGCCGCTGTCGGCGACGGCCGGCGGGACGAGCGGCAGGAAGGTCCGGTCGCGACCCGCGGTGATGCGCCCGGCGGAGGCCGTGCCGAGGGCGTGGACGCCGAACCAGTAGACGCCCGGCGCCGAGACCGCGAGCTTCGAGCGGGGCAGGCGTGACGGTGAACTCCACGGTCTCGCCGGGTCGGCAGGGAGTCGATGGTGTCGAAGGTCCCCGGCTCGGCGATCCGGTGACCGACGTCGGCGCTGACGGGGGTCTCGGCGGCGGCGGCGAGCTCGGCGGTGGTCGTGATCGGCAGCGAGCCGACGAACCCCTCGACGTTGATCGCCGTCCACTCCTCCTCGGAGTCGTTGGTGACCGTGCCGGTGATGACGATCGGGCCCTTGTCGGGGATGTAGTCCGGGGTGATCGAGCGCATCTGCAGCGTCAGCGGCTGGGCCGGGTCCGGCGGCCGGCCGCTCGCGGCGTACGCCGCGGCGCCGGTGGGCACGATCGAGACGGCTCCCAGCGCGGCGAGCGGCACCAGCGCCGCCGCGGCCAGCCCGGCCAGGGCGCGCGACAGCGACGACGGGCGGAGCACGCCCCGACTGTAGTGCCGGGCCCGCCGCACCTGCCTGGGCGATCCGGGCGCGCCGCTCACCACTAGGGTGTTGCTCCGTGCCCGACGCAGCAGATCGCCGACCGCCGGGGAGCGTCCGGCTGGCCGACGCCCAGCGGGACGTCGCCGCCGAGCTCGACCGGATCGGCCCGGTGATCGACGAGCTCGGGACGCGCTTCGCGGCTGCCGGGCACGAGCTGGCGCTGGTGGGCGGCCCGGTCCGCGACGCGATGCTCGGCCGACGGCACAACGACCTCGACCTGACCACGTCGGCGCGCCCGGAGGAGATCGAGCGGCTGCTCGTCGGCTGGGCCGACGCCACCTGGGACATCGGCCGGGCCTTCGGCACCATCGGCAGCCGCAAGGGCGACTTCCAGGTCGAGATCACGACGTACCGCTCGGAGGTGTACGACGCCTCCTCCCGCAAGCCCGCCGTCGACTTCGGCGACTCCCTCGAGGGCGACCTGCGGCGCCGCGACTTCACCGTGAACGCGATGGCGGTGCGGCTGCCGTCGCGGCAGTTCGTCGACCCGTACGGCGGCGTGGTCGACCTCGCCCACGGCCTGCTGCGTACGCCGGGCACCCCCGAGGACTCCTTCTCCGACGACCCGCTGCGGATGATGCGCGCCGCCCGGTTCGCCGCCCAGCTCGGGCTTCGCCGTCGACCCCGGCGTCGTCGCGGCGATGACGGCGATGGCGGACCGGATCGCGATCATCTCCGCCGAGCGGGTGCGCGACGAGCTCACCAAGCTGGTGCTGGCGACGTACCCCCGGGTCGGCCTGAGCCTGCTCGTCGAGACCGGGCTGGCGGCGCTGGTGCTGCCCGAGCTTCCCGCGCTGGCCCTGGAGCTCGACGAGCACCACCGGCACAAGGACGTCTACGAGCACACCCTGATCGTGCTCGAGCAGTCCATCGACCTCGAGGACCGGCTGGGCGGCCCGGACTTCGTCTCCCGCTTCGCCGCGCTCATGCACGACGTCGGGAAGCCGCGCACCCGCCGCTTCCTGGGTGACGGCACCGTCACCTTCCACCACCACGACGTGGTCGGCGCGAAGCTGACCCGCAAGCGGATGCAGGCGCTGAAGTTCCCCGGCGACCAGATCGAGGCGGTCAGCCGGCTGGTCGAGCTGCACCTGCGCTTCCACGGCTACGGCTCGGGCCAGTGGACCGACTCGGCCGTACGCCGCTACGTGCGCGACGCGGGCGACCAGCTCGAGCGTCTGCACGTGCTGACGCGGGCGGACTGCACGACCCGCAACCAGCGCAAGGCCGAGCGGCTGCGCCGGACCTACGACGACCTCGAGGAGCGGATCGCCCGGCTCTCGGAGCAGGAGGAGCTCGCCTCGATGCGGCCCGACCTCGACGGGACGCAGATCATGGAGATCCTCGGGATCGGGCCCGGGCCGGAGGTGGGCGAGGCCTACCGCTTCCTGCTCGAGGTGCGCCTGGACCACGGCCCGTCGTCGTACGACGAGGCGAAGGCGGCGCTGCTCAGCCTGGTGGGCCGCGCGTTCCTGAGGGCTCAGGACGCCCTCGTCGGTCGTCCTCGCCCGGCCGACCTGTGGAGGGGTCGCTCGGCCGGTCGGTCCTCGCTGCTAGACAGGACCGGTGACCACGACCGGGACCGACGTCCGCGCCGAGGCCGAGCGCCACCTCCGGGCGCTCGTCGGCCGGGACGACGCGACCCTGCGCGACGACCAGTGGACCGCGATCGAGGCGCTGGTGGTCGAGCGTCGCCGGGCCCTCGTGGTCCAGCGCACCGGGTGGGGCAAGTCGGCGGTCTACTTCGTGTCGACGCTGCTCCTGCGGGCCGCCGGCGCGGGGCCGACCGTGATCGTCTCGCCGCTGCTGGCCCTGATGCGCAACCAGATCGCCGCCGCGGAGCGCGCCGGCATCCGCGCGGTCACCATCAACTCCACCAACGTCGAGGAGTGGGAGCCGATCCAGGCGGCCGTCGCCGCCGGCGAGGTCGACGTGCTGCTGGTGAGCCCCGAGCGGCTCAACAACCCCGGCTTCCGCGACCAGGTGCTGCCACGCCTGGCCGCGACCTGCGGCCTGCTCGTGGTCGACGAGGCCCACTGCATCTCCGACTGGGGCCACGACTTCCGGCCCGACTACCGCCGGATCCGGACCCTCCTCACCGATCTGCCTGACGGCATCCCGGTGCTCGCCACCACCGCCACTGCCAACGCGCGGGTCAGCGCCGACGTCGCCGAGCAGCTCGGGGCGAGCGGCGTGCACGGCGAGGGGCTCGGGCCCGAGGTGCTGGTGCTGCGCGGCTCGCTCGACCGCGAGTCGCTGCGCCTGGCGGTGCTGCGACTGCCGACGCCGGAGCAGCGGCTCGGCTGGCTCGCCGACCATCTGGCCGAGCAGCCCGGCTCGGGGATCGTCTACTGCCTCACCGTCGCCGCCACCCAGGACATCGCGGCGTTCCTGCGCTCACGCGGGCACCACGTCGCGGCGTACTCCGGCCAGACCGACCCCACCGAGCGGCTCGCGCTCGAGGAGCAGCTCGCCGCCGGGCAGATCAAGGCGCTGGTGGCCACCAGCGCGCTCGGGATGGGCTTCGACGCGACGCTGGGCTTCGTGGTCAACCTGGGAGCGCCGCAGTCACCGGTCGCCTACTACCAGCAGGTCGGACGCGCCGGCCGCGGCACCGACCGCGCGTCGGTCGTGCTCCTGCCGCAGCCGGAGGACAAGGACATCTGGGCGTACTTCGCCTCCCTCGCCTTCCCCCGCGAGGACCAGGTGCGGCACACGCTGCGGGTGCTCGACGGAGGAGGGCCGGCCGCTCAGCACCGCCTCCCTCGAGACCTACGTCGACCTCGGGCGCACCCGGCTGGAGCAGATGCTCAAGGTGCTCGACGTCGACGGAGCCGTACGCCGGGTCCGTGGCGGCTGGGAGGCCACGGGCGAGCCGTGGAGCTACGACGCCGAGCGCTACGCCCGGGTGAGCGAGGCACGCAAGCGCGAGCAGCAGGCGATGCTCGAGTACCTCGACACCGACCGGTGCCGGATGTGGTTCCTCCGCGACCAGCTCGACGACCCGGCGATCGACGGGGCCGAGCCGCTGCGGCCGGTGCGACCGCTGCGGTGGGGTCGACCCTCGAGGCCGCGGTCTCCGACGACGCCGTCGGCGAGGCCCGCACTCCGCCTGGCCCGCCCCGGCGTCGTGGTCGAGCCCCGCAGCCTGTGGCCCTCGGCCCTGGCCAACCTCGGCCTCGACCTCAAGGGCCGGATCGGCGAGGGCGCCGAGCCGGGGCGTGCGGTCGCCCGCCTCACCGACCTCGGCCACGGGCAGACCCTGCGCGAGCTGTTCGGCGGCGAGCCGCGCGACAGCCGGCTGCCCGACTCGCTGGTGCCCGCGGTGATCGAGGTGCTCCAGGACTGGCGGCCCGAGGTGGAGGGTCTGGTCGTCGTCGAGTCCGCGACCCGACCGTCGTTGACCGCCGACCTGGCCGACGGGCTCTCGCGCTACCTGCGCGTCCCCGTGGTCGGCCGCTGGGCGATCGCCGACCCGACGGTGGCCCCGGGCAGGGCGCGATGAACTCCGCCCAGCGCGTCGCCGCCGTCTCCCGGCGCTTCCGGCTCGAGGGTCAGGTCCCGACCGGCCCGGTGCTCCTGGTCGACGACCAGGTGGTGACCGGCTGGACCCTCACGCTCGCGGCGAGCGCCCTCCGCCGAGCGGGCGCGACGGCGGTGCTCCCGCTGGTGCTGGCGGTCCGGAGCTAGGCGAAGTCGGGGGCCGCCAGCTTCCGGTAGGTGTAGGCCGCCCCGAACACCACGACGGGCACCGCGACGAGCAGCCCGACGACGAACAGCGATGAGCGCCGATCGACGACGCAGATGGCGGCCAGGATGAAGAAGAGCAGCGCCTGTCCGAAGTTGTGCCAGACCATCTTCACGCTCGCGGCGATCGCCTCGGCGGCCTCGAGCTGCTGGTCGACGATGAAGAACAGCGTGTACGACGTGAGGAACGCGATCAGGACGCCCGGCAGGAAGCAGAGGACGGTCGCGATCCCGGTGGCCACGGCGATGAAGATGGCGGCGAAGACCACCTGCATCTTGTTGTAGCCCTCGAACAGCTGGCCCAGGCTGAAGCCCTCGCCGTCCATGACTCTCAGACGCGCCCGCGGTAGATGCCGGCCAGCATGATCTGGGCGACGAGGGAGAGCAGCGTGGCACCCAGCCCGGCGCCGAGCAGCTGCCGCCAGAAGGGCTGGCCGCAGTCGACGGTCGCCTGGCCGGCGGTGTTGACCGCCGTGTTGCACTCCGTCGTGCCGAAGAAGCCGCCCGCGATCACGAACTGGAAGAACAGACCCACGATCACCAGGACGACCAGCACCACGATCATCGGGACCAGCAGCGTGCTCGGGCGCTCCTTGAACTTCTGCCACCCGTAGGCGATCGCCTCGGTCGCGCGGTACGGCGTACCGTCCGCGGGGACACCGTAGGGGTCGGCCGGAGTGCCGCTCAGATCGCTCATGGCAGGCAATCTAGGGGCCCGGGCGACCCGTGTCACCCATAGAGGTGGGAGTCGCCGATCCGAGCGCGTCGCGGACCGGAACGGTGCGGTGCCCCCACGTCGTACGACGTGGGGGCCCGGGGCGCGCGGCCGGGACACCGGTCAGGGGACGACCGGCTCGTCCTGCAGCCGGCGGTAGGTGTAGGCCAGACCGATCAGGATGATCGGGATGGCGACGAGCAGGCCCACGCAGCACACCACGAAGCCGACGATGTAGACGACGATCGCGAGGAGGGCCCAGACGATGGTCTGACCGAGGTTGTCGGTGACCAGCTTGATGCTGGCCTTGATCGCGTCGATGGCCTGCATCTGCTTGTCGACGATGAACAGCAGCGTGAACATCATCAAGAAGCCCACGATCAGGCCGGGGACGTAGCACAGGAACGACCCGATGGCCGTCGCGACGCCGATCAGGACCGCGGCGATCGCGACCTGGCCCTTGTCCCAGCCCTCGAACATCTGGCCCATCGAGAAGGCCTCGTGCCGTCGACGACGGCGAGCGCGCCCTTGTAGAGACCGGCGGCGCGACGCAGAACGACCGCAGGCGACGGTGATCAGCCCCGTGATCAGCGCCGTGACGAACAGGCGCAGGATGAAGCTGGGACCGCACTGGGTCTGCACCTCCTGCCCGAGGACGGTCTCGGTGCAGTCGTGGGTGCCCAGCAGCGTGTTGTAGAGGAGGACGTACAGCAGACCCCTCCACGACCACGAGCACCACGAAGACGACCAGCACCGGGCACGAGCAGCGTGCCGGGGCTGGCGAAGAACTTGCGCCAGCCGTAGCCGACCGCGTCGGGAGCGCTGTACGGCCCCGCGGGCGGTCCGCCGGGAGGCCGGCTGGCCGTAGGGGTTCGCGGGCGGCGGAGCGCCGTACCCGCCGCGCCGGCGGCGGCGCCGCCGTAGGTGTCACCCGGCGTCGGTGGCGGGGGCAGGTCGGAGGAGGGGGGCGGCGGCGGCTCCGGGAGGCGGCGGCGTGGGGGCGGGTTGGTCGGCAGATCCTTCGGGCCCGCGTGGGCTCGTTCGGGTCACTCATGGCCCGCAATCTAGGGGTCGCCGTGCGTCGCATGTCACCCATCGGGGTGAGCCACGCGTGTCCGCGGCCCGCGCGCCGGGCCCGGCACCCGGGCACACCTGGCCGGTCGGACGAGCCAGCACGTGCCTCGGGCCCCGGCCCGCCGTGGCGGATCCGGGGCCCGAGGAGGGTCTTCAGCGGGACGCGGAGGTCACTCCTCGCCCTTGATGAAGGCCTCGACGCGGCGACGGCCCTCGTCGTCGGGCAGCTGCACCGGCGGGCTCTTCATCAGGTACGACGACGCCGAGATGATCGGGCCACCGAGGCCACGGTCCTTGGCGATCTTCGCCGCGCGCAGCGCGTCGATGATGATGCCGGCGGAGTTCGGGGAGTCCCAGACCTCCAGCTTGTACTCCAGGTTCAGCGGCGCGTCGCCGAACGCGCGACCCTCGAGGCGGACGTAGGCCCACTTGCGGTCGTCGAGCCACGCCACGTAGTCGGACGGACCGATGTGCACGTTGCGGTCGAGGTGGTTCTTGCCGCCGAGGGGCCCGGTCAGGTTGGAGGTCACCGACTGGGTCTTGGAGATCTTCTTCGACTCCAGGCGGTCGCGCTCCAGCATGTTCTTGAAGTCCATGTTGCCGCCGACGTTGAGCTGGTAGGTGCGGTCGAGCACCACGCCGCGGTCCTCGAACAGCTTCGCCATCACCCGGTGGGTGATGGTCGCGCCGACCTGGCTCTTGATGTCGTCGCCGACGATCGGGACGCCGGCGTCCTCGAACTTCTTGGCCCACTCCGGGGTCGGAGGCGATGAAGACGGGCAGCGCGTTGACGAAGGCGACCTTCGCGTCGATCGCGCACTGGGCGTAGAACTTGTCGGCGGTCTCGGAGCCCACCGGGAGGTAGGAGATGAGCACGTCGGCCCGGGTGTCCTTGAGCACCTGGACGACGTCGACCGGCTCGGCGTCGGACTCGTCGATGGTCTCGCGGTAGTACTTGCCGAGGCCGTCGAGGGTGTGGCCGCGCTGCACGGTGACGCCGGTCGGCGGCACGTCGCAGATCCGGATGGTGTTGTTCTCCGAGGCCTGCGTGGCGTCGGCGAGGTCGAACCCGACCTTCTTGGCGTCGACGTCGAACGCCGCGACGAACTCGATGTCGGAGACGTGGTAGTCACCGAACGTCGCGTGCATCAGGCCGGGCACGGTGCCCTCGGGGTCGGCGTCCTTGTAGTACTCGACGCCTTGGACCAGGGACGTCGCGCAGTTGCCGACGCCCACGATTGCTACTCGAACCGAACCCATGGGGCTTGTTCCTTCCTTGTTCCTGAGCAGTTGCCTGGCAGGTGTTTCAGGTGGTCGCGTCAACCGCTGATCACAGGGTTGCGCTCGTCGGGGTGGTATCTCCGGGACCGGCCGGGTCGCCGGTCTCGGCGGGCGCGTCGTCGACACGCTCGGGTGGGTCGTCCGATCGCTCGGCGTTGATCAGGTCCGTGAGCCACTTGACCTCGCGCTCGACGGACTCGATCGAGTGGCGACGCAGCTCGCTGAGGTAGCGGTCGTCGCCGCCCGCGGCGTACCGGGCGCGGTCGAGCCGCTCCTGGAGCCGGGTACGGCGACCCTCGAGGATGCGCAGCCGGATGTCGGCGTCGGTCCGGGAGAAGAACGCGAACCTCATGTTGAAGTTGTCGTCCTCCCACGCGGTCGGGCCGCTGTCGGTGATCTCCTGGCCGAAGTACTGCCGGCCGGCCGGGGTGATCTGGTAGACGATCCGCTGCCGCCGCGACACCCCGGGGGACTCCGCGGTGACCTCGGTGATCCACCCGGCGCGCAGCAGCCGCTTGAGGGCGGGGTACAGCGAGCCGTAGGAGAGCAGCCGACCCCACCCGAGCAGCAGGTTGAGCCGCTTGCGCAGCTCGTAGCCGTGCAGGGGCGACTCGTGGAGCAGGCCGAGCACGGCCACCTCCAACGATGCCGCCTTGCGAGCCATCCGGTGGTGTCCTGTTCCTGTGGGTCGAGCGCCGTCCATGTCGCCGCGATGTGTCACGGCGTTCTATCGGCACAATCTATCGCACCGATATATCAAGACCGCAAGTCCTCGTTTTCGTCCCGTGTGGTCCGGCCCCGTACCCTCGTGCCGACGACGACCCGCGCCCAGCGGGCCGCTGTCGTGTGCACCGATCCCCGACGCACAGCTGGAGTGACCCGTTGAGTGCCAAGCGCAGGGCTGCAGGCCCCGCCGTCACACGCAAGCCGACCAAGCCCGGAACGACCCGGCGGCGGCTCCGGCGTGTGCTGAAGTGGTTCCTGATCGTGGCCCTGGTGGGCTCGCTGATCCTGATCGCGGGCTTCGTCTACCTCTACCGGACCACGCCGATCCCGGACCCGAACAAGGACTTCCAGACGCAGACCTCGTTCGTCTACTACAGCGACGGCAAGACCGAGCTCGGCCAGTACGCCACCCAGAACCGCCAGATCATCTCCTACGGCGACATGCCCGAGCAGCTGCGCAATGCCGTGGTCGCCGCCGAGGACCGGTCGTTCTGGACCAACAGCGGGATCGACCCGAAGGGCATCGTCCGGGCGGCCTTCAACGACGCCCGCGGCGGCGCGACCCAGGGTGCGTCCACGATCACCCAGCAGTACGTGAAGATCCTGTACCTCACCCAGGAGCGCTCCCTGAGCCGCAAGGTGCACGAGGCGATCTTGTCGTTGAAGCTGCAGAAGCAGCAGAGCAAGCAGGAGATCCTCCAGGGGTACCTCAACACCATCTACTTCGGCCGGGGCGCGTACGGCGTGCAGGCCGCGGCGAAGTCGTTCTTCGACGTCGACGCGGCGGACCTCAGCCTGCGCCAGAGCGCGGTGCTCGCCAGCGTCCTGAACAACCCGTCGGCGTTCGACCCGGCCAACGGGAAGAGCAACAAGGAGGCGCTGCTCGCCCGCTACCGCTACGTCCTCGGTGGCATGGCCTCGATGGGGACCATCACCCAGGCGCAGGCCGATCGGGCGGCGCGACGCCTGCCGGCGTTCCCGGCCTTCAAGGAGTCCAGCAAGTACGGCGGGCAGAAGGGCCACATGCTCACGCTGGTCCGCCAGGAGCTGCACAAGCTCGGGTTCACCGACGACCAGATCGACGGGGGCGGCCTGCGCGTCACCACGACGTTCTCGCGCAAGGCGATGGCGGCCGCCGCGGCCGGCGTCAAGGCCGTGCGCCCGGACATCAGCGACAAGAACCTGCACGTCGGGGTCGCCACGGTCCAGCCCGGCACCGGCGCGCTGGTCGGCTTCTACGGCGGGCAGAACTACCTCAGGTCTCAGATCAACTGGGCCCAGGCCGGCGGCATGGTGGGGTCCACCTTCAAGCCGGTCTCGCTGGCTGCCGCGATCACCGACGGCTACTCCCTGAAGAGCACGTGGGACGGCAACTCGCCGTACACCTTCCCGGACGGTCTCGAGGTCCACAACGAGGGCCCGGCGCCGGGGACCAGCTACGGCTCCGCCGTGTCGTCCGTGCTGGCCCTCGAGGAGTCGATCAACACGGCGTTCGTCGACATGTCCGAGACCATGAAGGACGGTCCCGACAAGATCCTGACGATGGCCAACGAGATGGGGATCCCGCCGGCCGAGCCCGACCCCCACTACCCGGGCATCCCGAGCTCGACGCGCGACCTCGAGCCCGACGCGCTGATCACGTTGGGCAAGGCGCGGATCAGCGCCATCAACATGGCCAACACCTACGCCACCATCGCCAACGGCGGCCAGCGTGCCGACGTGCACGTCATCGACACGGTGAAGAGCAGCGACGGCTCGGTGAAGTACCAGTTCAAGCCGCACACCACGCAGGCGGTCGAGCCCGACATCAACGCCGACGTCAGCTACGCCATGCAGCAGGTCGTGCTGCACGGGACCGGCGCCAACGCGCAGGCCGTCGAGCGGCCGGCGGCCGGGAAGACCGGTACGGCGACCAACAGCCTCGACCAGGTCTCGTCGTCGTGGTTCGTCGGCTTCACCCCGCAGCTGTCCACGGCGGTGATGTACGTCCGCGGCGACGGCGACGACCAGCTCGACGACAACTGGCTGCCGCCGTACAACGGTGCCGCGGGCTACTTCGGCGCCGGCTACCCCACGGCCACCTGGGCCGCGGTGATGAAGCTGGACCTCGCGGGTGAGCCGATCGAGAAGTTCCCGCCGCCGGCCAACGTCGAGGCCAAGCAGACCGACCACACGCCTGCTCCCGACGGTGGCACCGCCGCCGACCCGCCGGACCAGCCGTCCGCCGAGCAGCGCTCCGACCTCCAGCGCGCCGACCGTCGAGCGCGCCGACCAAGCCGACGCACGGGCCCTCGTCCACCGGCACCGGTCCGACCTGCTTCCCACCGGGTCGACTGCAGCTCGTCGAGCCCCGACCGCCGTCGACGTCGGCGACGTCCGCGCCCACCGAGCCACGGCGCCCGCCAGCGCCCGGCCGCTGGCGAGGCAAGAGCTGTGGTGGTGACGGACCCAGGGGGCGCCGAGCCCGAGGCGGTCGTCCACCCGACGCGGGACGACCCGATCACCGCGGCCCTGAGCCGTAGCGTCGGCGGCCCGGTCGGCGACCGCGCCGGGCGCCACCCCTGGTGGACGCCGCTCCGCGTCGTCCTGGCGATGGTGGCGGTCGTCTGCGCCCTGGGCTTCGTCCAGAAGGCGCCGTGCTACGACTCGCGGTGGAGCGACCAGCAGGCCCAGTACTCCGACCTCTGCTACTCCGACCTGCCCTATCTCTACGTCGGCCGCGGGTTCGCCGAGCTGGCGTGGCCCTACTCGGACGCGATCTCGGTCCGCGACCGCTACAGCGTGATGGAGTACCCCGTCGGCATCGCCTACTACGCCTGGGGGACGGCGTACCTCACGCACTGGCTGTCGGGCTCGCCGAACATCGACGCGCGCGGGGGCTACTCGCAGGCCCAGCTGGCCGGCGACTCGCAGGTACGCCGGGAGACCATGCTCTTCGTGGCGGTCACCGCCATCGGGTTCGCCCTGTGCGCGCTGCTGGCCGCGTGGTTCCTGGCCGGCGTGCACCGCCGGCGGCCCTGGGACGCCGCGCTCTTCGCGCTTGTCGCCGGTGCTGCTCTTCGAGGGCCTGATCAACTGGGACCTGCTGGCCGTGGTCTGCGTGGCCGGAGCCCTCTGGGCGCAGGCCCGGGGGCGGCCCGCTCTCACCGGGATCATGCTCGGCCTCGGGACCGCGATGAAGCTCTACCCGCTCTTCCTCCTCGGCGCACTCTTCGTGGTGTGGGGCCGGGAACGGCGATGGCGTGACCTGGCCGTCGCGACGGCCGGCGGCGTCGGCACCTGGCTGGTGGTCAACGCTCCGGCCTTCCTCACCGGGCGGCACGAGTGGAACGTCTTCTGGACGTTCAACTCCGGCCGGGGCGCCGATCTCGGCTCGGTCTGGCTGATGCTCGACCAGATGCTGGACCACACGACGGCGGTGCACACCCTCAACGTGGTGTCGTGGGGGCTCTTCAGCGTCTGGTGTCTCGGCGTGGCCGCCCTCGGCTTCCTCGCCCCGCAGACGCCACGGTTCGCCCAGCTCGGCTTCCTCCTCGTCACCGGCTTCCTGCTGGTCAACAAGGTCTACTCACCCCAGTACGCGCTCTGGCTGCTGCCGCTCGCGGTGCTGGCCAGACCGCGGGTGCGCGACCAGCTGGTCTGGCAGCTCGGCGAGGTCTTCTACTTCTGCGCCGTCTGGTGGTACCTCGCGCAGTACCTCGACCCCAGCGGTGGCGGTGACGCCGGCTTCTACTGGCTGGCGATCATGGTGCGGGTCGCGGCCCAGCTGTACCTCGTCGCCATCGTGGTGCGCGACATCTGGCTGCCGGAGTACGACGTCGTGCGCGCGACCGAGGCGCCCGGCGAACGGCCCGGTGAGCCCTCGTCGCGCAGGTCCGGTGGTGCCCGGCGGCGGGTGCTCGCGGGCAGCCACCGGGGCGGCTGATCCTCAGCTGACGGCGACGCGGTCGAACCGCGCGATGGTGTGACGCACGCGGACTGCGATCTCCTCACCGACCACCGGGACCCGGGGACCGTGCGGGAGGAAGAGCATGGACGCCTGCATGTGGGGCGGCTCGGCGAAGAGCCGCAGCTTGCCGTCGACGGTGAACGGCGAGCGCACGAACCCCACGGCGTCCAGACCGCCGCGGGCCAGGGTGGCCGCGCGGGCGCGCATCGAGTGGTCGCCGGTCGGGGCCTCGAGGCCGATGCCGTGCGCCGTACCGCCCGTGACGACGAGGATGTGGCCCGCCTTGGGCGCGGTCCGGCCGCGGTAGCCGAAGACGTCGCCGCGCTCCACCTCGTGGACGTCGAGCACGGTCGCCGTCACCGCCAGCGCGCCGCGGTCGCCGAGCCAGAGGTCCGTGCCGACCCGCGGGCGCACGTCGAAGTCGGCGTACGACGTGCGGAGCGAGGCGAGCTCGGGGGCGGTGAGGTGGCTGACCCAGAGCGTGCGGGTCGGGAGCCCGGCCGCGACCACGTCGTTGACCAGGTGGACGACCTCGGACAGGTGCGACCCGGCGGCCAGCGGCAGGTGGAACGCGACGCCCTCGAGGTGGGCCGGCCGGCGGTGGAGGAGCTGGGCCGCCACGCGGAGCTCGTCGGCGGACATGCCGTGGCGACGCATCGAGGTGAGGCGCTCGAGCACGATCCGGGCCTGCGGATCGCGCTCGAGGAGGGCGACGAGGTCCGCGAGGCGGCTGACGGTGTGGACGACCCGCCCGGGCGGCAGGCCCTCGGGCGGCACCTGGCCGGTGGGCCGCCACGGAGTGAGGACGAGCAGGTCACCGGAGAAGCGCCCGCTGACCTCGGGGAGCTCGACGTAGGTCCCGACCGCGATGGTGTCGACCCCGAGCCACTCGCTCTTGCGGGCGAGACGGCCGAGGCCGAAGCCGTAGCCGTTGCCCTTCACCACCGGGACCAGGCCGGGGACGTCGTCGGCGACCTGGCGCAGGTGCTGCCGCCAGCGGTCGCCGTCGACGCTCAGGGTGAGGCTCATCGGGCGGTCACCGGGCGCGCCGTGGAAGGAGGGACCGCCGGTTCATGTAGAGCTCGAAGCCCTTGTAGAGCGCCCGGTTGAGGGGGAGGTCCCACTCGCCCACGGTCTCCACGGCCTCGCCGCCGGTGCCGACCTTGAACTGGATCAGGCCGACGTGGGGATCGTCCGCGTCGAGGGTGTCGGTGATGCCACGCAGGTCGTAGACCTCGGCGCCCGACGCCAACGCGTCGCGGATCATCGCCCACTGCACGGCGTTGGACCCGCGCACGTCGCGCTTGTCGGTCGACGAGGCGCCGTAGGAGTACCACGCATGCGTGCCCACGCGGATCCCGATCGTGGCGGCGACGAGGTCGCCGTCGTGGTGGGCGAGCCACAGGGCGATCCGGTCGGGGTCCTCGGCGGCCAGCGCGTCGTACATCGTCTCGAAGTAGGACAGGGGCCGGGGGGTGAAGTGGTCGCGCTCGGCGGTGTGGGCGTAGAGGTCGTGGAACGCCTTGAGGTCTCCCGCCGCTCCCTGGGAGACGACGACGCCGGCCTTGTCGGCCTTGCGGATGTTGCGTCGCCACAGCTGGTTCATGCCGGCGAGCACGTCCTCCTCGGTACGCCGTCCGGGTTCCGCGTCGGTCGAGCCGCCTTCCCCGTGGGTCGAGACCAGGGGGATCACAAAGGTGTACTGCGGCTGCCCCGCGGCGAAGCCCCCCTCGGCGACCTGGCGCCGCCAACCGAGCGCCTCGAGCTGTTGCACGACGCGCGCACCGGCGGCGGAGCGCTCCGCGGGGGCGAGCTGGCCGAGCAGGTGGACCGCGTCGTCGGCGACGCCCTCCTTGACCTGGGCGGCGCTCCAGCGCCGCGTCACGACGGGCGGCCCCATCCGGACCCCGAAGGCGCCCTGGCCGCGGAGATGGTCGGCCAGCGGGGCCAGCCAGTCGGCGAGGTCCTCGGCGTGCCAGTCGATGACCGGGCCCTCGGGGAGGTAGGCCAGGTAGCGGCGTACGCGCGGGAGCCGGCGGTAGAGGACGAGCCCGGCCCCGACGAGTCGCTCGCCGTCGAACCAGCCGAGCGACTCACCGCGCCACTCGGACTTCACGGTGGCCCAGGCAGGGGTCTGCAGGAAGCTCGCCCACGACTGCTCGCGCACGAACGCGAGATGCTCCGCGGCGGGGATCGGACGGACGGACAGGGTCACGGCGTCGAGGCTACCGGGGCCGATCGCGGTGTCGCGGGGGGACGGAGGGGGCGACGCGAGCGGGCGAGATGCGTCACAGTAGGGGCCGATGTATCAGACGGCCCCCGGCTCACTCCTGAGCGAGTGGAACCGGATACCCCCGACTCGAGGAAGACACGACGGTGAACGCTGCTGCAGCGCCGTCCAGGTCGTCCGCGCTGCCGGTGGCAACGTCCGTCGCGTCCCCACCCCGGGGGCGCCGCGGCTCACGTCCGACCTGCGCGAGGAGGACACCGTGATGGACGACGACAAGCTCTACGACGCCGTACGGCGTGCGTGCGAGAAGCACGACCCGATGCCCGCCGGGATGGTGGACCGGATCGTGACCGTGGTGGGTGAGCTGGCCCGGCACGACGCGGACCTGGAGTTCGAGCTGATGCTCGTCGTGGAGCGCTTCCGCGAGCTGGTCGGCACCCGCGGCGGCTCCCAGTCCTACACGTTGCGCTTCGGCGCCAACGACGTGGAGCTGCTGGTGCGCATCTCCACCGCGGACGACGAGGGACGCGCTCGCCTGGACGGCTGGCTCGTCCCGTCGCTGAGTGGCCCGGTGCAGCTGCGCGAGGTCGACGGCGACAAGCGCACCTACGACGGCGTGGCCGACGCCAACGGCCGCTTCGAGTTCTCCGACCTCCCGGCCGGCTTCTACCGGCTCTGGCTGGAGCTCCCCGACAGCCACACCTTCGGCACCCCCGCTTTCGAGATCTGACCTCGTCCCCCTTCGACCGGAGGCTCGCTCATGCCAGACCGCCCCGAGACCCGACTCGCCCGTGGCCCTCGCCCGTCCCACCACGAACGACTCGCGGCCCGCGACGACGCCCGCGTCCTGGACCCGTCGGGTGCTCCGGCCGTCCCCGGACTCAGCAGCGAACCCACCGCCTACGTCGGATCGCGGCTGATGGTGGCGAAGGGCCCGGCGTTCGACACCCAGGTCGCGCTGCTCACGATGGTGGCGCAGGACATCGGCTGGAAGGTGGACCTCAATCCCGAGCCGGCCAAGGCACGCGGGCTCCCGGTGGGGGTGCGCACGGTCGAGATCACGACGGCCAGTCCGACCGTGGACCGTCAGCCCGACGCCTGGTACCTCCTCCAGAAGGCGCGACTGCACGTCTCGGACCTGACCGAGCTCGCGGGTGTCGGCCTGGACCACGTGGTCTCGACCCGGCCGTTCACACCGTTGCCGTTCGAGGTGCCGCACACGCCGGACCCGAACGCCTGGCTCGAGCCCTTCCCCTTCGAGGTCCCGCATCCCTTCGAGGTCCCGCACCCGGACGGCACGGCGGCGGTGTCCTCCGCGCTGGCCAGCTACGGCGCGCCGGGCTTCGGTGGCAGGCAGCCGATCGCGTACGTCGGGCCGAAGCCCACGCGGTTCAGGGACGCTGAGATCCAGGGCCGTCGACCGGTCGTCGCGATCCTGGACACCGGGTGTGCCGACCACTTCTGGTTCGACGGAGTGGTGGACCGCAAGGTCCGTCTGGACCGGCACCGGATCGGTTTCACCGACCCCACCACCGATCCGGAGGTGCACGGGGACCTGACCGGTCCGTTCGACGGGTCCATCGACCGGATCGCCGGGCACGGCACGTTCATCGCCGGCCTGGTGCACCAGGCCTGCCCCGACGCGCAGATCCTCTCCTGGCGGGGGATCCCGGCGACGCAGCCGCTGATCGAGTCGGAGTGGCTGACGACACTCGCGCAGATCGCCGAGCTGGCCCGCCGGCACCGCCATGGCGAGGAGGGCGGTCACCCGATCGACGTGCTGAGCCTGTCGATGGGGTACTACCACGAGAACGCCGCCGATGAGCTGATCGACCCGATCCTGCTCACGATCCTGGACGAGCTGAGCCGCAACGGCGTGATCGTGGTCGCGTCGGCCGGGAACGACTCCACGGACCGGCCGAGCTACCCCGCTGCCTTCGCCCCCTGGACCGACGGGAAGGGCCCGGTGCGGCCGCGACGGAGCGTGCTGCCGATCGTCTCGGTGGGGGCGCTGAACCCGAACCGGACCGACGCCCTGTTCAGCAACGGCGGACCCTGGGTGAGCTGCTATGCACCCGGCGCCTCGGTGATGAGCACGATGCCCCCCTTCCAGGGCGGGTCGCAGGCCATCGCTCGCACGGTGATCGACGGTCGGATCCGTGAGTCCGTCGATCCAGACGACTTCCGGGGGGCGGTCGGCCGGCGTCACCGCGGTGGGTTCGGCCTGTGGAGCGGGACGTCGTTCGCGGCTCCCACGGCGGCGGGTGCCCTGGCGGCGCTGATGTCCACCGAGCTGATGCGGCCCGACCCGGCTGACTCGGCCCGGGCCGCGGTGACACGAGGCTGGAAGGCCGTCGCAGCGATGACGTCCATGAGGCGGCCCCGCACCTGAAACCAGCACAATGGGCGGGTGCGCGACGCCACCGACCTCCATCAGGCGGGGCTGACGGCTGTCGTCACGCGGCGGCTCCCTGCGGCCAGACGACTCCTCGACCGCGCCCGGGAGGTGGCGACCGAGCCTGACCTGATCGCGCGGATCGAGGCGAGCAGGGCCTTCGTGGTGGCCGAGCAAGGTGATCTCGAGGAGGCCCTCGCGCTGTGCGACGTGGCGCTGTCGGAGACGGGAGTCGCGTCGGAGACCGTGGGGATCCTGCACTCGCAGCGCGCGGTGATCCTGCTCCGCCAAGGGGACACGGCCTCGGCGCTCGAGGCGTTCGGGGTCGGTATCGCCCTGCTGACCGATCCTGTGGAGCTGGGCAAGGCGCACATCAACCGCGGGGGCGTCTACCTGGCACGAGGCAACGGGGAGCGCGCGGCGGCGGACTTCGAGGTGGCGGTCGACCTGCTGCGCCGGCAGGGGAACGAGATCGAGGCCGCGATGGCCGAGCACAACCTGGGGTACGCCGATCTGCTCCAAGGAGACCTCGTCTCCGCACTGCGACACATGGACTCCGTGCGTCCCACCCTCCTTCCCCAGGGACAGGTGGTGGTGGCGATCTGCAACCAGGACCGGGCCGAGGTCTTGATGGCGGCCGGCCTGGTGCGAAGCGGGCTCTCCGCTCTCGACGAGGCCGCGCGCACCTTCGGCAACCATCACCTGCGGCAGCGTCGCGGTGAGGCCGAGCTCACCATCGCGCGCGCCGCACTGGCGCGCGATCCGGAGCGGGCGCTGGTCGCCGCGAGGGCGGCCCGAGCCCGCTTCCAGCGGACCCGGACCCCGGCACTGCGCCTGAAGGCGGAGGCGCTGGTGCACGGGGCGGAGGTGCGGCTGGGCCGGACCCGACCCTCGCTCGTGCCCCACGGCGACGACCTCGCCTCGGAGCTCGACGCGCTGGACCTGCGCTGGTGGGCCCTCGACATCCGGCTCGACACGGCCCTGGTCGTGCTGCGCCGCGGTGACCACGACGCGGCGACGGCCCGGCTGCGGTCGGTGCGGGTCCCGACGGGCGCGCCGCTCGGCGTACGACTGCGGGACCGGGACGTCCGCGCCGCCCTCGCCGAACGCAGTGGTCGACCATCGGCGGCGCTGGGGCATCTGCGGCGGGGGCTGGGCGACCTGCACGAGTGGCAGAGCTCGTTCGGCAGCCTGGACCTGCAGACCATGGTGACCGGGCACGGGCGACGGCTCGCCGTTCGGGGACTCCGGGTGGCGACCCGATCGAGGTCGCCCGAGGTGCTGTTCGAGTGGTCCGAGCGGGCGCGGATGCTGGCCAGCCGGGTGCAGCCGGTGCGGGTCCCGCACGACGACCGGCTGGCCGCCGACCTCGCCGAGATCCGCACGCTGGCGGCGAAGGAGGCGGCGTCGCGCGAGGACGTCGCGCGCCAGGCCGAGCTGCGCCAACGGGTGCGGGAGCGCGCGTGGCGGGCCCGGGGCTCCGGGGCCTACGACGACCCGATGCCGCTCGCGGACCTCCAGGCGCGCCTCGCCGGCCGGTGCTCTGGTCGCCCATGTCGTGACGGCCGAACGCGTCGTGGCGCTGGTCGTCACCGAGCACCGGGCGACCACGCACGACCTGGGGTCGCGCGAGGCCCTGGACTCCCTGCTCGGAGGACTGCTCCCCGGGCTGGACATGGCCGCGGCTCACCTGCCCGACTCCTTCGCGCGCTCGGTACGCGCCGAGGTGGTCAGCCGGGTGGCCCGGCTCGACGACCTGCTGCTGGCCCCGCTCGCCGACGAGGTCGGCGAGCGCCCGCTGGTGCTGACGCCGTCCGGCGCCCTGGCGGCGGTGCCGTGGACGCTGCTCCCGACCAACCGGGGCCGACCGGTCATCGTCGCCGAGTCGGCGACCTCGTGGGTGGCCCGCTCCGAGACGCCGCTGCGGTCCGGGTCGGCCGGCTTCGTGGCCGGACCCCGCGTGCCCCAGGCGCGAGGCGGAGACCACGGCCGCGGCCAAGGTGTGGCCCGGGTCGCGGGTCCTGCACGGGGACGACGCCACGGCCGACGCCGTCACCCGGTTGGCCGGCGAGGTCGACGTGCTGCACGTCTCGGCGCACGGCCGCCACTCGTCGGAGAACCCGTTGTTCTCCGGCTTCGAGCTCGCCGACGGGCCGTGGTTCGGCTACGACATCGACCAGCTGGAGCGGGTGCCCGACGTCGTCCTCCTGTCCGCCTGCGAGATCGGCCGCTCGACCCTGCGCGGTGGCGAGGAGCTGATCGGGATGACCGCCGCGTGGCTGCACGCCGGCGCCCGCCGTGTCGTCGCCTCCGCCGCCGCCATCAACGACGAGGTCGCCCACGACGTGCTGGTCCGGGTGCACGAGGGGCTGGCCGAGGGGCTCCGCCCCTCCGGCGCCCTCGCCCGCGCCCTGCTGGACGTGGATCCGGAGGGACCCCCCGCCCCGCTCGTCACCTTCGGGTGAAGCGAGCGCCGGCGGGTCCCGGCTTCATCATGTGAGGTAGGCGAACCGACGCTTCACATGGCGAGCTCACCGTGTGAAGCGGAGGTTCGACTACGTAACATGGTGAAGCAGTGACCACGACGCCCGGGCGAGTACGGCGGGCCTAGAGGCGGGAGCGGACCGCCTCGAAGTCGGCGAGGTGCTCCTCGGCACCACCGGGGGTCTCGAACACGACCGGGCGCAGCGGCGTCGCGGACCACCTGGGCGAGCAGGTCGGGGTCGATCTTCCCGGCGCCGACGTTGGCGTGCCGGTCGGCGCCGGAGTCGAACTCGTCGCGGCTGTCGTTGCAGTGGACCAGGTCGATCCGGCCGGTGATCGCGCGGACCTCGTCGACCACCGACTCGAGCGGGATGCCGCCGGCGTGGGCGTGGCAGGTGTCGAGGCAGAAGCCGACGCTCGTCCGAGCCGGACGCCGCAGCGATCGCGTCGAAGACGCCCTTGATCCGGTCGAGGTAGCGGGCCATGGCGTTGTCGCCGCCGGCGGTGTTCTCGATCAGCAGCGGGATCTTCAGGTCGGTGGCCTCGATCGCCTTGCGCCAGTTGTCGAACCCGACGGCGGGGTCGTCGTCCTTGTTCACGTGGCCGCCGTGCACGATCAGGCCGCGCGCGCCGATCTCGGCGGCGGCGTCCAGGTGCTGCTGGAGGAGCTTGCGCGAGGGGATCCGGATCCGGTTGTTGGTGGTGGCGACGTTGACGATGTACGGCGCGTGGACGTAGAGGCCGATGCCCGCCGCCTCGGCGTCGGCCCGCAGCCCGGCCGCCCCGCCGGCGTACCGGACCTCGGGTCCCTGGTAGCCCTGCGGGTCACCGAGGAAGAACTGCACGTGGGGCGCCCGGCGGGCCCGCGCCTCGGCGATCGGGTCGGTCTGCTCGACGTGGGCTCCGAGGGCGAGTGGGCGGCGGGTCGGCGGCTGCACTCATGACGCCATCGTAGGAAGGCACGCCGACAGCGCCGCCCCCGGCCGCTGGTGGCAGGCTGGCCCCATGAACGTCCTCGTCCTGCTCGTGCTGCTCCTCGTGTTCCTCGGCATCGTCGTCGCCGGGGCCTGGGTGGTCGGGGCGTCCCTGAGCAGCCGCTCGCGCGACTGACGCCGCCGACCGTCGGCGACTGTCGGTGACCGTCGGCAGCCGACGGCGGCACCGCACGATTGGGCCGGCCCGCGGGGCCGCTGCTAGCCTTGCCCGGTCGTTCCCGCCCCGGCGGGGACCCGGCGGCCGACCCGTGTCGTACGCCGTCTCATCAGCACCACCAACGCAAAGCCCTCCTGCCACGGAGAGTCCGTGGCCGCTCTAGTCCAGAGGAGGTGGAGACCGCTGTGCGTGAATACGAAGTGATGGTCATCCTCGACCCGAGTCTCGAGGAGCGAACGGTTCAGCCGTCGCTCGACAAGTACCTCAACGTCATCCGCAAGGACGGCGGCAGCGTCGAGAACGTCGACGTGTGGGGCCGGCGTCGCCTCGCCTACGAGATCAAGAAGAACGCCGAGGGCATCTACGCCGTCATCCAGCTGACCGCGGAGCCGGACACCGTCAAGGAGTTCGACCGCCAGCTCGGTCTCAACGAGTCGGTGCTGCGCACCAAGGTGATGCGGCCCTCGGCCCACTGAGTCCACCTGTGGATCGGCGCTGGCATCTGTCGGTGCCCGCGCGCCACGATGGGCCCGACGACGAGCCCACCTGCGATCAACCCTCACGAGGAGTCCTGACATGGCAGGCGACACCCAGATCACCGTGGTCGGCAACCTGGTCGACGACCCGGAGCTCCGTTTCACGCCCTCGGGCGCCGCGGTGGCCAACTTCCGGATCGCCTCCACGCCGCGCACGTTCGACAAGCAGTCCAACGAGTGGAAGGACGGCGAGGCGCTGTTCCTGTCCTGCTCGGTGTGGCGGCAGGCCGCGGAGAACGTCGCCGAGTCGCTGCAGAAGGGGATGCGCGTGGTCGTGCAGGGCAACCTGCGCTCGCGTCAGTACGAGACGCGTGAGGGCGAGAAGCGCACCGTCTTCGAGATCCAGGTCGACGAGGTCGGTCCGTCGCTGAAGTACGCCACCGCCAAGGTGACGCGTACCCAGCGCTCCGGCGGGTCGTCGTACGGCGGCGGCCAGCAGGGTGGCGGTCAGGGCGGCGCTCCGGCCGACAACGACCCGTGGGCCACCCCGCAGGGAGGCGGCGCCCCGCAGGGCGGCGGTTCCGGCGGCGCTCCGGCGAACGACCCGTGGGCCACGCCGGGCGTCAGCAACGACGAGCCGCCGTTCTGACGGCACTCGCCCGACACAACTGAATACCCCAGTCCAAGCCACCATTCCGGCTCAGCATTCGTTGCGGCCGGGCTCACTTGAGAGGGAGCACCACAATGGCCAAGGCAGTCATGCGCAAGCCGAAGAAGAAGGTCTGCCAGTTCTGCAAGGAGAAGGCGACCGGTGTCGACTACAAGGACACCACCCTGCTCCGCAAGTTCATCTCCGACCGCGGCAAGATCCGCGCGCGTCGGGTCACCGGCAACTGCGTGCAGCACCAGCGCGACGTCGCGATCGCGGTCAAGAACGCCCGCGAGCTCGCGCTGCTGCCCTACACCTCGACCGGTCGCTGAGAGGAGCCGAGACATGAAGATCATCCTGACCCAGGAGGTCACCGGCCTCGGCCAGCCCGGTGACGTGGTGGAGGTCAAGGACGGCTACGGCCGTAACTACCTCCTGCCGCGCAACGTGGCGATCCGCTGGACCCGCGGCGGCGAGAAGACCGTCGAGTCGATCAAGAAGGCCCGCGCCTCGCGCGCGGTCCGCGACCAGGACCACGCCGCACGAGATCAAGGGCAAGCTCGAGGCCGCCCCGGTCGACGTCAAGGTCAAGGCCGGCACGGCCGGTCGCCTGTTCGGCGCCGTGACCACCTCCGAGATCGCCGGCGCCCTCGCCGAGGTCGACCGGTGAAGAGGTCGACCGGCGCACGATCGCGCTGGCCAACCCGATCAAGACGACCGGGACCTACGCGGTGACGGTACGGCTGCACGACGAGGTGTCCGCCACGGTGGCCCTCAACGTGATCCCCGCCTGACCCACCCGGCTTCCACGCACGGCCCGCCCCGGCTCCGGGGCGGGCCGTCGTGCGTCCCGGCGGCGGCGCGACGCTCCTCTACCGGCTGTGCATGACCGGTGGAAATCCCCCGTTTCGGCCCCGGGTCAGCCCGCCGTGTCGACAAACCAACGCGCGAATCCCAGATGGCGAAAGGGTGAACACCGGGATCCGGCGACTATTTCGACTGCACACCTGTGTACCCGCATCTGTGCAGGTCAGAGCGATGGAGGGCCGCGGACGGCGACGGTTGTCCACACGTTGTCCACGGGTGAGACCACAGGTCCTCGCGTGTCGTCCACCCGGAACCCGGAGTTATCCCCAGCCCCTGTGGACAACGGGCTGTCCGCGCCGGCCGCGGCCACCTAGATTCACCGGTTGGCAGGTCGATCGGGGACACAGCACAGCCGGGACGACGGGTCGGGAACGGGGCCGGCGGCCCCGCCGGACCCGCGTCGGACGGCGTTGTCGGCGCTCGTCCCTAGCGTCACTCCTGTCACAGTCGTCGACCGCATGGGGCGTCGGCGCGAGCAGCGCGAGGAGCTACTGCGTGAGCATCACCGAGCAGGGGTCGTGGGACGTTCCGGGCGTGCCGGAGCCACCTCGTGACAGCGTGGGCGACGACTGGGGTGACGGCCCCGCGGCCTACGAGCCGGGCGAGCGTCCCAGTCGTCCCGGTGACCGCACCCCGCCGCAGGACAACGCCGCCGAGCAGAGCGTGCTCGGCGCGATGCTGCTCTCCAAGGACTCCATCGCCGACGTGAGCGAGGTCCTCCGCGGCGTCGACTTCTACCGGCCGGTCCACGAGGTCATCTTCGACGCGATCATCGACCTCTACGGCCGCGGTGAGCCGGCCGACCCGATCACCGTCGGCAACGAGCTCCAGCGCCGCGGCGAGATCGCCCGGATCGGCGGTGCGCCCTACCTCCACACGCTGTCGGCCAACGTCCCGATCGCGGCCAACGCCGGCTACTACGCCGAGATCGTGCGCGAGAAGGCGATCTTGCGCAGGCTCGTCGACGCCGGCACCAAGATCGTGCAGATGGGCTACGCCGGCCAGGGCCACGTCGACGACATGGTCGACTCGGCGCAGGCCGAGGTCTACCAGGTCACCGACCGGCGTACCTCGGAGGACTACGCGCCGTTGTCCGACATCATGGACGGCGTCCTCGACGAGATCGAGGCGATCGGCAACCGCGACGCCGGGCTGTACGGCGTCCCGACCGGCTTCGCGGACCTCGACGACCTCACCAACGGTCTGCACAAGGGCCAGATGATCATCGTCGCGGCGAGACCCGCCATGGGCAAGTCGACCCTCGCCCTCGACCTGTGCCGCGCGGCGTCGATCCACAACAACATGACCAGCTGCTTCTTCAGCCTGGAGATGACCCGCTCCGAGATCACCATGCGCCTGCTCTCGGCCGAGGCGAAGGTGCCGCTCAACCACATCCGCAACGGCCAGATGAACGACGACGACTGGCAGAAGCTGGCCCGCAAGATGGCCGAGGTGTCGAGCGCGCCCCTGTTCATCGACGACTCGCCCAACATGACGATGATGGAGATCCGGGCGAAGGCCCGCCGGCTCAAGCAGCGCCACGACCTGCGGGTGATCGTGATCGACTACATGCAGCTGATGACGTCGGGCCGCAAGGTGGAGAGCCGCCAGCTGGAGGTCAGTGAGTTCTCCCGCCAGATCAAGCTGCTGGCCAAGGAGCTCGAGGTACCGATCATCGCGCTCTCGCAGCTCAACCGTGGTCCCGAGCAGCGCGGTGACAAGCGGCCCGATGATGAGCGACCTGCGTGAGTCCGGCTCGCTCGAGCAGGACGCCGACATGGTGATCCTGCTCCACCGCGACGACGTCTACGAGAAGGAGTCGACCCGTCCCGGCGAGGCCGACCTGATCGTGGCCAAGCACCGCAACGGCCCCACGCGCGACATCGTGGTCGCCTTCCAGGGCCACTACTCCCGCTTCGTCGACATGGCCCACTGACCCCGTGCGATTCACCGAGCACGAGCTGACGGTGGCGCTCACCGGCGCCGCCAAGGACCTCCTGGCCACCCAGCGCAAGGACGTCCGTCGCGGCCGGGTCGACGTCGACACGGCCTGGGAGCAGACGGACCGCTACCAGCGGTTCCAGCTCCTCGACCGGCTGGGCGGGGAGATCCTGCCGGTCCTGGTCGCGCTGCCCGACGTCGAGGTGGCCCCCGGCGCACGGGCCACCTACACCGATCGCGAGGTGCGCGACACGGTCGAGTCCGTGGTCGGCGACGGACCCGGCCGGCTGCGCCGGGCGGTCGTCGTCGCGTCGCGCACGGCCCTGGTGCAGACGGCGCTCGGCCACCTGCCACCACGCCAGGACCCCGACACCCTGACCGTGCCCGATCACCTCTGAGGAGCCGCGGTGGCGGTACAACTGGCGGGTGACCGACGACCAGCTCAGCGCCTCCCGACTCCTGTCCGCCGACGTGCTGACCGAGGCGCGTCGAGCCCGACGGGGGCTCGGCCGCCCTGCGCACCGCGACCGCGACCCTGGCTGCGGGGGCGGTCGGTGCGGTGGCCGAGGTGGAGGTCGGTCTCTGGGAGGCCGGGCCGGGCACCGAGACCGACACCGAGGCCGACGAGGTCTTCCTCGTGCTCTCCGGAGCGGGCACGGTCACCTTCGCCGACGGCAGCGCGCTCACGCTGCGGCCCGGCGTCCTGGTGCGCCTGCGGGAGGGCGACCGTACGACGTGGGAGATCACCGAGCGGCTCCGCAAGCTGTACGTCGCGTGACCGCCCGGACCGCCGTGCCCGACCTCATGTCGGGACCGGCCCTCCCCAAACCGTCGTCGGAGGAGCACGATGGCGCCGAGGAGGAGCGAGCATGAGCGTCTTCACGCGGGGTTTCCAGGGTCGCCGGCGCGACGACGACGGCCGGTTGCCGCCGGGGCAGTACCTCACCGACGACTTCCCGGTGCTCTCCGCCGGGCCGACCCCCGAGGTCCCCCTGGACGCCTGGGCGTTCACGGTCCGGACCGAGGCGGGCGACGCGCACACGTGGTCCTGGTCGGAGCTGACCGCGCTGCCCACCGAGACGATCACCGTCGACCTGCACTGCGTGACCCGGTGGACCAAGCTCGAGACGCAGTGGCGCGGGGTCTCCCTCGACACGCTGCTCGAGGACGTCGAGACCGCGGCCGACTTCGCCCTGGTCCACAGCTACGGCGGCTACACCACCAACCTCCCGCTCGAGGACCTGCTCGACGGCCGCGCCTGGGTCGCCTTCGAGTACGACGGCGACGCGCTCGCCGCGGAGCACGGCGGGCCGGCCCGCCTGCTGGTGCCGCACCTCTACCTGTGGAAGTCGGCCAAGTGGGTCCGCGGCCTCGACCTGCTGCTCCAGGACGAGCCGGGCTTCTGGGAGCAGCTGGGCTACCACGACTACGGCGACCCGTGGCGCGAGCAGCGGTACCAGGGGGACTGAGGGCGCGCCGCGCCTGGCGGCCCGCCGTCCTGCTGGAGAGGAGGACCGAGTCACCGAGCGCGCGCACCCTGGTCCTCGGCGTCGACGAGTGGGCGGGGCACCTGCCCGGCCAGCACGTCGACGTCCGCCTCACGGCTCAGGACGGCTACCAGACGGCGCGCAGCTACTCCCTGGCCGCGCCCGCCGACGGGACCCGGCTCGAGATCACGGTGCAGCGGACCGCCGGTGGCGAGGTCTCGCCGTTCCTGAGCTGACGAGCTCGGCGTCGGCGACCGGGTCGAGGTCCGCGGCCCGCTCGGCGGGTGGTTCGTGTGGCGGCCCGAGGCCCCCGGACCGGTCCTGCTCGTCGCCGGTGGCTCGGGCGTCGTCCCGCTGATGGCGATGATCCGCGCGCGGGCGGGCGCCAGCCGAGCGCCGTTCCGGCTCGTCCACTCGGTGCGCACTCCCGAGGACCGGATCTACGCCGCCGAGCTGCGGCGGCGGGCGGCGGAGGACGGCGGGCTCGACGTCGCCTACGTCTACACCCGCGAGGCGCCCGCGGGCAGCCGCCGGGCGCCGGGCCGGATCCGCGCCGACGACCTGGTGGCACACGGCTGGCCACCGGACTTCGAGCCGACCTGCTACGTGTGCGGCCCGACGCCGCTCGTCGAGGCGGTGGCCGGGCTGCTCGTCGGGTCGGGACACGACCCCGAACGCATCCGTACCGAACGGTTCGGCGGCTCCTGAGCGCCGCCCGGACCCCAGAGAGAGGACCTCGCATGACGCAGACGACGCCGAGCGGCCCGTACGACGGCCCGTACGACGGGCAACGCCCTGGCCGGGCCCCTGTCGGAGGTGTTCGCCGTCGAGGTGACCGACCGCCGTGGCGCGGTGTCGAGGGTGCGGGCTGTCCTCCCCGGTCGCGGCCCTCGTGGTCTACGGGCCGGACCCCGGGCTGGTCGGGCCGCTGCCCGGGCTGCTCCGACGTGCTCGTCCGCGCTGGTGCGGACGCCGGACGAGGTCTGGCTCGACCTCGGCGGGATCAGCGCGCTGCGACTGGCGCTGCCGGACTGACGGCCCGGCCGGGTGGGCGGTCCGGCGGAGGTTCACCCGGCCCGGGTGACGATCCGGTGGCTCCGCGCGGGTTAGCGTGCTGGCATGCTCCTGCTCGGCATCATCCTGTTCGGCATGATCATCGGTGCCGCGGCCCAGCTCATCGTCCAGCGACGTGGGGTCACCATCAACTGGCCGCGCGCCTTCGCCGCGGGGCTGATCGGCTCGTTCGTCGGCGGCCTGCTCGTCAGCCTGCTCTCCGGCGACGGCCTGGCCCTGCGTCCCAGCGGCATCATCGGCTCGCTGGTCGGCGCCGTGATCGTGACCGCCATCTGGCAGTCGATCGACGCCCGGAGGAACCACGCCGCCTGACCCCGGTGGGTCCTCGCGACCGGTCGACGTCCCGGTGGCCTGCGGTCAGTGGGTGTAGCGGCCGTGCTGCAGGTACTCGTCGTACGGCGAGAGCTGGAACTGCGTGCGGCTCGCGTGGTGGGTCTCCGGCCAGAGGTGTGCGCAGCGAGGCGCGGATCCGGCCCTTCCTGGTGGTCTCGGTGGTCTTCATGCCTCTAGCGTGCGTGCCATTACTCTTCAGCACAAGCGAATGTTACTAACGGAACATGAAGCAACGCTGTAGAGTGGCGGCATGCTCGACGTCCAACGTCTCCGGGTCTTCCGGGCGGTCGTGGCCAGCGGTTCGGTGCAGGCCGCGGCCGACCACCTCGGCTACACCCCGTCCGCCATCAGCCAGCACCTGACCGCCCTGCAGCGCGAGACCGGCCTGGTGCTCTTCGAGAAGGCCGGGCGCGGGATCGCGCCCACGCCGACCGCCAAGGTGCTGGCGGCCGAGAGCGACGAGCTGATGGGCAGCCTGACCCGGCTCGGCGGCGTGGTCGACCAGCTGCGCGAGGGCACGGTCGGGCAGCGTCACGATCGGCACCTTCGACTCCGCGGCGCAGTCCTGGCTGCCCCACGTCGCCCGGGGCCTGCAGCGCGACTACCCCGACGTCGTCCTCGAGCTCAGCCTCGACGAGCTCGGCACGGCTGGTCAGGCCAGCCCGACCCGCCGCGACCTCGAGGTCGCCAACGAGGCCGCGGAGGACCCCGGCTCCGAACGCCCGGGCTACAGCCGCCTCGTGCTCTCCGAGGAGGGCTACTGCGTGGTCGCGCCGTCCGGGCACGAGCTCCTCGAGCGGTACGACGGCCCGGTCCCGATGTCGGCCCTGGCCGACGTGCCGATGGTCGACAACGACTTCCACCACACGGGCTGCTCGCGGATCATCGCCAACGCCTGCCGGGCCGCCGGCTTCACGCAGCGCTTCGTCGCGCGCTCGGACGACCACCACACCGCGCTGGCCTTCGTGGCGGGCGGCATCGGGGTGACGATCCTCCCCGACCTCGCGGTCCCCGACGCGATGCCGGGAGTCGAGAGCCGGGCCCTGGTCAACCCCACGCCCCGCCGGCGGATCGTCGTCCACGTCCGCGACGGCGCCGCAGCGGCGCCCCCGGTGGGCCGCGCCGTGGAGCTCCTCCAGGAGGCGGCGGCCCTCAGCGCGGGCCGCCGGTCGGCGTCCCTGCCGACGACCTGACGGTCTAGACCACTCCCGTCGTACGGCAAAGAAACGACCGAAACCCGGGCGCCGCCGCCCGGGTGGCAGCAGCATGACGCCGCGGGCGGAGCCGGACCTCTGCCCTCGAACGGCACCGGGCCCGTCCTTCCAGGGGGCGGGCCCGGTGGCATGTCCGCTGCGTCAGGCGCAGAGGCCGTTCGCGTCCGCGACGGGACGACCGTGGCCCGGATGCGTCACCCCCGGCACGTTGCCGGCGTCGATCGGCCCGTCGAGCAGGGAGCCGCGGAAGCGGGCCGGTCGAGGTAGAGGTCGTGCCAGAGCGTCTGTCGCCGCCGGCGCCCACCCACCTGCATGGTGCCCGCGTGGGCTGGGTCGGCGTGGTGCACGGAAGCTGGATCCGCTGTCCAGCCCGACGTCGAGGCGGCGTACGCGGCTTCGGGAGCGACCCTACGTCGAGGGCCGGCCCTGCTCCGCCGCCGGAAGCGCCTCGGCTGAGCCTCGCCCCGGGGGCGCCGGGATAACCGCGAGACCCGGCCCTCCGAGATATCGGTCTGACATCGGTCTGACATCGGTCTGACAGGACGTGCTGCTGGGTGCCCGTGACCCTACGCTGGCGCCCGTGCTGACCCGACGCCTGCGCGTGCCTGCGGTGCTGCGGGAGGAACCGCAGTACCGGCTGCTGTTCGGCAGCCAGGTGCTCTCGATCCTCGGCGACCGCGTCACGAGCGTCGCGATGCCCTTCGCCGTCCTGTCGGTGGGCGGCGGGGTCGGCGACGTCGCGCTCACCTCCGCCGCGCAGTTCCTGCCGTTCGTGCTGCTCGCCCTCCCCGCCGGGGTCTGGGCGGACCGCTGGGACCGGAAGCGGATCCTGATCACCTCGGACGCCGTCCGCCTGGTGACGCAGGCGATCGCGGCCCTCCTGCTGCTGACCGGCACGGCCGGGGTGCCGCAGCTGGTCGTGCTCGCCGCGGTGTTCGGCGCCGCCGACGCCTTCTTCGCCCCGGCGTTCAGCGGCCTGCTGCCGACCACGGTGGCTCCGGCCAACATCCAGCCCGCCAACGCCCTGCGGGGCCTGACCTTCTCGCTCGGGAACGTCGTCGGCCCGCTGCTGGCCGGCCTCCTGATCGCGTACGCCGGCGGGCCGGGGAGCGCGCTGCTCTTCGACGCGGCCACCTTCGCCGTCTCGGTCGTGCTGCTGCTCCCGCTCCGGTCGTCGGTGGTGTCCGCCGCGCTCGCCGAGGAGGACCCGACCGCGACCACGACGTCGTTCGGCACGTCGCTGCGCGAGGGCTGGCACGAGGTGCGGTCACGCCCGTGGGTCGTGGGCTTCCTGAGCGGGTTCAGCGTCTACCACGCCGTGGTGCTGCCCTCGATCTTCGTGATCGGGCCGGTCCTGATGCTCCAGGAGTACGACGGCGCCCGCTCCTGGGCGCTCGTCACCGCGCTGTTCGGCCTGGGCAACATCCTCGGAGACGTGCTGCTCCTGCGCTGGCGCCCCTCCCGGGCCCTCCGCGTCGGCGCGCTGATGCTGGTCGGCTCCTCGTGCCAGGCCGCGATCATCGGCAGCCATCTCCCGGTCTGGGGGATCGGCGGCCTCGAGCTGCTGACCGGGATCTGCGTCACCGGCATGTTCACGCTGTGGGAGACCTCGCTCGGCGAGCACATCCCTCCCGGTGCCCTGTCGCGGGTGTCGAGCTACGACTACCTGTCCACGACGGGGGTGATCCCGCTGGGCAACGTGCTGGTCGGTGTCGCGGCGGCGACGTTCGGGCTCTTCCCGAGCCTCTACGGGATGAGCGTCATCGGCATCGTCGTCGCCCTGCTGGTGCTGCGTCTGCCGTCGGTACGCCACCTCCCGCGCGGGACCCCGCCCCCTCCGGGTCGTCCGCCTGAGAGGCCCCTAGGGGCGCTCGTGAGGCGGACGACCCGGGTACGGCGGGTCAGGCCGTGGTGCCGGGCTCGAGGCGGCCTCCCGCTGCGACGGGCGACTCCACGACGGACCCGCGAGCCCACCAGCACGATGTCCTCGTCACGCGCGACGCGGGCGGTCGGTACCGCGCCGACCCGCGCCGTACCGCGGATCTCGCTGCCCTCGTCGACGATCGACGTCTGCACGAACGCTCCCGCGCGGACGACCACGTCGTCGAAGAGCACGCAGTCGGAGACCCGCGCGCCCTTCTCCACGACGACGCCGGGGCCGAGGACGCTGCCCGCCACCTCGCCGGCCACGTCGCACCCCGGTGAGAGCAGGCTGTCGGTGAGCCGGGCGGACGGCCGGACCCGCGCCGCCGGCCGGTCCGGCCAGTGCGAGATCACGGGGCGGTCCGGGTGGTCGAACACGTCGATCTTCCCGGCCAGCAGGTCGCGGTGGCCCTGGAGATAGGTGCGCGGTTGGCCGAGGTCGCGCCAGTACCCGTCGATCGGTACGGCGCGCACGGTCCCGGTCTCGATCAGCCGGGGCAGGAGGTGCTCGCCGAAGTCGCCGAGCCCGCTGTCGTCGCCGGGCTCGGCGTCGTCGAGCTCCGCGCGCAGGGTGGTGAGCGCCTCGAGGAGGGCGTCGGTGCGGTAGACGAAGATCTCGGTGGCGACCGTGCCCGTGCTCGGCCGCGACACCTTGACCTCGAGGTCGGTGACGACGCCACCCCGGCCGGTGAGCACGGCCACGTTGTCCGCGGCCTCCTGCTTGGTGACCTCGGCGGTGACCAGCGTCGCGGTGCTGCCGCGGGCGATGTGCTCCTCGATCGTCGGCACCAGGTCCATGTTGAAGACGTGGTCGGCGCTGGTGACCACGACGTGCTCGGCCCCCTGGGCGGCGAGGTCGGCCTGGAGCTTGAGCAGCAGGTCGGCGTTGCCCGACGCGAAGCCCTCCTCGCTGGTGGGGCCGGTGCCGGTCTGCGGCACCATCCGGCGGAACCCCCCGCGGTTGCGGTCCAGGCTCCAGGGCCGGCCACCGGCGAGGTAGCCGTCGATCGAGGCGACCTGGTACTGCACGCTCACCCACACGTCGACCATCTCGGAGTGGGTCAGGCTCGACAGCGCGAAGTCGACGAGCCGGTGCACGCCCCCGAACGGGAGGGCGGGCTTGGCCCGCTCGCGCGTCAGCACGTCCATCCGTGAGCCCTGGCCGCCCGCCTGCACGACCGCGAGCACCTCACCTCGTCGCATCCCGCCTCCTCGCGGTGAGCCTGCACCACGCGCGGCCGGCGCCGCCTCACCCCGCTGAGGGAGGTGACTGTCGGTGCGCGTGTCCTAGCGTCGCCAGGCATGGACATCATCCTGATCCCGGGCCTCTGGCTGACCGCTCGATCGTGGGACGCGATCGTGCCGCGCCTGGAGGAGGCCGGCCACCGTGCCCACGCCCTGACCCTGCCCGGCATGGAGTCCGGTGATGCCGACAGATCGACCGTCACCCGGCAGGACCACGTGGACGCCGTGGTGGCCGCGATCGACGCCACGGACCCGAGCGAGGGCCCGGTCCTGCTGGTGGGCCACTCGATGGGAGGGGTGCTGGCCTGGGCCGCCGCGGCAGCGCGGCTCGAGCGGGTCGCCGGCGTCGTGTTCCTGGCCAGCGAGCCGGGCATCCCCGACGCCTCGGAGTCGATGTTCCCGGTGGAGGGCAGCGACGTCCCGCTGCCGGCGTGGGACTTCTTCGACGACGAGATGGTCGCGGACCTCGACGACGACCTCCGCGAGCGCATCCGGGCCGGCTCGGTGCCGTCGCCGCTGCACGCGGTCACCGACGGCCTCGCGTTCGGCGACGACGGCCTCTACGACCTGCCGGTCACGATGATCACCGCGGAGTACGACGCCGCCCAGCTCCGGGCGTGGACCGAGGCCGGGGAGTCGGGCACCGAGGAGATCGCGAAGCTCCGCGACCTGACGCTACGTCGACCTCCACAGCGGCCACTGGCCGCAGTTCAGCCGGGTGGACGACACGGCGGCGCTGATCCCGAAGGCGGCCGGCGGGGCCTGACCGGTCAGGTCTCGGTGAACAGGCGCGCGATCACGCTGTGGTCGGAGGCCAGCGCGAGGACCTCGTCGCCGGCCGCGAGCACCGTCGTACCCCTCACCTGCACCAGGCGGCCGTCGCGGCTCACCATGCTGATCCACACGTCCTCCTCGAGCGGGAGGTCCGCGATCGTCGAGCCGTCCGCGGCCGAGCCGCGGGTCACGACGAACCGGTGCAGGCCCTCGGGCTCGTCGCGGAACCGCATCCCGAGCGCCCACGGCTCCGGCTCGACGACCCGCATCCGGCACGTGCCACAGCCGGGCCAGGGTCGGCACCAGCCCGCCCTGGACGACCACCGAGACCAGCACCACGACGAAGATCACGCCGTAGATCCGGTCGGCGCCGTCCACCCCCTCGGCGACCACGTAGGTGCCGAGGAGGATCGGCACGGCGCCCTTGAGCCCCGCCCACAGCACGAACGCGCGCTCCCCGCGCCGGAGCCGGATCGGCGCGATGAGCAGCCCGACGCAGCAGCGGTCGGACCACCAGGATCAGCAGCGCGGCGAGGGCGATGCCGGTCCAGGCGCGGCCGTGGCCGAAGGCCTCCGAGATCGGGATCGAGAGCCCCAGCACGGTGAAGGCCACGATCTCGCCGAGGCTGCCCGGTGGCGGAGGCGAACCGCTCGATCTCCCGCTTGTACGGCGCCCGGGTGTCGCCGACCAGGATCCCGGCGAGGAACACCGCCAGGAAGCCCGACCCGTGCGCGAGCGTCGTGACGCCGTACACGAGGAGGCCGAAGGCGACCGTCCGCAGCGGGTAGAGCGCCTCGTTGGGCAGCGGGAGGTGCTGCAGCAGCCAGCGCAGCCCGTAGCCTCCGGCGACCCCGAACGCGATGCCGAGCACCATCTGCAGGAGGAACTCCACGGTGCCGTGCCCGACGGCGTGCCAGCCGCCCCCGGTGGCGGCGAGCAGGCTGATCATCAAGCGCGATGCCGACCGGGTCGTTGGCGCCGGACTCACCCTCGAGCAGGGTGCCGCTGCGGCCCGACGACCTCCCGCCGGCCCAGCACCGAGAAGACGACCGCCGGGTCGGTCGGAGCGAGCGCGGTGCCGAGCAGGAGCGCGGCCTGCCAGCCGAAGCCGAAGAGCAGGTGCGCGAGCAGGGCGAGCGCGCCGGCGGTGACGAAGGTGCCGGCCACGCCCGATCCACACGACGGCGCCCGCCACCGGCCGGAAGCGCGACAGCCCGATGTGCATGCCGCCGTCGAAGAGGATCAGGACCAGGGCGACGGTGACGATGCGCTGGTCGGCGCGGATCGAGAGCGAGCCGAGGTCGGGGAACAGGTCGGCGCAGACCGACGCGGCGAGCAGGAAGATGGCCGGCGGCGGGATCCGCAGCCACTCGCCGAGCCGGCTCGAGCCGACCGCCGCCAGCAGGGCGAGCGACGCGAGGGCCACGACCAGCGCGAACGGGAGAACGTCGTGCACGAGGGCTCCTGGGGTCGCAGAACAGATCCGCCGACCAGACTTCCCGGCACTCCGCCGGTCACTCTATCGGCAGCGGCGCGGCCGCATCCGGCTCTCGCGAGCGTGCTCAGCTGTGCTCGACGCAGCGGTTCGCCCACGGTCGCGCCTCGAGCCGGGCCGCCGGGATCGGCTCGCCGCAGACCTCGCAGGTGCCGTAGCTGCCGTCGGCGATCCGCCGCCGGGCGCGGCGTACCTCGTCGAGGGTGGCGAGGAGGTGCTCCTGCGTGGAGACCGCCGCCAGCCGGTCGACGGCCATCGAGGTGCCCTCGCCGACGCGCTTGCCGAACGAGATCGTGCCCAGCTCGCCCGGCGGCTTGGTCAGCTCGGCGAGCTCGGCCACGAGCGTGGCCTCGCGCTCGGCCAGCAGTCGGTCGGCGTCCTCGTGCATCCGGCCAGCGTAGGGGCAGCGGCCGGAGGGGTGGCTCGGGCGTGAGGTACGCCCGGCTAGCGTGACGGCATGCTCTCCGCCCACCGCACGTTCACGACCACCACCGCTCCCGACGTCGTCTACGCCTTCCTCTCCGACTTCGAGAACGCGGAGGAGTGGGACCCGGGCACGGTCGAGTGCGAGCGGCTCGAGGGCGACGGCGGGGTCGGGACCCGCTACCGCAACGTGTCGTCGTTCCTCGGGCCGCAAGACCACCGTCTCCTACGTCGACCGCAGGAGCTGAGAGCCGCCGACCTTCGTGCACTTCGAGGGCCACAACGACCAGTTCACCGGCCACGACCGGATCACCCTCGAGGCCGCCGGCAGCGGCACCCAGGTCACCTACGACGCCCAGTTCGCCTTCCACGGCGCCAGCATGGTCGCGGTGCCGCTGGTCGCGGTCTACCTGCCGCTCCTGGCCAACAAGACGGTCACCCAGCTGCGTGACCGGCTCGACCGCCTCGGCACCGGTGGCTAGGAAGGCGCGCCGGCACCGGTTCCGCGGGACGATCGCCGGCCTCGGGTCGGTCAGCGGCGCCAGGGTCGTGGTCGGGAGCTGGGAGGAGTCGCCGTACGGCGCCTTCGACGACGTGATGCTCGCCCAGGCCGACGGCACCCGCCGGCTGCTGGCGCCGACCGAGGAGGTGGCGGCGTTCGTCGCCGGCACCTACTCCTTCGACGTCGTCGAGGTGGTCCCCGTGGCGGTACGCCGGTCGGGGCCGGTGGTGTCGGTGGAGGCCGGCGAGCTCGACGTGTCCTACGACGTCGGTCGTCGCACGCCGCTGGGTCGGGTCCTGCGGGCTGGTGCCGGACGCGGCTCGCCACGTCGCCTGCCTGGTGCCGGGTCACCGACCCGGTCGCCCGGCTGCGTGCTGCGGGGCGTCCGTACCCGCGGCTCGGCCGGGGCCGGTCGGGTCGAGACCTACGGCGCCACCGACCACCACGCGATCGAGGCGATGCGGGGCACGTGGCGGGGCGCGGACCTCGGGGCCCTGGCGCCGGTCCTGCCCGAGCCCGGGTTCGGCTTCGGGTCGACACCGGCCGTCCCGTCGGTGACCACCCTGGTGACGACGGTCTCGCACGCCTAGCCTGAGCCGGGTGAGCCGCGATCCCGCCCAGCCGTGCTCGATGGTGCCGGCCACCGAGCTGACCGACGCCGACCCGACGCCGGGGATGACCCGCCGGCTCGCGACGCATGCCGACGGGGATGTGGAGCGGCACCGTCGACACCGAGCCGGGTGCGGTGTCCGGGTGGCACCACCACGGCGACTACGAGACGACGCTCTACGTGGTGAGCGGGCGGATGCGCCTGGAGTCCGGGCCGGGTGGCGGCGCACGTCGTCGAGGCCGGCCCCGGTGACTTCCTGCGGGTCCCGGCCGGAGCGGTCCACCGCGAGTCCAACCCGTCCGACGGAGCCCGCGCGGGCCGTGATCGTGCGCTGCGGCACCGGCGACCCGACGTACAACACCGACGGGCCGGCCGCACTGATGTTCGGCCCCCTCGACTTCGTCTATCTGCCCAGCCGCGACGTCGCCGCCGACCTCGACCACTGGACGCAGGGCCGGTGGCGACGTCGTCTTCGCCGTCGAGCGCTTCGACACCCAGGTCGCGATGGTCGACCTCGGCGGCGGTCCCGGCTTCCTGCTCGCCGAGCACCTGCAGGGGGACGCCCCGGTGCTGGTCTACCGCGTCGACGACCTCGCGGCCGGCATCGCCGATCTCGCCGAGCGCGGGGTGGCCGTCGGCGACCGCTTCGAGTTCCCGTACGGCGAGGCGGTCGAGGTGCTGAGCCCCGGCCCGCAGCGGGTGGCGATCTACGAGCGGAGTCGTCCCGAGCGCGGCGAGTCCCTGCGCGACCGCCGCGACTTCTGACCGCCACCATGGACCCGTCCCCGACCGAGGAGCCGCGATGTCGCTGATCACCCTGCAGGACGGGCGCACGCTCGAGGTCGAGGTGAGCGGCCCCGACGGCGCTCCCGTGCTGCTGTTCTGCCACGGGACCCCTGGCGCGTCGACGCAGTTCGGCCGCCTGGGTCCGGGGCGCTGCAGCGCGCGGCCTGCGGCTGGTCACCTGGTCGCGTCCGGGGTACGGCGCCTCCACCCGCCGCGCCGGCCGGACCGTCGCCGACGACGTGGACGACGTCGCTGCCGTGCTCGACCAGGTCGGCGCCGACACCTGTCTGGTGGCCGGGTGGTCGGGCGGGGGACCTCATGCCCTGGCGGCGGGCGTGCTCCTGCCGGACCGCGTGCGGGGCGTGCTGTGCATCGCCGGCGCCGCGCCGTACGACGCCGAGGGCCTCGACTTCCTGGCCGGGATGGGCGAGGACAACGTCGAGGAGTTCGGGGCGGCGCTGAAGGGCGAGGCGCCGCTGCGGGCGTGGCTCGAGAACGCCCGGCCGGAGCTGGTCGACGTGACGGCCGAGGACGTCGTGGCCTCGCTCGACACGCTGCTCCCGCCGGTGGACGAGGCCGCGCTGACCGGCGAGTTCGCCGACTACCTCGCCGCGGAGTTCCGGCAGGCGGTCTCGGTCGGCGTCGACGGCTGGCTCGACGACGATCTCGCCTTCACCCGGCCGTGGGGCTTCGACCTCGGCGCGCTCACCGTGCCGACGTACGTCTGGCAGGGCAGCGACGACCTGATGGTGCCCTTCGCGCACGGGCAGTGGCTCGCGGACCGGATCCCGGGCGTGACGGCCCACCTCGAGCCCGGCGAGGGACACCTGTCGATCGCCGTCGGTGCCCTCGACCGGATGCTCGACGAGCTGGCGGCGACGTGATGGCGACCGGGTCGGTGGACCGGCAGGCCACGCACGGGGGGCCGCCGCCCGCGTCCCCCGGCCGGGGGATGGCACGGGGTCCCTGGGAGCTCGACACTGAGGCCATGAGCGCCGACGTCCTGGACTTCGTGCGCCACTGGTTCCCCTGCGTCACGCCGACCGACGACCCGGAGACGCTGGTCGCGCCGCTCCTGGCGTTCAACCAGTGCGCTCGACGCTGCCGAGCAGTGGGAGCAGGACGACGTCGTCGTCCTGGTCGTGGAGCAGCAGGGCGTGTGGTGGTGGGGTCGGCGCACGGACGGGGGGTACGCCGAGCGGCCGAGCACGGACGGCAGCCCGTGGCGGTCGGTGGAGCTCCGCTCCGAGCTCTTCTGGCTGCATCACGCGGCGTTCGAGGCGCTGTGGTCCTCGCCGGCGATGCGCAGCGCTGCCGGCCTCGACGCCGTCGCGGTGGGACGGCTGCTCGGGCGTGAGCCGGCCCCTGCCGTGCAGTCCGTGGCACTGGCCGGGGGACCGGACGACCCTGTTCACCTGCGGGCCGGCCTTGGTGATGGTGTGCGAGGACCGGGGTGGGTACTGGGTCGTCGCGTCCGGCCCGGACCGAGGCCGACCTGGGCCTGGTCGACGGCCTCGACCTGGTCTGGGACGAGGCCGACACCCGCGTCGCGCCGCTGTAGAGCCGGCCCGACACACGCGGTGCGTGCGATGCTCCCCGCATGTGGCTGAAGGTCGCGGTGCCGCTCCTCGCGGCGGCGTACGTCGGCTATCGGGTGATGCTCGCCCTGGAGATCTCCCGCGCCCGGCGTCGCGGTGACACGGCGCGCGTCGCACACCTGACGACCCACGGCTTCGGCTTCTACCGCTTCGTCATCGGGACCGTGCTGGTCATCCTCTGCCTGCTGACGATCCTGCTGGTCCTCGAGTCCCGCTGACCGACCGACCCCCTCCTGGGTCGTCCGCCCCACAGGCACCGGCTAGCGGCCGCTCAGGCGGACGACCCGAATGCGGCCTGTAGGTCGTCCGCCCCACAGGCGCCTCTAGCGGCCGCTCAGGCGGACGACCCGGAGGGGGCGGTCAGGGGAGGGGTGGGAACTCGCCCATCGCGTGGTCGGCGATCCGCTTCATCATCCAGGTGTCGATGCCGCCGCCGACCAGACCACCGAGCAGCGGTACGCCGCGGCCCAGCTTGGCGAACGCCTGCTCGCCGACGCCACGCAGCAGCCGGAAGGCGATCGCCTTGTTCAAGATCAGCAGGCCGGCCGGCGGCAGCTGCTTGCTGGCCAGGCTGACCATCCGGCCGGTGCCCGTCGCGAGGCCGGCCTTGGCGAGCACCTCGTCGGCGTCGGAGCCGACCAGGGTGAGCAGGACGGCCGTCCGGACGTGCGGGTCGTCGATGTCGTACCCGCGGAGGATCGCGATCGTGGCGACCATCCGGGTGGCCTGCACGTAGAACTCCGCGACGTTCAGCGGGAGTGCGACGGGCATGGTGACGAAGCCACCGACGCTCGTCACGAAGCCGCCGACGGCGCCGCGGACGACGGTGGTGCGGGCGACCTTGGCGACCGCGGCCTCGGTCGTCCGGGTGGCGCTGCGCGCGTCCTCGGCGTACTCGGTCGCCGACTTCAGCGGCCCGACGCCGTCGACGCCGATGTCCATGAGCAGCTGCACGAGACGCGAGACGGCGCGGTCGTCCGTCGGATGGACCGCCGCGGCGTCGAGGGCGCGCAGCGGGACCACGTCGCCGCCCCGGGCGGCGGATCTGGCCGAGAGCCGGCTCACGCGCCGTCCTCGTGGTGCTTGCCGTCCTGCTCCGCGAGGCGCTCGACGCCCTTGTCGAGGTGCTCGCGCACCTGACCGATCCAGGAGGCGTGCCTGGCGTCGGTACGCCGGCTCACGGCGTCGGCGGCCCGGTCGAGCACGCGGTCGATGTCGTCGCGGTGCTCGCGGGCGAGGTCACCTGCTCGGGCCCTGCCCTGCTCGAGGAGCTCCTCGGCCTGCGCCGCGAGCGCGCTGACGCGGCGCTCGACGTCGTACTGCTCGAGCTTGGCCTTGATGGTCTCGCTGATCGGTGGCTTGGACATGCGACCTCCCGTGGTTGCCGACTCCAGTCTGACCGGTCCGGCAAGGAACGCCGAACGGCCCGCCGCCGAGAAGGCCGCCAGAACGTCTCAGACCGGCACGTCGCCGTAGGGCGCGACGGCCGTGCCGCAGAACTCCCAGAACCGCTCGCGGTCGGCCGCGCTCTCCTGGTGTCGGCCCAGGTAGTGGGTCGGGCGCACGGTGCGATCCATCCAGAAGCCGCCGGTCGGCGGGTCCAGGTCGGGCTCGGCCAGCAGCCACACCATGGTGTCGGCACCCTCGTCCGGCGTGCGCAGGATCGGCCGGGTGAGCATCCGGAAACGCGGCAGGCTGTCGCGGACGCCCGGGGTGTCCACCCAGCCCGGATGCATGACGTGGACGCCGGTCCCGGCCTGCCCGCCGTCGCCGAGCTCCTCGGCCCACCGCTGCGCGAGCACCACCTGCATCCGCTTGGCCCGCGCGTACGCCGTGACGCCGGAGAACTCGCCCTCGCGGTACTCCGGGTCGTCGACCGCCAGCGGCTGGGCGTACATGCCGCCGGAGGCCACGAAGACCACCCGCGCGCCCTCGGCGAACGCCGGGCGCAGCAGCGAGGTGAGCAGGTGGGGTCCGAGCACGTGCACGCTGAGGGTCAGCTCGTGCCCCTCGCGGCTCTCGCTGCGCTGCTCGGTCATCACCCCGGCGTTGTGCACCAGACCGTCGAGGGCCGGCACCCGCGCCGCGAAGTCGGCCGCGAACGCGGCGACCGCCGCCAGCGACCCGAGGTCGCACTCCTCGACCACGATGTCCGCGTTCGGGACCCGCCGGCGGATGCCGCGGGCCGCGGACTCGCCGCGCTGCCGGTCGCGCCCGAGCAGGTGCACCGTCGCGCCGAGCCGGGCGCAGCCCTCGACGGTGGCCAGGCCGAGCCCGGACGTGCCTCCGGTGACCAGGATCCGCCGGCCCTCCAGCGCACGGTCGGGGATCGGCGTCCACCGCGAGCGGCGCAGCCGGTAGCCGATCCGCGAGTAGCCGGGCACGATCGTCCGGTCGAGCAGCAGGTCGAGGACCCCTTCGCGGGATGTCATGGCCCGAATCTAGCCAGGGGCCCCCGCGCGACCTCGCCCGTCCGGGTGGCTCGGCGTCCGGCCGGCGCTGGCACACTCCCTGCGATGACCGAGTTCACCGTGCGCGACCGGTCCTCGGCCGTCGTCGACGCCCCGCGCGAGGACATCTGGTCGGCGCTCACCGACCCGGACCTGCTGCCCCGCCTCACGCCGTACCTCCGCGAGATCGAGGTGGACGGCGACCGGTGGCGCTGGCACCTGAGCCGGATCCCCGTGCTCGGCCTCGCCGTCGCACCGTCCTTCACCGAGGTGATGGCCTTCGACGAGCCGTCGTCGATCGTGTTCGAGCACGACCCGGCCCGCGCGGACGAGCGGGCCGGCGTCGCCGGGCGCTACCACCTCGCCGAGGCGCACGCCGGGACCGACCTGTCGATCGACCTCGCGATCAGCGTCGACCTGCCGTTCCCGTCCCTGGCCAAGCCGGCGGTGCACACCGCGATGAAGGGTGTCGTCGTGGCGATGGGCCGGCGGTTCTCGACCAACCTGGTCCGGCACCTGGCGGCGCAGCGCCGCGTGTGAACGTCCCGGTCTCGGGTACGGGCCCGTCGTAGCGGACGACGATCGGAGGATCACGTGGCGGACCACGTTGCCCATGCGGAGACCGAGATCTCGGCGTCACCCGACCAGGTCTGGGACGCCCTGACCGACCCCGAGGCCATCTCCCGGTTCATGTTCGGGTCGCAGGTGGACACCGACTGGCAGGTCGGCAGCCCGATCACCTGGACGGGCGAGTACGACGGGACGTCGTTCACCGACAAGGGCGAGATCCTGCAGGTCGACGCGCCCGAACGGCTCCGTCTCACCCACTACAGCCCGATGACCGGCGAGCCGGACGAGCCGGAGAGCTACCACACGCTGGACTACCGGCTGGCTCGCCACGGAGGCCGGCACGCGGCTCACCCTGGACCAGGACGGCAACGACTCCGAGGAGCAGGCCGAGCAGTTCGCCGGCAACTGGCAGACCATGCTCGACCAGGTCAAGGAGTACGTCGAGGAGGGCCGCGGCCACCGGCTCTGAGCCGGCTCCGAGCCGCTGGGCCGGCGTCAGGCGCGGAACCGGCGCAGCCGCAGGCTGTTGCCGACGACGAAGAGCGAGGAGCAGGCCATCGCGGCCCCGGCCACCATCGGGTCGAGCATCCCGGCCGCAGCGAGCGGGATCGCGGCGACGTTGTAGGCGAAGGCCCAGAAGAGGTTGCACCCGGATCGTCGCGAGGGTACGCCGGGCGAGCCGGATCGCGGTCGCGGCGACGCGGAGGTCGCCGCCGACCAGGGTGAGGTCGCTGGCCGCCATCGCGACGTCGGTGCCCGTGCCCATGGCCAGCCCGAGGTCTGCCTGCGCCAGCGCGGCCGCGTCGTTCACGCCGTCGCCGACCATGGCCACGACGCGACCGGCCTCCTGGAGGCGGGAGACCTCGGCCACCTTCCCCTCCGGGCGGACGTCGGCGACCACGGTCTCGATGCCGACCTCGGCGGCGACGCGCTGCGCGGTGACCGCGTGGTCGCCGGTGAGCAGGACGGTCCGCAGGCCGAGCCGGTGCAGGGCGGCCACCGCCTCGGCGGAGCTGGGCTTCACCGTGTCGGCCACCGTGAGCACGCCGCGGGCGACGCCGTCCCAGCCGACCACGACGGGCGTGCCCGTCGCCCACCGCGGCGACCGACCGGCGTACGTCGGCAGGGACGTCGTCGAAGAGGTCGAGGTGACCGACCGTCACCCGGTGCCCCTCGACGAGACCGCGGGCGCCGAGCCCGGGCAGGGCGGCGAAGTCGTCGACCACCGGGATGCCGGTCCCCGCCGCGGCCACGACGGCGCGCGCGACGGGGTGCTCGGAGGCGGTCTCGACCGCGGCCGCGAGGCGCAGGAGCTCCGGGTCGTCGGGCTCGATGCGGACCACCGACATCCGGCCGGTCGTGACGGTGCCGGTCTTGTCGAGCACGATCGTGTCGACGGCCCGGGTCGACTCGAGCACCTGCGGGCCACGGATCAGGATGCCGAGCTGGGCGCCGCGACCGGTGCCGACCATCAGTGCGGTCGGCGTGGCCAGGCCGAGCGCGCAGGGGCAGGCGATGACGAGGACGGCGACCGACGCCGTGAAGGCGTCCGTGGGGTCGCCGGTGAGCAGCAGCCAGCCCAGCAGGGTGAGGAGCGCGATCACCAGCACGATCGGGACGAACACCGAGGAGATGCGGTCGGCGAGGCGCTCGACCGGAGCCTTGGTCCGCTGCGCCTCCTCGACCAGCCGGGTGATCTGCGCGAGCCGGGTGTCGGCGCCGACGCGGGTGGCTCGGACGACGAGGCGACCGGAGGCGTTGACCGTGGACCCGACGACGGCGTCGCCCGGCCCGACGTCGACCGGGACCGGCTCACCGGTGAGCAGCGAGAGGTCGACCGCCGAGACGCCGTGCTCGACGACGCCGTCGGTGGCGATCTTCTCGCCCGGGCGGACCACGAACCGGTCGCCGACCGCGAGCCGCTCGACGGGGACGAGTCTCTCGCCGTCGTCGTCGAGGAGGCTGACCTGCTTGGCGCCGAGCTCCATCAGGGAGCGCAGGGCGTCGCCGGCCCGCTGCTTGCTGCGGCCCTCGGCGTACCGGCCGGCGAGCAGGAACGTGGTCACGACCGCCGCGGACTCGAGGTAGAGGTGGCCCTCACCGCGCACCACCGCGACCGCCGACCAGGCCCAGGCGGCGACGGTCCCGAGCGAGACGAGGGTGTCCATCGTGCTCGCGCCGTGGCGGGCGTTGACGGCGGCGGCCCGGTGGAACTGCCAGCCGGACCACCACACCACGACGCCGGACAGCAGCAGGGACCACCACTCCCAGGCCGGCGACCCGGGTGGCGGGCACCATGCCCCAGAGCACGACGGGCACGGTCAGCGCCACGGCGACGAGCAGCCGGACCGGTGGTGGCGTCGGGGTCTCCGCGGGGCGTGCCGCGGGCAGGGCGGCGTCGTACCCCGCGCGGCGGACGACCTCGATCAGGTCCTGCGTCGCGAGCGCCGCGCGGGTAGCGCACGTGCGCCTTCTCGCTCGCATAGCTGACCGACGCGTCGACGCCGTCGAGCTTGTTGAGCTTGCGCTCGATGCGGTGGGCGCACGAGGCGCAGGTCATCCCCTCGATGTCGAGGTCGACGTCGAGGAGCGCGGGGTCGGTGGTGGGCAGGCTCATCTCAGACCAGCTGGTAGCCGGCCTCCTCGACGGCCTCGCGGACGTCGTCGTCGGAGAGCGGCGGCTCGGCGTCGACGGTGAGCGCGCCGCTCTCGAGGACGACGTCGACGCGGCTGCACGCCCGGCAGCTCGGCGACCTCCTCGGTCACCGAGGCGACGCAGTGCTCGCAGGTCATCCCGGACACGGTCCAGGTCTGGGTCATCGCCGCTCTCCTCTTCAGGACCGGACGAGCCGCGCGATCGCGGCCGAGGCCTCGGTCAGCTTCTCGTCGGCGTCGACGCCGCTGCTCACGGCGTCGCGCACGCAGTGCGCCAGGTGGTCGTCGAGCAGGCCGAGCGCGACGGCCTGCAGGGCCTTGGTCATCGCGGAGACCTGGGTGAGGATGTCGATGCAGTACTGGTCCTCCTCGACCATCCGCTGCAGGCCGCGGGCCTGCCCCTCGATGCGCCGCAGGCGCTTGAGGACGTCGTCCTTGGTGTTCTCGTACCCGGGGTGCTCCATGGCGGCCACTATACCCCCTTGGGGTATTGGGACCAGGGTCGGAGGTCCCGGCCGACGTCCGGCCGGTGGGCGCGGGAGCAGGCACGCGCACAGCGGTCGGTGACGATGGACGCATGGAGGCCGACCACAGGCGTACGCCGGACAGCACCCCGGCCGGCGAGCTGCGCCGTGACATCCGCCGCGTCACGTCGATCCTCGGCGAGACCCTGGCGCGCGCCGAGGGCGACGACCTGCTCGCCCTCGTGGAGCAGGTCCGCGCCCACGCCAAGGAGGGCCGGCTCGACCAGCTGCCCGACGTTCGACCTGGCGACGATCACCCGGCTGGTGCGCGCGTTCACGGCGTACTTCCACCTGGCGAACATCACCGAGCAGGTCCACCGCGGCCGGGCCCTGACCCGGGCCGGCGCGGAGGAGGGCGGCTGGCTGGAGCGGGCCGCCGCCCGGCATCGCGGAGGCCGGGGTCGACCCGGCCGAGGTCGCGCAGCTGCTGGAGCAGGTCGCCGTACGCCCGGTCTTCACCGCCCACCCGACGGAGGTCGCGCGCCGCTCCACCATCGACAAGCTGCGTCGGGTCGCCGCGCTGCTCGAGGAGCCCGACGGCCCACGTCGCACCCGCCGGCTGGAGGAGGCGGTCGAGCTGCTCTGGCTCACCGACGAGATCCGGATCGAGCCGCCGGAGCCGACGGACGAGGCGCGCAACGTCGTGTACTACCTCGAGGGACTCTCCGCCGGGGCGCTGCCCGACGTGCTGGAGGAGCTGCGCGACCGGCTGGCGCCGCTCGGCGTCGCGCTGCCTCCGGACGTGCGGCCGCTCCGCTTCGGCACCTGGGTCGGCGGTGACCGCGACGGCAACCCCCACGTCACCCCGGCGACCACGCGCGAGGTGCTCACCCTCCAGGCGGTGCACGGCATCCGGTTGCTGCGCACGCTCGTGGACCGGCTGCGCCGCGACCTGTCGGTCAGCGACCAGGTCAGCACGGTGTCCGACGAGGTCACCGCGCGGATCGACGAGGTGCTGCCCGGGCTGCCCGAGGTCGAGCCGCGCTACCGCAGGCTCAACGCCGAGGAGCCGTACCGGCTGTTCCTCACCTGCGTCCACGTCCGCCTCGGCCTGACCGAGCAGCGGGTCGCTCGGTGGCGGCCGGCACACGCCGGGCCGCGACTACGCCGACGACACCGAGCTGCTCGACGACCTGCTGCTGCTCCACCGCTCGGTGCTCGAGCACCAGGGCCCGGTCGTCGCGTCGGGCGAGGTCGAGCGGCTGGTCCGGACCGTCGCCGCCACCGGCCTCACGCTGGCGACCCTCGACGTGCGCGAGCACTCGGCCAAGCACCACGAGGCCGTCGGCCAGCTGCTCGACCGCGTCGGCGAGCTCGGTACGCCGTACGCCGAGCTGGACCGGCACGCCCGGCTGAAGGTGCTCAGCGCGGAGCTCGCCGGACGCCGTCCGCTCGCCCGCAGCCCGCTGCCGCTCGACGCCGACGCGACCGTCACGGCCGACACCTTCCGGGCCATCCGCTGGGCCCTCGACTCCCTCGGGCCGCGCGTCGGTCGAGAGCTACATCATCTCGATGACCCACGACGCCGACGACGTGCTCGCCGCCGTCGTGCTGGCACGCGAGGCGGGCCTGGTCGACCTGCCGGCCGGGGTCGCCCGGATCGGCTTCGTGCCGCTCCTGGAGACCGTCGAGGAGCTGGAGCAGACCGAGTTCATCCTCGACTCGCTGTTCGCCGACCGCGTCCTACCGCGACCTCCTCCGGCTCCGCGGCGACGTGCAGGAGCTGATGCTCGGCTACTCCGACTCCAACAAGGCCGGCGGCATCACCACGTCGCAGTGGCAGATCCAGCGCGCGCAGCGGCGGGCCCGCGACGTCGCCCGGCGGTACGGCGTACGGCTGCGGTTCTTCCACGGGCGCGGCGGCTCGGTCGGCCGCGGCGGCGGCCCGACGTACGACGCGATCATGGCGCTGCCGTCGGGCACCGTGGACGGCGAGGTGAAGATCACCGAGCAGGGCGAGGTGATCAGCGACAAGTACGCGCTGCCGGCCCTGGCGCGGCAGAACCTCGAGCTCGCGCTCGCGGCGACCGTCGAGGCGAGCATCCTGCACCGCACCGACCGGCGTACGCCGGACCAGGCGCGCCGCTGGGACGCGACGATGGACCGGATCTCCGAGGCCGCCCACGTGCGGTACCGCGGGCTGGTCGAGGAGGCGCGGCCTGGCGGAGTACTTCCTCACCTCCACGCCCGGTCGACCTGCTCGGGCGCGCTCCACATCGGCTCCCGGCCCGCCCGGCGGCCGGACTCCGGCGCCGGCCTCGACGACCTGCGGGCGATCCCGTGGGTCTTCGGCTGGACCCAGTCGCGCCAGATCGTGCCCGGCTGGTTCGGGGTGGGGTCGGGACTCGCCGCCGTGGCCGACGAGCTCGAGGGCCTGCAGGAGATGTACGCCGAGTGGCCGTTCTTCCGGACCTTCCTCGGCAACGTCTCGATGACGCTGGTGAAGACCGACCTCGACATCGCCGAGCGGTACGTCGCGCTGGCACCCGAGCGGCTGCGGCCGCTGCTCGACGTGGTCCGGGCGGAGTACGACCTCACCGTCGAGCGGGTGCTGGCGGTGACCGGTGACGCGGCGCTGCTCGACGACGAGCCGACGCTGCGGACCACGCTGGAGATCCGCGAGAACTACCTCGAGCCGCTGCACCACCTGCAGATCGAGCTGCTCGGGCGCTACCGCCGGGGCGAGGACGACCCCGCTCTGGAGCGGGCGCTGCTGCTGACCATCAACGGGATCGCCGCCGGGCATGCGCAACACCGGCTGAGGGGCAGGTAGTCCGGCGGCCGCGAGCAAGCTCGCTCCGCCGCTCGCTGCGGTGCTCAGCCCCGGCTACGCCGGGTCTGAGCGTCCTCGCTCGGGCACCGGCTGGTCGTCGTCGCGCGGGCCGAAGATGCACAGCCCGTCGAGCATGGCCGGTTCGAGCGGCGTACCCCAGCCGAGTCATCTGGGTCCGCGAGCGCCGCGAGAAGAACGCCCGGAACAGCTCGTAGTCCGGCACCTCGCCCACGGCGTCCGCGCTCTCGCCGAGCATCCGCGGGGCGATGCGCCTCCAGGACCGGCCGCCACATCGCCTCGGGCGGCGCTCCCTTGCCGAGCGCCTCGTGGAGGTCGGCGTGGTGGACCGCGCGCGTTCCAGACCAGGGCCGGGCTGTCGTTGCCCTCGAGCGTCGCGACCACGGCCTCGACCGAGCTCCGGAGCTCGGCGACCAGCTCCGCCACCGACCGCGCGGCGCGCTCGTCGACGTGCCGTGCGGTCCAGGCCGGCGACGGCGCGCCGTCCATCCGGTCGGCGAGCAGGTCGGCCGGGGAGCCGGCCAGGTGGGCCAGCACGTCGTGGACGGTCCAGTCGGGCGTCGCCGGGACGACGCGCGACAGGTCCTCGGCGCGCAGCGTCTCGGCGAGCGCGCAGACCGCCGTCCACGTTGGCGCGGTAGACCTCGGCCCAGTCGGTCATCGAGCCTCCTCGGGCAGGGCGGGACACCGGGTGGTCGCAGGCATGGCGTCACCCTAGGACGGGCTGCTCCGGGAGAGAAGGACCCCGGAAGGACCTTGTCCGGCGCTCGGCACGTCACGTACGCTCGCGATATATCGTGATCGGTCGACGAGCCGGTCGCTCGGCAACCGGATCGAGGAGACGCCGATGAGCCACCACCGTTCCTGGGGATCGGAGTTCGAGTCCCTGTTCAACCAGCACGGGCCGCAGGGCCAACGCCGCGGCGGCGAGTGGGGCGGCCCGTGGGGGAGCTGGCAGTGGGGGCCGCCGAGCCGGCGCTCGGGACCGCCGCCGTGGCTGGCCGGGCTGTTCGGGCTGGTCGGTCAGGACGAGCCGCCGCGCGGTCCGCGGGTACGCCGCGGCGACGTGCGCGTGGCGATCCTCGCCGTGCTCGCGGAGGAGCCGCTGAACGGCTACCAGGTGATCCAGCAGATCAGCGAGCGCACCGACGGTGCCTGGCGGCCGAGCCCGGGCTCGGTGTACCCGACGATCTCGCAGCTCGAGGACGAGGGCCTGATCGAGGGCGACGACGAGCGGGGCCGGCGTACCCTCCGGCTCTCCGACGCCGGCCGCGACTACCTCGCCGAGCCACGCGGAGGAGGTGGCCGAGGTGTGGGCGCCGTTCGAGAGCGAGGGTCGCGGGCCGCGCCGACGACGGGCGACCGCACGGAGTTCGCGTCGCTCAAGCCCGAGGTCGGGCGGGTGATGAACGCGGTCTGGCAGATCATCTCGACCGGCACCGAGGAGCAGCGCCGCGACGCGATCGGCGTCCTGGTCGAGGCCCGGCGCGGGCTCTACCGGATCCTGGCCGACCATCCCGGCGACGACGGCGAGGTGGACGTGCTGGAGGAGGACCCGATCGGCGAGGAGGAGCGGTGAACGAGCGACTCCGGATCGGCGACGCCGAGCGCGAGGAGGCCGCGCACGAGCTCGGCGAGCACTACGCCCTGGGCCGGATCACCACCGAGGAGCACAGCGAGCGGCTCGAGCAGATCTGGGCGGCGCGGACCGCCGGCCGACCTGGCCCCGGCCTTCGCGGACCTGCCCCGGCCCCGCCCCGTCGAGCCGGCCGTCACGTCGACCCCGCGCCGCGGCTGGGCGCCCGGCTCGCGGCCGCTGCCGCGCCTGCCGTTCCCGGTGAAGCTGCTGATCGCGCTGGTGGCGGTGGTGCTGGTCTTCACCCACCTGCCGGTCGTGCGTGGTCGCGCTGCTGGTCTACGTCTTCGCGATCCGCCGCTTCACCCACCCCCGCCCGCGTCACCCTCGCTGGCGCTGACCCGGCGCTCGTCGACGCTGTCGAGCGCTGACCCGGCGTCAGCCGACGTCGCTGGCGCGGTTCACCCAGACGTCGCCGACCTCCATGCCGACCTTCTGGTAGAGGCTCAGCGCGCCGGTGCGCGAGTCGGTGGACAGGGCCGAGCGGTGCGCGCCGTGCTCGCGCCCGCGAGCGAAGGCGTCGACGAGCAGCGCCTGGGCGAGACCCCGGTGCCGCTGGTCGCGGCGTACGGCCAGGCGGCTGATGAAGGCCTCGATCGGCGGCTCGCCGAACATCTGCACCAGCGCCGTGCCGACGATCTCGCCGGCCGCGTCGGTGACGACCCGGAAGTGCCACGGCTCGAAGCCGGGCCGCTGGACCGTCGTGGCCAGGAAGTCGTCGTAGGACTCCCGGTCGCGCACGGACCACTCGAGGAACGCGTCCTCGATCACCGTCTGCACGGCGGGGTACTCCTCGGGTGCCGCCTCGCGGACGGCGTAGCCCTCGGGCAGGCTGCGCTCCTGGATCTCGACGCCCTCGGGGAGGTTGAGCACCCAGCTGGTCCAGCGGACCTTCCAGCCGAGCTTCTCCAGGAGCTGGTCGCCGGGTGATCCCTCGGGGACCGGCGTGCCGATCACGGTGCCGCCGAGCGCGGCGGTGCGCTCGCGCATCCAGGCGGCGAGCGTCGTCCCGATCCCGCGGCGGCGGTACGCCGGGTTGACGGCCGCGTCGCCGCGCCCGGACTTGCTCACCTCGGCGTAGGCGACGAGCGCGTCCGCCGTCGAACACGCCCACGGTCGAGCCGCCGATGTCGAAGCTCGGCTTCTGCCAGTCGCCGACGATGTCGGCCGGCTCGATCTCGACCTTGCCGATGTCGTGCTGCTCCTGCAGCGGCCATCACCTCGTAGACGGCGTACGCGTCGTCCATGGTCAGGGGTCGCGAGGTCAGGCCCGCGGGCAGCTCCAGGTTCTCCACGGGCGGCATTCAACCGCCGACCCGGCGCGTCGCTGCACATGAATATCCGCCGAGTCGGCGCATACAGGCACGGAAATGACGCCGACTCGGCGCGAACGCACAGGCGTTCGGCGCCGAGTCGGCGAGAAGTAGCGCTGATCCGACGCCGAGTCGTCAGGTGACAACTCGGCGACAGGTCACTTCGGCGATGGCGGAGATGTCGAACTCGAGCTTGATCTTGTCCGACACCAGCATGCCGCCGGTCTCGAGCGCGGCGTTCCAGGTGAGGCCCCAGTCCTTGCGGCTCAGGGTGGCCTTGCCCTCGAAGCCGATCCGCAGGTTGCCGAACGGGTCCTTGGCGGAGCCGGTCGACTCGAAGTCGATGGTGATCGGCTTGGTGACGTCCTTGATGGTCAGGTCGCCGGTGATCGCCCAGTCGTCGCCGTCGCGCTCGACGCTCGGTCGAGACGAAGGTGATCTCGGGGTAGGTCTCGGCGTCGAAGAAGTCGGCGCTGCGCAGGTGACCGTCGCGGTCGGCCACGCCGGTGTCGACGCTGGCGGCCTGGATCGTGACCTCGACCTTGCTCGCGGCGGGGTCGGCGGTGTCGACCACGGCCTCGCCGGTGAAGTCCTTGAACTGCGCCGCGGACGGTGGTGACCATCGCGTGGCGGGTGCTGAAGCCGAGGCGGCTGTGCGTCGGGTCGAGGGTGTAGTCACCCTTGATGTCGGACACGACGGTGGTGGCGGGGTCGAAGGTGTTGTCAGCCATGGGGAGAGCTCCTTGGGTGGTGTGAGTTGAATTTTCAACCATGCCTGGTACAACGCTCTCTGGCCCACGTTCATTCCCCGGCCCTAGAGTGACCTGGGTCACAGCCCCTCTCGGGAGGACGTCCCATGCCCCGCTCCGCCGTACGCCGCGTCCTCGCCCTGGCGGTCGCCGCCCTGCGCCGTCGCCCTCCCGCTGCTCGCCCCGACGGCCGCCCACGCCGCGCCGCCGTCGTACGTCGCCCTCGGTGACTCCTACTCCTCCGGCGTCGGCACCCGCACCTACCTCAGCGACGGCACGTCCTGCCAGCGCTCGGTCTACGCCTTCCCGAGCCTGATCGCGGCGGCCAAGGGCTACGCCCTCAACTTCCGCGCCTGCTCCGGCGCCAAGGTCTCCGACGTGACCAACACCCAGCTCAGCGCGCTGAGCGCCGGCACCGCGCTACGTGACGATCTCGGTCGGCGGCAACGACGCGGGCTTCACCAGCGTGATCACCACCTGCGCCCAGCCGGGCTGGCTCAGCAACTGCGGCGGCGCGGTCACCAAGGCCAACGCCTACATCACCAACACCCTGCCCGGCTCGCTGGCCACCCTCTACTCCTCGATCCGGGCCAAGGCACCCAACGCCAAGGTCGTGGTCGTCGGCTACCCCCGCCTGTTCAACGGCGAGGACTGCAACGCGCTCACCTGGTTCAGCCCGTCGGAGGAGTCCTCCCTGAACGCCACCGCCGACCTGCTCGACAGCAAGCTCGCGGCCGCCGCGGCCGCCCACGGGCTTCGCGTTCGCCAACCCCACGAGCGCCTTCATCGGCCACGCCGTCTGCGGCGACCCCGAGTGGCTCAACGGCCTCTCCAACCCGATCAGCGAGAGCTACCACCCCAACCGCACCGGCCACGCCTCCGGCTACACCCCGCTGGTCGGCCCGCTGCTCACCGGCGCCGGCGTCACGGTCACCCGCGCGGTGCTCGCCGCCGCCCGCGACGCAGGGCCCGGCGCTCGCGGCGCAGCAGCGGCAGTACGCCGCCGCCGACCGCTCGATCGGCCGGAGCGCTTCGGGACGCCGTACGCCGGCGCACGCTGAGGCCGTACGGGGGCTGACAACCCTGGCCGCGAGTGCTTGGCTCGGCCCATGGCCCCGACCGTCCGACCACAAGATCCTGCTCGCCGAGAGCGACCTGCCCACGCGCTGGTACAACGTCCTGCACGACCTGCCGACGCCGCCGCCGCCCGTGCTCCACCCCGGCACCGGTCAGCCGGTCGGTCCGGAGGACCTCGCGCCGCTGTTCCCGATGGACCTGATCCTGCAGGAGGTCTCGCAGGAGCAGTACGTCGAGATCCCCGGCGAGGTGCTCGACGTCTACCGGCTCTGGCGGCCGTCGCCGCTGTTCCGCGCCCACCGGCTGGAGAAGGCGCTCGGGACGCCGGCCCGGATCTACTACAAGTACGAGGGCGTCTCACCGGCCGGCTCGCACAAGCCGAACACCGCCGTGCCGCAGGCGTTCTACAACAAGCAGGCGGGCATCTCGAAGCTGACCACCGAGACCGGCGCCGGGCAGTGGGGGACCGCGCTGGCGTTCGCCTGCTCGCAGTACGACCTCGAGTGCGAGGTCTGGCAGGTGCGGGCGTCGTACGACCAGAAGCCGTACCGGCGGATGATGATCGAGACGTTCGGCGGCACCGTGCACCCGAGCCCGAGCGACCTGACCGAGGCCGGGCGCGCGATCCTCGCCCAGGACCCCGACTCCACCGGCTCGCTGGGCATCGCGATCAGCGAGGCGGTCGAGGTCGCGGCCCAGCGCGACGACACCAACTACGCCCTCGGCAGCGTGCTCAACCACGTGCTGCTCCACCAGACCGTGATCGGCGAGGAGGCCCTGCTCCAGCTGGCGATGGTGGGCGAGACCCCCGACCTGCTCGTCGGCTGTACCGGCGGCGGCTCCAACTTCGGCGGCCTCGCCTTCCCGTTCCTGCGCGAGAAGTGGGCCGGGCGGATGTCGCCGGTCGTCCGCGCGGTCGAGCCGGCGTCGTGCCCGAGCCTCACCCAGGGCACCTACGCCTACGACTTCGGCGACACCCTCGGGATGACGCCGCTGATGAAGATGCACACGCTCGGCCACGACTTCATCCCGGACCCGATCCATGCCGGCGGCCTGCGCTACCACGGCATGAGCCCGCTGATCAGCCACCTCTACGAGACCGGCGAGCTCGAGGCGGTCGCCAAGAAGCAGTCGGAGTGCTTCGCCGCGGGCGTGCTGTTCGCCCGGACCGAGGGGATCGTGCCGGCGCCCGGAGCCGACCCACGCCCTGGCCGCGGCCATCGAGGAGGCACACCGCTGCACCGAGACCGGCGAGGAGAAGGTGATCCTGACCGCGCTGTGCGGGCACGGCCACCTCGACCTCGCGGCGTACGACGCCTATCTGCGCGGCGACATCGTCGACCACAGCTGGGACGACGCCGAGCTCCAGGCTGCCGTGGCCTCGGCGCTGGAGCGCCTCCCGGCCCTGGGCTGACCGGGAGGCGGGGAGCCCTTTGGCAGGATGGCGGCCATGGGGACCCGCTCGGCACGACTGCTCCTGCCCGCCCTCGGCCTGGCGCTCCTGTCGTCCGGCCTGCGGGTCCAAGGACTCCGGTCCCGACCCGGGCCCCACCGCCGACGCGCTGGCGGAGGGCCTCTCGTCGGGTGACCTCTCCGGCGTGGCCTTCGACGGGATGGCCGCCCACGGCCGCCGACCGGTAGTACGACGCGACGGTCGCCGACCTGGGCGACGTGACGCCGAAGGTCGAGGTGGTCGCGGTGAAGAAGTCGTCGGACGCGGCGGCCACCGCGACCCTGAGCTGGCTGTGGCCGCTCGGCACCGGCTGGAGCTACCAGACGACCGCGCCGCTGAAGCTCGTCGACGACACCTGGCAGGTCGCCTGGGCGCCGAGCGTCGTGGAGCCGTCGCTCGACGACCCCGGGACCACCCTGTCGGCGTCCACCGTGCGCGGCGCAGCGCGGCGACATCCTCGGCCCGCACGGCGTCGGCCTGGTCACCGAGCGGCCGGTGCTCCGCTTCGGCGTCGACAAGCACAAGGTGAAGGGGCCGGCCGGCCCTCGACTCGGCCCGGCAGCTCGCGCAGCTGCTCGGCATCGACGTCGCGTCGTACGTGAAGCTGGTGAAGGGCGCCGGGAGCGAGCAGTTCGTGGAGGCGATCGTCTACCGGCAGGACGAGGTGCCGCCCGCGGTGATGCGAGGGCTACACCCGGATCAAGGGGGTCGACGCCATCGCCGGCGACCTGCCGCTCGCGATCACCAAGGAGTTCGCCGCTCCGATCCTCGGCACGGTCGGGCCGGTGACGGCCGAGATGATCAAGGACCACCCCGACGTCTACCGCGCGGGCGACGAGGCGGGGCTGTCCGGCCTCCAGGCGCGCTACGACGAGCAGCTGCGCGGCACGCCCGGGCGTCCGGGTGGACGCCGTGGCGGCCGACGGCGAGCAGACCAAGCTCTTCGCCACCGAGCCGGCCGACGGGGAGCCGCTCCGGCTGACGCTGGAGCCACGGCTGCAGCTGCTCGCCGAGCGGATCCTGTCCGGCGTCGGTCCGGCCAGCGCGATCGTCGCGATCCGGCCCTCGACCGGCGCGATCGTGGCGGCCGCGAACGGGCCGGGCAACGACGGCTACAACGACGCGACCTACGGTCGCTTCGCGCCCGGCTCGACGTTCAAGACCGTCGGCTCGCTGGCGCTGGTGAAGCAGGGCCAGACACCGTCGTCACCCGTCGACTGCCCGACCAGCGTGACCGTGAACGGCAAGGTGTTCACCAACGACAGCTTCTACCCGCCGTCGGCCAACGGCCGGATCACGCTGGCCACGGCGCTCGCCAACTCCTGCAACACGGCCTTCATCAACGAGCGCACCGAGCTCGGCTCCCGACGACCTGGTCGACGCCGCCGCCACGCTCGGCATGGGGGTCGACCACGACCTCGGCTTCCCGGCGTACTTCGGGAACGTCGTGCCGCCCGCCTCCGAGACCGAGAAGGCCGCGGACATGATCGGCCAGGGCCAGATCCTGGCCTCGCCGATGACGATGGCGACGGTGATGGCGTCGGTGGTCGCCGGGCACACCGTCGTACCGCAGCTGGTCACGTCGGTGACCCCGGCGGAGACGTCGCCGACCCCGCTGACGACGGCACAGGACGCGACCTGAAGCAGATGCTGCGCGGCGTCGTCACCAGCGGGACCGGCATCGGGCTCGCGCGACGTGCCCGGGCCGCCGGTGATCGCCAAGACCGGCACCGCGGAGTTCGACCGCGGCGGCAAGCGGCTCACGCACGCCTGGATGATCGCCGGTCAGGGCGACCTCGCCGTGTGCGCGTTCGTCGACGTCGGTCAGACCGGCGCCGGCACCGCCGGCCCGCTGCTCGAGCAGTTCCTCCGCGGCGCCCTCGCCCGCTGACGCCGAGTCGGCGCGACCCAGGCACGCTATCCGCGCCGAGTCGGCGCTGACAGGCGCCGAGATCGCGCCGAGTCGTCACCTGGCGACTCGGCGAGGTGCCGGGTCAGCGCTCGCGGGGGGTGACCGAGCGGGCGACGTCCTCGGGCATCGGCTCGTAGTGGCCGAAGGAGCGGGTGAACGAGCCGGCGCCGTGGGTCGACGAGCGCAGGTCGACGGCGTAGCGGACCAGCTCGGTCTGCGGCACCTCGGCGTTGATCACGGTCCGGTCGTCACCGACCTTGTCGGTGCCGAGCAGCCGCGCGCGGCGCGACGACAGGTCGCTCATGGTCGGAGCCGATGTGGTCGTCGGGGACGACGACCGCGACCACGTCGTAGGGCTCGAGCAGGGTCACGTTCGCGGTGGCCGCAGCCTCGCGCAGCGCCAGCGAGCCCGGCCATCTGGAAGGCCATGTCGGAGGAGTCCACGGCGTGCGCCTTGCCGTCGGTGAGGGTCACGCGGAGGTCGACCATCGGGTAGCCGGCGCGGACGCCGCGCTCCATCTGGGCGCGCACGCCCTTCTCGACCGACGGGATGAACTGGCGCGGGCACCGAGCCGCCGACCACCTTGTCGACGAACTCGAACCCGCCGCCCTCCGGCAGCGGCTCGACCTCGACGTGGCACACGGCGTACTGCCCGTGGCCGCCGGACTGCTTGACGTGCCGACCCAGCCCCTTGCCCGGCCCGCCGAAGGTCTCGCGCAGCGACACCAGGAAGGGCTCGGTCTCGACGTGCACGGAGTAGCGGTCCGCCAGCCGGGCGATCAGGACGTCGGCATGGGCCTCGCCCATGGTCCACAGCACGAGCTGGTGGGTCTCGGGGTTGTTCTCGACCCGCACGCTCGGGTCCTCGGCGGCGAGCCGGCCGAGCGCCTGGGACAGCTTGTCCTCGTCGGCCTTGCTCTTCGCGACGATCGCGACCGGGAGCAGCGGCTCGGGCATCGACCACGGCCGGAGCACGCGCGGCTCCTCGATCGAGGAGAGCGTGTCGCCGGTCTCGGCCCGGCTCAGCTTGCCGATGGCGGCCAGGTCGCCGGCGATCACGGACTCCGCCGGCACGTGCAGCCGCCCGAACGGGAAGGTGAGCGAGCCGACCTTCTCGTCCTCGTCGTGGTCCTCGTGGGTGGACTGTCGGAGAAGAACGACGTGAAGTGGCCGGAGACGTGGACCGGCGCGTCCGGGGTGAGCGTGCCGGAGAAGACCCGCACCAGGCTGACCCGGCCGACGTACTGGTCGCTGGAGGTCTTCACGACCTCGGCCACGAGCGGGCCGCGCGGGTCGCCGCTGATCGGCTCCGCGGCCGCCCCGGCCGGGGTGAAGACCTCGGGGGAGGCGTGCTCGAGCGGCGACGGGAAGCCGTCGACGGCGAGGTCGAGCAGCTCCGGGCACCCGACGCCGGACACCGAGCAGACCGGGACGACGGGGTGGAAGGTCGCGTGGGCGACGGCCTTCTCGAGGTCCTCGGTGAGGGTGTCGTGGGAGATCTCCTCGCCACCGAGGTAGCGGTCCATCAGGGTCTCGTCCTCGGACTCCTCGATGATCCCCTCGATCAGGGCGCTGCGCAGGTCCTCGTGGTCGCCGCCCTCGGCGGTCGGGTCGACCATCAGGTCCACCAGCCCGGTGACCTCGGAGCCGTCGCGGACCGGTACGTAGAGCGGCAGCACCTTGTCGCCGAACGCCGCCTGGGCGGCCGCGAGCACGCCGTCGTAGTCGGCGCGGGCCTGGTCGAGCTTGGTGATCACGACGGCGCGGGGCAGGCCGACCTCGGCGCACTCGCGCCACAGGGCGGAGGTGGCGTCGTCCACGGCCTCGCTCGCCGCGATCACGAACAGCGCGCAGTCCGCGGCGCGCAGACCGGCGCGGACCTCGCCCACGAAGTCGGCGTACCCGGGGGTGTCGATGAAGTTGATCTTGGTGTCGCGGTGGACGACGGGGGCGATGGCCAGCGAGATGGAGCGCTCGTGCGCCCGCTCGGACTCCTCGAAGTCGCAGACCGTCGAGCCGTCCTGGATCGTCCCCGCTCGGGGGATGGCTCCGGCGGAGGCGAGCAGCGTCTCGACCAAGGTGGTCTTGCCGGAACCGCCGGGTCCGACCAGCACCACGTTGCGGATCCGGTCGGGGCTGCTCGCCCCGAGATCTTGCCCGGCTGTTCTACGACCGCCCGCCTTGTCCGCCATGGTCTGCCTCCCGGTGCGCGAGGCGGCCCGTGCCGGGCCGCCGACTCAGAACCCGTTGGTCACGAATCAACTCCTCCTGGCGCAGATGTTCAAGAGGCGGAAGGTCCCGAGGCGCTGGATGAGCGCGGCGACCCCTCCGAGGACCTCCGACGTCCCAGGTCCCCAGCTCGCGACGGCTCGGGTCGCGAGCGGCACGAGCCGTCGCGAAATGGGGCGAGCCCCTCGCAGCATGGGGTCAGCGAGGGGCTCACGTATCGGCTCGGGTGCTAGCCCCCAGGCCGACGGTCGAAAGCGTGTCAGACCTGAGACGATCGCGTGAAGACTTTCGGCAAACTTCACCGAAGTGACAGGGTGATTCCCATGACTGGACTAGACCTCTTGGCGAAGACCGGATCGCGCGGTCTCTTCATCGGCGGGCAGTGGCGTGAGTCGGGCACCGGGTCCCGGTTCGAGGTGCACGACCCGGCCGACGAGTCGGTGATCACCGACGTGGCCGACGGCGACGCACCGACGACGCGATGGCGGCGCTCGACGCGGCCGTCGCGGCCCAGGCCGAGTGGGCCGCCACCCCGCCTCGCGACCGCGGCGAGATCCTGCGCCGCTCGTTCGAGGCGATCATCGACCAGGCCGACGACTTCGCCGAGCTGATCAGCCTCGAGATGGGCAAGACGCTCGCCGAGGCGAAGGGCGAGGTCACCTACGGCGCGGAGTTCTTCCGCTGGTTCTCCGAGGAGGCCGTGCGCATCCACGGGCCGCTGGATGCAGGCCCCGGCCGGTGGCTCGCGGCTGCTGACGATCCGCAAGCCGGTCGGTCCCGTGCCTGTTCCTCACGCCCTGGAACTTCCCGCTCGCCATGGGCACCCGCAAGATCGGCCCGGCGGTCGCCGCCGGCTGCACGATGGTGGTCAAGCCCGCCGAGCTGACGCCGCTGACGATGCTGGCCCTGGCCCAGGTGCTCGCCGAGGCCGGCCTGCCCGACGGCGTCCTCAACGTCGTCACCACCCACCACTCCAAGGTGCTGAGCGCCACGCTGATGGCCGACGAGCGGCTCCGCAAGGTCAGCTTCACCGGGTCCACGCCCGGTCGGCAAGGTGCTGGTGCGCCAGTCCGCCGACCAGCTGCAGCGGGTCTCGATGGAGCTCGGCGGCAACGCGCCGTTCATCGTCTTCGAGGACGCCGACGTGGAGGCCGCCGTCGACGGCGCGATGATCGCCAAGATGCGCAACATGGGCGAGGCCTGCACCGCGGCCAACCGCTTCCTGGTCCACGAGTCGGTGGCCCGCGAGTTCGGCGAGCTCCTCGGCGAGCGGATGGGCGCGCTGCGCACCGGTCGCGGCCAGGACGCCGGCACCGACGTCGGGCCGCTGATCAACGCCGACGCCGTGGAGTCGGTCGGTCAGCTGGTCACCGACGCCGTGCACGACGGCGCCGAGGTCGTCTGCGGTGGTTCGGCCCCCGACGGGCCCGGCCACTTCTACGCCCCGACCGTCCTGCTCGGCGTCCCGGCCGACGCGCGGATCAACACCGAGGAGATCTTCGGCCCGGTCGCGCCGATCACGACGTTCACCTCCGACGACGAGGCGATCGCCCTGGCCAACGCCACCGAGTACGGCCTGGCCTCCTACGTCTACACCCGCGACCTGGCCCGCACGATCAAGGTCGCCGAGGCGCTGGAGTTCGGCATGGTCGGCATCAACACCGGTCTGGTCTCCAACCCGGCGGCACCGTTCGGCGGCGTGAAGGCCAGCGGCTTCGGCCGCGAGGGCGGCTTCGAGGGCATCGAGGAGTACCTCGACACGACGTACGTCGCGATCCCGAGCTGAGGTCGTCGAACTGCTCGGCCCGGCTGTCAGGCCCGCTGCAGCAAGCTCGCTTCGCGCTCGCTGCGGCCCCCGCTCCGCCTTCGTCGGATCGGCGGGTCCTCGCTCGCGTCAGCGGGTCTGACGCGGCTGGGCCAGCGCGTCGGCGAGGTCGAGCCGCGAGGTGATCGAGAGCTTGCGCAGGATGTGCGAGACGTGCCACTCGACCGACTTGACGCTCACGCCCGAGCTCGACGGCGATCTCGCGGTTGCGCTTGCCCAGCACCACGAGCTGGGCGACCCGGCGCTCGGCGGCGCTGAGCTCGGACAGCCGACCGGCGAGCTCGCCGTCGGGCGCCTCGCCGAGGCGCTCGAGCAGCCAGCGGATCCGGCCGAGCAGGGGAGTGAGCTCCTCCTGCCGGGCGTACTTCTCCGCGGAGCGGAGCAGGTCGACGGCCTGGGCGGACTCCGCCGGCTGCAGCAGCATGCAGCCAGCCCGCGAGGTCGGTACGGATCTGGGCCTCGAGCCGCGCGGCGCCGGCTGCCGGCGAGCACGGCGAGCGCCTCGTCGAGGAGCTCCACGCGCCGGTCGGTCGGGGCGACCGCGGACAGCGTGCGCAGGGTGTAGGCGACGGCGTACGGCGAGTCCAGGATCCGCGCCTCGGCGAGCTCGTCCTCCACCAGGCCGGTGGCGGTGGCGATCTCGCCGCGGGCGGCCAGGATCCGGGCCAGCCCGCTGCGCCAGGGCAGCCAGGTGTGGTCGCTTCGCGGCGGCGAGCTCCTCGCCGGCGCTCTCGTAGTAGGACACGCCCTGGTCGGCCTGGCCGCGGGCCGCGGCGAACTCGCCGAGGCCGAAGCAGGCGCGGGCGGCCACGGGTCCGCGCACGCGGACCAGCGAGGTCAGCTCGCGCGAGAACGGCGCGGCGCCGCGCAGGTCGCCGCGGGCCAGCCGGGACGAGCAGCCCGGTCAGCGCGAGCTCGACCCGGGACTCGTCGGAGAGGTCCGGGTCGTGACGCGCGCTCTCCACCAGCTCCAGGGCGTCGGCGATGCGGCCCTGCAACAACGCGTTGCGGGCCTCGATGAGTACACGGGCGGAAACGTCCGTTACAGGTTCGAGTGACGTGCTTGAGTCCGCCCCCCGGGGCTCGAGCATGGGTACAAGGTAGGGGACGCGACACCGCCCTTGGGGAGGGGCCCGCAACCGATTTAACGAACCGCGGCGGCCGCGAGCTCGATCGCCCGGCGCGCGGCCGGCTCGGCGGCCGCGCGGTCGGCGGCCACCAGCCCGACCCGGGTACGCCGGTCGAGCAGGTCGGCGACGTCGTGAGCGCCCTCGTGGGTCACCCCGAAGACGAGCTCGGCCAGCGTGACCGGCACGCCGTCGGCGACGGGGGCCAGCAGGTCGGCGTCGGTCCAGCCCGGTCACGGCCCGGGCGTCGGCCAGGACCAGGCCCGGCGTCGACGCCGTAGCGCCGGACCAGCCGCGGCGACGGGGACGTCGCGGCCAGCCGGGCGAGCTCCGGTCGCGGAGGCGGCGCCGGTCGAGGGGCAGGCGGGCGGTGGTGCTCGGGCCGGCGGCGAGGCCGGCGCGCGCCACGGCGGCGTCGACGGCGTCCTCCGCCATCCGGCGGTAGGTGGTCAGCTTGCCGCCGACGACGGTGACGACGCCCGAGCGGCGAGGTGAGCACGGCGTGCCGGCGGGACAGGTCGGCCGTGCGGCCGTCGGCCCGCAGCAGCGGCCGCAGCCCGGCGTACGAGCCGACCACGTCGGCGCGTGGTCAGCGGGCGGGCCAGGCACGACGAGACGGTGGTGAGCAGGAAGTCGATCTCGGCCTGGCTCGGCTCGGGGACGTCGGGCGGCTCGCCGTCGACGGCCTCGTCGGTGAGCCCGACGTAGACCAGGCCGTCGGGCTGGGGGAGCACGTTGACGAACCGGTTGCGCGAGCCCGGGCACGGGCAGGGTCAGCGCGACCCGCAGGTCGGGGAACGCCGTCGCCGCGCACGACGAGGTGGGTGCCGCGGCTCGGGCTGCAGGCGCACGTCGTCGACCAGGCCGCCGGCCCAGACGCCGGCGGCGTTGACGACCGCGCGGGCCGTCACGTCGTACGTCGTGCCGCTGAGCTCGTCGCGCAGCACCGCCCCGGTGCCGGTGAGCTCGACGGCCCGGGCCCGGGTCCGGATCTCGGCGCCGAGCCCGGCGGCGGTGCGGGCGATCGTGGCGACCAGGCGGGCGTCGTCCTCGAGCTGGCCGTCCCAGGAGAGGATGCCGCCGCGGACGCCGGCGCCGAGCACCGGAGCCAGGTGGCGGCTCTCGGTGGCCGAGACCCGGCGCGGGCGCGGCAGGGTCTCGCGCGACGTGCGGGCGGCGATCCGGAGCCAGTCGCCGGCCTCCATGCCGGCCCGGAGCAGGGCGGCCTGGCGGTGGCCGGTGTGGTCGTCGAGCGGCAGCAGGAACGGCAGGGCGTGGGTGAGGTGGGGCGCGGTGACCTCCATCAGGATCCCGCGCTCGACCGCACTCTCGTGGGCGACCCCGACCTGGCCGTTGGCGAGGTAGCGCAGGCCACCGTGGACGAGCTTGCTGGACCAGCGCGACGTACCGAAGGCGAGGTCGTGGGCGTCGACCGCGAGGACGGTCAGCCCGCGCGCGACGGCGTCGAGGGCGACGCCGACGCCGGTGACGCCCAGCCCGACCACGAGGACGTCGACCGTGGCCGGGGACCTCGTCGAGACCGGCCCGGATGCGGCCGCCGGCTCATGGCGTGACCGCCCGGCGTACGACCTGCTCGAGCTCGGCGTCGAGGTCGTCCTCGGTCACGTCGTCGTCGACCATCGTGTGGGCGCTGAGCACGAAGCCGTGGGCGGCGAGCAGGAGGGCCCGCGACATCGCCACCGGCGAGCCGGCCCGGATGCTCCCCTCGGCCTGACCCTCCGCGGATCCGTCCCGCGGTCAGCTCGGCGATCGCCTGCTGGCTGCGGCCGCGGCGGGTCAGCAGGTAGGGCAGGAGGAGCTCGGCGTCGAGCTCGACGATCCGGACGAAGAGCTCGTTCTCGCGCAGCGCGCGGGTCGTCGCGACCACCTCGGCGACGAGCCGGTCGGCCGCGGTCGGCTCGCCGGGCAGCGCGGCATCGGCCTCGCCGACGGCACGCGGCGACCACCTCGCCCCACTCGCGGGTCATCAGGTCGCCGAGCACCGACGGCATGTCGGGCCAGGCCGCGGTAGATGGTCATCCGGCTCACGCCGGCCCGCCGCGCCACCTCGGTCAGGGTCGTCCGCCGCCAGCCGACGTCGAGGATGCAGGCGCGCGCGGCGTCGAGGTACGCCGACTGCGGGTCGCCTCGTTGTGACGAAGTGACGTCATGTGTCACACTGTAACACATGACCCACCACCCGCCGGCAGAGATGCACCCGACCCGCTGGGGCGACCCGGACCGCGCCGCCGACCTGCCCGAGACCGCACGCGGTCTGGTGGAGCTGGTGTTCCCGGTCGTCGACCGCCGGGTCGGACGACGCGGCTCCGGTCACGCTGCCGGACGGCACGCTGCCCGACGGCCGCGCTCGCGCGACCTCGCCGCCGTCGTCGGCCCGGAGCACGTGGCACGTCGACGACGAGAGCCGCCGGCTGCGGACCCGCGGCAAGTCCACGCCCGACCTGCTGCGCGCCCGGGCCGGCGACCTCACCGACGCGCCCGACGCGGTCGTCCGCCCGGCGGACGCCGACGAGGTGCAGGCACTGCTCGAGGTGGCCGGGCGGCACCGGCGTCGCGGTGGTGCCCTTCGGCGGCGGTACGTCGGTCACCGGCGGGCTGGTCGCGCGCCGCGAGGGCTACGCCGGCGTGCTCAGCCTCGACCTGGTCCGGATGAAGCGGCTGCTCGCCGTCGACCCGGTCTCGATGACCGCGACCCTCGAGCCCGGGCCTGCGCGGCCCCGAGGCCGAGGCGCTCCTGGCCGAGCACGGGATGACCCTCGGCCACTTCCCCCAGTCCTTCGAGTACGCCACCATCGGCGGCTTCGCGGCGACCCGCTCGAGCGGCCAGTCGTCGGCGGGCTACGGCCGCTTCGACGCCCTCGTCACCGGCCTCGAGGTCGCCACCCCGGCCGGCCGGGTCGTCCTCGGGCACGCACCGGCGAGCGCCGCCGGGCCCGACCTCCGCCAGCTCTTCCTCGGGTCGGAGGGCGCGCTCGGCGTGATCACGTCGGTGACGGTGCGGGTCCGGCCGGTGCCCGAGCAGCGGGTGTACGAGGGATGGCGCTGGCCGTCCTTCGACGCCGGCGCGGACGCGATCCGCCGGCTCGCCCAGGCCCAGCTGCTGCCGACCGTGCTGCGGCTCTCCGACGAGTCCGAGACGGCGATCAACCTGGCCGACCCCGACGCCGTGGGCGGCGCGTCGGCCGGGGGGCTGCCTGATGATCGTCGGGCTACGAGGGGACGCCCGCGGCGGTGACCACGCGTCGTACCGCGGTGACGGCGGTGCTGACCGGGCTCGGCGGCGAGCCCGCCGGCGAGGATCCCGGCCGCTCCTGGGCCGCCGGGCGCTTCGACGCGCCGTACCTCCGCGACTCGATGCTCGACGTCGGCGTGCTCGTCGAGACGCTCGAGACCGCGACGTACTGGTCCCGGCTCCGCGAGGTGTACGACGGGGTGTCGGCCGCCCTGCGCGGCTCGCTGGGCGAGTCGGCGATCGTGCTGTGCCACGTCTCCCACGTCTACGAGACCGGGGCCTCGCTCTACTTCACGGTGGCGGCTGCCGAGGGCGACGACCCGCTCGGGCGCTGGCGCGCTGCGAAGGCGGCCGCGATGGACGCGATCGTCGCGGCCGGGGCGACGATCACCCACCACCACGCGGTCGGCACCGACCACCAGCCGTGGCTCGAGGCGGAGATCGGCCCGGTCGGGATCGCCGTGCTGCGGGCCGCCAAGGCGGCCGTGGACCCCGACGGGATCCTCAACCCCGGCGTGCTGGTGCCCTGAGGCTCCGGCGCGGCTCAGGACCGGAACGTCCAGACGAGCAGCTGCGTCGGCACGGCGGCGGTGACCGAGAGGTCGCGACCGTCCGCGTCCGCGGCGCCCTGTCGGAGATCTCGAACGCGTCACCCGCTGCGAGCGGCTCGGCCAGGCTCGACCGGAGGAGCGCCCCGGTCACGACGAAGACGTGGACCAGCGGCTCCCGGGCAGCGCGCAGGGTCTCGCCGGCGCCGAGCTCGGCGATCGACGAGCGTCGCGCCGGGCACGTCGAGGGGGAGCCCGACGGCGCCGGCCACCGGCACCAGCCCCGGGCCGCGACAGGTCGGGCGCCGCCGTCTCGCGCACCGGGTCGCCGCCGGTGCCGTCCGGCCGCAGCCACATCTGGATGAAGCGGGTGGCCGCGTCGCCCGCGACCTCGCTGTGGGTCGTGCCGGTGCCGGCGCGCGTCACCGCCAGCTCGCCGGGTCCGAGGGTCGACGTGCCGGTCTCGTCGGTGTGGACGCAGCTCCCCGAAGACCACCCAGGTGACCAGGACGACGTCGCGGTGCTCGTGGGCGTCGTAGCCGCGGCCCGCGGCCGAGGAGGTGGTCGTTCAGCGCGACCAGCGGGCCCGAACGACACGCCGTTCGGGGTCGTAGAAGGAGCCGAAGGAGAAGGAGTGGCGGGTCTGGCGGCCCGATTCACGGGTCGAGAACCGGTCCAAAGCCCGACGAATGATGACGGTCACCGACACAATGATCCCCGTGCCTCACCCTTTGCTTCCACCGGGCTTCCGGTTCGGTGCCAGCACCGCGTCGTACCAGATCGAAGGGGCGGCCACCGAGGACGGCAAGGGCCCGAGCATCTGGGACACCTTCACCCACCAGCCGGGGCGGATCGTGGACGGCTCGACCGGCGACGTCGCCTGCGACCACTACCACCGCCTCGACGAGGACCTCGACCTGATGGCGCGCCTCGGGCTGGGCGGCTACCGCTTCTCGATCTCGTGGCCGCGGGTGCAGCCCGACGGGGTCGGGGCCGGCGAACCCGGCCGGGCTCGACTTCTACGAGCGACTGGTCGACGGGCTGCTCGAGCGCGGCATCCAGCCGATGGCCACGCTGTACCACTGGGACCTGCCGCAGGCGCTCGAGGACGAGGGCGGCTGGCTCAACCGCGACACCGTCGACCGCTTCGCCGAGTACGCCGAGCTGGTCGGCGAGCGGCTCGCGGACCGGGTCGAGCACTGGATCCCGGTCAACGAGCCCAACGTCGTGACGATGCTGGGCTACGCCATCGGGACGCACGCGCCGGGTCGGGAGCTGATGTTCGACGCGCTGCCGGCGGCCCACCACCTGCTGCTCGGGCCACGGCCGCGCCGCGATCGCCCTGCGCGCCGCCGGGTGCGGCCAGCGTCGGCTGCGCCAACAACCACGCGCCGATGTGGCCGGCCAGCGACGACGAGGCCGACGTCGGCGCCTCGAAGCTGTTCGACGCGCTCTGGAACGGGATGTTCGCCGAGCCGATGCTCTTCGGGCGCTACCCCTACGACCTCGCGCCGCTGCTCGACCCGGTCGTCCAGGCCGGCGACATGGCGACGATCCGGCAGCCGCTCGACTTCTACGGCGTCAACTACTACAACCCGATGCGGATCGCGGCGGCCCCCGAGGACTCCCCGATGCCGTTCGAGCAGCTCAGCATCGTGGGCTACCCGACCACCGACTTCGGCTGGCCGGTCGTGCCCGACTCGCTGCGCGAGTGGCTGATCACGCTGCGGGCGCGCTACCGCGCCGCGCTGCCGCCGATCATCATCACCGAGTCGGGCTGCTCCTACGCGACCGCGCCGGACGCGAACGGCGTCGTCGACGACCAGGAGCGGATCGACTACCTCGACGCCCACCTGCGCGCGGTCGCGGTCGCGGTGCGGGCCGGGGTCGACGTCCGCGGCTACTACACGTGGTCGCTGATGGACAACTTCGAGTGGGCCGAGGGCTACACCCAGCGCTTCGGCCTGGTCTACGTCGACTACGAGACGCCAGGCAGCGGATCCCCAAGCGGTCCTTCGAGTGGTACGCCGAGACGATCCGGAAGCAGCCTCCCGACAACTGAACGCCGAGTTGTCACCTGACAACTCGGCGTGTTTTCGGCGTCTGTTTGCGCCGACTCGGCGTCAGTGGCGGCCGAGGGCGCGGGCGGTCCAGCCGGCGGAGCGCCAGGCGTCGAGGTCGAGGACGTTGCGGCCGTCGAAGAGCTGACGGCCGGCGGACCACACCGTCGAGGTCGGCCGGGCGTGATGGCGCGGAACTCCGGCCACTCGGTCAGGTGCAGCACCAGGTCGGCGCCGCGACACGCCTCCACCGCGGAGTCGGCGTAGACCAGGGTCGGGAACGCCACCCGGGCGGTGTCGTTCGCCCGCGGGTCGTAGACCCGGACCTGGGCGCCGCGCAGCGAGAGGGCGCCGGCGATCGAGAGCGCCGGTGAGTCGCGGACGTCGTCGCTGTCGGGCTTGAACGCCGCGCCCCAGACGGCGATCCGGGCGCCGGCCAGGTCGCCGTCCACCATCGCCTGGGCGACGTGCACGACCCGTTCGCGCTGCCGCTGGTTCACGTCGTCGACGTGCCGCAGGAACGACATCGCGTCCTCGACGCCGAGCTCGCCGGCCCGGTGCACGAAGGCCCGGATGTCCTTGGGCAGGCAGCCGCCGCCGAAGCCGATGCCGGCCTGGAGGAAGCGGCGGCCGATGCGGGCGTCGTACCCGATCGAGTCGGCGAGGTCGACGACGTCGGCGCCGGTGACCTCGCAGACCTCGGCCATCGCGTTGATGAAGGAGATCTTGGTCGCCAGGAAGGCGTTCGCGGCGACCTTGACCAGCTCGGCGGTGGCGTAGTCGGTGACCACGACCGGGGTGCCGGCGTCGATCAGCGGGCCGTAGAACTCGCGGAGCACCTTCTCGGCCCGGCGGTCGGTCACGCCCGAGCACGATCCGGTCGGGGTGCATCGAGTCCTCGACCGCGAAGCCCTCGCGCAGGAACTCCGGGTTCCAGGCCAGCAGGACGTCGGCGCCGGCGGGCGCGAGCTCGGCGAGGCGACGTGCCATCCGTTCGGCGGTGCCGACCGGGACCGTCGACTTGCCGACGACGACCGACGGGCCGGGTCAGGTGGGCCGCGAGCCCCTCGATCGCGCCCTCGACCTGGCTCAGGTCGGCCGCCAGGCTCTCGGCCTGCTGCGGGGTGCCCACGCAGAGGAAGTGGAGGTCGCCGAAGTCGGCGACCTCGGCGTAGGAGTCGGTGAACCGCAGGCGCCCCGAGGCGACGTGGCGCGCCAGCAGGTCGGAGAGGCCGGGCTCGTAGATCGGCACCCGCCCCTCGGTCAGCTCCTGCCGCTTGACCGGGTCGATCTCGATGCCGAGCACCTCGTGGCCGAGCTCGGCCATGGCGGCGGCGTGGGTGGCCCCGAGGTAGCCGCACCCGATGACGGTGATCCGCATGGGCGGCAGTCTAGGGTCGGCGCCCGGGTCACCCCTCAGCCTCGCCAGCGCGGCCGCGACCCGGGTGCCCTGCTCGATCGCGCGCTTCGGCGTCGAGCTCGGCGGCGACGTCGGCGCCGCCGATCAGGTGCGGCCCGCGCGCCGACGGCGACCAGGTCGTCGTACAGCCCACGGACCGACTCCTGGCCCGCGCACAGCACGACGTGGTCGACCTCGACGAGCAGCGGCTCGCCGTCGACGGTCAGGTGCAGGCCGTCGTCGTCGACCCGGACGTACGACGCGCCGCGGACCTGGCGGATCCCCGACTGCCTGAGCACCGCACGGTGCGCCCAGCCGCTGGTCCTGCCGAGCCCGATCCCGATCGGGGTGGTCTTGCGCTGCACCAGGGTCACCTCGCGCACGCGGCGTCCGCGGCTTGGGCTCGGTCAGCCCACCCGGGTGGAGGGCCGGGTCGCCGACGCCCCAGTGCGCCATCCAGTCGTCGAGGTCCTCGGCGGGGTCGTGGGTCAGGAAGTGGCTCACGTCGACGCCGATCCCGCCGGCGCCGACCACGGCCACGCGGCGGCCCGGCACGACCCGGCCGGCCAGCACGTCGGCGTACGTGACGACGCTCGGGTGGTCGACGCCCACGAGGTCGGGGATCCGCGGCGTGACGCCGGTGGCGACGACGACGTCGTCGTACGCCGCGAGCTCGGCCACCGTGGGCGACGTCGAGAGCCGCACCTCGGCACCGAGCACCTCGAGCCGACGGCTGAAGTAGCGCAGCGTCTCGGCGAACTCCTCCTTGCCCGGGATCCGCATCGCCAGCCGGAACTGGCCGCCGACCTCCGGGTCCTTCTCGAACAGCGTGACCGCGAACCCACGCTCCGCGGCGCTCGCCGCGGCCGCCAGCCCGCCGGCCCGGCCCCCACGACGGCGACCGTGGGGTCGAGCCCGGGTCGAGCACCCGGTCGGTCGGCACGCCGGATCGGTCGAGCACGCCGAGACCAGCGGCACCAGCACCAGCTCGGTCTCCCGCCCGGCCCGCGGGTTGACCAGGCACGACGCCTTGCGGTTGGCGAAGACGTGGTCGAGGCAGGCCTGGTTGCAGGCGATGCAGGTGTTGATCTCGTCGGCCCGCCCCGCCGCGGCCTTGACGGCGAACTCCGGGTCGGCCAGCAGCGGCCGCGCCATCGACACCAGGTCGGCCTCGCCGGCGGCCAGGATCTCCTCGGCCAGCTCGGGGGTGTTGATCCGGTTGGACGCGCAGACCGGGCACCGACACCTCGGCCTTCAGCCGGGCGGTCGCCGAGCGCCAGGCGCCGCGCGGCACCTGGGTGATGATCGTCGGCACCCGGGCCTCGTGCCAGCCGATGCCGGTGTTGAGCGCCGTGACGCCGGCCTCCTCGAGGGCGTGGGCGAGGTCGACCACCTCGTCCCAGGTCTGGCCGCCCTCGACCAGGTCGAGGAGCGAGATCCGGTACACGATCGGGAAGCCGTCGCCCACGGCCTCGCGGGTCCGGCGTACCACCTCGACCGGGAAGCGCATCCGCTTCGCCGCGGTGCCGCCCCAGGCGTCGGTGCGGTGGTTGGTGCGCGCGGCCAGCATCTGGTTGATCAGGTAGCCCTCGGAGCCCATGATCTCGACGGCGTCGTACCCGGCCTTCTGGGCCAGCCGGCCGCCCGCGCGAAGTGCCCGGCCGTCCGGTCCACGCCCCGGGTGCTCAGGGCCGAGGCGGTGAACGGGGTGATCGGCGACTTCGAGCGGGAGGCGCTGACGCTGAACGGGTGGTAGCCGTAGCGCCCGGCGTGGAGCACCTGGAGCGCGATCGCCCCGCCCTCCTCGTGCACGGCGTCGGTCACCTCGCGGTGCCGCATCGCCTGGAGGCGGGAGGTCATGTCGGAGGCGAGCGGCTTGAGCCAGCCGCGCCGGTCGGGGGCGAAGCCGCCGGTGATGATCAGCCCGGTGCCGCCGCGCGCCCGCTCGGCGAGGTACGCCGCCAGCGCCGGCAGGTCGCGGACCCGGTCCTCCAGCCCGGTGTGCATCGAGCCCATCACCAGGCGGTTGCGCAGGGTCAGGTCGCCCAGCGTGATCGGCTCGAGGAGGCGCGGGTAGCTCACCCGCGCCATTGAACCGTCGATCCGGGTCACCGCGCCCGGAGTCGCGGTGTGACATCCGTTGCACCCAGGTACCCCCTGGGGGTATGGTGACCGGCATGACCGACAGCTGGCGGATGGCGATCACGGCAACCCGGCACTGCCTGACCGGCTGTGCCATCGGCGAGATCCTGGGCATGGTGCTCAGCACCTGGTGGGGCTGGGGGAACGCCGCGAACATCGCCTGTCGGTCGCGTCTCGCCTTCTTCTTCGGCTACCTGCTCACCTACACCGGCGTACGACGTGCGGGCGCCGACAACCGGACGGCCGCGCAGGCCGCGATCGCCAGCGACACGGTCTCGATCGCCACCATGGAGATCGTCGACAACGTGTTCCTGCTGCTCGTGCCCGGCGCCATGGCCGCCACCCTCGACCGACTCGCTGTTCTGGTGGTCGCTCGCGGCCTCGCTCGCCGTCGCCTTCGTCGCCGCGGTCCCCGTCAACCACTGGCTGATGGAGCGGGGCAAGGGTCACGCGGTGGTCCACCGGTTCCACGAGGAGCACGCCGGTCACCACTGACCGCGGCCAGCCCGTACGATCTGCGCCATGCGCACGCCTCTAACGGCTGCCGTCCTCGCTCCGCTCATGCTCCTCGCGCTCGGGTGCGCGCCGCAGTCCAGCTCGACGGCCACCGATACCGCCACCTCCACCGCCTCGACGGCCGCCAGACCCCGGCCGAGTGTGCCCAGGGCAAGACCCTGAAGGACGGTGTCCTCACCGTCGGCACCGACTCCCCGGCGTACGACCCGTGGTTCCGCGACAACGACCCGACCAACGGCAAGGGCTACGAGTCGGCCGTCGCGTACGCCGTCGCCAAGCAGCTGGGGTTCGACAAGTCCGCGGTGACCTGGACCAAGGTGCCGTTCAACAAGTCCTACGCGCCCGGCGACAAGGACTTCGACTTCGACATCAACCAGATCTCGATCACGCCCGAGCGCGAGAAGGTCGTCACGTTCTCCGACGGCTACTACACCGCCGCCCAGGCGCTGATCGCGCTCAAGGGCTCCCCGGTGGCCGACGCCACCTCGCTGGCCGACCTCAAGGACTACAAGCTCGGCGCCCAGACCGGCACGACGTCGCTCACCGCGATCCGCGACGACATCCAGCCCACCTCCGAGCCGCTGGTCTTCGACGACACCAACGTCGCCAAGCAGGCGCTCCTCAACGGCCAGGTCGACGCGATCGTGGCGGACCTGCCGACCGCCTTCTACATCTCGGCCGTGCAGATCCCGTCGTCGACGATCGTCGGGCAGTTCCAGCAGCAGAGCGGGCTTCCCGAGCAGTTCGGGATGCTCTTCCAGAAGGACAACCCGCTGGCCGAGTGCGTGAACCAGGCCCTGGCGGCGATGAAGGACGACGGCACGCTGGCCGCGATCGAGCAGAAGTGGCTCTCCGACACGGTCGACGTCCCCGTCCTGCAGTGAGCGAGGCCGAGACCTGGCAGCCGAGCGCCCGCGAGCAGGAGCGGGAAGCGGTACGGCGTTCGCTGCGCCGACGCTCGCTGCTGGTCTCGAGCATCGCCACGGTCGTCGTCCTCGGTGGGCTGGTCCTCGGCACGGTCACCTCGCCCGGGTGGGACAGCGTCAAGGCGACGTTCTTCTCCTGGCCGGACGCCCGGGAGTCCTTCCCGTCCATCTGGCACGCCTTCTGGACCTACAACGTCAAGCTCTTCCTGATCGGTGAGGCGCTGATCCTCCCGTTGGCCCTGCTGGTCGCGCTCGCGCGCCAGTCGCGGGCGGCGGCCCTGCTGCCGCTGCGGATCATCGCCGTGGTCTACACCGACCTGTTCCGCGGGATCCCCACCATCCTGCTGGTGTTCATGCTGGCCTTCGGGATCCCCGCGCTCGACCTCCAGGGCGTCACCAACTCGCTGTTCTTCTGGGGCCTGGTGGCGCTCGTGCTGTCGTACGGCGCGTACGTCGCGGAGGTGATCCGGGCCGGCATCGAGTCGATCCACCCGTCCCAGATCGCCAGCGCCGACACCCTGGGGCTGTCGCGGACGCAGACCATGCGCCACGTCGTCGTCCCGCAAGGCATCCGGCGCGTGATCCCGCCGCTGCTCAACGACTTCATCAGCCTGCAGAAGGACACCGCCCTGGTCGGGGCGGCCGGTCTCTTCGACGCGTTGTTCGCGGCCCGCGACTACGCCAACTTCAACTTCAACTTCACGCCCTACGTCGTCGTCGCTGCCTACTTCATCGTGCTGACGATCCCGCTGGCGCGGTTCACCGACCACCTCCAGCGCCGGGCCATGGAGCGGGAGAGGCAGGGTGCGCGATGAGTGACGCCCTGCTGCTGGTCACCGACGTCCGCAAGACCTACGGCGACAAGGTGGTGCTCGCCGACGTCTCGCCTGCGCCTGGAGCCGCACGACGTGGTCTGCCTGATCGGGTCGTCCGGCTCGGGCAAGTCGACGCTGCTGCGCTGCCTGAACCTGCTCGAGGACATCGACGACGGGGTCATCGAGTTCGAGGGGCGGGAGATCTCCGATCCCCGCGTCGACCGGCGGGCGGTGCGCAGCCGGATGGGCATGGTCTTCCAGTCCTACAACCTCTTCCCCCACCTGACCGTCCTCGAGAACTGCACCCTCGCGCCGCGCCGCGTGCACGGCGTACCGAAGAGGGAGGCGGAGGAGCGCGCCCGCGACCTCCTGGCCCAGTTCGGGCTCGCCGACCAGGCGGACAAGCACCCCGACCGGATGTCCGGCGGTCAGCAGCAGCGGGCGGCCCTGGTCCGCGCGCTGTGCACGCAGCCCACGCTGCTGCTGCTCGACGAGATCACCGCGGCGCTCGACCCGGAGCTGGTCGGTGACGTCCTGACCATCGTCCGCGACCTGGCCGAGCAGGGCACCACGATGATCCTGGCCACCCACGAGATGAGCTTCGCCCGCGACGTGGCGACCTCGGTCTGCTTCCTCGACCAGGGCCGGATCCTCGAGCAGGGACCGCCCGCCGAGATCTTCACCCACCCCCGCGAGGAGCGCACCCGCGAGTTCCTCGCCCGCGTCCTCGGCTGACCCGCACCCCCACCCCCTCTGTGGGCGAGCGCCGAGATCGGGATAGTCCGTGACGTTCCGCATGCGACACGCCGGGCACGACCTGCGAAACGTCACGGACTATCCCGGCCGTCGGCGTCCATCGGGGGCTGAGAGGATCCCGGACATGACGATCGAGCTGGGCCAGGGGACCGGGCCGCTGCGCGGGGTCAGGGTCGTCGAGCTGGCCGGGATCGGCCCCGGGCCGCACGCGGCGATGATCCTGGCCGACCTCGGCGCCGACGTGATCCGCATCGACCGGCCCGGCGGCCAGCCGCTCACCGGTGGCCGCACCGACCTGCTCAACCGCGGCCGCCCCAGCGTCGCCCTCGACCTCAAGCACCCCGACGCGCGTCGCCACCGTGCTCGACCTGGTCGCGACGGCCGACGCCCTGATCGAGGGCCTGCGCCCCGGCACCACCGAGCGGCTGGGCCTCGGCCCCGACGTCTGCCTGGCCCGCAACCCGCGCCTGGTCTACGGCCGGATGACCGGCTGGGGCCAGGACGGCCCGCTCGCGCCGACCGCCGGCCACGACCTCGGCTACGTCGCGATCACCGGCGCGCTCTTCGGCATGGGCCAGGACGCCGGCCGGCCGATGTTCCCGAGCAACCTGGTGGGCGACTTCGGCGGCGGGTCGACGTACCTCGTGATCGGCATCCTGGCCGCCCTCCTCGAGGCCCGGCTCTCCGGCGAGGGACAGGTCGTCGACGCCGCCATCGTCGACGGCACCGCCCACCTGAACGCGATGGCGACCGGCTTCCTGGCCGAGCGGCCGCTACCGCGAGCAGCGGGCGGCCAACCTCCTCGACGGCGGCGTCCCCTTCTACGACGTGTACGAGACCGCCGACGGCCGGCACCTCGCGGTCGGGTCGCTCGAGCCGCAGTTCTACGACGAGCTGCTCCGGGGGCTCGGCATCGCCGACACCGCACCCGACCGCAACGACCCCGCACAGCACGGGGCGCTGCGTCGGGTGCTCGCCGACACCATCCGGCAGCGGACCCAGGCCGCGTGGGTCGAGGTCTTCGACGGCTCGGACGCGTGCGTCGCGCCCGTGCTGCCGATGAGCGAGGCCTTCGAGCACCCGCACCTGGTCGCGCGCGGCACCTTCGTGGAGCGCGACGGCGATCACCCAGCCGGCCCCGGCTCCTCGCTTCTCGCGGACCGCGCCCACGCTCACCACGCCCCCGCCGGCGCAGGCCGGGCAGGACACCCGCGACGCCCTGGCCGCCTGGGGCATCGACGACGTCGACGCCCTGCTCGCCTCCGGCGCGGCGGCCGAGGCCTGAGCGGTGCCCGAGCACGTCGACGTCCTGATCATCGGGGCCGGTCTGTCCGGGCATCGGCGCCGCCGCGCACCTGACCCGCACGCTCCCGCGCACGTCGTACGCCGTGCTGGAGGCCCGCGCGGTCAGCGGCGGCACCTGGGACCTCTTCCGCTACCCCGGCATCCGCTCCGACTCGGACATGTACACGATGGGCTACCGCTTCAAGCCCTGGCGCGACGAGGAGTCCCTCGGGTCGGGCGAGCGGATCCTGGAGTACCTCCGGGAGACCGCGCGCGAGTACGACGTGGAGCGGCACATCCGCTACGACCACCGTGTGGTGCGCGCGTCGTGGGACTCCGACGACGGCGCGGTGGACGGTCGAGGCCGAGCACGCCGGGGCGACGACGACGTTCACCGCCGGCTTCCTGTGGAGCTGCCGCGGCTACTACGACTACGAGCACGGCCACGAGCCGGAGTTCGCCGGCGCCGACGAGTTCCGCGGCCCGATCGTCCATCCGCAGCACTGGCCGGCCGACCTCGACTGGTCGGGAAGAACGTCGTGGTGATCGGCAGCGGCGCCACGGCCGTGACCCTGGTGCCGGCGATGGCGACCGACGCCGCGCACGTGACGATGCTGCAGCGCTCGCCGTCGTACGTGATGAGCCTGGCCGGCCGCGACCCGGTCGCCCTCGCGCTCCGCAGGCGGCTCCCCGCGCGCGCCGCCTATCAGCTGATCCGCTGGAAGAACATCCTCACCACCGCGGCCTTCTACCGGATCTCGCGGCGCCGCCCGGCGTTGGTCCGCCGCCTCGTCCGCAAGCAGAACGTCGCGCTGCTCCCCGAGGGCTACGACGTCGACACCCACTTCTCGCCGAGCTACGACCCGTGGGACCAGCGCATGTGCTTCGTGCCGGACGCCGACCTCTTCCAGGCCGTACGCCGCGGCGACGCGGAGGTGGTGACGTCCACCATCGAGCGCTTCGACGAGAGCGGCATCGTGCTCACCGGCGGCCGGCACCTCGACGCCGACGTGATCGTCACCGCCACCGGCCTGCGGCTCTCGCCGTTCGGCGGGATCGAGCTGGTGGTCGACGGCGAGACGGTCGACCCGTCGCGGGCGATGACCTACCAGGCGCTGATGCTCACCGGCGTCCCCAACTTCGTCTTCACCGTCGGCTACACGAACGCGTCGTGGACCCTCAAGGTCGACCTGGTCGCCGAGTTCACCTGCCGCCTGCTCGCGCACCTGGCCGACCGCGGCTACCGCAGCGTCGTCCCGGTCCGCGACCCGTCGGTCGGCGAGCTGCCGTTGATGGACTTCACGCTCGGGCTACGTGCTCCGCGCCCTCGACCAGCTGCCGAAGCAGGGCGATCGCGAGCCGTGGCGGCTGCGGCAGAGCTACCTGCGCGACCGCCGCACGATCCGCAGGGCCGCGCTCGAGGACGGTGTGCTCCGCTTCACCAGTGCTCGCCGGGCACGGAGCGCTCACCCCTCCGGGGTGCTGCCCGCCCCGACCCGGCTTGGTGGAGAGACACCCAACGCGAAGGGAGCACGATCATGGGAATCGACGACAAGATCGGGAACGAGGCGACCGAGCCAAGGGCAAGGTCAAGGAGTCCGCCGGCACGGCGACGGGCAACGAGAGCCTGGAGTCCGAGGGCAAGGCCGACCAGGGCGAGGCCAAGGTCAAGAAGGCCGGCGAGCACGTCAAGGACGCCGCGAGCAACGTCAAGGACACGTTCAAGAGCTGACACGTTCGAGCCGGATCCGCGACTCCCGGAGGGGTCTCGCCACCAGGTGGGACCCCTCCGGTGCGTCCCGGGTCGCGTCGGCCGAGGGCGGGGACGCCCGTCGTCCCGGCGCTCGGCCCGGCCCGTAGGGTGACCGACGTGATGGGGACCGTCGGCCGGAGCGTGCGCCGGTCGCTGTGGGACAAGGTGCCCCGCGACCATCGGCAGACGCCTCGAGACCTGCGCCGACGCCAGCTCGTGACCGGCGCCGTTCGTGGTCCTCGGCGCGGTCGTGCTGTCGTTCTCGCTGCGGATCGAGCCGGGCAACGACTGGTTCTACCTCTCCACGCTCGGGCTCGCCGCGGTCTGGACGGTGGGCGCCTTCCTGTCCGGACCGCTCCACCTCGGGCGCACCTGGCGGGAGGACCGGCGACCGGGGCAGGAGAGCGGGCCCGGACCGCGGCCGTTCCTGATGCCCCTGCTGTACGCCGTGCTGCTCGCGGGCGTGTTCGTCGTCGGCGGTCTGGTGGTGCGCCAGATCCCGGCGCTCGACGCCCAGGTGCGGCACGTGCTCGACCACGCCGACGAGGGCTCGGTCCCGCTGCTCGTCGTCATCACCGCGCTCAACGGCGTGGCCGAGGAGCTGTTCTTCCGCGGGGCGCTCTACGCCGCCACGACCCGCTACCCGGTCGTCGTGACGACCGTCGCGTACGCCGCCGCCACCCTCGCCACCGGCAACGTCATGCTCGCCTTCGCCGCGCTGCTGCTCGGCGGTCCTCGTCGGCCTCGAGCGCCGCGCCACGGGCGGCATCCTGGCGCCGATCATCACCCACGTGGTGTGGTCGGTCTCGATGCTGTTCGTGCTGCCCGCCCTCTTCGGCTGAGCGGATGCCTCAGCGCTCGGCGGCCTCCTCGAGCGCACGGCGGACGGCCTCGTCGTAGGCGACCGGCTCGCCGGGGACCAGGTCGCGGATGGAGAAGTCGGTGACCAGCACCTCGGTGCCCATCGAGTCGATCAGGTTGCGGCCGGTGGTGACGTCGACGTCGGTGACGAGGGCGAGCCAGTACGACGACAGGCGGGGCGTCAGGACCGGCACCCGGATGATCGGCACCCGGCGTCCGCTGGAGATCTCGGAGGCGATCTCGAGCATCTCCAGGTAGCTGAGCTGGTCGGGGCCGCCGATCTCGAAGACCTTGCCCAGCGCCTCGGGCCGGTCGGCCACGCCGACCAGGTAGCGGATCACGTCGTCGACGGCGATCGGCTGGGTGCGGGTCGAGACCCACTTGCGGGACGACCATGGCCGGGAGGTTCTTCACCAGCTGCCGGGTGAGCTCCCAGGAGATCCCGCCCTTGCCGACCACGATCCCGGCGCGGAGCACGGTGACCGGCACGCCGCCGGTCGCCGAGCAGGCCCTCGACCTCGCGGCGCGACCGCAGGTGGGCGGAGAGGTCGGCGCCCTCGGCGCCGAGACCGCCGAGGTAGACGATCTGGCGTACGCCGGCCGCGGCCGCCGCCTCGCCGAACGCCCGGGCGGCGCGGGCGTCCATGCTCTCGAAGTCGGCGCTGTCGAGGGAGTGCACGAGGTAGTAGGCGACGTCGACGCCCTCGAGGGCCGCGGGGAGGGTGTCGGGGTCGTGGACGTCCGCCCCGACCGCGGTGCCGGGACCGTCGTACGCCTCGGGGCGGCGGGTCAGCGCCCGGACGTCGTGACCCTGCTCGACGAGGGCGCGGCACGAGCCGGCGACCGATGAACCCGGTGGCGCCCGTGACGAGGATCGTGAGGGGCCCGGACACCTCGTCCAGCCTAGGTCACCGGCTCCGCTTGGCGATGTTCGCGCGTCGGGTCGCGTCCATGCCGGCCTCGTAGGCCTGCACCAGCGACGCGATCGACAGCGGCTTGAGCCGCTCGACGACCTCCTGGATCCGCTCCGGGGAGACGCCCTGCTCCTTGTAGACCGGCCAGACCTTGGTCCGGAACAGCTCGTAGAGCTCCTCGGCGATCGCGCGCCCGTGGGCGGCGTACACCTCGGCGGCCGCGCGGGCGGCCTCGATCGGGTAGCCGAGGTCGAGCAGGCCGAGACCGACCCCGAGCTGCGACATCGAGACCTCGAACCGGCCGCGCCCGCAGGGACGGACGACGCCGAGCGCGGCCAGGGTCTCGAGCGCGCCGGCGTCCAGCGAGCGTCCGGCCCGTCGCTCGAGCTCGGCCCGGGGCAGCTCCTCGCGGGAGTCGGCCATCCAGGGCGCGAGCATCGTGCGGTGCAGGGCGATGTCCTCGGGTGAGGCGTCGGCGGGGATCCCCGCGACGTACCGCTCGATGGCCGACAGCGTGAAGCCGTGGCTCTGGAGCTCCTGCACGAGCTGGAGGCGCGCCACGTGGTCGGCGGTGTAGAAGCCGCTCCGGCCCCGGCGCAGCGGCGGGGGCACCAGGCCCTTGGTCGTGTAGAAGCGGATGTTGCGCACGCTCATCCCGACCCGCTCGGTGAGCTCGTCGAGGGTGAGCAGCGTGACGGGTGCCACAGTCCCGTCCTCCTTGACGACCATGACAGTAAGAGTGTCACAATCAGTGACATGGCTCCAGCACCCCAGCAGGCACCCCGCGAAGCATTCGTCTACGACCACCTGCGTACGCCGCGCGGCAAGGGGAAGGCGGTCGGTGGCCTGCACGAGGTCAAGCCGGTCGACCTGATCGTCGGGCTCCTCGACGAGGTCCAGACCCGCAACCCGTCGCTCGACGTGCACCGCGTCGACGACGTGGTGCTGGGCGTCGTGTCGCCGATCGGTGAGCAGGGCGGCGACATCGCCAAGACCGCGGCGCTCGCGGCCGGCTACCCGGAGACCGTGGCCGGCGTCCAGCTGAACCGGTTCTGCGCCTCGGGCCTCGAGGCGGTCAACCAGGCGGCCGCCCGGATCCGGAGCGGGTTCGAGGACCTGATCCTGGCCGGTGGCGTCGAGTCGATGAGCCGGGTACCGATGGGCTCCGACGGCGGCGCCTGGGCGATGGACCCGGCCACCGCGCTCACCACCGGCTTCGTGCCGCAGGGCATCGGGGCCGACCTGATCGCCACGCTCGAGGGCTGGAACCGCCAGGACGTCGACGCCTACGCCGCCGAGTCGCACCACCGGGCCGCCAAGGCCTGGGCCAACGGCTACTTCAGCGAGGCCGTCGTCCCGGTCACGGACGTCAACGGCGTGACCGTGCTCGAGCACGACGAGCTGATCCGGCCCGACACCTCGGTCGAGGGCCTGGCCGGGCTGAAGCCCAGCTTCGAGAGCATCGGCCGCGACGCCGGGTTCGACGACGTGGCGCTGGAGAAGTACCACTGGGTCGAGCGGATCGACCACGTGCACCACGCCGGCAACTCCTCGGGCATCGTCGACGGCGCCGCCCTGGTCGCGATCGGCTCCGAGGAGGTCGGCGCACGAGCTCGGCCTCACGCCCGCGGGCCCGGATCGTGATGACCGCGGTCTCCGGCGCCGACCCCACGATCATGCTGACCGGCCCGGCACCCGCCGCCCGCAAGGCGCTGGCCAAGGCCGGTCTCGAGGTCGACGACATCGACCTGTGGGAGATGAACGAGGCCTTCGCCGCGGTCGCCATGCGGTTCATGAAGGACATGGGGATCACCCACGAGGTCACCAACGTCAACGGTGGCGCCATCGCGATGGGCCACCCGCTCGGTGCCACCGGCGCGATGCTGCTCGGCACCCTCATCGACGAGCTCCACCGCCGCGACCTGCGCCGGGGCCTGGCCACGCTCTGCATCGGCGGCGGCATGGGGATCGCCACCATCGTGGAGGTCGTGCGACGGCGCGCCTCTCGACGACCCCTGACCTCAACGGAGGACCCAGAGCACCGACCGACAGCAGACCGCCGTGCGCTACGAGCGCGACGACGACGGGATCGTCACCCTCACCCTCGACGACCCCACGGCGAGTGCCAACACGATGACCGAGCTCTACCGCGACTCGATGGCCGCGGCCGTACGCCGGCTCGCCGACGAGGTGGACGACGTCACCGGCGTCGTGGTGGCCAGCGCGAAGAAGACCTTCTTCGCCGGCGCCAACCTCGGCCTGATGATGCAGGCGAAGCCCGAGGACGCGCCGGCCCTGTTCGCCAACATCGAGGCGACCAAGGGCGACCTGCGCCGGCTCGAGACCTACCCGCGGCCGGTCGTCGCCGCGATCAACGGCGCCGCGCTCGGCGGCGGCTTCGAGATCGCGCTGGCGTGCAACCACCGGATCCTCGTCGACGACTCCTCGGCCCTGGTCGGCCTGCCCGAGGCGACCCTCGGCCTGCTCCCGGGCGGCGGCGGCGTCACCCGGATCGTGCGGATGCTCGGGCTGCAGTCCGGCCTGATGGACGTGCTGCTCCAGGGCACCCGGTTCAAGCCGGCCGACGCCCTGGCCAAGGGTCTCGTCGACGAGGTCGTCGCCTCCCGCGACGACCTGCTGCCCGCCGCCAAGGCGTGGATCCTCGAGCACCGCGACGACCCGGAGGCCGCCGCCAACCCGTGGGACCGCCAGGGCTACCGGATGCCCGGCGGCACTCCGCAGTCGCCCAAGCTCGCGGCGTTCCTGCCGGCGTTCCCGGCCCTCCTGCGTCAGCAGACCAAGGGCGCGGTCTATCCCGCCCAGCGCGCCATCCTCTCGGCCGCCGTCGAGGGCGCGAGCGTCGACTTCGAGACCGCGAGCCGGGTGGAGAGCCGCTACCTGACCACGCTCCTGGTCGGTCAGAACTTCAAGAACATGACGCAGGCCTTCTTCTTCGACCTGCAGGCGATCAACGCCGGCAAGTTCCGCCCCGAGGGCGTCGACACGTTCCGCGCCACGAAGGTGGCCGTGCTCGGCGCCGGGATGATGGGCGCCGGCATCGCCTACTCCTGCGCGCGGGCCGGGATGCAGGTCGTGCTCAAGGACGTCACCGCCGAGGCGGCCGCGAAGGGCAAGGCCTACAGCGAGAAGCTCAACGCCAAGGCGGTCGAGCGCGGCCGGCTGACCACCGAGAAGTCCGAGGAGATGCTGGCCCGGATCTCCACCACGGCGGACCCGGCCGACCTGGCCGGGTGCGACCTCGTGATCGAGGCGGTCTTCGAGGACCCGAGCCTCAAGCACCAGGTGTTCGCCGAGATCGCCGAGCACGTGAACCCGGACGCGCTGCTGTGCTCCAACACCTCGACGCTGCCCATCACCGAGCTCGCCACCGGCGTGGACCGGCCCGCGGACTTCATCGGCCTGCACTTCTTCAGCCCGGTCGACAAGATGCCGCTGGTCGAGATCATCCGGGGCGAGCAGACCTCCGACGAGGCGCTCGCCAAGGCCTACGACGTCGTCCTGCAGATCCGCAAGACGCCGATCGTGGTCAACGACAGCCGCGGCTTCTACACCTCGCGCGTGATCGGCACGATGGTGAACGAGGGCCTGGCGATGCTCGCCGAGGGCGTGCACCCGATGTCGCTCGAGCGCGCGGCCACCCAGGACGGCTACCCGGTCGGCACGCTGCAGCTCTCCGACGAGCTCAACATGGAGCTGATGGTCAAGATCGCCAAGGCCGCGAAGGATGCCGCCGAGCAGGCGGGCACGCCGTACGTCGAGCACCCGGGCGGCGCCGTCGTCGCGAAGATGATCGAGCTCGGCCGCCCGTCGCGGCTCAAGGGCGCCGGCTTCTACGAGTACGTGGACGGCAAGCGCCAGGGCCTGTGGCCCGGGCTGGCCGACGCCTTCCCGCCCGCGGCCGAGCAGCCGCCGTTCGCCGACGTGAAGGACCGGATGCTGTTCGCGGAGGCGCTCGAGACCGCGAAGTGCTTCGAGGAGGGCGTCATCGAGTCGTCCGCCGCCGCCAACATCGGGTCGATCATGGGCATCGGCTTCCCGCCGAACACCGGCGGCGCCGCCCAGTTCATGACCGGCTACGAGGCCGTGGACGGGCGCATCGGGCTCCAGGCGTTCCTCGACCGGGCCGACGAGCTCGCCGACACGTACGGCGAGCGGTTCCGGCCGACGGCGTACCTGCGCGACCTGGCGGCGAAGGGCGAGGGCTTCCCCGCCTGAGCTCTCCGACCCCGGGCTGCTCCTCACGTCCGCCGACGGAAGCGGATGCTGCCGTCGGGAAGCCGGGCGTGCAGGAAACCCGGTGTCGTGGATGCGCTGATGGTGGAAGTGGCACAGGGGCACCGCGTTCGCCAGGTCCGACGGCCCGAGGCTCGCCCAGGGTCTGTCGGTGATGGAGCTCGCACCAGGCGAAGGGCCGTTCGCACCCGTCGGCGGCGCACGTGGGGTGGGTCAGCCCGACGCCGACGCGTTGATGGTCGGAGAACAACCGCCGGGACCTGCCCAGGTCGAGCGGCACCGAGCGGCCGCCGAGCACGGCCGGGACGAGGCCCGCGCCGCAGGCGAGCCGACGCGCCTCGCCGGAGCTGATCGACTCGCCGGTGTCGAGGCCGGCGGCGGCGAGTGACCCGCGGAGCACGTCGTCGCGCACGGTCACCACGAGGGTGGCCGCGCTGCGCGGGTGGAGGTGGTCGGTCGGCAGGTGCTCGACGCAGCTCACAGAAGGCGAGGCCGCGCGCGTGGTCCCAGTCGGTCCGCGGACCCGGGTCGGCCCCGCCTGAGCGACCGAGGCGCCGAGCCGGCCGCGTCGAGGGGCGGTCATCGTCTCGATGACCTTGCGCAGCAGGTGGCCCTGGAGCACGGGCACCGTGAAGTGGCCGGTGACCGTGCCGTCGTGGTTGTCGTGGAAGGTGAGGCGGGTCCGCTCGCGCGCAGCGGCCTCCTCGTCGTACACGATCGCGTCCTCGTGCGCGTCGACGACCGCAGGGTCGGGCTCGATCGCCTCCACGGCGCGGCGAGCGACCCGGCGCAGCGTCTGGGGACTGAGCTCCTTGGCCTTGGCCACCAGGGACGTCTCCACCTGCCCGCGCTGCCCGGGCGTGACGCCGGTCGGCAGTCGGTCGAGCGCGTGGAGATCACGGCCGCGTGCGCGGAGGACACGTCACCCTCGGCCAGGGCCGAGCGCGTGGTCGGGCAGGTGCTCCAGGGACCGCGCGAGCCCGACCTCGCGGTGGGCGGCGGCGGCGTCGACCCGCGTCAGGCCCGCCGCCCATTGGCCGGTGCTCGACGCACCGGACCGCTGCGGCCGTGTGTGCGCGATCGGCCGCTGCCAGGAGCCGCAGCCGGACACCGGCGAGGCGGCGACTCGGCCCGGGCGAGCGCGAGGAGCAGGCGCGCCTGCTCCTCGGCGCCCAGCGCGGAGACGTCGAGGTCTCCCATCCTGGCCAGGCCGTCGACCAGCTCCTCGACGGCGGTGCCGAGAGTCTGCGCGGTCAAGGTGGCCATACGGAGTATGGTAATACGAACATGTGTTCGAAGCAAGCGACTTGCGCACAGGAGGCACGCGCTCTGGCGGGCACTTGAGCGTTCGCTCAAATGACGCGGTACCCTGGAGTTGAGCAGATGCTCAAAACAGAGGAGGCGAGCGATGCATGTCACCGGATGGCTGCGCACGAGCCGGGCACGGGTGGCTCTGGCGGTCGGGTGCGCCCTGCTGCTCGGCGCGGTCGGGGCGAGCACTGGTCGTCGAGGGCTACCTGCTCGCCATGCCGCTCCCGACGTTCGGCGCGGGGCCGGGCGTGGCGGACCCTCGGTCTCACCGCGTTGTCCACCGGGGTCGTGGCCGGGCTGGTGGGTGGCCTCGCCGCCGTCGTCGCGGGCGTACCCGCTCCTGTACGTCGGCCTGGCGGGCGGGCTCGCCGGAGCGGCCGGGCTGGCTCTCGGGGCGCTGGCCGGCATCGTGGTCTCGCTGGACGGCTACCGGCGCGAGGTGCACCCGGCATGACCACACGCGAGAAGCTGCTCGAGTCGACCGCCGACCTCCTCGCCACCGAGGGTCTGGCAGGCGTCTCGGCCCGGAGCATCGCCGCGCACGCCGGCGTCAACCAGGCGCTGGTCTTCTACCACTTCGGCACGGTGTCCGAGCTGCTGGAAGCCGCCGTACGACGTTCGGTCGACCTGGCCGTGGCCTCCTACCGGGACCGGTTCAGCGACGTCCGATCCCTGGGCGACCTCCTCGCGCTGGGCCAGGACCTGCGCCGGATCGAGCGCCGCCGCGGCAACGTCGCGCAGATGGCGCAGGTGATGGCCGGTGCCCAGAGCTCCGAGGCGCTGGCGCGCGCCGGGCGGTACGCGATGCAGCAGTGGAGCGACGAGCTCGAGGGGGTGCTGGCCCGGCTGCTGGTCGGCAGCCCGCTCGAGGGCGTGGTCTCCCCGGCCGGGCTGGCCCGCGCGGTGGCGGCGAGCACCATCGGCCTCGAGCTGTACGCCGGTGTCGACGACGGCAGGGGCCGACTCGGCGCTCGGCTCCCTGCGGGCCCTGGCGTCGTCGGTGCCCGCGACCGGCGGTTGCGGCCCGACGTCCGGGTGACTCGCCCTCGGCCGGCCGCGGACGACGCCGGCGGCGCGCTCGCGGCCGGCAGGGCCTGGTGTGGCTATCCTCTGCGCATGCTCATCCTCGCCATCATCGTGTTCGGCATGGTCATCGGCGCAGGAGCGCAGATGATCCTCGGACGGCACCACGGCAAGGTCGACTGGACGATGGCGATCATCGCCGGGCTCGTCGGCTCGTTCATCGGCGGGCTGCTGATCAGCCTGTTGTCCGGCGACGGCGTCGACCTGAAGCCCAGCGGCATCATCGGCTCACTGGTCGGCGCAGTCATCGTCACCGGCGGCTGGCGCTGGTGGGAGGGCCGGAACAAGCCGACCGCCGCGGACCGCGCGGCCAAGCGTTCGGGCGACCCCCGCAAGTCCAACCCGCGCTGACCCGCGGGGTCGACCGGGAGCGCGCCGCTGCTTCGCGCGCTACGAGCCCCGACGAGGACGAGGTAGCCGAACATCCACGTCACGTCGAGCACCGCGCACACGACAGCGCCGGAGAGCAGCCCGCTCCGAACCGACGCCAGCCGCGGAGGGTGGGAAGACCAGGCCGGCCACGGCGAGACGGTCAGGAACGCGCGACCGGCCACAGCCACGCGTCGAGTCGCGTAGGCCGAGCCTCCCGAGCGTCGTACCGGTGCGCCGCGGCGAGCCAGGCGGTCACCGCCACCAGGCCCACGCGCGTGGCCGCCACGAACCCGTTCAGCCAGGTCGGCGCCCGGACGCCCACGTCCTCGCCGTCGGTGCTCATGAACCGGCATGGTGCCGCACCCGGACCGTCTTTGGACGTTCCCGGGTCAGATCCGCGGCTTCGCTGACAGACTTGCGCGGTGAGCGAACCCGTCGTCGACGTCCGGGGCCTGCACGTGCGCTTCGGCGAGGTGGAGGCGGTCGCCGGCATCGACGTCCAGGCGTACGCCGGACAGGCGACCGCGCTGCTCGGGCGCAACGGCGCCGGCAAGTCCACCACGATGCGGGTGCTCGCGGGCGTCGTCCCGCCGACCGAGGGCACGGTCACCGTGGCGGGCCACGACATCCGGACCGAGACCCTGACCGTCAAGCAGCTCACCGGCTACTGCCCCGACGTGGGTGGCCTGGTGCCGCGCGCCACGCCGTGGGAGCACCTCCAGCTCAGCGCACGGCTGCGGCGGATGAACAACTGGGAGGACCACGCGCGCGACCTGCTGGAGCGCTTCGAGCTCGGTGACGTGATGAACCGGGTGACCGGCGGCTTCTCCCACGGCATGGGCCGGCGGCTCTCCGTCGTCCTGGCCGCGATGCACGAGCCCCGGGTGCTGCTCCTCGACGAGCCGTTCGACGGTGTCGACCCGATCGGCGTGGAGGCGACCTTCGACGTGATCGCCGACGCCCGCGCTCGGGGGGCCACGATCCTGCTCTCGACGCACCTGCGCGACCTCGCCATCCAGGCCTGCGGCTCCGTGCTCGTGATGCGGGGCGGGGCACGGGTCGCCTCCGTCGACGCGGAGGCGATGTCCGGCGAGGAGGGGGCACGTGCCTACCGCGCTCTCCTCGACTGACACCGCCGCGGCGCCGTCCACCTCGCCCGGCGTCCTGTCGTCCGCCGTCCGTGCCGTGCAGGACGTCGGGATCCTGTTCCGCTTCCGCGCCCAGACCGTACGCCGTCGTCACCTGACCCGCGGTCTGTCGGTGTCGTTCCTCCTGGTCACCCTGGCCGTCGCGACCGTGCCCGCCTTCATGCCCGGCGCGCGGGGGGCCGGCAAGGCGTTCGACGTCTTCCTGCTGCTCCCGTCGGCGATGGCCGGCATCCTGGCTCTCAACATCGCCTCCGCGATCGCCTCCGGAGGCGGTCGCGAGCTGCTCTCGCGCGACCAGGCGTCGCCGTACCCGATCAGCCCGACCACCGACCACCTCGGCGCCCTGGCCCTGGCGCCGTTCAACATCGCCTGGATGGTCCAGGCCTGGATCCTGTTCGGCTCGATGGCCTACAGCTTCGCCGGCAGCAAGCTCTTCCAGGCGCAGGTGGCGATGCTGCTGTGGCTGGTCTTCTGCACCACGGTCGGCCAGGTGGTCGCCTGGACCATGGAGGCCGTGCGCCGCGGCCCGTACGGGATCGGCGTGACGCGCGGCCTCCTCGTCTGCGTCGGACTCGTGGCGGGCGTCGTCCAGCTGACCGGTCACACGACCGACGTGCTCGACCAGATCCCGACCCTGTGGGTGTTCCAGGGAGCGGTCAGCGGCTGGGGCGCGCGGTGGTGGATCGTGGTCGCGGTGCTGCTCGGGACCAGCATCGTCGCGATCGCGGCCGGCGCGGTGCCCACGCACGTCGCCGCCCGGCGGATGCCGCGCGACGAGGCCCGGATGGAGACCGACCAGCACGAGCCCCGCCCGCTGCCGCGCACCGTGCTGGGTCTCCTGATCCGCTCGGACCGGGCCTCGGTGTGGCGCTCGGTGCCGATGCGGCGAGGCGTGCTCGTGCTCGCGATCGGCCCCGGGCTGGTGGCGATCTTCGGCGACCTGCCGTGGTCGTCGATGACGATCCTGCCCGGGCTGGTCGCCTCGGGTGGCGCGCTGCTCTTCGGGATCAACGCCTGGTGCCTGGACGGCCGCGGTGCGCTGTGGCGGGAGAACCTGCCCGTCCCCGCGTCGGCGCTCTTCGACGCCCGCGCGTGGGTGCTCACCGAGTTCCTCGCCGTCGCGTCCCTGATCACGGTCGGGCTGGGCGCGCTGCGAGCCGGCGTGCCCAACGCCCAGGAGTTCTCGGCCCTGGTGTGCACGCTGCTCGTCGTGCTGCTGCAGGTCGTCGGCGCCTCGATGCGCTGGTCGCAGGCGCACCCCTACCCGGTCGACCTCAGGTCCGCCCGGGCGACGCCCGCCCCGCCCGCGGCCATGGTCGGCTACTCGGCGCGGCTGGCCACGAGCACGACGTTCACCAGCCTGGTCTTCTCCGGCTGCGCACACGTGCCGGACTGGCGCCTCTCGGTGATCCTCGCGATCCCGTGCCTGCTCTGGTCCGGCGTCCGGTTCGCGCGCACCGCGCGGCGGTGGCAGGACCCGGTCGCGCGGGCTCTCGTCGTCACCACCACCGCTGCCTGAGCGAGGACGCCCCCGGCCCGGGATCCTGGGACCAGCGCCCCGGTCCGGTGCCGAGGCGCCGCACTAGGGTCGGGAACATGGACTTCGCTCCCTCCCCGCGGGCCGCCGACCTGACCGCGCGCGTCACCGACTTCATGGCCACCGAGATCACGCCGGTCGAGTCCGACTACCACCGCGACCTGGCGGAGGCGCGCCGTACCGGCGATCCCTGGAAGCCCCTCCCGGTGATCGAGGAGCTGAAGAAGAAGGCGCGGGCGCAGGGGCTGTGGAACCTCTTCCTGCCCCGGGAGCACGCCGGGGAGTACGCCGCGCGGTTCGGCACCGACGGCGGCGAAGGGCTGAGCAACGTCGACTACGCACCGCTCGCCGAGCAGATGGGGCGCTCCGGCATCGCACCCCTCGTCTTCAACTGCAACGCACCGGACACCGGCAACATGGAGGTGCTGCTGCGCTACGGCTCGGAGGAGCAGCGACGCGAGTGGCTGGAGCCGCTGCTCGACGGACGGATCCGCTCGGCGTTCACGATGACCGAGCCCGGCGTGGCCTCGTCGGACGCGACGAACATGGAGGCCTCGTGCGTCGTCGACGGCGACGAGGTGGTGGTCAACGGCCGCAAGTGGTGGTCGACCGGGGTCGGCCACCCCGACTGCCGTGATCTACGTCTTCATGGGCGTCACCGACCCGGACGCCGACCGGCACCACCGGCACTCGATGGTGCTCGTCCCGCGGGACACCCCCGGCGTCACGGTCGAGCGGCTGCTGCCGACGATGGGGATCTACGACGAGCCGCTCGGCCACGGCGAGGTGTCGTTCCGCGACGTGCGGGTGCCGCTGACGAACATCATCTCCGGACCCGGCGAGGGCTTCGCGATCGCCCAGGGGCGGCTCGGTCCCGGCCGGGTGCACCACTGCATGCGGCTGATCGGGCTGGCCGAGATGGCCCTCGAGCTGGCCTGCCGGCGCGGCCTCGAGCGCACGGCGTTCGGCAAGCCGCTGGTCAACCTCGGCGGCAACCGGGAGCGCATCGCCGACGCCCGGATCGCGATCGACCAGGCGCGGCTGCTCGTGCTGGACGCCGCCTGGAAGCTCGACGTCGGCGGCCCGATGAACGCGCTCCAGGAGGTGTCCGCGATCAAGGTCGCGGTGCCGACGATGGCGCAGGGCGTGATCGACATGGCGTTGCAGCTGCACGGTGGCGGCGGCATGTCCGACGACTTCCCGCTGGCCGCCGCCTGGATCGGTGCGCGCTCGCTGCGCCTCGCCGACGGGCCCGACGAGGTGCACCGCGGCATGGTCGCCCGCCTCGAGCTGTCGAAGTACGGCGGCCGGTGAGCCCGCAGCGGGTCCTGGTCACCGGTGCGGCGTCCGGCCTGGGGGCCGCGCTCACCGCCGCCTTCCGGGCGCGTGGCGACGAGGTGCTGGCGACCGACCTGGCCGGCGCCGACGTCGTCCTCGACATCACCTCCGACGACGACTGGGCGGCCGCGCTCGCGCTGGTCGAGGAGCGCTGGGGCGGACTCGACCTCCTGGTCAACAACGCCGGCGTCGCCGGCGGCGGCCGGATCGACGTGGCCGGGCTCGACGAGTGGGAGTGGATCGTCGAGATCAACCTGCTCGGCGTGGTCCGCGGGTGCCGCACCTTCGTGCCGATGCTCAAGCGACAGCGCTCCGGCCGGATCGTCAACGTCGCGTCGCTGGCCGGGCTGGTGCACCCGGCCGGCATGGCGTCGTACAACGCGGTGAAGGCCGGGGTCGTCGCCCTCACCGAGACGCTCGGCCACGAGCTGTCGCCGTACGGCGTGGGCGCGAGCGTGGTCTGCCCGTCGTACTTCCGGACCAACCTGATGGACTCGCTGCGGGGCGCCGACGAGGCGCTCGGCTCCGTGGTCAGAGCAGCTGGTCGAGCGGTCACCGCTCACCGCGGACGACATCGCAGCGGCCGTGCTGGCGGGCATCGACGCCGGGCGACGAGATCATCCTGCCCGACCCGGCCGCCCGCGCGGCGTACGACCTGAAGCTGCGCGACCGGGCGGCGTACGACGCGCAGATGCGGCACCAGGCGGCTCCGGCTCGCCGGGAGCTCGAGCGCCCCGAGGGCGACTGACGCCGCGAGCGCCGCGAGGTCCCGATCCGGCAACAACCGCCCGCAGACGGCCGCTCCTGCGGCATCGTGGTGACGTGGCCGGAGGTTTCGACGACTGGGCAGCGGCGCGGACCCGTCGCTGCTGCGCTTCGCCCACGCCCTGACCGAGGACGGATCCGGTGCCGAGGCAGCGGTCGCGGAGAGCTCTCGTGCGCACGCACAGATCCTGGGCGAGTGTCGAGCGCGGAGAGGACCCCGACCTGCTCGCCCGACGCTTCGTCGTCGACGCCTCGGCCGAGCCGACGGCGCGCGGCGGTGGTGCTCCGCCTGCTCGAGGACCGGTCCGACGCCGAGATCGCCGAGGTGCTCGGCACCTCGCCCGCGTTCGCCCGGTCGCAGGTGCAGCGCGGCCTCGCGACGCTGCACGAGGACCTGCCGGCCGGCGGCAGACGCCACCGTGGTGGACCTCCTCCACGCGCGAGCCACCGCGGCACCGACCCAGCTCGCGCGACCGCCTGGCCCTGACGGACCCGACCCCCCACCGACGAGGACGCGCCGTCTGGGTGTCGGCCGTCGCGGTGCTGGCCCTGCTCGTCACCGTGGCCGGGGTGAGCCGGGCGAACCGGACGCCGCCGGGCGTGATCACCTACCCGTCGGTGCACGCTCCGGCCGACTGGCGCTACGAGTCGTACGCCGGCGTGCAGGTGCGGGTCCCCGCGACCTGGGGCTACGGCGGCGCGCCGTTGCGGGCCGACTTCGCCGGCGGACGCCTGGGTGCCTGCGGGGCGAACCAGGCCGCGGTGCTGTCGACGGCCGACGCGGCGACGTACGTGACGACGGCGACGCCGTTCGCCGGGCGGCCGTCGATCATGACGGACCTCTGCGTGAGCTGGGGCAGCGACGGCGTCATGCCGTCCACGGACGCCGTGTGGTTCGGCTCGCCGCTGGCCGTCGGGGTCAAGGACGTCGGCTCCGTGACCGCGGAGACCCGGGCCGTCGGTGGCCAGCGGGTCACGGTGTTCTCCCGTGAGTCGGCGCTGCGCCGCCAGATCCTGGGCACCGCCGAGACGGTGGACGTGGACGGGAACGGCTGCCCGACCCGGGTCGTGCAGGCGCCCGCGCCCGGCCCGGACTCGCTCGCGCCGACGTCCCTGTCGGTCTGCGTGTACTCCCAGGACACCGGCACGCCGGTGCTGATGTGGTCCGGTCGCGTGGACGCGCGCTCCGCCCGCGCGTACGCCGACGCGGTGCAGCAGGCGGGTCCCGCCGGGCCCTGCCCGGGCGTCCCCACCGGTCGCTGGGTCGCGCTCGGGACTGCACGGCGACGCGGGGACCCGGTGGGACGTGGTCGACCTGCGGTGCGGCGCGATCGAGCGGCCGGAGCGGCTCGGTGCCGCTGACGCCGGCCACCGTGCGGGACTGGGCCCGCGACGGGGTCACGGCGTACGCCGTCGCCCCGGCGCGACTGCCCGCCGCCGTCGCGGCGTACTTCCGCCCCGCGATGGGCTGAGCCGCGCGGGGGCTCGACATACTGGCCCCCGTGACCACCGTCGACGACGTCGCGCCCGGTCCGCGACGAGGACGCCTTCGACGTCGAGGCGATGGCCGCCTGGCTGCGCGAGCATGCCGAGGCCTTCCGGTCCGACGTGGTGGGCACACCGGAGGTGCGGCAGTTCCCGGGCGGTGCCTCGAACCTGACCTACCTGCTGCGGTATCCCGGCCGCGACCTGATCCTGCGGCGCCCTCCCGCCGGCGCGAAGGCGAAGAGCGCGCACGACATGGGCCGGGAGTACGTGATCCAGCGCGCCCTCGCGCCGGTCTACCCCTACGTCGCACGGATGGTCGGGCTGTGCACCGACGAGTCGGTGATCGGCTCGGAGTTCTACGTGATGGAGCGGCTCGACGGCACGATCCTGCGCAAGGACCTGCCGTTCGAGCTCTCGGCCCAGCGAGGCCTCGACGCTGTGCGAGCACGCCTGGGAGGCGCTGGTGCGACTGCACAGCGTCGACGTGTCCGGCGTACCCGAGCTGGCGGCGCTGGGACGCGGGGACGGCTACGTGGCACGCCAGGTCGCCGGCTGGACGGACCGGCTCGCGCGCGCCGCGACCGACGACCTCGGCGACTGGAGCGACGTCACCCGCTGGTTGGAGGAGCGTCGGCCCGCTGACGTCGGCCAGTGCCTGATCCACAACGACTGGCGCTTCGACAACCTGGTCCTCGACCCGACCGACCGGTTGCAGGTGCACGGCGTCCTCGACTGGGAGATGGCCACCGTGGGCGACCCGCTGATGGACCTCGGCGGCGCGCTCGCCTACTGGATCCAGGCCGACGACGACGACTTCTTCCAGGCGTTCCGCCGTCAGCCGACGACGGCCCCGGGGATGTGGACGCGGGAGCAGGTCGTCCAGTGGTACGCCGGGCGGACCGGGCTCGAGGTCGGTGACGAGCAGTGGCGCTTCTACGAGGTGTTCGGTCTCTTCCGGCTCGGCGTGATCTGCCAGCAGATCTGGTACCGCTACTTCCACGGGCAGACCCACAACGAGGCCTACGCGCGCTTCGGCCCGGCCGTGGCCTACCTGGAGTCGCGGTGCCGGGCGCTGGTCTCGACGGCTCGACCGGCTCCTCCGGCGGGACGGGCTGATGGGCCTGGTGCTGCTGGTCCGGCACGGGCAGGCGTCGTTCGGTGCCGACGACTACGACGTGCTCAGCGAGACCGGTGTCGCGCAGAGCAAGCGGCTGGGGGCGTGGCTGGCCGAGGCGGACCTGCGAGCCGACCGCGCTGCTCCACGGGACGATGCGCCGGCAGCGCGACACCGCGACCGCGATGGCCGAGGGCGCCGGCTGGTCGGTTGCTCCCGAGCCCGACGTGGGGTGGAACGAGTTCGACCATCTCGGGGTGGTGGCGCGCGGGCGCGACGCCCTCGGGGCCGGCGCGGGGACCCGGTCACCCACCACGTCTGGACCAGCGCGCCTTCCAGCAGGCGTTCCAGGACGCCACGGCCCGGTGGTCCGGCGGCGAGCACGACCACGAGTACGACGAGTCGTGGCCGGCCTTCGTGGCTCGTGCGACGGGTGCGCTCGAGCGAGCGTCCGCGCGTCCGAGGGGTCACGGTCGTGGTCTCCTCCGGTGGACCGATCGCGGTCGCGTGCGCGGCCACGATCGACCCGGCCGCGACGGCCGCGGAGCTGCCGCGGCTGTGGAACGCGTTCAACACCGTCTGCGCGAACACCGGTGTCACGCGGGTGATCACCGGTTCGACCGGCCGCCGGCTGCTGACCTTCAACGAGCACTCCCACCTCGCCCGCGACCAGGTCACCTACCGCTGAGGGCCGGGTTCGTCCGTCAGCGGGTGCTGCCCCGGCGCACGACCGACCAGGCCGCCGAGAAGTCGCCGGGCTCATCGCCCAGGGCGGCGCGCGCGCAGGCCATGCCCTGCTCGCGCAGGGACTGGGCGACCGTCGTGAGGCCGAGCTCCGCGGCCGCCGGTACGTCGTCCCACCCGGTCAGCGCCAGCTGGTCGGGGATGCGGCTCCCCGCGGCACGGGCCGCCCGGCCCACGCCCACGGCGAGCTGGTCGCTCATGGCGGCGATCGCGTCGGGTCGCTCGGCGGACGCGAGCAGCCGGGTCGCCCACCGCTCGGCCTCCTGCACGTCGTTGCGGCCGCACACGGCGACGAGGACGTCGTCCCAGGCGACCCCGGCGGCGGTCGCGGCCTCCCGGTAGCCGGTCAGCCGGTCCCTCGTCACCGGGAAGCCGACCTCGGTGATCTCTGCGGCGCGAGAGATCCCGCTGACCCGGTCGCGACCGAGCGGCAGGCTCAGGACGGCCGGACGTCGTGCGCCGGTGAACGCGAGGGCTCCGATCGCCCGGGCGGCCGCGTGGTTGTCGATGCTCACCAGCCGCAGCCCGTCCTGGCTCGGCCCACCGTGGATCACCGCGGGTCGCCTGGTCGACCGGACAGCGGCCAGGACCGGGTCGTCGTCGGAGGTGGTCCAGACGATGAAGCCGTCCACCGCGGCCTCGGTGACCCGTGAGACGTCGACGTCGTCGCCGGTGAGGGGCAGGATCGTCACGCCGTAGCCGCGATCGGCGCAGACGTCGGCCACCCCGGCCAGGAAGGCGACGGCGCCCGGGTCCTCGAACGCGTAGCCGAGGCGCTCCCCGAGCACCACGCCGAGCGTCAGCGTGCTGCCGCGCCGCAGGGACCGCGCGCGCGGGTCCGGGCCGGCGTACCCCAGCGCGGCGGCGGCGGCGAGCACGCGCTCGCGGGCCCTCGCCGACACCCGGTCCGGGCGGCTGTAGGTGTAGGACGCGGTCATCACCGAGACGCCGGCCCGCTGCGCCACCTGGGCCAGGGTCGCGCGGGACGATCCCTCGGAGTGCATGCCGCCGAGCCTAGTGTGTATCGTTACACAATGCCGACCTTCGTGCGCGACTCGCTCACCCGTGTCGGCTACCTGATGATCGCCTGGTTCGCCTATCTCCAGGCCTCGCCGGGCCTCGTCGTGCCCCACCTGCGCGACGAGCTGGGGCTCAGCTACCTCGTGGGCGGACTGCACATCGCGGCGTTCTCGTCCGGCGCCCTGCTCGCAGGCAGCGCCTCGTCGTGGCTGGAACGGTCGCTGGGCAGGAACCGGGTCCTCTGGTGGGGAGCCGCCCTCCTGGGCGCCGGCGCGGTCGGCCTGACCGCCGGACGCTCGGTCGAGCAGACGATCGGCGCGACGCTGCTGATGGGCCTGGGCGGCGGCCTCGTGCTGGCGACGGCCCAGGCCGCGCTCGCCGACCACCACGGCGCGCTCCGGACGGTCGCGCTGACCGAGGCGAACGTGGCGGCCAGCGGCGCCTACCTGGTGCTGATCGGCATGTTCTCCCTGACCGCCGCCCTGCACGCCGGCTGGCGGGTCGCGATCCTGGCCTCGCTCCTGGTCCCGGTCGCCGTGTGGTGGACCCACCGTCGGTCGACGGTCGACCGGTCCACCGCGTCGGAGGTCACCGGAGGTCGGCTGCCCGGCGCGTTCTGGGTCGCCGCCCTGGTCCTCGTCTGTACGACGGCCGCCGAGTGGTGCATCGCCGCCTGGGGTGCCAGCTTCGTCGGGGACGTCCTCACCGTCTCGACCGACACCGCGGTGTCGCTGATGGTCGGCTACTTCGGCGGCGTCCTCGCCGGCCGCGTGCTGGGAAGCCGGCTGGCGCGCCGGCGCGACCCGACCGTGCTGCTCGCCTGGGCACTCGTGGTCGCGTTCGTGGGGTTCGTCGTCCTGTGGCCGGCCGCGACGGCCGCCCAGGCCCTGGTGGGTCTGGCCCTGCTGGGCGTGGGGATCGGCAACCTGTTCCCGCTCGGGTTGTCCATCGCCGTGGCCCTCGCTCCCGCGCAGGCCGGAGCGGCCAGCGGGCGAGCGGTGGCGATGACGTCGCTGGCGGTCCTGCTCGCTCCTCTGCTGGTCGGGACGCTGGCGGACGCGACCTCGCTGCGCGCGGCCCTCGCCGTGGTGCCGGTCTTCCTCGTCCTGGCGGCGGTCGGGGCTGCTGGTGGTGCGGCGGCAGGCCCGGGGTGCGGACGCACCGACCGCGCCTCGCGCCGCGGAGCACCGCTGCGGCTGACCGGAGTCAGGGCCGTCCCGCGCAGCTCCCAGCGGATCAGCCGAGGGCGGTTCCGCTGGGGGCAGCACGCCCTTGGGTCCGGCGTACGGCCGGTGTCACGGTGGCCGCATGAGCGACGAACACACGGCCTGGCGCCGGATCGACGACGAGCTGGCCGGCAGCCTGCTCGAGGAGCGCACCCTGGTGATGGGGGGCGTGCTGGACGAGACGCTGGGCAACCGGTTGTGCAACGGACTGCTGGTGCTGTCGGCGCGCGACCCGCACGCCGACATCCGCCTCTGGATCAACTCGCCCGGCGGGTCGGTGCCGTCGATGCTGGCGATCCGCGACGTGATGACCCTGATCCCCAACGACGTCAGCACCCTGGCGATGGGGATCGCGTGCAGCGCCGGGCAGTTCCTGCTCAGCGCCGGCACGCGGGGCAAGCGGTTCGTCGCTGCCGCACGCGCGGGTCCTGCTCCACCAGGGCTCGTCCGGCATCGGCGGCACCGCGATGGACATCGCGATCCAGGCCGACGACCTGCGGCACACCCGCGACACCGTGCTGCGGCTGATCAGCGACGACACCGGGCAGGATCTCGAGACCGTCGAGCGCGACTCGCGGCGCGACCGGTGGTTCAGCGCCGAGGAGGCCCTGGCCTACGGGTTCGTGGACCGCGTCGTCGACTCGATGGACGACGTACGGCCGGCGTCCGTGCGTCCGCTCGGTCTGGGGGTGCGCGCATGAATTCACCCCACGCCGTTCTTCGTCTCCCCCGCTTCGCTCCTCCGTCGAACAACGCCGTGGGGGCCCCGAGATGAGCTCCTACGCCGTCCCGTACGTGACCACCCAGACCAACCGCGGCGAGCGGACCGTCGACGTCTACTCCCGCCTGCTGGCCGACCGCATCATCTACCTCGGTACGCCGATCGACGACGGCGTGGCGAACACGGTGATCGCCCAGCTCATCCACCTCGAGTCGGAGAGCCCCGAGGCGCCGATCAACCTCTACCTCAACTCGCCGGGCGGGTCGATCCCGGCGATGCTGGCGATCTACGACGCGATGCAGTTCGTCCGACCTGCCGTGGAGACCACCTGCGTCGGACAGGCGGTCGCCACCGCGGCGGTGCTGCTGGCCGGCGGTGCGCCCGGACGGCGCCAGATCCTGCGGCACGGCCGCGTCGTGCTCCATGCACCGGCCGCCGAGGGCCGCGGGACGATCCCCGACCTGATCCTCGAGGCGGACGAGATCGAGCGCGTGCGGTCGCTGCTCGAGGAGCTCCTCGCGCAGGACACGGGGAAGACATCTTTACGAATTCGTGAGGACACCGAGCGTGACTTGGTGCTCACGGCGGAGCAGGCTGTCGAGTACGGCGTCGTGGACGCCGTGATCACCGGACGGGACGCGGTCTGGTCAGGCCGCGAGACAGAGAGGAGTGGGACGTGACTTCCCCGCGGAGGCGACGCGCGAAGCGAGGTCAGCGACCGAGAGGCCGAGGGCTCCGGCCATCGCCGCAAGAAGCTCCGAGGAAGGGTCCTTCAGACCCCTCTCCACCTCGCTGAGGTACTGAGGCGAGACGCCGGCCTCCTCCGCGACGTCGACCAACCGACGTCCGGAGGCCTGGCGCTCGCGTCGCAGCTCGCGCCCCGCCGACTCGCGCCACAGCGGCTCGACCGCCGTCGCGTCGCGGCTGCCGGGCCGGCGCGGCCGGACGGTCCTGCTCCTGGTGCTGCTCCTGCGCCGGCTCCCGGCGTAACGGCAGCGGAACGACGTCACCCATGACCCGATGCTAGGCGCGTCCCCGCTCCCGGTCTCCCCGGTTCCGCTCACAGCGGAACCCCGGCCCGGAGGGAGACGCTGGAGGAACCCGACCGGAACGGTCCGGACCGGCGAGGTGCGGCGAGATTTCGCCGATCGCGGCCGAGACGCCCGGCAGGGGAGGCGTCGTCCGGCGTAGCCTCACCGGCCATGACCGCTCGGCACGCCACCGCCTGCATCATCGGAGCCGGCTCCTCCGGGATCATCGCCGCCCAGGTGCTGCAGGCGGAGGGCATCGACTTCGACTGCTTCGAGATGGGCTCGGAGGTCGGCGGCAACTGGCGCTACGACAACGACAACGGCGTCAGCTCGGCGTACCGCTCGCTCCACATCAACACCTCCCGCGCGGCGATGGAGTACGCCGCCTGGCCGATGCCGGCGAGCCTCCCGGACTATCCGAGCCACTGGCAGATCGCGGACTACTTCGACGACTTCGTGGACCACTTCGGACTGCGGGACGCGATCACCTTCCGGACCGAGGTGACCAAGGTGGAGCCCGCGGAGAGCGGCGGGTGGGAGGTGACGATCCGGCCCCGGGACGACGCACGGGCGGTCGAGCGCCGTCACTACGACCACGTGCTGGTGGCCAACGGCCATCACTGGGACCCGCGGTGGCCGGAGCCGTCGTTCCCCGGCAGCGAGACCTTCCCGGGCGAGCAGATCCATGCGCACTACTACCGGACCCCCGAGGTCTTCGCCGGCAAGACGGTGGTGGTGCTGGGGATCGGCAACTCCGCGACCGACATCGCGGTCGAGGCGTCGCGCAACGCCGCCCGTACCTACCTGGCGATGCGGCGCGGGGCCTGGGTGCTGCCGAAGTACCTGTTCGGGATGCCGACCGACCACCTGACCGACTCGCCGCTCGCGCGCGGACCGCTGAAGCTCCAGAAGGTCGCCATGCGGACGATGCTGCGGGTGGCCGTCGGCAAGATGACCGACTACGGGCTGCCGGCCCCCGACCACGACGTGCTCGAGGCGCATCCCACCGTGAGCGACGACCTGCTCAGCAGGCTCGGGCACGGCGACATCACCGTGAAGCCGACGATCCGGCACTTCGAGGGATCGACGGTCGTCTTCGACGACGGCACCAGGGTCGACGCGGACGTCGTCGTCTACTGCACCGGCTACAAGGTCACGTTCCCGTTCCTCGACGAGTCGGTGCTGGCCACCGACGACAACCACGTGGACCTCTACCGTCGCGTCGTCCCGCCGGACCGGCCCGGGCTGTGGTTCATCGGCCTGGTCCAGCCGCTGGGTGCGGTGATGCCGTTGGCGGAGGCCCAGTCGCACTGGGTCGCCGACCTGATCCAGGGACGGGTGACCCTGCCCTCGCGGGCGCAGATGCGCGCGCAGATCGCGGCGTACGACACGGCTCTGCGCAAGCGCTTCGTCGCCAGCAAGCGGCACACCATCGAGGTCGACTTCCACGCCTACCGCGCGGAGCTGGAGAAGGAGCGGAAGACGCGAGCCCTCAGTACACCGGGGGCTGGGGCGTCACCGCGGTGATCACGTAGGTGCTCATGATCTTGTCGGCGAAGGTCTGCTTCTTCGCGTCCCAGATCGGCCAGAAGTAGCCGAGGTAGCACGGGATGGCGTTGACGATGTTCAGCAGGTAGCGCAGGAACGCCAGGCCGGCGCCGATCGGCTGCATGCTGTCGTTGACCAGCCGGATCGCCAGCACGCTCTTGCCGATGGTGGCGCCGGTGCGCCCCTGGCGGAAGCAGTAGTTCCAGATGAAGAACGCGAGCGACATGATGACGCCGAGCCAGATCAGCAAGGTGCTGCGCCGTGCTGTGGTCGAGGTGGAGGTGCTCCACGCCGTTCGCGTCGGTCGTCGTCGTGGCGCCGCTGAAGAGCATGGCGTACCCGATCCACAGCGGGAAGCCGGCCAGCGCGCCGAGGACACCGTCGATGACCCAGGCGGCGACCCGGCTGAGCCAGGAGGCGTAGCCCCCGAAGCCGAACGCGGGAGCCGTCGCGCGACGGTCACCGCCGTAGGGGTTGGGAGGCGGGGCGCCTCCCGGCTGCGCGCCTCCCGGTTGGGCGCCGGCGTACGGCGCGGGCTGACCGTAGGGCGTCGGCTGCTGGCCGTACGGCGTGGGCTCGGCGTACGGGGCCGGCTGGCCGTACGGGCGGCTCGCCGTAGGGGTTCGGCGGCGGCGGGGTGCGCCGTCGGGGTCGGGCGGGTCGGGCTGGTTCGGGTCGGGCTGGTCGGGGTCGGGCTGGGTCGGGATCGGGCGGCGGCGGGCCGGCGTGCGACATGGAGAGTCCCCTCGTGCAGTCGGCAGACGCAGTGCCCACCGGGTCCGCACGAGTATCCGACGCCGGGAGCCCTTCCGCCCCGAGCGACGCACCGGAATCTTCGGTCGAGCCGTTCCTCCGTCGGTCGAGGCTGTCGAGACCCGGTGTCCGCCGATATCGACCACGGCTCGACCAGCAGCAGGACGGGCCGGGTGAGCCGACGCTCGGGAGTGCTTCAGTCCACGGGGTCGACGAGCTGCCGGATGACGCGGGCGGGATTCCCGACGGCGAGCACGCCGGGCGGCAGGTCGCGGGTCACCACCGAGCCGGCGCCGACGACGGTGTCCCGGCCGATCGTCACACCCGGGCAGACGATGACGCCCCCACCGAGCCACACGTTGTCCTCGATCGTGATCGGCGACGCCGACTCCCACTTGTCCCGACGCGGCCCGGGCTCCAGCGGATGGGTCGGGGTCAGGAGCTGGACGCCGGGGCCGATCTGCACGTCGTCACCGATCGTGATGCGAGCGACGTCGAGACACACCAGGCCGAAGTTGGCGAAGGTGCGGGCGCCGATGTGCAGCTGGAAGCCGTACTCGCAGCGGAACGGCGGTCGGACGTTGCTCTCGTCACCGAAGCTCCCGAGCAGCTCGCGCAGCAACCGGTCTCGCTCGTCATCCTCGTCCGGCGCCGCGTTGTTGATGCGGTGGAGCAGCTCGCGACCACGGCGGATGTCCTCCGCCAACGACTCGTCGAACACGTAGGGCTCGCCCGCCAGCATCCGCTCCCGCATCGAGGGAGCCCCGTCGTCCATGGCGCCGATCCTGGCACGGCACCGATGACAACGACGGAGCAGGCAGCAGAAACAGTCAGGCTTGACTGTTTGTTTGTACGACGGGATCATGGCCGGGTGACGACCGTCCGCGTTCCCCAGGAGGAGCGCTCTCGCGCCATGCGCGCCCGGCTGATGGACGCGACCATCGAGTGCCTGGTCGAGCACGGCTTCGGCGGTACGTCGACCACCCTGATCAGTGAGCGGGCCGGGGTGTCCCGCGGCGCTCAGCTCCACCACTTCCCGACGAAGAACGACCTGGTGGTGGCCGCGGTCGGGCACCTCACCGAGGTGCGCGGAGCCGAGCTCGCCGCGGCGGCGGCGGCCGTTCCGCAGGGACCGCACCGGACCCGCGACGTGCTCCGGATGCTCGGCGACCACTTCGCGTCCCCGGTCTTCACCGCGGCCCTGGAGCTGTGGGTGGCCGCGCGTACGGAGCCCGCGCTCCTCGCCGCCGTCTCGCCGCTCGAGCAGCGGGTCGGCCGGGAGACCCACCGGATGACCGTCGACCTGCTGGGCGCCGACGAGTCGCGGCCCGGCGTCCGCGAGCTGGTGCAGGCGACCCTGGACCTGGTCCGAGGCCTGGGGCTGGCCAGCACGATCACCGACGACACCCGTCGTCGTAAGCGGATCCTCGACCAGTGGGCGCAGACCCTCGACCAGGCGCTCGCATGAGCGACGTGCTGGACGGCGTCCTCGACGACCTCGCCGCCGAGGGCGCCCGGCTGGAGGCGCTCCTCGTCGACCTCCCGGAGGCGGGGTGGCGCCGACCGACACCGGCGGCCGGCTGGGACGTGGCGACCCAGGTGGCCCACCTGGCCTGGACCGACGAGGCGGCGTACGCAGCGGCGACCGACAAGGCCCGCTGGGACGCGCTCGTGCTCGAGGCGATGGCCGATCCCCAGCATGCGGTGGACCGAGCGGCGCTCACCGGAGGCCTGGCTGCCCCCTCGGTGATCCTCGAGCGCTGGCGGACGGCTCGCGCACGCCTCGCCGCGACCCTTCGTTCGTACCCGGCCGGGCAGAAGATGCCGTGGTACGGCCCACCGATGTCCGCCACCTCCATGGCCACCGCCCGGTTCATGGAGACGTGGGCCCACTCGCTCGACGTGCACGAGGCGCTCGAGGTCGAGCCGGAGGTCACCGACCGGGTCCGACACGTGGCTCACCTCGGGGTCCGGACCCGGGACTTCGCCTTCTCCGTGCACGGGCTGGCCGCGCCGGCCGAGGAGTTCCGGATCTCGCTCACCGCACCGTCCGGCGACCTGTGGGCCTGGGGCCCGGAGGAGGCCGGGCAGTCGGTGACCGGCACGGCGTACGACTTCTGCCTGCTCGTCACCCAGCGCCTCCACCGTGCCGACGCCTCCCTCGTGGCGGTCGGTCGCGACGCGGACACGTGGCTGTCCATCGCCCAGTGCTTCGCCGGCCCCCCAGGCGTCGGACGTGAGCGCGCGATGAGGAAGCTGCGTGTGGGCAACTGCTCGGGCTTCTACGGCGACCGGCTCACCGCGATGCGGGAGATGCTCGAGGGTGGCGAGCTGGACGTGCTCACCGGCGACTACCTCGCCGAGCTGACCATGCTCATCCTGGGCCGTGACCAGCTCAAGGATCCGTCGCTCGGCTACGCACGCACCTTCGTCCGGCAGGCCGAGGACTGCCTGGGGTCGGCCCTGGATCGGGGGGTGACGATCGTCGCCAACGCCGGGGGCCTCAACCCGGCCGGTCTGGTGGCGCGTCTCGGCGAGATCGCCAGGGCGCAGGGACTGTCGCCGTCCATCGCCTACGTCGACGGCGACGACGTCCGCGGGCTGGGCCCAGGAGATCGGGCTCGGCGCGCAGGCCTTGACCGCCAATGCCTACCTCGGTGCGTTCGGCATCGCGGCCGCCCTGCGTGACGGCGCGGACGTCGTGGTCACCGGTCGGGTCACCGATGCGTCCCTCGTCGTCGGACCTGCCGTGGCGCACTTCGGATGGGGGCCGACGGCGTACGACGAGCTGGCCGGCGCCGTGGTCGCCGGACACGTGCTCGAGTGCGGGACGCAGGCGACCGGCGGCAACTTCTCGGGCTTCCGCACGATGGCCTCGAGCGGCTCGTCGCTGCCGCTGGGCTTCCCCCTGGCGGAGCTGGCGGAGGACGGCTCGTCGGTGGTCACCAAGCACGACGGCACCGGCGGCAGCGTCACCGTCGACACGGTGACGGCCCAGCTGATGTACGAGGTGCAGTCGACCCGCTATCTCGGACCCGACGTGACCACTCACCTGGACACCGTGCGGCTGAGCGACGAAGGACCCGACCGGGTCGGTATCTCCGGAGTCCGCGGCTCGGCGCCGCCGGACCGGCTCAAGGTCTGTGTGAACGAGCTCGGCGGCTGGCGCAACGCCGTGGAGTTCGTGCTCACCGGCCTCGACGTGGAGGAGAAGGCGGCCTGGGTGCGCGCGCAGCTCGAGCCGCGACTGACCGCGGCGTCGGTCACCTGGTCGCTCGGCCCGCCGCCGCGCGACGACGCCGAGACCGAGGAGGGGGCGTCCACCCTGCTGCGCTGCTCGGTCCAGGACCCGAGCCCCGACCCCGTGGGCCGCGCCTTCAGCAGTGCTGCGGTCGAGCTCGCGCTCGCGTCGTACCCCGGCTTCACGATGACCGCGCCGCCCGGGGCCGGGACCCCCTTCGGCGTCTACCGGGCGGCGTACGTCGACCGCGCCGCGGTCACCCATCGCGTCACCCACGCGGACGGACGCAGCGAGGTGGTGGCATGAGGGCGCCGCTGGGCACGTTCGTGCACGCCCGCTCGGGGGACAAGGGCGGAGACGCCAACCTGGGGCTCTGGGTGGCGCACGAGGTCGTCGACCGGCTCGACCAGCGCGGCCGGCAGGGCGCGCTACGACGACCGGGTCGCATGGCTGCTCGCCCTGGTCACCCCCGACTTCGTGCGCACTCTGCTGCCGGAGACGGCCGAGCTCGAGGTCGAGGTGTTCGCCCTTCCCAATCTCGGCGGCGTCAACGTGGTGATCCACGGGCTGCTCGGCCAAGGCGTGGCCGCCTCCACCCGCTTCGACCCGCAGGCCAAGGGCCTCGGCGAGTGGGCGAGGTCGCGGCACGTCGAGATCCCGGAGGGGTTGAGGTGACCGAGCAGGGCGACGCCAGGAACGAGCGGACCGCATCGCGAAGCCGGGTGGAGCGGCACTACCGCGACGCCCGCATCCTGTCCATCGGAGGAGGAGCGACCGAAGTGCTGACCGATCTTGCTGCACGACTGCTGGGGTACGCGCCGTGATCACCAGCCTGCTGCCGTGGATGTCGATGAGCGGCGAGGAGTCGCTGCACATGGACGCTCGCCCCGACGAGGTCTGGGCGCTCGTCAGCGACGTGACGCGGATCGGGGAGTTCTCGCCCGAGACCTTCGAGGCGCGCTGGCGCCGTGGGTCGACCGGTCCGGAGGTCGGCGCCCGGTTCAAGGGACACGTGAAGCGCAACGGCGATCGGCCCGACGTACTGGTCGGGCTGCCGGGTGACGCAGTGCGTCCCGAACGAGGTGTTCGAGTTCGTGGTCGAGGTCGAGGGCCCGATGGACGGGCCGGTCAACCGCTGGGGCTACCGCCTCGAGCCCGATGGCGACGGCACCCTGGTGACCGAGTACTTCCGACTCGGCTCCTCACTGCCGATGAAGGCCTACTGGCTGGTGCTCGGCCCGCTCCGCGGCCGTACCAACGCCCGGGGGATGCGCACCACGCTGGAGCGGATGAAGGCGGTGGTCGAGCAGTGAGCGACGGCACGAGCGGCGCGGCCGGATCCGTGGGCACCGGCAACCGCGTGGCCATGCTCGAGAAGCTCGCCGAGCTCGATGCCGAGCACGCCAAGGCCGTCGGCGGCGGGGGCCAGAAGTACGTCGACCGGCACCATGCCCGCGGGAAGCTGCTCCCGCGCGAGCGCATCGAGCTCCTCGTCGACCCGGGGTCGGCGTTCCTGGAGCTCGTCGCCGTTGGCGGGCTGGGGCTCGGACTTCTCCGTCGGTGCCTCGCTGGTGACCGGGATCGGCGTGGTCGAGGGCGTCGAGTGCCTGATCACCGCCAACGACCCGACGGTCAAGGGGGGCGCCAGCAACCCCTGGACGGTGAAGAAGGGCTTCCGGGCCGCCCAGATCGCGGAGGAGAACGGCCTGCCCACGATCTCGCTGGTCGAGTCCGGCGGCGCGGACCTGCCCACGCAGAAGGAGATCTTCATCCCGGGCGGCAAGGTGTTCCGCGACCTGACCCGGGCCTCGGCGCGCCGTCAGCCCACGATCGCCCTGGTCTTCGGCAACTCCACCGCCGGCGGCGCCTACGTGCCCGGCATGAGCGACTACACCGTGATGGTGCGGGAGCAGGCGAAGGTGTTCCTCGGGGGACCGCCGCTGGTGAAGATGGCGACCGGCGAGGAGTCCGACGACGAGTCCCTGGGCGGGGCGCGAGATGCACGCCCGGGTCTCCGGCCTCGCCGACTACCTCGCCGAGGACGAGCACGACGCCATCCGGATCGGCCGCCGGATCGTGGCCCGGCTGAACTGGCGGAAGGCTGATCGTCTCGGACCGGCTCGGACCGGCTCCGACCGGACGACGTCGGCGACGTACGCCGAGCCCGACGAGGACGTCGACGGGTTGCTCGACCTGATCCCGACCGACCTCAAGGAGCCCTTCGACCCGCGCGAGGTGATCGTGCGGCTCTGTGACGGCACCGGGCCGGGCAACGAGCGACCGTTCGACGAGTTCAAGCCGCTCTACGGCACCTCGCTGGTCACGGGCTGGGCCCGCATCCACGGCCGACCGATCGGGATCCTGGCCAACGCGCAGGGCGTGATCTTCAGCGAGGAGGCGCAGAAGGCCACCCAGTTCATCCAGCTCGCCAACCAGGTGGACACGCCCCTGCTCTTCCTGCACAACACGACCGGCTACATGGTCGGCGCGGAGTACGAGCAGGGCGGGATCATCAAGCACGGCGCGCAGATGATCAACGCCGTCAGCAACTCCAAGGTCCCGCACCTCAGCGTGATCATGGGAGCGTCGTACGGCGCCGGGAACTACGGCATGAACGGCCGCGCCTACGACCCCCGCTTCCTCTTCACCTGGCCGAGCGCCAAGTCCGCCGTGATGGGCCCCGCCCAGCTCGCCGGCGTCCTCTCCATCGTCGCGCGGGCGGCGGCGGAGGCCCGCGGCCAGGCCTACGACGACGACGCCGACGCCGGGATGCGCGCGTTCATCGAGCAGAGCGTCGAGGAGCAGAGCCTGCCGTTCTTCCTCTCCGGGATGCTGTACGACGACGGCGTGATCGACCCGCGGGACACCCGTACCGTCCTGGCCATCTGCCTCTCGGTCATCGAGAACGCACCGATCGAGGGCGCCGACGGCTACGGCGTCTTCCGGATGTGAGCGTCATGGTCTCGATCGCGCCCGAGCCGACGACGCTCGACGGGCGTCCGCCGGCTGCTGGTCGCCAACCGCGGCGAGATCGCGCGACGGGTGTTCGCGACCTGCCGCCGCCTCGGCATCTCCACCGTGGCCGTGCACTCCGACGCGGACGCCGGCCTGCCCTACGTCCGCGAGGCCGACATCGCCGTGCACCTGCCGGGGAGCGCGCCGGCCGACACCTACCTGCGCAGCGACCTGCTGGTCGGCGCGGCCGAGCGGGCAGGTGCCGACGCCGTCCACCCCGGCTACGGCTTCCTCTCCGAGAACGCCGACTTCGCCCGCGCCGTGATCGCGGCCGGCCTGACCTGGGTCGGGCCGAGCCCGGAGTCGATCGAGGAGATGGGCTCGAAGGTGCGCGCCAAGGAGCTCATGCGGAAGGCCGGGGTGCCGGTCCTCGAGGCACCCGCCGAGCCCGCCGAGCAGGACCTCCCCCTGCTGGTGAAGGCTTCTGCCGGCGGAGGTGGCCGCGGCATGCGGGTGGTCCGGGCCCTCGCCGACCTGCCGGGCGCGGTGGCCGCGGCGAGCGCCGAGGCGGCCAGCGCGTTCGGCGACGGCACCGTCTTCGTCGAGCCCTACGTCGAGCGCGGGCGCCATGTCGAGGTGCAGGTCCTGGGTCACCCGACCGGCGTCCTGGTGCTCGGCGAACGCGACTGCTCGGTCCAGCGTCGACACCAGAAGGTGATCGAGGAGTCCCCCGCCCCGCGCCTGCCCGACCGGACCCGCGCCGCCCTGCACGACGCCGCCCGTGCCGCCGCCGCTCGCGATCGACTACCGCGGGGCGGGCACCGTCGAGTTCCTGTACGACGGAGCCGCCGACCGCTTCTACTTCCTGGAGATGAACACCCGTCTCCAGGTCGAGCACCCGGTCACCGAGCTGGTCCACGGTGTCGACCTCGTCGAGCTGCAGCTGACCGTCGCCGAGGGCCGGTCGCCCGACCCCCGCATCCTCGGCGAGACCTACGGCCACGCGATCGAGGCGCGCCTGTACGCCGAGGACGCCGCCGCGGACTGGCAGCCGCAGAGCGGTCTGCTGACGCTCGTCGACGTACCGGGCGTCGACGGTCGAGTTCGACCTGCTGAACCGGCCGGGTCTCCGGCTCGACGCGGGGGTCGAGACGGGGAGCGAGGTCTCCACCCACTACGACGCGATGCTCGCCAAGCTGATCGCCTGGGCGCCGACCCGCGACCAGGCCGTCCGACGGCTGGCCACCGCGCTGCGGGGCGCCCGGCTGCACGGGGTCGTCACGAACCGCGACCTGCTCGTCGAGGTCCTCGAGGACCCGTCGTTCGCCGCCGGTGAGGTGAGCACGGCCCTGCTCGCCGACCGCGCGTTCGGGGCGGCGGCGCCCGACGAGGGCGCGCCCGTGGCCGCGGCCCTGGCCCTGGCCGAGCGCGACGGGGCGGCGCGACGGGTCCAGCGCGGCGTACCGGTGGCCTGGCGCAACGTCGTCAGCCAGCCACAGGTCACCCGCTTCTCGGGGTCGTCCGCTGCACAGGCCGGTAGGGGTGCCGCTCAGGCGGACGACCCGCTCAACGGCGACCCGGCGGCAACCAGGTCAGCGTGGAGTGGTGGGGCGGCCGGGACGGGTACGTCGTCGACGGGTTCACCGTCGTGTCGGCGACCCCCGACCGCGTGGTGCTCGAGCGCGACGGCCTGCGCACGGCGTACGACGTGGCGGTCACCGGTGACACGGTCGAGGTCGACGCCGCCACCGGGCACGCCCGGCTCACGGTCGTGCCCCGGTTCACCGACCCGGCCGACGCGGTCGCCAGCGGCAGCCTGCTCGCGCCGATGCCCGGGACCGTGGTCCGCGTCGCCGTCGCCGAGGGCGACGCCGTCGAGGCCGGCCAACCCGTGCTGGTGCTGGAGGCCATGAAGATGCAGCACACCGTGTCGGCGCCCCACGCCGGCACGATCACCGACCTGTCCGTCCGGGTCGGCACCCAGGTGGCCTCCGGCGAGGTGCTCGCCGTGGTCTCGGGCACGAGGGCTCGTCCCTCGACCCGGACACGCGACACGCTCGACCGACGCAGGGACCGACGCAGGCCCGACGCAGGGCCCGACGCAGGGCCCGACGTAGCGACACAGGAAGAAGGAGACGCATGACCAGCCTCACCGAGACCCCGTTCCAGGAGAGCCCGGAGCGCCAGGCGCTGCGCCGCGAGGTGGCCAAGCTGGCCGGCAAGTTCGGCCGCGCGTGGTTCACCGAGAAGGCACGCGCGGGCGAGAAGACCACCGACCTCTGGCTGGAGATCGGCAAGAACGGCTACCTCGGGATCAACATCCCCGAGGAGTACGGCGGCGGTGGTGGCGGCATCGGCGACATCGCGGCGGTCTGCGAGGAGCTCGCGGCCCAGGGCTGTCCGCTCCTGCTGATGGTCGTCAGCCCGGCGATCTGCGGCACGATCATCAGCCGCTACGGCACCGAGGAGCAGAAGCGGCGCTGGCTGCCCGGCATCTGCGACGGCACCGGGACCATGGCCTTCGCGATCACCGAGCCGGATGCCGGCACCAACACCCACAACATCACCACCACCGCGCGTCGCGACGGGGACGGCTGGGTGCTGACCGGCCGCAAGATCTACATCTCGGGCGTCGACGAGGCCGACCACGTGCTCGTCGTCGCACGCGCCGAGGACGCCCGCACCGGCAAGCTGAAGCCGGTGCTGTTCGTGGTGCCGACCGACGCCGAGGGCTTCGAGGCCCGTCCGATCCCGATGGAGATCGTCAGCCCGGAGCTGCAGTTCCAGGTCTTCATCGACGACGTGCGGCTGCCGGGCGACGCCGTGGTCGGCGACGAGGACGGCGGTCTCGTCCAGCTCTTCGCCGGGCTCAACCCCGAGCGGATCATGGCGGCGTCGTTCTCGACCGGCCTCGCCCGGTTCGCGCTCGAGCGGGCCGCGTCGTACGCCAAGGAGCGCACCGTCTTCCAGGGCCCGATCGGCTCCCACCAGGCGATCGCCCACCCGCTCGCCCAGTCCAAGATCGAGATCGAGCTCGCTCGGCTGATGACCCAGAAGGCCGCGGCCCTCTACGACGCGGGCGACGACCTGGGCGCGGGCGAGGCGGCGAACATGGCCAAGTACGCCGCCGCCGAGGCCGCCTGCGACGCCGCCGACCGGGCGGTGCAGACCCACGGCGGCAACGGGATCACCCAGGAGTACGGCATGGCCGGCCTGCTGGTCGCCACCCGGGCCGGACGGATCGCGCCGGTGTCGCGCGAGATGATCTTGAACTTCGTGGCGATGCACTCCCTGGGGCTGCCCAAGAGCTACTGAGCGCTCACGCCGACCAGCGCACCGCGTCGTACGCCCAGTCGGCCGGCGGGTGCACACCCACGCAGCTCGGGTCGCTCGTCCAGCAGCCGGCTGAGACCGCGCATCGTCCGGTCGGCCCGCTCGCGCGCGGCCTGGGCGCCGTGGGGCCGGCCGCGACGCCGCGCGGCAGGGGGGCTGCTCTCGGGAGGTCGGCTCGTCTCGTGCATCGGAGGGGTCCTCCGTGTCGTCCGTGGTACGCCGCTCGCGGCGGCCGTGACTCCAGGATGTCGGCCCGGCTTTCGTGCGGGTTACTCCGTGTGAACTCCTGGTGAAGACTGCGGGGCGGCCGGGTGCGCGACGCTTGCGGCCCGTGGCCGCAGCATGCCTGAATGTCCACAGGCATCTCGGGTCGACCGGAGGTAGCCATGACGGGAACGGCGGACTGGCGCTACGTGACCGACGGCGGTCTCGAGACCGACCTGATCTTCAACTACGGGGTGGACCTGCCGGAGTTCGCGGCCTACCCGCTGGTGTGGACCGACGAGGGCCGGGCGCTGCTGCGGCAGTACTACGACGGGTACGCCGACATCGCGGGCGCCGTCGGCGCCGGGCTGCGCCTGGAGACACCGACCTGGCGGGCGAACCCCGACTGGGCCGCGCTGCTGGGCCACGACGGCGTACGGTCGTCCGACGCCAACCGGACGGCGGTCGAGCTCCTCCAGGGGCTGGCTCACGGCTGGCGCGACCGGGTGCCCGACATCGTGGTCACCGGGATGGTCGGCCCGCGGGGCGACGGGTACGCCGCGGGAGACGCCGTCGACCCGGACGAGGCGGCGGACTACCACGCGCCCCAGGTCCGGGCGTTCGCCGAGGCGGGGGTCCAGTCCGTGTGTGCGCTGACCCTGACCGACCCGGCGAGGCGGTCGGCGTCGTGCGGGCGGCCGACTCGCTCGGCCTTCCGGTCGGCATCGGGTTCACCGTCGAGACCGACGGCCGGCTGCCCGACGGCACCACGCCTGCGGCGCGGCCATCGAGCAGGTCGACGCGGTCGCGCCGCCGGCGTACTTCCTGGTCAACTGCGCCCACCCGCAGCACGTGCTCCCGGCTCTCGCCGACGACGGTGCCTGGCTGGAGCGGATCCACGGCATCCGCAGCAACGCCTCCACGGCGAGCCACGCCGAGCTGGACGAGGCCGAGGAGCTCGACGCCGGCGACCTGACGGTGCTTCGTGCCGTCGCACCGGACGCTCGAGGAGCGGCTGCCGTCGCTCGAGATCGTGGGCGGGTGCTGCGGGACCGACGCCCGGCACGTGGCGGCGCTGTGGGGAGTGGGCTGAGTCGCTGAGCCGTCAGCGCAGGGGCACGAACCGGTAGGAGCCGTGCCGGGTCACCTGCGTGCCGCGCATCGACGCCGCGACGCGCAGCATCGTGCCGGCGACCGGGATCACCATCACCCCGCCGGTGTGGAGCTGGGCGACGAGCTCCTCGGGCAGCTCGCTGGGGCATCGCGGAGACCAGGATCCGGTGGTACGGCGCGGCGCCGGGCAGCCCGAGCACCCCCGGCAGCGCCGCGTGGATGCGAGGCCCAGGGGAGCCGCTGGGCGTCGAGGTTGCGGTTGCCCGGTCTCGACCAGGTCCGGCTCCAGCTCGACCCCGAGCACCCGACCGGTCGGCCCGGTGAGGTGGGCGAGGAGGGCGGTGGTCCAGCCCGATCCGGAGCCGACGTCGAGCACCTTGTGGCCGGGCTTCACGTCGAGCAGCCGCAGCATCGCCTCGACGGTGCGCGGCTGGCTGTTGGTCTGACCGTGCCCGATCGGCAACGGGCCGTCGTACCCCGCCTGCCGGCGTTCGCCCTCCGGCAGGAACTCCTCCCGCGGACAGGCCAGGAACGCCTCCGCCACCGGGTCCATCCCCCGAGTCAAGCACGCGCCGAGGCGGGATAGTCCGTGACGATTCGCAGGTGTTTCGGGCCGAATTGCATGCGAAACGTCACGGACTATCCCCGATGGGCGCCGGCGCGGCGGGGTGGGCGGGGGACGAAGAGGGGGACGCGGGCGGCGTAGGCGTCCCAGCCCGGGCGGGTGCTCATCGTCCGCTCCAGGAGCCGGGCGCCGGTGACGTTGCGCAGGAAGTGGGTCATCACCACCGGTGACGCGACGGTCAGCAGCGCGGGCAGCCAGCCGGACGCCGCCCCGCCGACGACCCAGATCCCCCACCACAGGCAGGGCGTCGCCGAAGTAGTTGGGATGCCGGGTCCAGGCCCACAGGCCACGGTCCATGACCGGGCCGCGCTCGGGGTCCCGCCGGTACGACGCCAGCTGGGCGTCGCCGACGGACTCGACGACCAGCCCGACCGCCCAGACGACGACGCCGGCCCACACCAGCCAGCGGACGGCGACGTCGGAGTGCGCGGCTGCCAGCGACCGGCAGCGAGATCAGGCAGAGCGAGAGTCCCTGCACGACGTAGACCTTGCGGACCGCCGTGCCCGAGCCCGCCGTCGCCGAGGATCTCGGCGTACCGCGGGTCCTCCCCGCCGCCGCGGCCGCGGGTGAAGATGTGGCGCGCCAGGCGCGCCCCCCAGACCAGCACCAGCGCGGCGACCAGCCAGCGCCGCCACGGCGTGCCGGTCCCGACCACGGCCGCCGCCACGGCGATCGCCGCGAGCGCGAGGCCCCAGGTCACGTCGACGACCGACACCCGCCCTGCCCGCTGCGCCGCGTACGCCGTCAGCAGCATCGCCAGCGGCGGCGATGCCGACCGCGAGGAGCACGAGCCCCCACCAGGAGGCGATCACCATCGGCGGGGGGAGGGCGACCGTGGTGCGTCGCGTACCTCGAGGCCCCCGCACTCGAGGTACGCGACAGTCTGTGGTGGCCGGCGCGGCCGGCGGTCGGAACGGCGTGTGGAACGCCGCGCTGGAACGGCAGGTGGACCGGCAGGGGCTGGTGGCCGACGGTCACGCCCGGTCCCCGCGGTCGAGGACGATCTGGTTGACGTCGATGTAGCCCGAGCCGAAGCCGGCCCGTGAGTAGTCCAGGTAGAAGTGCCACATCCGCACGAAGGTCTCGTCGAACCCGAGCGCGAGCACCTGCTCGCGCGCGGCCAGGAACCGCTCGTCCCACTGGCGCAGGGTCTCGGCGTAGTGCGAGCCGAACGACAGCCGGTCGGCGATCCGCAGCCCGGTGTGCGTGCGGGTGATCTGGTCGATCACCTCGACGGAGGGCAGGAAGCCGCCCGGGAAGATGTACTTGTTGATCCAGGTGTAGGTGTTGCGGGTCGCGAGCATCCGGTCGTGACGCATCGTGATCGCCTGGATGCCGACCCGGCCCCCGGGGGCGAGGACCTGGTCGAGGATCGAGAAGTAGTCCTCCCAGAAGTCGTAGCCGACGGCCTCGATCATCTCCACCGACAGCACGGCGTCGTAGGCCCGCCGGTGGGGCGAGCCGTTGGTGACCAGCTCCCGGTAGTCGAGGAGCTCGACGGTCACCCGGTCGGACAGCCCGGCCTCGGCGATCCGGTGCTCGGCCAGCGCCTTCTGCTCGGTCGACAAGCGTGATCGTGTGCACGGTCGCGCCGCGGCTCGCCGCATGGATGGCGAGCTCGCCCCACCCGGTGCCGATCTCGAGGACCCGGGAGCCGGGGCCGACCTCGGTCCGGTCGAGGAGCCGCTCGATCTTGCGGGTCTGGGCCGCGCGCAGGTCGCCGCCCGGCTCCGGCGCGGCCATCAGCGTGTGGTCCTCGGCGCGCACCGGCGCGGTGGCGAACAGCGCGGAGGAGTAGCTGAGGCCCGGGTCGAGGAAGAGCTCGAAGAGGTCGTTCGACAGGTCGTAGTGGTGGGCGATGTTGCGCTGGGAGTTCGCGCGGGTGCTCTTCTCGTGGCTCCGGCGGGCGGCGTACGGCGAGCGCACGCAGCTTCTGCAGCCCGGGCGGCACGAGGGTCGGCATGTCGGCGGCGAGCACGGTGAGGAAGCCGCCGAGGTCCTCGGCGTCCCAGGCGCCGGTCAGGTAGGCCTCGCCGAAGCCGATCAGCAGTCCCCGGCCGAGCCGGTCGAAGAACTCGCCGGGCCGGTGGATCGTCATCTCCGGGCCGCCGGTCCCGAGCGTGCGGCCCTCGAGGTGGACGGTCACCGGGAACCGGCTGATGCCGGCGATGAACAGCCGCCGCGCGACCGCGGCGGAGACCGTCGTGCGCAGCCCGGCCGGGACCGGCGCGAGGTCGGGCCACTGGTCGAGTGCGGGTCGGTTCAGGAACGTGGTCATCGGTCATCCTGCGAACGGTCGTCGGGTCGGGCGTGCACCGGCAGGCGTCGTAGCCACAGCCAGATACCGTGCATTCGGATCAGGGCCGCCCCCCGGATTGCTGCGGGTGCCGCGCGCACCGCCGAGTCCGTCGGTACGCCGGCCCGAGCAGGGACGCGGAGAACGTCGCGCCGTCGTCGGTGTGGAGGGTGATCGCGACCAGCAGCTCGTCGCCCGGGACCGGCACCACGACGTCGTACCACCCGTCGGTGCCGTGGAACGGCGAGACGTAGAGCTGCTTGTCGACGCGCGCCCGGCCCTGCTCGTCGGGGTGGACCAGGTAGGCGTGCCGCCCGCCGTAGGTGTTGTGGACCTCGACGACGGCTGCCGGCCAGGGCTCCGCCGCGGTCGAAGCACCAGAAGACGCTGATCGGGTTGAACCCGTTGCCGAAGGCGCGGGCGTTCGCGGCCATCAGCACCCGGCCACCGGTGACGTCGATGCCGTGCGCGGCCAGGAAGGCGTCGACGTTGGCGCGGATCGTGGCGTCGGGTGAGCCGAGGTGGTCGCGGGCCTCGAAGCGGCCGAGCCGGCCGTGGTCGGGCAGCGCGTCGAGGTCGACCAGCCAGACGTGGGAACGGTGCACGAACTGCCGGCGCAACGGGCGCCGGCGGGTGTGCCGGATCGTCGCGTCGTAGAGCCCGGGCTCGGGGAGGGTCGGGCCCGTCCCACGACAGGCCGAGGTGCTCCGCCGCGGCGGCGCCGGAGCGCGCGCCGTCCTCGTGGAAGCCCCAGCCGTGGTAGGCCCCGGCGAAGGCGACCCGCGCGGTGTTGGCCTCGGGCAGGCGTCGCTGGGCGGCCACGGAGACCGGGTTGTACATCGGGTGCGCGTACTCCCGGCGCGCGATCACCGTGCGCGGGTCCACGAGGTCCTCGCCGCCGAGGGTGACCAGGTAGTGGGTCTTGGTCGGGCAGCCGCTGCAGCCGGGTCAGGTCGTAGGTCACGGTGACCGCGCCCCGGTCCCCGCGGGGCCGCAGGAAGTTCCACGACGCCCGGGCCCGGTCGGCGCGCGGGAGCAGCGAGGTGTCGGTGTGCAGCAGCGCGAGGTTGTCGGCGTACGGGATGGCGCGCCAGCGCCTCCCGCTGCACCGCGGTCGGGCTCCTGGAGCATGGCGAGCGCCTGGTCGGGGTGGGTGGCGACCACGACGGCGTCGTACGCCGCGGTGGTGCCGTTGCCGTCGGTCACCTCGACGGCGTCCGGCGGTCTCGCGGACCGAGGTCACCTTGGTGCCGACCCGGACCTCGTCGAGCCCGGCCGCGACCCGCTCGACGTACTCGCGGGAGCCGCCGACCACGGTGCGCCACTGCGGCGAGCCGGTGACCGAGAGCATCCCGTGGTGGGCGAGGAACTCGAAGAGGTAGCGCGCCGGGTAGTCCAGAGCGACCTCCGGGTCGCACGACCACACCGCGGCGACGAGCGGCTCCATGAACTGGCGGCAGAAGTACGCCGAGAAGCCGCCGTCGGCGAGGAAGTCGCCGCAGGGTCTGGTCGTCGGAGGCTCCCTGCCGGCTGGTCGAGCAGTGCGCGCGCCCGGCGGTGGAAGCGCGGTACCTCGCCCAGCATCCTGAGGAACCCGGGACGGCGCAGGTTGCGGCCGCTGGGGAACAGCCCGCGCAGGCCGAGCGCGCCGGCGTACTCCAGGCCGGTCGTCTCGTCGCGCACCGACATCGACATCTCGGACGGCTGCGTCCGGACGCCGACCTCGGCGAAGAGCCGCAGCAGCGTGGGGTAGGTGCGCTCGTTGTGGACGATGAAGCCGGTGTCGATCGCGAGGCCGCCGACGTCGTGGGTGTCGGCATGGCCGCCGAGCCGGCTGTCGGCCTCGTAGAGGGTGACGTGGGCCGTCCTCGCCGCCACGTGCGCCGCCGTCAGCCCTGCCACGCCGGACCCGATGACGGCGATCCGCCGGGGTCGGCTCATGTCGACCCGGTCTTCCCCGTCGTCCGCAACGGGAACAGGGCGATCGGGTCGGAGGTCGGGTGCGCGGAGCCGGTCTCGGGCTCGACCGACACCGCGGCGGCCTTGGCGGTCGCGGCGTCGCCGGTGAGCACGGTCGGCTCCGCGACGTCCGTCATCAGGCCGGCCGACACCATGCCCTCGCCGGGCTGGAGCAGCCACAGCTGGTACGTCGTCCCGGGCTCGGCGCCGGGACGTCGCTTGCCGACCATCACCGCCCGCTTCAGGGAGGCGGAGCGCACGATCGTGAGCTGACCGCCGCCGGGCACCGGCTCGGTGACGCTGACGGCGTCGGGCGCGGCCATGATCTGGTCGGCGAGGCTGGTGGTCTCCGGACCGCTCCAGGGCTGCCAGACCAGGGCGCCGACCGCCAGCAGGATCACGGCGACCGAGGCCGCGACCAGTGCCGGGAACAGCCGGCGGGGCAGGGTCCGCACCGTGGCCGGGGTGGCCCGGGGGCCTCGGTGGACGCGGGGTCGTCGGTCGGCGTGACCGGCGCGGTCTCGGGAGGCAGCGGGCGGACCGAGGCGATGCCCGACAGCACGGAGTCGCGCAGGCTCGGCGGAGGAGTCTCGGCCTGGGTCTCGGCGATCAGCGCCGCGGTCTCGCTGAACGACCGGACCTCGGCCCGGCACTCGGGGCAGACCTCGAGGTGCTTCTCGAACTGCTGGCGCTCGTCGTCGTCGAGGGCGTCGACGGCGTAGGCGCCCGACAGGGCGTGGCTGTCGCTCATCGGGGTCCCCTTGGCGTTGTGCGGCGGAGGAGCGCAGCGGGGAAGACGCAGAACGTCATGGGGTGGTTCATGCCTGCGCTACCTCTCCGACGCCCAGCGCGTCTCTCAGCCGGATCAGGCCGTCCCTGATCCGGGTCTTGGCGGTGCCGATCGGGAGGTCGAGCATCCGGGCCACCTCGGTATGGGTGTAGCCGCCGAGGAACGCGAGCTCCACGGCCTGTCGCTGCTTGAGGGTCAGGTCCGCCAGTGCGGCGCGGACCCGGGTGGCCTCCAGCGACGCCGCCGCCGCCTCGGCGGTGGAGTCGTGGTCGACGGTCTGCTCCTTGTGGGAGTAGGCCTCGTCGCGCCGTCCGGACGCCTCGGCCGAGCGCACCCGGTCGACGGCCTTGCGGTGCACGATGGTGAGGAGCCAGGAGATCGGCGCTCCCCTTGGCCGGGTCGAAGCGCGCGGCGTGACGCCAGCACTCGAGGTAGGCCTCCTGGGTGACCTCCTCGGCCTGGGCCCGGTCGCGCAGCACCCGGACCGCGAGACCGAACGCGCGCGCCGAGGTGGCGTCGTACCACTCGGCGAAGGCGCCCTCGTCCCCATGGCTGGCCCGCTTGAGCAGGTCGGCCAGGTGAGCGCCGACCGACCCACCCCCGTCGGGGGGTGGGTCGGTCGGCACGGACCTCAGGTACGTCACGTCATCGATCCTCGCGTCGTCAGGCGCTGTCTGTCAGGACCGGGTCACATCGTCGGCGGCATGAGCACCTGGTCGATGATGTAGACCGTGGCGTTGGCGGTCTTCACGTTGCCGCAGACGATCGACGCCTTCTGGGTGCCGACCACGAAGTCCGGGTCGCTCCCGGAGATGGTCAGGTCCTCGCCCTCGAGGGTCTTGTGCGTCCCGGCCAGCTCGTCGGGCGACAGGGCGCCGGCGATGACGTGGTAGGTCAGGATCTTGGTCAGCGTCGGCTTGTCGGCGAGCACGGCCTTGAGCGTCTTCGGCGGGATCTGGCCGAACGCGTCGTTGGTCGGGGCGAGGACCGTCAGCGACTTCTGCGAGTTGAGCGTGTCGACGAGCCCGGCCTTGGTGACGGCGGCGACCAGCGTCGAGAGCACCGGGTTGGCGCTCGCGGCGGAGGCGACCGGCGCGGTGGCCATGCCGTTGAACGAGCCGTCACCGGTCTTCGGGACGGCGGTGCAGCCGGCGCCGAAGGTCTGGGCGGCGGCGTCGGTGGTGTCGGCCGAGGCGGTCGTCGAGCTGCTGTCACTGCCGCCACAGGCGGCGAGACCGAGAGAGCTGGACAGCGCGATCGCGGCGATCCCCGTGCGTCGGAGCGTGATGTTCATGATGAGCCTTCCGGTCTGGGAGTTCCTGGTGTTGCAGGTAGTTCGGTACGACGAGCCGTCCGGATGGGTGTCAGGTCACCGAGACCTGGATCTTCTGGATCCCGCTGGCACCGTCCGGGAACGTGCGAGGTGCGCGCGGTCGTCTGGACCCGGCCGTCGCGGTCGGTGGCACGGCAGGAGAGCTGGTGCTGGCCGGGCTCGGCGTCCCACGCGAGGTACCACTGGCGCCAGTAGTCGTGGCCGGCGCTCGGGCCGAGCGTGGCCTTCTGCCAGGGCCCTCCGTCGACCTGCACCTCGACCCCGGCGACGCCGACGGGCTGTGCCCAGGCGATGCCGCCGATGAAGGTCCGGCCGGCCGTGACGCGCGCCAGGCCCCTGCGGGGTGTCGATCCGGCTCTCGATCTTGATCGGCGCGTCCTCGGCCCAGCCGCGGTCGGTCCAGTACGCCGAGTGGTCGGCGTAGGTCGTGAGCGTCATCCGGTTGATCCACTTGCAGGCGCTGATGAAGCCGTAGAGGCCGGGCACGACCATCCGGGCCGGGAAGCCGTGGTCCCGGGGCAGGGGCTCGCCGTTCATCCCGACCGCGATCATCGCGTCGCGGCCGTCGGTGGCGAGCGCGAGCGGCGTGCTGATGGTCATCCCGTCGACGTCGGTCGACAGGATCTGGTCGGCGGTGGTGCCGACCCCGGCCCGGTCGAGCAGCGTCTTCAGCGGTACGCCGAGCCAGCGGGCGCCGCCGACGTACGGGCCGCCGACGTCGTTCGAGACGCAGGTCAGGGTGATGTCGCGCTCGATCATCGGCAGCGCCAGCAGGTCGTCGTAGGACAGGCTCTGCGACCGCGCGACGTCGCCGTCGATCACCAGCTCCCACGAGGCGGCGTCGACGATGGGCAGCGAGAGGCGGGTGTCGACGCGGTAGAACGACGCGACGCTGGTGCGGAAGGGCGTGATCCCGGGGACCTTGTCGTCCAGGCCGCGGGGGAACGCCCCGGCCGCGCTCCGCGGCGCGGGCAGCGCTGATGTTGCCGATGGCGGCGCGGGAGTGGGCGATCACCCGGCCGGCGTAGCCGCTGGCGGCCGCGAGCGCGGCCACTCCGGCCACGCCCAGCAGGACGCCGCGGCGGCTGGGGTCGCTCGTGCCGGCGCCGGCGCCGGTGCCGGTGGCCGTGGCCGCGTCGCGGTCGCTCGTCGAACCGCGGCGGTGGTCGAGGCGGACCAGCAGCCCCAGCGTCGCCACGCCGACGACGGCGGTGACGACGCCGGGCAGCGCGTCGGCGGGGTGGACGACCGGCCGGCTCAGCGCGGCGTACAGCGCGACCCCGACGAGGAGGACCAGCAGCCCCGCGCCGAGGCGGAACGAACGGCGCGCGAGCACCCCGGCGATGCCGGCCAGGAGGAGGACCGCGACCAGGACCGAGCCGACGAGGATCGTCTTGTCGTGGGTGCCGAAGTGGGCGATCGCCCAGTTCTTCAGCGGGGTCGGGGTGTGGTCGATGACGGTCTCGCCCGACCGCCAGCACCGGCGAGGACGCCGGTTCGGTGACCGCGGCCACGAGGTGCCCGACGGCCATGCCCGCCAGCGCGGACAGGACCCCGAACAGGGCGTAACGCAGAGTGGTCAGCACACGGAGGTGGTTCGTCGCGGCGCCCGTCCGGGATTGCGCGGGCGCCCCGTGGCTCGGCCGATCGGGCGGGCTGTGAGCTGAGGGGATGGAAGGATGCGCGCCATGACCGATCCTTCGACAGGCTCAGGAGATCGCGAGCTCGTCCACTACGCCGTCGAGGACGCGGTGGCCACGATCACCCTGGACTCGCCCGCACAACCGCAACGCCCTCTCCCGGCAGCTGGTCACCGAGCTCGTTCGAGCGGCTCGAGCGGGCCGGGGCCGATCCGGCCGTGAAGGTGGTGCTGATCCGCCAGGAGGGCAGGGTGTTCTGCTCCGGCGCCGACCTGTCCGAGGCGACCACGGACGGGCATGGCCGAGGGCGCTCGCCGGATCGTCGCGCTCCAGCGCCTGATCGTGACCATGGACAAGCCGGTGGTGGTGCGGGTCTCGGGGGCGGTCCGCGCCGGCGGGATCGGGATCGTCGCGGCCGGCGACGTCGCCGTCAGCGCCGACGACGCGACGTACGCCCTCACCGAGGTCAAGCTCGGCCTGGCGGCCGCGATCATCTCCCTGACCGTCCATGCCCGGATGAACCCGCGCGCGGCGTCGCTCACGACGCTCGGCGGCGAGACGTTCTCCGGCGCCCAGGCCGCGGCGTACGGCCTGGTCACCACGGCGGTGCCCGCCGACGCGCTGGACGACAGCGGTCGCGACGGTCTGCGCCCAGCTGGCCACGGGGGCGGCCCAGGGGCTGCGGGAGTCCAAGCGCATCCTCAACGCCGACCTGGTACGCCGGATCGACGCGCAGGGCGACGAGATGGCGGCGCTGAGCGCCCGGCTGTTCGCCTCCGACGAGGCCCGCGAGGCGATGACCGCGTTCCTGACCCGGAAGAAGACGTAGGCAACCTTCGAGCCGGCCCGCCCGGTAGGTACGGGCATGACCACCACGACTGCCGTCGACTCGGGAGGGCGCGTGCGCGAGGCGACCTTCGACGACTTCGTCGCGGCCCGATCCCGGGCGCTGCTGCGGACGGCGTACCTCCTCACCCACGACCACGCCCTCGCCGAGGACCTGCTGCAGACGGCGCTGACCAAGGCCTGGTTCGCGTGGCGGCGGATCGACGGCGACCCGGAGCCCTACGTCCGACGCATCCTCGTCAACACCTACGCCTCCTGGTGGCGGCGGAAGTGGAACGGCGAGCACCCGACCGAGGAGCTCCCCGAACCCGCGACCGCCGAGCCCGGCTCCGAGCCGACCGACCTCTGGCGGGCGATGGAGCGGCTCCCGCGACGGCAGCGTGCCGTGGTGGTCCTGCGCTACGTCGAGGACCTGACCGAGGTCCAGACGGCGGACGTCCTCGGCTGCTCGGTCGGCACCGTCAAGAGCCAGTGCAGCAAGGCGCTCGCCAAGCTGCGCATCGATCCTGCCCTCACCGAGGCGGAAGGAGACCTGCGATGAACACCCTGTCCGACCTCCGGAGCACGCTCGACGCGCACGCCGACCGGATCCCCGACGGCGAGGCCGTCGTCCGCGCCGCGGCGGTGCACCACCGGGTCTCCGTCGTACGCCGGCGTCGCCGCGCCGTGGGCGCCGGGGCGCTCGCCCTCGTCGTCGCGACGACGGTCGGGTTGATCGGCGTCCACCGCGCCTCGTCGACCGCCTCCGCCCGTGGTGTTCGGCGTGCGCGCCCCCGAGACGCTCACCTCCCTCGGCTACACCTACCGGACCGACGGGACGGCCGAGACCTTCGCCGGCCACGGGTCGGTGAAGGTCTCCGCGTCGAGGACGCCGCGGCTCTACACCTGGACCACCGACCGTCCGGTCGCCGTCCGGATGGTGCTCCCGAACGGAGAGGTCTGGCACTCCTCGGAGACCTCCTTCACCGACTTCGTGCAGGTCGCGGCCGGGCAGAGCGGGACCCTCCGGATCTCGGTGCCCTCCGGCCACGTCGGGCTGGCGGCGTACACGCTGACCGATGCGGCCCCCGCCGGCTACACCAAGGACGGGACGACCTACCGGCAGAGCGTGGCCGGGACGCCCCTGCTCGCGGCGGCCGTCTCCGACCAGGGTCAGCCGGAGCTCCGCACGACCTACGTCGCGACGGGAGGTCAGGTCGACCTGCACCTCGCGTGCTCCGGGCTGCCCCGGGGCTACGCCGTGAACGTGTCCCTGGACGGTGACGGGCGGGTGAGCTCGGGTGGCTCGTGCGACGCAGGCACCTGGTTCGACCCGGCGTCCGGCGGGTTCAGCGAGCTGCCGGACCGGCCGGCCGGGACCCGCGTCCGGGTACGGGTCTGGGTCTCGACGGGGTTCACCGACGGCCACGTCGTCCCCGCGTCCCGGGTGCCGGAGCTCCGGCTGGGCATCGGCGTCTACGGTCCGGCGAGCAACCGCTCGATCGGCGGCTACCGCCTCCCCACGACCGTCGAGCAGGACGGCCACACCTGGGCCCTGGCCTCGACGGCGAGCTCCGACGGGGCGCCGCTCCGGCTGCCCGCGGCCGGTCGGGACCGGGTGGCCGGGATGGCCTGGCAGATCCGCGGCAGCGCCCAGGTCGAGTTCCGCGCCGGGCCCCGCTCCACCCCGTCCGGCTCCCAGGTCGCGGGTGGGAAGGCGGCGATGGGAAGCCTCTGGGTGCCCGCGGGCCAGACCCCGCAGGCCCGGATCCTGAAGGGCACGGGCACGTTCGGGGTGGCGTTGTACGAGCGGACGGACTGAGCCTGCCCGCGGCTCAATCCGACCGTCCCGCAACACCCGGCGAAGGCAACGGATACGATTGTCGACTCGCAGCATGGGACACCGCCGCCGGCGGTCGGGGAACCGAGGGGACGCTTTCTTGGCAGACGATGTGCTGGCGGCCGAGCTCGCCGCGGAGCAGACGTTCGTCGATCGCGTGTACGTCCAGCTCGAGAAGTCCGCGCGCAACGCGCGGGAGCTGGCGCGCGAGGGTCACGGACGCGGCCGGCTCGGCCACGAGGGCGGCCTGGTCGAGCGCGACGCCATGGTGTTCCAGGCGGCGAAGCGGATCGCCCAGCTCGACGCCGCCCACGAGGGCCTGGTCTTCGGCCGGCTCGACCTGCGACCGACCCTGGACCCCGAGCCCCGCTACATCGGCCGGATCGGCCTGCGCGACGAGCAGCGCGACTCGCTGCTGATCGACTGGCGCGCCCCGGCCGCCGCCGTCTTCTACCAGGCGACCGCCGCGGAGCCGCAGGACGTCGTACGCCGACGGGTGCTGCGGTGCGCGGGACCCACCGTGGTCGGGGTGGAGGACGAGCTCCTCGACGCCGAGGCCGAGACCGACCTGCCGATCGTCGGCGAGGGCGCGCTGATGGCGCAGCTGTCGCGGGCCCGCGACCGGTCGATGCACTCGATCGTGGCGACGATCCAGGCCGAGCAGGACAAGGCGATCCGCGCGCCGGCCAAGGGAGTCGTGGCGATCAGCGGTGGGCCGGGCACCGGCAAGACCGTGGTGGCGCTGCACCGGGCGGCGTTCCTCCTCTACTCCGACCGCCGTCGCTACGAGACCGGTGGCGTGCTCGTCGTCGGGCCGTCCGGGGTCTTCATGCGCTACATCGAGCGGGTGCTGCCGTCGCTCGGCGAGACCGCGGTGGCGCTGCGGTCGCTCGGTGAGGTCGTGGGCGGTCTCCGGGCGACGCGGCACGACGACCCTGCCGTCGCCGCGGTCAAGGGCTCGGTCCGGATGGCCGAGCTGATGCGGCGTACGGCGCGCCAGCAGGCCCCGGGCTCCCCCAAGGAGTTCCGGGTGTTCTGGCGCGACGACGTGATCCTGCTCGACCGTGCCCAGCTCGGGAAGCTGCGCCGGCAGCTGATGGGCCAGGGACAGCGCAACCGCCAGCTGCCGCGGATCGCCTCCTCGCTGCTCGACGTGATGTGGCGCCAGGTGCGCGGCGAGCGGGGTCGCGACCGCGGCCGCGAGGCGTTCGACGACGACATGCTGTCCTCCGACGCCTTCGTCGAGTTCGCCCTGTCGTGGTGGCCGCCCCTCGGCGCGACGGAGGCGCTCGGCTGGCTGCGTGACCCGGAGTTCCTCGCGCGTGTCGGTGAGGGGCTGCTGACCACGGACGAGCAGCGGCTGCTGGCCGGCTCGTGGCAGGACGACTCCCTGTCGGTCGAGGACGTCCCGCTGGTCGACGAGCTGCGCTACGCGCTCGGCGACGTGCCGGACCGTCGCGACGAGGACCACGAGCTCGACGACTTCCTCGGCGGCGACCTCGGCGGCGGGCGTGAGGAGCTGACCACCGCCTGGGAGCGCGAGTACGGCCCCGGCGCCCCGGTCTGGATGCCGCCCACCCACTCGATCGAGGACGACGGCTACGCCCACGTGCTCGTCGACGAGGCCCAGGACCTCACGCCGATGCAGTGGCGGATGGTCGGACGCCGTGGTCGCGCCGCGACGTGGACGATCGTCGGCGACGCCGCACAGTCGTCCTGGCCGGACCCGGTCGAGTCGGCGGCCGCCCGGGCCGCCGCCATCGAGGGCAAGGACCTCCACGCGTTCCACCTCTCGACGAACTACCGCAACTCCTCCGAGATCTACGACTACGCCGCGGCGTACGCCGCTCGGGTCGGGCTCGACGCCGACCTCCCGACCGCGGTCCGCTCCACCGGGGTGTCGCCGCGTGAGGTGAGCGCCGGCGACGACGTCGCAGGCACGGTCCGTGCCGAGCTGACGGCGATCCTCGGCGAGGTGGCCGGCACCGTGGCCGTCGTCGCGCCGATCGCCCGCCGTGCCGAGGTCGCCGGCTGGCTCACCTCGTGGGAGGAGTTCGCGGACGCCGCCCCTCACGCCGCCACCCCCGAGACCGCCGGCGACGACCGGATCGTCGTGCTGACCGGCATCGACACCAAGGGCCTGGAGTTCGACGGCATCGTGGTCGTCGACCCCGACGCGATCGAGGCCGAGTCGCCCACCGGCCGCGCCACCCTCTACGTCGTCCTCACCCGCGCCACCCAGCTCCTCACCCTCATCCGCTGACGATGTCGCCGAGTCGGCGCAGACAGGCACCGAAATCCCGCCGAGTCGGCGCAGACAGGCACCGAAATCCCGCCGAGTCGGCAGGTGACGACTCGGCGTTGGGGCAGAGTGGGCGCATGCGCGTCATCCCCGACCGTTCGGTCACGGCGTTCCTCGCGGACCCGGCGCGGTTCACCGGCCGGGTCTGGCGCACCGACTACGTCGACCCCGACGACCTCGAGCACCTGGCCGGTTCCAGGTTCCACTACGAGCCGGGCGCCCGCTCCTCCTGGCACGTCCACGAGCACGAGCAGGCGATCGTCGGCATGTTCGGGAGCGGGATCGTGGCCTGGGAGGGCCTCGACCGGCCGGTCGCGCTCGGCCCCGGCGACTGGTGGCACGTCGAGCCCGGGGTGCCGCACTGGCACGGCGCGACGCCGACCACGGCGTTCGCCCACCTCGCGATCACGGCCGGCGGCACCACGACCTGGCTCCACGAGGTCGCGGACGACGACTACCACCGGTGACCGACGAGTACGACGACCTGTCCGTCCTCGCCGGGTTCCTGGCCCGGCGTGACGAGCCGGCACCGACCCCCGACCACCCGGCCGACGTCCTGGTGCTCTGCGGCAGCGCGGTGCTCCAGTCGCTGACGGTCGCAGCGGCCGCGCTCCACGCGGGAGCCGTCACGCGGATCCTGGTGACCGGAGGCATCGGCCACTCCACGGCGTACCTCCGGGAGGCGGTGGCCGCGCACCCGGCCTACCGCGACACCGTCACCGCCGGCCGGACCGAGGCCGCGGTGCTGGCCGAGATCCTCCGGCGCCACCTCGACGTCCCGGCCGACCACCTGCTCGTCGAGAGCGAGGCGACGAACTGCGGCCGGAACGCCGAGCTGTCCCTGCGGCTGCTCGCCGCCCGACGGTGCCGGCCGGCTCGATCGTGGTCGTCCAGGACCCCACCATGCAGCGCCGGACCCACGCGGCGTTCGACCGCTGGCGCGGTCCCGGCGGTCCCGAGCTCCGCAGCCACGCGCCGTTCGTACCCGTCGTCTCCGCGTACGGCGCCGGCGAGACCGCAGACCGGGCGGTGTGGACCCTCGACCGCTTCCGCGACCTCGTGCTCGGCGAGATCAGCCGGCTGACCGACGACGACCACGGCTACGGTCCGCGCGGTGCCGGGTTCATCGTCCACGTCGACCTCCCCGACGACGTCGTCGTGGCCGCGGCCCGCCTGCGCGCCGCACACCCGGCGCGGCCCGCGACCTCACGCGCCGAGACGCGCCGGGAGGCGACCCCCGCCGTTTGTAGGCTGCCGGGCATGCCCGCGAACCCGACGACGTCCGACGTGCTCGCGACCCTCCAGGGGTACGCCGCGTGGGCGCTGGTCCGGATGGGTGACGACGACACCGTGCTCGGCGTCGGCGGCAGCAGGAGCGAGGTCGCGAGCCTGCTCGACGTGCCGCTGGAGCAGGGATCGCCCGACGAGGGCCGGACCGCGGACCGGCTGCTCGCCATCCCGTTCCGGCAGGTCACCGAGCGCGGCTTCGACGCGCACGACGACGGCACGCCGCTGGTCGTCGTCGACATCGGGTTCGAGCGGCAGCTTCCGCTCGACGAGACGCTGGCTGCCATCGCCGACGACGGGATCGAGTTCCTCGACCGCGGCGGCTTCGAGAGCGACGACGAGGAGTACGCCGCGCTCGTCGAGGCGATCATCGGCGACGAGATCGGACAGGGTGAGGGCGCGAACCTCGTGATCGGGCGGCACTACCGCGCGCAGGTCGCCGCCTGGGACGCCGGCAAGGCACTCACCGTCTTCAAGCGGCTGTGCGAGCGGGAGCGCGGCGCGTACTGGACGTTCTGCTTCTTCACCGGCGACCGCTACCTCATCGGCGCCAGCCCCGAGCGACACGTCAGCGTCCAGGGCGGCTACGGCACCGTGAGCGACGTCCGGATGAACCCGATCAGCGGCACCTTCCGGCTCGCCGGCCACGACGAGCCGGCGGAACGCAAGGCGGCGCTGCTCGACTTCCTGGCCGACGAGAAGGAGATCTACGAGCTCTTCATGGTCGTCGACGAGGAGCTGAAGATGATGTGCGACGTCTGCCACGAGGGCGGCCAGGTGCTCGGGCCGTTCCTCAAGCCGATGACCCATCTCGTGCACACCGAGTACCTCCTCGCCGGTCGCACGCGTCGCGACGTGCGCGAGGTCCTGCGCGACACCATGTACGCCGCCACCGTCACCGGCAGCCCGGTCCAGAACGCGTGCCGGCTGATCAGGACCTACGAGACCGAGGGCCGTGGCTACTACGGCGCCGCGCTCGCCCTGATCGGGCGCGACCGCGAGGGTCGCACCCGGTGCGACAGCCCGATCGTGATCCGGGCCGCGGACGTCGACCTCGAGGGCCGCCTCAAGGTCACCGCGGGCGCGACCCTGGTCCGCGACAGCGACCCGGCGAGCGAGGTCGCGGAGACGCATGCCAAGGCGGGCGGCATCCTGAGCGCCTTCGGCCTGGTCGACACCCCGGCCGCACCGGCGTACGGCGTCGACGACCTGACTCGCGACGAGGACGTGCTGATCGCGCTGAACTCCCGCAACCAGCGGCTGTCGACGTTCTGGCTCACCGACCAGGCCGGCGCTCCGCCCGACCTCCGGCTGGCCGGGCAGCACGTCGCGATCCTCGACGGCGAGGACGACTTCGTGAACATGCTGCGGCACGTGCTCGGGGTCGCCGGCATGACCAGCGAGGTCGTCCCGCACCGCAGGTACGCCGACGGCGTGCTCGACGCGGCCGACCTCGTGATCGTGGGCCCCGGCCCCGGCGACCCGCGCGACGGCGACGACCCGAAGATCGCGACCTTCCGCCGAGCCGTCGACCGCCTGCTCGCACGTCGGCAGCCGTTCCTGGCGGTGTGTCTCGGCCACCAGGTGCTCTGCGACCGCCTCGGGATCCCCTTGGCCTACAAGGACATCGTCTTCCAGGGCACCCAGGCCGAGATCAGCCTCGACGGCCGTCCGGAGCGCGTCGGCTTCTACAACACCTTCGTCGGCCGGGTCGCGGCAGCCCCGCTCGGCAGCGGCGCCCCGCTGCCCGACGGCCTCACCGCGGAGACCGACCCGGAGTCCGGCGACGTGCACCTGGTCCACGGCCCCCACTTCCGGGGGATCCAGTTCCACGCCGAGTCGATCCTCACCGAGCACGGCTCCGACCTGGTGCACCGCCTGGCGAGCGAGCTCCTCGCCGGCCGGGGCCCGCGTCCCGACGACGGAGGGTCACCGGCACCAGGTGCCTGAGAACCTCCACGGTTGCCGCCGGATCCCGACGCGGCCGCTCGGTGCGCGTGACATAGTGACCCCGGCGATGGCCACCGATGCGTCCCGACTCGGACCGTCGTCCGCCCGCTCGGCAGAAGCAGGAGAGCTCCGATGGGTCTGATCCTCCCCATCCTGGCGCTCGCCATCCTGGCCAGCATCTCGCCGGTCACGCTCGTCGTCTTCATCCTCCTCCTCGCCACCACCCGCGCTCGGCTCAACGCCTTCGCGTTCCTGGTCGGATGGACCGTCTCGCTGACGGTGGTCTTCACCGGCAGCTACCTGCTCGGCACGTACCGCGGCCTCAGCACCGGGGGCGGCAGCACGGCGTTGGACGTCTTCGAGCTCGTGGTCGGGGTCGGCCTGCTCCTCACCGGGGTCTGGCAGTGGCGTCGACGCCACGTCCCGCGCAGCGGCGTCGGGGTCTCGAACGAGCTCGCCGACCGGCTGAAGAGACTCGACCCCCGTGGCGCCGCCGTCCTGGGCGTCCTCAAGCAGCCGTGGACCCTCACCGCCGCCGCGGCGCTCGTGCTGGTGCACGACCACTCGCGGTTCGTGGTCGCGGTGATCGCCTTCGCGATCTTCGCCGTCGTCTCGACCGCCACCGTGGGCGCCATCTACGTCTACTACGCCCGGGACCCCGCCGAGGCCGACGCCCGCCTCGCGGAGCTGAACGCCCGCGTGGTCCGGGCCGGGCCGACGATCATCGCCGTCGCGTCGCTCGGGATCGGGCTGGTGCTCGCGGTCGACGGTCTGCGGGCCCTCGCCTCCTGACCCACTCCGATCGCACAGGGTGCGACCGGATCGCCTGCCGGGCAAGGCCTTTCGAGCCGGGTGTGACCTGGGCGACGCGGCCGTCAGGAACGCGTCAAGAACGGCGGAGGGCACCGGTCCGAGGCAGAGCATGTGACTGTGACACTCAATCTCTCGCGCCCGAGGGGCCTGGCGGACGGCCCCAGGACATGGCCGCGCCCGGGTCACTGGCAGGTGGCAGTCCGCGCCGGGGCGGTGGTCCTGCCCCTCGTGACCTGCGCCGTCCTCTCGACCGTCCGTGACGAGGTCACCGCTGCAACGGCGGTGCTCCTCCTCGTGCTGGAGGTGGTGGCGGCCGCCGCGACCGGCGACCGGGTCGCCGGTCTGCTCGCTGCCATCTCCAGCGGCGCCTGGTTCGACTTCTTCCTCACCGCGCCCTACCAGCAGTTCGCCATCAAGGGCTCCGACGACCTCGAGGCCACCGTCCTGCTCGTGGTGATCGGCCTCGGCGTCACCGAGATCGCCCTCTGGGGGCACCGGCAGCAGGCCCGTGCCGCCGGTCGCTCCGGCTACCTCGACGGTGTCCTGCGTGCGGCTCGGCTGGTGGCTGAGGGAGACACGCCGGCCTCCGCGCTGACCGACCTCGTCGCCCGCCAGATCACCGAGGTGCTCGGCGCTGACGAGTGCCGCTTCGTCGACGGTCCGGTCACGGACAGCCGCGTCGCAGTCCTCGACCACGACGGCGACGTCGTCCGGGGCTCCCACACGGTCGACGTCGACCGGGTCGGCATGCCGTCCAACGACTACGTCACCATCCCGGTCCACCGCGGTTCGCGGGTCGTCGGTCACTTCCTGGTGACCGCCAGCTCGCAGGTGACCTACCCGACGTCCGAGCAGAGGCGGGTCGCCGTGCTCCTCGCCGACCAGGTCGCCGCTGCGGTCGACGCCCGCTGATGTCCGCCCCTCCGTTGACGCGGCGCGCCCGCGACTGGCTGGTCACCGAGGGGGAGGTGCACGACGCCGGTGCCGGCCAGCCCTGGTGGAAGGTGATGTGCCTGACCGGCGTCGACTACTTCTCGACGCTCGGCTACCAGCCCGGCATCGCGGCGCTGGCCGCCGGCCTGCTCTCCCCGGTCGCCACCCTCGTCCTCGTCGCGCTGACCCTCGTCGGCGCCCTCCCCGTCTACCGCCGGGTGGCCGAGGAGAGCCCGCACGGCGAGGGCTCGATCGCGATGCTCGAGCGGCTGCTCAGCTTCTGGAAGGGCAAGCTGTTCGTCCTCGCGCTGCTGGGCTTCGCCGCCACCGACTTCATCATCACGATGACCCTGTCGGCTGCCGACGCGTCGGCCCACCTGATCGAGAACCCCAACCTGCGCTCGACCCTGACCGGCCACCAGGTCGTGATCACGCTCTTCCTGCTGGCGCTGCTCGGTGCGGTGTTCCTGCGCGGCTTCACCGAGGCGATCGGCCTGGCCGTCGGGCTCGTCGCGATCTACCTGGCCCTCAACGTGGTGGTGATCGGGGTCAGCCTCTGGCAGATCGCCACCCATCCGCACCTGGTCCCGGACTGGACCGCGGCCCTCACGCAGCAGCACGGCAGCCCCCTGGCCATGATCGGGGTCTCACTGATCGTCTTCCCCAAGCTCGCGCTCGGCATGTCCGGCTTCGAGACGGGGGTCGCGGTGATGCCGCACGTCGGCGGCGACCCCACCGACACCGAGGCGCGGCCGACCGGCCGGATCCGTGGCACCAAGCGGCTCCTCACCGCCGCGGCGGTGCTGATGAGCGTCTTCCTGGTGACCAGCTCGTTCGTCACCACCCTGCTGATCCCCGCGGACCAGTTCGAGCCCGGCGGACAGGCCAACGGCCGCGCGCTCGCCTTCCTGGCGCACGAGTACCTCGGCAACGCCTTCGGGACGACGTACGACGCCTCGACGATCGCCATCCTCTGGTTCGCCGGCGCCTCGGCGATGGCCGGCATGCTCAACCTGATCCCGCGCTACCTACCGCGGTACGGCATGTCGCCCGAGTGGGCCGGTGCGGTCCGGCCGCTGGTGCTCATCCTGACCGGCACGGCGTTCCTGATCACCTGGATCTTCGACGCCAGCGTCGACGCCCAGGGTGGCGCGTACGCCACCGGCGTCCTGGTCCTGTTCACCAGCGCCGGCGTGGCCGTCACCCTGGCCGCCCGGCGAGCGGGACAGCGCAGGCGGATGTACGGCTTCGCCGCGATCTCGCTGGTCTTCGCCTACACGACCGTCAGCAACGTGATCGAGCGGCCGGACGGCGTGAAGATCGGTGCCTGCTTCATCCTCGCCATCGTCACGGTCTCGCTCGCCTCCCGGGTCACGCGGGTCTTCGAGCTGCGCGCCACCGAGATCGACTTCGACGCCGGCCAGCCAGGTGTTCGTCCGCGACTGCGCCCGGCGGACGATCCGGCTGGTGGCCCACAAGACCGAGCGCCGCGACGCCGAGGAGTACGTCGACAAGCTGCGCCAGCTGCGGCGCGACCACGACCTGCCGTCCGACCCCGACGTCATCTTCGTCGAGGTCACCGTGGTCGACCCGAGCGACTTCGAGGGCCGGCTGCACGTCCGCGGCGAGGTGCTGCACGGGCGCTACCGGGTGATGACGGTGACCGCGCCGTCGGTGGCCAACGCCCTGGCCGCCCTGGCGCTCCGGATCCGGGAGGACTCCGGAGCCATCCCGCACATCTACTTCGCCTGGACCGAGGGCAACCCGGTGCAGCAGTTCCTGCGGTTCCTGCTGTTCGGCCTCGGCGAGGTCGCGCCGGTGACGCGCGAGGTCCTGCGGCGCGCCGAGCCGGACCCGCTGCGCCGCCCGCACGTCCACGTCGGGTGAGGCGCCGGCCGGTGGACACTGGCGGTGGACACTGGCCGCGTGGACACCGGCCGCTGGACTCCGGGCGCCTCGGACCGAGCTCGCCGAGAGGGCGCCCCGGGACTCGGCCCGCGGCGTACGTGGGCCGGCTGGGCGCTCGCCGTCGGCGGCCTCGCGCTCCTCACCGCCCTCCTGCTGCTCGTCGACGACACCGGCGCCGGCACCGCCCTCGAGGCGATGCTCTACCTCAGCCTCGCGGTCGCCGTCGCCCTCGTCGGGGGGCGCTGGCCGGGCCTGGTCGCGGCCGTGGTCGGTGCCCTGCTGCTCAACTGGTTCTTCCTCCCGCCGCGCCACACCCTCACCGTCTCCTCGGGCAACGACCTCCTGACGCTCGTGGTGTTCGTGGTCACGGCGGTGGCGGTCGCGTCCGTCGTCGATGCCGCGGCCCGCCGACGCGAGCAGGCGCGCGCCGCGGAGCACGAGGCCGACCTGCTGGCGATGCTCAACCGCCAGGTCCTGGGCGGGGAGTACGACGTCCCACGGCTGCTGACCCTGGCCCGCGACACGTTCGGGGCGGACGCCGCCGAGCTGGTCGACCGACGAGCCGCAGGCCGCCCCGGGGACGGTCGTCGTCCCTGCCGGTGCCGCCGGCTGGCTGGTGCTGCGCGGCGCCGAGCTCGGGACCCGGGAACGGTCGGTCGCCGCGGCCTTCGCCTCCCACGTCGGCGTCCTGCGGGAGCGCGAGGAGCTGGCCCGGCAGAGCATGGCCGCCCAGCAGCTCGAGGCCGGCAACCGCACCCGCACGGCGCTGCTCGCCGCGGTCTCGCACGACCTGCGGACGCCGCTCGCCGGGCTCCGCTCCGCGACCGAGACGCTCCGTGTGCACGACGCCCGGCTCGGGGAGTCCGAACGCCAGGAGCTCCTGGCGGCGATGGAGACCTCGATCGCGCGGCTGACCGCGATGGTGAGCGACCTGCTCGACATGAGTCGCCTGCAGACCGGGGCCGTCCGGCCGATCGCCGCCGACGTACCCCTCGGTGAGGTCGTACGCCGGTCGCTCACCGGCCTCGAGGAGTCCGAGCGGGTGGTCGTCGGCGAGCTCCCGACGGCGTACGTCGACGCCGGTCTGCTCGAGCGCGTCGTGGCCAACCTCGTCGCGAACGCCCTGCGCCACAGCGACGACGTCGCGGTCGAGGGCTCGGCCGACGGGGCGGACGTCACGCTCCGCGTCGTCGACCACGGGCCCGGGGTCGACCCCGCCGACCGGGCGCGGATCTTCGAACCGTTCCAGCGGCAGGGCGACTCCGGGACCGGGGTCGGGCTCGGGCTGGCGGTCGCCCGCGGGCTGACCGAGGCGCAGGGCGGCTCCCTGGAGGCGGAGTCGACGCCCGGGGGTGGGCTGACCATGGTGCTGGGTCTCCCGGGAGCGCGCGCGTGAAGGTGCTGCTGGTCGACGACGACACGACGCTGCGGCGCACGCTCGGGATCGGCCTGCGCGCGGAGGGGCACGAGGTGCTGATGGCCGCCGACGGACGGACCGCGCTGCAGGCGCTGCGCGAGGACCGGCCCGACATCGTGGTGCTCGACCTCGGGCTGCCCGACGTCTCCGGCATCGAGGTGCTGCGACAGCTGCGGGTCTGGAGCACGACGCCGGTGGTCGTGCTCTCCGCCCGCGCCGAGTCGTCGGAGAAGGTGGAGGCGCTCGACCTGGGGGCGGACGACTACGTGACGAAACCGTTCGGGATGGAGGAGCTCCTGGCCCGGCTCCGGGCAGCGGCCCGGCGGGCCGGGTCCGACCTGCCGGTCCTCGAGGCCGACGACCTCGTCATCGACCTGCCCGCTCGCCGGGTCACGAAGGCCGGCGAGGTCGTGCGGCTGACCCCGACCGAGTGGGGGCTGCTCGAGATGCTCGTGCGTACGCCCGGTCGGCTGGTCAGCCAGCAGGACCTCCTGCACGAGGTCTGGGGTCCGGCGTACGGGCGCGAGACCAACTACCTGCGGGTCTACGTCGGTGCGCTGCGCAAGAAGCTCGAGGACGACCCCGCCGTCCCCCCGGCACCTGATCACCGAGCCCGGCATCGGCTACCGCTTCGAGCTCTGAGTCCCACGGTGCACAGCTTCATCATGTGATGCAGGCGAACCTCCGCTTCTCATGGTGAGCTCACCGTGTGAAGCGGCGGTTCACCACCTTCACATGATGAAGCTGAGGCACCGCTTGAAAGACTCCCGGCGTCGGTGTCGGATCGTGGCGCAGGCGTTCGTAGCAGGGGTGAGCGGTTGCCCAGGAGGGGAGCCCCCCAACCACAGGAGATGATCGGACGATGCAGTACCTGTTCTCCGTGATCGACGACAAGACGAACTCCGGCACCCCGGAGGAGCAGGAGGCCATCACCGCGTTCAACGAGCAGCTCCGGGCCGACGGCTACTGGGTCTTCGCCGGCGGCCTGAACTCGCCCGGCACCGCCACGGTGGTCGACAGCCGTGGAACCGCGCCCGTGGTCACCGACGGCCCCTTCGTGGAGACCAAGGAGCACATCGCCGGCTTCTGGATCGTCGAGGCCCCCGACCTCGACGTGGCGCTCGAGCTCGCCACGGGAGGCTCGAAGGCCTGCAACCGGCGAGTCGAGGTGCGACCGTTCCTGTGACCCGGGTCCAGGCGCACGAGGCGATCGTCGAGGCCCACCACCAGGAGTGGGCGCGGGTGGTCGCCACGCTGACCAAGCGCTTCGGTGATCTCGACATCGCCGAGGAGTCGGCGGCCGAGGCCTTCGCCACCGCCGTCGAGCGCTGGCCGACCGACGGCGTACCGCCCAACCCCGGCGCCTGGCTGACCACGACCGCCACCCGCAAGGCCATCGACCGGATCAGGCGCGAGAGCAAGCGCGACGGCAAGCAGAAGGAAGCGCAGATGGGGTACGACGACCCCTCGCCCGAGCGGCCGGGTCCGGTCGAGGACGACCGGCTGCGGCTGATCTTCACCTGCTGCCACCCGGCTCTCGCGCCGGAGACCCGGGTCGCCCTGACCCTGCGCATGGTCGGCGGCCTGACCGTGCCCGAGATCGCCCGCGCCTTCCTGGTGCAGGAGACCACGATGGGCCAACGGATCACCCGGGCGAAGACCAAGATCAAGGCCGCCAGGATCCCCTACCGCGTGCCGTCGGCGGCGGACCTCCCGGCCCGGGTCTCCGGCGTCCTGGCCGTCCTGTTCCTGGTCTTCAACGAGGGCTACCTGGCGACCGGGCCCGACACCGATCCGGTACGCGCGGACCTGACCGCCGAGGCGATCCGGCTCACCCGCCTGATCCGCGCGCTGCTGCCCGAGGACGGTGAGGTGGCGGGGCTGCTGGCGCTGATGCTCCTCACCGAGGCCCGACGCCCGGCCCGGATCTCCGCGGCCGGCGAGCTGGTCACCCTCGAGCAGCAGGACCGTGGCGCCTGGGACGCGACCCTGGTCGCCGAGGGCCTCGCGCTGGTGCGGGAGCGCCTGGCCTCCGGGGTGGCTCCGGGGCGCTACCAGGTCCTCGCCGCGATCAACGCCGTCCACACCTCCGTCCCCGATGCGCGCGACACCGACTGGTCGCAGGTCGTCGCCCTGTACGACCAGCTCGTCCGCCTCGACCCGTCGCCCATCGTCGTCCTCAACCGGGCCGTCGCGGTCGCCGAGCTCGACGGTCCCGAGGTGGCGCTGGCCGCCGTCGACCGTCTCGAGACCTCGTTGGCCGGGTACCACGCCTACCACGCCACCCGCGCCGAGCTGCTGCGCCGGCTGGGCCGCAGCGAGCAGTCGCGTGCGGCGTACGACCGAGCCATCGACCTCGCCGGCAACACGGCCGAGACCGCCTACCTGGAGCGCCGCCGGGGCGAGCTGCGGTAGTGGTGTCGGGTACCGAGTAGGCGCCGGAGGTGCGGGTACGGCGTGAGAGACGTCCGTGGTCCGTCACCCGTGGTGAGGGCCACCGCACCGAAGGGATGAGAGATGGCGCAGAAGTTCTCCGAGGGCGACCACGTGACCTGGCAGAGCCACGGTGGGACGGCCGAGGGCGAGGTGGTCCGCGAGATCACCCACGACACCGAGCTGGCCGGCCGCCAGGTGCGGGCCAGCGCCGACGACCCGCAGTACCTCGTGCGCAGCAGCAAGAGCGGCGGCGAGGCGGTGCACAAGCCGTCGGCCCTGAAGCGGAAGAAGTGACGTCACCGACTTCCGGTGGCGCCACTCGCTGATGAACTGGGGACACGACCCCGAGGCGTGAGGCGGCCGGGCCGGAGCGCCGTTCAGCCGGCGACGAGCGCGGCGCCGGGGAGCTGCATCACCATCCGCGTGCCCCCGGTCTCGCTCTCGTCGACCCGGACCGTGCCGGAGTGGCGCTCGGTCACCTGGCGCACGATGGAGAGGCCCAGGCCGGAGCCGGGCATCGAGCGGGACTCGTCGGAGCGGTAGAAGCGCTCGAAGACGTGCTCGCGGTCGGCCTCGGCGATCCCCGGGCCCTCGTCCTCGACCGTCAGACGTCCCGTGGTTGAGCCGGATCCGCACCGTTCCTGCGGGCGGGCTCCACTTCACGGCGTTGTCGAGCAGGTTGGTCACCGCGCGCTCGAGCGACGCCGACTCTCCGGTGACCCACCAGGGTTCGCTGTCGACCTCGAAGGTCAGTCCGGTGCCCCGGCGGCGGGCGCGGGCGACCGCCCGGTCGACCACCTCGGCCAGGTCGACCTGCTCGACGACCGTGCGCAACGGCTCGTCGCGGGCGAGCTCCACGAGGTCGCCGACCAGGTTGGACATCTCCTCGATCTGCGCGCCGACGTCGTCGAGCAGCTCCGCGCGGGCGGCCGGCTCCAGCCCACCGGCGGCGTCGGACTGCAGCAGCAGGTCGAGGTTGGTGCGGAGCGAGGTGAGCGGCGTACGCAGCTCGTGCCCGGCGTCGGCCACCAGCCGGCGTTGTCGGTCGCGCGACGCCGAGAGCGCGGCGAGGAGCCCGTTGAACGCCGTCGCGAGACGCGCGATCTCGTCGTCGCCCTCCACCGGCAGCGGGGTGAGGTCCTCGGTCCGGGTGAGCTCCTCGATGTTGGTGGTCAGCCGGCGGACGGGGCGCAGGCCGTTGCGTGCGACACCCCAGCCGGCCGCGGCGGCGCCGATGACGCCGGCCAGCCCGAACAGCAGCATCACCGCCCCCATCTTCTGGAGCACCCGCTCCTGCGGGGCCATGTTCTGGGCCACGATCAGAGCCGTGCCCTCCCGGGCGGTGGGCACGGTGACGACCCGGTAGTCGATGTTCCCGGCCGTGATGGTCCGGGTGCTGCTCGTGCTCGCCCCCTTCGCCACCGCGAGCTCCGCGTCGCCGATCTGCATCGACGGGCCGCTGTCGTTGGTGTGCGTACCGTCGGCGCGGAGCACGAAGATCCGTACGTCGCCGGCACCGAGGGCCCAGGTGGGGATGTCTCGCGAGAGCAGCTCGTCGAGGGCCGGCGTGCGCGCGGCCCGGTTCGCCCGGTCGAGCAGCGAGTTGTCCAGGGAGCTCTCCAGGGACATCCGGACGGTGACGTAGGCGCCGAGCGCGACGAGGGCGACCGCCAGGCCCACGGCCATCGTGGTCAGCAGGACCACCCGGCTCGCCAGGGACCGGCGGTAGTGCCACCGGCGGTCGTCCCACGTCGACGATCCGGAGGGATCGCCGGTCGCGGGCGCGCTGGGCTCCCCGGTGCTCATGACTCCTTGAGGACGTAGCCGACGCCGCGCACGGTGTGCAGCAGGCGCGACTCACCCTCCGCCTCGGTCTTGCGGCGCAGGTAGCCGACGTACACCTCGAGGGAGTTCGCGGTCGTGGGGAAGTCGTAGCCCCACACCTCCTCGAGGATGAAGGACCGCTCGAGCACCCGGCGAGGGCGGCGCAGGAACATCTCCAGCAGCGTGAACTCGGTGCGCGTCAGCTCCATCGACCGGCCACCACGCAGCACCTCGCGCGTGGCGAGGTCCATGGACAGGTCGGCGAAGGAGAGCACCTCGTGCTCGTCGCCCTCCGCCGGTACGACGCGGCGCAGCAGCGCGCGGAGCCGGGCCAGCAGCTCCTGCAGGGCGAAGGGCTTGGTGAGGTAGTCGTCGGCGCCGGCGTCCAGTCCCTCGACGCGGTCGCCGACCGCGTCGCGGGCGGTCAGCACCAGGACCGGGACGTCGTTCCCGGCCTTGCGGAGCGCCTTGGTCGTCTCGATGCCGTCGAGACGCGGCATCATCACGTCCATCACCACGACGTCGGGCCCCATCCCGTTGGCGACCCCGCCGATGCCGGCCAGCGCCTCGGCGCCGTCGGCGGCCAGGGACACGGCGTACCCGTTGAACTCGAGGCTGCGCCGGAGGGACTCCCGGACCGCCTTGTCGTCGTCGACGACGAGGACGTGCGGCTTCGCGCTCGAGGCGGGTGCTGGCGGTGTCACGGCCCTACTGTGTCAAACCGTCCTGAACCGCGCCTGAGAACGCGCGGCCGGGCCGGCACCGAACCGGTCGAGCGTCCTCATCAGGCGAACCGGCCGGCGACCTCCGCCGCTCGCGCGCCGTAGCCACCGCCGAACAGGCAGGCGTGCACGAGCAGCGGGAAGAGCTGGTGGAGGCCGACCCGGTCGGCCCAGCCGTCGGCCAGCGGGGAGACCTCCTCGTAGGCGACCAGCACCCGCGGCAGGTGTGGCAGACCGAAGAGGGCGAGCATGGCGAGGTCGGTCTCGCGGTGACCCCCGTGGGCGGCGGGGTCGATCACGCAGCAGCCGCCGTCGTTGGTCCAGATGACGTTGCCGTTCCACAGGTCGCCGTGCAGGCGGCGCGGCCCCTCCTCCGGCACGAGGTCGGCGAACCGGCTGACGACGCCCTCGACCTGCGCGGCCTCCTCGGGGGTGATCGCGTTGCGGTCGCGGGCGAGCTTGAGGTAGGGGAGGACGCGCTTGGTGGCGTAGAACTCCGCCCACGTCGGCGCGCTCTTGTTGGGCAGGGGGAGCCGGCCGATGAAGCCGTCGCGGTCGAGGCCGTACGCCGGCGCCCCGGCGTCGTGGGTCCGCGCGAGCGCCCGGCCGAACTCGCCGGCCGCCTCCGTGGTGAGCTTGCCGGGCTCGACCCACGCCAGGATCAGGCAGTCGCTCTCGACGGCGAGCACCTCCGGGACCCGGACGCCACCGGCCTCACCGAGCCACCGCAGGCCCGCGGCCTCGGTCTCGAAGAACGCCGGGGGCGCGTTGGTGAGCGTCTTCATGAACGCCGAGCGGCCCGAGCTCAGACGGAGCTTGGTGGCGGTCGAGATGTCGCCACCCGCGACGGGGGCCGTGGCCGCGACCGCGGTCCCGAGGAGCTCCTCGGCCCGGCGGGCGACGTGCGGCTGCCGGGTCATCCGCGGGCGCCGTCGTCGTCGGTCGCGACAGACCACGGGGACGTGCGCACCGCCACGGCACCTCCTCGGATCCGACGGGCCCCACGGTAGTACGGCCGGGGGTGGCCCGTCCCGCCCTCCGGGATCCGGTCACCCCGCCCCCGTGGGTCGTCCGCCTGAGCGGCCGGTAGAGGTGCTTGTGGGGCGGACGACCGGATGGGGTGGTGAGGTCGTCCGCCTGAGCGGCCGGTAGAGGTGCTTGTGGGGCGGACGACCGGGATCAGGGCGGTGGGGAGGCGAGCGCCGTCGACAGCCGGGCGACCAGCTGCGTCGGCGGTGCGCTCGACGATCGTCAGGACGTCGCGGAAGCCGTCCTCACCGCCGTAGTAGGGGTCGGGCACGTCCTCGCCCTCGCCCGACGGGTCGAAGTCGCGGAACAGCGCGACCCGGTCCGTCCGGCCGCCGAGATCCGCGAGGTTGGTGTGGTCCATGGCCAGGACCAGGTCGTCCTCGGCGGCCCAGGAGTCGTCGTACTGCTGCGCCCGATGGCGGCTCGGGTCGTAGCCGGCCTGCTCGAGGGTGTCCGGCGGCACGCGGGTCCATGGGCCGGCCGACGTGCCAGTCGCCGGTGCCGCTGCTGCGGACGGAGACGCGGTCCGCCAGCCCGGCCGCGGCCAGGCGCTCCTCGAGGACGACGTGCGCCGTCGGTGAGCGGCAGATGTTGCCGAGGCACACGAGCGCGATCGCGTACCGGCCGGGCGTGCGCGGTGGGGGAAGGGTCGGCACGCCTACGCGTCGTCCCTGAGGAGCGTGGCGTCGATGACCCAGTTGACGATCGTGATCACGATCGAGCCGAGGACCGCCGCCCAGAAGCCGTCGACGTGGAAGCCGATGTCGAACAGGCCGGCGATCCACGCGGTGAACATCAGCATCAAGGCGTTGATGACCAGCAGGAACAGGCCGAGCGTGAGCAGGATGAACGGGATCGAGAAGAAGGTGACGATGGGCTTCACGAAGCTGCTGACGACACCGAGGATCAGCGCCACGAGCAGGAGCGGGACCAGCTTGTGACGGACCTCCTCCCAGCCCGAGGTCGGTCCGGTGAAGTAGATGCCGTCCACCAGCCAGGTCGCCACCGCCACCGCGGCGGCCGTCGCGAGCAGCCAGGACACGAAGCGCATCCGGGGAGCATAGTGCTCGGACGTGGGGCCTGCCGCCGCGCCGGCCCTGCGGGCGCGGCTGCGCCGCGCGCGTCCTCAGTCGAGGTCGAGCCGTTCGATGATCGCGTCCTCGGCCCCGCCGAGGTGGTCGTCGAGCTCCGCCACGGCCGCCTCGACGTCCCCGGACTCGAGCAGGTCGAGCAGGTGGTGGTGGGACCCCGCCTGGTCGCGCGCGTTACGGCGTACCCGGTCGACCTGCGCCAGAGCCAGGCGGAGCTCGGCCACGACCGACGTCGCCATCGCCACGAGGCGCGGCGACTCGGTGAGACCCACCAGGCCGAGGTGGATGGCGAGGTGGCGCTGGTTGAGCTCCTGGTACGTCGCGCCGTCCGCGACCGCGCGCTCGTAGTCCGACAGCGCGCGGCGTACGGCGTCGCGGGCCTCCTCGCCGGCCGTCGGCCAGTGCCGGACGCCGGCGGTCTCGAGCACGGCGCGGACGCGGGACACGTCGCGTACCGAGTCGGGATCGGGCCGGGCGACGCTGACACCGCGGTTCGGCTCGCGGGTGGCGAGGCCCTCGGCGACCAGCACGGCCAGCGCCTCGCGCAACGTCGGGCGCGAGACGCCGAGCGACTCGGCGAGGGCGACCTCCCGCAGCGGAGTCCCGGACTCCAGCTCGCCCTCGAACACCGCTCGGCGCAGCTCCTCGGTGACCCGGTCCACCGTGGAGGAGTGCTCCAGGTGCAGGGTGCCGAAGGCGTCCGGGGGGCTCGCGACCGGGTCCATGACCCCAGTGTCCGACAAAGACTTGCCGGACGCCCATCCGCGGCCTATCCTCCGGTTGTCAGATTGTCTGACAATATGTGGAGTGCCGATCTGCCCGGTGGCGTGCTCCGTCCGCTCCCTGCTCGGGGAGCCACCGTCGATGCCGAGAGGGGTACGCCGTGTCGGTCGCCCAGGAAGTCGCCCCACAGGTCGCCCGACCCGACGCCCTGCCCTGGGGCCGCCGCTACGTGACGGTCCGCCCCGACCACTTCCGCATCGACTACCGGATCAACCCCTACATGGACCTCGACGACCAGCCCGACCCCGGCCGCGCGATGGCGCAGTGGGTCGGCCTGGTCTCCACGATCGAGCGTCTCGGCGGCACCGTCGAGATCGTTCCCCAGCGTCCCGACGCGCCCGACATGGTCTACGCGATGAACCTCGGTCTCGGCCTGGTGCGTCCCGACGGCGGGTCCCACGTCGTCCTGTCCCACATGCGGTACGCCGAGCGACGGATGGAGACGCTGAGCGCGCAGCCGTGGTTCGAGCGCACCGGCCGCTCCACGTCGTACGTCGGCCGCGACGGTGTCGGCGCCCACCTCGAGGCGGGTGACGTCTTCGCCTGGGGCGACGCGCTGGTCGCGGGGTACGGCCCCCGGACGGAGGCGCTGGCGCTCAAGCACCTCGCGACCGATCTCCAGGTGCGCGTCCGTGGCGTCCGGATCACCCATCCGGCCATGTACCACCTCGACCTCGCGTTCTGCCCGCTCGACGAGCGCCGCGCCATGGTCGCGCCCGGCGCCTTCGACGACGCATCGGCGTCCGCGCTGCTCGAGCTGGTGCCCGAGCCGCTGCTGCTCACCGACGAGGAGGCGCTGACGACGTTCTGCGCGAACTCGATCGTGATCGGCCGCACCGTGGTGATGCCGGCCGGCGCTCCCGTCCGCGTCGTCGACCGGCTCCGGGAGTGGGACTTCGAGGTCGTGGAGGTCCCGGTCGACGAGTTCCACAAGGGGGGCGGCTCGGTCCGCTGCCTGACGAACCCGGTCGACGTCGTCCTCGGACGCGACGTACCCGTCGTGCCCGGCGGCGAGGTCGTGCTTCCCCCACTGTCCTGAGGCTCGCCCACATCACCTGATGGGACCGAGGTTCCACCGCATAGCCTCGCCGTCATGGTCCCGATCGGCGGCACGCACTGGATGCTGGTCGGGGTCGGCGTGTCCGGGGTGCTGTGTGCCCTGGTGGCGCTCCTGGTCGGCCGGCGGATGGGGCCGGTGGCCGGCCTCGCCTGGGGCGGCCTGCTGTGGAGCCTCGCCGTGATCGGTCTGGTCACGTTGCTGCCGCCGGTCGACAACCCCGGGATCATCCCGGCCGACGAGCACGCGACGAGCTGCAGCTGGGACATCGGCGGTCCGTCGCCGGGGGGCTTCTGGATCTTCGGCGGTGGACAGCAGCTGCTCAACGCGCTGCTCTTCGTGCCGGCCGGCTTCCTGATGACCGTCGCGTTCGCGCGGTGGCGGGCCGGCTGGGTCCTGGTGCCCCTCGGGTTCGTGCTGCTGGCGGCGTACTCGCTCGGCATCGAGGAGACCCAGCTGCAGGTCGCACGCATCGACCGCGCGTGCGACGTCACCGACGTGATCGACAACGTCACCGGAGCGGCTGTCGGCGTGGCTCTGGCGCTGCTCCTGCTCCCCGCCGTACGTCCCTGGCGCGGACGGCGGCGGGCTCGGGCGGAGATAGGTTGACCCCATGCCAGGTCCCCAGCCGCGCGCGTGCGTCTCCCAGATCCCGGCGTACGTCGCGGGGAAGCCGCCGCAGCCGCGCGCCGGGCTGACGACCTACAAGCTGTCGTCGAACGAGAACCCCTACCCACCGCTGCCCGGGGTGCTCGAGGCCGCGGGCCGGGCGTCGGAGCAGATGAACCGGTATCCCGACATGGGGAACGCGGCCCTGTACGCCGCGCTGTCCGACAAGCTGGGAGTGCCCGTCGAGCAGCTGGCGCTCGCCACCGGGTCGGTCGCGCTGATCTACCAGCTGGTGCAGGCGTACTGCGAGCCGGGCGACGAGGTCGTCTACGCCTGGCGCAGCTTCGAGGCGTACCCCATCGCGGTGACCGCGGCGGGCGCGACGAACGTGCGGGTCCCGGTGCTGGACGACGGGCGGCACGACCTCGACGCGATGGTCGCCGCGATCACCGACCGCACCCGGATCGTCCTGGTCTGTACGCCGAACAACCCGACCGGTCCGTCGGTGACCCAGAGCGAGCTCGACGCCTTCCTGGCCGGGGTGCCCGACCACGTGCTGGTGGTGGTCGACGAGGCCTACCTCGAGTTCGTGCGGATGGAGGACCCGGTCGACGGACTCGCTACTGTGCGTGCGCACGCAAACGTTGTGACGACGCGCACCTTCTCCAAGGCGTACGGCCTGGCGGGCTTCCGGGTCGGGTACGCCGTGGCGCCGGCGGGCGTCGCCGGCGCGCTGCGAGCCGTCTCCCTCCCGTTCGGTGTGTCGAACGTGGCCCAGGCGGCAGCCGTCGCGTCACTCGACGCAGAACCGCAGCTGCTCGAGCGGGTGACGGCGCTCGTCGCCGAGCGCGACCGGGTGCTCGCCGGCCTCGCCGACGCCGGCGTGGTCGTACCCGACGCGCAGGGCAACTTCGTGTGGTTCGCGACCGGGGACCGCACCGGTGAGCTCGCCGCCGCCGCCGAGGACCTCGGCATCGTGGTCCGCCCCTTCGCCGGCGAGGGCGCGCGGGTCTCGGTCGGTGAGCCGGAGGCCAACGACCGGGTGATCGAGCTGGCCAGGAGCTTCGGCGGGTTGTAGCCCTTCCCGCTCCCCGATCATCGGCGCCCGCTGCGCGCAGGCGAGACGTTGGGCGTCAGACCGAGACCGGCTCGCGCACGGGACGCTGCCGGTCCATCCCGCGGAAGCTCGGCAGGAACGCCGGCGCCATCGTGGCGACGAAGTAGCAGAGCCCGACCACCAGCAGCGCCGGGTCCAGGCCGATCCCGGTGACCAGCACGCCTCCGAGGACGCCGCCCAGCGGCATCAACGACCAGCAGATCGCTCCGTTGAGCGCGGTCACCCGACCCACCAGGGCAGGCGGGATCCGCTCGAACTCGACGGCGCCGAGGACCGGGTTCAGGAAGCCCGACGCGCAGCCGCCGACCACGCACATGGCGAGGATCGCCCAGAGCGGGACGCCCAGGGCGAAGAGCACGAACCGCGGGAGGCCGGTCACCAGGAACGCGACGACGTACGTCTGGAAGCGCGGCAGCCGCGGACCGTACGCCGCCGCCACCAGGGAGCCGACCATCGACGCGCCACCCCACACGGCGAAGACCAGACCGAGGGCGGCGACGCCCTGCGCCGGAGTCGTGGGCCCAGACCGGCAGCAGGACCGCGGACCACGCCAGATCGAGCAGGTTGGTGACCGCGATCATCAGGCTGAGACTCATCAGGACGGGGTCGTGCCGGAGGAAGTCCCAGCCGTCACGCAGCTCGGAGAGGTACGACGCGCGCGCGCCGCCCGCCGGCTGCGCTCGAGACGCGCCGGCTGCTCGAGACGCACCGGCTGCTCGAGACCCGCCCGCTGGTCCCGCCTGTCGAGACCCCCGGTCGTCAGCATCAGCACGACCGCGCAGACGCCGAAGCTGACGGCATCGATCGCGACCGCGTTGGCAGCACCTGCCGTCGCCACCAGCCCGCCCGCGATGGCGGCCCCGACCATCGTCGAGCCGCGCTCGATGGCCGAGGCCAGACCGGTCACCCGCTCGTAAGGAACGCCGGCCCGTTCGCTCAGGGCCGGGATCATCGCCGTCACGGCGGCGTCGCCCGGCCCGCGCAGGGCGCCGCCGAGCGCGACCAGCAGCAGCAGCACCGGGAACGTCAGCCGCTCGGCGTGGTGCAGCAGGGGGATCAGTCCCACGACGACCATCGAGAGCAGGTCGGCCGTGATCGCCACCCGGCGCGGCCCGACCCGGTCGACGAGCGGTCCACCGGTCGCCTTGGAGATCACCAGCGGGGTGAGCTCGGCGGCCGCGACCAGGCCGGTCTGCGTCGCGGAGCCCGGTGGTGACCAGGACGAGCCAGGGGATCGCGATCATCGAGACCCGGGTGCCGAGCAGCGAGATCGCCTCGGCGGTCAGCCAGCCGTACAGCGGGACGCTCCGGCGCCTCACCGCTCGGTGCCTTCCAGGACGACGGTGCCCGGCCGCGGGAACGCGTTGAGGTTGACCACGAAGTCGGCGACGCCCTCGGTGTCGTCCTCCTCCTCGGTCCACTGCTCGACCAGGTCGGCCAGCGTGTCGACGAGCTGCTCGGCCCGGGCGGCCGATGAGCCGGAGGTGCCAGTCGCTGGTGGTGGTGGCGCGCTGCCACTCCTCCGGCAGGTAGCGGCGTTCGCCCACGGCCTGCATCAGCGTCTCGGTGTAGAGCAGCGCCACGTTCTGCAGGTAGGCCTCCGCGCTCTCGGCGTCCTCGTCGTCGCGCCGGTCGGTGAGGTTCGCGCGCGTGCTCCGGTGGGCCGCGCGCCACCAGCGGTCGCGAGCGTCGCCGCGCTCGGTGTCCTCGACGATGAAGCCGTGCTCGGCCAGCTGGCGCAGGTGGTACGACGTCGCGCCGGTGTTGAGGGAGAGCTCGCGGGCCAGCGTCGTGGCGGTGGCGGGGCCCTCGACCCGGAGCCGCATCAGGATCTTCAGCCGGGTCGGGTGGGACAGGGCTCGGAGCCCGGCGGCGGACGGGGTGATCGAGGGCGTGAGGTCGGCCATGACCGCCAACATACCTTTGCAAAGATATCTTTGCAAACACTTCTTGGGAAAATGGGAGTAGTCCCCGACCAGATGGTCGACAAGGCCGATGTCGCAGCCACCTGGTCGGGGACTACCCGGCCGTGTGCCGTTCGGACGGGGTGGGTACGACGGCCGCATGGCGACCTCCTCGACGTACGTCACCCGCGGCCAGGCCTACGAGCGCGACATGGACTACCTGCCCGACCGGATCACCGCCGAGCCGGGCCGGTCCCGGGACCCGCGCGAGGCGGCAGCCGCTGGACGCGCCGACGTGGCAGGCGGAGCCGGGGCGCTACCGGCTCGTCGCCGCCAAGGCCTGCCCGTGGGCGACCCGCTCGATCATCGTCCGCCAGCTGCTCGGGCTGGAGGACGTGATCTCGCTCGGCCTGGCCGCCCCGACCCACGACGACCGGAGCTGGTCGTTCGACCTCGATCCCGGGCGGTCGCGACCCGGTGCTCGGGCATCGAGCGGCTGCAGGATGCCTACCTGCGCCGGGACCCGGCGTACGACAAGGGCATCACCGTGCCGGCCATGGTCGAGATCGACAGCGGCCAGGTGGTCACCAACGACTTCCCGTGGATCACCCACGACCTGTTCTTCGAGTGGCGCGAGCACCACCGCGCCGACGCGCCCGACCTGTGGCCCGACGACGTCCGCGAGGAGATGGACGACGTCATGGAGCGGGTCTTCACCGAGGTCAACAACGGCGTCTACCGGTGCGGCTTCGCCGGCTCGCAGGAGGCCTACGACGAGGCCTACGACCGGCTGTGGACCACGCTCGACTGGCTCGAGGACCGGCTGACCGACCGGCGCTTCCTGATGGGCGACGCGGTCACCGAGGCCGACGTCCGGCTGTTCACGACGCTGGCCCGCTTCGACGCGGTCTACCACGGCCACTTCAAGTGCAACCGGCAGAAGCTGACCGAGCTGCCGGCGCTGTGGGGCTACGCGCGCGACCTGTTCCAGACTCCCGGCGTTCGGCGACAACACCGACTTCGACCAGATCAAGCAGCACTACTACGTCGTGCAGACGGACGTGAACCCGTCGCGGATCGTCCCGCGGGGGCCCGACCTGTCCGGGTGGCTCACCCCGCACGGGCGCGAGCGCCTCTAGCCTGCCGCTGTGTCCGGTGTCGTCAGGGTCGGGATCTCCGGCTGGCGCTACCCCGCGTGGCGCGGCGACTTCTACCCGAAGGGGCTCGCGCAGCGACGCGAGCTGGAGTACGCCGCGTCGCAGCTGACCTCGATCGAGGTCAACGGCTCCTTCTACTCCCTCCAGCGCCCCACGTCGTACGCCGCGTGGCGGGCCGAGGCGACGGCCGCTCGCGAGGACTTCGTGTTCGCGGTCAAGGGCCGCGCGCTTCGTCACGCACCTGAAGCGGCTGCGGGACGTCGACGTCGCCGCTCGCCAACTTCTTCGCCTCCGGCGTGCTCGCCCTCGGCCCGGCGCTGGGCCCGATCCTGTGGCAGCTGCCGGCGAACCTCCGCTTCGACGCCGAGGTGCTCGACGACTTCCTGGCGACGCTGCCCCGCACCACGACCGAGGCCGCGTCGCTCGCCGGCCGGCACGACGACAAGGTGCCGCCGGACCGGGCGCTGACCGTGACCGAGGCCGACCGGCCACTGCGCTACGCGCTGGAGTTCCGCAGCCCGACCTTCGCCGCGCCCGAGGCCTACGCCGTGCTGCGGAGGCACGACGTCGCCACGGTGTACGCCGACACCGCCGGCCGGTGGCCCAAGGTCGACGAGGACACCGCGCCGTTCCGCTACGTCCGGCTCCACGGCGACCGGGAGCTGTACGCCAGCGGCTACTCCGACCGCGCGCTCGACCAGTGGGCCGAACGCTGCCGGACCTGGGCGGCGGCCGGCCAGGACGTCTTCTGCTACTTCGACAACGACATGAAGGGCTACGCGCCGCACGACGCGCAGCGCCTGATCGCCCGCCTCTAGGCCGGCTCAGGTCTTGGCCTCGACCTCGCTGCTCAACCTCAGCACGGTGGTGCCGTCGGCCTGCTCGATCTCGTACGCCGGGTCCTCCGGCGTGCCGAGCCGCTTGACCCGTACCCCTTGATCCGGCGGATGACCGGGCGCGGGTGGATGGCGGTCACCGTTCCCTCCACGACGCCGGTGCCCGAGTGCCAGGTGACCGTCGTACCCGTACGGATGCTCATGTCGATGTCGTAACCCCGAGAGATGTGACTGGAAAGAACCCGACGGACCCTACCCGGAGTGCCCGGACCGCAGGCAGCCCACGTACCCGGTTGATTGGTGCCGCCCGGCCCTGCCCGGTAAGTTGAGGCCATCAGCATGTGGTCCCAGTCACACCGCGACGTACGCCGCACCACCCCCGCGTCGGACGTCGTCCCGAGCAGCCGGCCGAGCGGCGACCCCGCGAGCCCCTGAACCGAAGGAGCACCCGTGACCCAGGCAGGCTTCGGCCCCGATCTCGCGGAGGTCTTCGGACCCGCCCACCAGGACGGCGGCCCCGAGCTCGTCCAGCTGCTCAGCCCCGAGGGCGAGCGCGTCGAGCACCCCGACTTCTCCTTCGGTGACGGCCTCAGCAAGGACGAGCTCGCCGAGCAGGTGCGCGGCTTCTTCCGCGACATGACCCTGACCCGGCGCATCGACGTCGAGGCGACCGCCCTCCAGCGCCACGGCGAGCTCGGCATCTGGGCGCAGCTGCTGGGCCAGGAGGCCGCGCAGATCGGCGCCGGCCGCGCGCTCCGCCCGCAGGACTACGTCTTCCCGACCTACCGCGAGCACGGCGTCGCCTACTGCAAGGGCGTCGACCCGCTGCTGCTCCTCGGCCTGTTCCGCGGCGTCGACCAGGGCGGCTGGGACCCCCGCGACAACAACTTCGGCCTCTACACGATCGTGATCGGCGCCCAGACCCTGCACGCCACCGGCTATGCCATGGGCATGCAGCGCGACGGCGTCGTCGGGACCGGCGACCCCGACCGCGACGCCGCCGTGATCGCGCACTTCGGCGACGGCGCCTCGAGCCAGGGCGACGTCAACGAGTCGTTCATCTTCGCGGCGTCCTACAACGCCCCGGTCGTCTTCTTCTGCCAGAACAACCAGTGGGCCATCTCCGAGCCGATCGAGCGCCAGACGCGGATCCCGCTCTACCAAAGGGCTCTGGGCTTCGGCTTCCCCGGCATCCGGGTCGACGGCAACGACGTGCTCGCGACGTACGCCGTCACCCAGGCCGCCCTGCAGCGCGCCCGCGACGGTCAGGGCCCGACCCTCGTCGAGGCCTACACCTACCGGATGGGTGCCCACACCACGACCGACGACCCGACCCGCTACCGGCTCTCCGACGACGTCGAGCGCTGGAAGCTCAAGGACCCGATCGCCCGCGTCGAGGTCTACCTCAAGCGCAACGGCCTGGCCGACCAGGACTTCTTCGACGCCGTGAGCGCCGAGGCCGACGACCTCGGTCACCGGCTCCGCGAGGGCTGCAAGGCGATGCCCGACCCGCAGCCGATGAGCATGTTCGACCACGTCTTCGCCGAGGAGACCGAGGAGCTGCGCGTCGAGCGCGAGGGCTTCGCGGCGTACCTCGAGAGCTTCGAGGGGGCCCGCTGATGAGTGAGAACACGACCCAGAAGGTGACGCTGGCCAAGGCCCTCAACATGGGGCTGCGCAAGGCGATGGAGGACGACCCCAAGGTCCTGCTGATGGGCGAGGACGTCGGCAAGCTCGGCGGCGTCTTCCGGATCACCGACGGCCTGCAGAAGGACTTCGGCGAGGACCGCGTCATCGACAGCCCGCTCGCGGAGTCCGGCATCGTCGGTACGGCGGTCGGCATGGCGCTGCGCGGCTACAAGCCGGTCGTCGAGATCCAGTTCGACGGCTTCGTCTACCCGGCGTACGACCAGATCGTCTGCCAGGTCGCCAAGATGTGCTTCCGGTCGCAGGGCAAGACGCCGCTCCCGATGGTCATCCGGATCCCGTTCGGCGGCGGCATCGGCGCGGTCGAGCACCACAGCGAGTCGCCCGAGGCGCAGTTCGCGCACACGCCCGGCCTCAAGGTCGTCGCCTGCTCCAACCCGGTCGACGGCTACTGGATGATCCAGCAGGCCATCGCCGCCCCCGACCCGGTGATCTTCCTCGAGCCGAAGCGGCAGTACCACGCCGACAAGGCCGAGCTCGACGAGAGCGCGACGCCCGACCCGCTGTTCAGCTCGCGGGTGGTGCGTCAGGGCGCCGACGTGACCGTGCTGGCCTACGGCCCGACCGTGAAGACCGCGCTCAAGGCCGCCGAGGCGGCGTCCGGTGAGGGCAGGTCGCTCGAGGTGATCGACCTGCGCACGCTGTCGCCGCTCGACCTGCAGCCGGTCTACGACTCCGTACGCCGGACCGGCCGCGCCGTGATCACCCACGAGGCCCACGTCAACCTCGGCCTCGGTGCCGAGGTGGCGGCCCGGGTCACCGAGGAGTGCTTCTACTCCCTCGAGGCGCCGGTGCTCCGCGTCGGTGCCTTCGACACGCCGTACCCGCCGTCGCGGATCGAGGAGGACTACCTCCCCGACCTCGACCGCGTGCTCGACGCCGTCGACCGCACGCTCGACTTCTGAGGAGAACCCCCATGGCCGAGTTCAAGCTGCCCGACGTCGGTGAGGGTCTCACCGAGGCCGAGATCGTGACCTGGAGGGTCAAGGAGGGCGACACCGTCGCCATCAACGACATCGTGGTCGAGATCGAGACCGCGAAGTCGCTGGTCGAGCTGCCGTCGCCGTTCGCCGGCACCGTGCAGGAGCTGATGGTGCCCGAGGGCGAGACCGTCCCGGTCGGCACGCCGATCATCGCGATCGGCGACGGTGCAGCGGCGCCGTCGGCCGAGCCGGTCGAGGCCCCGGCGCCGGCCCGCCGAGCCGGAGATCGACCTGTCCAACCCGGCCGCCAGCGGCGGCGGCGAGGGCGAGTCGCTGGTCGGCCGCAACAAGGCCGACCGCAGCGCCGTACGCCGGGCCCGCCACAGCCGCCGTACCGACCTCGGCCGGTGCGGCCGCGACCCAGCAGCAGCTGCAGGGCTCGTTCCAGCCCGGCCTCGCCTCGCCGGACGTGGTCGACCTTCCCGACGGCGACGAGCCGGCCGTGCCCTCGACCGCGGCGCCGCTGTCGGCGGCCGCGGCGCGGACCCTGGCCAAGCCGCCCGTGCGCAAGCTGGCCAAGGACCTCGGCGTCGACCTCTCCTCGCTCGTCGGCAGCGGCCCCGGCGGCGTGGTCACCCGCGACGACGTGCAGGCCGCCCGGCCGGACGCCGGCGCCTCGACGGCCTCGGGCGGCGCGACCGTCGCCGACGAACGGCGCGCGGGAGACCCGCGAGCCGATCAAGGGGGTCCGCAAGATGATGGGCCAGGCCATGGTGGGCTCGGCCTTCTCGATCCCGCACGTCACCGAGTGGGTCACGATCGACGTCACCCGCACCATGGAGTTCGTCGACCGGCTCAAGGGCCGCCGCGAGTTCCGCGACGTGAAGGTCTCGCCGCTGCTGGTGCTCGCGCGGGCCGTGATGCTCGCGATGCGACGTACGCCGGAGATCAACTCCTGGTGGGACGACGCCGCGCAGGAGGTCGTCTACAAGAGCTACGTCAACCTCGGGATCGCCGCCGCCACGCCGCGCGGGCTCGTCGTACCCAACGTCAAGGACGCCGAGCAGCTCTCGCTGCACGACCTCGCCGCGTGCCCTCAACCAGCTGACCGCGACCGCCCGCGACGGGAAGACCCAGCCGGCGGAGATGAGCGACGGCACCTTCACGATCACCAACGTCGGCGTCTTCGGCGTCGACAGCGGTACGCCGATCATCAACCCCGGCGAGTCCGCGATCCTCTGCTTCGGCGCGATCAAGCCGCAGCCCTGGGTGGTGCGGTCCGGCGACACCGACGAGATCGTCGTCCGCCAGGTGACGACGCTCGCGCTGAGCTTCGACCACCGTCACATCGACGGCGAGAAGGGCTCGCGCTTCCTGGCCGACGTCGCGGGCATCCTCGAGGACCCCGCCAGCGCCCTGCTGTTCTGAGCCGCCGCTGTCGAGGCTCGCGAGCGAGCTCGCTTCGCCGCTCGCTCCGGCCGTTCCGTCCCGGCTAACGCCGGGACGGCAACGTGCCTCGCTCGAGTCCGGCGTGCCAGGTCGGCTCGGCCGGCGCCGAGCAGCCACCGGTGGAAGAGCGGCGTCAGGTCCTGCCCGGACTCCTTGCTCCACCAGGCGGCGAGGGTGTCGCGGTCCTGGCTGGTGAAGCGGTGCGCTCGCGGCCAGGCCGCCGCCAGCCTCCAGAACGTCCGCTCGCCGAGGCGCTGCCGGATCGTGTCCCACATCAGGGCGGGGATGTAGTAGACGTTCCCCTCGCCGAACGACGCCGGGCGCGTAGTCGGCCGGCGGACCGTACTGCGCGCGCATCTCGGCTGCCGAGGGAGCTCCACACGCGCAGGATCGAGGTCCGCGAGCCGGGCTGGTGGTCGGCGGTCCAGTTCGCCTCGGCCAGGTAGGTCGCCATCCCCTCGTTCATCCAGAGGTCGCTCCAGTCGTCCGGCGTGACCTCGTCGCCGTACCACTGGTGCGCGAGCTCGTGCACGAGCACGTCGCGCGTGAGCGTGTAGTCGCCGATCCCGAGCGTGATCGTCGACTGGGTCTCCATCGCGCTCCGCGACGGCACCAGCAGGACCGCGAGCGTCGGGAACGGGTAGCGCCCGACCTTGCCCTCCAGGTAGGCGATCGCCTGCGGCGTGTAGCGCAGCCCCTCGACGAGCGCCGGCCGGTCGCTCGGGGTCCAGTAGGTGATCGGCAGCCCGTGCGGCCCGGTGTCGTGGGTCTCGGTGTAGCGGCCGATCGCGATCGTGATCAGGTACGACGCCGCGGGGTCGGGCAGGTGCCAGCGGGTGACCGTGCGGCCGCCGGTCGACTTCCGGGACACCAGGCTGCCGTTGGCGACGCCCACCATCGGCTCGGGAGAGTCGATGGTGAGGTCGTAGAACGCCTTGTCGGACGGCTGGTCGTTGACGGCGTACCAGGAGTAGGCGCCGTACGGCTCCTGCATCGTCCACACGCTGCCGGAGCCGGTGGTCGTCCACCCGGTGGTCGAGAAGTCGCCGCGGTCGGTCGGGCGCGACGACGGGCTCGGGCGTGCCGGAGTAGGTCAGCTGCAGGACGTGGCGGTCGCCGGCGGTCACGGGCGCGTCGACGACGAGGTCCTTGGCCGGGTGGGTGAACGGCACGCTGCGGCCGTCGAGCCACACCTCGTCGACGCCCAGCTGGTGGGCGAGGTCGAGCTGCAGGTGGTCGGCCGTCCGGGCCGCGCGCAGCACGACCGTCTCGTCGCCGGTGAGCGTCCGTCCGTCCGGGTCCCACGACAGGTGCAGGTCGTAGTGCAGCGCGTCGACCCCGGGGTCGCCGACGTCGGGATAGACGGAGTCCTCCTGCGGGCCGGCTCAGCGGCCGCGTCGTACGCCGTGGTGTCGGCCTGGCCGGCGTCGCCCGAGACGGCGGGCGCGGGCGGGCCGGCGTCCGACGAGTCCGATCCGCAGCCGGAGAGGAGCAGGACCAGCGAGGCCAGGAGCGCGGGCAGCACCCGGCGCACGGTCAGTCGTTCCCGCGCAGCAGCGGCCGGGCGAGCTTCCGGCCGTGGTGGATCTGGGCCTTCACGGTGCCGAGCGGGACGCCCGATCAGCTGGGCGATGTCGTCGTAGGACATGCCGTAGACGTCGCGCAGGATCAGCGGCTCGACGAACTGCGGGTGGTCGCGCTCGATGACCTCCATCGCGTCGAGCAGGTCGAGGCGGGTGCCGGCGATGACGCTGGTGGTGCGCGGGTCGGGCTTCTCGAGCGGCAGCACGTCGCGAGGAGAACGCCTGGTTCTTCATCCGGCGGTACGTCGTGCGGGCGCTGTTGACGGCGACCACGTGCATCCAGGTGGTGAAGCGGCCGTTGCGGTGCCAGGAGCCGATCTTGTTGGCGATGTTGATCAGCGCCTCCTGGCAGGCGTCCTCGGCGTCGGGCGTGTAGGGCAGCACCCCGCGGCAGATGTTGAGGCAGCGCGGCCGGACCGCCGTCAGCAGCTGCTCCAGCGCGTCGCGGTCGCCGCCCTGCGCGCGACGCGCGAGGTCGTCGACGTCGTCCGGCGTCAGCTCCGTGGCCGTCATGGCTGTTCCTCTGTCTCCCCGTGCCGCTCCCTGCGGCTGGCTGTGTGCAGGAGCGGTTCGTCCCTGCACCATAATGCCGAGGGTGTCCATGCCTGCCCGTCTCGGTCGGTACGCCGTGCGCCGGCGTATCGGGTCGGGCGGCTTCGCCACCGTCTGGCTCGCCTATGACGAGCAGCTCGACTCTCCGGTTGCGATCAAGGTGCTGGCCGAGAACTGGACCGAGGACAGCCACGTCCGCCAGCGCTTCCTCGAGGAGGGCCGCTACCTGCGCAAGGTCGAGTCGCCCCACGTCGTCTCGGTGTACGACGCCGGCTCGCTGGACGACGACCGGCCCTACCTGGTGATGTCGTACGCCGACCAGGGCACGCTGGCCGACCGGCTGGAGGCCGACGGGCTGACCGTCGCGCAGGCCACCGAGGTGATCCGCCAGGTCGGGGCAGGGCTCGCGGCGCTCCACCAGCGCGGCGTGCTCCACCGCGACATCAAGCCGGCCAACGTGCTCTTCCGGACCGTCGACCCCGAGCACGACGGCACGCTGGTCCGGGCCATGGTCGGCGACCTCGGGCTCGGCAAGGCGCTCGACGTCTCCTCGCGGCTGACGATGATCGCCGGCACGCCGTCGTTCGTCGCGCCCGAGCAGGCGCAGGGCGAGCACCTCGACGCCCGGGCCGACCAGTACTCCCTCGCGGCGCTCGCCTACCTGCTGCTCTGCGGCCGGCCGCCGTACGCCCACGGCACGCTGTCGGCTGCCGCCAACCCGGCGCCGCCGGACGCCGATGTCGACGCCCGGAGCGGCCGTTCCCGCCGGCCGTCGAGGACGTCGTACGCCGGGGGCTCGCGATCGACCGCGACGAGCGGTACCCGGACGTGACGGCGTTCGTCGAGGCCCTGCGGACCGCGCTCGGCGAGGAGGCGGCCGGCGAGCTGCCCGCCCGCTGGCTGCCGGTCGATCCCGAGCTCACCCAGCCGGGCAACCGGCCGTCGCTGGTGCCCGGCTCCGAGGACCTGCCGGCGCCCGTCGCCCCGAGGCCTCGCCGCCGCTGGCCGGCAGCCGCGCTGGCCGTCGTGCTGCTCGTCGCCGGCGCCGTGGGCGGGCTTCGCCGCCTGGCGGCACACGCACGCGGACGTGACCGTCGAGGACGCTCGGGGCGTCCTGTCGGTGACCGTGCCGGCCGCCTGGAGCCACGCGGTGTCACGCCAGGGCTGGACGCCGCCCGACAGCACGATCGTCGAGCCGGGGCTGTCGGCGGGCGACGCCGGCACCTGGGCCTCGGCGTCCGACGGGCAGGGCGTGTTCGCCGGGCTGCTCCCCGAGAACAAGCTGCCGACGACGCTGCCGCAGCACGAGGGCTGCCGACAGCGTCGGCAAGGCCCGAGCGCAGCACGAGCGGTGAGCCGTCGCTGACCGTGGTCTCGACCGGGCTGCCCGGGCGTCATCATCGAGCAGGCGACGCAGGTCAGCGCCACCAAGCTGCTCTGGGTGCAGGTACGCGGCGACGACCTGAGCGACCGCGCAGGAGGTGCTGGACTCGGTCCAGACCCACGGCGCCCTCTGAGCTACCGCTGCGGCTGCTTGCTCCTGCTGCTTCCCCTTCGGTGGCTCCGCCGGTGGGAGCCGCCCCATCACGTTGTCGGCGAAGCGGTCGAACAGCCACCGGAGCCCGGCGCGGTCGCGGGCGCGGCCGGACACCGACATCTCCAGCGTCGCGTTGGTGTGGCCCGGGACGGCGAACCACTGGAAGTAGTTGAAGCGGTGGTAGTTGGTGGTCGCGTCGCGGTACTCGAAGTAGACCGCCGAGTCGGTCTGGTCGAGCACGCTGTAGTCGACGACGTCGGGGCTGTCGCCGAACCCGACGATCTTGGTGGCCACGGTCTGGTGCACGTCGACGAAGGTGTTCGAGATGATCCGGACCCGGAGGCTGTAGCCGCCCGTCGTCGGCTCGCCCACCGGCCGGAACCGGGCCTGGGTGGCCCTGTCGACCTGACCGGGCCGGATCGGGGCGTTGTCGACCAGCGGCGGTGCGCACGGCTCGGGCTCGCCGCAGACGGCGTACGCCTGCCAGCCCTGCGGGGACGTGGAAGGTCCACCGGGCCAGGTCGTTGGTGAAGGTGTGCACGACGGGGAGCGCGAACCCGGGCTCGAGCGCGGGGTAGTCGATGTCCTTCGCGTACGGCGCCACCGTCTGGACGTCGATCGGGAGGCTCGGGGACGTCGGCCGGGACGGGCGTCGCGGTGTCGGTGTACGAGGTGCGCGGCTGCACGGCGTACGCCACGGCGGCGCCTCCGACGAGGCCGAGCAGGCCGCAGAGCAGCGCGACCACGAGACCCCGCACACTCATGCGGCACACCGTATCCACCGGAGGTCACGATCCGGTCGCCGCGCGTGTGTGCGTACGCGTTTGCGTCGGCGTCACCGCGTCATCGTGGCCGGATGAGCACCGCCTACTTCGACAAGCACCGTGAGCGCCTCGACGCGGCGGTGGCCGCCTGCGCGTCGCGGGAGTACTACTCCGCGTTCGACGAGTCCCCGTCGCCGCGCGTGTACGGCGAGTCCGCGGCCGCCGAGGGCAAGGCGGCGTTCGAGGCCTGGCAGGGCACGACCTTCCCGCTCGACACCCCGGGCAGCGGCGACGAGGTCGTCGCGACCGAGCGGTCGCCGTACGGCTTCGACCTGGAGGTGTCCTACCCCCACGTCACCGACGTCGACGCCCTGCTGGCCGCGGCCCAGGCGGGCATGCGGGCCTGGCGCGACGCCGGGCCCGAGACGCGCGTCGGCGTCTGCATCGAGATCCTCGACCGGCTCCATGCGCGGGTCTTCGAGCTCGCCAACGCCGTGCAGCACACCAGCGGCCAGGCGTTCGTGATGGCGTTCCAGGCCGGCGGCGCGCACGCGCTCGACCGCGCGCTCGAGGCGATCGCCTACGCCTGGGTCGAGATGACCCGGACGCCGCGCACCGCCGTCTGGGAGAAGCCGGGCAAGGTGCCGGTGACGGATGGAGAAGACCTTCACGGTGGTGCCGCGCGGCGTGGCGCTGGTGATCGGCTGCAACACCTTCCCGACCTGGAACTCCTGGCCGGGGCTCTTCGCGTCGCTGGTCACCGGCAACTCGGTCGTGGTGAAGCCGCACCCGTCGGCGGTGCTGCCGCTCGCGATCACCGTGCAGGTCTGCCAGGAGGTGCTGGCCGAGGCCGGCTTCGACCCGCACCTGGTCACGCTGGCCGCGGAGGAGCCGGCCGACAAGCTCGCCTCGTCGCTGGCGCTGCGGCCCGAGGTGAGGCTGATCGACTTCACCGGCGGCAACGCCTTCGGCGACTGGCTGGAGAAGAACGCCTCGCAGGCGACGGTGTTCACCGAGAAGGCCGGCGTCAACACGGTGGTGCTCGACTCGACCTCGGACTTCACGGCGATGTGCTTCAACCTCGCCTTCTCGTTCGCCCTCTACACCGGCCAGATGTGCACGGCACCGCAGAACGTCTACCTGCCGGCCGTCGGGCATCGAGACCGACGACGGCCTGAAGACGCCGGCCGAGGTCGCGGCCGGCATCGGCGCGGCGTTCGAGAAGCTGCTCGGCGACGACGCCCGGGCGGTCGAGCTGCTCGGCGGCGTCGTGAACGACGGTGTGCTGGCCCGGCTCGAGGAGGCGGGTCGCAGGGCGAGGTGTACGTCGCCTCGCGCACGGTGACCCACCCGCCGTACCCCGACGCGACCGTGCGGACCCCCACCCTGATCGGGCTGACGGCCGGCGACTCCCACGTCTACGAGACGGAGTGCTTCGGGCCGGTCGCCTACCTGATCTCGACGTCCGGCACCGACGAGTCGGTCACGCTCTTCCGCGACACCGTGCAGGCGCACGGCGCGATGACGGCGTCGGTCTACTCGACCTCCGACGCGGTGATCGAGCAGGTGCGGGACGCCGCGCTCGACGCCGGGGTCGCGCTCAGCGAGAACCTCCTCGGCGGGGTCTTCGTGAACCAGTCCGCGGCGTACTCCGACTTCCACGGCACCGGCGCCAACCCGGCCGCCAACGCGTCGTACACCGACGGCGCCTACGTCGCCTCCCGCTTCCGGATCGTCCAGTCCCGCCGCCACCTCTGACGCCCCGCCCCACCCTCCCCTCCACCGCCCCGCCGATCCGTCCGCGGCGCTGCCCTCGCACGGACTACCCGGACGCGCCCCGGGTAGTCCGTGACGTTCCGCAGGTGATTCGGTCCGATCCGACCTGCAGTTCGTCACGGACTATCCCGGCGGGCGGTGGATAACGTGTGCCCGTGGCCGACTTCGTCCTGCGCAACGTCCGGGTGGTCGAGCTGGGGCGGAGGCGCGGGTGGGTCGGCCCGGTCGACGTCTTCGTCGAGCAGGGCACGGTCCGCGAGATCGGGCACGGGCTCGACCATCCCGCCGGCATCGAGGAGTACGACGCGCAGGGACGCTGGGCCGATCCCCGGCCTGTGGGACGCGCACGTCCACCTCGCCCAGTGGACCGCGCGCCGCGACCGGCTCGACCTGGCCGGCACCGCGCTCCGCGGCCGAGGCGCTGGCCCGCGTCAGCGACCGGCTCGCCACCCACCCGGGGCCGCTCGTCGCCACCGGTCACCGCACCGGCCTCTGGGGCGAGCAGCCCACCGTCGCCGCGCTCGACGCGATCGCGCCCGACGTCCCGGTCGTCCTGATCGCCGGCGACGCCCACCACGCCTGGCTCAACTCCCGCGCCCTCGCCGCGCTCGGACTCCCCGATCGCGACGGGGTGGTGGCCGAGAACGAGTGGTACGAGGCCTACACCCGGATCGACACGATCGTCGAGCCCGACGTGTCGCCGGCGGCGTACCGACGCACGCTCGAGCAGGCCGCCGCCCTCGGCATCACCGGCGTCGTCGACCTCGAGCGCGGGCAGACGGCGGCCGACTGGGAGCCGCGCGACTCTCCGGTCCGGGTCCGGGTCGCGACGTACGCCGACGGGCTCGACGACGTCATCGCAGCCGGCCTCCGCAGCGGCGACGTCCTCCCGGGCTCGCCCGCCACGGTCACGATGGGTCCGCTCAAGATCATCTCCGACGGGTCGCTCAACACCCGCACCGCCTGGTGCTGCGAGGAGTACGCCGACGGGTCCGGCGCCGGCGCGGCCAACCAGACCAGCGACGAGCTCGTCCGCCTGCTCGACCTGGCCCACGCGCACGGACTCGAGGTCGCCACCCACGCGATCGGCGACCTCGCGCTGCGCGAGGCCCTCGCGGCGTACGACGCCACCGGCGCCGCGGGCTCGATCGAGCACGCCCAGCTGGTACGCCGCGACGCGCTGCCCCTGATGGCCCGGCTCGGCCTGCGGGCCAGCGTGCAGCCCGCCCACCTCCTCGACGACCGCGACGTCACCGAGCTGTGCTGGCCCGACCGGGCCGAGCGCTGCTTCGCGTTCCGGTGGATGGTCGACGCCGGCGTCGACCTGGCCCTCGGCTCCGACGCCCCGGTCTCGCCGCTCGACCCGTGGCTGGCGGTCGCCGCCGCCGTCCACCGCAGCGCCGACGACCGCCCGCCGTGGCACCCCGAGCAGGCGCTGACCGTGCGCGAGGCCCTGGCGGCCAGCGTCGACGGACGGGGCAGCGTGCATGCCGGCATGGCCGCCGACCTGGTCCTCCTCGACGCCGACCCGTTGGCACCGGCCGACGACACGGCCGAGCAGGCGGCCCGGCTGCGGGCGATGCCGGTCGCGCTCACCTTGGTCGACGGCGAGGTCGTGCACGGCGACTGACCGGCCGGCGGGGCCCGATCCGGACTAGGCGAGCGCGAGGGTCAGGTCGCGGATCGTGTCGGGGTCGTCGAGCCGCTCGCCGTACAGCTCGCGCAGCTGGCCCATGCGGTAGCGCACGGTCTGGGGGTGCACGAAGAGGGCGGCCGCGATGTCGTCGCGGCGCCCCTGGTACAGCAGCCACGCCCGCATGGTCTCGGCGAGCTTCTGCCGGGTGGCCGGCCGCAGCGCGGCCAGCGGCTCGAGCACCCGGTCCCGCAGGTCGGCGACGGCGTCGGGGTCGGCGGCCAGGATGAGGTCGGACAGGTGCTCCTCGGTGTCGTAGGTGGCGTCGCCGGTGCGCAGCGCCAGCGCCCGGATCGCTCGTTCGTACGACGTGCTCACGGTCAGCCAGGGCCGCGCCGGGCCGGCCACCGCAGCGCGGGGGCTCAGGGTGCGCAGCAGCCGGACCCGGGCCCGGCCCCCGGCGTCCGGGACCAGCAGGACGCTCAGTCCTTCGGGCAGGCTGACCGGCTCCCCGACGGCGGACAGGGTGCGCGGGTCGAGCAGGCCCAACGCCGGGCGTACCTGCGCGTTGGGGATGACGACCGCGGTGAGGGTCTTCGGCGGGACCCAGTCGGCGCGTTCCGCGGCCGCCACCAGGGCGTCGGCGGGGTCGCCGCGGAGCAGGCCGAGGGCGAGCCGGTCGAGGTAGCGCTGCCGGACGCGGCCGGTCGTCTCGAGCTCGTCGGCGTGGCCGGCGACGGAGGCGGCGGACAGCTCGTCGATGTAGGCGAAGACCAGCTCGGCGAAGGAGGCGAGCATGTCGGCCGGCACGCCGGACTCGACCGCGGTCTCGGCGAGCTCGCGCCAGGCGACCCGGGCGCCCACGCGGTACGCCGACAGCAGGGCGTCCGCGCTCCGGCCGCTGCGGGCCTCGCCGCGTCCGAGCGCGTAGGCACCCTCGAGCGCGGGTGAGTGCGGCGTACCGGGGTCGCTGGTCCGGCCCCGGGCGGCCAGCCGCAGGAACCCGGCCAGCGCCATCTGGACGGCGTTCTCGATGTTGTCGCCCATCGGGCCGCCGAACGCCCCGGCGTACGAGGGGACCTCGTCGGTCACCGCGTTGATGGTGTGGGTGGCGACGTCGGGGAGCCGGCGGCGGAGCAGATCGAGGAGCCGCGGGTCCAGGGTCAGTCGTCGTCGCGCTCGCGTCGCTCGCCGTCATGGCCACGTATTGTTCCATACGAACAAAGAACGGGCGATTGATTCACGCGCGATGGTCAGGAATAGTACGCCAACGCACGACAGACTGGACGTCATGAGCACGACTCTCGAGCCGGCCCGTGGTTGGCGTGCTCACGCACTGAAGATCGCGGAGGCCGCCACCCACCCGCTGGTCCCCGCCGACTTCCTCGACCTCTTCGCCCCGCTGCGGCCGGGCGCCGAGCTGCGCGGTCGGATCGAGTCGGTCCACCTCGAGACCCCGGACGCGGCGACGCTGGTGATCCGCCCCGGCGCCGACTGGGCCGGGCACGTCCCGGGCCAGTACGTCCGCGTCGGCATCGACGTCGACGGCGTGCGCAACTGGCGCGCCTACTCGCTGACCCACGGCCCGCGCCGCGACGGCCGGATCTCGATCACGGTGAAGGCCGTGCCCGACGGCAAGGTCAGCAACCACATCGTGCGCGACTCCCGCCCCGGCACGCTGGTCCACCTCGAGCAGGCAGCCGGCGAGTTCGTCCTGCCGACCGTGCAGCCGCGGCGAGAAGGTCCGCCTGCTGTTCGTCACCGCCGGCTCGGGCATCACCCCGGTGATCGGGATGCTGCGCAACCTCTTCCCGTCCACCGACAGCGGCGTGGTCCGCCTCGCCCGCAGCGCGCCGTACGACATCACCGTCGTGCACGTCGCGCCCAGCGAGCAGGACTCCATCTTCCTGCGCGACCTCAAGGCGCTCGACGCGGCGGGCTGCATCCGCCTGATCGACCGCTACGACGACCAGCACGGCGTCCTCGACCTCGCCGACCTCGAGCACCTGGTGCCCGACCTCGACGACCGTACGACGTTCGCCTGCGGCCCCGGCGGTCTCCTCGACGCCCTGGCCGCCCACCACGACGAGCGGGGACTTCCCCTCTTCGTGGAGCAGTTCCGGGTCACCGCCCTCGTGGCCGGCGACGGCGGGACCGTCACGTTCGACCAGTCCGGGGCGGAGGTCGAGTGCGACGGCGCCCGGCCGATCCTCGAGCAGGCCGAGGACGCCGGTGTCCTCATGCCGAGCGGGTGCCGCATGGGCATCTGCTACAGCTGCGTGCTCCCGATGCGCGAAGGGGTCGTCCGCGACCTGCGCACCGGCGCGCTCACCACCGCCGTACCCGGGGAGACAGACCGGGGCGGCGTCCTGATCCAGACCTGCATCAACGCGGCCGCCGGGCCGTGCCACCTCGACCACTGACAACCAGAGGAGAACGAGATGACCACGATCCAGAAGAAGCCGCGCATCGGACAGGTCAACCCGATCGCCCACCTGACCAACGACGACCTCGAGGCGATCGCGCGCGAGCTCGACGACATCCGCCAGTCGGTCATCGACACCCGCGGTGAGTCCGACGCCCGCTACATCCGCACGGTGATCAAGACCCAGCGCTCCCTCGAGCTCGGCAGCCGCGTGGTCCTCCTCGCGAGCCTGTTCCCGCCGGCGTGGATCGTCGGGACGGCCGGCCTCAGCGTCGCCAAGATCCTGGAGAACATGGAGATCGGGCACAACATCCTGCACGGCCAGTGGGACTGGATGCGCGACCCGAAGATCCACTCCACCACCTGGGAGTGGGACTCCGCGACGCCGGCGGCGCAGTGGAAGTACGCCCACAACGAGCTCCACCACAACTTCACCAACGTGATCGGCAAGGACAACGACCTCGGCTACGGCATCATGCGCGTCGACGAGGACCAGCCCTGGCTCCCGATGCACCTCGGTCAGCCGCTGTGGAACTTCGTCAACGCGCTGATCTTCGAGTACGGCATCGCGGCGTACGACGTGGAGCTGCGCGGAGCGATCGCCCGCAAGCAGACCAAGGACCCGAAGTTCCAGCGCGAGCTCAAGGCCGTGCTGGGCAAGATCCGCCGCCAGGTGACCAAGGACTACGTCGTCCACCCGACCCTGTCGATGGCGACCGGCTCGTTCGTCCCGACCATGCTGGCGAACTTCACCGCCAACACCGTGCGCAACCTGTGGTCGCACTCGGTGATCATGTGCGGCCACTTCCCCGAGGGCGTGCAGACCTTCGAGAAGCGCTCGATCGACGGCGAGACCAAGCCCGAGTGGTACGTCCGCCAGATGCTCGGCTCGGCCAACATCTCCGGCTCGAAGCTGATGCACATCATGACCGGCAACCTGTCGCACCAGATCGAGCACCACCTCTTCCCCGACCTGCCGTCCAACCGGTACGGCGAGATCGCCCCGCAGATCAAGGACCTCTTCGAGCGCTACGGCCTCGACTACTGCGAGCGCCCGCTGCCGCAGCAGGTCTACTCCGCCTGGCACAAGGTGGTCCGCCTGTCGCTGCCCAACGGCTGGCTCGACCAGACCACGCCGCGCAACCTCCCCGGCCAGCTCAAGCGGCTCTACCAGATGGCGACGGGCGGCCCGAAGGTCCGCCGGGCCCTCCAGGCCCGGATCACCCAGGAGAACCGCCGCTTCGCCGAGGCCGCCTGAGGGCGACGTCTTGGTGCGGTGTGGTCCCCAACCGCATGGTTTCGGCCTCGGAGCCTGCGGTTTGGGACCAAACCGCAGGCTCCGCGAGCGACGTGAGCCCCCACCCTGACCGCTCGGCCCGTCGGTCGGCGTACGGCGCGACCTCCGGGTAGTCCGTGACGAAACGATCGTTCGCGGACCCGATCTCCAGCATTTACGTCACGGACTATCCGTCCAAGCCCCCGGGAAGAGGGGGAGGGCGGGTGCCGGGATCCGCGATGTCCGTCGCACGCCGGTCGGCTCTCCTGTGGTCAGGCAGGTCCGGGCCGGTGCCATCGGTGGAGCCCCGCGGTGGAGCGGTCCCGGGCCACGGACGCAGGAGTCGTGGTCGGCGTGACGGACACCCAGAGCAGAGAGCCGGGTCCGGCGGAGGCACGGGTCGACACGCCGCGGCAGGAACCGCTCGGCGGCCTGACCCTCGGCCTGGGGTCGACGTACGGCTACAGCGGCGCTGACCTGACCAACCTCCGCCAGGCGCTCGCCCGCGACGAGGTGCCCTACCAGCCGCCCGGCACGACACCGGCCCGGACCCTCGAGCTGCGCATCCACGGCGTCGGCGGCGCCCCGCCGGAGGTCAACCTCGAGTCACCGGCCACCCTCCAGGTCGCCGGCGACAGCCGCGCCGGCTTCTACCGGGCCTGGTTCCCGGGCGGTACGGCGAGGGGCCGGCCGCTCCAGGAGGCCTACTGCTGGGGCGCTCTCGACACCGCCTGGTGGACCGCGCTGTGGCTGCTGCTCCTGCCGTTCGGACTGCTCAACCTCGCCCACTGGGCGCTCCCCGGCGACGGCTCCTGGGTCGTCCGCTACGCGGCCCGGGCCCTGCTGCGCCTGCTCGGCCTCGTCCTGACCGTCGCCCTGGTGGCCACCGCGTCCTACATCGCCCTCGACCTGATCGCCTGGCAGGCGGCCGGCCGCCAGCAGCTGTGGAGCTGGCTCGACTGGTACGAGGCCTGGCCCGTCGGGGCGCGGATGGCCCTGGCCTCCGTCCTCGTCTACGCCGTCGTCGGGGTGCTGTGGTGGCTGAGCCTGCGCACCCAGGGCGACTACGAGGACCGTCGCTCCGGGTACGGCGCTCCCGACGAGCCCGGCTGGGCGCTCTCCGACCCCTTCCTCTGGTGTGGTGCGCGGCCGGTCAAGCGCCAGCGCAGCATCCACCTGGTCGCCGCGGCCGGCGTGCTGTTCCTGATGCAGGGACTGCCGGGCGTCTACCACGCCGAGGGGCTGCGCCTCGCCGTGCTCGGCGTCGCCTTCGGCCTGCTGAGCCTCGCGGCCGTCCTCACCGTGCTCCCGTGGTCGGACCGCCCGCCGCGTCGGGACGTGAAGAGCGGCGACGTGCGGCTCGGCGACGCGCAGGCCGTCGGTGAGCACGCCGTCCGGTTCGTCGCGCGGGCCGCGATCCTGCTCTCCGCCGTCCTCGCCGTGAGCCGGGTGGGATGGCTGATCGACGACGAGGGCGTCACCGCGTTGCCGTACGACGGTCGCGTCCAGCTCGTCCTCTTCTTCACCGGTCTGGCCCTGGTCGTCGTGTTCGCCGGGGTGGTCGTCGCGCACGCCCCCTGGCGCCAGGAGGACGTCCTCGTCCACGGCTTCGCGGCGGCCGGCATCGCGCTCTTCGCCACGCTGGTCTCCACGATCTTCACCGCCAGCCTGCTCAACACCGTCAGCCAGCTGATCAGCAGACCGACCCTGTCCACCGTCGCGGTCCCGTCGCGGGTGCCGACCGGCCTCTACCTGCCCAGCACGGCGTACTCGGGCGGCCTCGCCTTCCTCGAGGCGGTCCTGGTGGCGCTGGGCGTGGTGGTCGTGATCCTGCTGTGGGTGCGGCCGCGCCGCGCCCGCTCGATCCGGACCGGCCACGGCCCGCACGACCTCGGCCTGCTGTACGCCGGCCACCGGCCGCGCCGCGACGACTCCGGCGCCACCCGCGACGGCGATGCCGCGCGCGCGGTGTCGCGGACGATCGCCACGTCGAAGCTGACCGACTGCTCCGGCGTCATCCTGCTGGTCGTCACCGTGCCCACGCTGGTGGTCCTGCTCGGCTACCAGATGCTCCTGCTCGCCGGCGAGCCGTGGGGCACCGAGAGCCTGCGCCGCTTCGCGACCCTGGGCGCCTACCTCGCCACGCTCGCGACCGGCGCCTTCCTGGCCTACCTGCGCTCCGCCGTGACCGATCCGTCAGCCCGGAAGCGGGTCAGCTTCTTGTGGGACGTGATCACCTTCTGGCCGCGCGCGTGCCACCCGCTCGGCCCGCCGTCGTACGCCGAACGGTCGATCCCCGAGGTCGTCACCCGGCTCCGGCGGATCGTCGGCGACGTCGCGGAGGAGGGCGACCCGGCGCTCGCGCAGCAGCACGCCGAGTCCCTCGACGCCGGCCCGGACCCGCACTACCGCGAGCAGCACACCGACGTGCTGGTCGTGGGCTACAGCCAGGGCTGCCCGATCGCGACCGCCGTGATCGCCCAGCTGCCGCCGGAGGTCCGCGCCCGCACGAGCCTGCTCACGCTCGCGTCCCCCGCCCGCCGGCTCTACGGGCGCACGTTCCCGGCGTACTTCGGCCGCGAGCAGCTCGAGCACCTCGAGCGGCGGATGACACGGCCGGACGGCCTGCACTGGGCCAACCTGGTGCGCGAGACCGACTACATCGGCGGGTGGGCGCGCGGCCGCGAGACCAACGCGGTCGACCACTGGATCCTCGACCCGCCGGTGCTGTGGGAGGACGCCGACCCGGCGCCGCCGCCGGCGCACCTGCACTCCACGTGGTTCTCCGACCCGCAGACCAGGCCGTACGCCGAGCGGCTGCTGTAGCCGTCAGACGCCCGGGAAGGTGCTGCGCAGCAGGTCGAGGTCGACGCCGCGGGCCTCGACCGAGTCCGGCGTGTGGTCCGGGTCGAGCCGGCCGTAGACCAGCCGGACGAACGCCTCCGTCGGCAGGGCCAGCACCGCTGCGGCGTCGGTGTCGTCCGAGGAGGGGGCGAGCTGCACGCCGCTCGGCCCGAGGTCGAGGTGGAGTGCCCGCTCCGGGGCGGACGTGCGGACCTCGACCGAGAGCTGCTCGTCGTGCTTCTGCCCGGTCCAGCCGGCGACCATCGGCAGGTTGGCGACCACCTGCGCCGCGTGGTCGGGCGGGATCGTGGAGGAGGGGTCGAGCGACACCGTGATGTCCCAGGTGTGCAGCACGTGCTCGCCGACCCGCAGCTGCAGGAAGCCCGGCGAGGTCGAGGTCCATCCCGAACAGCTCGAGCCGCCACGCGTCGCGTTGCTCGTCGGTCAGGGCGTCCGCCTCCGCGAGGAACGCCGCGTTGGCCGCGACGCAGTCGCGGACCTGCGCGCCGGGCTCCTTCGCGTCCCACTCGTCCCAGACCACCTGCGCGGCCTCGAGCGCCGGCGGCGGGGCGGCCGTCCCGGCCGGAGGCCAGGTGGCCGGTGAAGATCACCGCGCTCGAGCCGAGGTGCGAGGCGACCTGGGCGACGGTCCAGTCGTCGTCGTAGGACTGGGAGCCGGCCTGCTCCTCGGTCAGCCCGCCGAGCGCGGCGGCGAGGCGGTCCTGGGACGCGTGGAGGGTGGCGATCAGGGCGTCGGTTGAAGATTCAGTCACTCCGAGCACGCTACCCGGAGGGGTGGCGCAGCCTTCGCGCCGGTCAGATCCACTCGGGGAAGGTGGGCTCCGGCAGCGGGCCGGTGGTGGCGTCCCGCGCCGCCTCCAGCGCGCGCCCCGCGGCGTACAGGACCTTCTCGCTCCCGCGGGCGCCCCACACGCTGACCGCCACCGGCAGACCGTGGGCCAGCCCCATCGGCAAGGTCAGGATCGGTGCTCCCGCGAGCGCGCTGGAGTCGCTCGCTCCCCCCGAGCCGTGGTCGCCGTTGACGAGGTCGATCGGGCTCGGCGGAGCCATCGCCGGAGCGAGCAGCGCATCGAGCCGGTTCGTCGCGAGCGTGTGGTCGAGCTCGGTCAGGCCGGCCGCTCCGCAGGCGTCCACGGCCGCGCGGTAGGTGTCCGACGAGAGTCCGTCCAGGTCGAGCGCCCGCTCGAACAGCGACTGGCCGAACCACGGCAGCTCCTGGTCGGCGTGCGCGCGGTTGAACGCGACGACGTCGGCGAGGGAGCGTACGGAGGCGCCCCGGGCCTCCAGGTACTCCGCCAGCCCGGCCACCAGCTCGATCAGCATCAGGTCGAGCGCCTTCTCCTCGTCGAGGTCCTTGAGCGCAGGGAGGCTCAGGCCGTCGACGATCTCGGCCCCGGCAGCCGACAGGGCCGCCAGGGCCCGCTCGCCAGCGTCGTCGGCCGCCGCGCTGTACCCCCACAGGTCACGGGGTACGCCGATCCGGCAGCCCTCCACGCCGGCCTCGAGCGCCTCCGTGGTGGCGGTGCCGGCGAGGACGTCGAGCAGCGCGGCGTTCTCGGCCACGGTCGAGGTCATCGGCCCGGGGGCGTCCTGGCTGAAGGAGATCGGCACGACCCCGGCCGTGGGGACCAGCCCGACGGTGGGCTTCAGCCCGACCAGCCCGCAGGCGGCCGCGGGCGCGGTGATCGAGCCGTTCGTCTCCGTGCCGATCGCGAAGGGCGCGAGCCGGGCGGCGACGGCCGCCCCGCTGCCCGAGCTCGAGCCCCAGGCGGTGCGGTTGAGCGCGTACGGGTTGCGGGTCAGGCCGCCGTGGGCGCTCCAGCCGGAGGTGGAGTGGTGGTCGCGGATGTTGGCCCACTCGCTGAGGTTGGTCTTCCCGAGCACGACCATGCCGGCGTCGCGCAGCCGGCGTACCAGCGGCGCGTCGTCGGCCGGCGGCTCGTCGGCGAGCGCCAGCGACCCGGCCGTCGAGGCCAGGCCGGCGGTGTCGATGTTGTCCTTGATCAGGACCGGCCGCCCGTGCAGGGGCGAGCGGCGCCGGCCCTCGGCCGTCTCGCGGTCGGCGGTCTCGGCCTCGGCGAGGGCGTGGGGGTTGATCGCGTTGACCGCCCGGATCCGCGGGTCGACCTCGGCGATGCGGTCGAGCAGGCGTCGGGTCTCGTCCTGGGCGCGTGACGTCACCTGCGCATCCTGACAGGCCCGGCCCCTCGTGCCGAGACACCGAGGGGCCGGGCGGGCCGGGCGGACTGCGCTCTCAGGACGTGGCGGCGTGGATCCGGATGGGGACCCCGTTCGTCAGGACGTCGTACACCGCGGAACGTCGGCGCGCCTGCTCGACCAGGTCGGCGAGCTTCTCGGCCTCGGCCTCGCCGGCGACGTGGAAGGTCACCCGGATCTCCTGGAAGCCGTTCCGGACGCCGTCGTCCAGTCCGAAGATCCCGAGCAGGTCGATGTCGCCCTCGAGGTCGGCGGTCACCTCACCGAGCTCGATCCCGCGGGCGGCCGCGATGTTGGCCAGGCCGCTCATGAGGCAGCTGCCCAGCGCCTGGAGCAGGTGCTCGGCGGGCGTGGGCGCCTGGTCGTCGCCGACGAGCACGGTCGGGTGGTCGGCGTCGACGGTGAAGTCCTGCTCGCGCTGCTGCTCGGCGCCGGCGCCGAAGAAGCCGCTGATGGTCGTGCGGTTGTGGGTGCCGCTGAGCCACCGGGTCCGCGCGCGGAACTGGAAGCGCGCGATCTCGGGCTGGATGCGGACCGCGTCGAGGGTGGCGAACAGGGTGGCCGTGTCGACGCCGTTGGTGCGGATCTGCGTGGTGCTCATCGTGTCTCCTGGTGGGTTGGTCGAGTCACGCGGCGACGGCCGCGTGCAGCCCGGCGGGTGCCGGGCGCGAGGCGAGCTGGGTCGCCTCACGTTCGAGGACCTCCCCGAGCTGGATCTGCAGCTCGGCGAAGCGGGTGGGGGCGGGGAAGCGGCACAGCGCCTCGGTGATCGCGAAGGTGTCCGCCAGCGAGCGGTCGCGCTGCTCCTGGTAGTCGCGCAGCGCCTGCGCCTGCGGGACGCCGCCGCGCAACGCGGCCGCGAGCGCCTCGGCGAGCAGCTCCGCGTCACGGAAGGCGTCGGTGATGCCGTGGCCGGTGATCGGGTCGCGGTGGTAGCCCGCGTCACCGACCAGCGACCAGCCGGGTCCGAACGCCTGGCGTACGTGGTTGGGCGGGGCGACGCAGCCGCGGACCGGCGATCCCAGGTGACCGGTACGGACACGACGACCGAGCTCCGGCGCGACCTCGTCGAGCATGGCCGCCCAGGCCGGCGCGCGATCGCTGCCCGCACGGCGTACCGGCTCGAGGTCGAGGGGTGCGGCCGAGACAGCCAGACGCAGGCCTCGCCCCCGTGGGTCGGGAAGGCGCCGGCGAAGGACTCCGGAGCGAGGTGGAACTCGAACCCTCGCCAGTCGGCGTGCCCCACGTAGGCGTAGTAGAGGGAGACGTCGGCGGCGAACGACGCCACGGTCCGGGCGTCGACCAGGGACGCCAGGGTGGACCGCAGCCCGTCCGCACCGACGACGTGCCGGGCCCGGAAGAGCCGGTCGACCTCCGTCGCGGACCCGGGCGACGACGCCGACGACCCGCCCGTCCTCGCGCGCTACGCCGGTCACGGCGGCACCGAGCCGGACCTCGGCGCCGGCCTTGCGGGCGGCGGTCAGCAGCAGGTCGTCGAGCACGAAGCGACGCGGAGCGACCAGGAGGTCGACGCCGGCCCGCTCCTTCACGGTCTTGGTCAGCGAGGTGCCACCGAGGTGGAACGTGACCTCGCGCACGGCCGGTGCCCCGCTGTCGAGGACCTGCTCCAGCAGTCCCCAGCGCGCGAGCTGGACGACCCCGCCGCGGGCGAGGCCGTGCGTCGACAGCGTGTCGCTCGGCATCGCCGCGCGGTCGAGCACGAGGACGTCGAGCCCGGCTGCCGCCAGCAACCGGGCGGTCGCCGCGCCGGCGCACCGGGCGCCGACGACGATCACGTCGTACACGTGGGACGAGCTGGTCATGGGGGGCTCCTGCATGGGTCCGCGGCGGTTCCGCGGTGACGTCGTCCACGCTGCCGGGATCGGGCCCGCGTTCCTTGGCGGTGGCGCGGCGGAACCGTGGAGAAGCCCTGGAGGACGCCGACCGCCGATCTCCACGAGTCCGCCCCGGTTCCGCCAAGGACAGCGCCCCGCGAGCGGCGATCGTCGAGCCATGACCACCACCACCGCACCTCCCCTCCCCGGGGCGGCGCCGATGATCGGCGGCTCGTCCCTGCTGCGGGCGGCGGCGAAGGACATCGCCGCCGTCGCACCGGGCGTCGTCCCGTTCGGGCTGATGCTCGGCGTGACCGTCGCCTCGCTCCACGCCGGCAGCGCCGCGGCCGTCGTCGGGGCCGCCCTCGTCTTCGGGGGAAGCGCCCAGCTGACCACCGTCACGGTGCTGCACCTCGGGGCCGGCCTCGCCGCGGCCGTGCTGTCGGGCCTGGTCGTGAACGCGCGCATCATGCTGTACGGCGCGGCGCTCGAGCCGTGGTTCCGCGACCAGCCGCGGTGGTTCCGGCTGCTCGCGCCGCACTTCATCCAGGACCAGACCTACCTGTCCACGATCGGCCGTACCGGTCTCCGCGGCCCGGCGTTCCGTCGCTACTGGACCTGGCTGGGTCTGCTGCTCCTCGTCGTCTGGACCGGCTCGGTCGTCGCCGGCCTGTGCCTCGGACCGGTCCTGCCCCCGCTGCCCCACCTGGCGCTCGTCGGCACGGCTCTCTTCGTCGCCATGCTGGTGCCCAAGCTGGTCGACCGCACCTCCGTCGTCGCAGCCGTCACCGCCGCTGCCGCTGCCCTCGGCGTGGTCAGCGTGCTCCCGGAGCTGGGCATCCTCGGTGGCACCGCGGCCGGGGTGGTCGCCGCCCTCGTCGTCGAGGGGAGGGCTCGATCGTGACCGGGCTGACCGCGATGCTGCTCCTCGCCGCCGTGTGCTGGGTGTTCCGGATCGTCTTCATCGTGCTGGTCCCGGCGCACCGGCTGCCGTCCGTCGCCCGCCGTGCGCTCGGCCACCTCGCGCCGTCGGTGCTCGCCGCGCTGGTCGCCGTCGAGACCCAGGCCTCGGCCCGGGGTGGCGGCGGCCTCGACCGCCCTCTACGTCGTCGGGTCCGTCGTCGTCATGGCCCTGGTGGTGTGGCGGACGCGCAGCCTGGTCTGGGCGATCGGGATCGGCACCACCGCGGCCGTCCTGCTGGACCTGGTGCTCCTGGCCGGTCGGATCGCCGGTAGCCGTACGCTCGGCCGGCAACGTGGAGTGTCAGAGTGCCGTTGCCGGTGGCAGGATCGCAGCGGACGCGGCCGGGTGCGGGCCGACGTGGGGCAGGTCGCGCGGCGCACGAGCCAGGCCCGCGGCGACGGTGACTCAGACCCGGAGGCCGGCCGCGCCCAGGAGCACCGCGAGGTCGTCGGCGAGCACCCAGATGGTGGTGACCCGGCCGTCCTCGACGGTCAGGATGTCCATCCCCATCAGGGTCAGGCGCTGCCCGGTCGCGGGCACGTCGCCCAGGGGCGTCCGCCAGGTGTCGACGTGCGTCGCCGTGCGCCGGAACGCGAAGGCGACCTTCGATCCCTCGACCACGACGTCGAGCACCTCGGTCTCGGGGTCGGAGAACGCCCGGTTCAACGCCGTCGCCCGGGCGACCAGGTCGGCCACCGGGACGGGCGTGCCGTTGACGAGCACCGGGTCGGCGTACAGCTCTGCGAAGTCGCCGACCGGGTCCTGCCGCTCGGTCGGCGACGACTCCCACAGGGCCAGCAAGGCGGCGAGGTCGACGCCGGCACGGTCGGGGTCGGTCATGGCAAGGTCTCCCTTCGAGAAGCGGGGGTCACTGCGGTTCAGTCCGCGAGGAAGTCCTGGACCTGGCGGATGAACTCCGGCCAGGCCGGCTCGTCCTCCAGGAGCAGGTGGTTGGAGCTGTCGAGCGAGACGAAGCGGCTGTCCGGCACGAGCGACGCGATCGTCACACCTTCGTCCACGGGGAGGAGCAGGTCTCGCCGGGCGTGCAGCACGAGGGTGGGGATCTCGATGCGGCGACAGCTCTCCTCGACGTCGATCGCGTTGAAGGCCGTCAGGAACCGGGCCGCGTTCTGGGCGGTCACGGTACGGACCTGGAGGGAGTCGAAGTCGTCCCACGCCTGCGCCGGCCCGTCCGGGAGGAACCGCCGGGTGAACACCTGGCGGAGCACCGGAACCCGCCGACCCCACCCCAGCGCCGCGAGCTCGGGCATCATCTCCGCCTCGCGCCTCGCCTCCTCGGTCCGCGCCCGCAGCGGCGGGCCCTTCACGAACGCGCCGTAGAGCACCAGCTTGGTCACCCGCTCCGGATGGCGGACGGCGTACTCGATCGCGACGGCACCGCCCTGGGAGACCCCGAGCAGGGGGAACCGGTCCAGGCCGGCGGCGTCGACGACCGTCTCGAGGTCGTCGACCCAGGCGTCCACCGAGAAGTCGTCGACCTCGGTGTCGGACAGCCCGGAGCCTCGTTCGTCGTACCGGAGCAGCCGGTGGTCCCGCGAGAGGTCGCGGTACCAGTGCCGCCATACGGGCGTCTCGAGGTCGTACTCCAGGTGCGTCAGCCAGTTCGCAGCCTTCACCAGCGGAGGTCCGGCACCGGTCCAGGCGTAGGCGAGCCGGACTCCGTCGGGGGTCCGGCAGAAGCGCACGTCCTGGCGCAGCATCTCCTCCGGGCCGTTTCCGCTGCTGGTGGACGGTGCTGAGGAGGCGACAGCCACCGGCTCGTTCGACCGGACGGACACCGGCGCGACGAACCGATAGCCCCGCCCGTGGTGGGTGCGGATCACGTCCTGTGCCCGGCCGTCGTCGGCGACGGCTCGCCGCGCCTGCTTGATCCTGCTGGTCACGGCGGTCTCGCTCACGAAGCGCCCGCCCCACACGTTGTCCATCAGCTCTTCCTTGGTGACCACGCGCTCCCGCTGCTCGACCAGGTAGACCAGGACGTCGAAGGCTTGGGGCTCCAGGGGGACGGTCACGCCGTCGCGGCGGAGCTCCAGCCGGTCGACGTCGAGCTCGAAGTCTCCGAAGGCGAAGGCCACGACCTCAGCCTCTCACGACCAGGGGGCCAGGGTCCGTCGCGATCTCCCGGCGCCTGCGGCCTCAGATCGCGTCGGCCAGGGCGGAGGCGATCCGGGGAGCCAGGGCGCGCTTGTCGGGTGACAGCACGTGAGCCTGGACGACCTCGTCTCCCACCCGGAGCAGCACGATGCCCAGCGTCGGGTCGGACTGGGCCTCGTCGCCCACTCCCGGCAACGGCTCGCCGATGGAGCCCGCGAGGAAGAACTGCGGGCCGTGCCACGCCGTGATGCTCACCGAGCCGACTCCGAGGCCACGGGGGTCGGGGAAGTCCCAGGTGCACTCCTGGCCCAGGGCCCGGTCGACGGCCGGCCCGTGCTGGGTCAGCTCCGCGTCGATCAGCTCGGCCAGGCGGGCCGCGGGGATGATCGAGCACGGATCGAGGGCGCCGCCGGTGGTGGTCGGCGACGCGACCGAGGCGGCGTCGAGCTGGTGGCCTGCCGCCGGCTCGGTCTCGCTGCCGTGACCACACGCGGCGGTCGAGAGCACCAGAGCGCCTACCAGGGCGGCGGCCGAGACCTGCGCGCAGCGGCGCCATGGTCGGGACGGGGTCGGGACGTGGTGGTGCACGGAGGTCTCCTCACGGGTGGTGGCGGCGGTTGCCGCGACTCGTCCGCAACGGTGCCGGGCGGCGTACGCCGAGACTTGGCGCAGGCATGGAGGGGTCGTGGAGATGCGGTGCGCCGAACCTCCACAGTTCCGCCACACCGTCGTCAAGCACCCGGGTGGTGGACCGGCGAACGTAGGGACCGGTCGCAGCGGCGGCCACCACCACACAGAGGAGTACGGCCATGCATTCCAACAGCTACGTCATGCCCGAGCTGGCACGGCAGCGGTCCGCCGAGGTGGCCCGCGACGTCCGGCTCCGCCACTCGCGGCGGTCCCGACGCCTCACCCGGAGGCGCGTGATCTCGAGGGTCTGGTGACCCGGTCCCGAGGCCGGACCTGCTCCCCGACCGAGGGGAGGGTCCGGCCTCCGGTGATCGCCGAGCACGCCACGATTGCACGCCGTCGCCATACCTCCGGTAGGTTGGGGCCATCAGCTCGTCGAACTCTCGCCGCGAGTTGTCCGCACGTCGTAGCAGTCACCAACTGCTCCGTGCGTAGCCGCCCGAAACCTTCGGACCACGGCTGTCGGTGAGGCACCGCACAGATAGCGCCCCTTCCTTGACTTCGTTCGACTCCCTCGGCGTGCCCGCACGCCTGTCCACCGTCCTCGCCCGTCAGGGCATCGACACCCCGACCCCCATCCAGGCCGCGACGCTGCCGGACTCCCTGGCCGGGCGCGACGTCCTCGGCCGGGGCCGTACCGGCTCCGGCAAGACCTACGCCTTCCTGCTGCCGATCGTGGCGCGCCTGACGGACGGCCCCGCCGCCCGCACCCGCGCGCCGCGGGCCCTGATCCTGGCCCCGACCCGTGAGCTCGTGGGTCAGATCGACGCCGCGCTGGCGCCGCTCGCCGCGGCTGCGGGGCTCAGCACGCGCACCGTCTTCGGCGGTGTCGGGCAGAACCCCCAGGTCACCGCGCTCCGCAAGGGCGTCGACATCGTCGTCGCCTGTCCCGGGCGGCTCGAGGACCTGATCGGCCAGGGCCACTGCACGCTGGACGACGTCCAGGTCACCGTGCTCGACGAGGCCGACCACATGGCCGACCTCGGCTTCCTCCCGGCGGTACGCCGGCTGCTCGGCCGCACCCCGCAGCGCAGCCAGCGCCTGCTCTTCTCGGCCACGCTGGACAAGGCGATCGACACCCTGGTCAAGCAGTTCCTGCACAACCCGGTGACGCACCAGGCCGACTCGGCGCAGTCGCCGATCTCGACCATGACCCACCACGTGCTGCACGTGGACCGCGAGCACCGGGTGCCGATCCTGGTCGACCTGGCCAGCGCCCCCGGCCGGATCATCGTCTTCACCCGCACCAAGCACGGCGCGAAGGCGCTGGCCCGCCAGCTGAACAAGAGCGGCGTACCCACCGTCGAGCTGCACGGCAACCTCGGCCAGGGCGCGCGCACGCGCAACATGGAGGCCTTCCACTCCGGCAAGGCGGAGGCGCTGGTCGCCACCGACATCGCCGCCCGCGGAATCCACGTGGACGACGTGGCCCTCGTGGTCCACGCCGACCCGCCGGTCGAGCACAAGGCGTACCTCCACCGCTCGGGCCGTACGGCCCGCGCCGGCAACACCGGGACGGTCGTCACGCTGATGACCAGCGAGCAGGTCCGCGACGTCCGCGACCTGACGCGTGCCGCCGGCATCAAGCCGACGACCACCCGGATCAACGGGTCCACGCACCCGGTCCTCATCGAGCTCGCGCCCGGCGTCCGGACCCTGTCCGGCTCGCTCGAGGCCCCGACTCCTTCGTCGTCGTCCCGGACGCGCTCCGGCGGCGGCGGCGGAGGGCGCAACCGTCGTGGTGGGGCGGTGGTGGCGGCGGCCGAGGTCGCTCCGGCGCCTCGACCTCGCAGCGCTCGCCGAAGCAGCCGTCGGGCCAGAAGCCGTCCGGGCAGAAGTCCGGCGGCAACCGTTCGCGGCGCCCCGCGACCGCGGCCCGCACGTCGTCCGGCGGTCACAGCGCGGCGTCCTTCAGCGGCCGTCGCTGACGCGTCGTACCCCGCTGTAGCAGCCCAGCGTCAGGAACCGGCGGTGCGGTCCTGGCGGCCGAGCCGCCACAGCCACCACAGCCCGACCAGCGGCAGCACGAGCGGCACGAAGCCGTAGCCGTTGCCGTAGTCCGACCACACGCTCGCCCGGTCGATGTCGTCGGGATGGCTGAGGGTGCCGATCACCAGGACGCCGGTCAGCTCGACCAGGATCGTCACGATCGCGACCCGGCGACGGTCGGTCGCCAGCGCCCACGTCGCGACGATGTAGACCAGCCCGGAGAACAGCGAGAGCGAGTAGGCCACCGGCGCCAGGGACGCGTCGGTCGCGAGCTGGACGACGGCGCGCGCGGTGGCGGCGACGGCGAAGAGGCCGTACACGAACACCAGCACCCGGCCGAGGCCGTGCCGGGTGGACAGCTCGCGGTCGCTCACCGGTAGGACCACAGCTGGTCGAGGCGGACGAACAGGAACGCCACGGCGAGCACGCCCACCAGCAGGACGCCGGTGCCCGAGCGGGTGCGCTCGCCGACCGACCACACGAAGGCGATCGGCAGCACGAGCAGCGACCCGACGAGATAGCCGACGTACGCCGCGACGTTGAGGTCGCCGTGGTCCCCGACCACCTGGACCAGCCCCAGCACCAGCTGCACGACCAGCCCGATCTCGACGCAGCGCCAGCACGCCGTACAGCAGGTCGCCGGGCAGCCGGTCGAGCACGATCAGCACCACCAGCCAGACCGCCGTCACCAGGCACACCGCGCCCAGCACGATCTGGAGGGTGGTCATGCGCGCGAGCCTAGCCACGCCGCACCCGTCTCCTCGGCGGCCACCACCTACGATCGGGCGGACCCGCCCCGACGAAAGGAGCACGATGACCCGCGCACTCGTCGCCACGGGGATGGACACCCTGGACGTGATGGACGTCGAGCTCCGGCCGCTGACGCCGCTGGACGTCCGGGTCCGCGTCGCCGGGGTCGGCGTCTGTCACTCCGACCTCTCGATGGTCGACGGCACGCTGTCGCCGTCGTACCCCCAGGTGCTCGGCCACGAGGCGGCCGGCGTGGTCACCGAGGTCGGGGACGCGGTCACCGGCGTCGTGCGCGGCGATCACGTCGTCCTGAACTGGGCCGTGCCCTGCCGCACCTGCTGGTTCTGCACGCACGGCGAGCCGTGGCTGTGCTCGACGATCGAGGGCCTCACCGGCACGCCGGGCGGCCTGCTGGCCGACGGCACGCCCTTCGAGGCGTGCCTCGGCCTGGGTGCGATGGCCGAGGAGGTGGTGTGTCCGGCGGCCGCCGTGGTGCCGCTGCCCGACGACGTACCCCTGGAGGAGGCGGCCCTGCTCGGCTGCGCGATCCTCACCGGCGTCGGCGCCGCCCGGAACGCCGCGCAGGTGCAGCCCGGGGAGACGGTGCTCGTGGTCGGTCTCGGCGGCGTCGGGCTCTCGGCCGTCGACCGGCGCCCGGCTCGCCGGGGCAGCGCGGATCATCGCCGTCGACACCCGGGAGGGCAAGGAGGCCCTGGCGCGCGCGGCCGGCGCCACCGACTTCCTGCTCGCCGACCCGACGCTCGCCCGGCAGGTCCGCGCGATGACCGACGGCCGCGGGGTCGACAAGGCACTCGAGTGCGTCGGCTCCGCGACGACGATCCGAACCGCCTGGACCGCGGTACGCCGTGGCGGCACGTGCGTCGTCGTCGGCCTCGGCCCGCGCGACCAGCAGGTGACGTTCAACCCGCTGGAGCTCTTCCACTTCTCACGGACCCTGACGAGCAGCATCTACGGCAACAGCGACCCGGAGCGCGACATCCCCGTCCTGGTCGACCACCTCCGCGCCGGCCGCCTCGACCTCGCCGGCACCATCACCGACCGGATCGCCCTCGACGGCGTCCCCGACGCCTTCGAGCGGATGCGTCGCGGCGAGGGTGGCCGCTCGATCGTGGTGTTCCCGCGCGGGCTGACCCTGGCGGAGTTGCTCCGGGCCCTCCAAGATGGAAGATGAATGATCAACGACGAGGGGGCACGGAGATGACGATCGACCTGGCGGCCATCGAGGCCGAGCGCGAGCGGATCAAGCAGGACTTCCTGCTGGAATCGGCCGACCGACCGGAGAGCAGCGCCCGCGGGTTGCACCACTTCGCCCTGCTCTGCTCCGACGTACGCCGTACCATCGAGTTCTACCAGGGCGTGCTGGAGTTCCCGCTGACCGAGATCTTCGAGAACCGCGACTACCAGGGCTCCAACCACTTCTTCTTCGACATCGGGCAGGGCAACCTGCTGGCCTTCTTCGACCTGCCGGGTCTCGACCTCGGCCCGTACGCCGAGGTGCTCGGCGGCCTGCACCACGTGGCGATCTCGGTGACGCAGGAGAAGTGGGACCACCTCCGGGGCAACCTCGACGCGGCCGGGGTGGAGTACCTCGTCGAGAGCGAGAAGTCGATCTACTTCCGCGACCCGGACGGCGCACGGCTCGAGCTGTTGGCGGACCCGCTCGGCGAGATGTACGGCACCAAGGTCCTCTGACCTCCGGGTGGGTGACCGCGGCCGTGCCCCCCGACACCGCCGCGGTCCTTACTCAACCCCCTCTGGTCGGCTCGATGGCCGACGTCAGGAGTCGAGAGTAGAACGACTCGGCCGTCGGTTGAATGACGTCGTCGGGCCACGGAGGACGGGGCATCCACCCCGGGTGCGGGCCATCGAGCCGTCCTCGTGTGACGAGTGCGCCGAGAGAGCAGGACACCCCCTGGCCCGGACGGGTCATGGCGGGGGTTCCTGAGAATTCCCCGAAGGTCACTCCCGGTGTCGGTCAGGCGTCCACCGCGACTCCGCCGTCCCGGGACCCGGAGCCACCCGCCAGTCGGGCCGCCAGCGCGGCGCGGTTCGCGACCGCCAGCTTCCGGTAGATCCGCGTGAGGTGGGACTCCACCGTGCACCGGGGACTACGCCGGCATGAACGGCCGGGGCACGCTGACGCCGTTCGTGGGCGGGAGCGACGCGGTGCTGCACCTGCGCTGAGGTGACAGGCCGGGTGCCTGTCGGGGGCCGGGGCGAGGGGCCGCCCCGGCCGACCTCCGGGACGAAAACCGGTCGCCGCCGGCCCGTCCGGCCGCGAGGGTGGCTCCATGGAGCATGCGACGACCGGCCGGCCCGGAGACGACCTGCCGACGCTCGACGTGCTCGTCGAGGCGGCCGACGCCGGCCTGCACCCGTGGGTCCTCGAGCACGTGAGCGAGAGCGTGCGGAGGTCGGCGTTGGCCGAGGAGCTCGGCTTCTGGCTCGAGACCGCCGCGCAGGACCCGGCGTACGCCGCGTCGTTCGCCGAGGCTCGCGCCGTACAGCGGGGAGCCGCCGGCGGCGTACCTCGACCGGTGGCTGCCGCTCGGCAGCGGGGGCCACGTGCTGGTGGGACCCCGCTACCTGGGCCGCGACCCCGACCTGCCCTTCGTGGGCGTCTCCGCGTCGGACCGCCCCCTCACGGCCTCGGACGCGGAGCCGCTGACCTCCCTGGCACGGCGAGAGCTTCTCGGCCTTCGCGCCGGGGTTCGTGCTCCTGAGCACCGCGGACCCGATCGGCGCCTGGCCCGGTACCCGGCCCGAGCAGCGTCAGCTGGTCGGCCTGCTCGGCGACCTCCGCGCCCGGCCGGCCCCGACCGGGCTGCGCGCCGTGCCGCGGGCGGACACGGCGTTCTACGACCGGTACCGGCAGATCTTCGACGACGACGTCGCCCGAGACCCGGTGCATGCGCGACACACCCGGGCCGAGTCCCTGGAGGACCTCGAGAAGCTGGCGGGGCAGGGGCTCGTGTTCGACGTGGAGGTCGACGGCACCTGGGCCGGGATCCTGGCGGCGGAGCCCGACGTACGCCGGGGGGTGCGGGGGGCGACCGTGGTGGAGCTGATCCTCGACCCGGCGTTCCGCGGTCGCGGCTACGGCAAGCACCTCAGCGCGCTGCTGGCCCGGGCGGTGCCGCTGCCCGACGACCAGTGCCTGATGGGCACCATCCACGCCGACAACGTGACGTCGTACCGCTCGGCGCTCGCGGCGGGCCGGGTCGACGTGGGCGGCGAGATCATCGTGCCGCTGTGAGCTGCCGGCACCCCGGGTCGTGTGCTGGGCGCTCGCCGACCAGGGGGCCGATCCAGCACACGACCGCGACTGCGCGGAGAATGCGGGGATGGCCCTGACCTTCGCGCACGAGACGCTTCCGCAGCGGGTCCGGTTCGCCGCGGGCGAGGCGGCGGACGCCGTCGCCGAGGAGGTACGCCGGCTCGAGGGGTCGCGGGTGATGGCGATCGCGTCGGACGCCGGCCGCGCCGAGCCGGTGCTGGACGGCGTACCGGTCGCCGTCCTCCACACCGAGGTGGCGATGCACGTCCCGGTCGAGGTCGCGGAGCGCGCCCGGTCGGTGGCTCGCGAGCACGACGTGGACGTGCTGGTCTGCGTCGGCGGCGGCTCGACCACCGGGCTCGCCAAGGCCGTCGCACTCACCACCGGACTGCCGATCGTCGCGGTGCCCACGACGTACGCCGGCTCGGAGGCCACCGACGTGTGGGGGCTGACCGAGGCAGGGCGCAAGACCACGGGCGTCGACCGGAGGGTGCTGCCGCGCGCGGTCGTCTACGACGCGACCCTGATGCTGGGGCTGCCGGTCCCCACCAGCGTGGCGTCGGGCTTGAACGCGCTGGCGCACTGCGTGGACTCGATGTGGGCACCCCGCTCCGACCCGATCGACCAGGCCCTCGCCCTGGAGGGCGTCCGGGCCCTGAACGAGGGCCTGCCCCGGGTCGTCGCCGAGCCGCTGGCCCTCGCCGGCCGGGAGCAGATGCTGTACGGCGCCTACCTCTCGGCGGTCGCCTTCGCCTCGGCCGGCTCGGGACTGCACCACAAGATCTGCCACGTGCTGGGCGGGATGTTCGACCTGCCGCATGCCGAGACCCACGCCGTCGTCCTGCCCTACGTGCTCGCCCTCAACGCCCCGGCCGTCCCCGACCTCGACGCCCGGATGGCCACCGCGTTCGGTGCCGACTCCGCCCTGGCCGGCCTGCTGGCGGCTGAGGGACGAGGTCGACGCGCCGCGCTCGCTGCGCGACCTCGGCCTCGCCGAGGCGGACCTGGCGGCGGCCGTCGGCCCCGTCGTCGAGGCCGCACCTCCGGGCAACCCCGTGCCGGTGACGGCCGAGGTGGTCGCCGCGCTGCTGCGTGCGGCGTACGACGGCGGCATCCGTGAGGACCGTCGCTCTTGTCCTACCGGACCGGCGCGGGAGAGGGTTCGGCCATGGCCTCCGACCAGATCCCGGCCGAGCAGCAGGCACGCGAGGCCGACCTGGTCGAGCGGGTGGTCGCGTCGTTCGCCGGGACGCCGGACCCGCGCACCCGCGAGCTGGTGGAGGCACTGACCCGGCACCTGCACGCGTTCCTGCGTGAGACCCGGCTGACCGAGGACGAGTGGCGGCGCGCGATCGGGTTCCTCACCGACGTCGGTCACCTCACCGACGACCGGCGTCAGGAGTTCATCCTGCTCTCGGACGTCCTCGGTGTCTCCATGCAGACGATCACGATCAACAACGAGGCGTACGCGAACGCCACCGAGGCGACGGTCTTCGGGCCGTTCTTCGTGGAGGGCTCGCCCGACGTCGGTCTCGGCGGTGACATCGGCGGCGGCGCCCCCGGTGAGCCGTGCTGGGTCGAGGGGACCGTCACCGACACGTCCGGCTCGCCCGCTCGCCGGCGCGCTCGTCGAGGTGTGGGAGGCCGACGCCGACGGGCGCTACGACGTGCAGTACGACGACGACCGGGTCGCCGGGCGCGGCCATCTCCGGACGGACCCTGAGGGCCGCTACTGCTTCTGGGCGGTGACCCCCACGCCGTACCCGATCCCGGACGACGGGCCGGTCGGGGCGCTGCTGCGGGCCACCGGGCGCTCGCCGATGCGCGCCTCCCACCTGCACCTGATGGTGGTGGCCCCCGGATGTCGGACCCTCGTCACCCACGTCTTCCCCCGTGGCGACCCCTACCTCGAGTCCGACAGCGTCTTCGGCGTCCGGGACTCCCTCGTCGTCGACGTGGAGCACCGGCTCCCCGGCACGCCGACCCCCGACGGCCGCGAGGTCGCCGGCCCCTGGTCGCAGATCCGCTTCGACCTCGTCCTCGCCCCCGAGGTCCCCGCGCCCGGCCTGAGATCGGCCGACTCCGCCGCGGGGCCGGGTGGGCGGAGGCCTCCGCTTCATCATGTGATGCAGGCGAACCGCCGCTTCACATGGCGAACTCACCATGGGAAGCGGAGATTCACCTACTGAACATGATGAAGCTGTGACCTGCGTGGCGGACGAGACCGGACGCCGGGGCGCGGTGTCCGGCGACTAGAGGAGACCCGCCCGGCGCAGCTTCGCCTCGACGAGGGCGCGGACCAGGTCGTCGGGCAGGGGCTGGTCGAAGGCGAAGTGCAGCGAGCCGGGGGTGGCGTCGTACCCCGCGACGGCGTCGCCCACGTCGGCGAGCACCTGGCCGCTGTGGGGCAGGTAGCTCAGGTGCTTCTTGAACGCCGCGAACCCCGCCACCACCGTGCCGTCCACCCGGAAGGCGGGCATGCCGTAGGAGATGCACTGGTCGGCGTCCGGCACCACGGCCAGGATCGAACGCCGGAGCGCCTCCAGGGTGGAGCGTCCCGGTTCGTCGAGGCCGGCGAGGTAGGCGTCGATCTCCTGGTGACCCATCGCGTCAGCCCTCGGCCCGACGCCGCACCAGCCACCACCGGACCAGGCCGAAGACCGCGGCCACCACGACCGTCTTGACCAGGGACTCGGCGAGCGAGGAGCCGCTGAGCAGCAGGAACCCGACGAACACCAGCACGGCGAACACCGCCGTCGGCACCAGCACGAGTCGCAGCATGCCGCCGATCATGACACCGACCGGACCCGGTGGACGCGCGCGACTCCGTCCGACCTGCCTCCGACCTGCCCGTCCCTGCCCGGAGCCCTGACCGGAGCCTGACCGTCGCCCTGATCGTCGCCCTGGTCGTCGCGCAGGCCGAACGAGCCGGGCCGAACCCGGGAGGCGCACCCGGGGGTGGAACGGCTAGTTTCGTTCCAGCGAGCCCCGAGCAAGGAGAGTGCGATGAGCCAGACCCAGACGTCCCCTGCCTACCAGATCCTCAACCCGGCGACCGGTGAGGTGGAGCAGACCTTCGACACGGCGAGCGATGCCGAGATCGAGGCCGCCCTGGCGTCGGCGCATGCGGCGTACGACGTCTGGAAGGACGTCCCGATCGAGGAGCGCGCCAAGGTCGTCCACCGGATCGCGGAGCTCTTCGTGGAGCGGAAGGACGAGCTGGGCGCGATCGCGACCCGCGAGATGGGCAAGCCGCTGAGCGAGGCCGTCGGCGAGGCGGAGTTCTGCGGAGACATCTTCGACTACTTCGCGAACGAGGGCCCGACGCTGGCGGCGGACCAGCCGATCAAGACCTTCTCCGGCGGCAAGGCCGTCGTGCAGAAGCTCCCGATCGGGGCGCTGCTCGGCATCATGCCGTGGAACTACCCCTTCTACCAGATCGCACGGTTCGCGGCGCCGAACCTGATGCTGGGCAACACCGTGATCCTCAAGCACGCCGAGTCGGTGCCCGGCTCGGCGCTGGCGGTGGCGCAGCTGATGAAGGACGCCGGCGTGCCGGACGGCGCCTACGTCAACGTGTTCGCCTCGCACGACCAGGTCGAGACGATCATCGCCGACCCGCGGATCGCCGGGGTCTCGCTGACCGGCTCGGAGCGGGCCGGCTCGGTGGTGGCCTCGATCGCGGGCCGCAACCTGAAGAAGTGCGTCCTCGAGCTCGGCGGCTCCGACCCCTACGTCATCCTCGACACCGACGACGTGAAGGAGGCGGCGGACACCGCGTGGGAGACCCGGATCAGCAACACCGGCCAGGCCTGCAACTCCAACAAGCGGATGATCGTGATGGACGACGTCTTCGACGGCTTCGTGGCCCGCCTGACCGAGCACGCGAAGGACCTGCGCCCGGGCGACCCGACCGCGGAGGAGGAGGGCACCTTCGCCCCGCTGTCCTCCCGCGCGGCTGCGGAGAAGCTCGCCGAGCAGGTGCAGGACGCGGTCAGCAAGGGCGCCACCCTGCATGCCGGTGGAGTCCTCGGCGAGGGCCCGGCGGCGTACTACTCACCGGCCGTGCTCACCGGCATCACCAAGCAGATGCGGGCCTACAGCGAGGAGCTGTTCGGCCCGGTGGCCGTGGTCTACAAGGTGTCCGACGACGACGAGGCGCTCGCCCTCGCCAACGACACGGCGTACGGGCTGGGTGGCGCGGTGTTCAGTACCGACCCCGAGCGCGCGACGAAGATCGCTCAGCGGCTCGAGGTCGGCATGTCCAACGTGAACACCCCGGCCGGTGAGGGCGCCGAGGTGCCGTTCGGCGGGGTCAAGCGCAGCGGCTTCGGCCGCGAGCTCGGCCCGCTGGGCATGGACGAGTTCGTCAACAAGCGGATGTTCTACGTCGCCGACTGACGACCGCGAAGCCGGCTCGGCTCGGGACGAGCTCGGCCCGCTCGGCGCGGCGACGGTCGCGTTCGGTGACGGCGACGCGCTGGGCGGTCCCGAGGAGGTCGACGACGTCGCCCTGGGTACGCCGCGGCGCGTCGTTCCAGTGGGTGAGGTCGAGCACCTGCAGGGTGCGCACCTGCGGCGCGCGGCACCACGCCACGGGACGGTCGTCGTCCTCGCGCAACGTGTGCCAGGTCAGGTCGAGGCTGCGCTGGACCGTCTGGGAGCGGACGGCGCCGGGCCCGCCGCCGGCCTGGACGACGGCGCCGACGAGACAGGCCCCGGTGACCGGCCGGTCCCTGACCAGGCGCAGGTCGTAGGCCGTGACCGCCCGCTCGCCGCGCGTCGTGGCGACCGTGAACCAGGCGCCCTGGACCCAGCCGGCGCCGACGATCGCCTCGGCGCGGGCGAGCAGGTCGCGGATCGCGTGCAGCTCGGCCAGCTGCGCGGAGAGGGCGTCGAGCCGTTCCAGGACCCGCCGCTCGGCGCGCCGGTCGGCCCGGCGCCCGCGGCGCCCCGAGGTCGTGCCTGCTGCCAGCGGTGCGATCGTGGTGCTCACGAGAACCTCCCCTTCGACGCCCTCCTCCACTGTCATCCGATGGACGCCGGGATGCAAGAGGCACAGCCGGTCAGGACCAAGAGCCCTGGCCGGCTGCCCTGCGCGGGGTGACGATGGAGCTGTGACCGGGGCCGGGCCGTGGTCCTCGATCGGCCGACCCACCGGACCAGGAGGTCGTCGTGATGACAACGATGCTCGAGAAACGATGACCGCTGATGCGGCCGCCAGGGCGGAGCGACGGCTGCCCGGTCGGGGCCGGCAGGTCGGTGCGTCTCGGAGCGGCCGCCATCCCGGGTTGGCCGTGCTGGGCGCCCTCAACGCCCTCGCGGCAACGGGTGGTGCCTGGGGGCTGGCCTCGGGCGCGCTCAGCCTGGGCGGCCTCGAGTCGAGGCTCCCGTGGGAGAGCACGCTGCTGGGCGGTCTCGCGCTGTTCGTGGTGGTGGCCGTCCCGAACGCCGTGCTCGCGGTGCTCGCCTGGCGCGGCGATCGGCGTACCGGTCCGACGGCCGTGGCGACCGGCCTCGTGCTCGTCGTCTGGATCCTGGTCGAGCTCGCGTTCCTGCGGGAGCTCAGCTTCTTCCACCCGCTCTACCTGGGGGTCGGGCTGGTGATGGTGTGGCTGGGCAGGCGCGCCTCCCGGTGAGAGCGGCGTACGCCGTGGGGTCCGCCGGTCAGGCCAGGGCGTCGGCGAACTCGCAGAACGCGCTGTAGGCACGCGGACCGTGGATCGTGGCCGGGCCGCCCTCGCAGAGCCGCCGGGAGGGTCGCCGCCTGCGGGTGCAGGGGGTCCAGCGGGGCGGACGTCCGCCGGGGCGTGCGGGTCGTCCGCCTGACAGGGTGCTAGGGGCTCCTGTGGGGCGGACGACCTGCAGGGGCGGTGGGTCAGGGGCGGTCGGTGGACTCGGCCAGGGCCTCGGTGAGGAGCGCGACCAGCGTCTCGACCTGGACGTCGGCGGTCGTCGTCAGCTCCTCGTCGGCGCCGTCGAGGGCCCGGGCGGCCAGGCCTGCCTTGCTGTCGATGAGCTCGGCGATCTTGGAGTCGATCGTCTGGGCGGCGATGATCCGCCAGGCGGTGACGGGCTCGCGCTGGCCGATCCGGTGCACCCGGTCGATCGCCTGGGTCTGCTCGGCGTTCGTCCAGGACAGCTCGGCCAGCACGACGTTGGAGGCGACCTGGAGGTTGATCCCCACGCCGGCCGCGGTCAGCGAGCAGACGATGACCTTGACGTCGGGGTCCTCGACGAAGCCGTCGATGGCTGCCTGCCGCGCGGTGCGGGTCTGGTCGCCGCGGATCGACGTGGCACGCACGCCGCGCCTGGCGAAGATCTCCTCGGCGGTGTCCATGACGTCGAGGTGCTTGGCGAAGAAGACGACCTTGCCGGCGCTGCGGGCCAGCTGGACGGCGTAGTCGGTGGCGAGCTCGGCCTTCGCCTGGCCGATCTTGCGGACCATGGTGAACACGTTGTCACCGGTCTTGGACTCGCTGCCCTCGGCGACCTCGCGCTCGGCCACCCGGCGTACCAGCTCGTGGTCGATGCCGTCGTCGCCGAGGTGCGAGGAGCCGGCACGACGGTGCTCGAGCGCCGCCCGGTAGCGCCCGACGAGGCGCTGGGCCAGCTGCTGCTCGGCGTCGCGGATCGAGCGGCCGACCGCGCCCTCGAGCTCGACCGGGATGTCGGCCACCCGGCGGGCCGGGATGTCGGCGGCGACGTCGACCTTGCGGCGACGCACGATGCCCATGTCGACGACGGCCTGCCGTGCGGCTGGGTAGAAGGCGTGGTCGGCGGGCGTGAAGCCGGTCTCCTCGAGGGCGGCCATCAAGGCGTTGCCCGGCTTGCGCTCCTCGATCCAGCCGAGCACCTGCCAGATCGCCCGGAAGTCCTCGATGTCGTTGATCAGCGGGGTCCCGGTCAGCGCCATCAGCAGGGGTCGGGCCACGCGCTGGCGGATCCGCTGCGAGACCTCGAGGACGTTCTGCGAGCGCTGGGACTTCTTGTTCTTGATGTAGTGCGCCTCGTCGACGACGAGGCCACGGAAGCCGTGCTCGCTCATCCAGCCGACGTGCCGGTCGAGCACCTCGTAGTTGACCACCACGATGTCGGCGAACCCGTCGACGGTCTCGCCGTCACCGTGGATCACCGTGACCGACTTGCCGGGGGTCCACATCTCGGCCTCGCGGGCCCAGTTGGTCTTCACCACGTTGGGGACGATGGCGAGCAGGGGATAGGCGTTGGCGACCTGCGCGGCGAGCAGCGCCTGCGCGGTCTTGCCGAGGCCGGGCTCGTCGGCCAGCAGGAAGGTCCGCTGGCCCTCGGCGACCGAGGCCAGCAGCCGGGACTGGTGGGCCATCAGGTCCAGGTTCTTCGGCAGCAGGACGGGGCGGGGCTCGGGCAGGTCCATGCACGCCGGAGAGCCGGGAGAGGCCTGTTCGAAGGAGTTCAGGAGCGGGGTGATCAGCTCCCATCCGGCGAGGCGGCCCTGCACGCGGGGCGCAGCCTGGGAGAAGTCGGGCACCAGGAACGGGTTGGCCAGCTGGGCCGACACCACCGACTGCGGCAGCACCTTCCGCTCCGGGCGTACGCCGTTCGCGACGGCGCCGCTGGGCGGCTCGGGCTCGGGTTCGGGCTCCAGGCCGGCCGCCGCCTGCATCTCACGCTCGAGCCGACGCGTGTTGTCGGAGATCTCCGCGTCGTCGGCGAGCAGGTGGAACAGCGACGGCTCCCGAGCGGCGGTCTGCGCCAGGATCGTGGCCACGCCGTCCAGGCGCTTGAGCATGGTGTCGCGCTGCTGCTCGGTCAGGGTGTCGTCGGCGCGCACGCGGGTGCGCTCGGCCCGGGCCAGCAGGGCGACGGCCTGGTAGCGCGAGCGCTGCCCCGAGGTGAGCTGCCGGTTCGTGACGGCGCGCTCGACCTCGCGGACCGCCTGCGCGAGCACGGGGATGATGCCCTCGTCGTCGCGCCTGCGGGTCTGGGCCCGGTTACGGGGACGCTGGGCCGTCCGGCTGTCACCGGATCGACGCCGTCGCTGTGTGGCCAACCGGCAGCTCTCTTCCTGATGCGCGTGCACCGCCGCGAGCGGAGCCCGCCTGCGGCGACCGCCTGGTCTCGGCGGTTCTGATGTCGGCATCCGGCCCCACGTGGTGAGGGATCCGGTGCCGTTCGGCTCGTCCGCGTCCGACGGACGCTCGCTCCCGCGTGGGCTTCGACTCGATCAGTCAGTCGCCCGACGGGTTGCCGATGGCACCAGTGTACGAGGTCGAGCGCCTCCGCGGGTCATCCGGGCAGGACTCGCGCGAGGCGCGTGCTCAGAGCTCGGCGCGCAGGGTGGCCGCAGCGCTCGCCATCGCCCGCATCTTCCCCTCGGCGCTGGCGCGGGGCAGGTACTTCATCCCGCAGTCGGTGGCGATCGTGATCTTGTCCGGCGCGGCGTACGGGAAGGCACGCCGGACCCGGTCGGCCACGGTGTCGGAGCTCTCCACCTCGTGGTCGGACAGGTCGATCACGCCGAGGATGATCGTCTTGCCGGCGAGGTCGGCCAGCACCCCCAGGTCGAGACCCGACTGCGCGGTCTCGATGGAGATCTGGTCGGCGGAGCAGGCGGCCAGCTCGGGCAGGAACGAGTAGCCCTCGGGTCGCTCGTGGATGATCGCGGCGTACCCGAAGCAGATGTGGACCGCGGTGGTGCCGGTGACGCCGTCGAGCGCGGCCTGCAGCGCTGCGAGGCCGTACGCGCGGGCGTCGTCCGGTCGTGCCTGCATGTAGGGCTCGTCGATCTGCACGATGTCGGCACCGGCCGCGTGCAGGTCCTTGATCTCGGCGTTCACGGCGGCGGCGTAGGCCATCGCGGCCGACTCCAGATCCGGGTAGTGGTCGTTCTGCGCCTGCTGCGACATCGTGAAGGGGCCGGGCACGGTCATCTTGACCGGGTGGTCGGTGTGGGCCCGCAGGAACCGCACGTCGTCGACCTCGATCGGCCTGGTGCGCCGGATGGGGCCGGCGATCCTCGGCACGGGGTTCGGATGCCCGCTGCGGTCGAGGGCGGTGCCGGGGTTGTCGATGTCGACGCCGTCGAGCGCGGTCGCGAAGTGGTTGGAGTAGGACTCCCGACGCATCTCGCCGTCGGTGATGATGTCGATGCCGGCCTCCTCCTGGGCCCGGATCGCCAGCAGCGTGGCGTCGTCCTGCGCCTGCTCGAGGTACGCCGGGTCGACCCGCCACAGCTCCTGGGCGCGGACCCGCGGTGGGAAGCGCCCGGCCAGCCTGGCCCGGTCGATCAGCCAGTCCGGCTGGGCGTAGCTGCCCACCAGCGAGGTGGGCAGCACCGTGGGTCGGGACGTCGCAGTGGTCACCGCCCGACCCTACCGAGGGGGCGGCGGGACCCGTGCCTACCTCAGACGTCCGTAGGGGCCCGTCGGGGATCTCGCACCGGGATCTGAGGTGCCGGCTATGGCTGATGCCCGATGTCCGGGCCCCGCCTCAGCGGCAGGCTGAAGAGCACGAGGCAACACCCGCACTCATCCAGGAGGCACACGATGCACAGCCCATACTCCAGCAGCCGGGCCATGGCCATGACGCTCGCCCTCGCGTCGATGGACGACGAGGTCAGGCGGGCACATGTCCCGCGCCCGCGTCCGTCGTCGGGGACGGCGTACTCGTGACGCGGACGCGGACGGTGCCGGCGAGTGACCCCTCAGGCGGCGGGCGTCGGTCCGGAGTCGTGGACGGCGACGGCGCCGGCTGCGGCGACGGTCTCCTCGGACGGCATCAGGATCCAGAGGATCGGGTAGACCAGGATCTGGCTGCCGGGGACGACCAGGAGCAGCAGGACGAAGAGGAGCCGGGCGACCCACGGGGTGAGGCCGAAGCGGCGGCCGAGGCCGGCGCACACGCCGCCCAGCACCCTGCGGTCACTCGATCGGACCAGTCCGTGCTCAGCGAAGCTTCGGCGGATGTCGTTCATGGTGGTGCACGTCCTTGTCGGTGAAGGCGCGTCAGGGAGTCTCCCTGACATCTCCAGAGTGCCTCCTCCGCCGACCTCCGCGCATCGGGTGAGGCCCTGACCCGTCCCCGGGAGAGCGCTCCGCGGGTCTCAGGGGCCGGTCAGAGGTTCTTGACGAACTCGGCCGAGACCTCGACGGGGCGGAACCCCATCCGCTCGTTGATGGCGACCATGTAGCCGTTGGTCTCGCCGTTCTGGGTGATGACGAGAGTGAGGTCGTCACGGGCGGCCTGGACCGCCCGGAGGTTCACCGCCTTGGTGGCCAGCCCGAGCTTGTGGCCGCGGTGCTCCCGGTGGACGAACGTCCCCCACTGGTAGACGGTGGGGTTCGTCCCCACGGACATGGCGAGCGTGGACTGCGCCACCACCTGGCGGTCTGCGGTGAGCGCGACCGTCTCGTAGCGTGCGCGGCCCATCGCGGCCGTCGTCGCCCCCATCTCGGCGTACCGCTGCGGGGTGATCGCCTCCTCCTCGAAGTCCACGGTGCCGGACGGCGCGTCGACGGCGAGCTGGGCGAGCAGAACGCACAGCGACTCGACGAGGTCGTCCGGCACGGCACCGACGTACGTCTCGAGGCTGTAGTCCGCGTGGTGCGGCTCGGCCTCGTCGAGCCAGGTCTGGATCCGGTCGTCGGGGACCGGGAGCCGGAGGTGCCGCACGATCTCGCTGTGGTAGAGCCGGTAGCCGCAGGCCTCTCCGAAACGTCGGTACGCGTGGTCGTCCCGGTCGTCGAAGGGGAGGATCGCGTCGGCGAGGATCTGCGAGCGACCGTCGTCCTTGGCGATCTGCTCCAGGCGCTGGACCAGCGCCCGGCCGATGCCGCGGCGCCGCTCCGGGACGTCCACGCTGAGGCTGGAAGAAGCACTTGTCCTTGTTGTCCAGCAGGAACGACCACAAGATGGCGTTGCCGACCATCCGGTCGCCGTCGTAGGCCGCGAAGAGGTCTTGCCGCTCACCGCTGTCGGGGGAGCGGAGACCGCCCAGGAACTCCCGGAACTCCCAGAACGGCGCGTCGGGCCGGCCGTGGAGCTGGGAGCGGCGGTTGAGGTCGTAGAACTCGCGCATGACCGTGTCGTCGGCCAGCGCCGTCTCGTCGAGCCGGCGGATCTCCACGACAGACCAGGCTAGGGCGGTGGCAGGGGCGACCGAAACGCATTTTCGCGCGCGGGCGCCGGTTCGTGCGAGGTGAGGAGGCGCTCGAGCGGCTCAGCGCGACCAGACGGGCGCGACCTCCTTGCGGTAGCGGCGGCCGAAGACCCCGCTCAGGATCGCCAGCACGGGACCCGGAACGCTCGCGGTCAGCGAGGCCCGCTCCTGCTCGGTGGCACCGTCCAGGACCCACGCGAAGAAGGTCCCGGCCGTCGCCGGGCCGGCCCGACGACTGAACTTCTTGCCCATCTCCTTCAGGGCCGGGTCGCCGGCGTGCTGGGCCAGGACCGGCTCGGTCTCCTGCTCCTCGTGGTCCAGGTGGGTCTCGGTGGTGGTCTGGAGCCGCTCCATGGCGGCGGCGGCGACCTCGGCGTCGGCGCGGGACGCCGTACGCCGGAGGGTCTCCATGGCCTCCCGGGTGGTGGCCAGGTCGGCGGCCATCCGTTCGTGCTCGGCGTCGAAGGCGTCGATGGTGGGCTGGGTGATGCCGATCGCCGCGAACGCCGGCCAGGCGATCTCGTGCTCGCCCTCGTGGTGCTCGGTGAGCTGGGCGTCGAAGTTGACCCAGGCCCGGTGCAGCGCGTCCGCGCGCTGGTGGTCGCCGTCGGTGAAGGCGTCGAGCGCTCCGCGGAACCGGGCGAGGTCTCGACGGACCGCAGCGTGGATGACCTTGTTCATGCTCATACGCGGGGCGGAGGCAGTCATGCGGACACGCTAGGGGTCGAACGGCGCACGTGTGAAGGTCGATCTCGGGCCGGTGACGCGGTGGGCGCGGGTGGGCGCGGGTGGGCGCGAGGGGGCGCGGTGGGCTCGTCGGCGAGCTCAGATCCCGCTCCTCAGGTCGAGCCCGGCCAGCCGGTCGGGGTCGGCGAGGATGTTGATCTCGACGATCCGGCCGTCGCGGATCACCGGGCTGAACACCGACACCGCCCGACCGCTCTCGAACGACAGCAGGCCGACCGCGCCGTTGACGAGGACCAGCTCGGGTCGGTACCCGGTCCGCCGGTACGCGACGGCACCCGAGGCGACCTCGGCGGCTCCACGCAGCACGACCGACCGCCCGCGGGCACCTGCGTCCGCGCGGAGGGTGACGTCCGGGTCGAGCACCTCCAGGAGCGCCTCGAAGTCGCCGCGCTGGGCCGCGGACGTGAAGGCCTCGAGGACCCGACGCTGGGTGGCGTGGTCGGTGGCCACCGGCTGGGCCGACCGGACGCGGCGGCGCGCTCTGCTGGCGAGCTGGGTCGCCGTCGCGGGGGTGCTCCCGACGATCTCGCCGATCTGCTCGAACGGGACGCCGAACATGTCGTGCAGCACGAAGGCCATCCGCTCACGGGGGTTCAGGGCGTCGAGGACGACGAGGAGCGCCAGGGTCACCTCGTCGGCCCGCTCGGCGACGGCCTGAGGATCGGACTCGAGCGAGGTCACGACCGGGTCCGGCACGTGCACGTCGAGCGGCTCCTCGCTGCGGGACTTCCGGGACCGGAGGAGGTCGAGGCAGATCCGGCTGACCACCGTGGTGAGCCAGCCGCGCAGGTTGGCCACGTCGCTGGTGTCCGAACGCGCCAGCCTCAGCCAGGCCTCCTGCACCGCGTCGTCGGCCTCGGCCACCGAGCCGAGCATCCGGTAGGCGACACCGCGCAGGTGGTCGCGGTGCTGCTCGAACCGTTCGGCCAGCTGTTCTGGGGATTCCATCTGTCAGGTTCCTCCTTCGCGATCCGTCACCTGGTTGACGGACAGAGCGAGATCGACATGACAGGAGACAAGCAATGCAAGCACGGATGACCCACCCCGTCTTCGTCGTCCCGGCCGCGATGGAGGCCCTGGCGGCCTACAGCAACGCCGCGGAGGGGCTCGGCGTCTCCGCGGAGACCCGGGAGATGCTCCATCTGCGGGCCAGCCAGATCAACGGGTGCAGCGTCTGCGTCGAGCTGCACTCGAACACCTTGAAGAAGGAAGGGATGAGTGACGAGCGACTCTTCGCGATCGCCGCCTGGCGCGACGCGCCGTACTTCTCCGACGCGGAGCGCGCCGCGCTGGAGCTCACCGAGGTCGTGACCCGCGTCGCCGACCGCGGCGACCCGGTCCCGGAGGCGGTCTGGGCCGAGGCGGCCCGTCACTACGACGAGCAGGGTCTGGCTGCGCTGCTGATCGCGATCACCTCCATCAACGTCTGGAACCGTCTCAACGCCGCGACCCGACAGGTGTCCGGCGCGTGGCGCCCGTGAGCCGGTGACCGGTCGCCGCCCCACGGAGAGTGGTGGCTGGGTACGGTGCAGCCGAGGGCGGGTCGCGCGGGTGCTGGCCACACGCCGACCCGCCGTGGCCCGAGTGCACCAGAGGGAGCCGGCATGGACCTGTTCGAGATCGACGACACGCAGCGGATGAGTCGCGAGGAGGCCGCGGCGCGGTTGCACGCGCTGGCCGACGTGCTGGCCCGGAACAACCAGGTCGAGTTCGACCGGGCGGGGACCCGCATCACTGTGCACGTCCCCGACGAGGTCAACCTGAAGATCGAGGTCGAGATCGGGGACGACGAGCGAGAGGTCGAGATCGAGCTCACCTGGTGACGGGCATGGCACCTCCTGACACGGGCCCTGCGTTCCGGGTGTGGCCGCCCGTCGCCGTCGGAGTCCCGCTCTGCCTCGGGGTGCTGGCCTCGTGGAGGTTCGGCGACCCGCTCGCCACCTCGCCCGCCACGACGATCCTGGGCTGGCTGCTCGTCGCGGCCTTCGCGGGCTGGAACGGGTGGGCCCTGCTGGCGATGGCGCACCACCGCACCGCGCTGCTCCCCGGTGGCGCGACCACGGCGCTCATCGAGAGCGGTCCGTTCGCCCGGTCGCGCAACCCGTTGTACGTCGGCCTGCTCGCGCTCTCCGCGGGGCTCGCCCTCCTCGCGGGCTCGCTGTGGGCGCTGCTCGCCCTGCCGCTCGAGTGGGCGCTGCTCCGCTGGGGCGCGGTGCTCCCCGAGGAGCGCTATCTCACGCGCACGTTCGGTCCGGCGTACGCCGACTACAGCAGCAGGGTGCGGCGTTGGCTGTGACCCGGCCGCGCACCCGCGCGTGGCTGTGGTGCTGCGTCAGCCGCGCGCCATCGCGTCGACGCACACCGTGATCGCCAGGATCAGCGGCACGTCCTGTCCCTCGGCCAGCTGCACGCCGTAGGAGTCGCGGACCCGGAACCACTTCTTCGACACCGTCGCCACGGTGTCGCCGTCCCGCTCGATCTCGTACTCGTGGTCGACGATGTTGCCGTGGGCCTTGAGGTCCTCGCCGCCGTCGACCTCGATGACGTAGTGGTCGCGGATGCCGATGAGGCGCTTGTGGACCGTGGCCTTGGTGCTGCCGCGCTCGATGGTCATCTTGTCGCGCACGCTGAGCTTCTTCTCCTGGATCTTCGAGACCTCGTGGCCCTCGGCGTCCTCGAGGATGAAGGTCTCGCGGGCCCGGACCGCCTTGCCGTTGACCTTGTAGACCTTGGTGCCGTGGTCGTCCTCGATCCAGAAGTCGTCACCGATCGCCAGCAGCTTCTCGCGCATCTGGAACCTCGGGCCGTTCAGGCCGCGGTTGCGGAGCCCCATCGTCGTCCCCTCTCAGCTCTGCGGGCCGCTCGACGTCTCCCGGCCCGGCCCACCAGAGCCTAGGCCGTGGACCCGGTGCGCGACCCGGGCCCAAGGTCCCTGGCCACGGGTCGATCCGGGCCTTCAGGCCTGCTGACCACGGGTCTAGGGTCCATCGAGAGGGACGCGGCGCTTCCGCGTCACCATGGAAGGACCGGAGGGTCAGATGTCAGAAGATCAGAACACGGGTGACCAGCCCGAGGTCGTCGCTGCCGCAGCCATCAGCGACGGTGCGTACACGCTTTTCGTGGCCGACTTCTCGGACACCGAGACGGCGTGGCAGGCCTACGAGGCCCTGAAGTCGGTCGAGGACGGCCGCAGCGTGGAGATCGAGGGCGTCCTCGTCGTCAAGCGTGACGCCGACGGCAAGCTCGAGGTCCAGCGGGCGACGGACCACAGCACGAAGCACGGACTGAGGTGGGGCCTGGTCGGCGGCGTCGCTCTCGGCGTGCTGTTCCCACCGTCGATCCTCGGCAGCGCCGCAGTGCTCGGCGCGACCGGTGCGGCTGCGGGCAAGCTCCGTCAGCGCCACCACCACCGCGAGCTCGAGGAGGAGCTCCAGGACTCGATCGCCCCGGGTCACTCGGGGATCCTGGCCCTGGTCTCCGATCCCGGAGCCGTCGAGATCCGCAAGGCGCTCGACCGGGCCGACGCGATCGTCGAGCGCGCGGTCGACAAGGTCGCGGCCGAGGACATGAAGGCTGCCGCGAAGGAAGCCGAGGCAGAGCAGGACGACGTCTGACCGACGCCGCCGGCTCGTCCCGGAGCCGGCCGCCCCCTGGGGCGGCCGGCTTCTGCGTCGGGGGCTCAGCTCCGGTCCCCGATCTGCAACTGTCGGGTTGCATCAGGAGGCGAGGATGTGCAACTGTTGAGTTGCACAGGGTCCGGCACGGACCCGACCCGACCGAGAGTGGGACGACCATGAACGACGCGAGCTTCCGCACCACCTTGTCCGTCGAGGCCGCCCCCGACGACGCCTTCGCAGCGATCAACGACGTCCGCGGCTGGTGGTCGCAGGACGTCGACGGCAGCACCGACACCGTCGGCGCGGTGTTCGCGTTCCGCGGCAACCACGAGGGCCGGAACGTCCATCGCGCGCAGATCGAGGTGACCGAGCTGGTCCCGGGAGAGCGGGTCGCCTGGCGCGTCCTCGACAACTGGATGGGCTTCATCGACGACCAGTCGGAGTGGACGGGCACCCGGATCGTCTTCGAGATCTCGCCCACGGCCGGCGGCTCGGAGATCCGGTTCAGCCACCTCGGGCTGGTGCCCGCCTACGAGTGCTACGACGTGTGCTTCGACGCCTGGACGTTCTTCCTCCGCGACAGCCTGCGCGCCCTGATCGCGACCGGTCACGGCGAGCCCATGCCGCGGCTGGCTGCCGACGAGCAGGCCAGGACGGCCTGACCGGGGCGCCTCGGCTGGCCCGATCCGGGCGGCCGCGCGACGTGTGACCCTGGCCGCGGGCGGGTACTCGATAGACCTGCTCGACAAGGGAGGCCGGGTGCGCATCGTCCGAACGGGTGCCGGCGGAGCCAGCGGCACGGTGACGCCGGTTGGGCGACCGCGTAGCGTCATCAGGGTCCCGTGCGACGCAGACGCCTGGGGCCCCGTGAGCCGACGCCGTCGGCCGTGAGACCCGAGGGAACTGTGACGACATCAGCGGCGGCACCCGGTGCTCAGCGCGGCAGGCTCCCTCTGCTGCGCGCCGCGCACCTCGGTCCGTCGGTGGCCGTCACGACGGTCACGCTGCTGCTCGCCGTCGGCCAGGACCTCCCGGCGTACCGCGCGCTCGTCGTCACGGCCGCGGTCTTCGCGGGCCAGCTGACGATCGGCTGGGGCAACGACCTGCTCGACGCCGACCGCGACCGCCAGGTCGGTCGCGACCGACAAGCCCCTGGCCACCGGCGAGCTGTCGGCCGCCCTGGTGCGTGGCTGTCTCGCTGTCGCCGGACTCGCCTGCGTGGTGCTCTCCCTGCTCGTCGGCTGGCGCAGCGCCGTGGTCCACCTCGGGCTCGGGGTCGGCAGCGGTCATCTCTACAACCTCCGGCTCAAGAGCTACGCCGTGGTCGTGGGTGCCCTACGCCGTCGCCTTCGGGACGCTGCCGGCGGTGGTCACGCTCGCCGACGTGCCCCCCTCCTGGCCGCCGGTCGTGGATGATGGTGTCCGCGGCGTCGCTCGGCGTCGCCGCGCACTTCCTCAACACGCTGCCGGACTTCGCGGCCGACGCCGTCACCGGCGTGCACGGGCTTCCGCACCGCCTCGGACCCACCAGCGACCCGCGCGATCGCCACCGCGCTGCTCGTGGTCGCCTCCGTGACCGCGGCGCTCGGGCCGGCGGGTGCACCGGGTGCGCAGGCCTGGACGGCGCTGGCCGTCGTCGCCGTGCTCGCGGTCGTCGCGGCGACCGGCCACGGCAGGGCGCCGTTCGTCGCTGCGGTCGCCATCGCCCTCGTCGACGTCGCGCTCCTCACGGTGGTCGCCGGATGACGGCCTGGGACCTCGCCGTCGTGGGCGCCGGGCCGGCCGGTGCCGCGACGGCACTCGGCGCCCTCGGGGTCGACCCGTCGCTGCGCGTCGTGCTGGTCGACCGGTCGGCCTTCCCCCGCGACAAGGTCTGCGGCGACGGCATCGCCCCGCAGGTCATCGACCTCCTGCGCGACGCGGGCGTCTACTCGGTCGTCGACGGCCAGGTCCCGGTCCCGCGACTGCGGCTCCGCCGCGGAGCGCTCACCGTCGACCGCCCGATGGCGCGGCAGCACGTGGGTGGTCCCGCGCGTCGAGTTCGACGCCCGTCTGGTCGACGCGGCCCGCGCGGCCGGCGCGGTCCTGGTGCAGGACCGGGTCCGCGAGGTGCGCCTGCGGCCCGCGCCCCGGCTCGACGACCGGCACGAGGCCGGGTCGTCGTCGGCGCGGACGGCGCCCACTCGGTGGTACGCCGCGCACTGGGCCTCCGCCCGGGCCCGATGGCCGTCGCCCTGCGCGGCTACGCCCCGACCCCGCCGGCTCGGGCGGCGGCCCAGGTGATCGCGTTCGACACCGCGCGCCAGCCGGCGTACGCCTGGTCGTTCGACCGCGGTGACGGGTTGAGCAACGTCGGGTACGGCGTCCTGGTGGGCCGGACCTCCGGCGCGGCTGACCAAGGCGCACCTGCTCGCCCGGCTCGACGGGCTGCTGCCCGGAGCCACGGCGGGCGGCACCGACTGGAAGGGCCACCAGCTCCCGCTGTCCAGCGGACGCTGGCGACCGCTGCCCGGGCCGGTGCTGCTGGCGGGCGATGCCGCCGGCCTGGTCAACCCGATGACCGGCGAGGGCATCTACTACGCCGTCGCCACCGGCCTGGCCGCCGGACGCGCCGCCGCGGAGGCCCTCGCGTCCGGGGACCCGGCCTCGGCCGGCGCCCGGCACGCGCGCAGCCGTCCGGCCCCTGCTCGACACCCACCTGCGCCACGTCCGCCTCGCCGCCCGGCTGTGCCGCTCCGGCGCGGTGATCGATGCCGGCCTGCGGGCCGCGACCGCCGACCAGGCGCGTCTTCGACGACCTGGTCGAGCTCGGGCTCGCCCGCGGCCGGATCACCTCCGACCGTGGCCGCCGGACTGGCGCGCCACCTGGTCGGCGCAGCGGCCGCCGCACCGACCACCACCCCCGAGCCGACGAGGAGACAGCAGCATGCGAGTCCTGAGCGTCTCCGGCGTGCTTCCCGAGCACCGCTACCCCCAGGCGGAGCTCACCGCACGCCTTCACCCACGACCTGCTCCGCGGCGCGGTCGACGAGGCGGTGGTGCGCGCATCCACACCAACGCCCAGGTGGAGTACGCGGCACCTCGCGCTGCCCCATGGACCGGTACGGCGAGCTGCGAGGGCTTCACCGAGTCCAACGACGCGTTCATCGAGGTGGGTGTCGAGCTCGGTGCCCGCGCCGTGACCGACGCGCTCAAGGCAGCCGGGCTGACCCCGCAGGACGTCGACCTGATCGTGTCGGCGACCGTGACCGGGCTCGCCGTACCCTCCCTCGACGCCCGCGTCGCAGCGCTGACCGGGATGCGACCGGACGTCGTCCGCGTGCCGCTGGTCGGCCTCGGCTGCGTCGCCGGGGCGGCCGGGGTCGCTCGGCTGCACGACTACCTGGTCGGCCATCCCGACAGCGTCGCGGTGCTCATGTGCGTCGAGCTGTGCTCGCTCACCCTGCAGCGCGACGACGTGTCGATGGCCAACCTGGTGGCGAGCGGGCTCTTCGGTGACGGCGCCGCCGCCGTGGTGGCGGTCGGCAGCGACCGGGCGCCCGCCCTCGACGAGACGCCTGGGCGTCCCCCAGCCCGACGTGCTCGCCACGCCGCAGCCGGCTCTACCCCGACTCCGAGCGCACCATGGGGTGGGACGTCGGCTCGACCGGTCTGAAGATCGTGCTCGACAGCAACGTGCCGGTGCTGGTGAACCGGTACCTCGGCGAGGACGTGAGCGGCTTCCTGCTCGACCACGGGCTCACCCAGGACGACATCGAGTGGTACGTCGCGCACCCGGGTGGCCCGAAGGTGCTGGAGGCGATGCAGGAGGCGCTCGGCCTCCCGCGCGAGGCGTTGCAGGTCACCTGGGACTCGCTGGCCCGGATCGGCAACCTGTCGTCGGCGTCGGTGCTCCACGTGCTCGCCGACACCCTGACCGACCGGCCACCGCGACCCGGGTCCTACGGGCTGATGCTGGCGATGGGCCCGGGCTTCTGCTCCGAGCTGGTCCTGCTGCGTGCCCCGGAGGTGGCCGCATGATCTGGTACACCCTGCTCGTGCTCGCCGTCGGTCTGGAGCGGCTGGCGGAGCTCGTCGTCTCCAAGCGCAACGCTGCCTGGAGCCTCGCGCACGGCGGCGTCGAGACCGGGCAGCGCCACTACGTGGTGATGGTCGTCCTCCACACCGGCCTGCTGGTCGGCTGCCTCGTCGAGGTGTGGTGGCGTCGGCCGACCTTCGTCCCGGCCCTGGGCCTCACCATGCTCGCGCTGGTGCTGGCCTCGCAGGCGCTCCGGTGGTGGTGCATCGCGACCCTCGGCCAGGCAGTGGAACACCCGCGTGCTGGTGGTGCCCGGGCTGCCGCGGATCACCGGCGGCCCCTACCGCTTCTTCTCCCATCCCAACTACGTCGCGGTGGTCGTCGAGGGGTTCGCGCTGCCGCTCGTGTACTCCGCCTGGGTCACCGCACTGGTCTTCTCGGTGTGCAACGCGGTGCTGCTCACGGTGCGCCTGCGGGTCGAGAACCAGGCTCTGGCCTCGCTCTCCGAGACCTCGGCACGCCCCGCCTCCGCGGAGGTCGATCCCGTGAGTGACCTCCTGGTCGTCGGGGGCGGCCCGGCCGGGCTGGCCACCGCGCTCTACGCCGCCCGGGCCGGCCTGCAGGTGACGGTCTGGGACAAGCGCGCGGGCACGCTCGACAAGGCCTGCGGCGAGGGGCTGATGCCGGGGGCGGTGGCCGCTCTGGCCGACCTCGGTGTCGAGCCGGCGGGGGAGGACCTCCGCGGCATCCGCTACGTCGCCGGGCGGCGTACCGCCGAGGCGCCGTTCCGCGAGGGGCCGGGCGCGGGGTGCGGCGGACGACGCTGCACGCGGCCATGCGCGCTGCCGCCGCCTCGGCCGGCCTCGACGTCGAGCGCCGGTCGGCCCACGAGATCCGGCAGGAGGGCGACGGGGTCGTGGTGGACGGCGAGCGCTTCCGCTACGTGGTGGCCGCCGACGGCCTGCACTCCGGGGTCCGTCGGCTGCTGGGACTGGAGCAGCACACCTCGCCGCGGCGCCGGTACGGGCTGCGCCGGCACTACCGGGTCGCCCCCTGGACGTCGTACGTCGAGGTGCACTGGGCCCGCGCGGTCGAGGCCTACGTGACCCCGGTGGCTCCCGACGAGGTCGGCGTGGCCATGCTGACCACGACGCGGGCGCCCTTCGACGACCACCTCGCCCGGTTCCCGTCGCTGCGAGCCCGGCTGGGCGGCGCAGACCCGGTCGGCGACGTCCTGGGCGCCGGACCGCTGCGGCAGCGGGTCGAGGCCCGCGTCGCCGGACGGGTGCTGCTGGTCGGTGACGCCGGCGGCTACGTCGACGCCCTGACCGGCGAGGGTGTGGCCCTGGCCGTGGCCCAGGCGAGGGCCGCGGTCGCGGCTCTCGCCGACGACGACCCGCAGCGCTACGAGCGCGACTGGCGCACCGTCACCCGGCGCTACCGCCTGATGACCGGCGTCGCTGCTGGCCGCGACCCAGGTCCGCCCGGTACGCCGGATCCTGGTGCCGACCGCGGCCCTGCTGCCGTCGGTGTTCGGGGCGGCCGTCAACGCGCTGGCGAGGCCCGCATGACACCGGGGGAGCAGGTGGTGCTGCTCGACGAGAACGGCCACGCCGTCGGCGTCGCGCCGAAGGCGACGACGCACCACGCCGAGACGCCGTTGCACCTCGCGTTCTCCTGCTACGTCTTCGACCCCGCCGGCCGGCTGCTGATCACCCGGCGGGCGCTCGACAAGGCCACCTTCCCCGGCGTCTGGACCAACAGCTTCTGCGGCCATCCCGCTCCGGGCGAGGACCTGGCCGAGGCCGTGTCGCGCCGGGCCGAGCAGGAGCTCGGCCTGACGCTGGACGACCTGCGGCTGGCGCTGCCGGCGTTCCGCTACCAGGCGACGATGCCCAACGGCGTACGGGAGAACGAGCTGTGTCCGGTCTTCACCGCGGTCACCGCCTCGGAGCCGGTGCCGGACACGACCGAGGTCGATGCCGTCGCGTGGACGCCCTGGCCGGAGTTCCGCGACCAGGTGCTCACGGGGGAGCGGGAGGTCTCGGTCTGGTGCTCCGAGCAGGTCGCGGAGCTGGCCGTGCGCGAGCAGGCGGACGGCCGCTTCGCCCCCGCGTCGTACGACGACCTGCCGCCGGCCGCCCGTGCTGTCGGGGGCTCCCGGTGACGAGCGGTGCTCGGTGCCGGACCGGATAGGCGGCGTCGACGGCCTGCAACGTCGGCATCGGGTGCTGGGCGTCCCCATCGCCGTCGTCTACAAGTTCTTCGACGACCAGGGCGGCTACCTGGCCGTGGTGCTCACCCACTACGCCCTGGTCGCCATCCTGCCGCTGCTGCTGATCGCGTCGTCGGTGCTCGGTTTCGTGCTCCAGGGACATCCCGAGCTCCAGCAGAGGATCCTGTCCTCGGCGCTCGCCCAGTTCCCGATCGTCGGTGACCAGCTCGGGCGGCCGGGCGGCCTCCGGGGCAGCACGTCCGCGGTGGTGGTCGGAGCCCTCGCTGCGACGTACGGCGCCATCGGTCTGGGGCAGGCCGCGCAGAACGCGGTGAACACCGTCTGGGCGATTCCTCGCAACAGCCGGCTCAACCCGGTCGTGAGCCGGCTGCGGAGCCTGGTCTGGCTGGTGCTGGCGGGTCTCGCCCTGGTGGTGATCGCCGTGCTGACCAGCCTGGCCAGCCACGTCGAGATCTTCGGCACCCAGCTGGGCGGTGGGGTGCGCCTGCTGGTCCTCACCGCGACCATCGTGGTGAACACCTTGATCCTGGCCCTGATGATGCGATGGGCGACCCCGCAGAAGGAGCACTTCCGGGCCGTGATCCCCGGGGCTGCCCTGATCGCGGTGCTGTGGCAGCTGTTGCAGGCGCTCGGCGGGATCTACGTGTCCCGCGTCATCTCGAACGCCAGCCAGATGAACGGCTTCTTCGCGGTCGTGCTCGGCCTGGTGGCGCTCCTCTACGTCGCCAGCGTGATGGCCATGCTGGGGCTGGAGACCAACGTCGTGGTCGCCAAGCACCTGTACCCGCGCGCGCTGCTCACGCCGTTCACCGACGCCGTCCGGCTGACGGAGGCCGACCGCACGGTCTATCGCGAGTACGCCAAAGCCCAACGGCACAAGGGTTTCGAGCGCGTGCACGTCGACTTCGACGGGGGGCCCGAAGCCGAGGAGCCCCGACACCCACGAGAGGTCGACACCTAGGAGACGGAGCCGACGCGCGCGAGGATCGCCTCGGCCAGGGGCACGGGAGCGTGGGTGGGGACCCAGTGGCTGACTCCCCGGAGGATCCGGAGCTCGTACGGTGCGTGCACGTGGTCCCCGGTCAGCTCCGCCCCGCGCTGGGCGAGCGCGACGTCACCGTCGCTCCAGAGGTGCGTGGTCGGCACCAACACCGGCCCGGGCGCGGTGCCGCGGGAGAAGGGCAGGGCGCGGTACCAGCCCAGCGCGCCGGGGAGCGCGCCGTCATCGACGATCTCGCGCCGGAACCGCAGCACGTCGGCGTCGGTCAGCCCGGTCCCGCGCAGCAGTGCCGACAGGGCGCCCGGCGCCGTCCGCGCCAGCAGCTCGACGGCGCCCGGCGGCTGGAAGGCGAGCACGTACCACGAACGCAGCGCCTGGCTGCTGGTCAGCAGGGACCGCGCGAACGCGGCCGGATGAGGCACCGACACCGTGGTCAGGGTGCGGACGAGGTCCGGGCGGGTGGCCGCGGTCGTCCAGGCCACGGCCGCGCCCCAGTCGTGCCCGACGAGGTGGACCGGGGCGCCGTACTGCTCGACCAGCGCCACGGTGTCGGCGACCAACCGGGACATCCGGTAGGCGAGCCGCCCGCGCGGACGGGCCCCGGGCGAGTAGCCGCGCTGGTCGGGCGCGAGCGTGCGCAACCCGTGCACGTTCAGCACCGAGCCGACGTCCTCCCAGTGCGACGCGCGCTCGGGGAAGCCGTGCAGGAGCACGACGGCTGGGCCGTCGACCGGCCCGTCGTCGAGGACGTCGAACGTGAGGCCGTCGTGGCGGTAGCTGCGGAGGCGTGACGTCGTGGCCGAGTCGGCCACGGGCGAGGTCGTCGAGAAGCGTTCCACGCCCATCGGTACCCCGATCCGGGCGGGACAGACACCCGACTGGGAGGGGGCGTGCGGGCTGTGGCGCGGGTCTCAGCGACCCAGCCGATGCTCCGCGAGGCATCCGGGTACGGCGAGGGTTCGTCCGACGCCGCTTCTCACGGAGATGTCATGTTCCTGTTCTTCAGCAACCGCCTCGGCTGCCTCGGGTCCCTCGCCCTGTCGGTGGTCCTGACCGTGCTCCTGATCCTGCTGCTGAACCGCTAGGTGTCCGCGGCGGGGAGCGCCGCCTGTGTCATCGTGATGCTCCTGCCGACACCGAAGGAGCGTCCGTGACGGTCGAGCGACGGGTGCTGATGATCGGGCTGGGCACCATCGCCCGTACCCATCTCGCGGTGCTCGCGGAGCTTCCCGACCTGGTCGTCGTCGGCGGCGTGGACCCGGCTGCCCCGGACCTCGACCTCCCGGTCTTCCGCACGCTCGACGACGCGCTGCGCGCCGAGCCGGCCCCGGACCTGGTGACGGTCGCGACGCCCACCGACACGCACGTCTCCCTGGTCCGCGAGATCGTCGACCGCACCGACGCGCTCGTGCTGTCGGAGAAGCCCCTGGGCGTCGGCGCGGCCGACATCGAGTCGATCGCCGACGTCGCCGACCGGGTCCGCGTCGCCCATCACTTCGCCTTCTCACCTGAGGTCGAGTGGGCGCTGGCCCACGTGCGGACGGCCGGCTGGCGTCGGCCGACGAGGGTGACGAGCCGGTTCAACGACGCGTACGCCGGGCTCGGTGACGCGCGCCTCGCCAGCTACGTCTCCAGCTGGGTCGACTCCGGACCCAACCAGGTCAGCCTGCTGGAGCCGTTCACGGGCCCCCTCGACGTGGTGAGCCATGCCGACGAGCGGGTCCGCTCCGTCACCGTCCTCGGCCACGAGGCCGGTCGCACCGTCCTGACGTCGAACTGGCTGGCCGGCGACTCGTCGAAGCAGACCACGCTCGAGTACGACGGCGACCGGCAGCTCCACCTGGACCACACCGCGATGACCGCCGTCGCCGTCGAGGACGGGCAGGTGACCGAGCACGTCGGGTACGCCGGCACGGCCGGCCGCAAGCACGCCCACTACCGCGGGCTGTACGACGTCCTGCTGGCGGACCCCGGCGACGAGCGGCTGGGCGTCCCGCTGGCGGCCGACATCGCGCGGGTCCTGGAGGCCGCCGGGTCGGCGCCGGCCGTCGCGCCCCGCTGGTCGTCGATCGGCGGAGCGCCCGCCTGACCGGCCGGACCTGCACGGAACCTCCACACGTCCTGCCCCTTCTCCACCCCTCCGCGCTCGTAGCCTTCGAGCATGACCGACGCCAGCCGCCGTGTCCTCGTCGTCGAGGACGACCCGGTGATCAACCAGGCCGTCTCCGACCGCCTCGAGGCCGAGGGGTACGCCGTGGTGCGGGCGTGGGACGGACCCGGCGCCGTGGCGGCGTACGGCGAGCACGAGCCCGACCTGGTGGTGCTCGACCTGATGCTGCCCGGCTTCGACGGGTACGAGGTCTGCCGGCGGATCCAGGCGGACCGGCCGGTGCCGGTGCTGATGCTGACCGCCCGCGTGGAGGAGGCCGACGTCCTCGTGGGCTTCGGCGTGGGCGCCGACGACTACCTCACCAAGCCGTTCCGGATGCGGGAGCTGGTGGCGCGGGTCGCGGCGCTGCTCCGCCGGGTCGAGCGCGCCGCGGAGCTGGTCGGCCGCCGTCCGCTCGAGCTCGGCGACCTCACGCTCGATGCCGGCGCCCGCCGGGTGTGGCGCAGCGGTGAGGAGGTGCGGCTGACGCCCACCGAGTTCGACCTCCTGACCTGCCTGGCCGCCACCCCCGGCACCGTGGTCACGCGCGACCGGCTGATGGCCGACGTGTGGGACTGGCCGGACGCCTCGGGCACCCGCACCCTCGACAGCCACGTCAAGGGGCTTCGCGCCAAGCTGGGCGGCGACCTGATCCGGACCGTCCACGGCGTCGGCTACGCCCTCGAGACGGGTCCCGCATGAGCACCCCGCAGCCGCTGGCCCGGATCACCTCGCTCAAGGTCAAGCTGGGCCTGCTGGTCGCAGCCAGCGTCACGGTCGCCGCGCTGGTGGCGAGCCTGGGCCGTGCCGGCGGCGTACCGGTGTTGCTGAGCATCCCGGTGACCATCCTGCTCGCGCTCGCGGTCACCCAGCTCCTCGCCGTCGGCATGACCTCGCCGCTGCGACAGATGACCGCCGCGGCCGGCCGGATGGCGACCGGCGACTACGCCGTCCGCGTCACCGACACCTCCAGCGACGAGGTCGGCGACCTCGCCCGGGCGTTCAACACCATGGCCCGCGACCTGGCCACGGTCGACCGCCAGCGCCGGGAGCTGGTCGCCAACGTCAGCCACGAGCTGCGCACGCCGCTCGCCGGTCTGTGTGCCCTGCTCGAGAACCTGGTCGACGGGGTCGCGCCGCGCGACCCGGCCTCCCTGGCCGCGGCGCTCGAGCAGGCCGAGCGGACCAGCCGCCTGGTGGAGGACCTGCTCGACCTGGCCCGGGTGGACGCCGGGCACGCGCCGCTCACCCCGGAGCCGGTGCCGTTCGGACCGTTGCTGGAGGACGCCGTCGCCGAGGCCCGCGTGCTCGGCCGCGAGGTGACGTACACCGTCCGGGTCGACCCCGCGGACCTCGTGGTCAGCGCCGATCCCGCGCGCCTGCGGCAGCTGGTCGCCAACCTGCTCGACAACGCCTCGCGGCACAGCCCGGCCGGCGGGACGGTCGCGGTCACGGCCGTACGCACCGGCGACCGGTACGTCCTGGAGGTGCACGACCAGGGCCCCGGCGTCGCCCCGGCCGACCGCGAGCGGGTCTTCGAGCCGTTCGGGACCCTGCGCACGACCGACGGTGGCGGGGGGACCGGCCTCGGCCTGGCCATCGCCCGGTGGGTGACGGACCTGCACGGCGGCTCGATCCGCTTCGTCGACCCCGAGCCCGGCCGCGGCGGAGCCCGCGTGCGCGTCGCTCTGCCCCTCCGACCGCCCGATCGACCGACTGCTCTCCAGGAGGAGACCATGCCCGACGCACCCCTGCCGCCCACCTCGTCCTCATCCGCACCCGCCGCCCCGGCGGCCCCGGTCGCCGTACCGGCGCCGCCGCTGCTCGACGGGGTCTTCGGCGAGTTCTGGCCCGAGCGGGGTGTCCCGGCCCGGCTCGCGGTGCTGCTCGGCTCGGTGGGCGTCGGCCTGCTGGGCGGCCTGGTGATGCCGTTCCGGGACCTCGGGCTCGGCACCTTCCTGGTCCTGCTCGCTGCGGGTGGGGTCGTGCTGTCCGCGAGCAGGCGGCGCGACGCGTTCACCCTCGGCTGTGCCGGGCTGTGCGTGCTCCTCGCCGCGACCGTGGTCACCCGCGACGCCGCCTGGATCGTGCTCCTGTGCCTGCTGGCCGGCGCAGCGCTGTGCATGGCTGCGGTGACCGGCGCCCGGACGCCGATCGGGTTCGTCGTCTCGGGGCTGGCCTGGCCGCTCGCGGGGCTCCGGGGTCTCCCGTGGCTCGGGCGCACCCTCACCCGGCTCACCGGCCTCGGGCACGGCGCGGCGGTGCTGCGCACGGTGGTCTGGTCGGTGCTGGGGTTGCTCGTGTTCGGCGTGCTCTTCGCCTCGGCCGACGCACTGCTGGCCGAGTGGTGGTCCGCCGTCCTGCCCGACCTCTCCCTGGGTACGTCGGTGGTCCGCGCGTTCCTGACGGTGGCGGTCGGCGGGGCGGTGCTGGCCGCGGCGTACCTCGCCCTCAACCCGCCGCAGGTCGACCCCGACGGGATCGGGGCACGGCCGGTCACGCACCGCTTCGAGTGGCTGGCGCCGGTCCTGGTGGTCAACGCCGTCTTCGCGGCGTTCCTGATCGCCCAGGCCGCGGTGATCTTCGGTGGGCACGACTACCTGCAACGGACGACCGGACTCACCTACGCCGAGTACGTCCACCAGGGCTTCGGCCAGCTCACCGTCGCGACCGCGCTGACCCTGCTGGTGATCTGGGCCGCCGCCCGCAAGGTGCCGCGCGAGGACGCCGGGGACCGCGCGTGGATGCGCGCGTCGCTGGGGCTGTTGTGCCTGCAGACGCTGGTCGTCGTGGGATCTGCGCTGCATCGGATGAGCCTCTACCAGGACGCCTACGGCTTCACCCAGCTCCGCCTGCTCGTCGACGTCTTCGAGGCGTGGCTGGGGCTGCTCGTGCTGGCCGTGGTCGCCGCCGGCGTCGTCCTCCGTGCGGCCTGGCTGCCGCGCTTCGCCCTGGTCAGCGGCGTCGTCGCGCTGCTCGCGCTCGCCGCCATCAACCCGGATGCCTGGATCGCGCGGCACAACCTGGACCGGTACGACGAGACCGGCCGCATCGACTGGACCTACCTGCGCAGCCTCTCCGACGACGCCGTCCCCGTCCTCGCCGGGCTCCCGGTCCTGGGTGACAGCACCGAGGGACAGCCGCTCGACCTGCGCCGCTGCGCCCTGGCGAACCGGACCGCTGCCGACGACGACTGGCTGGAGTGGAACCTCGGTCGCGCCCGCGCCGCCGACGACCTGCCCGGTCCCGTCGTCTCGCCGGCCCAGCTGGCCACCCTCTGCCCGGACTCCTGAACGGGTCGGGTCCTGTTCGGGCCACGCGGCTGCCGGGGCACGTTTACGCTCGGCCGGTGACGACCTCGGGCCCGGGAGCAACGTACCGGTACGTCGCCGACGGTCGCCTGGCGCAGGAAACGCTGAGCAAGGGAAGGGCACGAGCGCGTAGCCCCCTGGCAGTGGCCACGCTGGTCGTGGTCGGGCTCACGCTCGGCGTGGCCACATCGCTGTCGGCCAACGCCGCTTCGCTGCCGACCTACCGCAGCCGGGTCGTGCTGATCGGTGTGGTCTGGGGACTCGCCTGGGCGCTGCTGGTCGCTGCCCTCATCGCCGTCCTGGTCGGCCCGGTGGCCGCCGTGGTCGCGCGGCGGACGATCGGCCGGACGTTCGCCGTCGGGTCCGTGACGGAGGTCGAGCTCGCCGAGGACGCGCTGGTGCTGAGGCGACCGACCGGGACCCGGACGGTGCCCTACCAGCGGATCTTCCGGCTACGGAAGGCCGGGATGTGGTTGCGGGTCGAGGTCCGGGGCCGCGTCCTGGCTGAGCTTCTGCCGGTCGGTCTCCTTCCCGACGCCGCGATCGACTACGTCCAGGCTCGAGCGCGTGGTGCCTCGCCTCTCGCCGACGTCGGTGACCAGGGGAGGCCGGACCACGAGTGGGTGGTTCCGGCAGGCTGGGCTGCTCACGCGGCTGCGATCCATGCCCGAGAGACGCTGCGTACGAGACGGTTCTGGATCCGGGTCGGGATCGCCCTGCTCGTGGCGGTGTCGATGGCCGCGGTCGCCGGCCCGGTCTGGCTGCTCGTCGTCCCCTTGTTCGCCTCCCTCTTCGTCGCGGTCACCTACGTCCAGGCACGGCAGGCCGTCGCGGCGGTGCTGCCCACCGGGTCGGTCGCCTCGACGCGGTTCCTGGACGACCGGTTCGTCTCGAGCAACGCGGGAGGTACGCGCGAGATCTCCTACGACGACGTCCGGCGTGCAGACCTGCGCGGTGACGTCGTGGTGCTGACGCTGTCATCCCAGCGGGGCAGGATGCTGATCGCCCGCGACCTGGTCCCGGACGAGATCAGGGAGCAGTTCGCCGCGCCCCAGGCATGACGGCTCTCCTTTCGGGTTCCGACCGGACCTCCACTAGTCGAGCCGTGGTCGATATCGGGTCCATTCCGATATCTGGCCGGGTTTGTGGGGTGGTTTGAACTCGGGTTTTCGGTCGTGGGGGTTGAGCCGGATCTGCCAGGGGGTGTGGTGGAGGGTGCGGTGGTGGTGTCCGCAGAGCAGGGCGAGGTTGTCGAGGGCGGTGGGGCCGTGGTCGACCCAGTGGGTGAGGTGGTGGGCCTGGCACATCACCGGTGGTCGGTGGCAGGCGGGGAAGGTGCAGTGCCGGTCGCGGATCACGAGCGCGGTCCACAGGGCGGGGGTGACGGTGCGGTGGGTGCGGCCGACGTCGAGGATCTCCGAGCGGGTGCCGAGGACGGCGGGGATGATCTCGGCGTCACAGGCGAGCCGGCGGAGGACGCCGGGTGGGAGGTCGGTGCCGTCGGCGGTGGTCCCCACCCCCGCGGTGATGCCCGCGTTCGCGAGGTCGCGGGTGAGGGTGTGGTGGTCGAGGGTGACCAGGAGGCGGGGTGGGGTGCCGTGGGTGTCGGGGACCAGGTTCGTGTCCAGGCCGTGCCGGGCGAGGGTGATCAGGGCGTCCCAGGTGCGGGCGCCGTACGCACGCGGGTCGCGGAGCGGCGCACGCGCATCGGTCCTCGCCGAGTCCAGGTCGGTCCGCGTCGGTCTCGTCGGTGGTGGCGGGTTCGGGGCGGGTCAGGGGTAGGAGTGCGGCTGTGAGGAGGGCTCCGTCCTCGGCGGTGCCGTGGCCCTTGATCCAGACGCCGCCGGCGCGGTCCTCGGTGATGGCGAGGTACCGGTCCAGGTGCGCGGCACGTTCCTGGCGTTCCAGCGCGGCCTCGAGTCTGCGGTCGACGGCGTCGGGGTCGACGACCTGGACCAGGTGCCGGCCGGCGCGGGCCAGCTCCGTGCCGGTGAGCCGGGTGGCGTGGGTGAGCATCAGCTTCTCCCCCCGCCGGCGGACCAGACCACCGGAGGGCAGGGCGGTGAGGGCGGTGTGGATGGTGTCGGCCTGGCCCGGGGACACGGTCCCGGCGACCAGTGCCTGGAAGGTCCGGGTCAGGGGTCCGGTGAGGGCGTGGGCGCGGACCACCCGGTGTCTGCCTTCGCCGCGGCGTAGCCCGGCGGTGTGGGTGAGCCAGTCCCCGGTCGACCCGTACCGCAGCCGGTCGGTGGCCAGGCTGCGGGTGTCGACCTCGGCGACCGCGCCGGCCTCGACCGCCGCCAGCACCGACGACAGCTGCGCGACCAGCCCCACGGTGTCGACCAGGTCGTCGTCGGTGCGCGCCGACCACAACGTCTCCGCGACCTCCCGGACCACAGCCAGGACGCCGGCCAGCGTCTGGGCGGGCGAGGCGCCGGGGGTGAGCTCCGAGATCGACATACGGGTAATCGAATCACCGGCCACCGACACTCAAGGCGATATCAACCGGGGTTATCCCACGATCCGGGATAATCCACAGAAAAGAATTTCTGCGGCCCCTTTGATATCCACAACCAGATAGACCGGCACCCTTATTCACACCCTCGAGAGGTCGGAGCCCCTGGGCTCTCGACAGGCTCGACCAGGGGGTGCGGCTCGACAGGTTCGACGGGCGGACGAGCCGCGCGACCGGGGGCACGGCCCGCCGGCAGGACGTCGGCGGGCCGTGCTCGCGATCGATCAGTAGACGGTCACGCCGTAGACGCTGGCGGCCTCGGTGACCGGCTGGAAGAACGTCGTGCCGCCGGTCCGGCAGTCGCCGCTGCCGCCGGAGGTGATGCCGAGCGCCTTCGTGCCGTCGTACAGCGGACCGCCGGAGTCACCCGGCTCGGCGCAGACGGTGGTCTGGATCATTCCGGTGACGGTGCCGCCGCCCTGGTAGCGGACGGTGACGTTGAGAGCGGTCACGGTGCCGGAGTGCGTCCCGGACGTCGAGCCGGTCCGGGTGACCTTCTCGCCGACGAGGGCGTTGGCTGCGGTGTAGCCGCCCGGGTGGGACAGCGAGGCGTTGGTGTACTGCACCAAGGCGAAGTCGTCCTTGGGGAAGCTGTAGCCGACGGTGGGCCCGATCAGCGTGCGGTGGGCCTGGTCGGTGTACCAGCTCTTGGCGGCCTTGCCGCAGTGGCCCGCGGTCAGGAAGTAGTAGGTGCCGCCCTTGACGACGTTGAAGCCGAGCGAGCAGCGGTACTGGCCGCCGTAGATCGCGGCGCCCGCGCCGAGGAGTGGGCGGAAGGTGCCCGCCACCCGGGTGATCTGCAGGGCCGGCGCGGCCGAGCCGACCGACCGCTGGAGCGAGGAGACCTCCGCCTTCGACACGGTGCTGTCGGCGGTGACGACGACGCGACCGGAGCTGTCGTCGACGTACCACGCGATGCCGCCGGCGCCCGACCGCATCAGGGCCTGGCTGGCGGCCGACAGCTGGGCGTGGCTGAACGACGCGGGGGTCGCCGGGGCAGGTGACTGGAACAGCGCAGTGGCCGCGACCAGGCCCAGGACGAGAGCGAGCAGCCGTCCTGCTCTGGTGACCGACCGCGGAGCGCGGCGCTGCTTCTTCATGGTTCCTCCCGAGAGTGTGAGAACGACGACGGACGCGAGTCGGTCCGGGAGAACGCACCAGGGCGGAGCCAGGCCGGCTCTGCCCGGCAGCCTGCCACCGCGAGGGGCTCCTGGGAACCCTCGACCGGTCTGGCGGAGCGGCGTATCCGCCTGGGCCGCGCCTGTCGGCGAGGTCTAGCCTGCCGGGCATGGACGACGCCCTCAGCCTGACGCAGGACGAGGCCCGGGAGCGGGCCGCGACCCTCGAGGTCCACCGCTACGACCTCGACCTGGACCTGACCGGGCTGGCAGAGGGCACCGAGCTCCGCGCCACGTCGACGGTCACGTTCTCGGCCACGGCCGGCGCGACGACGTTCGTCGACTGCCTCGGCGAGGTCGAGGAGGCCGAGCTGAACGGTCGACCGCTCCCGAGCGGCCCGCCGCCGGGTGGGCGCCTGGAGATCTCGGACCTGGCGGCCGACAACATCCTGGTCGTGCGTTCGGTCCAGCGCCGCACCGACGCCGGGCAGGGCGTGCACCGTTCGGTGGATCCCAGCGACGGCGAGGTGTACGTCTGGACGAGCTTCGAGCCCGACGACGCGCGCGTCGTCTTCGCCTGCTTCGACCAGCCCGACCTCAAGGCGGTGTTCGGCATCACCGTCCACGTGCCGCAGGCCTGGGTGGTGACCAGCAACACCGGTGATGCCGAGGTCACCACGCACGAGGGCGTGAGCACCTGGAGGTACGCCGACACGCCGCCGCTGTCGACGTACCTGCCGGTCGTCAACGCCGGCCCCTTCGTCGAGGTCCGCAGCAGGCGCGGGGGCTACGACCTCGGGCTCTACACCCGTCGCTCACTGGCCCCCATGCTCGAACGTGACGCGGAGGAGATCTTCGACGTCACCGCCCGCGGCCTGGCGTTCTTCGGCGAGCAGTTCGCGATGCCGTTCCCCCAGCCCCGCTACGACCAGGCCTTCGTCCCGGAGATGGGCGGGGCCATGGAGAACTACGGGTGCGTCACCTGGAGCGACTCGTATCTCTTCCGCGACAAGCCGTCGTACGCCGAGCGGGAGCTCCGGGCGTGGGTGCTCCTGCACGAGATGGCGCACATGTGGTTCGGCGACATCGTGACGATGCGCTGGTGGGACGACCTGTGGCTCAACGAGTCCTTCGCGCAATGGGCGTGTGCCTGGGCGGCGGCCGGATGCACCGAGTTCACCGACATCTGGGCCGGCATGCTCGCCACCGACAAGCAGGACGCCTACGCCGCGGACGCCGCGCCCACGACCCACCCGATCCGGCAGGAGCTCGCCGACGTCGCGACCGCCCAGGCCAGCTTCGACGACATCACCTACCCCAAGGGCGCGGCGGTGCTGAAGCAGCTCGTCGCGTACGTCGGTGAGGAGGCGTTCGTCGCAGGGCTGCGCAGCTACTTCCGCACGCATGCCTGGGGGAACACCACCCTCGACGACCTGGTCGCCGCGGTCGCGGCCGCCAGCGGGCGCGACCTGACTGCCTGGGTGGACGGTTGGCTGGAGACCGCGGGGACCGACCGGCTCTCCGTCGAGCCCGCGCACGACGGCCTCACGCTGGTGGCGGCGTCGCCCAAGGGCCGAGGGCCCCTCCCGCACCAGCTCGAGATCGGTGCCTATGCCGACCGGGAGGACGAGCTCGCGCTCCTCGAGACCCTGGCGGTCGAGGTGACCGGTGAGCGCACTCACGTCGAGTCGCGAGTGGGGGCGGACCTGTGGCTGGTCAACGACAACGACCTGACGTTCGCGTCCGTACGCCCCGATCCGGCGTCCCTCCGCCTCCTGCTGACCCGCGGCGGCCACCTGCCGACCGCCGTCGCCCGCACGCTGGCCGTCACGACCGTCTGGCAGCTGATGTACGACGGCGAGCTCGGCGCACCCGAGCTCGTCGAGTGCGGCACGCACGTGCTCCGCCACGAGCACGCCGACTCCGTCATCGAGCCGTTGCTCAACCGGCTGGTCGAGGCGGCCGACCTCTGGGCGCCGCCCTCCGCTCGGGACGCGTTGATGTCCCGGGTGGCGGACCTCTGCGTCGAGCTGTCGGACGATCCGGGCCGCCGCGTCGCCGCGCTGCGCTCGCTCGCGCGGAGCGCCACCACTCCGGAGCAGCTGGACCTGCTCGCCGTGCAGGCGACCGACGCCGACCTGCGCTGGCGCCGGTTGGTCAGGCTCGCCGAGCTGGACCGGCTCGACGACGCCGACGTGGACGCCCTGCTGGCCGAGGATCCCAACCCGGACGCCTGGTTCAGCGCCCTGCGGGCGCGCACCGCCCGTCCGACCGAGGAGGCCAAGGCCCAGGCCTGGCAGACGATGGTCGTGGACCGCAAGATCCCGCCCGGCTTCATCGGCTCCCTCGGACGCGCGTTCTGGCGACCCGGCCAGGAGGACCTCGTGACGCCCTACGCCGAGAGGTTCCTGGAGTCGCTGGCATCGATCGGGGACGCCGGCATGGTGTGGGCGATGAGCATGACCTACGCCTTCTTCCCGGCGGTCGGCGGCGAAGACGGCTTCCTCGACCGGTTGGACGCCGCGGCGGGCCAGGACGGCGTCAGCCCGGTGGTGCGGCAGACCGTGCGCGACCTCGAAGACCGGCGCCGCCGACGCGAGGCGGCCCGGGACGCCTCTCCGGCAGGTCACTGAGGTTCACCCGGAGCGGGTGAGGATGGGGCGTCCGGCCGTCCTCACACTGACGGGACGCAAGGCCCGCGCCGTGGGCCGAGGGGAAAGGGTCCGTCCATGGGTTGCCTGCTCGCACTGCTCGCCGGTTTCGCACCCCGGGTCGTCCTCGTGATCGTCTGGATCTTCTCGAACCTCGTGGACCGCGCCTTCAGCGGCTTCCTGATCCCGTTGATCGGCCTGATCGTCTTCCCCTACGCGACCCTGTTCTACGTGCTCGCCTACAACCCGCTCACCGACGGGTTGAACGGCTGGGGCTGGGCGTTCGTGATCCTCGGCTTCATCTTCGACATCGGCCACTGGGCCGGCGGCGGTGTCACCGGCCGCCAGCGTCGCGCCGGCGCCTACTGACGCCCCACCTCGTAGGTGACGAGGGCGAGCCGGCGTCCACCTCCGCCTGCCTGACGGCAGCAGCCAGGGCGTCGGCGTCCTCGCCGACGCCCGCTGCCGTAGGTCAGCGCTGCGGCGAGGTGTTGTCGGTGCCTCCCAGCTGCGCGAGCAGCTTGTGGCAACGCTGGGCCCGGTCCGAGTCCTGCTGCATCACGTCGCGGAAGAACTGCGCGATCTCGTCCTGCCGAGCGTTCTCGGCATCACGGACGTACTGGCCGTAGTCGTGGCCTGCCTTGAGGGAGTGGTACTGGACGGAGATCAGGTCGAAGGTGACGTCGTCGAAGCCGGTCTCACCGGTAGCCATGGTGGCTCCTCTCGTTGACAGTGGACGACTGCGGTACCCAGCGACCGAGGGTCCGATGCGTCCTCTTCCTGCACGGGGCGCGGAGCGGAGAGCGCATGAGGGCGAGGCACCCTGGGTACTGCCGACCCATGAGTCAATCGAACATGTATTCGACCAACGGCGCGACCGACGGCCCGACCGGTGGCCCCGCCCGAGACCCGGAGGAGGTCATCGGAGCCGGGGCGGGCAACACCACGGAGAAGGACCCGGCCCAGTGGACGACCGGGGACGAGCCGATGACCGGGGCCCAGCGCAGCTACCTGGACACCCTGGCCCGGGAGGCCGGCGAGACGCTGCCGGCCGACCTCACGAAGGCCGAGGCGTCGGAGCACATCGAGCGCCTTCAGGCGCAGACCGGCCGGGGCGCGTCGACCTCGTGATGTGATCGGCCTACAGCACCCGGGCGGTCGACCCGGGGATGCCCCGGTGGTGAGGAGGACGGCATGGCGACGTTCGGTGAGGCCGACGACCTCCGGGGAGCGGAGTTCGTCGACACGGATTTGAGCGGGTCCCGGTTCGTCGGGGCCGACCTGTCGGGCGTGGTGATGCGTGGCGTCCAGGTGGACGGCGCCGACATCGACGCGCCGTGGCTGCTCAGCGGCGGCGCCTCCCTGCTCGTGAACGGCGTCGACGTGGCGCCGTTCGTGGAGGCCGAGCTCGACCGGCGCTTCCCCGGCCGGACCGAGCAGCGGGCCGGCGACCCCGACGGTCTCCGCGCCGCGTGGGCGGTTCTCCAGAGCACGTGGGCGGCGACCGTCCAGCGCGTCGCGAGCATGCCGGACGGCACGGTCGACATCTCGGTCGACGGCGAGTGGTCCTTCGCCCAGACGCTGCGACACCTCGTCCTGGCCACGGACACCTGGCTGGGCAAGGCCGTGCTCCAGCTCCAGCAGCCCTATCACCCCCTCGGTCTGCGTGATGGAGCGACCGAGGGCGAGGGGACGCCCGGTGCGGCGAGCGCGGCGCCGTCGTACGCCGAGGTCCTGGAAGCCCGAGCCGGTCGCGTGGCGATGGTCAGCGACTTCCTCGCCGGCGTCACTCCCGAGGAGCTGGCTGCCGAGCGCCGTAACCCGCACGACCCCGGGTACCCGGAGACCGTCCTGTCCTGTCTGCACACGATCCTCGAGGAGGAGTGGGAGCACCACCGCTACGCCGTCCGCGACCTCGCGGCGATCGAGGCCAGGTCCGCAGACGGGCCGCCGCCCGCGTCCGACTGACACGCGGCCCCGGGCGGATCGTTCCCGCGCGGCGGGCGACCGTGGCGCCGGGCTCGGCGTCCGTGGTCCCGGGCCGAGGGATACGCCTGCTCTGGTTCCTGGCCATGGTGACCACGGCCGCAGCGCTCGCGGTCGTGCTCGTGCGTGCCGACGCGAGCTGGGCGTGAGGGCGCGCCCCTGACGCGGACTGACCCCTTGAGGAGGAGTCATCCGCTAGTTTCACTCCCACTACCCGAGCAGGTCAGGAGTGAGCGTGGTCGAGTTCCGTGAGAGCGGGCGCAGCGACGCGGGCTGCGTCCTGCACGTGGAGGGCGAGTTCGACCTGGCGGTCGTCGACGAGTTCCTCGAGTGGGCGTTGCCGCGGGTGGAGGATCTCGAGGTGATCGAGATCGACCTCGGCGCCGTCTCCTTCATCGACTCCAGTGGTCTGGGCGCCCTGGTGCGGGTGCGCAACGAGGCGGTGGCCAAGGGGAAGACCCTGTCCTTGGTGAACCCCGGCCATGCGACGCTCCGGTTGCTGGAGCTCACCGGGCTCCAGCACGCGTTCGACATCAGGTCTGACCACGCCTGAGGCCGGGGCCATGACCGATGACCTGCCGACAACGTCGTCGGCGACCAGTGCGGCGCCACGGGAGGCCGCCGTCTCGGGTCCTGTCGACAGTGATTCGGTCACGGCCCTGTCAGGCACACCGGGAACGATGAAGCCGGCCCGGCTGGTGGCAGCCATCTGCGTCACCGGGCTGCTCCTGACCGGGCTCGCCACGTGGGCCGTCGCTCGCACGGACACGAACACCGAGGAACGCCTGTTGCAGACCCAGACACGGCAGGCCGCGGCCGTGCTCTCGACAGCCATCCTGAACGTCCAACAGCCGATGGCTGCCGCCCTCGAGGCGGAGAAGGTGGTGGGTCGCACGCAGCGTGCCCGGGCCTTCGACGGGGTCTTCGGGGCCGACGTGGGTCCGGAGGCGCTCTTCGTCTCCGCCTCCCTGTGGCAACGCCGGGGAGACTCCTTCAGCCGCGTCGCCGCCATCGGCCCCGCCCGGGGCCTCAGCCCGCAAGGCGCCGAGGTCCAGGAGCTCCTGGCCCGCGCCGGCTCGTCCTCCACGTCGGTCGTACGCCGACGGACCGGACGTCGTTCGTGCCGATGCCCGTCGGCCCACCTCTCGGCGCGGGGCCGAGCACCTACGACACCGCGACCTTCGCCCTGCCGCACGGGGCGACGTTGATGGCCTACACCGACGGGCTGGTCGAGCGCAGATCCGAGGACATCGACACAGGCCTGTGCCGCCTCAGGGAGACGGCCGAGCCCCTCGCAGCGCTGTCCCTCCCGGCGTTCGTCGGCGAGGTGCTGACAGCCATGCGCGACGCGGACAACCCCGACGACGTCGCCGTGCTGGCGCTGCGACGGGAGGCACCATGATGACGCGACTCGCCGCGGACCATCGAGCGCCACGCGCCGCTCGCGCGTTCGTCGAGGGCGCGCTGGCCGACGGCACTCCGCCGGACGGCGTGCCGGTCGATGACGTCGTCCTGATCGCCAGTGAGCTCGTCACGAACGCCGTCCGTGCGGGCGCAGCGTGGGTCGACCTCGCCCTCCGCGTGACCCGCAGGCGGGTGGACCTCGTCGTCACCGACGACGCCGAGCGGGCTGCCCGTCCTGGCCACGGCCGACCACGAGGCCGTCGGTGGACGCGGTCTGCGCATCGTCGACCAGCTGGCAGACACCTGGATGGTCACGCCCCGGGAGAAGGGCAAGGTGGTCACCGCGACCTGGCTCGACCGGACGGCACCCCCAGGGCGGTGACGTGACCTTGTGCTCTCCGCGATGATGGCCTGGTACGGCGGACCGTCCGCCTCCTGAGGGAAGAAGATCCGGACGCATGGCGAGCACCCGATTCACGGTTCACACCACGCTGCCTCCCGCCGAGGTGATGACCATGTTCACCGACTTCGGACCCGAGCGGGCCGAGCGGTGGCCGAACGTCGACGCCGGGCACTTCCAGGTGCACGACCAGGGCCCGGACTGGGCCGAGGTGACCGAGGGCAACGCGATGGGCTGGGAGCGCGAGCGCTACTCGTGGGACACCGCCGCCGGCACCGTGGCCATCGACACCCTGGACTCGAACCTGTGGGCCGTGGGCAGCGGCTGGCGCTACGTGCTCACCCCGGCCGGCTCGGGCACGGACGTGCAGGTCACGCTGACCCGCGTCGCCGGCTCCCTCAAGGGCAGGCTGGTCGGCCTGCTGATCCCTGTCGTCGGAGCCCGCGTGCTCGGCAAGCAGTTCCAGTCGGTGTTCCGGAAGGCGGAGACCCGCTGACCGAGGGGCACTTCTCTGCGTGAGTGTCAGAGGGTGGTGATGAGTCCACCGTCGATGGTGAAGTCGGCGCCGGTGATGTTCGCGGCGGCGTCGCCGGCCAGGAACGCCACCAGATGGCCCACCTCGTCGGGCTGGGTGAACCGGCCCGTGACGCTGGCGGCCGCGGCGCCGGCCGCAACGGCGGCGGCGTCCGCTCCGGTGGCGCGCGCGACGGTTGCGGCGACCCCTTCCGTGCCGAGCCAGAGGTCGGTCGCCACCGGTCCGGGGCTGATCGTGTTGACGCGGATTCCGTGCGGGCCGAACTCCTTGGAGAGGGCCTTGCAGAAGTTGGACAGCGCAGCCTTCGCCGCCCCGTAGTCGATCACCGCCGGGTCGGGCAGGAAGGCGTTGACCGAGCTGGTCGTCACGATCGAGCCGCGGCCGGCCTCGAGCATCGGGACGAGCGCGGCCCGCGTCGTGCGGACGGCGGCCATCAGGTTCATGGTGAGGGAGAACAGCCACTGGTCGTCGGTCACGGCCAGGAACCCGTCGGTCCGGGTGGTCGCTGCTCCCACGTTGTTCACCAGTACGTCGATCCGGCCGTGCCTCGACACCGCCGCCGAGACCAGGCTCGCCGGACCGTCCGGGACGGCGAGGTCCACCTCGACGAAGTCCGCGTGTCCGGCCTCGACCAGCGCGTCCAGCTCGGCCGAGCGCTCCCGCGCCCCGGCGACGACGTGCCCGCCCTCGGCCACCAGGGCGCGCGTGATCGCCAGCCCGATGCCCTTGCTGGCACCGGTGACGACGGCGACGGATTCGGTCAGGCCGAGGTCCACGACCTCAGAGCCCCTGGTCCTTCAACCAGGCGAGCACCGCGTCGGCCACCTCGCGCCAGCCGTGGTCGATGGTCAGGGAGTGGCCGCGGCCCTCGAACTGCTTCAGCTCGGTCACGGCAGTGGACTTGCGGTACTGCTTGAGCGTCGACCGGGTGACGACGTCCGGCACGGTGTGGTCCTCGAGCCCCGAGATCAGGAGCAAGGGGCCTCGATCCTGGTTGCCGGTCTCCACCGCGGCCGGGGAGTGCAGGGTGAAGTTGGCGGCCGCAGCCTGGAACAGCGGCCGGGCGGGGGAGGGGATGGTCCACGACTCGTAGAGCTCGTCGGACTCCTCCTCGCTCACCGCGTTGCCGAAGCCGAACCGGAACTCCTTCTTCGTCAGGGAGACCGCCCGGTGACGGTTGGCCGGGTTGCCCAGGGCGGGCAGGCCGGCCCGCAGCTGGGCGAGCGGGAGGGGGAGCACACCCTTGATCTGGGCCGGGTCGATGGCGACCGCTGCCGCGCCCACCCCCTCGCCGAGCAGCTTCTCGGCGAGCATCCCGCCGAAGGAGTGTCCGACGAGCACCGGTGGAGTGCTCAGCTCCTGCACGATCGAGGTGAAGTGCTTGGCGGCCTCGTCGATCCCGACGTCTGCCACCAGGTCGGGCTCTGCGCGGGCGGCCGCGACGGTGCGTGGCTCGTTCGGCCAGCCGGGTGCCATCGGCTCGTAGCCGGCTTCGCGGAAGAGCTCCATCCACGGGCCCCAGCTCGTGGCGTGAAGCCAGAGACCGTGGATGAACACGACGGGGGTGGGGTTGGACGGCATGGTGGGGGCCTCTTCTCGTGGGCGTCGGGGTCGGTCCCGAGAACAGGTCGAGACAACACCCGGCTGGTCCCGGCGGTCCAATACCTGATCCGGTCTGATCGATAACCGCGCCGGATGGTCCACTACCGTGGGTACGGCGTGCTGGGGTGGCGCAGCGCGCGGCGACCGGTAGGAGCGGCCGGATGGACCTGGACCTACGTCTGGTGCGCTACTTCGTCGCCGTCGCCGAGGAGCTGCACTTCGGTCGTGCCGCAGCCCGGCTGTACGTGAGCCAGCCGGCCCTCTCCAAGCAGATCCGCAAGCTCGAGGAGCAGGTGGGCGAACCCCTGCTGGTCCGCGACAGCCGGCACGTCACGCTCACGGTCAGGGGCGAGCGGTTCTACGACGACGCGCGTGAGCTGCTCGCGGTGGCGGACCGGCTGCAGCGTCCGGCCCGCCCGGGCGGTATCCGGGTGGCGCACGTCCACGAGCTGGCGACCAGTCGCGACGTGTGCGACGCGTACGCCCGGTCCTTTCCCGGCGTACCCCTGCTGGAGCACGCGCTGGACAGCAACGCACAGCTCGAGGCGCTGCTGGCCAACCGGCTGGACGTCGCCATCGCGAGGGTCACGCCGCAGATGGTCGCGGCGCATCCGCGGGGCTGGCACCACCGGCTGCTGCGGCTCGAGCCTCTGGTCGTGGTCGGCGGCACCGACGATGGAGCAGCCGACACGGCATCCCTCGTCGACCAGCCGGTCGAGGTGTTCGCCGACCCGGTCGAGTCGGGCAGCTACAACGCCCACGGCACCTACCTGACGGCCCTCGAGCGCGATCTCGACATCACGCTGACCTGGCTGGGAACGCCCGGCGCGTTCAGCCACTGCCTGGCCCACGTGAGGCGCGCGGACCCGCACCTGGCACATCTGGAGTACCTCAGCTACGGCGAGCGGTACGCCGACGCGGGCTTCCCCTTCCGCCGGCCCCGGGAGTGTCAGCCCTACTACCCGTGGTCACTGGCATGGCGGGCCGACGACACGACGAGCGCGACCCTCGACTTCCTCCAGGTCGCACTGGGCGTCTCGGCCGACCGTGGCTGGCTCGAGCTGTCCGCCGGTGCGCCTGCGTGGCTACCGCCGGACGAGCCCGTCCGCGAGGAGGCGTTCGGTCGTGGGTCGGAGGCGTCGGCGCACCAGCAGGCGGCTGACGGGGGCGCACGTCACTGAGGGCTGCTCAGGGCTCGATGGTCACCTTGATCGCGTCGCCGGCGGCGACGATGTCGAGTGCGTCGAGGACCTGGTCGAGAGGCATCCGGTGGGTGATCAGGTCGGAGACGGGTACGGCGCCCGACGAGATCAGCTCGAGCGCCTGCTTGTTGTGCGCGGGACTGGAGCCGTTCGCGCCGACGATGGTCAGCTCGCGGTAGTGCACGAGGTTGGAGTCGACCGAGATCACCGGGTTGTCCTTGGGCAGCCCGCCGAAGAAGCTGATCCGGCCCTGCCTCGCGACGTACTGGAGGGCCTGCTCCTGGGTGACGCCCGCGGCGGCCGCGGTGATGGCGACGTCCACGCCCCGGCCGTCGGTCAGGTCCTTCACCGCGGTGATGATGTCGTCCTCGCTCGAGCAGATCGTCGCGTCCGGCTTGACCAGGTCGGCGGCCATGGTCGAGCCGTTGCCGGTTGAGGTCGGCGAGGAACACCCGCCGGGCTCCGCGCGACCGTGCCAACCGGACGTGCAGGCAGCCGATCGGGCCCGAGCCGACGACGATCACGTCGTCACCCTCGCCGACCCGCGCCAGCTCCTGGCCGTTGAGCACGCAGGCGAACGGCTCGGCCACCGAGGCCTCGGCGAACGACAGGTTGGCCGGGATCCGGTTGAGCCCGTCGACCCGCAGGACGGCCTCGGGGACGACCATGTACTCGGCGAAGCCGCCGGGGTACTGGTAGCCCATCGAGGTCTGGTTGGGGCAGACGGTCATCCGGCCCCGGCGGCACTCGTCGCAGGTGCCGCAGGGGACGGCCGCGATGACCTGGACCCGGTCGCCGGCGCTCCAGCCCGAGACCTCGGCCCCGATCTCGACGACGTCACCGGCGATCTCGTGACCCATCACCTGGGGCGGGTTCATGTTGGGGTGGCCGTTCTTGAAGATCTTGACGTCGGTGCCGCAGGTCGAGCAGTTCCGGACCCGGATCTTGACCTCGCGCGGGCCCGCGCTGGGCTCGGCGACGTCCTCGAGCCGGACGTCGCCCGGTGCGTAGAACGTCGCTGCCTTCACTCTTCTTCGTCTCCTTCGTCGGGCGCGAGCAGGCTCAGCACCGTGGCCGGGTCGGTTGCCTCCCGCAGCTGCTGCGCGCTGTCCGGGTCGACCAGGATGGTGGCCAGCTTGCTCAGGATCCCGATGTGGTTGTTGCCGGTGGCGGCGATGCCGATCGCGATCGTGACCGGCTTGCCGTTCCAGTCGACACCGTCGGGGAACCGCACGAACGACAGGGCGTCCGCACGGACCTCGCTCTTGCTCTCGTTGGTGCCGTGGGGGATGGCGACGCCCTCGCCCATGACGGTGGACACCGACTGTTCGCGCTCGAGCATCGCGTCGACGTACGACGGGGACACCGCGCCGACGTCGACGAGCAGCTGACCGGTCTGCCGGATCGCCTCCACAGCCGATCCGGCACGACCGTCGAGCCGGATGGCTCGCTCCTGCAGCAGGGTGGCTGCACCGTCAGCCATCGATGTCCTTCCCGTTCTTGATCGCATCGACGACCCGGGCCACGGCCGGGTCGCCGAGGAACACCTGGAAGGCGATGACCGGCTTGCCGGGCACGACACCGCGCGCCCGGTCGGCCAGACCCGCGTGGACGACGACCAGGTCGGCGTCGTCGGGGATCGAGTTCACCGGGGTGTGCTCGACCGTGACGTTGTTCTTCTTCAGCTGGTTGCGCAGCGTGCTGGCCAGCATCACGCTGCTGCCCATGCCGGCGTCGCAGGCGACGACGAGCTTGTGGACGTCCGAACCGTTGATGGTTGTCATCTCGTCACCCTACTTTTCCCTGTGCCTTGGTGGCGGCGACCGATTCCTCGGCCTTGGTCATCTCGATGTCGGTCAGGCCGCCCAGGTCGTTGCTGTTGCGCCCGAACTGGAACAGGGCTGCGGTGACGAAGAACGAGACGACGGCGGAGACCAGGATCCCGAGGATCACGCCGAAGTAGTCGCCCCTGGCGGTCACCCCCATGAAGGCGATGAAGCTGCCGGGTGCGGCCGGTCCGGTGAGGCCCACGTCGAACGCCTGGAAGATCGCGATGCCCGACGCGCCACCGGCGATGGTGGCCAGGATGGTCTTGGGGCGCATCAGGACGTAGGGGAAGTAGATCTCGTGGATGCCGCCGAAGAACTGGATGATCAGCGCGGCCGGGACCGTGGGGCGGAGGGACTCGGGGCCGAAGAAGAGGTAGGCCAGCAGCAGCCCGGCGCCCGGGCCCGGGTTCGCCTCCAGCATGAAGAGGATGGACTTGCCCTGCTCCTGGACCTCGGCCGCACCGAGGGGCGTCAGCACGCCGTGGTTGATGGCGTTGTTGAGGAAGAGGACCTTGGCCGGCTCGATGATGACCGAGGAGAGCGGGAGCAGGCTGTGGTTGACCAGGGTCTCGACGCCCTCGCCCAACCGGTCGGTGATCCAGGTGACGATCGGCGCGATGACCTTGTAGCCGAAGATCGCCAGGCCACCGCCGAGGATGCCGATGCTGAAGTTGTCGATCAGCATCTCGAAGCCCGGCTTGACCTTGCCCTCGACCATCTGGTCGAAGATCTTCAGCAGGTACGCCGAAAGCGGCCCGAGGACGAAGGCACCCAGGATCATGACCTGTCCGCCGAAGGGGAGTACGGCGGTGCCGTCGCCCAGGCGGACCGGGTCGGCCCCGGCGACGATCGCGCCGAAGATCGCGACCGCGGCGATCACCGCGCCACGCTGTCCGTGCACCATCCGGCCACCGGTATAGGCCACGAGGGTGGGGATCAGCACCACGATCATCGGGCCGACCATCTCGGCGAGGTCGGCGTTGGGCGTCCACCCGTCGGGGATGAAGAGCGCGGTGATGAAACCGAAGGCGATGAACGCCCCGATGTTGGGCATCACCATGCCCGAGAGGTAGCTACCGAAACGCTGGACGCGAGCCCGCGCCCCCGTCCCGGTAGGCGCTTGCATGAAATCGGTCATCAGTTCCTCTTTCCTTGATCCTGGCGCGTGCCGGCGCGCACGACGTCCAGACCTGCACTGGAGTGAGCTCTGCTGCGGCTGCGTCATCCAGCCCGGAGTCGGTGATGACGAGGTCGATGTCGGAGAGCGCGCCGAACTGGGCGAAGTACTCCTCGCCGATCTTGGTGTGGTCGGCGAGGACCACGACCCGTCGTGCGCTGGCGATCAGGGCGCGCTTGGTGGCCGCCTCCGCCAGGTCGGGCGTCGTCAGGCCTGCCTCGGAGGACAGGCCGTTCGTGGCGATGAAGGCGACGTCGACGCGGAGCTCAGCGGACCGCGCGAACCGACCAGTCGTCGACCGTCGCCAGGGTCGTCGGCCGGAGTCGCCCACCGAGCAGGTGCACGGTGAGGTCCTCACGTGGCCCCACGGCCATCGCGATGCCGATGGCGTTCGTGACACGGTCAGCTGCCGGTGGTGGGGGAGGATCTGCGCGAACCGGCCGGTGGTGCTGCCGGCGTCGACGATGATCGCGCCCTCCGAGGGCAGCTCGTCGAGCGCCCGCTTGGCGATCGCTTCCTTCTCCGCGGTCATCAGCAGGTCGCGCTCGGAGAGGGCGAGCTCGAAGGTGAGACGCTCGGTCGGGATCGCCCCGCCGTGCACGCGGCGTACGTGACCGGCGTGGGCCAGCGTGGTCAGGTCACGCCGGATGGTCTCGGCGGAGACGTCGAAGCCGGCGGACAGCGTCTCGACGTCGACGCGGCCCTGCGAGCGCGCCCTCTGCAAGATCTCCTGCTGACGTTCTTCGGCGTACATCGCGGCCTCCCGTCGGTGTGATGGACGCCACGCTACTGCGGGATCGTGCCCGAGTGCAAGAGTGAGACTTCTGAATATGTGGGACTGATGGGCAATGTCGATTCAAACCAACACAAACAGACTTAGGTGTGGGGGTGAGGGAGCGGCAGCGGCTCGTAGCAGTCGTAGGAGCTCTGCCGCAGCACCAGGTCGTCACGGAAGTCGTAGAACGCCGCCACGTGCGAGACGAGTCGGCTGCCCGCCGTCAGGCCGCCGACCTCGGCTGTCAGCGTCGCCGTCCAGGTCAGCTGAACAGCCACGTGTCGGCCCTGCTCCACGGTGTGGTGCACGTCGAAGGCCTGCCCTCCGATGAACGTGGCGCCCAGCGCAGCTCCCTCCCGCATCTCCGCGAGCGAGCGTCGGTGCCCGGTCGGCCGCATCAGGCTGGGGTACTCGATCTGCTCGGCATCGGGATGGAAGAAGGCGGCGAGCCGCTCATCGGTGACGCCGGCTGCGATCGTCGCGTAGAGGTCGAGCAGCAGGTCGACCTGGGCACTCATCGTTGCGCCGCCTCGACGGCGCATGACTGCGTGGCCGAGACGGCGGCCGTGACCGCGAGGACTCGAGAGCGGGCCCTACGGCCCGGATGAGCGGTGCGATCGTCGGGGCCGACGGAGGTGGAGATCGTCATGAGGTGCCTCTCGGTGTCAGGAGGTTCACAACCTTAGTTGCACAACCATGGTTGTCAAGTGTTGGATGGACTCATGGAACCTCAGGACCTGGACCTGCCGACGCTGGTCTCTCTTGCCGGCGACGGGGTCGTCCGGGAGGTGCTCAGCCGGATCGCACAGGACGGGTACGACGGCGTTCGACCGTCGCACGGCTACGTGATCCAGCGGTTGGTCGAGAACGAGCCGACGATCACCTCGCTCGCGGCGTCGCTGGGGATGACCCAGCAGGGCGCCTCCAAGCAGGTCCGGGAGCTGGAGCGGCTCGGGTACGTCGAGCGGGTGCCGGTCGCTGGTGACGCGAGGGCACGCCGCGTCCGGCTGAGCGAGCGAGGTCACGGGGTGCTCGCGGCTGGTCGGGCCGCTCGAACCGCTCTGGAGACGGAAGTCGCGCGCCGTGCCGGCCCGGAGGAGACGGAGGTGGCCAGGAGGGTCCTTGCCACCATGCTCGAGGTCGTCGGGCTGGGTGACGACGTACGTCGCCGAAGCGTGCCACTGCCACAGAGAGACGCCTGACCCGGGCAGCGCAACCGACTGTCGTGCCGTCAGGGCTCTGGGGCTCCCTACGATCAGGGGATGAAGATCCTCGCGGGCGCGGGCAGCTACGTGGAGAACACGAGCAGCCACTGGGAAGAGCACCTCGAGGTGCCGGACCTCAGCTGCGGCACCTACTCACTGCCGGCCGGCGGTACCGACTCACAGTCACCGCACACCGAGGACGAGGTCTACGTCGTCACTCAGGGCAGCGCGACGCTGTGGACGCCGGACGGAACGGCACCGATGCGACCCGGCGACGTCGCCTTCGTCCCTGCCGGTGAGGAGCACCGGTTCGTCGACATCGTCGAGGACTTCGCGGTCGTCGTCGTGTTCGGCCCAGCGGAGTACTCGCGCGCCGAGGGGAACTCCTAGCGCGTGCAGGGCCAGATCAGCCATCGTCGGAGGAGTGCATGTGGACGCGAGGGGGACGTCTCTCGACGATCTTGCCGAGCCTCGTCTCCTGCGCGGTGCCCGAGTGGTGCTCGAGCCGCTGGAGGTCGCGCACGCGGTGGAGATGGCGTCCCTGCTCGACGACCCCGGCCTGCACGCGTTCATCGGTGGCGGGCCCGCGAGCGAGTCGGAGCTGGCCGAGCGCTACCGCCGTCAGGTGGCCGGATGGTCGGCCGACCGCTCCGAACGATGGCTCAACTGGGTGGTCCGTCGAGAGGCCGACGACGAGGTCATGGGCACGGTGCAGGCGACGGTCACCCCACGCCGCGACGCCCTCACCGCGGAGGTGGCCTGGGTGGTCGGCACGGCGTACCAGGGCGTGGGCTATGCGAAGGAGGCAGCCTCGACCATGGCCGCGTGGCTTCGGCGTCACGGAGTCGTCCTTCTCGTCGCGCACGTGCACCCCGACCATCACGCCTCCCAGGCCGTCGCTCGGGCGCTCGGCCTGGCGAACACCGGGACCTGGCACGACGGCGAGGAGCGGTGGGAGGGGTAGCGCGGCCGGCACTCCCACCTGTCACCACGTGTCTGCCGCGAGGGGGTCCCTCGGGCGCCGTGATCGGTTAGCCTCGAGGTGACACGGAGGCAAGGGGTGTGCCGATGCCGCTCGGGCGGGTCATTGCAGAGATGATGGCCGACCTTCGAGACCGCGTGGAGGTCTCGCAGCACGACGACAGGTGGCTGGTGACGGCGGGCTCGTTCGAGTCCGCGATCAGGTACGTCGAGGCGCGCTTCCAGGGTGCCGCTGTCCTGGCGCGTCATGATCACGGTCGCCGATGGCCCCGCGTCACCCTGGAGGTCTCCACCGATCCGGCGCTCGCCGCGAAGGCTCCACCGCTGACCGAGCTGGCTCACCCGCCGGAGCCGAGCACCACGCTCCAGCCCGCTCCCGAGCCGACGACCGAGCCCGCCGAGCCCGAGCCGGTGGCAGCCTCGTGGCTGCCGACCGATCTCGAGGCCATCTTCGCCGACCAGAACGACCGGCGGCGACGGTGATCGGCATCGACCGCACGTGACCGGTGCGCCGGGCCGCCGTGGGCTCGACCGCAGGACGACCGAGTCGCCGTCTCCCCGGCGCCGGCACTCCGCGCACCCGACTACGGCATCCCGCCGGCCGGCTGACCACCGAGAGCGGAGTCACTGACTTGGTCGAGGGCCAGGTGAGGGAGCCAGTTGACCCGGATTGCGGTGACGTCCCAGGGCACCCCGTCCTCGGTGTCCTCGAGCAGGGTGATCGAGGTGTTGGCGAGCTCGAAGGCACCGTTCATGGTCTCGATGCCGAGCAGTCGGCCGAGCAGTACGTTGCCGAACCAGCCGTGCGAGACCAGACCCACCACGTCTGCTGGACCATGGGTGTCTCGCAGCGTCCCGATCAGCCGGTCGGCGCGCGCGACGTACACCTCCCGATCGCGCTCCACCTCGCCCCGCCACCAGCCCTCCTCCGTCAGCCAGTCCGGGAGGTGCACCCGGTCGGACAACGCGGCGATCACGCTGCTTGCCGAGCCCGGGTGCGCCACCTGCTCGCCGGTGCCCTCGAGCAGGTCGTAGGGGCCGCCGACCTCGAAGAGGTCCTGGCTGAGCACGAGCGGCAGGTCGAGCGCGTCGGCGAGCGGAGCAGCGGTCTGCACGGCCCGCGCCATCGGCGATGCGTAGAGGTGCGTCAGCGCCCAGGGCAGGCCCGGGGAGGTGGCGTACGCCGCCAGCGCAGCCGCCTGGGCCTCGCCCAAGGCCGTGAGGCGAGTGTCGACCTCACGGCCGTTGTCATCGCCGGTCTCGGCCCACAGGGCGTTGTTGGTGGATTGACCATGGCGGATCAGCACGAAGCGCATGGCCGGGATCTTCGCATCCGCCTCCAGCAGCGTGGGGGAGTGGGCGTCGGGTCGCGCGCGCGGTCGAGCTCGACGTGACGAGCAGCTGCGAACGACGGCGCGCGCGCACCCAGCCCGCGTCCGCTCGCGCACGGTCAGGTTGCGGCGTCGCTGGGCCTGCGCCAGGGGCCGGTGATGGCGAAGACGTGGCCCGGAGACTGGATGTTGACGAAGAGTGTGCGTCCGTCGGCGCTGAACCCAGGACCGCAGAACTCGCTGTCGTTGAGCTCGTTGCGAGCGATCGGATAGGCCTTGCCCTGGTCGGTCACCCCGATCACGTGCTGGATCCCTTTCCCGTCCTCGGCGAGCACGAGTCCTCCGTACGGCGAGACGGTGATGTTGTCCGGTCCGTCGTAGGTGTCGGTGTCGACGTCGGGATCGAGGTTGACCCCGAAGAGGGTCTGGAGGGTGACCGACTCCGAGGCGGGGTCGTAGAACCAGATCTGGCCGTCGTGCTCGTTGATGCTCAGGTCGGGCGCCGAGCTGCGTGCGAAGCTGGAGACGAAGTAGGCGCCGCCATCGGCCCACCAGGCACCTTCGAGCTTCCGGCTGCCGGTCACCTGGTCGGGGGTGAACTGCATGCGGACCGGGGTCGGGATCCCGCTCCGTTCGGGAACATCGACCCACTCGACCTTGTAGCGGGTTCCAGGAAGAGTGGCCAGGCTCAGGTCTTGGATGTGCTTGCTGCCGCGGAAGCAGCTCATCGCCTGCAGTGAGCCCGCGGTGTCGCCTCCCTCGCCCAGTGCCAGCTGCCGCAGCGCGCCCTTGCCGCCCTCGAAGCCCTCGGGCGGAACCCAGCGGTAGAAGAGGCCGTGCGGCTCGTTCGCGTCCTCGGTCTCGTAGACGACCCGGCTCACGGGATCCACCGCCACCGCCTCATGGGCGAACCTCCCGAGGAACCTGAGCGGGATGTTGCTCTTGCCGACGTTGGCGATCTGGCTCGTCGGGTCGACCTCGAAGACGTAGCCGTGGGGCTGGGTGAAGCGAGTGTTGGGCAGCTGCTCGCTCTCCTCACAGGTCAGCCACGTGTCCCACGGCGTCTTGCCACCGGCGCAGTTGTCGCACGTGCCGGCGACGCTGGTGTACTCGCCGAGTCGGTTGCCGTCGGCGTCCACGTCGATGGTGGTGGTGCCTCCTCGAGCCCCGGTGTCATAGGTCAGGCCGCTCAGGGTGGGAACCCCGTCAGGCTCCGCCTTGGTGGGCCTGGCCGAGCCGATCTCGTGGTTGTTGACCAGCGTGGAGCCCGTGCTGCTGGCGAAGATCCCGGTGCCGTCCGGGTCGCTGGGCGTCTTCACGCCGTCCGAGATGTCCGTGATCCCGCTCTGGGCGACGATCTTGTACGAGAACCCCGGAGGCAGGGCGAGGACACCTGCCGGATCGGCGACCAGGTCGCCGTACCCGACCGACGGCTCGCGTGCCCGCGATCGCCCTGGGGTCTCCGGTGATCGCGATTCCCAAGCCTGCAGCCGCGGCACCACCGAGAAGTCCGCGACGCGTCAACGATGAGTTCATGAGCTGTTCTCCCTTCGAGGTCGGGAGCCGACCACGACACCTTCATGGTCGACCGGTCATCAGGTCCGACGGCGAGTGCACGGCTCAGGTTCGGTGCTCACCCGAATCGGCCTGCACGCCGTCGTCGGCGCCGCATAGGGTCGCGGGATGACCCGACCTGTCGACGCTCGCACCGATCAGTACGTCGAGGACGTTGTCGCCCTCGACCCGCTTGCCGCCACCCTCGCGGGCATCCCCGGCCACGACGACCGGCTGCCCGACCTCTCGCCTGGCGGCCACGACGCCCGGGAGCAGCTCAACCGACGAGCGCTCACCGACGTCGCGGCGATCGAGCCCACCGACGAGCGGGAGCGGATCGCCCAGGAGGCGTTCCTCGAGCGGGTCGGCGTCGAGCTCGAGAGGGCCGAGTCCGGCTTCGAGCGCTCCGCGGTCTCGGTGATCAGCAGTGGCCTCCACGGGGTACGCGAGGTGTTCGACCTGATGCCGACTGCCACCGAGGACGACTGGCGGACGATCGGCGACCGGCTGGCTGCCGTCCCGGCCGCGCTGGCGGGCTACCGCGAGACGCTCGAGGTCGAGGCGGCAGCCGGCCGGGTCTCGGCGCGCCGGCAGTACGTCGAGGTGGCCGGCCAGATCCGCGGGTGGACCGGGCAGGAGGGCGCTTCGGGCGACTACTTCGGCAACCTGGTCGCGGCGGCTCCGGCCGGGCTGCGTGACCGGCTGGCCGACGTCGCCGCCCGGGCCTCGGCGTCGTACGCCGACTTCGGGCGGTTCGTCGAGACCGATCTGGCTGCGCGGGGCCGCGAGGCCGACGGGGTCGGCCGCGACCGCTACGCGCTCGAGTCGCGCTACTTCCTCGGCGCCGAGGTCGATCTCGAGGAGACGTACCGGTGGGGGTGGGAGGAGCTGCGGCGGATCGAGGAGGACATGGCGCAGACGGCGCAACGCATCGTCCCCGGAGGCTCGGTCGACGACGCGGTGAAGGCGCTGGACGGTGACACGGCGCGCGACTGCGGAAGCCGTGAGGCGTTCGAGGCGTGGATGCAGGAGAAGGCCGACACCATCCTGGCCGGCTTCGACGGCGTGCACTTCGACATCGCCGAGCCGATCCGCACCATCGCCTGCAAGGTGGCGCCGATCAACGACGGGGGTGCCTGGTACACACCTCCGTCGGAGGACTTCTCGCGCCCCGGCACCATGTGGTTCTCGTTCACCGACGACCACGAGCTGTACTCGACCTGGCGCGAGACGACCACGGTCTTCCACGAGGGTGTGCCCGGACACCACCTCCAGTGCGCCCAGGTCGTCCACCGCGCCGACCTGCTCAACCGCTGGCAGCGGCTGCTGTGCTGGATCAGCGGTCACGGTGAGGGCTGGGCGCTCTACTCCGAACGCCTCATGGACGACCTGGGCTACTTCGACGAACCGGGCGACCGGCTCGGCTTCCTCGACATGCAGGGTCTGCGCGCGGCCCGGGTGATCGTCGACATCGGGGTCCACCTCGGGCTGACGATCCCGAGGGACAACCCCTACGGCTGGCGGCCCGGCGAGGTCTGGGACGCCGACAGGGTGTTCGAGTTCATGCGCGCCCACTCGCGGATGGAGGACGGCCAGCTCGGGTTCGAGGTCAACCGCTACCTCGGCTGGCCGGGTCAGGCGCCGTCGTACAAGGTCGGGGAGCGGATCTGGCTGCACGCCCGGGACGAGGTGAAGGCGAGGAAGGGCGCCGCGTTCGACCTCAAGGGGTTCCACACCGCCGCCCTCGACCTGGGCTCGATCGGGCTCGACCCGCTGAAGGCTGCGCTCGGCCGGTTGTGAGGGATGGAGCCGGCGTGGGGGAATAGCGGTGGCCTCCGTCGATTAGCGTGCTGCGCATGCCCATCAAGCTCGAGAACGTCGGGATCGCCGTGCGCGACCTCGAAGCCACGATCGACTTCTTCACCGACCTCGGTCTGACCGTGCTCGGTCGGGACACGGTCAGGGGGGAGTGGACCGACACGGCAGTCGGCCTCGACGGCAACCACGCCAAGATCGCGATGCTCAGGACGCCGGACGGACAGGGCTGCCTCGAGCTCTTCGAGTACCTCCACCCCGACGCGATCGAGACGGAGCCCACCCGGCCCAACGAGATCGGCATGCACCGCGTGGCCTTCTCGGTCGACGACCTGGACGAGGCCCTCGAGATCGCGGCGAAGCACGGCTGCCACCCGTTGCGCGGGGTCGCGACCTACGAGGACATCTACAGGCTCACCTACGTCCGCGGCCCCAGCGGCATCCTCGTCATGCTGGCCGAGGAGCTGACGAAGGGCTGATCTCGGGCCGAGGCTCGGTGATCGAGACGGCCTCCTCCGGCGTCCGGACACGGCGCTGATGGGAGATCCCCAGGGCTGCGAGCGCACCGAGCAGCGAGATCGTGGCTGCGGTGACCAGGGCCGGCTCGTAGCCGGACAGGGTCTGCGCCGGGCTGTCGAGTGAGCCGTGGGCGTCGAAGACGACGGTGACGACAGCGACGCCCGCTGCCTGTCCGAGCTGTTGAAGGGTGTTCAGGACGCCTGCCGAGCGACCGAGAAGAGCTGGCGGAGCGGCGTTCAGGCCGGCAGCCGAGGGGGCCGGCAGTGCCATCGAGATGCCGACGCCGGCGAGCACGAACGGTACGACGAAGTGCGCGTACGAGGCGTGGTCGTGCGCCTCGCGGAGGATCCAGAGGAACCCGAGCGCCTGGAGCACCAGCCCGGCGCCGCGAGGGCGCGGGCACCGATCCGGTCGACCAGCTTGCCGGCGATCGGGGCGATCAACAGGGGCGTCATCGTCCAGGGCAGGAACCGGACACCGGTTTCGAGCGGCGAGTTGCCACGCGCGATCTGGAAGTACTGGCTCGTCACGTACGCCGTGGCGAAGATCGAGGCGGCCATCAGGAACTGGGTGAGCGCGGCGGCCGAGAACACCCTCGAGGCGAACAACGACAACGGAACCATCGGCGCCGGCGCGACGGACTGCCAGGCCACGAACCCGATCAGCAGGACGACGCCGGCAGCCAGCGCCACCACGACCTCGGTGGACCGCCACCCGGCGTCCGGGGCGCGGAGCACACCCCACACCAACGCCCCCATCGCGCCGGACGCCGTGACCATGCCGATCGGGTCGAGACGGGTCCGCGGGCCGTAGCTCTCGGGGAGGACCCGTAGGACGCCGATCACGGCGGCGATGCCCAGCGGCACGTTCACCCAGAAGATCCAGTGCCAGTCGAGGCCTTCGGTGACCACGCCGCCGACCAAGGGACCGGACGCCACGCCGAGACCGGCGACGCCGCCCCAGATCCCGACCACGGCGCCACGGCGCTCGGCCGGGAACGACGAGGTGAGGAGGGTCAGCCCCAGGGGCATCACGATCGCCGCACCCAGGCCCTGGACGGCCCGGAAGCCGATCAGGAGGCCGAGGCTCGGGGCGAGTGCACACGCTGCCGATGCGAGGCTGAAGAGCAGGAGCCCCGCGACGTACGTGCGTCGCCTCCCGAGGCGGTCGCCGAGCGCGGCCGCCGTGATGATCCCTGCTGCGAACGTGAGGGCGTAGGCGTTGATGATCCACGGCAGGTTCCCCGCGCCCCCGCCGAGATCGGAGTGGATCGACGGCAGCGCGGTCACCACGACCAGGGCGTCGAGGGTGATCAGCAGGTACGCACCTGCAGTGAGCAGGACGGTGAGCCGGCGGGGTGCCGGCATCTCGATGGGCGTCTCTCGCGACTTCTCACGAGTCGGTCCAGGTTCCGCGTGGGACATCCGAGTTCCTCTCTCTGGTCGTCGGCTGTCGCCGACGTGTGCAAGGGCAGACGGGAGGTACGTCGAGAACTGGGCGCCCGCGGACCGCCCAGTTCTGGTGCTCGCTGTCGTCTACCTCTTGGACCGCCGCTGTCGGCGGTGTGCGAGAGGGTCGAGGAGAGACAAAGGTGATGACATGGACACAGACCTCCTGTCGCTGGCACGCGCCGGCGACGAGGACGCGTTCGGCGCGCTGGTCGCGCCGTACCGCCACGAGCTGCAGGTGCACTGCTACCGGATCCTGGGCTCGCTGCACGACGCCGAGGACGTGCTTCAGGAGACGCTGCTCTCGGCCTGGCGGGGCCTCGAGGGCTTCGAGGAGCGATCGTCGGTACGGACCTGGCTGTACCGCATCGCCACCAACCGGAGTCTCGACGCCATCCGCGCCGGTGCCCGTCGGGACGAGCCGGTGACCCCCCGCATCAACGGACTCCTGCCCCCGACGCCCACGCATCGTGGGGAGGTCCCGTGGCTCACGCCGTACCCGGACGATCTCCTCGACCTGCCCGACCCGTCGCCCGGCCCCGAGGCGGTGGTGGAGTCCCACGAGGCCACGTCCCTCGCGTTCGTGACCGCGCTCCAGCTGCTGGCGCCCAAGCAGCGAGCCGTCCTGATCCTGCGCGACGTCCTGGGCTACCGGGCCGCCGAGGTCGCCGATCTCCTCGACAGCACCGTGGAGTCGGTGACCAGCGCGCTCAAGCGCGCCCGGGCCACGCTCGAGTCGGATGAGGCCCTGGCCGAGCGTCGTACACAACCACCGGCACCTGCCGCCGGCTCGCCCGAGGAGCGGCGCCTGATCGAGGCCTACGTCGACGCGTTCACGACGCACGACGTCGACAAGCTGGTCGCCATCTTGAGCGAGGACGTGTGGCTGAAGATGCCGCCACTGCCTCTCGAGTACCACGGCCGCGACGCCGCCATCGGCTTCTTCCAGGCCGTAGTGCACCCGCGGAGCCGTCCTCTCCGGCTGGTCCACACGCGGGCCAACGGCTGCCCTGCCAGCGGCGTGTATGCGCACGACGCCGCCACGGAGACGTGGCGTGCCACCGGTCTGGTCGTGGTGGTCTTCTCCGGCGACCGGATCACCGAGCTCACCCGTTTCGAGGTCGGCGTGATGGCGAGCTTCGGGCTGCCGCGGATCCTGTCCTGAGCGACCGACAGCGGGCGCGCCTCGACCGGCGCCGACGACGAGGCACGGCGCAGCCCTCACTCGGTGAGGGCTGCGCCGTGGTGGGTTCTAGTCGGTGCGGCGGTCGGCGGTACGGCGGCGGCGAGTGCGGGCGGCACTCTTTCCGAGGCGCCGCTGCTCGGCGTCGGCGACTCGGCTGGCGATCAGTTCACGGGCAACGCGGTGGGGCAGCTGCGTCAAGGGCGCTCCTCAGGTGGTTTCTCCGGATGGTGCGGGTGGCGGTGCCGGCGACGTCGTACGGCGCCGGCGGGCGCGGTGGGAGACGGCTCGAAAGGCTCTCCGGACAACCGCGGGAATGTAGGCGAATTGCGATCGGACCGGTGTCCTGATATCGTTTCTCTTGGACCTTTCTTTTCGGTTATCGAATTGTTGCGGACAAACGCAAGAACCTACCGAACTCTCGGCATCGTGTCCACCCCCTCCTCTGCGTGCCCCGGGTGATGCACGACCGAGGCCGTGTGCCGGGGGTCCTCACCCGTACGACGAACCGCCCGACGGTCATTCGACAGCGGCATTGCGTTCGTCTGGAGACGTCAGCCCCACCAGTGCAGGCTGCGGCCGTGCTGGTGCGTGTGGCCGACGGCCTGCCCGTCCACGCCGAGGACGTAGCGTCCGGGCGGCGGCTCGGGTCCCGTCGACGTGACGGAAGGGAGGGCCCGTGGGCGCTCGTTGCTGACCCAGTGCACGCGCGGGTCGGTCATCAGGTCGCGCATCAGCGCGTCGAACAGCTCGCGCCCGGGCACCTCGAGGTAGGCGACCACGGCGGAGTGGAAGACGAGCAGCCGGCCGTCGTCGGGCAAGGCGGCCAGCGCCTCGGTCACCAGGCCGGGCAGCTCCTGCAGCAGATCGCCCCGCCGGAGGTCGGGCGGTTCGCGACGGGAGATCTGCAACGCCTCCTGGAGCCGCGCCCGGCGGTCTTCGTGCTCGGGCCAGACCAGCGTCAGCAGCCACCGGCAGGTATCGGGGTCGGCCGCGTCGAGCGGATGGAGGTCGATGCCGCCTCGCCAAGCGACCTGAGGGACCTCGCCGGGGAGCGTTGCGGGACCGGAGACCACCGCACGAAGGGTGTGCGGAGCCGAGCCGGCCGTGAACGTGGCGTGGTCGGTGGTCCACGCGTAGGACCACCGGTCGGGATAGAGGCAGAGTCCTGCGCTGGCGCCGACCTCGAGCAGACCGACCGGTCCGTCCCCCGGCACACGGGCGAAGGCCGGCAGCAAGGTCGCCAGCCTGCCGACCTCGTTGGTCTGCGTGGCTCGCTCCAGGATGGTGGCGCGGATCCGGCCGGTGTCGCCCAGGAGGGCCTCGCGCAGGTCGTCGTAGGGCGCGGGGGCGGCGAGCCCTTGCCACCGGGCGGCGGCGAAGACCAGGTTCGGCTGCCGCTTCGGCTCCGGGAGCCGGCCCAGCCAGCGCTGCACCTCGGGGTCCTCGGCGACGCCGAGAGCCCATTCCTCGAAGCAGCGCGAGCTGCCTGCCGCGTAGACGGCGAAATTGCGGTAGCTGGTCTCGACGCTCAGCGAGCCCCTGCACGGAGGCAGTCAAGCACTCCACGGGTGGATCACGCCCGCTCCAAGGACGGCGGCGCCTACGCTTCGCGGATGACCCTCGACGAGGTGGGCCGCTATGCGGAGTCGCTGGCGTCGGTCAAGCGCAAGGGCACGGCATCGCGGCCCGCGTGGTACGTCCACGATCGCCTGGTCGTGCGCCTCCAGGACCCCGACACCCTGGTGATCCGGGTACCGCTGAGCCAGCGCGAGCGCCTGCTCGAGACCTACCCCGGCAGCTTCGGCGTGCCGCCTCGCATGGAGGCACACCACAAGGTCGAGGCCTACCTCGACCGGGCGGACCCTGCCGCGGTGCACGAGGCCATCGACCTCGCGTGGGACATGCAGCGGCGCTGAGCGACGCGGGAGCGCGGATCAGGAAGGTGCGGTGGCCGCTGGCTGCACGCGCGTCGCTTCGCCGTCCCCGGCGCGCGACCCTGTACGCCGTCGACGTGCTGTGGTAGTCCGAGGAAGTACGTCTCGGTCGGAACCCAGGCCCCGGCTCAGGAGTCGTCATCCCCGACGAAAGGGGCACGACATGGACACACCGGTCCCTGAGCGACTCAGCTCCGACAACGGCGTCGACGTGGAGGAGGTCTTCGACCTCAGCTACCGACGGCTGGTGATCCAGCTCTACGGCGTGGTCGGCGACCGGGTGGAGGCCGAGGACCTGGTCCAGGACGCCTTCGTACGCGCGGTCGCCGCCGGGAGGCGCTTCACCGAGACGGCGAATCCGGAGGCCTGGCTGCGGACGACCGCGATCAACCTCCATCGGAGCCGGTGGCGCAAGCTGCGGAACTTCTCTCGGATCAAGGAACGTGTCGCCGCGCCGCAGGACGTGCCGGGCCTCGACTCCCGTCTCGACGTCATCGAGGCGCTCCGGTCTCTGCCGGCGGAGCAGCGGCAGGTCGTCGCCCTGCACCACCTCGCCGATCTCCGGGTCGCCGACATCGCCGAGGAGCTCGGACTACCCACGGGCACGGTCAAGTCACGACTGAGCCGGGGCCGCGAGGCCCTCGCACAGGCCCTCAGCACCGATGAGGAGGTCGACCATGTCTGACCTGAAGATCCACGAGTTCCGCGAGCGGGCCGAGCGCGGGATCGACGTTCCCGAGATGGCCGACATCGAGCGACGGGGGCAGGCGCTGCGTCAACGCAGGTTCGCCGCGGCGGTCGGGGTCCTCGCGATCGTGCTCGTCGCAGGAGCCGGGGTGGCGAGAGTCGCCACGGACAGCACCGATGCGGCTCCTGCTCCGGCAAAGCCACCGTCGCCCGCACCGTCCTCGACCTGGGACGAGGGAGTCCGGACCACTGCTGACCTCGGCGAGGACGTCCTGCGCCGTGGGCCCTCCGAGGTCAGCTACGGCCCCGCCACCGTGCGCTTCGACACCCGCAGTGGGAGCTGGGAGTGGTGGGGAATGGGAATGGGACTGCGGCGTACGGCCCACACTGTCGACCGGTACGCCGCCACCATCTTCTTCCTGCAGGATCCCCGGGTCCGGCTCCAGCCGTGCACACGCCCTCGGGTGAAGGCATTGGGTGGCGATCCTGACCGGCTCGTCGCCAACGTGGCCCCACTCCTCGACGTCGCCCACACCACCGTCCTGCAAGGACCCCGTGTCGTGGACGCCTTCGGCGGCACTGCCGTGCACCTTCGCCTGCAGACCGACGATGCGTGTCAAGAAGGAAGTGAGGGCCCGTTCCAGCTCGGCGGCGTGGACAACGGCTCTGCAGTGAACCCGGCCTGGCCGGGCCGCCATGTCCTCGACGTGTGGCACGTCGTCGCCACGGGGTCGAGCCCGGCATCGATGCTCGTCGCCAGCTGGGACCTGAACGGCACGAGCAAGCACCACGCCCAGCAGGCAGCCCTGCTCGACTCGATGCGCATCGACTTCGAGTGAGAGCACCCGGCTGGAGGGCGTCGACGTACGCCCTCCAGCCAGGGGACGCTGCCGATTCGCGGTTGCCGCGGCGCTCTCCGGGTGGGACTCTCACCAGGTGCGCGTGCTGTTCGCGACCACGGCCAACGACGGCCACTTCGGTCCGCTCCTCCCGTTCGCGCGCGCGTGCACGGACGGCAGGGCACGAGGTCCGCGTGGCCGCTCCCGAGTCGTACGGCGTCGCGCTGGCGCGGGTGGGACTTCCTCACGAGCCGTTCGCCGACGCCCCGCCGGAGCTGATCGGTCCGGTCATGGCCGGCCTGCCGTCCCTGTCCTTCGCGGAGGCCGACGAGATGGTCGTACGCGAGGTGTTCGGCCGGATCGACGCCCAGGCTGCGCTCCCCGGACTCGTCAGGACGGTCGAGCGCTGGCGACCGCACGTCGTCGTCCGCGAGTCCGCCGAGCTCGGGTCGCTGGCCGCGGCCGTGCGCGCCGGCGTTCCGCACGTGCAGGTCTGCATCGGCATGCACGAGGTGGCGTCCCGGTTCGCCGAGGTGACGTCCGAGCCCTTGTCGGAGCTGGCGCGGATCGCCGGTCTGCCGGAAGGGCGGCTCGCCGCGGCTCTGGCCGCCGAGCCCATCGTCAGTCTCGTCCCCGAGCTCCTCGACCACGCCTCCGGCGAGGAGCAACCCGGATCGGGCTCGTTCGCGCGGTTCCACGACCCTGTGTCCGCTGCCAGTCGGAAGCGCCCTGCGGAGTGGGGCGACCCGAGCCTTCCGCTGGTCTACGTCACCTTCGGTTCCGTCGCCGGCTCGTTGCCGCCGTTCGTCGGAGTCTTCCGCGGCGCCCTCGACGCCCTTGCCGATCTGGACGCCGGGGTGCTGATGACCGTCGGCCGGAAGCTCGACCCAGGGAGCCTGGGGCCGCTGCCGGGCAACGCCCACGTGGTGCCGTGGGTGCCCCAGGACGAGGTGCTGGCACATGCCTCCGTGGTGGTCGGGCACGGCGGGTTCGGCACGACCATGGGCGCTCTGGCGGCCGGCGTACCGCAGGTGGTCGTGCCCCTCTTCTCCTTCGACCAGGTCGTCAACGGCGACCACGTCGCATCCGTGGGCGCCGGCGTGACCACGGCGCAGGGGCCGGCAGAGGTGGGCCGCGCGGCCACGGAGGTCCCGCGGCTGCTGGCGGACCCGGCGTACGCCGAGTCGGCCCGGCGAGTCGCGGGCGCGATGCGTGACCTCCCGCCGCCCGCGGAGGTCGTGCCGTTCCTCACCGCCCTCCTGGTCTGACGCCAGGCACGACGCGCCTGCGGGGGCGACGCGACGACGGGGTCAGACCAGCTCGCCGAGGAGCTCGGCGACGGCCGTCAGGTAGGCGTCGACGTCCTCGTCGCTCGCTGCGACCGAGCACGTCGGCCCGGCGCCGACGATGGCGTCCCAGACCCCGCGGTTGGCGAGGTACACGCGCATGAGACGGCGGAGCGGGACGTCGAGGTCCTCGATCGCCCCGGCGGCCGTGCGCGGCAGGGCGGGGCTGAACGAGAAACCGCTGCGCGGCCAGAACCGGTGGGTCGTCCACCCCAGCCCCGACGCCTCGACCAGCTGCGACAGGCCGTCGGCCAGCCTGCCCCCGAGCCGTTGGGTGTGGGCGTACGCCTCGTCGGTCAGCACCGCGTCCATGGTTGCCCGCGCCGCGGCCATCGAGACCGGGTTGCCGAACAGGGTGCCGCCGACCGCGACCTGCGGCTTGGCGTCATCTCGGCCGCCGGGTCGCTGCAGCACCCCCGCCACCTCCGGGGTCATCCCGTACGCACCGAGCGGGATGCCTGCCGCGATGGACTTTCCGACGGTCACGAAGTCGCAGGGAAGTCCCCACCGCCGGGTGAGCCCGCCGGGACCGACCACCTGCGTGTGCGTCTCGTCGTAGGCCAGGAGCGTGCCGGTACGACGGGTCACCTCGCGAAGGCCCTCGTGGAAACCGGCGTCCGGCATCAGGAGACCGACGTTGTTGGTGAGAGCCGGCTCGGTGATGACCACCGCGACGTCACGGTCGGCCAATGCTCGCTCCAGCGCCTCGAGATCGTTGAACGGTACGACGAGCGTCCGCGTCGTGACGTCGTGCGGGAGGCCGCCCTCCTCCGGCACCAGGCGACCGTCCTCGAGCTCGACGAGCACGTCGTCGAAGTGGCCGTGGTACTTGCCGTCGAAGAAGAGCACCTTCTCCCGGCCGGTGCAGGACCGGGCGATCCGGATGACCTCGGTGTTGGCGCTCGTCGCCGCGAGGGTGAACTGCCACAGCGGCAGGCCGTAGCGCCGACCCAGCTCACCCGCGACCCAGATCGAGTCCTCGGTCGGCAGCAGGTACTGCGCTCCCCGCCCCACCTGACGGCTCACCGCCTCGACCACGGCAGCCGGCCCGTAGCCGGTGAACATCGACATGTCCGCGATGTTGAAGTCGGCGTACTCGTGACCGTCGACGTCCCGCAACCGTGACCCGGAGGCCGACTCGATGAACAGGGGCGGATGGTCGTACGACGTCCGCAGCCAGCTCATCGGTACGCCGTTCGGCATCACGGCCTGTCCGGAGGCCCACAGCGCCTGACTGCGCGGACGCATCTCGACGAACGCGGCATCCTCGCGCTGCTTGAGCGCGGCCACGCGGGCCGGGTCCACTCCCGATCCACCCATGCGCCGAAGCGTAGAGCAGCCGCTGCCCCTTCTCTCCACTGCTGAGAGCGCAGATCCATCGCCCTCACATGCCGATGAGCGGATAATCACTTGGCCGCTGTCCGCGCGCCGCGACCTAACGATGCGGAGGATGCTCGGTGTCGTCGCGTTGACGGTTCAGGGCTCCTGGCGCGCTATGAGGTCAAACACCTGCCAAGCGACAGCCTGCATGCAACGCCTCAGCGAGCTGCGCGAAGCAGCGGCACGATGCGAATCTGCTGGCGGCGGATAAGGCTTCCGATGGTGGTGACGGCGCGGCCGATCAGGTAGGTCCGAGAGATTGAACGCGGCAGTTCCTTGGCATCGACCGGGCTGAATCCCCAGCGGGTGAAGTGCCCCACGAAGCGTCGATCCAGCAGCACATAGACAGCCGCTGCTTCGTCAGCAAGGAGGGTATCGACCATCCGCGTCGCGATACCCCGCCCACGCATCTCCGGCTCGACGACCAGCGAGCCGAGTTCCATAACGCCGTCCGGATGACGACGCAACTGAGCAATTCCGACCGCTCGGCCGTCCCATTCACCCACCACGAACGGTTCCCAGTGCAGGCCCGCCGGATTGAGCCGTGCCCGCCGCACCATCGCGGTGATGAAGGTCTGATCGTCTGGGCGCGCCTGTCGCATTACCAGCCCCACATAGTGAGTATCGCATCGAACCGAGACAGAGGCAGTCGTGATGACCGGCCTCCCACCGGCGATCGCGCCGGCGCGGAGGATGCGGCCGGCCTCGACGCGGGTCAGGCACGCGCGGCCGAGGTGCAGCACGACCACGTCGCCCATGTCGGCAGGGTACGGCGCAAACGGCCGCGCAAACGTGCTCACATGCCGATGTGAGGTCGATGTGATGTGTGACTTCACCGAGGGACCGAACCAATCCGGTCTGCGGGGCGTCGAACCGGAGCATGAGGCCGAAGACTTCCATGGTGGGTACGACCGTCGGTGTGGCGCTAGGAGTGGCGTTGTCGGCGTTGGTGGGGGTTTCCTCGGCTGATGCTGGTCACGCTCTGAGGTGTCATGGGTTGGTTGTCACCGTCGTGGGCACCTCTCGGGACGACGTTCTGAGGGGAACGCCCGGGCGTGACGTCATCATGGGTTTGGCCGGCCGGGACAAGATCCGTGGCGGCGGCGGTGCAGACGTGATCTGTGGTGGGGCGGACAGCGACCGTCTGTTCGGGGGTCCGGGCAACGACCGGCTGTTCGGACAGGACAGCGACAGCGCGACCGAGCAGCTCGACGGCGGTCCGGGGAATGACCTGCTGAACCTGGGTCGACGGCCGACGAGCTTCGACCGGTTCAGCTTCGGCAGCGCTCGGCGCGGCGTGATCATCGACCTGCAGCGAGGACGTGCTCGTGGCGAAGGGCACGACCGGCTGGTGTTCCATCGCAGGGACGAAACCTCGTTCAGTGTCGGCACCGTGCTGGGCTCTCGGCACGACGACGTCATCTATGGAAGCGAGCACGAGGACAAGATCTATGGAGGGGCGGGCGACGATCGGATCTTCGGGCGGGCCGGGAGCGACGACATCTCGGGCGAGTTCGGGTTGAGAAGCCGGAGCCGCCACCTACACTCCACCGACGTGCTGGACGGTGGGGCGGGGTTCGACTATTTGCGTGCCGCTCACGGCCCAGACATCGTGCGAGGTCGGGGCGGCGCCGATTCGATCCTGATCGAGAGTGACGGAGTCTCCGCACGCGGAGACGCAGGGAGTGACACCGTCCATCTCTTCCTCTCGTACCGCGACGGCGACGTGCGTGGCGGCGGTGATGGCGACGAGCTGATCATGAAGGCAGGGAGGGCGCCGAGGGGGACCTCATTCATCTCGGCCGCGTTCGACCAGGCGAGCGGGACGGCGGTGGTCACCCTTTCCGATGACACCACAAGGTCGGGGCACATCAGTGGCTTCTCGTTCTACGAGGTGGCCGGAGCACTCGACTGGAGCTTCGAGGGCAACGGCGAGAGCACACGCCTGAGAGTGGACGGCACGTCGCTCGAGGCCCACATGGGAGCCGGTGATGACTGGGTGATGGGTACCCCCAACCACGACGTGCTCGACGGAGGAGACGGGGACGACACCGTCTACGGCTCCGGCGGTGCCGACGACTGCACAAGCTTCGAGGCCGGGACCTGTTCCTAACGGTGGTCTCGAGGCCATCCGCTGTGACGCAACGCCCACGACCCTGTAGAGCCACACCCGTGGACCGGCGCCGCCTCGGCTCCCAACGCACTCACATGCCGCTGTCAGGTTCGCGCGTGCCGATGAGCGGGCGTTGCGCTCTTGGTTGAATGCAGCTGTGGAACCACACGAGTCCGAGCCCTCCCCCGACCGCATGCGTCTGACGGTCGACGGTCAGGTTTTCGACGTCGCCTATGATCCCGAACAGCCAGGTACCTATCACTACAGACGGCTCACCGGCCCCGCACCGGGCTATGGGTTCAGCATTCGGCGGTCCGACCACGTCAGGAGCACGACAGCCAAGCACGTGGAGAGGATCCGAGGCTTCCTCGACGCGGTGGACCCGATCACGGGTTACATCGAGGACGACCCCGACGAACTCGGCGAGGACGACAGACTCTGAGCCGCACTCACATGCCGCTGTCCGGGCGGGCCTTAGGCAACCGCGGGACCTACGCCTCTGAACCGCTTGTCCCCGCGGCCGGTACGTTCAAATCAGTGGTTCCTACTCCCGCGGGGGATGAGATGGAGCTACCAGTCCGGCCCGAGCGGTTCGGACGGGGACCGTCTTGGCTGGCTCGGCCGGTTGGGGCGGTTTCCAAGCGCTAGCAGGACGTGGCTCCGCATGTGCGCAAGTCGACAGCGAACGAACGAACGTCCTCACTTGCCGCTGTCCGGACTGACGCACCGACGAGTGGGGAAGGGCCCGGGTCAGAAGCCGCTCGTCTGGTCCCGGTTGTTCTGGGCCAGCCGCTCGATGACGTGTTCGTCCACCCTGCTGTTGCCGAGCTGGCCATCCCGGCTGCGGGTCAGCGTGCGTTTGCTCTTGAGCCCGGCTAGCCACCAGTCGAATGCAAGGTAGCCGCAGACGAGGAGGACGATGCCGCCGATGATGAGGAAAGTGGTCACGGGCCTGTCCTTCGAAGAACGAGCGCTTCACCCTGGCGCCTCAACTCGAAGCATACGACCCCACCACCGAATCGCTGTCCGCATCAGCAACTGCGCCATGTCGCGTAGCGAACGCCCTCACATGCCGCTGTCCGCGCGCGCTCATGCCGATGTGCGGATGGACCTGGTGGGGTTGGCTAGTCTCACGCACCACGGACACGGATGGAGATCAAGCGCCAGAAGGGGGCGGGCAGGGTCAGCGCAGCCATGTCGTCAGACCGCCGGGGTGGGGAGCGATGATGAAGTCCGCACCCATCTCCACCAGCGTGGCCCAATAGTCCGGGTCCTGTCCGGTCGAGGTTCCTATGCGGAGCCCGTGTGCGTGGGCATGTTGAACCTGGGTGGCTGTGGGGCGGATCACGGATACGTAGGAGTATCCGGTCCCGGCTATCTGCTCCATGCTCATCGGACACACCGGGTTGTACTTCAAACCCACCTTCAGGCCCACAGTCAGCATCGACAGCACGCCCTGCTGCGAGCACGTGGTGGAGCCTGATACCCCGGGCGCACCGTAGAACGTCGCGGGTGCGTTGAACCGGTGTACCCACCGCGCGACTGCCCGGGGGCTGCCCGGGGGGTACTTGATCTCCACCTTGCACGGGACGTGCCACCGACCCGCGTAGCGAAGCCAGGTCTTGAGGGTCGGGATGGGTTCCCCGCCTTTGGTCCGCAGCAGTTTGCGCTGGGTGTTGGTGACATCGCTGATGAGGGTCTCCGGTGACAGGTTGGCTGCCGCAAGCGACGCCGAGGACACCACTCGGTTCAGGGTCTGGTCGTGGAAGATCACCGACGGGCCTGCGGAGCGGTGACCGTCCGCATCGGCCAACCGCCAGGTGTCGGTCTCACAGCCGGCTCGGAACCGGTGGTCCTTGCGTAGGGCCCAGATGGTGTTCTCGTTGGTGCCGGTCGTCGGACCGGCGGCGGCTCGGTGCCCGATCGCCTTCACCCGATCGCATTGGTCTTGGCTGTGGGATGCGATCGCCCCCTGACAAGCCGATTCCCACGTCGTAGCCGCTGAGGAAGGAAACGCGACCACCGACAACATGAGCGCCGCCAGCGTCAAACCCCCATACGTGATGCGCACGACGCACCCCCAATCTCATCTGAGACCATGCCACGACCCGGGGCGTGCTCCCAACGATCTCCACAGGTACCAACCGCCACGATTGCGGCCCTCGGCGGAGCGAAACAATGGGCCGCCGGTAGGAAAGTGGACGTAGGCCAATCCCCAGCGCCTTCCTCCGTCGGGACCAGTACCCAGCCGTGGCGCGATCATGCACCGTCGCACCGGGTAGCCGCTAGCGCGCCGATACTGACGCTGGCGTGTGGGAAGTCTGGTCGCTGCGTGGTTTGCTGTTGCGAGCGATCTCGGAAGGCCGACCGTGACCCGAGGAGTCACCATGAGTGAACCCGTCCCCGCCGCCGACAACCCGTCGGAGAGGACCGAGCCCGACCCCGGCCGATGGTGGGCGCTGGTGGTCCTGGCGGCTGCGCAGCTGATGATCATTCTCGATGCGTCGATCGTGAACATTGCGCTTCCGTCGGCTCAGGCCGACCTCGGCATCAGCAACGCCAATCGGCAGTGGATGGTCACGGCGTACACCCTGTCCTTCGGCGCACTGCTGCTGCTGGGCGGGCGGATCGCCGACTACACCGGCCGGAAGCGCACCTTCATCATCGGCCTGATCGGGTTTGCCGGCGCCTCGGCGTTGGGCGGTCTTGCGCCCAACCAGGAGCTGCTGTTCGCTGCCCGCGCGCTACAAGGGGCCTTCGCTGCCCTGATGGCGCCCGCCTCCCTGTCCATCGTGACGGTCACGTTCACCGAGCCGAAGGAGCGCGCGAAGGCGTTCGGTGTGTTCGGGGCGCTGTCCGGTGGCGGAGCCGCGATCGGCCTGATCGTCGGGGGCGTTCTCACGGAGTACGCCTCGTGGCGTTGGTGTCTCGGGGTCAACGTGCCGTTCGCCCTGATCGTGGCGGCGGCTGCGATCCCGCTCGTCCACGAGAGCAAGGCGCATGGCGACACCAGGTACGACGTTCCGGGCGTCTTGCTGGCCACAACTGGGCTGTTCTCGCTGGTCTACGGCTTCACCGAGGCCGCCCGGTTGAAGAACCCCGACGACCAAAGTTCCACCGAGGTGCAGGGCTGGGGCGACCCGAGCACCCTGACGTTCTTGATCGTCGCGGTGGTCCTTCTCGTCGCGTTCGTGGTCTGGGAGCGCCGGGCGCGCAATCCCATGCTGCCCCTGCGCGTAGTGCTCGACCGCAACCGCGGCGGGTCGTTCCTGGTGTTCTTGTTCGTGGGTGCCGCGCTGTACGCGATGTTCCTGTTCTTGACCTACTACTTCCAGGTCAACCTCGGCTACACGCCGCTGGAGGCCGGCTTCGCCTTCCTGCCGTTCAGCCTCGGCATCATCATCGCCGCCGGTTTCGTGTCCCAGCTGCTCCCACGAGTGGGTCCCAGGGCACTCATCCTGCCTGGTCTCGTGATGGCCATCGTGGGAATGCTGCTGTTGACCCAGATCGACCAGAACTCGTCGTACTGGGCGCTGGTGTTCCCAGCGATGGTCATCATGTCGGTTGGCCTGGCCGGCGTCTTCATCCCCGCGGCCAGCACCTCCCTCATCGGAGTCGAAAGCCACGACGCGGGCGTCGCCTCGGCGACCCTCAACACCTCTCAGCAGATCGGCGGCTCGCTCGGCACCGCGCTGCTGAACACCGTGTTCGCCGGCGCGGTCACGGCCTACTTCATCACCAACCCACCACCCAGTCCCGGCCAGGCCGAGCAGAGCCTCCCGCTCGCGTTCATCCACGGGTACCACGTCGCGTTCTTCTGGGGGGCTGCCTTGTTCGCTTGCGCCCTGATCGCGTCGATCGTGCTCATCAACGCGCACAAGGAGGACATCCCCGCCGAACCGGCGGCACTGGGCGAACCTGTTGACTGAAGCGCAGGCGGGACTCCGTGGGAATCCGCGCGTCCGGCCAGCTCACGCGTTTCCGACGCTGAGCCGTTGGCTTCACCCGACCGCGTCATACGGCCGCGAGCTCGACGCCCTGCAACGCACTCACATGCCGCTCGCCGCGCTCGGATCCGTCGATGAGCGGTGGCCGCCTCGTACCATGCGCAGCCTGTGGTTCGACCACTGTCCGCGACGCGGGCTTCGCACCGCCGTTCGACACGATGGATTGGGACACGGACTGAGGACCTATCAGACTCGGCCGCCAGCGACAGCCCGAGGGGCTGCGGGCGCTGTTCGATGAGGCAGTGCGTCGGTCAGATGCCGTCGTCGACGAAGCGCTGCGACAAGGCGGGCGGAACCGAGTCGGTCCTTACGAGTCCTCAGACGGGCGAGACGTTCACCTTGAGGTGGATCCTGGCGCACATGATCGAGGAGTACGCCCGCCACAACGGCCACGCCGACTTGATCCGGCAGTCGGTCGACGGCAGACACTGGACGACGCACTCACAGCCCGTAGTCCGGGCACGTCGCCGTCATAGGCTGCGACGATGAAGGCGTCGTCGCATTGGGACAAGACACCCAAGCAGAGCGTCGAGCAGGAATGTGACCGCCGAGGGCTCCTTGCGGTGGTCGAAGGTTGTGTGGCCTTGCTGAACGGCGAGTCCGCCGATGATGATCTGATCCTCGCGCTCGGTGGACCTCCGGCCTCGTGGGTCCGCACCGGCGAACCGCCCGGACCGGACTACTGGCTCCGTGTCTGGGGCGCGCGAGGACTCCTGTACGCCTGGGACGACTCGGCACGCGAAGCGGTGCTTCGGGCCCTCGACGATGAGGCGTGGCGGGTCAGAGACATGGCACTGAAGGTGGTGGCCCGTCGGGTCATCCAGGAGGCGGCCGATCAGGTACAACGACGTCGGGGTGACTCGTCCGCCCGAGTGCGTGCATCAGCGGCACGAGCCCAGAAAGCGATCAGCGCCTGAACCAGGTGCGCCGCGTTACCCATCGGGTCGATGCCGTCATCGAAGGCTTGTCGTCCCGCGCCGGCGCGACAGGAGCCGGATCAGCCCTCCGAGAAGAAGACCCCCTGAATGCGGTGCTCTGGTATCCGATCATGCCGCTGAGAGCCTGCGCGCTCCCCACGACACCCTCACCGGGCTCTCGACGTCGATCTGTATCCGGGTCGCCGGCCCGAGTACGGTCGGCTTCATGGCGACCTCGGACCCCGGCTCCACGTCGATCAAGCCACTGACCCCGGAGACGTGGGGCCTCTTCGCCGCGCTCGTGGAGCGACACAACGGCATCTTCGGCGGGTGCTGGTGCGTCAAGTTCCATCCCGAGCGGGACGACCACGTCCCGGGGTACGACGGCAACCGGGCGTACAAGAAGTGCCTGGTCGAGGAGGGCGTCGCCCACGCGGCGTTGGTCGTTCGCGACGGTGATGACGGCGAGGAGGCGATCGCCTGGGCGGAGTACGGAACTCCGGCGGAGCTGCCCGACATCCACCACAGCAAGCAGTACCTCGCGGAGCAGGACCTCGAGCCCGACTACCGGATCACCTGCATCTTCGTCGACAAGCGGTTCCGTCAGAACGGGCTGGTGACCGTCGCCCTGGAGGGTGCGCTCGCGCTGATCGCGCAGGCGGGTGGCGGCGTCGTCGAGGGTTACCCCCACATTCCGGGAGAACGGCGACTGTCCTCGTCGTTCCTCTACAACGGCACGAAGGCCGTCTACGAGCGAGCCGGCTTCGAATTCATCCGGCCCAAGGGGCAGAAGAACACGGTGATGCGCCGCAGCGTGGCCCCGTCACGCTAGTGCCGGCCATCAGCGCGATCGTTCCGGGCAGTACGCCACGCGCGGCATCAGCCGCTCGGGCGGCCGCTGTCAGCGACGGGTCGAGATCAGCACAGTCGCTCAGGTCGTCGAGGGACGGCGCAGGCATCCCACGACGTCCATCCAGACGAAGTGCCCGGCATCGGAACCACGACGACGGAGGCGCCGCCCCCATGACCTCGGCGGCGTCCGTGGACGCCGTCAGCGGCAACGGACTGGCCGCTCCGTGGCGAAGACTGTCGGGACTCCACTACCCGCGAGTCGACTGGCCAGTCCGGGAGCTCGTCACGCCGATTGGAGGGCGGCGCCACCGTGACCGAGGTTCGGACTCGACGCCGGCAGGGGAAGGGAGTAGGCGGGCCAGAAGATCCGTAGCGACTCCACGCCTCGGCTCAGTCCGCGCGTCCATAGCCACTGGTCAGCATGCCGCGGCTCGACGTCTGTGGGGGGACGACTCACCATCTCGGCATCGAAGCGGGCCTCCGTCGCCGACGCCACCGAGGATCGATGACAGCGGCGCCGAGCACCCGATCGGCTGGCCGGAGCGTGCAGCAACAAGTCTCCGCCACGAGTGGCACCGACCATCGCCGGTGCCATCCGAGGTGCTCCAGGACAGCGACCACGGTCCGATAGTCATGGCGTGGGCGACACGGTCCGCCGACGTCGAGGCTCCAGGCCCCGCTGCTGGTACGTCGCGACGCGGTAACGCGTCGCGCACCTCATCGGCCAGCGGGTGTCGAGCCAGTCAGTCTCGACACCGGGCCGCCATGGAGGAGCAACAGTGCGGGCCCCTGGCCACCGACGTGGCCCACGCAGCTCCCCGTCGGCAGACCCGTACGCCGGAACTCGTCGCGCCGTCCCATCGCCTCCGACACGGCCAGGCGATCTGGAGTCACGGTGCCTCGAGGGCGCTCGGAGTGCCGCCGTTCCGCTGAGGCCGGAGCCGTCGTCTCTGCACGCGCGGCGTCCGGTCGGACGATCAGGCGATGACCGCCGGGCGTCTGACGCCCCGCGCCGAGGAGGTGCCAGGCAGGCAAGTCCGCACCATCCGGGCGGGCACGCCTGTTCGGTCGTCGACGGACAAGCAGGACTCGATCCTGACGAACGAGCGCGCCGACGACGACCCTGTGCACACGCCGATCGAGAGCATCGACGCTGACCCTCCATCACAGGCTTCCCGGACAGTCAGCTCCGTGGAACGTGATTCATCGCGACGAGGTGAAGCCTCTCGCGTCCACCTTCGACCGTCACCTCGCGTACGTCCCCGATGTCCCGGACGTAGTACTTGTGGTCGACGACGCTGGGCTCCAGGGGGCTGGTCTCCCTGGTGAGCAGCGCGTGGTCGGACCGCACGAGTGGCACCGAGACGTGCGCGTTGCGCCGCAGGACCGTGAACGCGTCCATCGCGTGGCCGGGGTAGTACTCCTGGAAGTACGACGGCCCGACGCGCGGGTGGGCTGTCATGAACACGCCCGCCTCCGCGCCGTCGACCCCGGAGGTGAACGACCCCTCGCGACTGATGACGTGGCCGTGGCGGTCAAGGGTTGCGGTTCGCTCCCCGAAGTACCACACCGTGCCACGCTTGGTCTGGGCGTAGAAGTCGCGGGTCCGCTCGCTGAGCCGGCCATTGCTCCACACGCGGTCGAAGACCACGCGGCACACGACGCCGTCGATCACCCGGGTGCGGTACGTCGCGATCATCACGTCACGGGTCCGGTCCGGCCCCTCTGAGCCACGGTAGGACCACGTCGTGCCGGGTTTGAGCGGGAACCATGGGTTGTCCACTCGAGCATGGGTGAAGCGCGAGGGTGGCGGATGGTGGTGATGGGTCGCGGCACGAGTCGTGTTCTGCGCCTGCGAGATGGCGGGCGCCGCGGCCGAGAGGGCCGCGAGCACGCCCACCGCGGCAAGAACAGGTGAAAGCCACCGGCCCGGAGAGCTCACGGTCCTTCCGTACCCGAGCGCGATGACATGAAACCAGCCGGTCACAGGCCTCGGCACCTCTCGCCCTCTACGGGTTCAGCCGCTGCTCGACGCTCTCTCGGAAGTCGTCGGAGGTGTTCGCATGCGGGAAGGCGAGGTCAGGGACGGGGATACCCAAGGCCGAGCAGATCGGCTCCCACTCGTCGCGCGGCTGCCAGTCGATGAGCCGGTCGACAGGAACGGCGGCGCGCACGGCGGCGTTGTGCGCCTCGTACGCCGCGATCGCGGCATCGCGGTCCCGCCATTGCGGCGTGAACCTCTCGAACATGGCGACGTTCAGGGCCCTCATCGGCAGCAGGTGTGGCGGCAGGTCTCGATCGACCACAGCGAACAGCGTCCTGCTCACGCTGTTCCACCACTCTGCGGCGCTCGAGCGGGTGGACAGCAGGACGAGGGCCTCCGGGTTGGCCGCCGCGATGTCGCGCCAGCAGGTGACCGCTGGCCAGTCCAGCGTCGCGCAGTAGCCAGCAAGCAGACTGTCCCAGTCGGTCGGCGTACCGTCCACGGCGGCATGCCACGTCGCCACACTGTCCACGTTGGCGAAGACCTCGCCCATGTGGAACACGGGGCCGCCCAAGACGATGCCGAGCGCTTCTTGGAGCGAGCTGGTCCCGGTGCGACCGAGGCCGGCGCCGACGATGGCCAACGACATCGTGCGAGTGTTCCAGCCCGGCGGCATGGCGGCGAAACGCGCGCACGTGCCGCCGTCCGGTGCACCCGGCTGCCCTTGTCCGTCGCCCCGGTCAGGGGGCCACAGGCGTTCGGCGTGCTCGGATGACCCGGGTGCCCTAGGTGCGGATGGCCGTTCGGCCAGGCATTCCACGCTCGCCTGCGGTCCGGACGGTTCCGGTCCTACGGTCGGCAGCAGCAGCCGAGAACCGGTGGAGGGCGGCGGCGCGAGTCCAAGAGATCCAAGGGAGGTCCAGATGATGAAGCTCGGCATTCTCACCGGGAAGGCGCGCACGCCAGCGGAGATCGCGGCGTCTCCCGGGGAAGGGCCCGGCGACGATCCGACGTTGCCGGTGCGCGAGCCGGAGGGCGAGCAGGCCTCGCGGCCCGACGATCTTCGTCGGTGCCGGGTGCGGGAGAGCCGTATCGCCCGCGGCACGCCGCTGACGCCGCCGAGGCACCGCTGGACTCGAGCGAGCTGCCTACGGGCCCTCGACCGGCCCGCCACCGGCGCGACACCTACCGGTCACGTGGTCGCGGTGATCTCGGCGATCTCGAGGCTCACGTTGGTGACTCCGGCCTCGGCCTGGTTCTCGAAGTTCCCACGGACGTCACGCGCGAAGGCCTCCGCTGACCCACGATCCTCGAACACGACGAACGTGTGTCCGCGAGTCGGGTCCGCGATCCCCTCTGCCCAGTAGCCCTTGACGATGCCCGGTGCCTGACGCACCCCGTCGACGATCCGTTCGAGGACGAGCCTCTGCATCTGCTCGAGCTCGGGATCGAGCTGCCACACCCCGATGACGACGAACATCGGTCACCTCTTCCGATCGCGCTGCCTCGTGGCATCGTGACATCGCGGCCCGTCGACCTCGATGGCGCGAACCGCGCTCTGTCGGGACCCGAGGTGCTCAGTGCCTTGAGAATAGGTAATCCGCGAGTTACGGTAACTTCATGGTTACCGATGCTGCCGCCGCGTTCGAGGCGCTCGGGGACCCCCAGCGGCGCGAGATCCTCCGCCTGCTCGGGGAAGGTGACAAGCCGGTGCACGCGCTGGCCGATTCCCTCCCGATCAGCCGGCCTGCGGTCTCGCGGCATCTCCGGGTGCTCCGCGACTCCGGGCTCGTCGAGCAGCGCGCCGAGGGCACCGAGCGGATCTACTCCCTGCGCGGACGCCGGCGTCAGTGCCGTGCAGGCCTACCTCGAGAACGTGTGGGGCGAGGCGATCGCCCGCTTCCGGCTGGTCGCGGAGAACACCACACCGGCCGAGAAGGGCGACCGATGACCGAGGCGCTGCGCATCGACTTCGACGTCGCCTGCCCGCCCGAGCATGCTTTCGACGTCTGGACGTCGCGGATCGACACCTGGTGGCCCCGGGACCACACCGTCGGCGACGCCGTCTCGGTGCAGCTGGTCGAGGGCATCGGCGGGCGCATCTACGAGCGCGACGCGGACGGCACCGAGCACGACTGGGGCCGGGTCACGGCGTGGGACCCGCCTCGCAGCCTGGCCTACACGTGGCACCTCGGTCGGACGGCGGACGAGGCGACCGACGTCGAGATCCGCTTCGTCCCCTCCGGCCCGGGCGTCACCCGGGTCGAGATCGAGCAGCGCGGCTGGGAACGCTTCGGCGACCTGGCCGGGCCGTGGCGAGACCGGAACCGGATCGGGTGGGACTCGCTGCTCCCGCACTTCCAGAGCGCGATCGAGAGGACGAGGTGATGGCCGCCGGCACCGAGGACGACCCCTGGAACCTGACCACCGCGCCGGGCTCGTCGGCGTACACGATGTATCGCGACGAGGGCGACCCGCCGCTCCTGGTCTGCCAGGTCGGCTCGACCAGGCTGACCTACCTGGCCCGCGCCGTCGAGGACCTGCACAGCTGGCTCCTGGCCCAGGGGGACTGGGTGCCGCTGGGCGCCGCGGACGAGAAGAAGCAGCCGGTCGAGGGCACCGTCGAGTCCTGGGGGCGCGCCGAGGACAACCCCGTCGGCGGCTGGTACGGCCGTCGCAACGGCTACCGCGGCCGGTTCGGCATGTACCTGCCGCCGCTGCTCGAGGCGCTCGGTCTCGCCGAGCTCACCCATGAAGCCCGCAACAACTCCGTGAGAGGAATCTGATGGCCCAGCAGACCAGCGTTCGCTACACGACCCGCGACGCAGCAGCAGGGGAGGCGAACCAGAGCCTGATCGACGACGTCTTCCGCGAGCTCGCCGAGCTCGAACCGGACGGCCTGTCGTACCGCGTCGCGCGTTCGGCCGACGGCCTGTCCTTCGAGCACGTCGCGGTCGTCGACCACGAGCCGAACCCGTTGCTGTCGCTCGCCTCGTTCAGGGCCTTCAGCTCGACGGTCGCCGAGCGGGTGCGTCGAGCCTCCCGTCGTGCAGACCAGTGAGGTCGTCGCGCGCTACCGCTGATCGCGTCGGGGACCACGAGCCGGTCCGAGTAGCACGTGCATCCGCGTCCGCCATTGCACAATGAGGCCGTGGTGCGATGGTGGCGTGGCTTCGGCTCACGGGAGCTGGCGCGCGTACGCCGGGACGGCCGCGCCGCGGTGCTGTGGTCGCTGCGGATCACCGTCGCGGCGACGGCCGGCTACCTCGTGGCGTCGTTGCTCTTCCCCGACACCCAGCCACTGCTGGCGCCACTGACGGCGATGCTGGTGGTGCAGGTCACCCCGATCTCGCTCCTCGCCAGCGGCCTCGACCGCGTCGTCGCGGTGGTGGCCGGGGTGGGGCTGGCCATCGCGTTCGCCGCCGTCGTACCGCTGCAGTGGTGGAGTCTCGGCCTCCTCATCCTGATCTCCATCACCGTCGGCCAGTTCCTGCGCCTGCGGTCCAACCTCGTCGAGGTGGCGATCAGCGCCATGCTCGTCCTCGGCGTCGGAGCGATCGGCGCGGAGGCGGCGGCCTGGCAGCGGATCGCCGAGACCCTGGTCGGTGCAGCGGTCGGCATCATCGCCACGCTCGTCTTCCCGCCCAAGGTCGCCAGCTCCGACGCCGGCCGGGCGATCGACGGTCTGGCCGACGCGGTCAGCGAGCTCCTGGTCAGGGCGGCCGGGGAGCTCGACGCCATGGCCGAGGGAGAGCGACACCGCCTGTCCGGCGCCGCCCGGGAGTGGCTCGACGACGCCCGGCGGATCACCCACAACATCCCGGTCGTCGGTGCCGCGCTGCTCCGGGCGGAGGAAGGGCGGCGTCTCAACGTGCGTGCCGTTCGTACGCCGCACGTCGAGCCCGGTCTCCGGCAGGGGCTGGAGGCACTCGAGCACACGGCGGTCTCGATCCGCGGGCCTGATGCGCTCGGTCGTCGACGCCTCCGACGGCGACTGGCTGGACGACGACTCGGCGAGCGACGTGCTTCGCGACCTGGCCGAGACGTTCCGCACGCTGGCGGCCGGCACGGATGCCTTCGGCGAGCTGGTGCGTCACGAGGGTGACGTCGAGGTCAGCCTGAGCCACGATGACATCGCCCGTCTCCAGGGCGCCCAGGACGGCATGCTCCGAGCCCGGGCCCGGCTGGACGCAGCCCTGACCGAACCGTGGCCGGCCGATGTGGTCGAGCTCTACTCGACCACGCGCGCCACGGTCCGCCGGCTGCAGCACGAGCTGGGGTTGGAGGAGCGGGTGCGCCGTCAGCTCCGCCTGCTGCCTCAGCGCACCCTGCACACCCGTCCCGGCTTTCGTCGACGCCCTGCCGGCGACGTACCCCGTCCGACCGGCCCCGACGACGAGACCCAGGTGCTGCCACGGCTCTCCGATGAACCGCCGGAGGACGGTCGCTGACGCCGTGCCCGGTCTCGTCGCTCGGGTGCCACGAGCTCAACCATCCCGAGCGTCCGCTCCTTCGCGGTGGCCCACCGGAACGCGTGCGCGCCGGAGCACGAGCTCGTCGTCGGAGAGCTCACCGGTCTCGACGAACCCGAGCGAGTGGTACAGCCGCAGTGCCGTCTCGTTGTCGGGCGCGACCGAGAGCGCGGCCTGCTGATAGGGACTGCCCGACAGCGAAGGCTCCTGCTCCTCCCACATGCCCATCAAGGACTCGACGGTGGCCCGACCCAGGCCCCTGCCCTGGTGCGCGGTGTCGATGACCAGACCGCCGATCCAGTGGCTGCCGTCGTCCGGGTCCACCGCCCACATCACGTGCCCGACCGTCGTGCCCTCGTCGTCGAGCACCACGCACGAGCGCCACAGCCCGCCGTACCCGGAGAGGCAGAGGTAGTAGGTGACGTCGGCGACCCAACGCTGCTGGTGCTCGGCCACGCGCACGCCCGCGACGTCGCGCCAGTTCTCGGCGGTGACCGGTGCCAGCGTCGTCATGCTCATCGTCGAGGTCCGCGAGACCTAGGCGGGTTCCGTCGTCGAGGCCAGGAGGTGCCGCGCACGACGACCGAGGTCGCTCAGGTCGACGCGCCCCTCCTCGGCCGCTGACGCCAGCCGCGCGGCCAGGTCGAGTGCCTCGCCGAGCTCGGGCCCGGGGATCGCGGACTCCTGGCCCATGTCGCGCAGGATCGTGGTCTCGGTCCGTGAGGCGATCAACGGGTCGGCGACGCCGTCGATCCAGACCCGGGTGCGCCGGCCGTCGCCGCGCTCCTCACCGATGATGCGCTCGAGCGCGAAGATCCGGTCGGCGCGCGCGAACTTGCCGAAACCCAGAGCCACCATGCGGGATTCCGACGCCACGTGGTCATCTTGGCACTGTCCACCGACATCGCCCTCGCTCGAAGCCCGGTGACGCGGACAGGGCCACAGTCGCTCGGTAGGGTGCCGGACCATGCGGCTCCCTCGCGTGCTTGTCCTGGCCCTCGGCGGACTCCTGGTCGCCGGAGTGGTCCCGGGCGCTCTGGCGGAGCTCGGCCACGCGGAAGGGGGCGCAGCCGCAGCAGTGGCTGCCAGCAGCGCGCTGCAACAAGCGACGGCGTCGTGCGCTGTCCCGAGGAGGCACGCAGCCGGTACGGCGACCGCAGTTCGTCCGGCGGATCACCACGGGCGAGACGGGCTGGTTCTCCTCGCCCGGCTTGGTCGACCTGACGGGCGACGGCCGCCTGGAGATCGTGGCGCCGTTCTACTCGACGTTCGTGTTCAGCGCGAAGGGACGCCAGCTGGCGCGAGGCACGAGGACCGGCGGCCGGGTCTACGCGCCGTCGGTGGTCGCCGACCTCGACGAGGACGGCGTACCGGAGGTCGTCGTCGGCGGCTCGGGCACCGTGGCGGCGTACGACTACCGCAACGGCCGGCTGCGGCTGAAGGCCGGCTGGCCGGCATCGACGCGGAGTGGCGGCCAGACGCCGGAGGTGCGCGGTCTCGCCGCCGCCGACCTGAACGGCGACGGCCGGGTCGAGGTGGTGGCGACCACCACCAACACCTCGCCCACGGGCGCGCAGGTGTTCGTCTTCAACGCCCGCGGGAACCTGTTCCAGCCCGCCGGCGGCCACGACCCCGCGTGGCCGCGCTACAACCGGCTGTCGGGGCGCGGCAACGACCTGCACTTCAACAAGGTGGGGAACCACGGCTACGGCGCGTACGGCGAGAACGTCGCGATCGGCAACATCGACGACGACCCCCAGCTCGAGATCATCACCACCTTCGACAACCACCAGATCAACGCGTTCAACCTCGACGGCACCTCGGTCCTGGCCTCGCCGTGGTTCACCAACCGCGAGTCGAGCGCCGCCGGCCGGCGCATGGGCTGGGGCCAGTTCATCCGGTGGGCCGACCCACGCGTCGAGCGCCGCCAGTACCACCTGCACGTGGGCGCGTGGCCGAGCCCGGCCCGCCAGGCATGGCTGCAGTGGACCGCGTCGCCGCCCGCGGTGGCCGACCTCGACGGCGACGGCCGCAACGAGGTCGTCGGCATCCCCAACGTCGAGAAGCACATCCCCTACCGCACCCAGGGCTACGCCTTCATGGCGCTGGACGGGGCGTACGGCGAGGGCCGCCGCTCGGCGCGACGTCACCGCGGCTTCGAGACCCTGCCGATGTCGAACCATCCCCTTCACCGACCCGACGGTGACTGGTACCCGCCCAGCGGCATCCCCGCCCCGACCGTCGTCGACGTGGTCGGCGACTCCCGTCCCGAGATCGTCGCGGCGCTGCCCGGTGGCAAGGTGTACGCCGTGTCCCCGACCGGCCGGCGGCTGTGGAGCTACCGCTACGCGCCGCGCCGTGCGAAGACGTTCGCCTCGGAGGTGGCCGCGGCCGACCTGAACAGGGACGGCAGGCCCGAGCTGGTCTTCGGCACCTACGCGCTGCACCGCAGGGCCGGACGCCTGATCGTGCTGTCGTCGCACGGCAGGGAACGCTCGGTCACCCGGCTGCGGCACCAAGGTCGCGACGGCAACGGGATCGGCGTACCCGCCGCGCCGTCGATCGGGGACCTCACCGGGAACGGCACCCTCGAGATCGTCCTCACCACCTTCGACCACGGCGTCGACGTCTACACGGTCCCGGGCTCGGACACCGGCTGCCTGCCGTGGCCCACCGGGCGCGGCACCCTGCTCCGTAACGGGATGGGACCGGCCACTGCGCCCTGACCGGGCTGCTCGAATCGGCGTAGGGTCCGAAGATGGTCACGGGCAGAGCGGGTCTGCACGAGGACACGGACGAGCACCTGTGGCCGTTGGTGGACCCCCTGCTCGCCTCGCACGCCGTGGCAGGCCTCGCGATGGCGGTGGTGCGCGACGAGCAGGTCGCCTCGCGAGGGTTCGGCGTCCGCGACCTCCGCACCGGTGCGCCGGTCACGTCGGAGTCGATGTTCCACCTGGCGTCGGTGTCCAAGCCCTTCGTCGCGACCGCGGTCGTGATGCTGGCCACCGCCGGGGACGGCGACCTTCCGGTGCTCGACCTCGACGCGCCGATCACCGACTGGATCCCCGAGCTGACCTTGGCCGACGGTCGGGCGCACGAGGTCACGGCCCGGCTCCTCCTGAGCCATGCGAGCGGTCTGCCCGACGTCTCCGAGTACGGCTGGCACGACCCCCAGCTCGGCGACGACGCCCTCAGCGAGTTCGCTCGCGGGCTGTCGGGCTGGCGGCTGCAGAGCGAGCCCGGCTCGACGTTCTCCTACTCGAACGCCGGCTACGAGCTGCTCGGGCTGCTGCTGTCCCGGGTCCTCGGTACGACCTTCGAGGAGGCCATGCGGCAGCAGGTGCTGGCTCCGCTCGGGATGGCGAACAGCACCTTCCTGCGCAGCGAGGTGCCCGCGGCGCTGGCTGCCTCGCCGCACGTGGGCATGCCGCTGACGGTGCCGGGGGACGCGTATCCGTACACCCGGCGCCATGCCCCGAGCTCGACGCTGCACTCCAACGTGGCCGAGCTGTGTCGCTGGATGATGGCGCATCTCGAGCCGGCCGAGGCGCCTGCCACCGCCGCTGACGAGCCGTGGGCGCGGCTGGACCCCGAGCTCCTCACCCGGATGTGGCAGCCGGTGGTGCCGGTCGCGGAGCCGCCGTGGGACGACGCCCAGTCGCTCGGCTGGGCTGTCGGCAGCTACGGCGGGTACCGGACGCTGAGCCACAGCGGTGCCGACCCCGGCTTCGGGTCGCGGCTCGTGCTGGTGCCCGAGCGGCGCACCGGCGTCGTCGTGCTCGCCAACTCCAACACCGTCCCGACGTCGTACCTCGCCTCGGCGGCGCTCGACGTCGCGCTCGCCGACTCCGGTACGGCGCCCGCAGCTGTCGGCGACGACGTGGCGGCCCTGCGCGCGCTGCTGCCGTCGGTCGTCGGCCCGGTCGCCGACGTGCTGGCGTCGTCCGGCCAGGATGCCGCGGCGGCCGCGTTCCACCGCATGGCAGCGGCCGAGCCGCCGGCGTACGACCTCGGCGACGACGAGTTCGACAAGGCCGTGTGGGGCGCGATCGAGCTGCATCGCACGCGCCTGGTCTGGCCACTCCTGAGGTTGTGGACCGAGCTGCGCCCTGACTCGTCCTCCGCGTGGACGATGACCGGCTGGGCCCACCAGGTCGACGGCGACAGCGACCTGGCACGGACCCTGCTCCGACGCGCGCTGGACCTCGATCCGGACAACGAGGACGCCGCGCTGATCCTGAGCGGCCTCCCTCCCGCCTGACCGGTCAGGCTGGCTGGTGGGCGCGGCGGCATCGAGACCACGTGCTTTGGGAGGGGCGCCCGGCTGGAGCGACCTGAAGGACTTCACTGGAGGGCCTCAGGCGGTGCAGAGTGTTGGCCACGCGCCAGCTGAGCGTCGGCACCCCGAGGAGAGCCCGATGAGTATCGAGCTGAACCACACCATCGTTCACGTGAAGGACCGTTGGGCTGCGGCTCGCGATGTCGGGGAGGTGCTCGGTCTGCGAGAAGCGCAGGAGTACGGTCCGTTCGCCGAGCTGAAGCTGGACAACGCCGCGAGCCTGGACTTCATGGACACCGAAGGCGACATCCACGGCCAGCACTACGCCTTCCTGGTCAGCGAGGAGGAGTTCGACCTCATCCTCGGTCGCTTGCGGGACAACGACCGCCAGTGGTGGGCGGACCCCTTCAAACGTCACCCCCACGAGGTCAACCATGACGATGGAGGCCGAGGTCTGTACTGGGAGGGCCCGGACGGGCACTGGCTGGAGATCATCACCCGTCCGTACGGGAGCGGCGGCTAGTTCCGCATTGCAGCTACCCCGGCGACGACGTGGGCGGGGACGCGCGCGTGGACGGTCAGGATGAGCCGGGTGGTCCGTCGAGCAGCCGCGGCGCGTACTCGACCAGCTGGATCCGGCCGTCGAAGGTGCGGCTGTCCACCAGGTCGAGGGCCACGTCGGGGTAGCCGTCGTAGATCCGCTCGGCGCCGGTGGCGCCGGTGATCACCGGGAAGATGACCACCCGGAACCGGTCCACGAGTCCGGCCACCAGCAGCGAGCGGCACAGGGCGAGGCTGCCGATGGTGCGCATCGACCGGTCGCCGCCGTCCTTCAGCTCGCGCACTTCCTCAGCGGCGTCGCCGGTCACCAGCCGCGAGTTGGCCCACTCCAGAGGCTCGCTCAAGGTGCTGGAGAAGACCACCTTGTCGAGTCCGTTGAGCACGTCGGTGCCTGGCTCACCGCTCTTCGTGAAGCCGTACATCAGCCCGTAGGTGTTCGCACCCATCAGGGCCAGGTAGTCCTGCTCGGGGTTCTCGGCCAACCAGGCGAGATACTCCGGTCCTTCGAGCCCCCACCACCCCGGCCAGCCCTCGGCGGACGCGTATCCGTCCAGCGAGGTGATGAAGTCCACGACGAGCTCCGGCATCTCGATCCCTCCCTCGGTTCTCCGGACAGCCTGCCCAGGAAGGTGTCCAGGAAACATGGAGCGACCGGGGCCCGATTCCTCCGTTCTGCCCCGGCATCGCCGCCGTGGCTGCCAGGCTGGCCCCCGCGGTCGGGCATGACCGGGGACGGAGCGGGGATGTCGAGACGCAGGATCAGGGATATCGGAAGACTGCTGGCCGGAGTCTTGGCCGCTGCTGCTGTGGTCTTCGTCGGGCCGTCCTCCCGGGCCGAGGCGGCCGTCGTCGACGTCTACTACGTCGTCGACGGCGACACCATCCGGCTCGACTCCGGCAGGTACGTGCGGTTGATCGGCATCGACACGCCCGAGGTGGGCGAGTGCGGCTACGGGAAGGCCAAGCGGCAGCTCGACGCGTGGATCGGCGACAGGGCCCGCCTGGGCAACCCGGCATCCGTCGACGACCGAGACGCCTACGACCGACTCCTGCGCTACGTGCACGCCTCCGGCCGGGACACCGGCCTGGCACTGATCCGGAAGGGGCTGGCGAAGGCCCGCTACGACGGACGGGACGGTTACGACCATCATCCGCGTCAGCGGCTGTACCGCCGGGCGGATCGGCGCAGCGCCGACGTCTGCTGACGTCGCAGCCCGCCCACGCGGTCGGCGCTCAGCGGTCGAGGTCTCGCAGCGCCTCGCCGATCGTGTCGATGCTCTCCGCGGTGATCGGGTCCAGCACGAGCTGCAGGTGGGTCGCTCCGGCCGCGGCCAGGCCGCGCACGTGGTCGCCGAGGTCGTCGGGTGTGACCGTCGTGACGCGCGCGTCGTACGTCTCACCCATCACGCGGCCCTGCCCTGTCCCGAGCGTCACCAGGACCGCAGCGGTCGCCTCGACGGACCGCCCCTCCGGCATGACCGCGTCGACCTGCGCCTTGACCTCGGCGAAGCCGTCGACCGAGTTGCCGTAGATGCTCCACCACACGTTCCAGCAGTCGACGACGGGCAGCCCGATCTGCAGCATCCGAGGACTGTTCGACCCCAGCATGATCGGCGGACCCGCTTCTCGCACCGGCGGGGGATCGAGCACGCAGTCCGTGACGTCGTAGAAGTCACCGTGGAAGGTCGTCCGCCCCTCGCGGAGCAGTGGCGCGATGATCGCCAGTGCCTCGGCAAAGCGGGAGACCCGTCGGTCGTAGCGGAAGCCGAAGGCGTCGAACTCCCTCCGGTTCCAGCCGGCGCCGAGGCCCAGGATGAGCCGGCCCTGCGAGATGGAGTCCACCGTCGCGGCGTGCTTGGCGAGCATGGCCGGGGCGTGGAAGCCGGTGGAGGCCACGAGCGGCCCGATCTCCACCCGCTGCGTGACGGCGGCGATGGCGGCGAGCGTCGTCCAGGCCTCGTACGGCCCGCGGGTCGAGCCGTCCGGCAGGTCGTAGATCAGGTGGTCACCCACCCAGACCGAGTCGTAGCCCACGTCTTCTGCGCGCCGGGCGAGGTCCAGGTACTCCGGCCACGGGACGAACCGCTCCACCTCCGGCAGCTGGACACCGACCTTGCAGGGACGCGTCATGACGCCACCCTACGGAGCACCTCTGCCGCCGTCGGCTCGCGACGTAGGGTCGCCGCATGAGTGCGACCGGGGAGCCCGTGCCCTTCGAGGTGTACGAGCCCGGGGTGTACCTGCACGGTACGAAGGCGCACCTGCAGCTCGGCGAGCTGCTGGTGCCGGGCCGCGAGTCGAACTTCGAAGCGGGCCGCGTGATGAACCACGTCTACTTCACCGCGACCCTCGACGCCGCGGTGTGGGGCGCGGAGTTCGCCGTGGGTGACGGTCGTGGGCGGATCTACGTCGTCGAACCGACCGGCGACTTCGAGGACGACCCCAACGTCACCGACAAGAAGTTCCCCGGCAACCCGACGCAGTCGTTCCGCAGCCGCGAGCCGCTGCGCGTGGTGGGCGAGCTCGACGACTGGGTCGGCCACTCGCCGGAGAAGCTGCGCGCGATGCGGGACGGCCTCGACGCGTTGAGACAGCGGGGTGCGGCCCACATCGAGGACTGAGGTCCCGAGGGGCGCGGACGTGTCGGCTCACGAGACTCGACCGTGCCTGCTCGGTCAGGACAGGCGGCGCCGTGTCCACCAGAACGACAGAGCCGCGAGCACCCCCGAGGCGGCGAGGTAGAGGCCGGTCTCGACCCACTGCAGGGGCCAGAAGTGGTCGGCCGGCTGGTAGACCACCCGCTGTCGGTAGCCCTGGTCGGTGAGCCGGGCCAGGCAGGCATCCAGGCTTCCGGCTCGTGGCTCGAAGGTCACTCGCCCCCCTTCCGAGGCGCCCCCCGCCGGTGGCGGAGGCACACAGTCGCTGAACCAGGTCGGGAGTGCCACGGCCCGGCCTCGTGCATCGACCGTCTGGCTGCTCAGCATCCAAGCGCCCCTGGGTATCCGAGTGGTGATCGTGATCGCGCCCGAGTCGTCGATGCCGATGCCGTCGAGTGTCGAGTGGGAGATGACGGTCGAGGTCGTCAGCGCCGGGACGAGGTGGGGACGGACCCACAGCGGAACGGCGACCTGGATGACGACGTAGACGGCCAGGGCGAGGGCCATCGCCGGTACGGACCGCCGCAGGATCAGCCCGATCAGGGTTCCCAGGAGGAGCGCGAACACCGCGTACGCCACGGGGACGACCCCTCGCATGGCGAACGAGACAGGGGTCAGTCGCGAGGCCAGGCTCCCGCGCTGGCTCCCGGTCACGCCGTCGATGGGGTGCGCCCACCACGTGATCGCCGTGGTGAGGATTCCGACCGCGAGGGCGGTGGCGAGCACGGAGAAGGCCAGCTTCGCGGCAAGCCAGTGGCCGCGCGTCACCGACTGGTTCCAGGCGAGCCGGTGGGTGCCCGTCTCGAGCTCGCGGGCGACCAGCGGTGCGCCCCAGAAGATCCCGATGACGGCCGGCGCCACCGCCAGCGCGGCGATGCCGCCGTTGAAGAGCAGCCGATCGTTGGCAGTGAGGAGGTCGTAGACGTTGTCGTTGCGACGGGCGAGGCGAGCCAGGGCGGGGCCGGTGATCGCGAGCCACACACACGCCGCCGCGACCAGTCCGTAGACCGCGAGGAACTGGGTGCGGCACTGCCGCCACGTCAGCCAGATCACCGCAGTGCCTCCAGTGCCGGGCCGGCCGACGCCACGGGTGCCGGGCCGTCCATGTAGGCGAGGGCGAGGTCCTCGAGACCCAGCGCACTGACCGACCAGACCGGGTCGAGGATCGGCGAGTCCGTACGCACGACGAGGGTGGACTGACGATCGGTGTGGCTGGCCCAGACGACGTGCTGGTCGGCAGGCAAGGTGGAGGGCTCGCGCAACGGACCGGACAACCGGTGATGCGTCGCCAGCAGGTCGTCGACGTCGCCGGCGACCCGGACCTGCGACTCGACGAGGACCACGACGTGGTCGCAGACGCGTTCGAGGTCGGAGACGACGTGCGAGGAGAGGAGCACGCTGATCTCGTCCTCGGCGACCGCCTCCATCAACACCTGCAGGAACTCACGTCGGGCCAGCGGGTCGAGGCTCGCGACCGGCTCGTCCAGGATCAGCAGCTCGGGTCGTTTGGCCAGTCCGAGGGTGAGCGCGAGCTGGGCGCGCTGGCCGCCGGAGAGCTGGCCGGCCTTCTGGCCCGGGTCGAGGTGCAGCCGGTCGATCCGCCGCCGCGCGGCCGCGGCGTCCCATCGGGGGTTGAGGTGGGCACCGAGGCGGAGGTGGTCGGCGACCGTGAGCCCGGCGTACGTCGGTGTGTCCTGCGCGACGAAGCCGACCTTGGCGAGCTGGGACGAGTCGGCGGCCGGCCGTCCGCCGCACACCTCGATGGTTCCAGCGGTGGGGTCGAGCAGGCCGACCATCAGGCTGAGCAGCGTCGTCTTGCCCGCACCGTTGGGTCCGACCAGACCGGTGACGCGGCCGGAGGGGATCTGGAGATCGCAGTCTCGCAGTGCCCAGCGGCGCCGATACTGCTTGCCCAGGCCGCGAGCCGTCACGACCGCGGTCATGCGATCTCCTCGTTCACAGCGCGAAAGGTGCTCATGAAGAGCGCCTCGATGCTCTCGTCGTCGAGCCCTGCCGATCGGGCTCTGCCCAGCCATCGACCGAGATCGCGACGCAGGGGCTCGTGGGCGGCCAGCGACGAGTCGGCGAGAGTTCGCGTGACGAAGGTGCCGACCCCCGGGCGGGCGGCGACCAGCCCGTCGCGCTCCAGCTCGCGGTAGGCCTTGAGGACGGTGTTCGGGTTGATCGCCAGGCTCGCCACGGCGTCCTTGACGGTGGGCAGCTGGTCACCCTCGACCAAGAGGCCGAGACGCAAGGCACGTCGTACCTGGTGGACCACCTGGAGGTAAGGCGCCACACCGGAGCGGCTGTCCAGCGAGAACTCGATCATCGGCTATCCATTCAACTAGGTAACTAGCACAATAGGTATCCGTGCGGCGGACGTCAAGGCCGGGCCCTGCCGTCGCCGCGGTGGTCGGGCGGGACCCGGCGCAGGTGGCCCGTGCTGGTCCGTCAGCACTGTCGGGGCGTCAACGACCCGGAGGCTCCTGGTCCGACTGGAGCAGGCGGAGGATCCGGGGGCACGCCGACCAGATCGTCGTCCTCGACCACGGCCGGGTGCAGGAGCGGGGCACGCACGACTCGCTCCTGGCCGACGAGGGCCGGTACGCCGCGCTGGCGGCGTGAGCTACCGGTCCCACCACGCGAGCACGCGGCTCGCCCGCAGGGTGTTCCACCGGCTCGGGCGACCGTCGCCGTCGTCGTACCGGAGGTGGCTCGGACCGGGGTGGGTGTTCTCGAGCAGCCAGCGGCCGTCGTCCTGACGCTTCGAGCGCACCAGGGCGATGGCCTCCTCGAGCCGCGGGTCGCGGACCTCGGCTCGCGCGGAAGTACTCCAGCCCACGCAGCACGTCGTAGTGCCACCGGGTCGGGAACGAGAACTCGAGCCAGCCGTCCACCGGGACCTCACCGGTGCTCTTGCGCCGGAACAGCGACCGCTCCAGCAGGTACTCCTCGCCACCGGCGCGGGCGGCTCGCGTCTCGTCGGTCCCGTGTCCGGCGCGCTCGTGCTCGAGCAGGCCCTCGAGCACGCAGATCGTCGAGTTGAACGACGACACCGTGGCGCCGCGCTCGGCCTCGCAGTTCCAGCCCCCGTCGGCGAGTCGCCCCGCGAGCAGCCGACTGACGATGCCGTCCACGTCGGCGCCGAAGTAGGCACCCAGGGTCACCGTGTGGCCGTTGATGCACTCCTCGACCTCGCCGTCGAAGAACGGGCAGGTCGTCGTACTCCCAGCGGCAGTTGGCGGCGACCGCGGACGTCATCTCCTGCGCCTCCGGCGACGCCGGGTCGAGGCCCAGGGCGCGCAGCTCGAGCATCACCGGCAGCGTCGACGTCCACGGCTGGCTCCCGTCTGCCGGCGGGACGCCCCGGCCGGGGAAGCAGGCACCACCCATCCACTGACCGTCCGGGTCACGAGCGGCCAGCAACGCCGCCCCCCACCCCTCCCGGGCCACCCGGTCGCGCTCGGCCGCCACGTCCTCGTCCGGGGCGCCGGTCAGGTCGCGCATCACCTGCCAGCGGATCGCGGGATCGGAGTCGAGCAGCCAGTCCGTGACGGAGGCCGGCGTCGGCTCTGAGGTGGTCTGGGTCACGTGCCTCGTGTCCTGGGTCATGAGGTCGACGCTAGGACGCATTCCGGACGGTTCGAGTCCGGAATCTCGCAGACCTCAGCCCACGACCGCGTCGTCGGTGATCAGGTACTGGCTGCCCTGCCGGATGAGGAAGAGCCGGCGTACCTCGCTCTCGGTGCTGCCGTCGTTGCTGGTGTAGGTCAAGGACACGTCGACGGCCCCGTTGCCTGCTGGTGCTCGGTGTCGCCGACCGAGACCTGCGAGATGGTGGACCAGAACCCCTGCGTAGCTGCCGTAGCCGCCGATCTGGTCCTGGAAGCCGCGTGACAGCGCCGACCAGCCGGCCCGCGTGCCCGAGGGAAGGGCGGCGTAGTAGCTCCGCACGAACTGCTCGGCGCTCGCCCCGGTGACCGGCCCGGGGCCCGGAGGTCGGCCTGGTCCGCGGCGACGTGGAGGTCGGCTGGGGGCTGCTCGGGGAGGAGGTCACCGAAGGCGACTCTCCGCCGCGGGCGGTGTGGTGGTGCCCCGTCCGTGGAGCGCCCGCCGGGTCCTGCGCGGACGACCGCCCGGCTGGGTCGCCCTCCAGGAGCAGGAAGCCGACCACGGCGGCCAGAGCCAGCAGCGCGGACAGCGCGGCGACGACCCAGGCCCCGGGGCGGCGACGTCGGCTCTCCTCCTGCGCGGGGACTGCCGCCGGTACGGCGGGTGCGACGTCGCGGGGCCTCGTCAGCTCGGTGGTGGGCTCGCGGACGACATCGCCGGGCGTGACGTTCGCGCAGCCGGTCGAGCACGTGCGCCGCGTCCGCCATGGACCAGCGAGACGTGGGATCCGGATCGAGCATCCGCTCGATCGGCTCGGTGAGGAAGCCGGCGGCTCGGGGCGCGGGCGGTGGCGAGGTGGCGATGGTGGCCAGCAGGGCGAGGGCGTTGGGCTGGTCCTGGTACGGCGGGTGGCCCTCGACCGCGGCGTACAGGGTCGCGCCGAGGGCCCAGACGTCAGCGGCCGCGGTCGGCTTCTCGCCGCGCGCGAGCTCGGGGGAGAAGTACGTCGGCGTACCGATGACCATGCCGCTGCGGGTCAGCTGGCCCTGGTCGTGTGCCCGCGCGATCCCGAAGTCGCTGATCTTCGCGACGTGGTCGGCGGTGACGAGGATGTTGCCCGGCTTCACGTCGCGGTGGATGGTGCCCGCCGCGTGGGTCGCCGCGAGCGCCTCGGCGATCTGCGCCCCGATCCCGACGGCCGCCTCGGGGGACAGCGGACCGTCCTGGGCGATCATCTGCGCGAGCGTGCGGGACGCGACGTACTCCATGACCAGCCAGATGTGGTCGTCCTCCTCCACGACGTCGTAGATCGAGACGACGTGCGGATGGTTCAGGGCTGCGGACGACCGGGCCTCCCGCATCGCGCGCGCCAGGTCCGGGGCCGCCTCGCCCGGCAGTGCCCCGATCTGCTTGACCGCGACGTCGCGCTCGAGCCGCTCGTCGCGGCAGAGCCAGACCGTGCCCATGCCGCCGCGCCCGACGGGTCGCCCGACCCGGTAGCGACCCGCGATCCGCTGAGGCGCCTTGGTTGCTTCCCCCATCACGGCGCCGTACCCCGTCGGGGCTGACGCACACCTGCGGCTCGCTGCTCGGCGGGCGTGGCCGGGTGCGCCGCGAGCGAGGGACCTGTGCCTCTGGACACCGCGGGACGCGAGGCGTCGACTGGGAGGAGCGCTAGGAGGTGACCCGCGATGAAACGACCGCGTTGGCTACCGAGGCTCCGCCGGCCGCGAGAGGCGTGCCCGGAGTGTGGAGCGGCGGTGCCCGAGGAGACGTACTGCGAGGTCTGCGGCTACGACCTCATCCGCAGGACCCGGGCCGACGCCACGCTGCACCGGCCGCCCGGGTAGCCGTCAGCCGACCTCGACCGTCAGGTCGAGCGACCGGTCGAGGAACCTCGCCAGAGACTCGACCTCCCGCTCGACGGCGGCCCGCGGCACGCGGCCGCGCTCGTGGAACCAGACGACGTCGAGGCGCGCCTCGCGGACGGACCAGGTGCCGGCCAGGACGCCGCGGGAGACGACCATGTTCGCCGACCGGCTGACGAGCTCACGACGGGCCGGAGGTACGACGCGAGCGTCCGACGTGCCGGGTGCCATCACCCACGGGTCGCGCCCCGGCAGCAGCCGGACGGCGGAGGACGCCGACGCCGAACGCAGGTCGTCGAGGTCCTCGCGGAGGACCAGGGCGTCGTCCCCCTCGATCGTCACCGTCTCGAGCCGGTCGTCGAGGGAGCTCAGCCAGCGGGTGACCGCCGGCCGCTTCGCCCCGAGCCCCTTGCCGACCCAGTCGTGGATCCGGGCGGCGCCGGCCGGACCGTAGGTGTGGAGGTATGCCGCCACCACGGCCGGCCCGGCCTCCTCGAGGTCGGGGAGGCCGGCCCAGCCGGGAACGTCGTCGAGCCGGTGGAACGTCATCTCACCGTCCCGAGCCGGCCCCAGGCCCATGTCGCCTTGCCAGCGTCAGGGGCTTGAGCAACGTCTCGTTGCCCTCCTCGACGATGGGGCGCAGGTGGCGGTAGCGGCTGCTGCGGCCGAACGCGGCGGTCAGCTCCGAGAGGGTGAGGGGCCCGTCCGCCAGCGCGCTCCGCACGTACTCCCGGAACCGGGGCCAGTCCTCCGGGCGTCAGCCGGTAGAAGCTGACCCAGCTCGGCAGCTCCCACATCCGGCTCGACGCCCGCACGGCCAGGTAGGCGCCGGCGTCCTGCGGCGTCATCAGGTGGGTCGCGCCCCGGAAGGCGAACACCTTCACGACCTGGTCCGTTGCGAGTGCTCGCGCGGCGTCCCCGGCGTGGCCGTCGGTACGACGCGCCCCGATCGCGAGCTCCATGGCCGGGTCCGGCCAGGCCGGCACCGCCCCCAGCCTCTCGACCACGTCGGCGACCGAGCCGGTGCCGACCGGGTCGAGCAGCTGTCGCCGCATCCGCCACCCGAGCACCGCCGACCACGTCAGAGCCATCACCGCAGGCTACGTTCTCGGCGCCCTCAGGCCGGCTGGGGCGTCACGGTCATCGTCGTCTTCGGCAGCCAGTGCGGCAGGTTGCGTGCGACGTGCGAGGGGCCGTGCACGTGCAGCGCGCCGGAGCGTCGGGACTGCGCCCAGGTCAGCTCACCGCGCCAGATCCGGGTCAGGGTGCGGAGGTCGGTCTCGACGGTCGCGGTCACGGGGTGGCCGGGGTCGAACATGCAGAGGTCGACGTCGTCCGGGCCGATCACCACCCACCAGTTCCGCTCCTCGGGCGCCACCTCGGGGAAGGTGAAGCGGAGCACGGTGCGTCCCGGAGGAACCGCGGTGAGATCGACGTTGCGATGCAGGTCCCACATCAGCAGGTGCGGGTCGTAGTCCTCGTCGCCGAGCTCCGGCACCCACCGCAGCCCCCACTGCCCGAGTGCCTCGACGATGGGACGCAGCTGCTCACCGGCGGGGGTCAGCACGTAGGTGACCTGCTTGCCGTCCTCGTAGCGGTCGACGATGCCAGCCCGCGTCAGAGTCCTCAGCCGCGCAGACAGCAGGGACGGGGACACGCGCGGTACGCCGCGGCGAAGGGCGTTGAAGTGACGGCTCCCGCACAGCAGCTCGCGGATGATCAGCATCGTCCACCGCTCGTCGAGCAGCTCCATGGCCTTCGCGACCGGACAGAACTGGCCGTACCCCGTCATCACGACCTCCTTCGCGTCGGACCGGTTCTCTCGACGTGACGCTACGACGCCGTGCGAGCCGCTGCCTAGTACAGATCCAGTACGGGCGGGTCCAGATCCTGTACTGACGCGGCGTGCTGCTGATCGGCGGATCCTCGTGGCACGCCGGATGGCCGACAGGGGCCGCCGGGAGAGCCAGAAGGAATCACCACCATGACTGACACCCAGACCGCACCGTCGGCTCTCGAGGACCTGAAGGCCAGGCAGCAACAGAGTCTGGAGCAGCGGCGACTACGGCAAGATCGCGTGGATCACCGTCCCGCTCGCCCCCCGCCCGGGAGCTGGTCGAGGCGGTGGACCTGCGCCAGGGTTCGCGGGTGCTCGACGTCGCCTGCGGCACCGGCCACGTCGCCCTCGACGCCGCCCGCGCGTTCTGTGACGTGACGGGGATCGACTACGTCCCCCAGCGCTCGTGGAGGTCGCCCGCCGACGGGCCGCGGCAGAGGATCTCGACGTGGACTTCCAGGTGGGAGACGCCGAGGCGCTGGCCTTCGCGGACGGTTCGTTCGACGCTCGTGCTGTCGGGCATCGGCGTGATGTTCACCGCGGACCACGACCGCGCAGCGGCCGAGCTGGTCAGGGTGTGCAGGCCTGGAGGGCGCATCGGTCTGGCGAGCTGGACGCCCACGGGCTTCGTCGGCCAGATGCTCAACACGGTCGGCAAGCACGTCCCGCCGCCGCCGGCCGCCCAGTCGCCGACTCGCTGGGGAACCGAGGCGACCGTCACCGAGCTGCTCGGTGACGGTGTCCACGACGTGGCGTCGTACACGGCCTCGGTGACCCAGCGGTTCCCCTCCACGGAGGCGTTCGTGGCCTTCTTCGTCAGCCGGAGGCGTTCGTGAACTTCTTCCTCACCCACTACGGCCCCACGAACGCCGCGTCGGCCCGGCTGGACGACACCGGCCGAGCCGCCCTGCACGACGATCTGCTGCGGCTGGCACAGGAGAGCAACCGAGCGCCGGACGGCACCTTCGTCAGCGACTGGGACTACCTCGTGGCCACCGCGGAGAAGCGCTGAGCGCCGCTCTTATCGGGTCGTCCGCCCCACAGGCACCCCTAGCGGCCGCTCAGGCGGACGACCCGAAAGCCAGTCGGGCGTCCGCTGACGGGACTGTGCCCTCTCAGGCGGACGACCTGCAGGGTGTGGCGGAGGGGTCGGACGGCGTCAGGAGCGCATGAGGATGGTCTCGAGCTCCTCGAGCGCGCGATCGGCGTACCCCTTCCACATCTTGCCGACCACGTTCATGGTGAGTCGGGCCGGAGGTGCGGCCGGGTGGAGGGTCCAGGCCCAGCCGATCTGCGCGCCGGTGCCGTGGGGCGTCACCGACCAGGCGCCCTCGATGCTGCTCACGAACGGCCGGCAGCTTGCCGTGCAGGTCGTCGAGGACGTAGGCGAAGCCGTGCGGCCGGTCGACCGAGGTGAGCGTCTCGCGCAGGCTGCCGCCATCGGTGAGCACGATCGTGCGGGTCTGGCCGACGGTGCCCCACTCGTCCGATTGGTCGATCACCTCGCGGACCGCGGGGAAGGCGGCGTAGCGCCGCGCGAAGATCTCCGGCAGCCGAGCGACGATCAGTCGATCGAAGGCCCGGGCCGGCTCGACAGCGACGAGCCGGGACGCATCGACGCGGTGCCCGGACATGGGCACAGGCTACGCCGTCGTGAGGCGGACGCCAGTCTCCTTCCGCTCGACGCGTCGCAGTGACCTCAGTCCCTACCTGCCTCGGCACCCTCCGCCGAGGGATTCCTCATGTCCCGCTCGGCGGACGCTGCGGACGGTGCGGGTACGCCGACCTGCGCGGCGGCACTCGCGCGGCCGCGGGCGTTGCGCCGGACGGAGCCGGCGACGGCCGCGCCCTCGCTGGGAAGGCCTCACCGGACGGATCGAGCCCATGGCGTGTCGCGATGCCCGGGACTAAAGTCGGGGCAACCCAGAATCCGCCGCTCCAGCTGCGCCGCGGACGCCCCTATCGCCGCCTTCATCGACGCCCTATCGACGCCCTTCGTGGCCACGAAGTGGCGGGCGAGCGATGAGGAGGGACGACATGGAGACTCGGGTAGACACATTGCGGGAGGCGATCAGGGGAACGGTCACCGGTCCCGCGGACGAGGGGTACGACGTCGCTCGGGCGGTCCGCAACGGCATGGTCGACAAGCGTCCGACGGTCGTGGTGCAGCCGGTCAACGCCGCGGACGTGATGACGGCGGTGCGCTTCGCCGCCGACCACGACCTGACGGTCGCGGTCCGGGGTGGTGCTCACAGCGTGCCAGGGTTCGGCACCTGCGACGGGGGCGTTGGTCCTCGACCTGTCCGCCATGCGAGGCGTCCGGGTCGACCCGCTGAGCCAGACAGCGCGGGTCGCAGGCGGCGCCACCTGGGGCGACCTCAACGCCGCGGCGTACCCGTTCGGGCTGGCCACGACGGGCGGGCATCATCTCGACCACCGGTGTCGGGGGACTGACCCTCGGAGGTGGAATCGGCTACCTCGCGCGAGGTCTCGGCCTCGCCCTCGACAACCTGCTGTCCGCCGACGTGATCACCGGTGACGGCACCTTCCACGTGGCCAGCGAGAAGGACGACGCAGACCTCTTCTGGGCGATCCGGGGCGGCGGCGGCAATTTCGGCGTCGTCACGTCGTTCGAGTTCCGCCTCAGCCCGGTCAAGGACATCTACGGCGGCCCGATGTTCTTCGAGCTGGACAAGGCCGGCGACCTGTTCCGGCTCTACCGCGAGTTCATCGCCGACGCGCCCGAGGAGTTCGGCGGCTTCCCGGCGTACCAGATCGCGCCACCGCTGCCGTTCATCCCCGAGGAACGTCACGGCGAGCCTCTCGCCCTCATGGTCACCTGTTGGGCCGGCGACCTGGACCAGGGCGAGGAGATGCTCAAGCCGTTCCACGACCTGGCGCCCGTCGTGGCCGAGATGGTGGGTCCGATGCCCTACCCGGCCCTGAACAGCGCGTTCGACGCGCTCTACCCGTCGGGGCTGCGCCACTACTGGAAGGCGAGCTTCGTCAAGGAACTGACCGACGACGCGATCGCTGCTCATGTGGAGCACGGGTCGAAGGTGCCCGAGCTGACCTCGACGATGCACATCTACCCGATCAACGGTGCCTGCCACCGCGTCGCACCGGAGTCGACGGCCTTCGCCTATCGGGACGCGAGCTTCGCCACCGTGATCGCCGGCATGTGGCCGGACCCGAAGGACGACGAGCGCAACACCGCCTGGGTTCGCGAGTACTACGAGGCGACGGCGCCGCACTCCGAGGAGGGCGGCTACATCAACTTCATGGCCGACGACGACCAGGACCGGATCCGGGCCAACTACAAGGGCAACTACGAGCGCCTGGCGCAGACCAAGCGCACGTACGACCCTGCCAACCTGTTCCGGCACAACCAGAACATCGTGCCGGCGTAGTCGCTCCTGAGATGGCCCACCACCACGACGTCGTGATCGTCGGAGGCGGCGCAGCCGGGTGCGTCCTGGCGGCCCGGCTGAGCTGAGGACCCTGCCCGCGACGTGCTGCTGCTCGAGGCCGGGCCCGACTACGTCGAGCTGCCCGGTCCTCTGCGCGACGGGCACGGGCCCCACATCGGTACGCACGACTGGGGTCTCGCCAGCGAGCCCGGGCCCGCGGGCACACCGTTCCAGCTGCCCCGGGGGAAGGTCATCGGTGGCTGCTCGACGACCAACGGGGCCTTCGCGCTCCGGGGCTCGCCGAGCGACTTCGATGCCTGGTCCTCCGCGGGTAACCCGGGATGGGCGTGGACCGAGGTGCTCGACTCGTTCAAGGCGATCGAGCACGACCTCGACTTCGCCGACCGGGAGTATCACGGCAGCGAGGGGCCGATCCCCATTCGTCGCTATGCGGGCGACCTGCGCAGTGACGTCGCGGCGGCAGGGCAGGAGGCGATCGCCGCCACCGGGGTGCCGGTCATCGCGGACCACAACGCACCCGGAGCCGTGGGCGTCGGACCGGTCCCGGTGAACGAGGTGGGCGGCACACGACTCGGCGCCGCCTCGACGTACCTCGCCGCTGCTCGCGGCCGACCCCACCTCACCGTCCGGGGCGGCGCCTTGGTCGACCGGGTGATCCTGTCTGCGGGGCGCGCGATCGGGGTGCGGCTGGCCTCGGGCGAGGCGATCCACGGCGACCGGATCGTGATCGCGGCCGGCGCCTACCTCAGCCCGGCGGTCCTCGGGCGGTCTGGCATCGGCCCTGCGGACGACCTGACGGCTCTCGGCGTCGACGTCGTGGCGGACCTGCCCGGTGTCGGCCGGAACCTGGCCGACCACCCCGCTGTCTCGCTCGACCTCGGGTACGCCGGCCGGCCGAGCGAGGTGCGCCTCTTCCAGCTGGTCGCGACGCTGCACAGCGACACGGCTGCTCCGCGGTCCGCTCCCGACCTGCAGCTGATCGTCGGTGGTCCGTTCGCCGACACCGGAGAGCTCTTCGTGGCCGCGGCCCTGCTGCAGCCTCGGTCGCGGGGTCGGGTACAGCTGCGCTCCGCCGATCCACTCGTGTCCCCACGGATCGATCTCGGGTACTTCACCGACGCCGAAGACCTGGCCCGCCTCGCGGACGGGCTACGTCGGGCGTGGGACGTCGTACGGGCGCCGGAGCTCGCTTCGGTGTGCAGCGCGATCCACCGAGCCCCCGACGGGCCAGATGACGTGGAGCGTTACGTCCGGGACCGGGTCTGGACGTACCACCACGCCGTGGGCACCTGCGCGATGGGTCCGAGCCCGGAGGCCGGGGCCGTGGTCGACGCGACCGGGCGGGTGCACGGTGTCGACGGACTCTGGGTCGCGGACGCCTCGGTGATGCCCGACATCCCGTCCGCCAACCCGCACCTGGCCACCCTGATGGTGGCCGAGCGGATCGCCTCGTGGCTGGCGGTCTCCGGCCCCGTCGGCTGATCGGCGCCGCACGACCCGCCGACTCGGCCCGCCGGCGACCGATCCCCTCCCCAGGGGTGATACCGAGCGGTCCGGACGAGATCAGGATGGTGCGTGCCTACGCGGGTGTGGGCCGGGGGGCGAGCGTCCGCGGTCGGTCCGCCCCGGCAGAGCGCCGGAACGGGTGACGGGATCCCTCGGAGGTACCCGGATGAAGCACATAGCCAGCGCGGCGCTCGCCGCCGTCACGGTCCTGGCCGTCAGCTCGGTGGCCAGCAGCTCACCACGTCCGCAGCAGTCGCGGGACGAAGCGGCCCTGGCCCCGACCCGGGCCGCGCCCAGTCGCGGCATCGAGTCCAAGGTGGACGCCCTGCTCTCCAAGATGACCACGCAGGAGAAGCTGCAGCAGGTGCAGCTGCTCTCCGACGGCCAGGTCACCGACGCCGACGCGAAAGCCGGGGTCGGCGGCGTGTTCAGCCTGGTGGACCCGACGGACATCAACCATCTCCAGCACATCGCGGTCGAACAGTCCCGGCTGCACATCCCGATCCTGTTCGCCTACGACACCATCCACGGCTTCCGCACCATCTTCCCGGTCCCGCTGGCCACCGCCAGCTCGTTCGACCCGCGGGTCGCCCGCGCCGACGCCACCATCGGTGCCCGCGAGTCCGCGGTCGTGGGGCTCAAGCAGATCTACAGCCCGATGGTCGACGTCTCTCACGAGCCCCGCTGGGGCCGGATCGTCGAGGGCAACGGCGAGGACCCGTACGTCGGCTCCGTGATGGCGGCCGCCCGGGTCAAGGGAGCTCAGGGCTCGAGCTACGCGAAGCGCGACAAGGTCGTCACGAGCGTGAAGCACTTCGTCGGCTACGGCGAGCCCGAGGGCGGCCGCGACTACAACACCACCGACATGTCAGAGCAGCGCCTGCGCAACCTCTACCTCCCGCCGTTCAAGGCGGCGATCGACGCGGGCTCCGACACGGTCATGTGCTCGTTCAACGCGATCAACGGCGTCCCGGGCTGCGCGAACCACTACACCGAGACCGACATCCTCAAGCACGAGTGGGGCTTCGACGGCTTCATCGAGAGCGACTACACAGCGGTCGCCGAGACCCGGGCGTGCCCGCCGGTCAACCCGAGTGACGGGCCCTGTGGGCACGGCACGGCGGCCGACGGCCCCGAGGCGGGTGCCGACGCGCTGATGGCCGGCACCGACTCGGAGATGGTCAGCACCTACATCCGTGACTACGGCTCGCAGCTGCTCTCGCAGCACCGGATCACGATGAGCCGGCTCGACGACGCCGTACGCCGGATCCTGCGGGTCAAGTTCCGCGCGGGCCTCTTCCGCCACCCGTACGTCGACCAGGCGAAGGCCACCGATCCTGGGAGCTTCCTGACGGCCTCGGACCGGAGCAAGGCCCGCACGGCGGCCGGCAAGTCGATGGTGCTGCTGAAGAACGACGACGCCACGCTGCCGTTCGACCCGAGCAAGAAGACGGCGGTCATCGGCCCGCTCGGTGACGACCAGCACGACATGCTCGGCCCCTGGTGGGGACGCGGCGACGACGCCGACGCCGTCAGCGTCCTCGACGGCGTCGCGGCCCAGTCGCCGGGTGCGACCTTCACGAAGGCCTGCGCCCTGAGCAACCTCGAGCCGCCCGACTACGACCCGTCGCAGGACTGCCCTGCCGACGGCGGCTTCGCGGACGCGGTCGCGGCGGCCAAGGCCGCGGACCAGGTGGTGCTGGCGGTGGGCGAGACGAGGGAGATGAGCGGAGAGGCCGCGTCCCGGTCGACGCTCGACCTCCCCGGTCGGCAGCAGGAGCTGATCGACGCGATCAAGGGCACCGGAACGCCGTTCGTGGTGGTGCTGTTCAACGGCCGACCGCTGACGCTCGGGGACGTGGCGGCGAGCTCGCCGGCCATCCTCGAGTCCTGGTTCCCGGGCGTCGAGGCCGGCAACGCGGTCGCCGACGTCGTCTTCGGGAAGGTCAACCCGGGTGGCAAGCTGCCGGTCTCGTTCCCGCAGCGGCTCGGACAGGTGCCGATCTACTACAACCACGAGCCGACCGGGCGTCCCTGCGACGTGACCCAGAAGTACAACTCGCGCTACCGCGACCTGCGCTCGTGCGACCCGCTGTACCCGTTCGGCTTCGGGCTCAGCTACACGACGTTCTCCATCACCGGTCTCACCCTCGACCACACGACCGTGTCGCCGCGAGGACGGGTGCGCGCGACGGTGAGGGTGACCAACACCGGTGACGTCGCGGGCGACGAGGTCGTGCAGCTCTACCTCCACGACCCCGTCTCGAGCATCTCGCAGCCGGTTCGCCGCCTGCGGGGCTTCGAGCGGGTCACCCTCCAGCCGAAGGAGTCGCGGACGGTGACGTTCACGCTCGATCGCAGCGACTTCGGGTTCTACGACAACCGGGGCGACTTCGTGGTCGAGCCCGGGCAGATCGAGGTGTACGCCGGCGACTCGTCGCAGGCCACGATGGAGAAGACCTTCACCGTGACCGGTCGCTGACCGCACCCGCCACAGGAGCTGGAACTGGACCGGCGGGGCACTGCCCCGCCGGTCCGGCCGTGCCGGTGGCGGCAGCCCCGACCAGCGCGAACCGTCGCCTATCGTGGTGCGCCGTGGACCCCCTCCCCTCCGACGTCCTCGACGGGCTGGTCGAGTCCGGGCAGGAGCCGGGCGCCGCCGTGGCCGTCGTGCGCGACGGGATCGTCGAGGTCGACCACCCGGCCGGGACGCGGGACGGGTCGACGCCCTGGACCTCCGACACGCTGGTGATGACGTTCTCCGTGGCCAAGCCTTTCGCTGCCCTGGCGTTCCTCGACGCGGTGCGTGACGGCGCCGTCGCCCTCGACCAGACGGTCGCCTCGGTCTGGCCGGCGTTCGGGCGCTCCGGCAAGGAGGCGACGACCATGCGCCACCTGCTGGCGCACCAAGCCGGTCTGCCGGCCTTCCCGGAGGCCGCGGCGGAGGTCGCCTACGACGACCGTGAGGCACTGGTGCACCTCTTGGCGGAGGCCGCCCCGATCCATCCACCCGGTGCCGGCATCGCCGAGCACGCGCTGACCTACGGTCACCTGTTGGACGAGGTCCTCCGTCGCGCCACCGGGGTGTCCCTGGCGGAGCGGTTCGCCGGCATCGTCCAGGAAGCCGGGTGGGACCTGCACCTGCGCGTCGACGAGCATGACCTGCCGCGCGTCGCGACACTCGTCGAGCCCGCGGGGACGTGGCGGTCGGACTACCTCGCGGACCCCCGGTGGGGACCGGCTCTGGGCCGCCCGCCCGGGCTGCTCGATCCCGAGGTGCTGAACACCGACCGCTTCCGGCGTACGTCGTTCCCCGCCGTGGCGCTGCACGCGAGCGCCCTGTCGTTGGCGACGTACTACGACGGGCTCACCGACCCCGACGGCTACGTCGCCGACCGTCTCGGTCACGACCTGTGGCAGGCCTACGTCCACCCGGCGGCCACCGGCCACGACCTGGTGCTGGACCGGTCTGTGACGTGGACGCTCGGCTTCCAGGTCGACGAGGACGGCGGACGGGTCGAGGTCGGCATGGGCGGAGCCGGAGGATGCTCGGCCTGGGCCGAGCCCGCGGCCCGATACGGGGCCGCCTACGTGACCCGGCGGCTCGGCGGTCACGATCGTGGCGAGCTGGTGTGGCGAGCCGTCCGGGCGCGGTTCCGGCCCTGACCCGGACCGCGCGCTACTCACCCTGAGGCATCGACGTCCGGACACACGTTGGGTGGCAGCCGCGGACGTGCGGGGGCTCGCGTGAACGCCCCATGTGTGTCCTCCGGATGACGCGAAGCTGTCTCTGGTGCTCGCCACAGGACGTGGGGACACTGTCGCCGTGACGTTCACCCATCGCCTCGCGACGAAGGACGACCTGGCGGCGCTGGACGTCGTGATGGCTGCCGCGATCGGCGAGCTGCAGAAGGACCACTTGTCTCCTGAGGAGATCGCGTCGAGCCGGGCGATCATGGGCATCGACTCCCAGCTGATCGAGGACGGCACCTACTACGTGGTGCTCGACGGGGAGGACCTCGCCGGATGTGGCGGCTGGAGCCGCCGAGCGACGTTGTACGGCGGCGACCACACGCCGGGCCGCGACCCGGTGCTGCTCGATCCCACCGTCGACGCTGCGAGAGTGCCATGTACACCGCGCCCGCCTTCGCCCGTCGAGGTGTGGGGCGGCTGATCTGTCCCTGTGCGAGCGAGCCGCTCGGGACGAGGGGTTCACCCGCCTCGAGCTCATGGGGACCTTGGCCGGCGAGTCGTTGTACGCGTCGTACGGCTTCGAGCCGGTCGAGCGGCTCACCGACGACCGCGGGGGGTGTGGCGGTCCCGCTGGTGAGGATGTCCAAGGTCATCGGGTAGGTGATCGTGCCGGAGGGCGCTGCGACGACGCCTCAGCCCGGAGGGCGGGGTTGGGCGAGCTGCCAGACCCCCGGACGTCCCTTCGTCATCAGGCCGTCCTCGACGAGAGAGACCCGCGCGCGGCGAGCGGCGTACCGCCAGCGGAGCTCACCCTCGGGCGTCGTGGCGCTGTCCTCCGGGAGCAGCCGATCATCCATCAGGATCTCCAGCTCCAGGAACACGTCCTCGGCCTCCAGCTCGCCACCGGCCTGCTCCAGCACCGTGAGGATGAGCGGCTTGAACACCTCGGGCGGAGTCCACCGCCGGTGCACGGCCTTCTCCGGGGCCACGGTCGTACGGGTGCGGGTGGCGGGTCGCTTCCTCGGCATGGCGGGCGGTTTGACGGTCTCGTTCGGCATCGGGGGCGGCTGGCCGTGGATGCACTGGGACCGCGGCAGGTCGCACAGGTCGCAGTAGTCGTCGGACGCATTCATCACGACCAACCTAGCCAGCCCGAAGCCGCTCGTGTGGTTCTCCCGGCAACCCGAGGGCATTCCCCACGAGCTACGACAGGCCTACTGTGGCGTGTACCGGATGGTCGTGCCCGGGGCGACCCTGAACCCCTGGAGGCAGTCGTGGCATCGCTCGACTCTCACAACATCGACACCCCGCACGAGACCAGGCCGTTCCAGGCCCACGGCTCGATGGACGTCGTCACACTCGGGGACTTCACGCTCGGCAAGGGAACCTTCGAGCCGGGCTGGCGCTGGTCGGCGGACGTCAAGCCGATCGCCGGCACCGACTCGTGCCGGACGACGCACACCGGGATCTGTGTCGCCGGCCGGATGACGGTCCGGATGGACGACGGGACGGAGCTCACCATCGGTCCGGGAGATGTCACCGTCATCCCGGCCGGACACGACGCCTGGGTCGTCGGCGACGAGGCCTGCGTCATGTACGACACCGGCGTGGCGGCGTACGCCAAGCCGCGGGAGTAGCTGGTCGGTCCTCTACGACGGGACGCGGAGCCTGTTCGAGCGCACGGGCTCCACGTCCGTCCGCAGCACGGCATCGGTGCGGCGTCATGCGCCGCGCCGTGCCCTGATCACAGGCGGCTGCTACCTCCGCGCATGCGGCTGAAGATGAAGAGGGCGAGGGCGACGATGGCCAGGATGATCAGGATCGTCCACAACATGGTGGGACTCCGTCCGGTTGGTGATGAGGCGGTCTCGGGTGCGAGACGCCCCTTGGGGCACGCCGGCGTTCCTTCGCCGGGTCGAACTCCCCCCATGTCGTTCCCCGTTCAGCAGACCCCGAAACTTCTCCGGCCCTTCTCGGCGCCCGCTTCTGACGACACACTGTCGAGCGCAGGGAGTGTCCAGCAGGCTGTACGAGCGGGCTCGGGCGTAGTGGGATGAGGTGCCATGAACCCGTCAGCGAGGTTCGACGAGTCCGAGATCCGGGCGGCGGAGCGCCGTCTGGAGGCGTCGCTCCAGGCCGAGGACCCGACCGCCGGGTCTTCGACTACACCGAGGACGCGGTGTTCGACGGCGGTGGGGACCACGCGGTCGTGGGCCGGGAGCCTGATGGCGTGTGGCGCGTGGCGATGGAGCACATCAGCTGACGAGCGCCCCCTGGTCAGGCGGTCTCGGCGTACCAGACCTCGTGGATGCTCTGGCGCATCACGGCCCGCTGGCGGAGCTGGACGAAGATGCCACCGACGGCGAGCACGAGCAGCAGCAGCCACCAGAAGAAGCTGTTCGACACCGTGTCGGTGAAGTCGCCACGACTGAAGTCCGCGGAGTTCAACGAACCCACCAGCAGCATCAGGCCGCCGGTCACGCCCACCGCGCCGGCGATGGAGCCGATGAAGACCAGCATGACCATCGGCACGTTGGTCAGCACCGACACCAGGCCGACAGCGAGGCCCACGGCCAGGCCCACGAGGACGGCGACCCAGCTCCAGTCGATCCCGATGGCGATGATGAAGCCCGAGCCGATCGCGAAGCCGGCCGCGCCCATGGCGAGGACGATGGCGACGTAGTAGTAGAGGTAGGCGAGGACCGCGAAGATCACGGCGAACACCAGCCCCAGCACCCAGCCGAGCACGGTGCCGAGGAAGTGCTCGTCGGCCGCCTTGGCGACGATGCCGGCGCCGAAGGCGAACCCGGCGAAGAAGCCCCAGATGGGGATCACGAGTCGCAGCACCAGCTGCCCTGCGACGAGCATGGCGCCCCCGGCGATGATCGCGAGGAGACCCAGGATGATGTCGGCCATGGGAGCAATGTAGGGCCCAGCTCCTCCCAGATCTGGGATGTCGGACATGGCCCCGGAGCCACGTCAGATCTCGTCCCCTGGTACCGGAGCCCGGTACCTGCGGCGGACGCGCCGGGCTCCCGACGTTCCTAGCGTCGACACCATGGCGATGAGGATGAGTGCGGGTCTCGAGGTCGACCTGGGCGCGGTGGCCGCCAACACCCGGCTGATCGCGGCGCGCGCCGCCGGGTCGTTGATGGCGGTGGTCAAGGCCGACGGGTTCGGGCACGGCGCGGTCGACGTCGCCCGGACCGCTCTCGCGCACGGTGCGACGTCGCTCGGGGTCACCGCGCTCAGCGAGGCCTGGCCGCTCCGCGACGGGGGTGTCGAGGCGCCGATGCTGAGCTGGCTCAACCCGGTCGACGCGGACTTCGCCCGGGCGGTACGCCGGCAGGTCGACGTCGCCGTTCCGGGTCTCGAGCACCTGGCCGCCGTGGCCGCCGTACCCGGTCGCGCGCGGGTGCACCTGCACGTCGACGCCGGCATGGCCCGGGACGGCGCGTCCCCGGCCTCCTGGCCCCGGCTGTGTCGAGCCGCGCGGCGAGCGGAGCAACGAGGGGAGATCGAGGTGGTCGGGCTGATGGGGCACCTCGGGTGCAGCGAGGATCCCGCGGACGCCTGCAACGACCTCGGGCGCACCCGCTTCGCGTGGGCCCTCGAGACCGCCCGGGCCTGTGGGTTGCGTCCGGCGCAGCGCCACCTCGCGGCGACGGCGGCGACCCTGACCGACCCGCGGACCCACCACACGATGAGCCGCGTCGGCGCGGGCCTGATCGGCATCGACCCGAGTCGGACGACCCGGCTTCGCCCGGCCTCGACGTTGACCGCTCCGCTGGTGTCGGTACGCCGGGTGCGGGCCGGCACCTCGGTCGGCTACGGCCACGCGCATCGCGTCCCGGCGAGCACCTACCTCGGTCTGGTGCCGCTGGGGTACGCCGACGGACTGCCGCGGCACGCGTCGGGGCGGGCCCAGGTGCTGCACCGAGGCCGGCGGGCCCCGCTGGTCGGGCTGGTCTCCATGGACCAGGTCGTCGTCGATCTGGGGCCGGACGGCGGCGAGCCGGGCGAGACGGTGACGGTCTTCGGACCCGGTGACGCCGGGGAGCCGACGGCGGCGGAGTGGGCGGAGTGGGCCGGCACGGTCGAGCACGAGATCGTCACCGGCATCGGCAGCCGGGTCGCCCGGCGCGTCGTCGCCGCTCCGCACCTCAGGAGCGTCGGGTGACGACGCGGGTGGCGGTCATCGGCGGCGGCCAGAACTGCGAGCACGAGGTGTCGCTGGCCTCGGCGGCCGGGGTCGCGGCGGCGCTGGACCCCACGACGTACGAGGTCGTCCCGCTCACCATCGGGCTCGACGGGACCTGGCGCGACCGGGGCCGACGGCCCATGGGGCTGTCCGGGGTCGCCCAGGTCCTGCGGGGCTGCGACGTGGCGTTCCCGCTCGTGCACGGGCCCCGCGGCGAGGACGGCACCCTGGCCGCGCTCTGCGAGGTCGCCGGCCTGCGCTACGTCGGCTCCGGAATCGGGGCCGCCGCCCTGGCGATGGACAAGTGGGCGACGAAGCTGGTCGCCCGGGAGATCGGCATCGCCACCGCGGCGGCGCGGCTCGTCACCTCCGTGACGGCGCCGGTCGAGTCCTGGACCGGGCCGGTCGTGGTCAAGCCGGTCGCTGCCGGGTCGAGCCGCGGGGTGACCTGGGTGCGTGAGGCAGAAGCCCTCGGTCCGGCGCTCGACGCCGCGCTCGCCCTCGGCCCGCGCGCCCTCGTCGAGGACGTCCTGGTCGGTCGCGAGATCGACGTGGCCGTCCTGCGTCGCGCCGACGGGTCGCTGATGACCGCCCCGGCCCTCGAGATCGTCACCGACGGGCTCTTCGACTACGACACGAAGTACGGCGGCCGGGCCGACTTCCGGGTACCCGCTCCGCTCGACGGCGCGGACGCCAAGGCCCTCGAGGACGCCGCGCGGGCGATGTTCGAGGCCCTCGACTGTTCCGGGGTCGCGCGGGTCGACTTCTTCCTGACCGAGGACGGCCCGGTGCTGAACGAGGTGAACACCACGCCCGGGATGACCGGGCAGCTCGCAGGTCCCGCGGATGTTCGCCGCTGCCGGTCTCGCCTACGCCGACCTGCTCGACGACCTCGTCCGCGGTGCCCACCGGTGACCGGAGGTTCGTCCTCGGCGTGGTTCGATAGGTGGGTGCCGGACCGGCAGCAGTGGCAGCCCTGGGTCCCCGACGCCGTGGCGGGGCTCGCCGTACTGGTGATCGGGCTCGTGGAGACCCGTGGTGACCAGAGCCCCACGTCGACGTGGGGAGCCGTGCTCGTCGTCCTCGGTCTCGCGACCGCCGTGGCGCTCACCCGACCGGCACCCGGCCACCGCCCTGGCCGTCGCGTGGGGGGTCGGCGCCGTCCACCTCCTCACCGGGACCGGGCCGCTGGTCTCCGAGGTGCTGCTGGCCTACGTCGCCTTCGGGTGCGCGCGATGGGGCAGCACGACGGTGGTCTGGCTGAGCGGGCTGTCGATCCCGCTCGGGGCGATGATCGCGGTCCTGTGGCTCGACCCGTCCGTGTTCTACGACTCGCTGCGGGTGGCCGGCGTCGAGGGCCTGGCCCGCACGACCTCCATCTCCGCCGACCAGTGGCGGCTCCCCGCCGGCCTGCTTCGCGAGCGCGATCCTGATGGCCCCGTGGCTGCTCGGTCTGGCCCTGCGCTTCTCCGCACGGTCGCAGGCCTCCCGGCGCTCGCAGGTCGCCGCCGAGGCCGAGCGCGACCAGGCCGCGGAGATCGCCCGCCTGCGCGACGAGCAGACCCGGCTCGCGCACGACGTGCACGACGTGGTCGGGCACTCGCTGGCGGTGATCCTGGCGCAGGCGGAGTCGGCCCAGTTCCGCGAGGACGACGACACCGCCGCGCTCAAGCAGACGATGGCCAACATCGCGACCTCGGCCCGCGGCTCCCTGGAGGACGTGCGCCAGGTGCTGGCCGAGACGTCGGGCACCACCGCCTCGTCGAGCCCGCGCGCCGACCTCGACAGCCTGGTCGAGGGCGTCCGCGCCAGTGGGCACCTGGTCGAGTCGAGGCTGGTCGGGTCGCCCCAGCCGATGCCGCCCGACCTCGAGGTCGTGGCGTTCCGGGTCCTCCAGGAGATGCTCACCAACGCGATCAGGTACGGCCGCCGCGACGTGCCGGTGCTGGTCGAGCGCCACTGGGAGGGTGACCTGCGGATCGAGGTGCACAACGCCGTCCCCGAGGTCCCGGCGCCGGACGAGCGCGGTGGGCAGGGCCTGGCCGGCATGCGCCGCCGGCTCGAGTCGGTCGGTGGCCGGCTCGACGTACGTCGCCGGAGCGACCCGCCGACGTTCACCGCGACCGCGTGGGTCCCCGTCCGGGCGGCTCGGTGACCGAGGCGGTGACCGGGATCATCCGCGTGCTCCTGGTGGACGACCAGGATCTGTTCCGCGAAGGCGTGCGGGTGATCGTGGACGCCCAGGAGGGCCTCGAGGTGGTCGGCTCCGTCGGCGACGGTGGCGAAGCGGTCCGCCTGGTCGACGAGCTGGCGCCCGACGTCGTGCTGATGGACATCCGGATGCCGGACATGGACGGCGTCGAGGCGACCCGGCAGATCTTCCTGCCCGACCGCGCCGCGCGCCGAGAACGACCCGTCCGGGTCGTCGTGCTGACGACCTTCAACCTCGACGACCGGGCCGCCACCGCCATCCGCCACGGGGCCAGCGGCTTCCTGCTCAAGGGCACGACGCCCACCCTGCTGAGCGACGCGATCCGGACCGTCCACGCCGGCAACGCGGTGCTCGCGCCGGAGGACCTGGCGGCCCTGCTCGACGGCCAGTTCCAGTCGCGGACGCCGCCGCCACCGGCGTTCTCCTCGCTGACCGACAAGGAGCGAGAGGTCTTCGAGGCGGTGGCCCGAGGGCTGTCCAACGCCGAGATCGGCGCCCGGGTCTTCGCCAGTGAGTCGACGGTGAAGACCCACGTCGGCGCCATCCTGCGCAAGCTCGGCCTGCGCGACCGCGTGCAGATCGTGGTCTTCGGGCACGAGCACGGCCTGGTCGGGCCCTGACCACGTCGCTGAGCGCTACGAGCCGGCGGTGACCTCGGAGACCGGTACGTGGGCGTGCGGCCGGGACTGCCAGGTGGCCCAGTCGGCGGAGACGTCGCCGGCGGCGCGGAGGAGCCTGGGTAGATGGGCGTCCAGCAGCCGCTCGGTGCTGGTCTCGGCGGCGTGGACGGTGACGTTCATGGCGGCGCGGACGGCGCCGGTGCCGTCCCGGACCGGAACGGCGATCGAGCGGACGCCGGGGGCGAGCTCCTCGTCGGCGAGGGCCCAGCCGCGGGCCCGGACCTGGGTGAGCTCCTCGTCGAGGGCGGCACGGGTCTTGCCGATGTAGCGCGGGAGGCCGGAGCGGGAGGGGATCTTGATCACCCGGTCCAGCTCCTCCGTCGGCAGCGCGGCGAGCAGGACCTTGCCCTGGGAGGTCTGCGGCGCGGGGAACAGGGTGCCGATGTCGACGCGGAGCGCGATGATCTTGGGCACCGAGACCCGCGCGACGTACACGATGTCGGACCCGTCGAGCTGGGCCATCGACGACGACTCACCGGTCTGGCGGACCAGTGCCTCCAGGTGGGGGCGGGCGACGTCCCAGAGGCCGAGGGACGCGACGTACGACGTGCCGAGCGTGATCACCTTCGGCGTCAGCTCGAAGGCGCCGTCGGACGACCGGACGTAGCCGAGCTCCTCGAGCGTCAGCAGCAGGCGGCGGGCGGTGGGCCGGGCCAGGCCGGTCGCGGTGGCGACCTCGGCGAGCGACATCGGGCGATGCGTCTCGTCGAACGCCCGCAGCACGTCGAGGCCGCGCGCGAGCGACTCGACGAAGTCCGGTCCCGAGCCGCGTCCAGCCATGGGGAGACCCTAGGAGCCGGAGCCCGCGTCGCCGAACATGGTGCCGCGCGCACCGTGCGTGGCCTCGGACTGGTAGTCGGTGTACTGGTAGGGGTTGTCGAGCACCTTGCCGCCCTCCGGCAGCTCCGGGTGCATCCCGGCATGCCAGACGTCCTCGCCCATCGCGCTCTGCAGGTGGGACACGGTGGCGTCGACGTCGCGTCGTACGCCGGCCGCGTCGAACCCGACCAGCGCGCCGTCCTCCTTCACGACCCGGCCGGCCACGAGCACCGTGTGCACGTCGCCCCGCTGGGCCTGGAAGGCCACGTGACCGTAGGGGTTGAGCAGCGGGAAGGAGACGGGCGAGGCCTCGTTCTTGATCAGGACGACGTCGGCCTGGGCTCCGGGAGAGAGCCGACCGAGGTCGTCGCGGCCGAGCGCCCGGGCTCCGCCGCGGGTGGCCCAGTCGACGACGTGCTCCGCGCGCAGCGACAGGGCGGTCACGGTGTCGCCCTTCACGTGGGCCTCGAGGTGCTCGCGCGAGCGGTCGGCGCCGAGCGTCGTCCGCATCGCCGAGAACAGGTCGCCGCTCCACCAGACGCTGGTGTCCATCGACAGCGACACCGGGATGCCGAACTGCCGCACCTGCCAGGTCGGGGGATAGCCCTGTCCGGCGCTCTGCTCGGACTCCGTCGACACCGAGATCGAGCCGCCGCTCGCCGCGATCCGCTGGTAGGAGTCGGTGCTCAGCGTCGCCGCGTGAACGTAGATGTGGTCGGGAGCCGCGAAGCCGTTCTCGTGGATCAGCCGGATGCCGTCGTCGTTGGTCGCGCCCCAGACCCCCGCGTGCGTGGTGACCGGCAGCCCCAGCTCGCGGGCCACCTCGAACGCCGCGCGCTCGGGGAAGGACGGGTCCCCGGTGACGTCGAAGGCCAGCTGGAAGCCGAGCAGGTCGCTCGCTCCGCTACGCCGTCGCTCGAAGAAGTCGCGGACGGCCGGATCCGCTGTCCACTCCCACGGGCCGGCCTGGATGTTGCCGTAGGCGAGCACGAACCGGCCCGGCACCGACTGGAGGGCGTCGACGGCCGCGTCGGCGTGGTCGACGGTCTGGAGCCCGTGTGACCAGTCGACGGTGGTGGTCACGCCCGCCTCGAGCGACTCCCAGGCCGAGAGCCGGTTGCCGGCATGGATGTCCTCGGGGCGGAACGTCTTGCCGTGCTCGAGGTAGTACCAGACGAAGTACTGCGTCAGCGTCCAGTCCGCGCCGTACGCGCGCATCGCCGTCTGCCACATGTGGCGGTGGGTGTCGATCATGCCCGGCATCACGATGCCGCCGGACGCGTCGATCTCGCGCGTCCCGTCGGGGACGTCGAGGCGCGGGCCGACCGCCTCGATCCGGTCGCCGACGACCAGCACGTCGCCGGTCTCGTGGACGGTGTGGCTGTCGTCCATGGTCAGCACGGTGCCTCCGCGCAGGACGATCGCTCCGGTGTCGGCCATGGTTCCTCCCGTACGTGTGTCCGGCTGGCGGTCAGACCCGCCTGTCGCCACTGTGGTCCCGCTCACATCTGCCTGTCAAGCAGTGCTTGACAGCGCTCGTGACTGCTCCGAGACTGGCCGGGCAGATCAGCGGACGCCTGTCCGCGTTTGAGTAAAGGAATGCCGTGGCCGACCGACCGACCGGACCTCTCGCCGGGCTGCTGGTCGCCGACTTCTCGCGGATCCTGGCCGGCCCGTACGCCTCGATGCTGCTCGCCGACCTGGGCGCGGAGGTGGTCAAGGTCGAGTCGCCGGCCGGCGACGACACCCGGTCGTGGCAGCCACCGGTGCGCGACGGCGTCGCGACGTACTACCTGGGCGTGAACCGCAACAAGCGTTCGATCGCCCTGGACCTGAAGGACGCCGACGACCTCGCGCTCGCGCAGGAGCTGGCCGGCCGCGCCGACATCATGATGGAGAACTTCCGCCCCGGAGGCCTCGCCCGGTTCGGCCTCGACTACGACACCGTCGCGGCCGCCAACCCGGCGGTGGTCTATGCCTCCATCAGCGGCTTCGGTACGTCGGAGGAGGGTCGCGTGCTGCCCGGCTACGACCTCATCGTCCAGGCGATGTCGGGCCTGATGAGCCTCACCGGAAGTCCCGACACCGGACCCTTCCGCTCCGGCATCTCGGTGTTCGACGTGATGGCCGGGCTGCACGCGACGATCGGCATCCTCGCGGCCCTGCACGCACGGGACGGGAACGGCCGCGGCCAGCACGTCGAGGTCAACCTGCTCGCCTCCGCGATGTCGGGGATGGTCAACCAGACCAGCGCGTTCGTGGCCGGCGGCGTCGTGCCGCAGCGGATGGGCAACAGCCATCCCAGCCTGTTCCCCTACGAGCCGCTGATGTGTGCCGACGGCGAGCTGATCATCACCGCGGGCAACAACGGCCAGTTCCGCAAGCTGGTCGAGGTGCTCGGTGTGCCCGAGCTCGCCGACGACCCCCGCTTCTCGCGCAACGAGGACCGCACCGCGAACCGCGACGAGCTCCGGCCGCTCCTGGTCGAGCGGTTGGCGACCCGGCCGAAGATGGACTGGTTCCGCGAGATCATCGGGGCCGGCGTGCCGTGCGGGCCGATCAACGACGTCGGCGGCGGCGTCGCGTTCGCGCAGGAGGTCGGGCTCGACCCCGTCGTCGAGGTAGGCGAGGGCGCGGCGATGGTGCCGTCGATCCGCAACCCGATCACGTTCTCCGAGACCCCGGCCGACTACCGGCTGCCGCCACCGGCGCTGGACGAGCACGGGGACGAGATCCGTGCCTGGCTGGAAGGGATCCGGATGACCGATGAGCTGGAGTTCCCGACGTCGCTCGGCACGTCGACGCCGGATCAGATCCTGCTGATGGGCGAGGACCTCACCGACCTGATGGGCAACGTCGGGTTCGGCGAGCTGGCGTTCTGGCTGGTGGCGCTGCGGCGTCCGACGCCCGGCGAGACGCGGGTCTTCGAGGCCGTGCTGGTGGCGCTCGCCGACCACGGGTTCACGCCGACCGCGATCGCGGCCCGCCTCACCTACCTCTCCGCGCCCGACTCGTTGCAGGGCGCGTTGGCCGCCGGGCTGCTGGGCGGCGGGTCCCGGTTCCTCGGGGTGACCGAGGACTGCGGCGGCTACCTGCACTCGCGTCCTCACCGAGCGCGGCGACGACCTGCCCACCGACGACCGCGGGTGGGACGCGCTCGCGCTGGAGGCGGTACGCCGTACCCGCGAGAAGGGGAGGTTCGTCCCCGGTCTCGGCCACCCCGTCCACAAGGTGCAGGACCCGCGTACGCCTCGGCTGATCGCGATCGCCGACGAGGAGGGCCTGCGCGGCCCGCACCTGCGGCTGTTCGAGGCGATCGGTCGGACCCACGAGCAGGTGCTGGGCCGCCGGCTCCCCCTCAACGGCGCCGGGGTCTGCGGGGCCGCCCTCGCCGACCTCGGCCTCCCGGTGGAGCTGCTGCGTGGGTTCGCGCTCCTCGCCCGGGCGGCGGGCCTGCTGGGCCAGCTCGCCGAGGAACGCCGGCGCCCGATCGGGATGGACGCCTACCTGACCGTGGACCGCAACGCCGTGTACGTGGACCCGACCGAGTAGAGGAGCAGCAGACATGGCCACCGTCGCCGCGGTCATCGCCTCGACGCACCACCCCTTCTACCTGAAGGCCAGCACGGCCACCGGCGCCGACCGGCCGCCGTTCGCCGACGAGTGGCAGGCCAAGATCGAGGCCTTCCGGGAGACGCTGACGCGGGCCGAGCCCGACGTGCTGGTGATGGTCGGCAGTGACCACTTCCACCAGCTGTGGCTGGACAACATGCCGCAGTTCCTGGTCGGGAAGGCGCCGTACTTCGACGCCAACTGGTACAACGAGGAGCGCGAGTTCGGCCTGCCCCGGATGACGTTGCGGGGCGAGGAGGACCTGTCGAGCCACATCCTCCGCAACGGGCTCGACCTGGACTTCGACCTGGCGTTCAGCAACGAGCTGCGGATCGACCACAGCATCACCTGCCCGATCATCACCCTCCGGCCGCAGGCCGACCTGCCGATCGTGCCGATCTACACCAACATCTTCGCGCCGCCGCTGCCGCAGCCGACGAGGTTCGTCCAGCTGGGCAAGGCGATCCGGGCGATGGTCGAGTCGTGGCCGAGCGACCAGCGGGTGGCGATCATCGGCACCGGCCACCTGTCGCTGGAGCTCGGGGGGCCGCGTCAGTTCGGCGAGCACGGCCCGGATCCGGACTTCGACCGCAAGGCGGTCGAGTGGATCGCGAACGGTGACATCGAGGGCTGCTGCGGCGAGGTCAGCCTCGACAGCCTGCACCTGCCCGGCAACGCCACCCACGGCTTCATGGACTTCATGCTGATGATGGGCGTGGCCGGGGACGGGGTGAAGGCCGACTACACCGACTCGCTCGACCTGTTCCACACCATGGAGGCGTACTTCACCTGGTATCCGGAGGGAGCACTGCGATGAGCAGGTACCTGCTCGACAAGTTTCTCTACACCGTGGATCGCGACCCCGAGCTCGTGGAGCGCTATCGCGAGGACCCCGCGGGGACGGTCGCCTGGTGGGAGGCCGAGATGGCGAACTCGATCCTCAACTGCCACGGCGGCGAGCGATCGACCTGGCTGTCCTTCACCGACCAGGAGCGCCGGGCGCTGGTCGAGCAGGACCACGTCACGCTGTTCGAGCTGGGCGCCCACCCGTTCCTCACGCTGACCCTGTTCATCGCGATGTTCGAGCGCGACCACGGGCCGCTGGAGTACCAGATCGCCTTCGGCAAGGCGATGGAGCATCTGACGTTGCCCTACCCCGACATCGCGACCTGACGTGCTCGCGGCCGTCCTGCACACGCCCGGATCACCTCCGTCGTACGCCGAGCACCCGACGCCGGAGCCCGCGTCGGGCTCGACGCTGGTCCGGGTGACGGCCGCGCCGGTGGTCCCGCTCGACCTGTTGTGCGCCTCGGGCACCTCCTACTTCGGGGTCCCTGCGACCCCCTACGTGCCGGGCGGCCAGGGCGTCGGCGTGGTCGAGGCCTCCGCGTCGTTCCCGGTGGGGTCGCGGGTGTGGTTCTTCACGCCGGCCGGGATGGCACCGGGCGACGGCAGTCTCGCCGAGCTGTGCCTGGTCCCGGACGGGGACGTCGTACCGCTGGAGGCGTCGGTGCCCGACGAGCTGGCCGCGGCGCTGGGGCTGTCGGGCGTCGCGGCCTGGATGGCGCTGTCGTGGCGGGCCCGGATCCGGCCCGGGGAACGGGTGCTGGTGCTCGGCGGGGGTGGTGCGGTCGGCCAGGCCGGGATCGGTGCGGCTCGGGCGCTCGGCGCGTCACGGGTCGTCGCCCTGGCGCGCCCCTCGTCGGTCGCCCGGGCCGAGGCGGCGGGGGCGGAGGTCGTCGTACCCCTCGACACCTCCGACGTCGACGCGCTGGCGGCCGCCCTGGCTGCGTCCGGACCCTTCGACGTCGTCCTCGACCCGGTGTTCGGGATCGCGGCGGCCGCTGCGGCTCGCGAGCTGGCCCCGGGTGGCCGGTTGGTCAACCTGGGCGGGGCCGCCGGCGACACCGCGGTCTTCTCCTCGGCAGGGCTGCGGAGCCGGTCGGCGTCCGTGCTCGGCTACACCAACAACGCGCTGACCTCCGAGCAGCGTGCCTCCGCGATCACCGCCGTCCTCGGCCACGCCGCGGCCGGCCGGATCCGCCTGACCTACGAGGTGTCCCCGCTCGCCGACGTCGAAGCCGTGTGGGCCCGGCAGGCCGACCCCGGCTCCGCCCGCTCCGTGCTCGTCCCCGGGTGATCGCCGAGCGATGTGACGTCGGGTCCACCGCGCCGGGCCAGGCGCACTGCAGCGATGTGAAGTCGGGCCCACCCACGCCGGGGACTGCAGCGTGAGTCGGGCCGACCTGCACATGCGCGGCGACAGTTCGCGCCGAGCTCACGTGGTCCCGACTTCACATGCGCGCGACAGCTCCGACGCTGCGTGGTCCCGACGTCACCTGAGCAGACGAGGTTGCTCCGGCGCGCCAGGCCCGCCAGCACCTCGTGCCGGCCGAGTGACCACGTCAGCGGGTGGCGAAGTCGGGAAGAGATCGAGGCCGAACGGGCTTGTAGGGGAGTGGCGACCGGGCGATCGCATCTTCTAGAATCCCGGTCGGCTGAGGTGATGGGGAATTGTCAGTCGACGCGGGTCCGCCGGCGTCCCGAGAGTGCTCAGGCAGGTGCAGTGTCCGAGGACAAGCTCGACCAGGAGTCGTACGCCCCCGCGCAGGACGCGGACGACGCACCGCTCGTCGGGGGGTTCACCTACGACGGCTCGAACGACCGGTGGTCCTGGTCACCCGAGGTCTTCCAGATCCACGGCTTCGAGCCGCACGACGTCGTGCCCACGACCCAGCTGATCCGCTTCCACGCGCATGCCGACGACCGAGACGCCGTGGCCGCCACCCTGGCCGGGGCGATGGCTGAGCCCGGCAGCTTCAACCTCGCCTTCCGGCTCGTCGACGCCCACGGCGACACCCGGCGGGTGCTCCTGCTCGGCACGGGCTCGGCGCTCGACGGCGCCGTGCATCTGCGCGGCCAACTGGTCGACCTGACCTCGCTGCAGGACCAGATCCTCAACGAGGACCTCGGCCCGATGGTCGACGACTTCCGGGCCCACCGGGCCGTCATCGAGCAGGCCAAGGGCATCGTGATCCAGCTCTTCGCCGTGGACGCCGACGAGGCCTTCGCCCGGCTCCGCGCGGCCTCGCAGGCGGCGAACGTCAAGGTCCGCGACCTGGCGGAGTACCTCGTCGTCGCCGCAGCCCAGGACCGCACCCCCGGCAAGGCGGCCAACACGCTCGACCTGCCCGAGATCCTCGAGGTGCTCGCGGCCGGCGCCGACTGAGCGGTTCATCCGGACCGGGCTGAAGCCGACTGCGTGCACTGGCGCAGCGCTGGGTACGGCCGAAACGGGGGTCCTCCTGCCCGACATGTCGTACGCCGACTTCGCGGCATCCATCGGGCTCGGAGCCCTGACCGTGACCGATCCCGAGCACCTCGAGGACGCCTGGCGCACGGCGCTCTCCGCCGACCGGCCCTACCTGCTCGACGTGCACTGCGATCCCGACGTCCCCCCGATCCCGCCGCACGCCACGCTCGAGCAGATGACGGACATGGCGCAGGCGCTGATCAAGGGCGACCACTCCCGCTGGGGCGTGATCAAGGAGGGGCTCCGGACCAAGGCCCAGGAGCTCCTGCCCCACGGCCATGACGACAACTGAGCCACGGGCAGACCTAGAGTGGTCCGATGAACCACGACACCGCTCAGCAGTGGCTCGACGCGTACGTCGCGGCCTGGCTGTCCTACGACCGGGACGCGATCGGCGCCCTGTTCAGCGAGGACGTGTCCTACCGCTACCACCCCTACGACGACCCCGTGGTCGGTCGCGCTGCGCTCGTCGCCTCGTGGCTGGGCGAGGGCAGCCAGGACACGGCGTCCACCCGCGACGAGCCGGGGACGTACGACGCGGCGTACGCGCCGGTGGCCGTCGACGGCGAGGTGGTGGTCGCGACCGGCACGTCGTCGTACCGCGACGCACCCGACGGACCGGTCACCCAGGTGTTCTCCAACTGCTTCGTGATGCGCTTCGACGACGAGGGCCGCTGCCGCGAGTTCACCGAGTACTACGCCAAGCAACCGTGACCGAGACGTGGCCCCGCCTCGGCTGGCCGCGCGGCGCCGGCGTCCCCTAGCATCGGGCTCGACTTCCCACTGAGCCGCGCCGGTCAGCGGCGGTGATCCCGATCGGGGGACCAACAATCGTGGCTCGGGTGCTGCGGATGCCGGGTGTCGCGAGCGACGTCCACCAGGGCGTCCTGTCGTCCTGGCTGATCGACGAGACCGACGCCTTCGACGCCGCGCAGACGATCGCCTACGTCGAGACCAGCACCCTGCTCCTCAGTGTCGAGTCCGGCCGGCCCGGCGTCCTCCTCAAGACCCTCGTGGAGCCGGGGACCCAGGTCGGGGTCGGCATGCCGATCGGTGTGATCGGGGACCGCGACGAGCGCGTCGCCGACCTCGACGCCCTCCTCGCCGAGCTCGGCGTCGACGGCACCGACGCGGGACGCCGAGGAACCGGCGCCGCCGCCGCCGACCTACGACGTCCTCAGGACGACGATCCGGGCCGACCGCCTGGAACGGCTGGCCGCGAGCCCCGAGGACGGCCCGCTGGCCCTCGAGCACCTGGTCACCCGCGCCGTCGCCGGCGCGCATCGCGTCCTGCCGGGGCTGAACCTCACGCGCGGCCGCGACGGCGTACGTCGGGACGAGGCCGTCGACGGCGGCGTCGCCGTCTCCCACCCCGGCCGGTACGGCCTCGACGAGGCCGTACCGACCGTCACGGCACCGCAGGTGGCTGCGTTGTCCGTCGGCGGGGTGCGCGACGAGCCGACCGTGGCCGGCACCGGCGTCGTGGCCGGGCGGGCCCTGACGCTGACGCTGTCGGTCGACCACGAGCTGGTCGACGACGGCCTCGCCGCCCGTTGGCTGGGAGTGCTGGCGGCCCTGCTCGAGCGCCCCGAGTGGCTGCGCGACTGAGGCCGGCTCAGCCGCGCCAGGCGAAGACCTCCTCCCAGTCGAAGGCGTCGCCCTCGACCAGGTTCGTCGCGTACGACTCGTAGACCAGGGTGTGGCCGTCCCCGCTGATGGCGGCACCGGTGCTCGCGCTCCAGTTGTTGCTCTCGGTGCCGCCGGCGTCCTGCGAGGCGCGCACGATGCTGCCGTCTCGCAGGTCGGCCACGAACGCGTCCGGGTTGACCCCGCTGTCGGGACCGGCCAGGTTGCTCGCGTCGGAGCCGAAGCCGACGTAGCGACCACTGCGCGAGAGGCTGGGCAGGAACGAGTCGGCGTCGCCCGGCGTCGCGGCGACCTGGGTGACCAGGGTGAGTGCGCGGGTGGTGAGGTCCATCCGGTAGATCTGCGCGGCCTGCCCGTCGGAGCCCGGTGCCTTGGTGGCGCACGTGGAGAACGCGGCGTACCGACCGTTGCCCGAGATCACCGGACGACCGGCGCTGCCGGCCGGGAACGGCTGGCACGGCGGTGAGTCGGGCTCGTGCCAGAACCGGGCGGTCTTACCGGTGGACACGTTGCGGACCCACAGGCTGTTGGCCTCCCCGAAGGTGACGCGGTCCCCGCGGTCCGAGACGTCCCCGACCAGGACGGACGGCTTCACGTCGGCGCCCTTCGGCGTCAGCGACATCTGCCGCGTCCAGTGGTGTGAGAGGTCGCGGAGGTAGACGTCCTCCCGCTTGTCGGCGTCCTTGGCCCCGAAGGCGGCGAACGTCTGGAACGCGACGCGCTTGCCGTTCCCCGAGATGACCGGCGAGAAGCTGTTCTGCTTGCGCTGGGCGCCGTCCCGGCCGACGGAGGCGAGCCGGAGCCTGCCGGTGACCATGTCCTTCACCGCGACGTCGAGCACCCCGCCGTTGCGGTCCCGGAACAGGTTGGTGGCGAACGTCGTGAACGCGACGTAGCGGCCGTCGTCGGAGATGGTCGGCTCGATGCTGTAGTCGTTGCCGATCGTGGTGCCCTTGCGGCTGACCAGGATGGTGATGTCGTCGACGGTGTCGCGCAGGTAGACGTCGTCGAGGTCGTTGCGGTCCTGCCGGACGAGCTTGGCGGCCGTGGAGAAGACCACGAACCTGCCGTCGTACGACGCGACCTGGCCGGTGCCGCTGATGGCGCTCTTGGCATCGGCCTGGGCGCCCGTGCCGTTGGCCAGGACGACCTGCTCGTTGTGCGGCGTGGCCACGGCGTGCGCCGGACCCGCGGTGAGGGTGAGACCGGTGACGGCCAGGGCAGCGAGGGCGAGCCCGGCCGAGACCGGTCTGCCGCGGTGGACGGGGGTGGTGCGCATGGTGCAGCTCCTTCGTGAACGTGTGTGGTGCGACCAAGACGCGGCAACGGCCCGGGAGGTTGCAGTCACCGCCCCGGCCGTGGGACGCAGCACAGGACGGACCTCGCCAAACACCCGACGGGGTGGCCCGTGAGCCCCTACGCTCGCAAGGACAGGGGGCAAGTGATGTTGAGCGATGTCAATCGGAACCCGCGCCGTTGGGTGGACGGGTCCGGCAAGGTGCGCGTGGTCGAGGGCTGGCACCCGTCCGCGCCCGGTCAGGTGGGCTACAACCTGATCGTGGACGACGACTGGTACGGGACCTTCGCGTCGCTCGAGGAGGCAGCCGCCGCCGCTGCGGCCCGCGCCGCCGTCGACGACGACGAGGGCGTGTCCCTGCGTCCGTACCCGGAGCTGCCGGCACGCGGCAGGAAGCGTTCCGCCACCGTCCTCCGCCTCGTCCCGCCGACGGTCGACGAGCCCGACCCGGGGTCACCGAGCAGCTGAGGGTCGGGGGTCACGCCGCTCTACCCTGAGGCCATGGCCCTCGTGCACCGCGCCACCCTCACCCCGTCCAAGCAGGACCTCGTCGCGGCCTGGCTCCCGAGCAGGGGCTGGGCCGGCGGGCTCGAGATCGCGAGCAAGGTCGCGGAGTACCGCTTCGACGACCCGGCGGGCGAGGTCGGCGTGGAGACCATCGTCTTCCTGACCGACCGGGGGACGACGGTGCAGGTGCCGCTCACCTATCGCGCCGCTCCGCTCGCCGGCGCCGACGCGTTCCTGGTCGGCACGACCGAGCACTCGGTGCTCGGCACGCGCTGGGTGTACGACGGCTGCATCGACCCGGTCTGGGCCTCGACGCTGGCCACCGCGATCCTGACCGGCGGGACCCAGGTACAGATGTACCTCGAGGAGGGCGGGAAGCGCCTGGACATCCCCCCGCGGATGACCGTGCAGGGCAGCGGCTCGCCGGAGGCGCAGGTGCCGCGGGTCGACGCCGTCGACGAGGTGCACGACGACGGTCCGACGACGGTGGTCCGGGCCGGCGGCCTCGAGCTCGTCGTGGCGCGGGTCGTCGGGGCCCCGATCGAGGCGGACGAGACGCTGACCGGCGAGATCGGCCACGCGAGCGCGGTGCTCGCCGGGGCGCGCCGTACCTCCTGAACCCCTCCGCCCGGAGCGAGGGTCAGGCGTCCAGTGCCGCGGAGACGACCTCGCGAGCCGCCTCCTGCACCTCCGCGAGGTGGTCGGGACCGCGGAACGACTCGGCGTAGATCTTGTAGACGTCCTCGGTGCCGCTGGGGCGGGCGGCGAACCACGCGCTCTCGGTGGTCACCTTGAGACCGCCGATCTTGGCGTCGTTGCCCGGCGCCTCGGTGAGCTTGGCGGTGATCTCCTCGCCCGCCAGCTCGGTGGCGCTGACGTCGTCGGGGGAGAGGGCGCCGAGCTTCGCCTTCTGGGCCCGGTCGGCCGGCGCGTCGACCCGTGCGTACGCCGGGTCCCCGTGCGCCGCCACCAGGTCGGCGTAGTGCTCGCTCGGGGTGCGCCCCGTGGTGGCCAGGATCTCGGAGGCCAGCAGGCAGAGGAGGAGACCGTCCTTGTCGGTCGTCCAGGTCGAGCCGTCGCGCCGCAGGAACGACGCGCCCGCGGACTCCTCGCCGCCGAAGCCGAACGAGCCGTCGATGAGGCCCGGCACGAACCACTTGAACCCGACCGGCACCTCGACCATCTCCTTGCCCAGGTCGGCGGCGACGCGGTCGATCATCGAGCTCGACACGAGCGTCTTGCCGATCCGGGCGGACGCCGGCCAGTCGGGACGCGCGCCGCCGAAGAGGTAGCCGATCGCGACCGCCAGGAAGTGGTTGGGGTTCATCAGCCCGGCGTCGGGAGTGACGATGCCGTGCCGGTCGGAGTCGGCGTCGTTGCCGGTGGCGATCTGGTACTCGTCCTTGCGCCCGATCAGCGACGCCATCGCGTGCGGCGAGGAGCAGTCCATCCGGATCTTGCCGTCCCAGTCGAGGGTCATGAACCGCCAGGTCGGGTCGACGAGCGGGTTGACGACGGTGAGGTCGAGCCGGTGACGCTCCGCGATGGCGCCCCAGTAGTCGACGCTCGCGCCGCCCAGGGGGTCGGCGCCGATCCGGATCCCGGCCCGCTTGATCGCCTCGACGTCGACGACGTTCGGCAGGTCGTCGACGTAGATGCCCAGGAAGTCGTACGCCGTGCACGAGGCGCGGGCGCGGGCGAACGCGATCCGATGGACGCCCTCCAGGTTGGCCCGGATCAGCTCGTTGGCCCGGGCTGCGATCACGGCGGTGGCGTCGCTGTCGGCCGGCCCACCGTGGGGCGGGTTGTACTTGAAGCCGCCGTCGCTCGGGGGGTTGTGGGAGGGGGTGACGACGATGCCGTCCGCCAGGCCGCTGCCCGTCGTACGCCCGTGGTTGGCGCGGATGATCGCGTGCGACACGGCGGGAGTCGGCGTGTAGCGGTCGGCCGAGTCGACGAGCACGGTCACGTCGTTGGCGACGAGCACCTCGATCGCGGTCGCCCACGCGGGCTCGGACAGCCCGTGGGTGTCACGGCCGAGGAACAGCGGACCGTCGTAGCCCTGCTCCCTGCGGTAGTCGCAGATCGCCTGGGTCGTGGCCGCGATGTGCTCCTCGTTGAACGCCGTGACGAGGCTGCTCCCGCGGTGACCACTGGTCCCGAACGCGACCTGCTGGTCGACGTCGTCCGGATCCGGCTCGAGCGTGTAGTACGCCGTCACCAGGTGCGCGACGTCGACGAGGTCGGACGGCTGGGCGGGCTTTCCTGCGCGCGGATCTGCCATGCCCCCATCCTGCCGCTGATATCGCGGGTTGAGGAGGGTGCCCCCGGTCCCGGGTCGCGCGGGACACTACGGCCATGGCCCTGACCGACTTCCCGCGCTACCCGCTCACCTTCGGCCCCAGTCCGGTGCACCGGCTCGAGCGACTCACCGCCCACCTCGGCGGGGCGACGGTGTGGGCCAAGCGCGAGGACTGCAACTCCGGGCTGGCGTACGGCGGCAACAAGACCCGCAAGCTGGAGTACCTCGTCCCGGACGCGATCGCGCAGGGCGCCGACACGCTGGTGAGCATCGGCGGCTACCAGTCCAACCACACCCGCCAGGTCGCGGCCGTCGCTGCCCGGATCGGGATGAAGTGCGTGCTCGTGCAGGAGAAGTGGGTCGACTGGCCGGACTGCGTGAACGACCGGGTCGGCAACATCCTGCTGAGCCGGATCATGGGTGCCGACGTCCGCCTCGACGACTCCGGCTTCGACATCGGCTTCCGGGACTCCTGGCGCCGGGCCATCGAGGACGTCGAGGCGTCAGGGGGTACGCCGTACCCGATCCCGGCCGGCGCGTCCGACCACCCGCTCGGCGGGCTCGGCTTCGCCCACTGGGCCCAGGAGGTCCAGGAGCAGGAGCGTGCGCTGGGAGTCTTCTTCGACACGATCGTCGTGTGCACGGTGACCGGCTCGACGCACGCCGGGATGATCGCCGGCTTCGCCGGGCAGGAGCGGCCCCGTCGGGTGATCGGGATCGACGCCTCCGCCACCCTCGACCAGACCCGCGACCAGGTCGCTCGGATCGCCCGCGGCACCGCCGAGCTGATCGGGCTGGGGCGCGACCTGCGCGAGGACGAGATCACCGTGCTGGCGGGGTGGGCCGGGGATCTCTACGGCATCCCGGTGCAGTCCACGCTCGACGCCATCCGGCTCACCGGCCAGCTCGAGGGGATGATCATCGACCCCGTCTACGAGGGGAAGTCGATGGCCGGTCTGATCGACCTGGTCCGCGACGGCGAGATCGGCCGCGACTCGCACGTGCTCTACGCCCACCTCGGCGGGCAGCCGGCCCTCAACGCCTACTCCGGCCTGTTCACCCGCACCGAGCGGCTCGACGTCTGACCCGCAGAAGGCGCGGAACAAATCGGTGTCGATGCGCCTTCACAGCCGATCTTCCGCGTTTCCGGGTGACGGCGGACCCGGTCCCCGATCCGGTCCCGGTGGCGCTCTTGGTGCTGAAGTCTCGTCGGGCTCCGAGCCGGGTGCCGACGGGTCGAGGGCGTGTCAGCTCCTCCGCGGGGCACCCCTAGCGTCAGCCGGGTGTCCGGGTTCGTGACCTCCGTGGACGGAGACGCCGTCGTCGTGCGGTACGCCGACCCGGACCATCGCGCCGACCACGTCACCGTCTGGGCACACCTGCGCCTCGGCGACACCACGATGGCGCGGGTTCCGGCCGGCTGGGAGGTCCGCCTCACCGAGCTGCCGGTCGACCGGCTCGAGTACCTGCTCGACGTCGACGGTCGGCTGCAGCCCGACCCGGGCAACCCCCAGGTCGTGCCGGGCCCCTTCGGCGACCACTCGTGGGTCGCGCTCCCGGCCTACCGGGAGCCGGCGTGGCTCACCCTCGACCCGATCCCCTCGGTGCGCACCTCGGTGACGGTCTCGCGGAGTGCGGTCGGCCGGCTGGACGCCGAGATCTGGTCGCCGGCCGACGCCGCGCCGGAGGAGCGCCTGCCGCTGCTGGTCAGCCACGACGGTCCGGAGATGGACGCGTACGGCGGCCTCACGGCGTACCTGGGAGCGCTCATCGCGCAGGGCCGGCTGCCCCGGATGCGCGCGGCGCTCGTGGCGGCGGACCGGCGCAACCAGCGGTACGCCGCCAACCCGGCGTACGCGCGGGCGCTCGCCACCCGCCTGGTCCCGGCACTGCGCGACACAGTGCAGGTCGACGGCAGGCCGGTCCTGATGGGACAGTCGCTGGGCGCACTCGCGGCCCTCCACGCCGCCTGGACCGACCCGGGCGTCTTCGCCGGGCTCTTCCTCCAGAGCGGGTCGTACTTCACCGGCGACCTGGACCCGCAGGAGTCGGGCTTCGAGTTCTGGCCCGAGGTCACCGGCTTCGTCGCCAGCGTGCACGCCGCCGAGCAGGCGGCGCCGGACGCACCGGTGACCACCCTGGTCTGCGGCACCGCCGAGGAGAACCACGCCAACAACCTCGCGATGCGCGACCAGCTGGCCCGCGTCGGTGTCGACACGTCGTGGGGCGAGGTGCGTGACGGGCACACCTGGACGTGCTGGCGCGACACCCTCGACCCCTACCTCACCGACCTGCTGACGCGGGTCTGGTCGTGATGTCGCTCGAGGACCACCTTCGCCCCTCCGGGCTCTGGCGCCGGGAAGCCACCCAGCACGTGTGACTCGAGAGATCTGACAGGCTGGGCGGATGCACCGCGAGCAGCTCGAGCTCGACGCCCCCGGGTTCGACCGCCCCGGTACCGTCCTCCGCTACGGCCACTACGGGCGCCCGGTGATCGTGTTCCCGAGCGAGCAGGGTCGGGCGTGGGACTACGAGAGCAACGGCATGGTCGGGGCCGTCTCCCACCTGATCGACGACGGCAGGGTCAAGCTCTACTGCGTCGACTCCTTCGACCACGCCAGCTGGTCGGACCGTGGGCTGCCCTTGGAGGAGCGTGCGCGCCGGCACCACGCCTACCAGTCGTGGATCACCGAGCAGGTGGCCGCGTACGTCGGCACGGACAGTGCCGGCGCCGGTGGGGCCGTCGTCACCGGCTGCTCGATGGGTGCCTACCACGCCCTCCAGCTGGCGCTGACCCGTCCTGACCTCTTCCCGGTGGCGATCTGCCAGTCGGGCAACTACGACCCGTCCACGTGGCACGGCTGGGGCGAGCGTGGGGACGCGGCGTACTTCACGAACCCGATGGACTACGTGCCCCACCTGCACGGCGAGCACCTCGAGTGGCTCCGGTCGCGGCTGCACGTGGTCCTCACGGTGGGCGAGGGCGCCTGGGAGACCCATCCCACCGGCTCCCTCCCGAGCGCCCGCCGCATGGGCCACCTGCTCGCCGAGAAGCAGATCTCCCACGAGCTGGACGTGTGGGGCCACGACGTCTCGCACGACTGGCCGTGGTGGCGCAGGCAGATCGCCCACCACCTCCCGCACTACTGCTGAGCGGGCGAGCGGTCGAGGCGGTTCAGCACCCGCTGGAGCGCCGAACCGAGCGCGGTGAGCTCGGCGACCGTCAGGTCACCCGCGAACTCCTGCTCGATGCCGCCGACGTACACCGGGGCGGCCCGGCGGAAGCGATCCATGCCTGCGGGCGTCAGGACGGCGTACGCCGAGCGGGCGTCGTCGGGGTTGGCCTCGCGCCGGACCAGATCGGCGCGGATGAGCTCGTCGACGACCCGACTGACCCGGCTCCGGCTCAGCACCACCCGCTCGCCGAGCTGGCTCATGGTCAGTCGGCCGTCGCGGGCGGCGGACAGCTCGAGCAGCACGTCGTACCACGCCAGCGGGACGCCGGCGCTCTGTCGCAGCCTGCGGTCGAGGGCGGGCACCAGGGCGGCGTGGACCTGGAGCAGCGAGCCCCAGGCCGTGGCCGCAGCCTGCTTCTTGGAGGTCGCCATGCGGGGAGATTAGCAGGAAGTTGCGTGCACGCGCACATAGTAGTAAAGTGCGTGCACACGCACATAAACTATACGCATGGAGGTATCGAGATGACCGACCTGATCACCCGGGACGAGCTGCAGGCCGCGATCGCAGACGGCGAGGTGACCCTGGTGGACGCCCTGCCGGCGTCGTACTTCGAGCAGCTGCACCTGCCCGGTGCGGTGAACCTGTTCGTCGAGGAGGCAGCGGCCCGCGCTGCCTCGGTGCTCCCGGACAAGAACGCCGCGATCGTCACCTACTGCTCCAACGAGGCGTGCCCCAACAGCGAGGGGGTCGCCCGGACCCTCACGCGACTCGGGTACACCGACGTCCGGAAGTACCGCGAGGGCATCCAGGACTGGGTCGCGGCCGGCCTGCCGACGGAGTCCGGTGCTCGAGCCGTCGCCTGACCCCACGCCGACCGAGCGGCCGCCGGCTCCCTCCACGCTGCCGGCGGCCGCATCGGCGTGCTAGACACAGAGGCATGGGAGTTCCGGGACAGTTCGCCGACCGCGCGCCGGCCGGCCTGGCCGACACCGAGCTGTTCGCGGTCGACGCCTACCGCACCGAGTTCGACGCCCGGGTGGTCGAGGTGGACCGCGACGGTGGACGGCTGCGCCTCGACCGCACGGCGTTCTATCCCACGGGCGGTGGCCAGCCCCACGACGTCGGGACGCTGGTGACGTCCGCGGCGACGCTGGCCGTCAGCGGCGTACGCCGCGAGAGCGGGGTGATCTGGCACACGGTCTCGGCGCCGCCCGGTGGCGAGACCGAGCTGCCCGACGTCGGGGACGAGGTGGCCGGGACCATCGACTGGGCCCGCCGGTTCGCGTTGATGCGGACGCACACGGCCCTCCACATCCTGTGTGGCGTCATCTGGGCCGACTACGGCATCCCGGTGACCGGCGGCAACATGGAGCCGCTCAAGGGTCGGCTCGACTTCCCGTTCCCGGCGATGTCGGCCGACCTCGGGGCGCAGGTGGAGCGCCGGATCAACGACGAGATCGAGCGCGCCCACGAGATCGTGGTCGACTTCCTGCCCCGATCGGTCGCCGACGCCGATCCCGCCCTGATCCGCACCTCGGCGAACCTGATCCCGGCGGCGATCGACCCCCTGCGCGTGATCGACATCGTCGGGCTCGACAGACAGGCCGACGGCGGCACCCATCCTCCTCTCGACGGCCGAGGTCGGCCGGGTCCGGGTGACCGGGACCGAGAGCAAGGGCAAGGACAACAAGCGGATCCGGCTCGAGGTGGTCGACCCGGAGGCGGACCGGTGAGCCGGCGACTGGTGGTCACCCAGAACATCACCGTCGACGGGCGCATCGAGATGCTCGGCGACTGGTTCGACCCCTCGCGCAGGGGGGCGGACGTCGAGGACCTTCAGCAGGAGATGCAGCGCCAGGGCGGCGAGGCCGACGCGATGCTCGTCGGACGTCAGACGTTCGAGGACTTCCGCAGCTACTGGCCGCAGCACACCGACACGCCGACGGGCGCCTACCTCGACCAGGTCCAGAAGTACGTCGTCTCCTCGACGCTGCGCGATCCCGGCTGGCAGCGGACCACCGTGCTGTCCGGCGTACCACTCGACGAGGTACGTCAGCTGACGACCACCGCGGGGGGCGACATCGTGCTCACCGGCAGCATCACCCTCACCCACGCCGTCCTCGGGGCGGGCCTCGCGGGAGAGCTCCGCTTGTTCGTCTACCCGGCCGTGCAGGGCGCGGGTCGCGGTCTGGTGGCCGACGGCACCGACCTGCCGGAGGTCTCGCTGCTCGAGGCGCGCTCGTTCCGGTCCGGCGTCACCCTCCTGCGCTACGCCCTCACCTGAGGGAGCCCGACGACCCTCACCCCCCGCTAGGGTCGGAGCCATGGCAGGTGCGACGAGCGACCATCTGATCGGACTGCTGCTGGGGGCGGAGGAGGACTGGCCGCAGGCGTTCGAGCAGATCCTCCGGTTCGTCGGCCCGCTCGAGATCGACGGTACGACGCACCGGCTCGGCAGCGAGCGGCTGACGATCGAGCCCTTCGACCTCACCGACCCGGTCCGCAGCGGCCTGGTGATCGACCGCCTCGCGCACTGGTACTTCCACCCGCGCGAGTGGCTCAAGAAGGCGGCGCTGGTCAACGGCACCTACCTGCTCAACAGCCCGTTCACCTTCCAGTCGATGGAGAAGCACTCGGCGTACTGCGCGATGCTCCGGCTCGGGCTGCACGTGCCCAAGACGATCCTGGTGCCCTACAAGAACCCCGTCGACAACCACCGCTGGACCTACACGAGCGAGAAGTACAACGAGCCCTTCGACCTCGACGTGCTCGCCGCGGAGGTCGGCTACCCGCTCTACATGAAGCCGTTCGACGGCGGCGGGTGGCGCGGCGTCTCGCGGGTCGACGGCCCCGACGACCTCCATCGCGCCTACGACGAGTCGGGCGAGATGCTGATGCACCTCCAGGCCACGGTGGACTTCGACCACTTCGCCCGTGCCCTCTCGATCGGGCCCGAGACGATGGTGATGGACTTCCGCCCGGACGAGCCGATGCACAACCGGTACGCCGTCACCCATGACTTCCTGACCCCGGCCGCCGGCAAGCAGGCCGTCGCGATCTCCCGGATCGTCAACGCCTTCTTCCACTGGGAGTTCAACTCCTGCGAGATGCTGGTCAAGGGCGACGACGTCCATCCGATCGACTACGCGAACGCCTGCCCCGACGTGGCCGTCACCTCGCTGCACTACTACTTCCCCTGGGCGATCACCGCGCTCGTGCGCTGGTCGACGTACTGCCTGGTCACCGGCCGTCGGCCCGACCACGACCTCGAGATGGACGAGTACTTCGCGGTCGCCGACTCCGACCGCACCTACGACGAGAAGCTGGACGCCTACCTCGCGCTCGCCGACGAGCACTTCGAGACCGAGCGCTACCGCGACTGGTGCACCTCGCACCTCGGACATCTCGACGAGCTCGTCGCGCAGTGGGTCAGCGGCGCCGACTTCGACCGGCTGCTCGTGGAGACCGTGCAGGCGACGTACCCGAGGCAGGAGCAGGAGCAGTTCCTCGCGCACTTCCGCGGCCTCGTCGGGCTCTGGGTGGCGGATCAGGCCTCGTCCTCAGCCGCCACATCTGCCCCAGCTTCATCATGAGAAGGTGCTCGGCCGCCGCTTCACACGGTGAGCTCACCGTGTGAAGCGGCGCTTCGACTGCATCACATGATGAAGCAGGGACCCACGCCCAGCCCGCTCACGACGTCCCGATCCGCGCCCGGTCCCGCGCGCTGGCGATCGCCCCGGTGAGCGAGGCGGCGTCGAAGGAGCCGTAGTGCCGCAGTCCGTTGACGAAGAACGTCGGGGTGCCGGACACGCCGCTGATGTCCGCGGACTCGACGTCCTGGCCCACGCGCTCGGCGTGGACGTGCTTGTACAGCGCCTTGCCGAAGCGCTGCACGTCGAGCCCGAGCTCCTCGGCGTAGGCCAGCAGGTCGGGCTTCAGCAGGTGGTCCTGCCGGTCGAGCAGCAGGTCGTGCATCTCCCAGAACTTGCCCTGCTCCGCGGCCGCCTCGGCCGCCTGGGCGGCCAGCTCCGCCTGGGGATGCACGTCGGCCAGGGGCAGGTGGCGCCACACGAAGCGGACGTCGCTCTCACCCAGCAGCGCGCGTACGGCGGGCTCGGCCTGGCCGCAGTAGGGGCACTGGAAGTCGCCGTACTCCACCACCGTCACCGCCGCGTCGCGTGGCCCCCGGATGTGGTCCCGCTCGGGGTCGACGGCGAACGACAGGTCCACCAGCTGCTCGGCCCGGCCGAACAGTGCCTCGGTACGCCGCTCCGGCGGCAGCAGGGCGGTGACCCGGAACACCGACCCACGTGGCGACCGAGGCGATGGCGGCCGCGGCCAGCACGCCGATCTTGGCCTCGCCCAGCTCGTCACCGTCGAAGGCGAGCGCGGCGATCAGGAACGACACGGTGAACCCGATGCCGGCGATCGTCCCGCTGCCGGTGACCGAGGCCCAGCCGACCGCCGGCTGGAGCCGACCGTGCGTGAGCCGAGCGATCGCCCAGGACGCCGAGACCACTGCGACCGGCTTGCCGACGACGTACCCCACGACGATGCCGAGCGTGATCGGTGAGGTCGCGGCGCGGCCGAGGAACGACGCGTCGATGACCACGCCCGCGTTCGCGAGCGCGAAGAGCGGCACGATCACGTAGCTGGTCCACGGGTGGTAGAAGCGCTGGAGCCGGTCGTTGGGCGACAGCGTCCGGGTCAGGCCGACCGCCGCGGTGCGGGCGAGGTCCGGCGTCGGCTCCTCGCGGAACTGCCGGAACAGGCCGCTCGCCTCCTCGAGGTCCCCCCGGGCCGGGGTGTACGCCCGGGCGGTCAGGCCGATCGCGAGGCCGGTGACGACGGGGTCGACGCCGCTCGCGAGCATGCTGAACCAGATCGCCACCCCGGCCACGAAGACGAGGCCCGGGCCGAGCAGCCGCAGGCGTTTGCCCACCAGCATCGCGCCGAACAGCACGAGCGCGAGGCCGAGGTACCCGACGTGGACCTGCTTCGGTGTAGACGATCGCGATCACCAGCAGCGCCACGATGTCGTCGACCACGAAGACGGTCAGCAGGAAGGCGCGCACCCGGTCCGGGACGTCGCGCCCGACCATCACCAGCAGGCCGAGCGCGAGCGCGGTGTCGGTCGACATCGCGACGCCCCAACCACCGGCGCCGTCGCCGCCGGCGTTCAGGGCCAGGTAGAGCCCGACCGGCACGACCATGCCGAACAGCCCGGCCGCGACGGGGAGCAGGAAGCGGCTGCGGTCGCGGAGGTCGCCGAGGTCGATCTCGCGCCGGGCCTCCAGGCCGACCACCAGGAAGAAGAACGTCATCAGGCCGCTGTTGACCCAGGTCCGGAGCTCGCGGGTGAGGCTGGAGTCACCGAGCCGGAAGCCGAACGGCGTCGTCCACACCTGCTCGTAGCTGTCACCGAGGTTGGCCCAGACCAGACCCAGGGCGATCGCGGCGACGAGGATGCCGGCACTGCCGGACTCGGTCCTCAGGAAGGCCCGCACCGGAGTCGCGAACTCGCGTCGCCACGGGGTGCCCAGCACCCCACGCTCGACCGGCCTGTCGCCCGCCATCGCCACTCCTCTGGTCAGGGGTAGATGATCCCGGTGGTCTTCTCGGAGAGCTCCCAGAGCGACCTCTGGGCGTCGCGGTCGCCGGCCCGCCTGCTCCAGCCGACCAGCTGGGGCGGTCCGCCCGCCTCGCCGAGACCGGAGGGACCGCAGTACGTCGATCCCGGGACGTCCGCGGTCGCGGCCATCAGCGTCGGCCACGCCCCGACCGCCGGGGACTGGCTCACCAGGCGGTTGGCTCGGTCCAGGAGCGAGGCGGCCACACCGGTCGACCGCCCGAAGCGCCCGTTCACAATCAGGTGCGTGCCGGCGTAGCCGGGATGCGCGGCGTGCGCGGTGACCGTCGATCCGCACTCGCGCAGCCGTCGGTCGAGCTCGAAGGTGAAGAGCAGGTTCGCCAGCTTCGACTGCGCGTACGCGACCCACCGGAGGTATGGGCGGGGCTTCACCTGCGGATCGCCCAGGGGTGCCTGGTGCGCGACCCGGTGCATCTGGCTCGACACCGTGACCACCCGGCCTCCCGGCGCCAGCTGCGGCAGGAGCAGCCCGGTCAGCAGGAACGGTCCGAAGTGGTTGGTCGCCAGCTGGCTCTCGAGACCGTCGACCGTGCGGCGGTACGGCGTCGCCATGATGCCCGCGTTGTTGACCAGCAGGTCGATCGAGCCGTACGCCGCCGCCTCGGCCGCCGCGGCTCGCACCGACGACTGGTCGGCGAGGTCGACCAGGAGTGACTCCAGCTCGGCGTCCGGCAGGTCCGCGCGGATCGCCGCCTCGGCCGCCGCGAGCCGGTCCGGGTTCCGCCCCGCCAGCACGACGCGTGCGCCGGCCCGGGCGAGCTCGACGGCGGTGGCGTGGCCGAGCCCCCCGACGCTGACGCCGGTGACCAGCGCCGTCCGACCGGCCTGGGACGGGATGTCGGCGGGAGACCAGGTCACGGGGTGATCGCCATGCCCTCCAGGATGCGGTCCGCGAGGTCGACGTCCCCCGACATGGTGATCGAGACGTCCACGGCGCTGCGCCGGCCGCCGGCGAGGAGCACGAAGGTCTCGCGGTCCATGGTCAGCCGGACGGTGGGGTTGGCAGGGGGCTCCGGCAGCGGTCCGCCGCGTCCGGTGTCGGCGATCCCGACCGCTGCGGGTGCGCAGCCGTCCACCTCGACCACGAGCGTCGAGCCGGGGGGAGCCGCAGCACGCTTGGCGAGCACCATCCCCATCCCCTCGAGCAGGTAGTCGAGGGTGTGCTGCGCAGGAGCGGTGTCGAGGTCGCCGGGACGGCCGACCGCGCGTCGTACGTCCTGCTCGTGCATCCACACGTCCAGCGGCCGGTTCCGCAGCAGCGTCTGCCAGGTCCACGGGATGTCACCCGGCGTCTTCGGCGGCATCTCGGCGCCGTCGTCCGGCGGGTCGGTGAGCAGGAAGGTGCGGCGCTTGGTGGCGCTCTCGCGGATCTCGTTGATCAGCTCGTCCGGCGACGCGTCCCGCCGGGCGAGCACGCCCTGCTCGGTGTAGGCCTGGGCGAGCGTCCGGACGTGCGGGCCGGCCTCGGTCTCGAGGGTCTCCTCGGGCGCGCCGGACAGCACCGCCTCCAGGTGCGCGGTGTGGGCGGCGCAGTCGTGGACGTCCCACCCGACGAGGTCGGTCGGCGTGGACCACTCCCCGGCCGGCAGGGACTCGAGCAGCCGGGTGAAGTCGTCGACGGCCTCCCACCAGACGTCGACGTAGCCCGCCAGCCGTTCTCGGTCGCTCATGCGGGCGAGCCTAGGGCCGCCCGGTCAGGACGAGACGAGCCGGTCCGCGTGCTCGCGCTCGGAGTCGTCGATCTCCCCGGGGCCGGAGGCGACGACGGACCAGTGGCTGTGCACGCCGTCGGGGTAGTCCCACGCCCCTCCCGCCAGCGCCTCCTCGACCAGGGCGCGGACGCGCTCCTCGTCCCCGGCGTCGACCGCGAACAGGACGCGCACCCGCAGCAGCTCCCCTTCCGGCTCGACCGTGGTGTGGTGTGGCGCGAGAGGGCACGGTGGCTCGTGGTCGAGGCTGCCGCAGAGGGCGAGCGTGACCGCCCCGCCCGGCGCCCGGTGGTCCAGCTTCGGCTCCGGGTCGAGCAGGGCGTCGTGCACGAAGGCCACTCGCATCCGACCAGTATGCGCGCCACCACCGTGCCCCAGCAGGTGCACCTCCTGCCGCTCCGGATCCCACCGGCGCAGGGCGTCCAGCGTCAGCGCGACGTCCCGGTACCCCAGCACGTCGACCACCTGCTGGACGAACGCCCGGGGGACGCGCCGCGCGAGGGTGACATGCGGCAGCCAACCCGGATGACGCTCACCGTCGACGCCGGAGCGGAGGTCGAGGACCGCGCGGGTCAGCTGCTCGGGGACGTCGAGGAGCCGGGCGACGGTCACCTTGGGTCCGCCGAGCACGGCCAGGCCCGCCATCCGCACCCGCACGGGCAGCAGCGACCCCACGAGCGCCGCGGCCCGCGCCTCCAGCGCTGCGTCCATGCCCGGCAGCGCGAGCACGGTGACGTGCGGGGTGTTCGTGGCGCCACGGTGGTCGAGCTGTGAGGGCAGCCCGGCGTCGCGCAGGGCCTGCCAGTCACGACGTACGGCGAGGTCCCCGGCGCCGTCGGGCACCAGCTCCAGGGCGTGCAGCCGCGGCATCAGCCGAGCCACCGTCGCGCACGCCGGGTGTGCGCCGACTTGGTGCCCGGGTCGAGGTCGTCGTACAGCCTGGCGATCATGCGTGACCGGGGGTTCTCGGCGAAGACCTGGCGGTGGTCGCGGACGAAGGTCCAGTAGAGGGCGTCCCAGTCGGCGGTCCAGTCGCCGGGCGGGAAGTCGGACATCGTGCGCAGGTAGTTGCTGCCCGAGACGTACGGCTTGGTGGTGATCACCGCACCGGCGGCGAACTGGCTCATCGCGTAGACGTTGGGGACCATCACCCAGTCGTAGGCGTCGACGAACATCTCCATGAACCACTCGTAGGCGGCGTCCGGATCGGTGCGGAGCAGGCACATCGCGTTCCCCAGCACCATCAGTCGCTCGATGTGGTGGGCCCAGCCGTTCTCCAGCACCCGGCGCAGCACCAGGTCGACCGGCGCCAGCCCTGTCGCGGCCGTCCACCAGCCGTCGGCGAGCCGGCGGGTGCCTCGAGATGCGTCTCGAACAGCTGGTGGGGCAGGACGAGGCGGACGTGCCGGCCGCTCACGTGCGCGCCCCCACCCCCACGTCGAGGTCCACGAGGTCGCCGACGACGATCTCGCCTCCTTCGAGCACCCGGCAGATCGAGCCGCCCCGCCGGCGCAGCGCCTCCTGGGCTCCTCGGCCGATGGTGTCGTCGAGCAGCTTGCACGGAGCTGCGACCCGGACCACCTCGAGCAGGACGTCCCCGACGCGGATCAGCGACCCCGGCGCGGTCGGGACGACGCCGTCGTCGACGGTCAGGTTGCGGCGGGTGAGCTCGGCCGGTACGTCGGCCCCGAAGGCCTCGCTCGCCGCGCGCAGCGCCGCCGCGCTCTGCACCGAGACCTGCCGGTGGCGGGCCCCGTGGTAGCGGTCGCCCACGATCCCCTTGCCTGCCTCGACCGTGGCCCCCTCGACGGCCCGCATCGGCAGTCGCCGTCCCTTGGCGACGTGGATGCTGGTCAGGACGGGCACGCACCGAGCCTACGAGGGCCGGGGTGGCCGGGGGCGCCGCGGCGTGTAACGCGGGGTTATCACCGCACCAGTCCGGCGTACCCGTCTGGTGCGGTGTTGTTGCTACTGAGTGCGCTCTCTCCGGCGTCTTCGGCGGTGATAACCCCGCGTTACAGCAGAGGCGGCCGCGGGTGCAGGGGTGGCGCGTGGTGCGGGTCACGGCGCCGCGGATGCGGGGGATGGGCCACCGGACCCGTACGATCGTGCACAGCCAGTGGGACTCTGCTTGAGTTCGAGGCCCACTCTCTTAGCACGGCCCGGTGTGGTGGCGCAGTCTTACTCAGCTGCGCGGAGACCAGCGATCGGGTGGAGCAAGACCGCGTCTTGCAGGCTCACCGGATCCGCACCCGCGGCCCCGCGCCGGACGCACCCGATGCGAACCGAAAGCTGTGACGACGCATGTCTGCGCCTGAATCCACCGAGTCCACCACCCCCGACCTCTCGTTCACCGACGACGAGCTCACCCGGCTCGCCGTCGCGACGTACACCGAGGCCACCGGCGCCCCGGAGGACGACGTCCGCGAGGACGACGCCACCGAGCCCACCGAGCCCGTCGACAACGTGTTCACCGGTCTGCCCCCCGAGCTGATCGAGGCCCTGCGCCTGCAGGGCATCGTCACCCCGACGCCGGTGCAGGAGGCCGTGATCCCCGACGGGATGGCCGGCCACGACGTGCTGGGCCGCGCCCAGACCGGCTCCGGCAAGACCCTCGCCTTCGGGATCCCCGCGCTCGCCAAGCTGGCCGGCAGCAAGAGCCGCCCCTGCCACCCGCGCGCGGTGATGATCGTGCCGACCCGCGAGCTGGCCAACCAGGTCGCCAAGGCCATCCAGCCGCTGGCGCACTCCCTGAACCTCAAGATGGTCACCGTCTACGGCGGTACGCCGTACGACAAGCAGACCCGCCAGCTCCGCCAGCGCGCCGACATCGTCGTCGCCACGCCCGGCCGCCTGGAGGATCTGCTGGAGAACGGCTACTGCTTCTTCGACGACATCCAGCTGACCGTCCTCGACGAGGCCGACCACCTGTGCGACCTCGGCTTCTACCCGTCGGTCGACAAGCTGGTCGGGATGACGCCCGAGGGCTCGCAGCGGATGCTGCTCAGCGCCACGCTCGACGGTGACGTCGACAAGCTGGTCCGCACCCACCTGCGCAACCCCAAGCTCCACCAGCTCGACCCGAACGCCGGCTCGGTCACCACGATGACCCATCACACGCTGACGGTCGGCGGCTTCCGCGAGAAGGTCGACACCGCCGTCCGGCTCGTCGAGGCCAACGGCCGCACGATCATCTTCACCCGCACCCGCGAGGGTGCCGTGGAGCTGGCCGAGGCACTCACCAACCAGGGCGTCGACGCCGTCGACCTGCACGGCAACCTCAGCCAGAAGGTCCGCGAGCGCAACTTGCACCGCTTCTCGAAGGGCTTGGCCAAGGCCGTCGTCGCCACCGACGTGGCGGCCCGCGGCATCCACGTCGACAACGTCAACCTGGTCATCCACTTCGACCCGGCCAGCGACGCCAAGGCCTACCTGCACCGCAGCGGCCGTACGGCGCGCGCGGGCAGCGACGGCGCGGTCATCACCATCACCACGCCCAAGTTCGTCCAGCAGGTCGCCCGTACCCAGCAGAGCGCCGGCGTCGAGGTGCTGCACCACGACATCAAGACCGTCCCCGACCACCTGTCGGCCGCGGTCCTCGCCAAGCACGGCTCCCCCGCTCCGAAGTCCTCGTCCTCCTCGTACGCCGGGAAGCGGTCGGGCGGCTACAAGTCCGGCGGCTACAAGGGCAGCAACCCGAAGGCCGGCTACCGGTCCGGCGGCGGCTACCAGGGCGGACAGAAGAGCGAGGGCGGCCCGCGCAAGGGCGGTGCTCCGTCGTACGGCAAGAACAACGGGTACGCCGGGAAGCGGACCACCGCGGCCCGCTGATCAGCCTCGGGCCAGCGAGACCGCGATCGCGAGCATCGTCAGCCCGATCAGCACGTCCAGCACCTGCCAGGCCCGGGGCCGCGTGAGCACCGGGCTGAGCAGGCGCGCGCCGTAGCCGAGCCCGCTGAACCACAGCACGCTCCCTGCGCCGGCCCCTGCTGCGAACCACCACTTGCCGGTCGGGCCCTGGTGCGCCGCGATCGAGCCGAGCAGCAGCACGGTGTCGAGGTAGACGTGCGGGTTCAGCCAGGTCAGCGCCGTCGCCTGCAGCACGGCGCCGCGCAGCCGGGGCTCGGCCTGGCCTGACGCGGTCAGCGCCTGGGCGTGCCGCGACCGCCACAGCGACCGCACGCCGTAGGCGGTGAGGAAGGCCACGCCCAGCCAGCGCACGACCGTCAGTGCGGTCGGTGCGTGCTTCACGACGGCGCCGATGCCGGCCACCCCGGCGGTGATCAGGACCAGGTCGCTGATCGCGCAGATGGCGACGACGGGTCCGACGTACTGCCGCAGCAGGCCCTGGCGGAGGACGAACGCGTTCTGTGCCCCGATCGCGACGATCAGCGAGAGGCCGGTGAGCAGACCGGCGACGAAGGCGTCGAGCACGCCCTCACGTTAGGGCGTGCGCTCGCGGACACCTCGCCGAGTCGGCGCGAACAGACGCCCGAAACGCACCGAGTCGGCAGATACAGGCGCTGAAATCACGCCGAGTTGTCAGGTGACGACTCGGCGTCGGTCGGGGACACTGCCGGGGAGGCCGGCTCTCAGAAGGCGGCCTCGTCGAGGTCCATCAGGGCGAGGTCGACGTGCTCGGCGATGGCCCGCTCGGCGGAGATCCGGGGGAGGTTGGTCTGGGCGAAGAACTGCGCGGCGGCCACCTTGCCCTCGTAGAACGCCTTCTCCTTGGGGGGCAGGTCGCCGGAGAGCTTGCGCAGCGCCACGTCCGCGCCGCGGAGCAGGAGCCAGGCGCAGACCACGTCACCGAGCGCCATCAGCAGCCGGCTGGTGTTCAGGCCGACCTTGTAGATGTTGCGCAGGTCGCCGCCCTCGGCCGACGCGTCGGCGCTCATCAGGTCGTTGATCATCGCCCCGACGATCGCCTGCGCGTCCTCGAGCGCGGTGGCGAGCAGCTCGCGCTCCACCTTGAGCCGGCCGTTGCCCGCCTGGCTCTCGAGGAAGGTCTGGATCTCCTGGGCGAGGTGGCCCAGCGCCTTGCCCTGGTCCTTGACGATCTTGCGGAAGAAGAAGTCCTGACCCTGGATCGCGGTGGTGCCCTCGTAGAGGGTGTCGATCTTGGCGTCGCGGACGTACTGCTCGACCGGGTAGTCCTGCAGGAAGCCCGAGCCGCCGAAGGTCTGGAGCGACTCGGTGCCGAGCAGCACCCACGAGCGCTCCGAGCCGTACCCCTTCACGATCGGCAGCAGGAGGTCGTTGACCGCCATCGCCAGCTCGTCCCGCTCACCCGCGTGCTCGGCCACCATCACCCGGTCCTGCCACGAGGCGGTGTAGAGGACCAGCGAGCGCATCGCCTCGGCGAACGACTTCTGCGTCATCAGCGAACGGCGTACGTCGGGGTGGTGGGTGATCGTCACGCGCGGCGCGGTCTTGTCGGCGGCCTGGGTGAGGTCGGCGCCCTGGACCCGCTCCTTGGCGAAGTCGAGCGCGTTCAGGTAGCCGGTCGACAGCGTCGCGATGGCCTTGGTGCCGACCATCATCCGGGCGTTCTCGATCACCTGGAACATCTGGGCGATGCCGTCGTGGACCTCGCCGAGCAGCCAGCCCGTGGCGGGCTCGCCGCCGCCGACGCCCGGGTCGCCGAAGGTGAGCTCGCAGGTGTTGGAGACCTTGATCCCCATCTTGTGCTCGACGCCGGTCACGTAGACGCCGTTGCGCTCGCCGGTCGACTCACCGGTCTCGAGGTCGAAGTGGAACTTGGGGACGATGAAGAGGCTCAGGCCCTTGGTGCCCGGCCCGCCGGCGCCCTCGACGCCCTGCGGGCGGGCCAGCACCATGTGGATGATGTTGTCGGAGAGGTCGCCCTCGGCCGAGGTGATGAAGCGCTTGACGCCCTCGATGTTCCAGGTGCCGTCGTCGTTGGGCGTGGCCTTGGTGCGGCCGGCGCCGACGTCGGACCCGGCGTCGGGCTCGGTGAGCACCATGGTGGTGAGCCAGCCGCGGTCGACGATGTGCTGGGCGATCGTGTGGTCGCGCTCGTTGCCGTTGCGGTGGATGACGCCGGCGAACATCGGCCCGGCGCCGTACATCCAGATGGCGGGGTTGGCACCGAGGACCATCTCGCCGAGCGCCCAGTTGAAGCTCGAGGGAGCGGGGGTGCCGCCGAGCTCGGCGAGGACACCGAGGCGCCAGTACTCGGCGTCCATCCAGGCGCGGTAGCTCTTCTTGAACGCCTCGGGCACCGGGGCGGTGTGGGTCTCGGGGTCGAAGACGGGCGGCGTGCGGTCGGACTCCTCGAACGACGCGGCGAGGTCCTCGCGGGCCAGCCGGTCGACCTCGGCGAGGATCTCGCGTCCGGTCGCGGCGTCGATGTCGGCGAACGGGCCGGTGCCGAGCACCTCGTCCGTGCCCAGCAGCTCGAAGAGGTTGAACTCGATGTCACGGAGGTTGCTCTTGTAGTGGCCCATGTCCCTACCTGTTCGCGTCGCTTCGAGGGCTCGCCCCGGTCGTCGGAGCCCTGTCGAGAGTACGGCTACTCATCAGTAACATCATTGTGCCCCGGAGGGTACGTCGAGGCAACAGACCTCCTCGGATCGGTCGTAGCCCGCCCGCCTCGGATGTGACCGAGACCACGCGCGGGTGCGGGGATCCCGGCGCGCTTCTGGGAGACTGCTCCCATGCGAGTCTCCGCCAAGGCCGACTACGCCCTCCGCGCCCTGATCGAGATGGCGGCGCGCGGCGACGGCGACCAGAACGGCCGACCGGTCAGTGCCGAGGAGCTGGGGAAGCTCCAGGACATCCCTCACAACTTCCTCCAGGCCATCCTGGCCGACCTGCGCAAGGCGGGCGTCGTCCACGCGCAGCGCGGGCAGGCCGGGGGCTGGCGGCTCGCGAAGGCCGCCGGCGACGTCACGGTGGCCGACGTGATCCGCGCCGTCGACGGTCCCCTGGTGTCGGTGTACGGGCTACGTCCGGAAGCGGTCTCCTACAACGAGCGCGCCGACGCGCTGCAGCGCGTCTGGATCGCGGCGCGGCACTCCTTGCGTGACGTCTTCGAGCAGGTGTCGGTGGCCGATCTGGCGTCGGGGACCCTGCCGGCGGGCGTGGCGGCCCTCACCGAGGACGACGACGCCTGGCAGCCGCACTGAGCGGGACCGGACCGACGGGAGTCGGTCGCTCACTCCGAGGCGGTGACCCAGTCGACGAAGGGCTTGAGCGTGCGCCAGTCGTCGCGCACGGCCTCGAGCAGCTCGGGGGTGTGGATGATCGGCTCGAAGCCGTAGTCGTGGCCGATGGTCAGCGACTTGTGGCGGAGCAGGGCGATGCGGGGATGGTCGACGTCGTACCCGCGCGGAGCGGTCTTGAGGGTGTGGCCGCCGATCCGCCAGCCGCCCCCCTCGTACTTCTGGATCATCGACTCGAGCTCGCGGCCGGTGCGGTCGTCGTCGATGGCGGCGCGGATCGCGGCGATCCGCGGCCCGGTGGCGTCGTAGAAGCCGGCTCCGGTACGGACGCCGCGCGCGGAGATCTCGACGTACCACCCGGTGGCCGGGCCGACGCCGACGAACGCGCCCTGAGCGGTCTTGTACGGCGTCTTGTCCTTGGCGAAGCGGACGTCACGGAACGGCCGGAACACCTTGGCCTCGCCGAACTCCGGGGCCAGCGCGGCGCACAGCGCGACCATGGGTCGGCGCACGGAGTAGTCGTAGGTGCCCTTGTGCTCGTCCCAGAACGAGCGGGTGTTGTCGACCTCGAGGTCGTCGTAGAAGTCGAGGGCCTGGGGCGGGAACCCGGTGAAGTCGGCCGGCATGCTCCGAGCCTACGGTGCGCCGACCGTCGCCGTGACCTGCTGGTCGCCGGCAGCCGAGAAGGCGGTCACCGTGAGGTGGTCACCGCCGCAGCGAGGGGGTGACAGGAACGCGTTGCCACGCCCCTTCGAGGCGAAGACGGTCGACAGCGTCGCGGTGGCCGGGTCCCAGCGCAGCAGGGTCGCCGGGTCCTGCCGGGCCTCCGGGTCGCGGACGAAGTACGCCGCACCGGCGCAGGTCGCGAGCGAGCCCGACGTACCGCGGCCGAGGTCGAACCAGCCGGCGGCTGTGTGCGCCAAGAGGTGGGCGACCTCGACGCGTCGCTCCTTCGGGATCACCGACCAGACCGCGCCGCCGGGCAGGACGGCGGAGTCCCAGCCCGTGCACGGGGTGACGCCGGGCAACGGTGTGGTGCGCGAGCCGGTCCGCATGAGCAGGGTGCGGCACGACGGGCGGTGCGCGTCGAAGCGCATCAGCGTGGCGCCGTCCTCGGTGATCGAGGCCCTGCTCAGGCCGTGGCGCGGGGGAACGCAGTACCTGCCCTCGGGCCGGAGCGAGCCCAGCGCGAGCCAGGTGACGCAGTAGGCGCCGGCGGTGCCCGCGGTGGCGTGGGCGAGGGTGTCGGGACCCAGGGCCCAGGTGCCGCCGATGCTCGTCGGCGGGCTGGACCGTCCGTCGAGCGTTCGGCTCCGCCCCGAGGCGAGGTCGACGAGCACCGCCCGGTCCGGGTCGACGGCGAGTCGGTCCTCGCTCACGACGAGCGCGTGCGTGGCGTCGAGGAAGGCGTCGGTGATCGTGAAGTGGTCGGCGGCACGGATCGTGACCGGCCGCGCGCCCTGCAGCCGGGCCGAGGCGCCTCCGGCCGGGACCGTCAGCGTCCAGTCGTCACCGACCGTCACGACATCCCGTGTCGTACCGGGCACCGCTCGCCAGTCCAGGAGGTCGGCCGTCGGCTGCAGGACGATCGGGTGGTCGCTGCTCCCTCCCGAGGGTGCCGAGGAGGAGGAGTCTGTGGGGCTGCTCGGGTGCGGCGCTCGTCGAGCCGCTCGTCGGGCCGCTCGTCGGTGCCGCCGAGGTGGGTCCGCTCCCGGAGCCGCTCGACGCGTCGGAGCCACATCCGGTGACGGCGAGGGCTGCCGCGGCGAGGAGCGCCGCGGTCCGCGCGCGGGCGACGGGCCGGCGTACGGCCATCACACGCCGAGATTGTGCTGGAAGTGCGCCTGGTTGGCCCGGTACGACTTGTAGCCGGTGCGCCACTGCACGCGCTCGATGAACGGCTCGTCGGGGTGGAAGCGCTGCTGGTCCCAGGGCTCGAAGTAGCCGAGCAGCGGCGGCTTGCCGTCGCGCTTCCGGTAGCCGCGACCCACCTGGAAGTGCCCGGACCCGTCGTGGTCGAGGTAGGGGTAGAACTGCGTGAGGAGCACGGGGTGGAGGATCACCGGCGCCCGGTAGTCGACGATGTGGCGCGCCATGAGCAGCATCCACTTCCGGAACGACCAGTCCCGGATGTCGAGGGTGATGTAGGGCCCGGCGTACGCCGCCTGGTCCCAGCCGGTGGAGCGGTTGACGACGTCGACCATCGAGGTGATGGAGGTGCCGCTGGTGGTGGTGCCGAGCTCGGCCGCCCAGTGTCGCTGCGTGCGCTGCCGGTCCGACCAGCCCCAGGCGATCATCTGCATGGACGTGGGCCCGCACCAGTAGGTGCGGTGCTGGGGCGCCACCTGGTCCCGGTCCAGGACGACACCTCGGGTGGGGTAGTCGCGCCAGTGCTTCCTCCCCTGTCTCGCCGGCGCGGGGTCGGACCCGAGGACCTTCGTGGTGCCGTCGCGCGTCACGGCCGTGGTGGCCGGACGTACCTCGGGATGGCGATCGAGGAAGCCGGCCGGGAGCGGCACGCCTTGGACCTCGTGCCGCAGGAGCCAGACCTTGGCCACCGACCGGGCGGCCTCGGTGAGCTCCGCCGTCTGGGCCGCGGCGCGGGCACGAGGGCTCAGCCGGGCCGCCTGGCGCAGGGAGTCGACCAGCGAGAGGTCACCGGTGCCGGCCGCCTGCTCCTCCGGGCGGGCCGCCTGGCGCGCGGCGACGGCGGCCGTGCTCCGGAGGACCTGGCGCCGGGTGCGGTCGGTCCAGCCGGTGCCGAGGCAGTAGCGCTGGCCCTCGAACACCGCGCAGCGGACGAGGTCGGCCGCCAGCGTGCGGGCCGGCGTACGGGAGGAGACGTGGACTGCGGCGCCGTCGGCGACGACGCGGGCGATGGTGCGCTGGAACGCCGGCGTGACCCGGCCGTAACCGGCCGTCAGCGGCCGCCGGTCGGGCTCGGCCGCACGCCGGATCGCCTGGTTGCCACCGCCGCCGTGCGGGACGAACGGCGCGACGGCGAGCACCAGGAGCAGGGCGGCGAGACCGATCCAGCGGGCGCGGAGCATGGGGAAGACCTCGAGACGTCAGGAGTCACATCCACACCACTGTCCACAATTGCCCCAGGAATCGCAAGGTGGGGGTGACTCGCCGCTTCACCATGTGAAGGTGTCGAACCGCCGCTTCTCATGGTGAGCTCGCCATGTGAAGCGGAGGTTCACCTGCATCACATGATGAAGCTGTGACGCGTGAGGCTGAGGTCTGTAGCGTCCAGGTCGGGTCGGTGACGGCGTCTCGCTCGTCTTCTCCGGAGCTTCGCTCCGTGGGAAGCCTCGGAGCGGATGACGAGATTCGAACTCGCGACATCGACCTTGGGAAGGTCGCGCTCTACCAACTGAGCTACATCCGCCTGCCGGTGCGAGACCGACGGCAGGGATCGTACCCGAGGGTCGGCGTGCGGTCAGATCGGCTCCAGGGTCGGCCGCTTCGCGGTGATCCCGTCGCCGGAGGACCGTCCCGTGACGCGCCGCCTGATCCACGGCACCGCATGGCGGACCGCCCACTCGAGGTCGGCCCGGCGCCCGGCCCGGAACGGCGTCTCGCCCAGCGATCCGGTCGGGTCGGACAGGTCGAGACCATGGGCGACGCCCAGCGTGTCGAGCACCTCGATGGCGATGGCGCGATGGCCGAGCGGCCCGAGGTGCAGCCGGTCCTCGGACCACATGAGCTCGGGACGCTCGGGCCGCATCCGCCAGGAGTCCAGGACGACGGCGCCATGACGGTCGGCGATCTCGCGGACCCGTTCGTTGTAGACGGCGAACCGGCCGCGGAGTCGGGTGAAGGGTCCACCGCCGCCGGGGTCGAACGCGGTGAAGATGCCGACGGTCGCGCCGGTGGCCGCGAGCGTGCCGATCGCGTCGTCGTACGCCTCCCCGAGCGCGTCGACGTCGCAGCGCGGCCGGATCAGGTCGTTGCCACCCGCGTAGATCGTCACCAGGTCGGGCTCGAGGGCGACGGCGGGCTCGAGCTGCTGGGCCAGGATCGGCAGCAGGGTACGGCCGCGGATCGCGAGGTTGGCGTAGCGGAAGTCGTCGGTGCGGGTCGCCAGCACCTCGGCGACCCGGTCGGCCCAGCCCCGTAGGCCGTTGGGGCGTCCGGGGTCGGGATCGCCGACGCCCTCGGTGAAGGAGTCCCCGAGGGCGACGTAGCGGTGGAAGACGGGAGCGCTCACGTGCGGCATGGTGCCAGAGCCGTCGGTCGAGTCTGTCGAGACCACCCTGACCGTGGTCTGGCCGAGCTCGACCCGAGGGGGACCGGTAGCCTGCGGGCGTGCTCCTGAGCGACCGTGACGTCCTGGCCCAGATCGACGCCGGCCGGATCGTGATGGAGCCCTGGGAGCCTGCGATGATGCAGCCGTCGTCGATCGACGTCCGCCTCGACCGCTTCTTCCGGGTCTTCGAGAACCATCGCTATCCCCACATCGACCCCGCCGCCGACCAGTCCGACCTGACCCGGCTGGTGGAGCCGGAGGGTGACGAGCCGTTCATCCTGCACCCGGGGGAGTTCGTCCTCGGCTCGACGTACGAGGTGGTCTCGCTGCCGGACGACGTGGCGGCGCGTGTCGAGGGCAAGTCGTCCCTCGGGCGGCTCGGTCTCCTCACCCACGCGACGGCCGGCTTCGTCGACCCGGGCTTCTCCGGGCACGTCACGCTCGAGCTGGCGAACGTCGCGACGCTCCCGATCAAGCTGTACCCGGGCATGAAGATCGGGCAGTTCTGCTTCTTCCGGCTGTCCTCTCCGTCGGAGCATCCGTACGGGTCGGAGAAGTACGGCTCGCGCTACCAGGGCCAGCGCGGGCCCACACCCTCGCGCTCCTTCCAGAACTTCCACCGGACGTCGATCTGATGGCTCCCGACGTCACGGTCGCCGTCCTCGGCGGCACGGGTCCGCAGGGTCGTGGGCTGGCCCGCCGTTGGGCCACCGCCGGCCTGCCCGTCGTCCTCGGCAGCCGGTCGGCCGAACGCGCGGCCCACACCGCGACGGAGCTCGCGTCCGCGACCGGGGGCGACGTGCGTGGGCTGTCCAACGAGGACGCGGCCGCGGCGGCGGACGTGGTGGTGATCGCCGTCCCGTACGACGGTCACGCCGACCTGCTGCGGTCGCTGGTGGACGCCCTGGCCGGCAAGGTCGTCGTCGACTGCGTCAACCCGCTCGGCTTCGACCAGCAGGGTGCCTACGCGCTCGACGTCGAGGAAGGCTCGGTCGCCCAGCAGGCCGCCGCGATCCTGACCGGCTCGACGGTGGTGGCGGCCTTCCACCACGTGAGCGCACCGCTGCTCGACGACCCCGAGATCTCGTCGGTCGACACCGACGTGCTCGTGGTCGGTGACGACCGGGACGCCACCGACCTGGTCGCCTCGCTCGCCGACGCGGTGCCCGGCATGCGCGGCGTGTACGCCGGCCGGTTGCGCAACGCCCGCCAGGTCGAGGCCCTGACGGCCAACCTGATCAGCATCAACCGCCGCTACAAGGCGCACTCCGGAGTCCGCGTCACCGACGTCTGAGCCCGGCCCGACGTCCGCCCGCTGACAGCAGGAAGCCGACCGCAGCAGTGCTGCGATCGGCTTCCGTCCGGCCGGCTGTGGGAAAGGGTCACAGCCAGCTCAGCCTGCGCACCTTCCGGGCCCGGCGGCGTACGCCGGTGGGCTGCTGCTGACGGTGGTGGTCCGGGTGGATCCGGTCCTCGATCAGGTAGCGGGCCTGTGCCTCGATGACGGTGTAGTTCATGGTGGTGCTCCCTTCGATGAGTGACGGTGTGGTCAGACCTGCTTCAGGACGATGTCGCCGCTGACGGTCCGGGCTTCGAGCTCGATGTGGTCCTGTCCCTCCTGCGGGGCCCCGACGCTCGCGATGTCGGAGCGGACGGAGCCGGTGACGGTGTTGATGTCGGCCCAGACCGGGGTGCCGGCCGGGATGCCGATGCGGACGTCGCTGCTGGCACCCTTGGCGCTGACGCGGCCCCGGCGTGCGGTCCCGATGGTGAGGTCACCGCTGCCCGTGGAGAGCGACACGTCGGAGTTCGCGTTGGTGACCTGGAGGTCCCCGGAGCCGGTCTTGACGACCGTGCGGGCGTTGGCGTTGCCGATCGACGACGTCACCGGATCCGGTGGAGACGCTCAGCTCCAGGACGGACGAGCCGACCGAGACGTCGCCGGAGCCGCTCTTGATGCGGAGCTCGGCGTGCCCCTCGGAGACCTCGACGTCACCGGACCCGGTCTCGACCGACGCGGCCCCGGAGAACGTGTCACAGCTGACGTCACCCGACCCGGTCTTGAGCCGGGACTCCGCGACCTGGCCGTCCACGTCGATGTCCGCGCTGCCGGTCTTCACGGCCAGGTTGCTGTCGGTGGGGAGGGTGACCTCGACGTCGAGGTCGTGGTCCTTGCCGAAGAAGCCGCCGCCGCCGCGCTTGGGGCCGATGATCCGCAGGTTGTTGCCGTCCAGGGTGACCTCGACCTCGTCGGCCTCGGCGCCCCTCACCTCGACCTGCGTGGTGTCCGTGGCGGTGGCGTGGATGCGGACCCTGCCCTTGCCGATCTCGATGATCAGGCCGATCGGTGCGGGAGTCTCGAACTGGCGCTGCATGGTTCCTCCTGGGGTCGCCTGCCATGGTGCGCGAGCAGGGTGTGAGCTGCCGGGGGAGCGGCCTGGGTGCCGTCCCCTGTCGGGATGTCGTTCGGTGGGGTGGGCTCTAGAGCCAGCCGGTCATGCGCTTGTTGCCGCGCCCCTTGGAGCCGCCGAAGGGATCGCCGCCTCCGAAGAACGGGAGGCTGGAGAGGTCGACGTCGATGTTGATCGCGCCCTCGCGGGTCGCCGCCCGGACGACGTTCACCAGCCAGGTGTTGAGCGACTGGCCGGCCTCGTTCGCCCGCTCCTCGGCCTTGGCCTTGACCGACTCGGGGAGCCGCAGGGTGATCCGCGCCAGGTTGCCGTCGTCGACGTCCTCGGGAGCCGGGGGCGGCGGCGGCGGAGCGGGCGGGGTCGGGGCCGCGACGTGGACCAGGAAGTCGAGGTCGCGGCCGTTGAGCCGGACGTCGACGCCGCCGTTCGGCATCTCCGCGGTGATCTCGGCCGCGGCCTGGGAGACCGCCTCCATGATCGCCAGCCGGGAGCTGGAGTCGAGCGCGAAGCTGAGGCGCTCGGCGGCCTGGCGGGTGTCGTCACCGGCTGAGTCGGCGGCGGAGACGAGAGCCTGGCGGAGGCTGTCGACGTACGGCGTGATGTCCATGTGCATCATCCTGACATCACTATGACGTCATGTCAAGCACTCATTGACGTCAAATGATGTCAGGATGACATCGCTGCAGGTCAGGCCCCGGTTCACAGGTCGAACAGAGAGCCGCCTTCGTCGATGTCGGCAGCCTTGCGCGGCGGCGCGGGTTCGGTCTCGGCGGGCGTAGGAGGCTCGTCGGACGCCGGTGCCCGGGCCGCTGGGTGGTCCGCGGCCTCGGTCGACTCCGGCGGGGGTGCCACGGTGGAGTCCTCGGACTCCGGGGACGTGCCGGCGATGTCGAACAGGGACCCGCCGTCGGAGACCTGGCCGTGGTCCGGTCGGCCCTCGGCCGCGCTCGGCGGCGGTTCCGTCGCCGCAGGCGCCGGCTCGGGCGGTTCCGGCTCGGGCTCCGGCTGGGGCTCCGGGTCCCCCGCGAGGTCGAAGAGCGAGCCGCCGAAGCCGGAGTCCTGGCCCTGGGTCTCGACAGGCCCGCCCGACGTGGTGGGCTCGACACGCCGACGTCGGCGCCGTCGTGGACGCCGTCGCGGTCACCTGGTCGGCCTGGTCCTTCGCCTCGTCGTCGCCGTCGAGGTCGAACAGCGACCCACCGCCGGGCTCGGCCGCGCGCGCCTGCTCGGTGTCGGCACGGTACGCCGGCGCCGCGTCCCCCGCCGGCTCGTCGCCACCGTCGCCACCGTCGTCCCCGAGGTCGAACAGGGACGACCCGGACGCCGCCGTGGCGGCGGCGGCCGCACCGACGTCCTCGGTCGCCGTCACGGTCTCGGGGGTCTGGGTGGCATCGCCGGGGCGTGGCTCGGCCCGGGTCTCCTCGCTGCGGGTCTCCGCCCCGGCCGCCTCGACCGCCTCGGCCGACGACGAGCCCGGGGAGACGGGCCGGGTGCCGGCCTCGCCCTTCACCGACGCCAGCAGCATCTGCGCCACGTCGAGGACCTCGACCTCCTCGCGGGCGTGGCCCTCGGCCTGCTCGGAGGTGAGCCCGTCGCTGAGCATCACCCGGCAGAAGGGACAGCCCACCGCGATCTGGTCGGCACCCGTGGCCACGGCCTCCTTGGTGCGGTTGACGTTGATCCGCTCGCCGAGGTTCTCCTCCATCCACATCCGGGCCCCGCCGGCGCCGCAGCAGAAGGAGCGTTCCTGCGAGCGCTCCATCTCGACGTACGACGTCCCGGGCAGCACCTGCAGGAGCTCGCGTGGTGGTGCGTAGACCTGGTTGTGACGACCCAGGTAGCACGGGTCGTGATACGTGATCGAGCGCTTCGCGGCCCCGGCGCCGTCCGGGCCCACCGGGACCGGCGTCAGCCGGCCCTCGCGCACCAGCCGGTTCAGCAGCTGGGTGTGGTGGACGACCTCGAGCTCGAGCCCGAGGTCGCGGTACTCGTTCTTCAGGGTGTTCAGGCAGTGGGGGCAGGTGGTGACGACCTGCTTGACCTTGTGCTCGGGCCAGATTCCACCCAGGGTCTCGACGTTCTGCTGCGCCAGGCCCTGGTACACGAATTCGTTGCCGGCGCGTCGCGCCGGGTCGCCGGTGCAGGTCTCGCCGTTGCCGAGGACGCCGAAGGAGACGTCGGCCAGGTGCAGCAGCTCGGCGACGGCCCGCACGGTCTTCTTGGCCCGGTCCTCGTAGGCGCCGGCACAGCCGATCCAGAACAGCCAGTCCACCGACTCCATCGACTCGAGGTCCTCACCGACGACCGGTACCTCGAAGTCGAGCCCCTTGGCCCAGTCCATGCGCGCCGAGGACGACATGTTCCAGGGGTTGCCGCGGCCCTCGAGACCCTTGAACAGCTGGTTCAGCTCCGCGGGGAAGTTGTTCTCGACCAGGACCTGGTAGCGGCGCATGTCGATGATGTGGTCCACGTGCTCGATGTCCACGGGGCACTGGTTGACGCAGGCGCCGCACGACGTGCAGGACCACAGGACGTCGGGGTCGATCACGCCGTACATCGACTCGTCACCGATCAGGGGCCGCTCGAGCTCCGTCACGGCCGCCTCGGGTGCCGGCTTGCCGTCGCGCGCCAGGATCGCGGGCGCCGACGCCATCGCGTGGTCGCGCAGGTTCATGATCAGCAGCTTCGGCGACAGCGGCTTCTCGGTGTTCCACGCCGGGCACTGCGACTGGCAGCGGCCGCACTCGGTGCACGTGGTGAAGTCGAGCAGTCCCTTCCAGGTGAAGTCCTGGATCGACCCGACGCCCAGTCGGGAGTCCTCGTCGAGGTCCTCGATGTCGTCGAGGGTGACCGGCGAGCCGGCCACGATCAGCGGCTTCACCGCGCCCAGCGCCACCGGACGCCGGCCGAAGAGCACGTTCAGCGGGGCCACGAAGATGTGGAGGTGCTTGGAGTTCAGCACGAAGATCAAGAAGGCCAGCATCACGCCGATGTGGAGCAGCAGCCCCAGCCCCTCGAGGAACTCCAGGGCTCCGTGCGAGAGTCCGCCGAGCGCGTTGCCGACGCCGATCGAGATGAACGCGCCGCTGGTGTAGGGCAGGTTGCCCAGCGCGGAGGACGCACCCCGGAACAGGAACATCGTCCAGATGACGTTGAAGATCATGAAGAGCGTGATCCAGGCGCCGGACAGGTGGGAGCCGAAGAAGCGGGACCGCCGGCCGAGGTCCTTCGGGGCGTTGCGCAGCCGGATCCAGACGAAGGTGAGGATGCCGAAGAACGCCATCATCGCGATGAAGTCCTGCAGGAAGCCCAGCACCGGCCAGTGGCCGACCACCGGGATCGCCCAGGCGAGCTCGTCGGCGCCGAAGGCGACGGCGATCAGCGCGCCGTAGGCCTCGAGATAGACCGTCGCCAGGATCAGGAACGCCCAGAAGACGAAGAAGTGCGCGGCGCCCGGGACGCTCCACTTCAGCAGCTTCTTCTGGCCGAAGACCTCGACCAGCTGGGTCCGGACCGCCAGGCCGAGGCGCTGGGTGACGCCCTCGACGCGGTCGGGCGCCGGCTGGCCGCTGGTGATCAGCCGCTGGAGGAACCAGACCCGACGCCCGGCGATCGGCAGCGCGATCAGGTTGAGCAGCAGCCCCAAGATGAGTACGGCGGTCACGGTCGCTCCTGTGGTCGGGACGTCGTGGGCGGGTCGGCGCCGACCTTACGGGCAATCATGCGCGTGATCATCGGCGCCCGACCACCAGAATCCTACCGGCAGGTAACTTCGGGCGCGTGGGCCGGTGGCTCAACGTCTCAGCCCGCTCCGCCGACCCGCCGGGTCAGCGTGGCGGCAGCCCGGCGGACCTCGGTGGCGAGGGTCTCCGGATCGCCCTCGCCGAAGGTGACGGCCAGTCCGGCGACAGGATGCTGGTTGTGGTCGAGCACCGGTGCGGCCACGCTCGCCAGGCCCGGCGTGACCTCACCCTGCTCGGTGGCATAGCCGCGGCGCCTGGTCTCGGACAGCACGGCGCGCAGGGCGCTCAGGGTGGTCGGACCCGTGCCGTGCCGCTCGACGAACGCCGACGGGTCGGGGTAGAGCGCTCGCACCTGGGCCGGCGGCAGCGCCGACAGGATCGCTCGCCCGCTGGCCGTGAGGTGGGCCGGCAGGCGGACGCCGACGTCGGTGACCAACGGCTGGCGGCCCGGGGCGCGCTCCTCCACGACGTAGAGCACGTCGCGTCCGTGCAGCACCGCGAGGTGGGCGGTGTGCCCGGTGCGGTCCACCAGGTCGGCGAGGAGGCGCCGGCTGATCCGCTGGAGCGGCTCCTGGCGGCTGTAGCCGCTCCCGACCTCGAACGCCGCGACACCCAGGCCGTAGCGGTGCTCGTCGGGGAGGTGGACGACGAAGCCCTCCTCGATCATCGCCCCCAGCAGGTGGTACGCCGTGGAGCGCGGCAGCGCGCAGGCTCGGGTGATCCGGTCGAGGGGCACGGGATCGGGCTGGCTCGCCAGGAAGCGCAGCACCCGCAACGCCCTGGTCGCTGCTGGAACCTGCCCCATGCCGGGATCGTCCCACGCGCGCGCCGGGGACGATCCCGCGTCAGGTCACTCCGAGGTGCGCGTCCGCGTGCCGTCCGTGGACGACGAGCGCTCGGCGGAGGTGTCGTCCTCGCCGGTCGTGGTCCCGTCGGTGGCTGACGTCGACTCGTACGTCGTGGTGCCGTCGGCGGAGGTCGTGCCCGTCGTCGTGCCGGACGTCGTGCCGGTCGTGCCGGTCGTGCCGGTCGTGCCGTCGTGCCGTTCGTCGTGTCCGTCGAGTCGCGGTGGCTTCCGCCGGTCGTGGCGGTCGGTGAGGTCGTGCCGGTCGTCGGTGGTCTCGCCCGGGTTGCGCTCCGCGCGGGCGCCGCCGGTGGTGGTGCTCTCGTCGTTCCACACGCTGGGCTCGTAGTCCTTGGCCCGGGTGTTGACCTCGGGGTCGAGCCGGTCCGCCTCGCGCAGCTTGTCCTCGTAGCTGGCCTGCTCGACCTGGTGCCCCTGCTCGGCCTGCGCGGCCCGCTCCTGGGCGCGCTCGGCCTCCGCCTTGGCGAGCTCCGCCTTCGCGCGGGCCTCCTCCGCCTCGCGCTGCGACTCCGTCAGTCCTCCGGCCTTCGTCGAGGCCTCGGCTCGCAGCTCCTCCGCGCGGGCTCGCTGCTGCTCCATGCGTCGCTTGCGCATCATCGACGCGATCGCGCCGATCACGACCAGGACGACGACGATCACGATGACCCAGATGAGCCACGTCGGCATGGGTTGCTCCCTCCGTGCGCCCGGACGGCCCGGGACGCTTCGACAGTAGACGCGCCGGTGGAGCGGCCCTTCCCCCGAAGGGGTGAAGCGTGACCAGTGTCCACGCGTCTCGGATCCCAGACGCCGGGACGTCGCCGGCGGTGGCGTCGCGGCTCGGGCCCGGAGTTGGATGGCGGCATGCAGACCGTGCAGGTGGGTGTGGGCCCGGTGTCCCTCGACGACGTGGTGGCGGTGACCCGCGGCGGGGCGGCCGTCGAGCTCACCGAGGACGCGCTGGTCGCGATCGACCTGGCCCGGGCGGTGGTCGAGGAGCTCGCCGCCGCGCCCACACCGGCGTACGGGATCTCGACGGGGTTCGGTGCCCTCGCGACCCGCCACATCCCCGGTGAGCTGCGCGAGCAGCTGCAGCGCTCGCTGATCCGCTCGCACGCCGCGGGCTCGGGGCCGGAGGTGGAGCGCGAGGTCGTGCGCGGGCTGATGCTGCTGCGTCTGTCCACGCTGGCGACCGGGCACACCGGCGTACGACGGGAGACGGCGGAGCTCCTCGCGGCGCTGCTGTCGTCGGGCATCACCCCGGTGGTCCGCGAGTACGGCTCGCTCGGCTGCTCCGGGGACCTCGCGCCGCTGGCTCACTGCGCGCTGGCGCTGATGGGCGAGGGCGAGGTGCGCGACGCGTCCGGGGTCCTGGTGCCCGCGGCCGACGCCCTCTCCGCCGCCGGCCTGGAGCCGGTGCAGCTGCGCGCCAAGGAGGGGCTGGCGCTGATCAACGGCACCGACGGGATGCTCGGCATGCTCGTCCTGGCGATCACCGACCTGCGGATGCTGCTCCGCACCGCCGACATCGCGGCAGCGATGAGCGTCGAGGCGCAGATGGGCACCGACCGGGTCTTCGCCGCCGACCTCCAGGCCCTCCGGCCGCAGGTCGGCCAGGCGCTGTCGGCCGCGAACCTGACGCGCATCCTGGCCGGCTCCGGGGTGATGGCCAGCCACCGCGAGGACCGCTTCCACCGCGTCCAGGACGCCTACTCGCTGCGCTGCTCGCCGCAGGTGCACGGCGCTGCGAGGGACACCGTGGAGTACGCCGCGACGGTCGCCGGACGTGAGCTCGCCAGCGCCGTCGACAACCCCGTCGTGCTGGTCTCGGCCGATCCTGCCGACGGACCCGGCCGGGTCGAGTCGAACGGCAACTTCCACGGCGCTCCGGTCGCCTACGTGCTGGACTTCCTCGCGATCGTGGCTGCCGACGTCGCCTCGATCTCGGAGCGGCGCAGCGACCGGTTCCTCGATCGTGCGCGCAACCACGACCTGCCGCCGTTCCTCGCCGACGACCCGGGGGTCGACAGCGGCCTGATGATCGCTCAGTACACCCAGGCCGCGATCGTCTCGGAGCTCAAGCGCCTGGCGGTGCCGGCCAGCGTCGACTCGATCCCCTCGAGCGCCATGCAGGAGGACCACGTGTCCATGGGGTGGTCGGCCGCGCGCAAGCTGCGCCGCTCGGTCGACGGGCTCGGCCGCGTGGTCGCGGTCGAGGTGATGACGGCGGCGCGCGCCCTGCACCTGCGGACCACCACGGGCCCCACCGAGGGCACGACCGCGGCACCGGCCACGGCCGCCGTCATGCGTCTGCTGCTCGAGCACGGCGTCGGGGCGCCGGGGCCCGACCGCTTCCTGTCCCCCGAGATCGAGACCGCCGTCGGGCTGGTCGCGTCCGGTGCCGTCCTGTCCGCCGTCGAAGCCGAGATCGGAGATCTCTCATGAACGCCAACCCGCGCCTGCCCATCCACGCACCCCACGGCTCGGAGCTGTCGGCGAAGAGCTGGCAGACCGAGGCACCGCTGCGGATGCTGATGAACAACCTCGATCCTGACGTCGCGGAGCGGCCCGAGGACCTCGTCGTGTACGGCGGCACGGGCAAGGCGGCGCGTTCCTGGCCGGCGTACGACGCACTGCTGGCGAGCCTGCGCGACCTGGAGCCGGACGAGACGCTGCTGGTGCAGTCGGGCAAGCCCGTCGGCGTGATGCGGACCCACGAGTGGGCGCCGCGGGTGCTGATCGCGAACTCCAACCTGGTCGGCGACTGGGCCAACTGGGAGGAGTTCCGCAGGCTCGACGAGCTCGGGCTGATCATGTACGGCCAGATGACGGCCGGATCGTGGATCTACATCGGGACGCAAGGCATCCTGCAGGGCACGTTCGAGACCTTCGCCGCGGTCGCCGACAAGAGGTTCGGCGGGACCCTGGCCGGCACGATCACGCTGACCGCCGGACTCGGTGGGATGGGTGGCGCACAGCCGCTGGCGGTCACCATGAACGACGGGGTGGCGATCTGCATCGACGTCGACCAGTCGCGCATCACCCGACGGATCGAGCACCGCTACCTCGACGAGCAGGCCGACTCGCTGGAGGACGCCGTACGACGGGCGGTCGAGGCTCGGGACGCCCAACGGGCGCTGTCGATCGGCGTCCTGGGCAACGCCGCCGAGCTGGTGCCCGCGTTGGTCGAGATGAAGGCGCCGATCGACATCGTCACCGACCAGACGTCGGCGCACGATCCGCTGTCCTACCTGCCGGTCGGGATCTCGTTCGAGGACTGGCACGACGCCGCGGCGCGCGACCCCGAGGGCTTCACCAAGGAGGCCGAGGCGTCGATGGCGGTGCACGTGCGCGCGATGGTGGAGTTCCAGGACGCCGGCGCGGAGGTCTTCGACTACGGCAACTCGATCCGCGACGAGGCTCGCAAGGGCGGCTACGACCGGGCCTTCGAGTTCCCCGGCTTCGTGCCGGCGTACATCCGGCCGCTGTTCTGCGAGGGCAAGGGCCCGTTCCGCTGGGCCGCGCTGTCCGGGGACCCCGCCGACATCGCCGCGACCGACCGCGCGATCCTCGAGCTGTTCCCCGAGGACGCCAAGCTGCGCACGTGGATCACCATGGCCCAGGAGCGGGTGCAGTTCCAGGGACTGCCGGCTCGCATCTGCTGGCTCGGGTACGGCGAACGCCAGCGGGCCGGTCTGAGGTTCAACGAGATGGTGGCGAGCGGCGAGCTGAAGGCGCCGATCGTGATCGGCCGCGACCACCTGGACTGCGGTTCGGTCGCGTCGCCGTACCGCGAGACCGAGGCCATGCTCGACGGCTCGGACGCCATCGCCGACTGGGCGATCCTCAACGCGTTGGTCAACACCGCGTCGGGGGCGACCTGGGTGTCGTTCCACCACGGCGGCGGTGTCGGCATGGGCCGGTCGCTGCACGCCGGGCAGGTGTGCGTCGCCGACGGCACCGACCTGGCCGCGCAGAAGATCGAGCGGGTCCTCACCAACGACCCCGGCATGGGCGTGATCCGCCATGTCGACGCCGGGTACGACCGTGCGGTCGAGGTGGCCGACGAGCGCGGCGTACGCATCCCGATGCCTCGCTCCTGACCCGCCCTCCCCGGTCGTCCGCTCCACCGTCCGCTAGAGCGGACTCTCAGGCGGACGACTGAACGGGCTGTGCGAGTCGTCCGCTCCAGCGTCCGCCAGAACGGACTGTCAGGCGGACGACCCGGATGGCGAGGGCACATCGTCATCGACAACGAGGTTCCCGAAGCGCCTCTTGTTTCTCGCTCCTCCATGGCACCATGAGCGGGTGTCCGCCCCCGGGACCATGGATGATGCCGTCCGTCGCATGTGCGACGGCGACGGTGACGCGTTCCGTCTGGTGTACCGCGCCGTCCAGCCGGCCCTGCTCCGCTACCTCACCGTCCTGGTCGGGCCCGAGGAGTCGGAGGACGTCGCCTCGGACACCTGGGCCCAGGCCTGTCGCGACCTCGACCGCTTCCGCGGCGACGCCGACGGGTTCCGCGGCTGGGTGACGACCATCGGGCGGCACCGTGCGCTCGACCTCCTGCGTCGTCGTGGCCGCCGGGTCCGTGTCGTCCAGGACCTCGAGGACGTGGACGTCGTCGAGCCGTACGACGTGGAGTCGACCGTCGTGGAGGCGTTCAGCACCTCAGGGGTCGTGGCCCTGATCAGCAGCCTCCCGCGGCAGCAGGCCGAGGCGGTCTGGCTGCGGGTGGTGATGGGCCTGGACGCCAAGACGGCGGCCGCCGTGATGGGGGTGAGACCCGGTGCCGTACGGTCCGCGGCGTCGCGCGGACTGAGGTCCCTGGGGAGTCGACTGGAGTCCCGCCGCGACTTTTTGCCCGAGGAGCGTGACATTCCGAGCGTCTCCGGCGCTGAGGGAGTGAGATGAGCGCGTGGAACCGGTCTTCAGCACACCGCGAGGGTGACCTCGGCGGTGACCGGTCGACGACCCCCCGGGTCGACCGGTTGCTGGACTCCGCCCGCGCGCCCGGCACCGCCCGCGAGCTCGCTCGCGAGGACGAGGCCACCATGCTGTTCCACCGCGCTCATCTCGATCGTGTCCACTCGACGAGAAGAGACTCCCCCATGTCGGTTCCCTCCCCCCGGGCCGGTCTGAAAGCCGCCATCGCCGCTGCCGGCGTCGTGGCCCTGATGTCCACCGGTGTCGCGTTCGCCGCATCGAGCCACGCTCCGTGGTCCGGCGCCGCTGCCGGCCGTCCCACGGCGATCCCGTCCCACAGCCACCCGACCGACGACCCGTCGGAGACGGCGACCGACGACCCGACCGAGGCCGACGACCCGACCGAGAGCGACGACCCGACCGAGAGCGACGACCCGACCGAGAGCGACGACCCGACCGAGAGCGACTCGACGTCCGGCCCCGACGCCCACGCCTACCCCGGCCTGTGCCGCGCCTACGCCGCGGGCCGCAAGACCGAGCACGGTGACGCGCTCCTGAGTCCGGCGTTCGTCGCGCTGGTCACCGCCGCAGGCAGCGCGGACGCGGTCGCCGACTTCTGCGCCTCGCTGGCGCCGCAGCACGTCCGCCCCTCGCAGGCGGCCACTCCGACGCACCCGGCACATCCGACCCACCCGGCCGCGCCGACCCACCCGGCCTCACCGACCCACCCGGCCACACCGACCCATCCCGCCTCGCCGACGCGCCCGGCGCGCCCGTCGCACCCCGCGCACCCGACGCCGAGTCACCCGACGCGGCCCTAGCTCGACGCTGGCGCCGCCCGACCCGACGTACGTGGGGTGGGCCGGGCGGCGTCACGCGCCGGATGTGCGGATCGCCTCGTGCACCGCGAGGGTGCGGCGGGCCGTGTCGACGTGCAGGTTCTCGATCATCCGCCCGCGGTAGGTGACCACCCCCGAGCCGGCGCCGTCCGCCCACGCCTGAAGGATCCCGCGGGCGTCCTCGACGGCCCGCTCGCTCGGGGCGAAGGCGGCGTTCGCACCCTCGACCTGGCCGGGGTGGATCAGCGTCTTGCCGTCGAAGCCGAGCTCACGCCCCTGCCGACACTCGGCCAGGAAGCCGTCGATGTCCTGCACGTCGTTGTAGACGCCGTCGAGGATCGCCCTGCCGGTCGCGCGGGCCGCCAGCAGGGCCAGCCCCAGGCCGGCCAGCAGCGGCTGGCGGCCGGGGACGTGCTCGGCGTACAGCTCCTTGGCGAGGTCGTTGGTGCCCATGACGAGCACCGACAGCCGGTCGCTGGCCGACGCGATCTCCTCGGCATGGAGCATCGCGACCGGCGTCTCCACCATCGCCCAGAGCATCGTGTGCTCGGGGGCGCCGTACGACGCCATCGCGTCGGCGAGGGCTCGCACGGCGTCGGCACTGTCCACCTTGGGTACGACGATCGCGTCCGGCCCGGCGGCGCAGGCGGCCCGTAGGTCGTCGTCGTGCCAGTCGGTGTCGGCGCCGTTGACCCGGATCGTGACCTCGCGGGTGCCGTACTCGCCACCGGCAGCCGCGGCACAGGCGGCTGCGCGTGCGGCCGGCTTGGCGTCCGGGGCGACGGCGTCCTCGAGGTCGAGGATCAGCGCGTCGCAGGCGATCGTCCTCGCCTTCTCCAGAGCCCGCTGGTTGGACGACGGCAGGTAGAGCACCGAGCGACGCGGCCGGAAGGCGTCGTCGAGGCTCATGCGTCGATCCCGGCGTACAGCGTCGCCAGCTCGGGGTCGCGCTCGGCGAGCTGCTCGGCCAGCTCCACCAGGACCAGGCACTGCTTGAGCGAGGCGTCGTCCTCCATCCTCCCGTCGAGCATCACCGCTCCGGTGCCGTCGCCGCCGTTGCGCTGCAGGGCGGCGACGACCCGCCGGGCGTGCGCGATGTCCTCGATGCTGGGGGAGAAGACCCGGTTCGCGATCTCGATCTGCTTCGGGTGCAGGCTCCACGCGCCGACGCAGCCGAGCAGGTAGGCGTTGCGGAACTGGTCCTCGCACGCCACCGAGTCGGCGATGTCCCCGAAAGGGCCGTAGTAGGGGAAGATCCCGTGTGCCGCGCAGGCGTCGACCATCCGGGCGATCGTGTAGTGCCACAGGTCCTGCTGGTACGTCGCGCGCTCGCCCTCCACGTCGACGCCGTCGGACGTCTTCGCCGGGTCCTGGCGGACCAGGTAGCCGGGGTGTCCGCCACCGACCCGGGTCGTCTTCATCCGCCGGTCGGCGGCGAGGTCGGCCGGGCCCAGGCTGAGGCCCTGCATCCGCGGGCTCGCCCCGCAGATCTCCTCGACGTTGGCCACGCCGCGGGCGGTCTCCAGGATCGCGTGCACCAGCAGCGGCTTCGTCAGGCCGGCCTTGGCCTCGAGCTGGGCCAGCAGGCGGTCGACGTACGCGATGTCCTCGGCGCCCTGCACCTTGGGCACCATGACCACGTCGAGGCGGTCGCCGATCTCGGTGACCAGCGTGGTCAGGTCGTCCAGCACCCAGGGGCTGTCGAGGGCGTTGACGCGGGTCCAGAGCTGGGTCGACCCGAAGTCCGTCTGCTTCGCGATCGTCACCAGGCCGTGCCGAGCGGCCTCCTTGTCGTCCGCCTTGATCGCGTCCTCGAGGTTGCCGAGCAGGACGTCGGGTCCTCCCGACCCGGGACCGACCAGCTGCGGCACCTTCGCCGCCATCTTGGCGTTGGAGGGATCGAAGAAGTGGATCGCCCTGCTCGGGCGGGCCGGGATCTCGCGGACGGGCTCGGGGGCGCCGACCGCGAGCGGCCGGAAGAAGTCCTTGGCGGAGCGCATGGCCGGAACCTACCGCCGTCGGCGACCGCCCGGTATGACGCACTCCACTCGGGTGCCGGCCCGCTAGGCGTGGGCGGGGGCGTGGGGGTCGAGCTCGGCCGCCACGCCCTCGTCCTCGAGGTCGGCGGCGTAGTCGTCCCAGCGCGTCTGGTCCGCACCCGGGTCGACCTTCGCGGCCCGGAGCACCACGGTGAGGACGACGGTGACCAGCACGTTGAGCCCGAACGCCAGCGCGGCGATGTAGACCTTGGTGTCGGTCCCCGGGAAGCTCGCCAGGGGTCCACCGAAGTGCGACTGGACCGGCGAGGCGACGCCGTACGCCGTCCAGGTGCCGTACGCCATCCCGGCGGCCCACCCGGCGAGCAGCGCCCACCGGTGGAACCACCTCGTGTAGAGCCCGACCACGATCGCCGGGAACGTCTGGAGGATCCACACGCCGCCGAGCAGCTGCAGGTTGATCGCGAAGGACCTCGAGAGGGCCAGCACGAACACCAAGGCGCCCACCTTGACCACCAGCGACACGATCTTGCTGACCTGGGCCTCCTCGCTCGGCGTCGCGTCCGGGCGGAAGTAGGCCCGGTAGATGTTGCGCGTGAACAGGTTGGCGGCTGCGATCGACATGATCGCGGCCGGGACGAGCGCCCCGATCGCGATGGCGGCGTACCCCACGCCCGCGAACCACGGCGGGAACTCGTTCTCGAACAGCTGCGGCACGGCCAGCTGCGGGTTGGGCGGGTCCCCGGCGACGGTGACCCCGGCCGCGACGGCCACGAAGCCGAGCAGGGCCAGCAGCCCGAGCAGGAAGGAGTACGCCGGCAGCAGGGCCGCGTTGCGGCGGATCACGCCGCGGTCCCGGGTCGAGAGCACGCCGGTGATCGAGTGCGGGTACATGAACAGCGCCAGGGCGGATCCCAGCGCCAGCGAGGCGTAGGCCCACTGCAGGGTCGGCGGCGGGATCATCGCCTTGGGGGACGCCTGGCCGGCCGCGATCGCGTCGGCGTTCTCGGTGTTGAAGGTGGTGAACGAGTCGTTGGCCGCGCTGAAGATGTGGCCCCACCCGCCCAGCTGCGTGGGCAGGTAGATCACCGCGACGATGATGACGACGTAGATCAGGACGTCCTTGACGAACGCGATCAGCGCCGGCGCCCGCAGCCCCGAGGAGTAGGTGTACGCCGCGAGCACGGCGAAGGCGATGAACAGCGGGAGGTCCTTGACGAACCAGCTCCCGGTGCCGCCGAAGCCGGCCACCTCCAGCACCGACTGGATCCCCACGAGCTGGAGCGCGATGTAGGGCGCCGTGGCGAGGATGCCGGTCAGGGCGACGGCGAGCGCCAGCGTCCGGGAGCCGTACCGGCCCTCGACGAAGTCCGCGGGCGTCACGTAGCCGTGCCGGTGGGACACCGACCAGAGCCGTGGCAGGAACAGGAAGATCAGCGGGTAGACCACGATCGTGTAGGGCACGGCGAAGAAGCCGACCGCGCTACCCGCGTAGAGCGTCGCCGGCACCGCGATGAACGTGTACGCCGTGTAGAGGTCGCCGCCGATCAGGAACCAGGCGATGAACGTGCCGAAGCCGCGTCCGCCGAGGCCCCACTCGTCCAGGCTGTCGAGGTCGGCCTTGCGCCAGCGGGCCGCCGCGAAGCCGAGCACCGTGACCAGCAGGAAGAGGAACACGAAGACGCTGACGGCCACCGCGCTCATCGCCCGGCCCCCTCACGGCGCCGGTCCGCGATCAACGACAACCCGTACGCCGCCAGCGGTGAGGGCCGCGGCCATCAGGATCAGAGCGAACTGGAACCAGAAGAAGAACGGGAAGCCGAACAGGCTCGGATCCGTCTTGTCGAACAGTGGCACCCACAGCGGCAGCACCACCGCGGGGAGCAGGACGAGGATGATCAGGGCCCAGAGCCCGGTCGAGGGCCGGTGCGAGCGCGCGGACGACTCCTGTGACATGGCAACCTCCGAGAGTTGCCCGTTCACGTACCCCAGGTCGTGGGGTGCCATGCGAGCCCGGTGACCGGCGGCCGCGGAGGGCCGGCCTGGTGTCACAAGCCGGCGAGCGCCTCGTGTCGCGTGACGGGGAACCACTCGTGCACGCCGGCCACCGTGACGCCGGGACCGGTGTAGTACGGGTCGTCGGCGAGGATCGCGTCCAGGTCCGTGCGGTTGTCGACGAGGAAGACCAGCAGAGCCCCCGACTCGTCGGTCCAGGGCCCGGCGGCCAGCAGCTTCCCGTCGGCGGCCAGGCCGGCCAGACGCTCCCGATGGGCCGGTCGGTGCTCGAGGCGGGCGGGGTCGTCGGAGAAGCTCAGCTGGACGGCGTACATGCCCGCCATCGTAAGCCCGTGGCTAGGGTGGACGACGTGGTCGAGCCGGTGCCGTCGCTGTACGAGTGGGCGGGAGGGGAGCCCGCCCTGCGCGCCCTGGTCGACGCCTTCTACGACCGCGTCGAGCGCGACGACCTGCTGGCCGGCTTCTTCCCCGGAGGAGTGAGCGAGCAGCATCGTGCCCACGTCACCGCCTGGTGGGCCGAGGTCTTCGGTGGTCCCTCGACGTACACCGACGAGCTCGGTGGGTACGAGGCGATGCTCGCGCACCACCGCGACCTCGCGATCACCTCCGAGCAGCGGTTCCGCTTCGCCTCGTTGATGAGCCTCGCTGCCGACGACGCCGGGCTGCCCGGCGATCCCGAGTTCCGGGCCGCGCTGGTCGGCTACCTCGAGTGGGGCACGCGGATCGCCGAGCACAACTCCCAGCCGGGTGCGGACGTGACGGCGCACGCGCCGGTCCCGCGGTGGGGCTGGGGCGTCGCACCGCCGTACCGGCCGTAATCCGGTGGCGCGCCGCGCGGTCCGGCTGCGAAGGTCGCCGCATGCCGGACATCCACTTCGACGAGGAGATCGCCGCGTCGTACGACGACGACTCCTCCGAGCGGTTCGACCCCGCGCTGCTGGCGCGGACGACCGAGTTCCTGGCCGATCTGGCCGGTGACGGCCGGGCGCTCGAGCTGGCCGTCGGCACGGGTCGGGTCGCGGTACCGCTGGCCGGGCGAGGGGTGCCGGTGTCGGGCATCGAGCTCTCGCCGTACATGCTCGAGCGTCTCCGGGCCAAGCCCGGGGCCGCCGGCGATCGACGTCACCGAGGGTGACATGACCACCACGCGGCTGGCCGGGGAGTTCTCGCTGGTGTACCTCGTCTACAACACGATCACGAACCTGACCTCGCAGGACGACCAGGTCGCGTGCTTCGAGAACGCGGCCCGCCACCTGGCACCGGGCGGGTGCTTCGTCGTCGAGGTGTCCGTGCCGGTCCTGCGGATGCTGCCGCCCGGATCGACCCGGCACGTCTTCGCCGACGAGCCCGGCTACCTCGGGTACGACGTGTACGACATCGCCGCAGCAGATCGAGTGGTCCCACCACGTGACCCTGCGCGAGGACGGGACGTACCGACACTCGGCGGCGCCGTACCGCTACGCGTGGCCCGGCGAGCTCGACCTGATGGCGAAGATCGCCGGCCTGCGGCTGCGGGAGCGTTGGGCCGACTGGGACCGGACGCCCGTTCACGGGCGAGAGCGAGCAGCACGTCTCGGTCTGGGAGAAGCCCTAGCTGCCGCGGCGGAACCAGCGACGTCTCGGTTGCCGCTCGGCGGGCTGCTCGGGGCGGGTGGTACGCCGCGCGGCCTGCGCGGCGCGGCGCCGGGCCAGCCGGCGGTCGCGCCAGGCGTCGACCTCTGCCTCCACGTCGCGGGGCATCGTGATCAGCGGCGGACCGTCGACCGGCGTGTAGCGCGCCCGCATCACGCGGGCGTTGAACTCCTCGAGCTCGCGGCGTACCTCGGACTCGGCGGTGTGCCGGTCGAGCCTCGCGTCGAGCTCGGCGTCGTCCTTGCGGAGCTGCAGGGCCGGCGGGAGGACGCTGATCTTCTCCCGCTCGACGAGCTTCTTCAGCCACCAGTCGGGGTCGTGCTCGGTGCCGAGGCCCTGGATCGGCTTCCCGGCGCCGGGGAGGTTGTCGAAGTCGCCGCGCTTCATGGCCTCCCGGATCTGGAGGTCCACCCACTGGCCCTGGTGCTGCATCCGCTGGGCCGCGGCGGAGCGGCCGGTGCGGTCGTCGCGTTCCGGCGTACGGTCTGGGGATTCCGAGCCACCCATGGGGCCATTTTGCCATGGGGCGGGAGCGGCCCGGGCCGGGGTCATTCGCGGACGGGGGTCGCGCGGGGCATCAGGAGCAGGCCCAGGGCGGCGAGGAGCGCGGCGGCGGCGCAGACCGACCAGACCACCAGGTAGCCCTGGAGCGGAGCGTGGCCCCTGACCGGGTCGTCGATGGACCCGGTGCTGGACAGGGCGATCGCGAAGACGGCCGAGGCGATGGCGCCACCCATGGTCTTGGTGGCGTTGGTCATGCCGGTGGCGAACGCCGTCCGCTCGGGCGGGGCGCCGGCAGCGGCGCTGGCCGGGAGCGCGGCGACCAACGCCCCCGAGCCGAGGCCGACGATCGCCATGTTGACCAGCGCCTGGGCCGTCGAGCCGTGGAAGGGGAGCCACAGCCCGTACCCGAGCGCGACCAGGAGCGCGGCCGTCACCAGCGCGTTGCGGGCGCCGAGCCACCGGGTGGTCAGGGGGAGCGTGAAGGCGCCGATCGCGAGGAAGACCACGTAGACGCCGATCAGGGTGGACACGAAGCCGGCGCTCGCCCCGAGGCCGTAGCCCGCCACCTCCGGGTCGGTCCGGGCGAACGTCGACAGCGGGATCTGCGCGCCCAGCACCGACATGCCGAACAGGAAGGCCGTGACCTGGACCGGCCACTGGAGGGGAGTGGCGAGCAGGCGTACGTCGACCAGCGGCTCGTCCTGGCGCAGCTCGTAGCGGGCGAAGGGGACGGTCGCCGCCAGGCCCGCGACGATCAGCAGCCAGCCGAGCGGGTGCCCCGGGCCCTGCAGTCGGATCGCGATCAGGCCGCCCATGACCAGGCCGATCGAGAGGCTGATCAGCGCCAGACCGACGAGGTCGATGCGCCCGCCACCGGCGGGTGGGTCGCGCTCGATGCCGAACCAGATCACGACGAGGGCGAGGGTGACCACGATCGCCGGGATCATCAGGACCACCGTGAACGACGTGGCACCGACGAGTGCGCCGGACGTCACCGCGCCGACGATCACCGCGAGCTCGAGTGCCCCGACCAGGATCCCGGCCGCGCGGCGGGTGAGCCGGTCCTGGCGGCTGCTGCCCGACGTACGCCGGTAGACGATGGCGACCTCCATCGGCAGCCACACCACGTAGGCGCCCTGGATCGCGAAGCCGATCAGGAAGGTGGTGAACCCCGGGCGCGAACACCAGGATCCAGGAGCCGAGAGCGGTGACCGCCGTCGAGAGGAGCAGGACGGTCCGGGCGCCGACCAGGTCGCCCAGGCGGGCGAGGAACGGGACGGCCAGCGCGGACACCACCAGCTGGGCCGCCTCGAACCAGTTGACGCTGGCGTCGGCGATCGAGAGATGGCCGGCGATGTCGGTGTAGATCGGGGTGTAGTAGCCCTGCAGGATGCCGCTCGCGAGCTCGACGCAGACCAGGAAGCCGACGATCGTGGCCAACCCCTGGAGCGGCCGGGCCGAGCCCGTCCCGCCGGCCGAGCCCGTCCCGCTGGTCGAGCCTGTCGAGACCTCCTCAGTCGCCACCGGGCAGGCTCTCGATCAGGAGCCGGTACCACGCGATCCCCTCCAGGAACGCGTCGACGTCGAGGTGCTCGTCGTAGGAGTGGATCGCCTGGCGCTGGGCGGCGGTCATCCGGAACGGCGCGAAGCGGTAGACGTGCTCGCAGATCCTCGCGAAGTGGCGCGAGTCGGTCGCGCCCGCCATCACGTACGCAGCGGGCACGGCGTCGGGGAACCGCGCGGCGATCGTCTCGACGACGAGGTCGAAGGCCTCGCCGGACGGGGAGACGGGGCTCGGCTCACCGCGCTCGACGACGCTGATCTCGATGTCGTCGTCGTCGATCACCGTACGGAGGTGGGTGATCGCGTCGTCGACGGTGTCGCCCGGCATCACCCGGATGTTGACGCCGGCGGTGGCGGACGAGGCGATCACGTTGAGGGCCGGGCTGCCGTCGAGCGTGGTGACGGCGAACGTCGTCCGGGCCATGGCCGCGGCCTCGGGGCCCGCGGCGATCAGGACGCGGGTGAGCAGCGGGACGGATCCGGTCGGCGCGGCCGAGCACCGGGCGGAGCGGTCGCTGGCACGTGCGGCGCCAGCGTGCGCATCAGCGCGACCGTGGTCTCGGGCAGTCGGGGCGCCATGGGGGAGCGGTCGAGCTTGAGGACGGCCCGGGCGAGCCGCGCGGTCGGGCCGTTGCGTGCCGGGGTGGAGGCGTGGCCGCCCCGGCCGCTCACCCGCAGCTCGACGCCGGTCGTGCCCTTCTCGGCCACGCCGATCGCGGCGATCGCCCGCTTCACCCCGGGGAACGCGCCGGTGGCGACCGCTCCGCCCTCGTCGAGCACGAGCCACGGCCGTACGCCGCGGCGTACCAGCTCGTCGACAGCGGCGGGGGCGGTCGGGCCGGAGACCTCCTCGTCGCAGCCGAAGGACAGCCACACGTCCTGGGCCGGCCGATGGCCGGCCTCGAGGAGGCGCTCGACCGCCTCGCAGATGGCGGCGACGCAGCCCTTGTCGTCGAGCGTGCCGCGGCCCCACACGGCGCCGTCCACGATCTCGGCCGAGAACGCGGGATGCCGCCACGGCGCCGACTCGTCGACCGGGACGACGTCCAGGTGCGCCATCAGGACGACGGGGCGGTCGTGGTGGGCGCCGGGCCAGTGGAAGAGCAGGCCGTGGCTGCCGATCCGGGTGAGCTCCAGCCGCCCGTGCAGCAGGGGGAACTGGGTCCGGAGCTCGGCCAGCAGCCGGTCGAAGGCGTCGGTGTCGACGCGCGACCAGTCGCGGTCGGAGACCGTCGCGATGCGGACCAGCGCCTGCAGCTTTCCCACGGCGACGTCGGTCATGGCTGCAACGTAGCGGGGCTCAGCCCTTCGCGGGCTCGCTGACCGCCGCGTTGAGCGCCGTCGCGAAGCCCGTCCACGCCAGGTAGGGCGCGAGGAGCGCGGCCGACGCCGGGTCCTCGTCGCGCAGCCGGGTGATCTCGGTGGCGAGCACGACGTCGAGGGCGGCGATGACCGCCAGCGAGATCCGCTTGTTGCGCACCCCGAAGAAGGCCATCGGCCAGGCACCGTTGAGCGCCAGCTGGGTCAGGTGCAGCGTCCGGGTGGAGCCCGAGCCGCGGGCGTACAGCCGCCAGCCCGCGACCGCCGTCGCGGCGTACAGGCCCGTCCAGACCGGTCCGAAGGCCGAGGCCGGTGGCGCCCAGGCGGGCTTGTCGAGGCGCCGGTAGGTCTCGGGGGCGTTGCGCGACGCGAGGCCGCCGAGGCCGGCTGCGGCGACGACCGGGGCGACGGCGAAGGCGAGGCGCTCGAGGTCCATGGGCTGAGCCTAGGCACCGCCCGGTGACCGGTGACGGGCAGCCACTCTCGGATCCGAGACGCCCGGCGCCGGGTGGCGCGTTGACCGCGCGGGTGCGGACCGGTGGGATGGGGTCGTGTCAGCCCCAGGAGCCGCGGTGTACGACGTCGGCCTGAGGCTTGCGCCGGCGCGTGGTCGCGGAGCCGGACGGCGCCTCGTCGGGGTCGCGGTGCCCGAGGGTGATCGCGCCGACGGGGTCGAACTCGGCGGGGATGCCGAACGCGTCGCGCACGGCGCTCTCGTGCTCGGGCGGGATGCCGAAGAAGCACGAGCCCAGTCCCTCGTCGACGGCGGTCAGCAGGATCAGCAGGCTCGCCATCGCGGCGTCCATGTGCCAGAAGGGCACCGGCCAGCGGGCCTCGTCCTCGTCGGTCCAGCCCTTGTCGGGCTCGGCGTAGCGGCCGAGGTAGGCCGCCTTGCTGGAGCACGGGATCACGACCACCGGAGCGGTGCGCATGCCGGCGAGCCAGCTGTCCGGCAGCTCACCGGGCGTGGTGGTGACCTCCCAGAAGCGGTCGACGTCGGGGCGCTGGTCGAGCACCAGGAACGCCCAGCCCTGGCTGAAGCCGGCGCTCGGTGCGCGTACGGCGTTCGCCAGCGCGCGGTCGACCACGGCGGGGTCGACCGGGGTGTCGGCGTAGGCACGGATCATGCGACGCCGGCGTACGACCTCCTGGAACTCCATGGAGCCGAGTGTGCCTGACCACTTCGAGCGGATGTGGGCGGACCTGAGCGCCGGTCGGGCGGTCCGCGTCGTCGGGTGGCTACTTCCGCCAGCCGTTCACCACGCCCGAGCGCGAGCTCGCCGCGTGGTTCGCCGACCAGGCCGCCGCCCGTTCCCTGCGCCTGGAGACCGACCCCTTCGGCAACGTGGTCGCGTGGTGGGACGTCGGGATAGTCCGTGACGAAACGGTCGAATCTCCGGGCTCGGAACAACATTTGCGTCACGGACTATCCCGCGGTGGGGTGGTCACGGGGTCGCACCTGGACTCGGTGCTGGACGGAGGGGCGTACGACGGACCGCTGGGGGTGGTGTCCGCGCTGGCCGCGGTGGACCTGCTGCGGGAGCGAGGGTTCCGGCCGGCGCGACCGATCGGGGTCTCGGTGTTCGTGGAGGAGGAGGGGTCGCGCTTCGGCCTGGCGTGCCTCGGCTCGCGCCTCGCCACCGGCGCGACCACCTGGTCGCAGGCCCGCGCGCTCCGCGACCGGCACGGCGTACCTCTCGAGGAGGCGGTGGGTGCCGCCGGTCTCGAGGTGGAGGATCCCGTGCCCTGGCTGGACTCCTCGCGCATCGAGTGCTTCGTGGAGCTCCACGTCGAGCAGGGGCGGGACCTGGTCGACCGCGGCCGGGCGATCGGTGTCGCGAGCCGGATCTGGCCCCACGGCCGGTTCCGGGTGGACATCACCGGCGAGCCCAACCACGCGGGCACGACCCGGATGGAGGACCGCCGGGACCCGATGCTGACCTACGCGATGACGGCGCTGGCCGCCAACAAGCAGGCGCGGCTCGCGGGGCAGCGGGCGACGTTCGGGCGCGTCGAGACGACGCCGAACTCGACCAACTCCGTGCCCTCGGCGGTGACCGCATGGCTCGACGCGCGGTGCGAGAGCGAGGAGGCGCTGGCCGACCTGGTCGCTGCCATCACGCGGCAGGGGGAGGACCGGGCCGAGCGCGACGGTACGGCGCTCACGGTCACGGCCGAGTCGGTCTCCGCGGGGGTCGACTTCGCGCCGGACCTCGCCGCGCGGCTCGCGGTCGACCACGAGGCCGGTGACTGGCCTGTGATCGCGACGCAGGCGGGCCACGACGCCGGGATCCTGTCGGCCCAGGGGATCCCGAGCGCGATGCTGTTCGTCCGCAACCCCACGGGCGTCTCGCACTCGCCGGCCGAGCACGCCGAGATCGCGGACTGCCTCGCCGGCGTCGACGCGCTCGCCGAGTCCCTCGAGCGGCTGGCGCGATGAGCGACCCCACGGCGTACCTCTTGGAGCGGGCGTGGGTCGACGGTGCCGTCCAGGACGACGTGCTGGTCGAGATCGAGGACGGACGGTTCACTTCCGTCACACCGCCACGGCGAGCAATCTCCGGACGGACCGCGCCCCGCCACCCTCCCCGGGCTCACGATCCCCGGGCTGGCGAACGGGCACAGCCACGCGTTCCACCGTGCCCTGAGGGGGCGGACGCAGCGGGGGCGGGGCACCTTCTGGACGTGGCGCGAGCAGATGTACGCCGTGGCCGAGCGGCTGGACCCGGAGTCCTACCTGGCGCTGGCCACGGTGACCTTCCGCGAGATGGTGGCGGCCGGGATCACCTGCGTCGGTGAGTTCCACTACCTGCACCACCAGCCCGACGGCACCCAGTACGACGACCCGAACGCGATGGGCCACGCGCTCCTCGAGGCCGCCCGGGCAGCCGGCCTCCGGATCACCCTGCTCGACACGTGCTACCTGACCGCGGCGATCGGCCGTCCCGTCGACGGCGTGCAGCGCCGGTTCAGCGACGGCGACGTCGACGGCTGGGCCACCCGGGTCTCCGCCCTCGGAGCCACCGCCGGGGCGCGGATCGGCAGCGCGTTCCACTCCGTCCGCGCGGTGCCGCGCGACCAGATGCGCACGCCGATCGCCGCACCGCTGCACCTCCACCTCTCCGAGCAGGTCGCGGAGAACGAGCAGTGCCTCGCGGCGTACGGCGTGACCCCCGCTCAGGTCCTCGCCGACGCAGGGCACCTCACGCCCGACACCACGCTGGTCCACGCCACCCACCTCACCGACGACGACGTACGGCTGATCGGCGAGGCCCGGGCGTACGTCGCCTTCTGTCCCACCACCGAGCGCGACCTCGGCGACGGCATCGGGCCGAGCCGTGCGCTGCACGACGCCGGCGCACGGCTGACGCTCGGGTCCGACAGCCACGCCGTGGTCGACCTCTTCGAGGAGATGCGCGCCGTCGAGCTGGACGAGCGTCTCGCCACCCAGCAGCGGGGACACTGGACGGCTGCCGCGCTGCTGGACGCCGGCACCCGCCACGAGTCGCTCGGCTGGGACGACGCCGGCCGGATCGCCGCCGGGTGCCGCGCCGACCTGGTCACCGTCGCCACCGACCACGTGCGCACGGCCGGGACCGGCGCCGACGAGCACACCGCGGTCTTCGCCGCCGTGGCCGAGGACGTCACCCACGTGGTGGCCGACGGCCGGGTCGTCTTCCGGCAGGGCGACCGCGAGCAGCTCGGTCGCGACCTGGACGCCGCCGTCCGGCGGATCTGGGAGGACACATGACGGCGACCGTGATCACCGGCATCGGCGAGCTGGTCACCAACGCACCCGACGGCCCCGGCCTCCTCGGCACGATCCGCGACGCCGCCCTCGTGATCGAGGGGTCGGCGGTCGCCTGGACCGGCCCCGCCGCCGAGGCGCCGCCCGCCGACGAGCAGGTCGACGCGGGTGGTCGGGCCGTGCTGCCGGGCTTCGTCGACTCCCACTCCCACCTGGTCTTCGCCGGCGACCGCTCCGCGGAGTTCGCGGCCCGGATGGCCGGGGAGAGCTACGCCGCCGGGGGCATCCGGACGACCGTCGCGGCCACCCGAGCCGCCTCCGACGACGAGCTCACCAGCCGCGTCGGCCGCCTGGTGCAGGAGATGCACCGACAGGGGACCACCACGATCGAGATCAAGAGCGGCTACGGGCTGACCGTGCACGACGAGGCCCGCAGCCTCGCCGTCGCCCGTCAGTTCACCGAGGAGACGACCTACCTCGGTGCTCACGTGGTGCCGTCCGGCACCACCCCCGAGGCGTACGTCGCGCTGGTCACCGGCCCGATGCTCGAGGCGTGCGCACCGCACGCTCGATGGGTCGACGCGTTCTGCGAGCGAGGGGCGTTCGACGCCGACCAGGCCCGGGCAGTGCTCGACGCCGGCGCGGCTGCCGGTCTGCGCGGACGCCTGCACGCCAACCAGCTCGGCCCGGGACCCGGCGTACGGCTGGCGGCGGAGCTCGGGCTGGTCGCCGTCGACCACTGCACCTACCTGACCGACGCCGACGTGGCTGCGCTGACCGACGCGGGCACCATCGCCACGCTGCTCCCGGGGGTCGAGTTCTCGACGCGTCAGCCCTACCCGGACGCCCGCCGCCTGCTCGACGCCGGGGTCCGGGTCGCGCTCGCGACCGACTGCAACCCGGGCTCGTCGTTCACCAGCTCGGTGCCGCTGTGCATCGCCCTGGCCGTCCGCGAGATGGGGATGACGCCCGCCGAGGCGGTGTACGCCGCCACCGCGACCGCCGCGGCCGCCCTCGACCGGGACGACGTGGGGGTCCTGGCCCCGGGCCGGCGGGCCGACCTCGTGCTGCTGGACGCGCCCAGCCACGTCCACCTCGCCTACCGGCCCGGCGTTCCGCTCGTCGCCGGGACCTGGATCGGCGGGCGGCCCGTCTGACCTGCGCCCGCGGCCACCCCTGCTGACCTGGGCTGATGCGGCACCTGAGGTGGTCGGCCGCGGGGTGCAGGCGATCTGAGGTAGGTGGCCCGTGGGGATAGGGAGCGGTGCCGATGTCCGTGCCTACCTCAGGGCGCGAGTCTCTTCATGTCAGCAACACACACCGAAGGGATGAGAGCCATGAACGACCTTTTCCTCCTCGAGCCGGAGTACCGCTACCACGCCGAGCGCACCCGCCGGCAGCTCAAGCCGGTGCGCAGCCGCCGGTGGCTGCGTCGCCTGCAGGACGCGGAGCGGGTGGCGGTCCACGACGAGAAGAACTGGATCAGCTGAGGTGATGTCGGCGGTCCACGACATCATGGACCCCGTGACGTCGGCGCTGATCGGTCGAGATGCCGAGCTGGAGCACCTCTGCTCCACGCTCGGCATCTCTGCGTCCGACGTGAGCCTCCCCCGCTCGGCCGTCCTCCTCGCGGGCGACGCCGGCGTCGGCAAGACCCGCCTGCTGACCGAGCTGCGCGACCGGTCGGTGTCCGAGGGCTGGCAGGTTCTGGCCGGCCACTGCCTCGACTTCGCCGACAGCGCGCTCCCGTATCTCCCCATCTCCGAGATCACCGGCCGGATCTCCCGCGAGCTGCCCGACACCTTCGACGAGGTCGCCGAGCGTCACCCCGCCCTGCTCCGGCTGCTGCCCGGCCAGCGGATGCTGTCCCAGGCCACCGACCCCGAGTCCGTCCCGGCCGACCAGGCCGCGCTCTTCGACGCCGTGCACGCCCTCGCCGAGTCCGTCGGCCGTGAGGGCCCGCTGCTCCTGGTCGTCGAGGACCTCCACTGGGCCGACCAGTCGACCCGCGACCTGATCAGCTTCTTGTTCAGCCGGGGGTTCGAGGCCCCGGTCGCGCTGGTCGCCTCCTACCGCTCCGACGACCTCCACCGCCGTCACCCGCTCCGCCGCCAGGTCGCCGAGTGGGCGCGGATGGCCGGCGTCGAGCGCATCCAGGTCGAGCCGCTGCCCCCTGTCGACGTACGTCGGCTCGTCGACCAGCTGACCGCGGTGCCCTTCGCCGAGGAGCGGGTCCGCGACATCGTCAGCCGGGCCGAGGGCAACGCGTTCTTCGTCGAGGAGCTGGTCGGCGCGAGCTCGGCCCGCAGCGGCGGCATCCCCGAAGACCTGGCCGACGTGCTCCTGGTCCGGCTCGAGGGGCTCGACGAGGCCTCGGTCGCGGTGGTCCGGGCCGCGGCCGTGGCCGGGCGCCGGGTGTCCCACGCGGCGCTCAGCAACGTCGTCGAGCTCTCGCCCGACGAGCTCGACCGGGCGGTGCGCGACGCCGTGGAGGGCCACGTCCTGGTCCCCAGCCGCGACGACTTCTACCAGTTCCGCCACGCGCTCCTCGCCGAGGCGGTCTACGACGACCTGCTGCCGGGTGAGCGCACCCGGCTCCACGCGGCGTACGCCCGCGCCCTCCAGGAGGGGCGTGCCTCCGGCACCGCCGCCGAGCTCGCCCGGCACGCCCGGCTGGCCAAGGACTATCCGACCGCGCTCACCGCGAGCCTGCGTGCCGGCGACGACGCCCGCGGCGTCGGCGGCGCGGAGGAAGCCGCCTTCCACTACCTCCAGGCCCTCGAGCTCTGGCACGACAGCCGGGCTCCCGAGGGCACCTACCTCGACTACCCACGGCTGGTCGGGCTGGTGGCCGATGCCTTGATCGCCGCCGGGCATCCCGCCCGGGCGCTGGGAGTGGTGCGCGAACAGCTCGACCACCTGCCGCCCGACACCGACGACGCGGTGCGCGGCCAGCTCCTGGGAGTGCTGGCGGGCGCCCTCGCCATGACCGAGACCACCGACGACCCGACGGAGCTGACCCGCCAGGCCCTGGGTCTGGTGCCCGACGAGCCGACGAGCGCGCGCGCCAAGGTGCTCGCGGTGCACGCCCGCACCCTGGCCCGCGCGGACCGGGTCGAGGAGGGCCGTGAGGTGGCGATGGCTGCCCTCGCGATGGCCGAGCGTCTCGACATGCCGCGCCTGGCGAGCGACATCCGCACCACGCTCGTCGGGCTCGAGCGGAGCGTCTCGACGGAGTCCATCGTCGAGTCGCTGCGGGCCGCGATCGACGAAGCGGCCGCCGCCGGCGCCGGCAACGCCGAGATGCGCGGCCTGCTCCTGCTCGGGCACCACCATCTCGGGCGGGGCGAGTTCGCCGAGGCCGACGACGCCTTCCATGCCGCCACCGTCCGTGGGCGGGCGGCCGGCACGCCGTGGGTTCCCTACGCCGCCGAGGCGCGCTGGGCGCACGCGGTCTCCCTGAAGCTGCAGGGCCGGTGGGACGAGTCCCTGGGTGTGCTCGACATCGAGCGCGAGACGCCGCCCCCGATCTACCGGGCTCTGCTCACCGCCTCCCGGGCCGACATCCTGGCGGCCCGCGGAGATGCGGGGGCCGGCGATCTGGCCCGCAGCCTGCACGAGTTCTGGCACCTCGAGGGCCTGATCGCCATCACCGGCGGTTCCGCGGAGCTGACCCTCCACGACCAGGCCGGTGACCAGGCGGCCGCGATCGCGACGTACCGCCGGATCGTCGAGACGCTGACCGGCATCTGGCACCCCCTCTTCCAGGCGCGGGTACGGCTGGCGACCACGACACTGGCCGTGTTCGCCTCCGGAGCGGCGCACCGCAGTGCCTCAGAACGCGCTCAGGACGCCGACATCGTGGCCCGTCTCGTCGCCGATGCCCGGGGAGTCATCGACCGCCGGGGTGACGCCTTGGTCGAGTGGGGGCCCGAGGCCCTGGCCTGGCAGGCGCGGCTGTGGGCGGAGCTGCTGCGCTGGCGGTGGGCCGCGGACGTCGACCCTCCCTCGCTCGAGGAGCTCCTGAACGCGTGGCGCGAGGCGGTCAGCCGGTCCGAGGCGTACGGCGCGCCGTACGAGCTCGCGTCCGTGCGCGCCCGGTTCGCCGCAGTGCTGACGGCGACGGGCGACTCCGACGGGGCGCGGGAGCAGGCCGAGGCCGTGGCCGAGACGGCCCGCGACCTCGGTGCCACCCCGCTGCTGTCGCTGGTGGGGGCGACCGCGCCCGCGCCGGCGTCCGCCGGTCCGCGACTCACCCTCACCCCTCGGGAGTCCGAGATCCTCGCCCTCGTCGCCGAGGGTCGCAGCAACGGCGAGATCGGGCGCCAGCTCTTCATCAGCACCAAGACCGTCTCCGTGCACGTGTCCAACATCCTCGGCAAGCTCGGTGCGGCCGGCCGGACGGAAGCAGCGGCGATCGCCCGGCGCGACGGGCTGCTCGGCTGAGCCGGCCCGGCCCGCTCGCGTACTCGTAGTATGGCGAGCAGGAACGGAGTCGCCATGACCACGCTCGACGAGACCGACGGCGTCGACCTGACCGCGCGTCGATTCGAACGGATGCGCCCGTTCGGCGGCGGAGCGGCTCCGGACATCGACCTCACCGGCCTCCCGCCCGGACCCCGGTGGCCGGTCTGGCTCCAGAGTGTCGGGCTGCTGCGCTTCCGCCACCGCTTCGTGCCCCACATGTGGCGTACCTACGGCGACGTCTTCACCGTCCGGGTCGTCCCCGGGGGCCGACCGCTGATCCTGTTCACACGTCCCGAGCACGCCAAGGAGATCTTCGCCGGTGACCCGGCGGTCTTCCACGCCGGCAAGGGCAACGCGATCCTCGGTCCGATCATGGGCGAGCACTCGCTGCTGCTCCAGGACGGTCCGCAGCACAAGCGAGCCCGCGCACTGCTGATGCCGGCGTTCAACGGCCACGCGCTGCGGGCGTACCGGCTCATGGTCGAGCAGGTCGCCCGCGACGAGGTCGCGCGGTGGCGGCCCGGCGAGGAGTTCCGCAGCCTCGACCGGATGAACGCGCTGACGCTCGAGGTGATCCTCCGCGTGGTCTTCGGCGTGACCGACGAGGTCCGCCTCGCCGACCTCCGGCCGTGCGTGAACCGCACGGTGGACATCAGCCCTGCGGTGCTGCTGGGCTGGGGCTTCCCACGGCTACGGCGGTTCGGGCCGTGGAAGCGCACCGTCGACAACGCCTACCGGCTCGACGCCCTGATCTACGCCGAGATCCGCGACCGTCGGCGGGCGCCGGACCTGGCCGAACGCACGGACGTCCTGTCCCGACTGATCCTCGCCCGCCCCGAGGAGCCGGAGGGCGAGGCGCCCGGAGGTGGCGGCCTCACCGACGAGGAGCTGCGTGACCAGCTGGTGACCCTGCTGCTGGCGGGCCACGAGACCACGGCGACGGCGCTCGCCTGGGCGCTCTACGAGCTGGGCAGCGACTCCGCTCAGCTGGCGCGCGCCCGCGCGGCGGCCCGGGACGGCGACGACGCCTACCTGGAGGCGGTGATGAAGGAGTCGATGCGCCTGCACCCGGTGATCCCGATGGTGGTCCGCACCCTGATGCGTCCGACGACGGTGGCGGGCTGGGACCTGCCGGCCGGTGCCACCGTCGGACCGTCGATCCTGCTCAGCCACGCCCGCGGCGACAACCACCCCGATCCCGAGCGCTTCGACCCCACCCGGTTCGTCGGTCAGAGCCCGCCGGTGAACACCTGGATCCCCTTCGGCGGCGGGGTCCGCCGCTGCATCGGGGCCGGCTTCTCGGTCATGGAGGGGGTGGCGGTGCTCCGCGAGGTCCTCACGGCGTACGACGTGACCGCCACCAGGCCGGACGAGCCCCGGGTGCGCAACATCACGAGCGTCCCGCGGCGAGGCGCCCGCATCCGGGTGGGCTGATCGCGGCTTGGCCGATTCGGGGCCGGGGGTGCCTCGGGGGCGTCACAATGGCAGCCATGGGTTGGGGGGCACGTCTTCGCGCGCTCCGGATGGACATCGGTCCCTTCCGGGAGCACCGTGACTTCCGCCTGCTCCTGATCGCCGGGACCGTCTTCTACCTCGGCGGGATGATGACCTACGTCGCCATCCCCTACCAGATCTACCAGCTGACCGGGTCCAACCTCGCGGTCGGCGCCGTCGGACTGGTGGAGCTCGTGCCGCTCATCGTCTTCGGTCTCTACGGCGGTGCGCTGGCCGACCACTTCGACCGGCGCCTGCTGCTGATCTGGACCGGCATCGCCCAGGCGGCGTTCACCGCCTGGCTGGCGATCAACGCGTTCTCCCCGAACCCGCGGCTGTGGGAGATCTTCTTGGTGTCGGGGCTGCTGGCCTCGGCCTCGGCCCTGCAGCGCCCGTCACGGGAGTCGCTCCTACCGCGGACCGTCCGGCACGACGAGATCGTGGCGGCCAACGCGCTCAGCAGCCTCGGCATGCAGTCCGGGGTGCTCGTCGGCCCGGCGATCGGCGGCGTGCTCGTGGCCACGGTCGGTGTCGGCTGGTGCTTCGTCGTCGACATCGTCGGCCTGTTCGTCGCCTCGATGATGTACGCCGCGATGCGGCGGTACCCGCACGTCGGCGAGACGGAGCCACCCAGCTTCAGCGGGATCAAGAAGGGCCTGCGGTACGCGCTGAGCCGCAAGGACCTCCTCGGCACCTACGTCGTGGATCTCTTCGCGATGCTGCTGGCGATGCCGATCGTGCTCTTCCCCGCGCTGGCGGAGCAGGTCTTCGGCAAGCCCCAGCTGCTCGGGTTGCTCTACTCCGCGGAGACCGTCGGCGCTCTGCTCGCGACCGCCCTGTCGGGCTGGACGTCGAGGGTGCACCGGCACGGGCGTGCGATCGTGCTGGCGGCGATGGCGTACGGCGCGTTCATCGCGCTCGCCGGGACCTCGCGCTCGATCTGGGTCGCGCTGGTCTTCTTCGCGCTGGCCGGGGCCGCCGACATGATCTCGGCGGTGTTCCGCGGCACGATCTGGAACCAGACGATCCCGGACAACATGCGTGGGCGCCTGGCCGGCATCGAGATGCTGAGCTATTCCATCGGCCCGCTGGCCGGCCAGGTGCGGGCCGGCTTCGTCGCGGACCGGTGGACGGTCCGCGGCTCGATCGTCAGCGGCGGCGTCAGCTGTGTGGCCGGCGTCGGCCTCACCGCGATGTGGCTGCACGACTTCTGGCGCTACGACGCGCTCACCGACGAGCACGCCCTGGCCGAGAGACAGGCCAGACAGCTCGCCGGTGAGCGCGCGGAGCACAGGGACTGACGCCCTGAGAGCGCGTTGCTCAGGCCAGGTGGAACAGCTTGAACATGCCCATGATCGCGTGGGGAGTGCCGTCGACCTTGCTCGGCCAGAAGCAGGTGGCGAGGTACTTGCCCTTGCTGGTGTGGTACTTCCAGACGAACGTGTGACCGGGGCTGATCACCTCGGCGTTGATCGACTGGCCCAGGAAGAAGGTCGGCGGGTCCGGGCTCATGAAGGCGTCAGCGACGTCCTGGTCGGTCGTGGCCTCGTCGACCTTGTCCAGGATGATGAAGTGCGGCTCCGCCGCGTTGTTGGTGCTCCTCATCCAGCCCCGGTTCGGGTCGGTCGCGGGCGTCGTGAAGACGTTCGCGCCACCCGCTGCACTGGCCATGTTCACGAAGCCGGTGGCCGTGGGCAGGGACCGCTTCTGGTGCTTGCCCTTGACCAGGAGCGGGGCCAGCGTGTTCTTGTCGATGTTCAGCACGAAGTAGGTGTCCCTCGCGTCGACGTCCACGCCCCACCAGTTGGGCTTGTCGCCCTTGGCCGGGACCGGGATCCCGCCGTAGAAGACGACGGACCTGTCGATGCGCCGGACCGCCCTCACGTTCGTGGTCGGTCCGAACGCCTTGCCGAAGTCGCTGATCGCGTGCTTCAGCGAGTAGCCGGCCTTCAGGCGGAGCAGCTGCATGGAGCCACCCGTGTTCCCGCGGACGACCTTGAACATGGTCTTGCCCGGACGGATCTTGTCCTTGGACAGCACCGGGCCGGACTTCTTGGACGTGATCTTCACGGTGAGTGACGTGGCGGCCTTGGTGGTCGTGTGGTGCGACCCGACGGCCTGGGCAGAGCCCCCGGCGAGAGCGACGCCGGCCGCCGAGGCGGTCAGCAGGAGCGCCGTCGTGGCGGCGTAGGTTCGTGTGTGCATCAGTGGTTGTCTCCTCGTGTCCCGGGAGCCCCCTGGACGGACCCCTCCCGCAGTCTCGGGCCGCGGCGCCGTGCCGGACAGCGTGCGGCGGCACATTTACACCGCAGGGATGACCGCGAGCGCGCGATCTCATCCCCGAGGATGACCCGCGGCCCACCCGGCGCCACCCCGGTTTCGAGGAAGGCCCGGTCGTTGTTGGACAATGGGTGGCTGAGGAGGTCTCTACGTGAGTGTGGACGAGCAGCGCCCGGTGATCACCGGGCTTCTGGCCCTGGTGGCGGTGGCGGTCGCGGTCGGTCTGGTGACCGGCCTGGCGTTCCTCGCCGGGGCCCACGTGCTCGGCCTCGGTGGCGGCCAGGCCGCGGTGAACGGCGACGCCGGCGCCACCATGTACCTCCCGAAGCCCGAGAAGACCAAGGCGTCCGACGGTCCTTCGATCACGCTGGGCTCCGATCCGACCTCCGGCTCCAGCCAGTCGACGAGCCCGAGCATCCGCAAGCCCAAGAAGCAGATCACCCTCCAGGCCGGCGAGACCACGGTGGCGCCGATGGGGCGGATCGACCTGACCGGGACCTATCCCGGTGGCGAGGGTGCGGTGCTGAACGTGCAGAAGTTCAGCAACGGGTCCTGGCAGGACTTCTACTCGATCTCCGCCTCGGTCACCAACGCCACGTTCTCGACCTACATCCAGACCGGGACGCCCGGCAAGAACCGCTTCCGGATGATCGACTCCGACACCAAGCTCACCTCCAACGAGGTCAAGGTCACCATCCAGTAGGCCCGGCCCTGGGAGCTCAGCGGTGAGCGTCGACGCAGGTCGGCGGGAGGCGACGGGGCGCGCGGCGCCGGGCCAGCGCCCGGGCCGGCCGCTGGGCCGACCGGCGTACCCAGGCCAGCGTGCCGGGCTGTCCCGCGAGGACGCCGCCGAGCACGAGCACGACACCGAGCGCCTGCAGCGGCCCGAACACCTCACCCGCGATCGCCACCCCGAGCGTCGTACCGACCACCGGGTTGACCAGCCCGATCAGGGAGACGGCCCCGGCCGGCATGGCGCGCAGCCCGGTGAACCAGCACCAGTAGGCGAGTCCGGTGCCGGCGACCATCAACCACAGGTAGCCGCCCACGGCGGGGGTGTCGAGGTGTGGCGGCGGCCCCTCCACCAGCCAGGCGACCGGAAGGAGCGCCAGCCCACCGACGACGAGCTGCCACGAGACGAGGGTGAGCATCTCCACCGGCGGCGTCCACCGCTTGATCAGGACGAAACCGAGCGCGGAGACCGCGACGGAGCCGAACGCGCCCACCAGTCCGAGCGCGTCCAGGTGACCGGGGGAGCGCAGGACCAGCAGCCCGACGCCGGCGACGCCGACCGCGGCGGCCACCAGGCGAGCGGTGCCGGCCCGCTCGCCGATCATCAGCGCAGCCAGGGCCATCACGGCCAGGGGCGACGTCGCCTGGAGCGTCGAGGCGAGCCCGCCCGGGAGGCGGTAGGCCGCGAGGAAGAGGAGGGGGAAGAAGAGACCGATGTTGCACACACCCAGCAGCACGGCGCGCCACCACCAGTCGCCGTGGGGCAGCCGGCGGGTGACCGCGAGCAGCACCAGGCCGGTCGGCAGCGCGCGCAGCGTCGCCGACAGCAGGGGGCGGTCCGGCGGCAGCAGCCGCTCGGTGACGAGGTACGTCGTACCCCACGCTGCGGGCGCGAAGGCGGTGAGTGCGAGGGCGCGCACGGTACTAGTTTCCATGGAAGATACTATACCTTCCGAGGAAGATATAGTGAAGGGGTGAACCGAGACCACGTCGACGAGATCCTGGACCAGTGGGCCCGTGAGCGTCCCGACCTCGACGCCTCACCGATCGGGCTGATCGGACGCCTGCACCGGCTCGGCGACGTGCTCAACGTCGAGCTGCGACGGGTCTTCGCCCAGGCAGGACTCGGCGACGGGGACTTCGACGTGCTCGTCACGCTGCGCCGCCACGGTGCGCCGTACGAGCTGACGCCGAGCGAGCTCGGCGCGTCGACCATGGTGACCTCGTCGGCGGTCACCAAGCGCATCGACCGATTGGAGCGGGGAGGCCTCGTGACCCGGACGGTCAGCGATGCGGACGCGCGGTCGCGCCGGATCCGGCTCACCGAGGACGGGGTCGCGCTCGTCGACCGGCTGATGGGCGCCCACGTCGCCAACGAGCAGCGCCTCGTGTCCGGTCTCACCGCCGACGAACGCGCCCAGCTCGCCGACCTGCTGCGCCGCTGGGGCCAGTCCCTCGATCCCGGGTCGTCCGCCTGAGAGTCGCCTCTAGCGGACTGTCAGGCGGACGACGGGCGACGGCACCCCGGTCGTCCGCGTGGGTGTCGCCTCTAGCGGACTGTCAGGCGGACGACCCGGGAGGGCGGGTCAGCCGAGCCAGTCCATGGTGTTCGGGTTGGGCCCGGTGCGGCCGTCCTCGCCCCGGTCGAGGCCGCTGATCGTCGCCACGTCCTCGTCGGAGAGCTCGAAGTCGAAGATCGCGAAGTTCTCCTCCATCCGCTCCCGGTGCATCGACTTCGGGAACACGATGTCGCCCCGCTGCACGTGCCAGCGCAGCGTGACCTGGGCCGGCGTACGCCCGACCCGCTCGGCGATCTCGCGGATCGTCGCGTCGTCGTTCACCGCGCCCTTGGCGATCGGGGCCCAGGCCTCGGTGACGATCCCGTGCTCGGCGGCGGCGGCCCGGGCTGCCTCGTTGCCGAAGTACGGGTGCACCTCGATCTGGTCGACGGCCGGGACGACACCGGTCTCGTCGATGATCCGCTGGAGGTGCTCCGGCTCGAAGTTGGAGACCCCGATCGACCGGGCCCGGCCGTCGTCGCGCAGCTCGGTCAGCGTGCGCCAGGTCGACACGTAGTCGCCGTCGTACCGGGTGGGCAGCGGCCAGTGGATCAGGAAGAGGTCGACCTGGTCGAGGCCGAGCCGGTCGAGCGACTCGGCGAACGCGCGCCGGGCGTCGTCGGGCCGGTGGAACCCGTTGTTCAGCTTGGTGGTGATCCAGAGCTCGTCGCGGGGGAGCCCGGCGGCCTTCACGGCGGCGCCCACCCCGCTCTCGTTGCGGTACATCTGGGCGGTGTCGATGTGGCGGTAGCCCGCCTCGAAGGCCCGCTCGACGGTCTCCTGCGTCTGCTCGGGCGGGACCTGGAAGACCCCGAAGCCGAGCTGCGGGATCTGGCGGTCGTCGTTGAGGGTCACGGTCGGGACGGAGGAAGGGCTCATGTCAGGGCCGACAACAGGGCGGCGGCGACTTATTCCGCTGACCCCTCGCCCTCACCCCTTTGGTTGGTGCCGCCCTGTTAGATGGGGGCCGTGCGTCTCCTGCGAATCCTGGCCCCGCTCGCCCTGATCACCGCCCTCGCGACCGCCTGCAGCTCCGGTTCCAGCTCATCGGCCGGAGGTACGCCGACCGACCCGGCGTCGGCGGGAAGCTCGACCTCACTGCAGATCCGGCCGGTGACCGCTCGCTACGCCCCGGGCGTCCAGTTCGGGCCTCAGCTGCCCAAGGAGCTCGCCGCCCAGCTGAGCCAGCAGTCGTGCCCGATGGACCCGAGCAGCATCGAGGACCAGCTGATGGAGTGTGGTGGCGGCAAGACCGTCTACCTGATGAAGGACCCGATCACGAGCGGCGGTGTCGCCTCCGCGGTCGCCAAGGAGATCGGCCACGGGAAGCTGTGGTTCGTGCGGGTGACGCTCGACCCCTCCACGGCGAGCACGCTCGCCGACGCGACGAAGAGCCTGACTGGCACCGAGGTGGCCTACTCCTTCCAGGGGGCGGTGCTGACCTCGGTCATCGTCGACTCGTCGTTCGACACCGACCGCCTCGCGATCATCGGTGACTACGACAAGGCGCAGGCCACGCGGCTGGCCGACGAGCTCGCGCCGGCCTGACCTCAGCCGCCCAGCTCGTTCGGGTTGCGCCACTGCCGCTCGAACGGCAGGCGCCACGTGAACGGCGCGATCAGCTGGTGGATCTGGTTGGGACCCCACGACCCCTGCGCGTACGGCCGGACGATGGGCGGGTTCTCCAGCAGCGGCTGCGACAGCTCCCAGAGCCGCTCGATGCCCATGGCGCTGGTGAACAGCGTCCGGTCGCCGCGCGCCGCGTCGTAGATCAGGCGTTCGTAGGCCTCGAGGACGGCACCGGCCCACCCCGTGTCGTGCATGGCGAACTGCATCGACAGCTTGTCGAGCTTCATGCCCGGCCCCGGGCGCTTGCCGTAGAACGACAGCGACATCTTGGCCTGGTCGGCGAGGTCGAAGGTGAGGTGGTCGGGGCCGTGGTCGCCGACACCGGAGCCCGGCGGGAACATCGAGCGCGGCGGCTCGCGGAAGGCGATCGAGATGATCCGGGCGCCCTCCGCGAGACGCTTGCCGGTGCGCAGGTAGAACGGCACGCCGGCCCAGCGCCAGTTGTCGACGAAGCACTTCAGCGCGACGAAGGTCTCGGTCTCGGAGTCGTGGGCGACACCCTCGATGTCGCGGTACCCGACGTACTGCCCGCGGACGACGTCGGCCGGCTCGATGGTGGTCATGGACCGGAAGACCTTGTTCTTCTCCTCGCTGATCGCCATCGGGTCCAGGGTGGTCGGGGGCTCCATGGCCGTGAACGCCATCACCTGGAACAGGTGGGTGACCACCATGTCGCGGTAGGCGCCGGTGCTCTCGTAGAACGACGCCCGCTGCTCGAGGCCGAGCTCCTCGGGGACGTCGATCTGCACGTGGTCGATGTGGTTGCGGTGCCAGATCGGCTCGAACAGGCCGTTGGCGAACCGGAAGGCCAGGATGTTCTGGGCCGCCTCCTTGCCCAGGAAGTGGTCGATCCGGAAGATCTGCTCCTCCTTGAACACCTGGTGGAGCTCGGCGTTCAGCTTCTGGGCGCTCGCCAGATCGGTCCCGAAGGGCTTCTCCATGACGATCCGGCTGCGCTTGACCAGGCCCGCCTCCTTCAGCTCGTGGACCACCGCGAGCGCGGCCTTGGGCGGCACGGAGAGGTAGTGGAGCCGGTCGAAGTCGCCGGCCCGGTCGCCCTCGGCCTCCTCGATGGTGCGTCGGAGCCCCTCCGGCCCGGCGTCGCCGGGAGCCCAGTGCAGGAGCTTGGCGAACTCCGACCAGCCCTCGGTGTCGCTGTCGTCACCGCCGAACTCGGTGACGGCCTGGTGGGCGAACTCGAGGAACGAGTCGCGGTCGTGCTCGTCCAGCGAGGTGCCGACGACGGTGATGTCACGCATCAGACCGGTCTGGAAGAGGTGGAGCAGGCCCGGCAGCAGCTTGCGTCGGGCCAGGTCGCCGGTGGCGCCGAAGAGGACGACGGTCGTGGGCTTGATCGGCATGGGACCAGCCTGCCCGCCGGGCGGCCGAAAGAGAAGCGGCAACCTCGACCTGCCCGCCCACCCTGCCCACAGGCCGGGGGCGGAGTCCCTGGATCGGGTGACCTCGGGTGTGGCGGACGGCCGCGGTCAGCCGCGGTCGTGAGCCAGGGACTCCTGGGGTGCGTCCTCGGTCGGCGCGTGGTCAGCCGCCTCCGGGTGCCCGGCTGCCTGGGCCTCGACCGCCTCTGCTGCCTCCGCCGCTCCGGGTGCTTCGGTGTCCGAGCCCGATCCAGGCCTCGTCGGGCGCGTCGGCCAGTCCGGTCAGCGAGAACGGCGCGGTGCCGGTGAGCGTCGCCAGCATCTGTCGGACGTTCGCCAGCTGGGAGTTGATGCTGTCGCGTCGCTGGGTGGCTGCGGCGAGCTCGCGCTCGGAGTCCGTGCGGATCCGCTCGGCGGTCGCCTTGGCCTCGCTGACGATCTGGGCGGCGGCCTCGCGGGCGTCCTCGATCAGGCGTCCGGCCTCCTTCGTGGCCTGGGCCCGGGTGGACTCCGCGTCGAGGCGCGTGCGCTCGGCCAGCTCCCCCATCTCGTCGAGACGGCCCTGGGCCTCACCCATCTTCTGGGTGAACTCGTCCTCCGCGGCGCTACGGCGTCCGGCCAGCGTGGTCTCGAAGTCGGCGGCCGCCTTCGCCGCCCGGGCGCGCTGCTCCTCGTAGACGGCCTCGGCCTCCTGCAGCCTCACCGACGCGTCCCGCTCGGCGCTGTCGCGGTGCTCGTCGGCGGCCTTGCGGGCGTCCTCCACGATCCGGGCGGCCTGGGCGTCGGCCTCGCTCTGCACGCGGGTGGCGTACCGGTCGGCCTCCGCGCGGACCCGGGTCGCCTCCTGCTGCGCGCTCATCCGCTGAGCGTCGACCTCTTCCTGGGCCTGGGTGCGGAGCTCCGCGGCCTCGGTGTCGGCGAGCCCCAGGATCTGCCCGACCCTCGACCCGAGGTGCTCGTAGGTCGCCGGCTCGGGAGAGGCGGTGGTCGCCCGGTGCAGCTCCTCGACCCGGGCAGCGAGCCCGTCGCGCTGGTGGGTCAGCTCGGTGACGCTGGCGGCGAGCTCGTCGAGTCGGCGGTCGACCTCAGCGGGATCGTAGCCACGCATCACGGTCTTGAAGGGGTTCTGGTCGGTCACGACTCTGGTTCCTCTGTGATGGCGGGGTGGGGGTGTGGCACGGCGAGTGCCTGGATGACGCCCGAGAGCTGTCCGAGCTCGGCGGTGATGCCGTCTCGTCGGCGTGCGAGGAGGGCGATCTCGGCACGCGCGTCCTCGAGCGTACGGCGCGCCTGCGCCCGCAGCTCATCCGCCTCGGCCCGGGCGTCGGCGACGAGGGTGGCGCCCTCCGCGCGGGCACGGCGCAGCTCGTCGTCGGCCGCTCGCTGCTTGGAGAGGATCTCGACGGCGACCTGCTCGCGCAGGGTCCGTGCTCCGTGCTCTGCCTCGTCGAGGCGGTGACGGGCGCGTTCCTCGGCCTGGGCCGCTGCCTCGTCCGCCTCGGAGCGGATCCGGGCGGCCTCGGCCTCGCCCAGCTGCCGCGCCCGCGTGGCGTCCAGCTCGGCCCGCGCCTGCGCCTCGCTGAGCGCCTGCCGGGTGGCTGCGGCCTCCTGGTGGGCGGCCTCGGTCTCGGCGTCGAGCTTCAGCCGGAGCCGTGCCGCGACGTCTCCGACGCCGAGCCGGACCCGGCGTACCCGGTCGGCCGCCTCGCGGTGCCCGAGCCGGCGCAGCCGGTCGGCCTCCAGGTCGGCGGTCTCGAGCAGGGAGCGCACCGTCTGCTGGGTCCACGTCGTCTGCTCCGCCGCCACCTCGAGCTCGCGGCGCGCCTCCTCCTGGGCTGCGGCGGTCAGCTCCTCGGCGCGCGACCGGGCGAGGGCCAGGGCCTGCTCCGCCGCCTGCCGCAGCTCGTCGGCGTCGGCGGCCGCCGACTCACGGGCGGCCCGCGCCTCCTGCTCCGCCTTCTCGCGCAGCGACGTGGACTCGGCCTCAGCGGCGGCGAGCAGCGCGTCACTCTGCGCCTGGGCCTCCGCGACCCGGGTGGCGACCAGGTCGCGCGTCTCGGAATCCTGCTGGTCGGCCCGGGCCCGGGCGGCGGCCACCCACGCGTCCGCCTGCTGCTGCGCCTCGGTGCGGACCCGGTCGGCGGCGGCCTGAGCCTCGTGCTCGCGCTCCTCGGCCGCCCGGAACCTCTCGGCGGCGGCGCTCTCGGCCTCGGCGACGATCTGGTCGTGATGGGTCTGCGCGGCCTCCATCAGGAGCCGGGCCTGGTCCCCGGCGTCACCGACGACCTGCTCGGCGTCCACGGAGCTGTCGTCGAGGATCTTCCGGGCCAGGGCAGAGGCCCTGGCTGCCTCGGCGTGGAGCCTCTCGGCCTCCTCGCGCAGCCGGCCGGCCTCGTCGGTGAGTGAGCGCGCCTCGTCCTCGGCCTGCGCCTGGAGCTCCTCGGCCACCTGCTGGGCGTGACGGAGCAACGTCGCAGCCGGATCGGTCCACGCTGCGTTCGAGGAGGGTTCGGGCTGGCCCTGCGTGGCGACCATCTGCCGATCCTCCCAGAGGTTGGCCACCCGCGGGTAGCGACTCGGGCAGTGAGAGGAATCGGATCTCCGCATTCGCCCTCCGGGGAGGCGGCGGTGAGGTCAGAGCATCCGCTGGAACCAGGCGGTGTCGAGCCACCGGTCGAACTTCCGCCCCACCTCGCGCATCGTGCCGAGGTGCTCGAACCCGCACCTCTCGTGCAGTGCGACGCTGGCCGGGTTGGGCAGGGCGACCAGGGCGAGCGCCACGTGCATCCCGTCGGCGGCGAGACGAGGGAGGAGGTCGTCGTACAGGCGGTGCGCGCGGCCCTGGCCTCGCGCCTGCTCCGCCAGGTAGACGGAGGTCTCACGGGTCAGCCGGTACCCCGGCCGTGGGCGGTAGGTGGACGAGTAGGCGAAGCCCACGACCTCGCCGCCCTCGTCGTCGACGAGGACGTGCTCGCCCGGAGCGTCGGCGGCGAGGCGCGCGGCCCAGTACGACGCGGGCGGCGGCTCGAGGTCGAAGGTCGAGATCCCGGTGCGCACCTGCTCGTCGTAGATCGCCGCGATCGCGGCGATGTCGCCGTCGTTGCCCGTGCGGACCGTCATGGCAGCAGGCCGTGGGCGCGGAACATCCGGTCGTAGATGTCGCGGACCACCGGTTCCTTGTGCCGGTTGTAGTCCATGCCGGTGCCACCACCGGGGCGGGCGTTCATCTCGGCGGCGGCAGCCCGCTTGGCCCCGGCGTACGCCGCGAGGTCGTCGGGGTGGTCGCGGAGCCACTGCTGGAACATCAGGTGCCGCACCACCTCCGGGCAGTCGGGCCCGAAGACGTGCAGATGGGTCCGCGGCTCGTCGTACTGCAGGAGCCGGTGCTCGTGCCACCACGGCTCCCGGGCCGCGGTGCACGAAACCGGCGGCCTCCAGGTCGGGGATGTACGCCGCCTCGTCGGCCGGGTCGGCGACGACCAGGTCGACGTCGATCACCGGCTTGGCCGGCAGCCCGGCGATCGACGTCGACCCGACGTGGTGGAGCTCGAGCACGCGGTCGCCGAGGGCGGCCCGCACGGCCGCGGCGACCCGGTCGAAGTCGGCCGGCCAGCCGGCGTCGGGCTCCACCACCCGGATCTCGTAGGGCCCGGTCCGGCGACCGGGCAACCAGGGGTCCGCGCCGGGCGGGTCGTCGTGATGCCGCGTGATCTCCTCGTTCGTCGGCCGCATGCCGCCACGCTAGCGCCGGGTCAGCGGCGGCCGCCGTCGCGCAGGGCGAGGGCGCGGGCCGGCCAGTTCGTGGTGATCATCCAGACCCGGTGGTCGCGCAGGAGACGCCGCTGGAGGCGCGGGCTGTCGACGGTCCAGACCAGCAGCGGGACGCCGATCCGCGCGGTCCAGCGCGACAGGCGCACCATCGCCAGGGCGTAGTGGGCGGCGACCCCGTCGGCCCGGGAGGCCTCGAAGCGCTGGCGTGGGAAGAGCTGGCCGAGCAGGCTCCGCGCGGCCTCGCGCCAGGGGAGCCCGCGCAGGCTGGCCCCGATGCTGAGCCCGACCAGGATGGGCAGGTCGCGGGCCGCGATCCAGTCGCGCATGGCGCCGGACGCTGCGCCGTTGCCGGTGGTCAGGATGATCCGCCCCGGGTCGAGGTAGGCGACCAGGATGTCGAGCAGGTCGATCTCCCAGAGGCGGCCGGCGTCGCGCTCGCTCTGCGGGGTGGCGAACTTCATGTCGACATGGGCTCCGACGCCGGTCGGGCCGAGCGCGGTCGAGGAACTCCGAGAGTCGCAGCACCTGCGGTGCCAGCTCGTGCAGCTCCGGCCAGGCCAGCCTCTTGATCGGCGTGTGGTCGCCGAGGGTCCCGATGTCCGGGTCGTGCGCGATCACGAAGACGCCGTCGCGGCAACGGCGTACGTCGAACTCGACGTAGTCCGCGCCGACGCCCGCGGCGTACAGGAGGCCCTCGACGGTGTTCTCCAGGCTCCGGTCGGCTACGCCGGCCGCGCTGAGCTCGGCGTACCCGCACCGATGGGCGGAGACCAGAACTCGATGGCGGGCCACGAGGCGTCAGGCTAGCGTCGCTGACCGTGCCAGCCCCTGATCGGCTCAGGATCAGCCCCGCCGCGCGGGCGGCTCTCGATGCGCTGGTCGGCCGCGACGACCCGACGATCCTGGGCCTGGTGCTCAGCGGCTCGGCGGCCCGCGGGATGGCGACCGAGCGCTCCGACGTCGACGTCTTCGTGGTGCGGGCGGAGGCGACAGGTCAGGAGACGGCGCGGAGCAGCGCGATCGACGAGATCCCCGACAGCCTGACGGAGCTGGAGGACGTGTCGCCGTACGGGAGCGGCGGCTGGTGGTTCCGTTGGTCCTACGCGTACGCCGAGGTGCTGCGCGACGACACCGGCGGCCGGATCACGGCCGCGGTACGGCGCCTGGCGACGGTCGACGCCGCGGAGCAGCGGGCGATCCTGGTCGACCACTCCCGCCTCGACGGCTGGGTGAACTTCGTCTACCGCGCTCTCAAGAGCGACCGGGACGGCCGGCGGCTCGAGGCGCGCCTCGACGCGGTCGAGTCGGTGCCGTGGCTGTTGGACGTGGTGTTCACGCTCGCCGGCCGGGTCCGGCCGTACAACAAGTACCTGCCCTGGGAGCTGCGCGAGCACCCGCTCGACGTGCCGGAGTGGTCGGCCGAGGTGTTCCTGCCCGAGATCGAGCGGATGCTCGCCGGTGACCCGGCCGCGCTCCGGCGTACCTTCGCCGTCGTGGACCGCGAGGTGCGCGCCTGGGACGCCGCCCACGGGACGACGGTCTGCGGCGACCTGCTCGACGACTGGGCCCCCGAGCTCCGCCGTGTTCCGGTCGTCCGCCTGAGACGGGCTCATCTGGAAGCGACTGTGGCGCGGACGACCGCGGTCCTGTGCAGGTCGTCCGCCTGAGGCTCATGCTAGAAGCGACGTGGCGCGGACGACCCGGAAATCTCGGTAGGTCGGGAACAAGGGGGGCGGGGTGTGCGTTGGAGCGTATGACCAAACTTGAGCCGCACCGACTCAAGGATTTGGTCCGCTCCACGCCGGCCGTCAGGATGGTGTGGAGACCCAGCAACCGCAACCGGCCGGAACGCCCGGCCGGACGACCCGGAGGTAACCCAACATGGCTCGTGCCGTCGGCATCGACCTCGGTACGACGAACAGCGTCGTCGCCGTCCTCGAAGGTGGAGAACCCACCGTCATCCCCAACGCAGAGGGTGCTCGCACCACGCCGTCCGTGGTCGCGTTCGCCAAGTCCGGCGAGGTCCTCGTCGGTGAGGTCGCCAAGCGGCAGGCCGTCACCAACATCGACCGCACGATCCGGTCGGTCAAGCGCCACATGGGCACCGACTGGTCCCAGAAGATCGACGACAAGGACTTCACCCCCCAGCAGATCAGCGCGTTCGTGCTGCAGAAGCTCAAGCGCGACGCCGAGGCCTACCTCGGCGAGACCGTGACCGACGCGGTGATCACCGTGCCGGCGTACTTCTCCGACGCCCAGCGCCAGGCCACCAAGGAGGCCGGCGAGATCGCGGGCCTCACCGTGAGCCGGATCGTCAACGAGCCGACCGCGGCCGCGCTGGCCTACGGGCTCGACAAGGGCGACGACCAGACCATCCTCGTCTTCGACCTCGGTGGCGGCACGTTCGACGTGTCCCTGCTGGAGATCGGCGAGGGCGTGGTCGAGGTCAAGGCCACCAGCGGTGACAACCACCTCGGTGGTGACGACTGGGACCAGCGCGTCGTGGAGTGGATGGTCAAGAAGTTCAAGGACAACAACGGCGTCGACCTGGCGCAGGACAAGATCGCCATGCAGCGCCTCCAGGAGGCGGCGGAGAAGGCGAAGATCGAGCTCTCGGCGTCCAGCGAGACCACGATCCACCTGCCCTACATCACCCACGGCGAGTCCGGCCCGCTCCACCTCGAGGAGAAGCTGACCCGCGCGGAGTTCCAGAAGCTGACCTCCGACCTGCTCGACCGCACCAAGGCGCCGTTCCAGTCGGTGCTCAAGGACGGCGGCGTCGACGTGAGCAAGATCGACCACGTCGTGCTCGTCGGCGGCTCCACCCGGATGCCGGCGGTCAGCGAGCTGGTCACCCAGCTGCTCGGCGGCAAGGAGCCCAACAAGGGCGTCAACCCCGACGAGGTCGTCGCGGTGGGCGCGGCGCTCCAGGCCGGCGTGCTCAAGGGCGAGGTCAAGGACGTGCTGCTCCTCGACGTCACCCCGCTCAGCCTCGGCATCGAGACCAAGGGCGGCGTGATGACCTCCCTGATCGAGCGCAACACCACGATCCCCACCAAGCGGTCGGAGATCTTCACCACGGCCGACGACAACCAGCCGAGCGTGGAGATCAAGGTCGCCCAGGGCGAGCGCCCGATGTGGGCGCAGAACCAGCCGCTCGGGAACTTCGAGCTCACGGGTCTGCCGCCCGCTCCGCGGGGGATCCCGAAGATCGAGGTCACCTTCGACATCGACGCCAACGGCATCGTCCACGTCTCCGCCAAGGACCAGGCGTCCGGCCGCGAGCAGTCGATGACGATCTCCGGCGGCAGCGCGCTGTCGAAGAACGACATCGACCGGATGGTCAAGGAGGCCGAGCAGTACGCCGCGGAGGACGCGTCGCGCCGCGAGGCCGTCGAGACCCGCAACCAGGCCGACTCGCTGGTCTACACCACCGAGAAGTTCCTGACCGACAACGCCGACAAGATCCCGGACGACGTCAAGACCGAGGTGCAGACCGACCTCGACGCGCTCAAGGCGACCCTCGAGAACGCCGAGGCGAGCTCGCAGGAGATCCAGACGGGCGTGACGAAGCTGGGCGAGTCGAGCCAGAAGATGGGCGCCGCGATGTACGCCGCCGCCGAGGCCGACCAGGCCGCGGCCGGTGGGTCCGACACCTCGACCGGTGCGGCCGACGACGACGTCGTCGACGCCGAGATCGTGGACGAGCCCGCCGACGAGGCGGGGGACGAGGCCGGCGAGGGCGAAGCCAAGTGACGAAGAAGCAGCCCCCGGAGGCGGGCGCCGAGCGCCCTCCTCAGGGACCACCCGAGGGGGAGCCGGTGACGGCTCCCCCGACGGCGGGCTCCTTCGGTGACGCGGCCGGGGAGATGACCGACGAGACCTTCGAGCCGAGCGAGGCCGAGGCCTCGCTCGGCGACCTGTCCGAGGTGGACGACCTGGTCCACGATGCGGAGGGCTCCTCGCCGGAGCCCGTCGACCGCGCCGCGGGCTCACCGGACGCCGTACCCGAGGAGGGCCTCCTGGAGGAGGCCGATCTCGTGGCCGAGGCCCGGCGGGCGCTCGCCGAACGCACCGCCGACCTGCAGCGCCTGCAGGCCGAGTACCTCAACTACAAGCGCCGGGTCGACCGCGACCGGGAGCTGGTGCGCGAGAACGCGACGTACGCCGCGCTGGCGCCCATCGTCGAGGTGCTCGACACGATCGACCGGGCGCGTGAGCACGGCGACCTGGACCCCGGCTTCCAGGCGGTCGCCGACCAGCTCGAGCGGGTCGTCGGCCAGGCCGGGCTGGTCAGGTTCGGCGAGCCGGGCGACCCGTTCGACCCTCAGCTCCACGAGGCGCTGAGCCACATCGGGGAGGATCCCGAGGTGGAGGTGACCACGGCCAAGGTGGTCGCCAAGGCGGGCTACCGCTTCGGTGACCGGGTGGTACGAGCGGCCCAGGTGCTCGTCGTCGACCCGGCGGACGACTGAGCCGCCGCGGTCCTGGGCCGGGGACGGTCCCGACAGGCTCGACCAGCCGGGGCGAGACCTACAGCGATACGGGAGAGGAGGGGACATGAGCACCGACGGCATCCGCACGGACTGGGCGAACAAGGACTTCTACGCCGAGCTCGGCGTGACGAAGCAGGCGACCCAGGCCGAGATCAAGAAGGCCTACCGCAAGCTGGCCCGCGCCAACCACCCCGACTCCAACCCCGGTGACGCCGCCAAGCACGACAAGTTCAAGGCCGTCGCCGAGGCCTACGACGTGGTGGGCGACGAGGAGAAGCGCAAGAAGTACGACGAGGTGCGCGAGCTCTACGCCGGGGGCGGCGGCTTCGGGTTCCCGGGCGGGACGACCGCCGGGGGCGACGCCGGCTTCGACCTCAACGACCTGCTTCGCGACCGCACGGGTGCGGGCGGCGGCATGGGCGACCTCTTCAGCGACCTCTTCGGTGCCCGCGGCGGCCGGCAGCAGACCCGCAGCCGCGCGGTCCGGGGCACCGACGTCGAGACCAACGCCACGATCAGCTTCATGGACGCCATGGACGGCGTCACGATCAGCCTCCGGCTGACCTCCGACTCCGCCTGCCCCGAGTGCCACGGCACCGGTGGCAAGCCGGGGACCACCCCGAAGATCTGCCCGGAGTGCGAGGGCGCCGGCTTCGTGGTCAGCTCGATGGGCGGGGCCTTCTCGATCAACGAGACCTGCCCGCGCTGCCACGGCCGCCAGCTGGTGTACGACGAGGCGTGCCCGACCTGTCACGGGTCCGGGCGCGGCACCTCGGCGCGGTCCATCCAGGCGCGCATCCCGGCCGGCGTCAAGGACGGGCAGCGGATCCGGCTGCGCGGCAAGGGTGGGGCCGGCGAGAACGGCGGGTCCGCCGGAGACCTCTTCGTCACCGTCAAGGTCACGCCGCACCGGCTGTTCGGCCGGACCGGTGACAACCTGACGCTCGACGTGCCGGTGTCGTTCGACGAGCTCGCCCTCGGTGCCGAGATCAAGGTGCCGACCCTCGAGGGCGGCGCGGTGACCCTCAAGGTCCCCGCCGGGACGCCCAGCGGCCGCACGTTCCGGGTCCGCGGCCGCGGCGCACGCAAGAAGGACGGGACCAAGGGCGACCTGCTGGCGACCGTCCAGGTCCAGGTGCCGGCCCGGCTCAACGACGCGGCCCGCGAGGCCCTCACCGCCTACCGCGCCGCCGGCGTCGACACGACCCTGCGCGCGAACCTCTTCGAGGCGTGATGGACGGCGACACCGGCCTGCCCCCGGACGCAGCGGTGTACGTGATCAGCGTGGCCGCCGAGCTCTCGGGACTGCACCCGCAGACGCTGCGCGCCTACGAGCGGATGGGGCTGATCATGCCCGGCCGCACGGGCGGCGGCGGCCGTCGCTACAGCCACTCGCGACGTCGAGCTGCTGCGCGAGATCGCGTCGCTCACCTCCGGCGGCGTCGGCATCGAAGGGGTACGCCGGATCCTCGAGCTGGAGAACCAGGTCACCGCCCTGCGCGCCCGCAACGAGGAGCTCGCGGCCGAGCTGTCCGCCACCCGCGAGGCGCTCCGCCAGGCGGTGACCACGCGGCGTACCGACCCCAACAAGCTCCCGGTCCTGCGCCAACCGGACCCCACCGCGTCGCTCGTCGTCTGGCGTCGCTCCCGCCACTGACCCGCCTTCCGCGGTCAGGCGACCCGAGGATCGAGGCGTCGCAACGCCACACCCAGCAGGACGAGCACGATGCCGATCACCGTGGCCATCGCCGAGACGCCGAACGCCACCACCGACGTGAACAGGCTGGCCTGCAGGAACGACGCCGTCATGACCGTGTCGCGGTTGGGGTCGTCCTGGGGCAGCTCGGCATAGGTCTTCCCGCCACCGATGTCCTTGGCGTGCTCGCCGATCGCGGAGCAGACACTCGCAGTCCCGGCCGGCCGGCCGAGGTCAGGCCCAGTGCGAGGGACGCAGCAGCCGGTCCGGGATCCGGGTCCCCGGGGTGCCCCGGGCCGCGTTGACCTGCGACTGGCACAAGAAGAGCGTCTCGGACAGGTCGGCATCGGACAGGTCGGCGTCGCGCAGGTCGGCCCCGAGCAGGTCGGCTCGGCCGAGCTCCTGGCCGCGCAGGTCGCTCCGGATCAGCAGGGCGCTGCGGAGGTGCGCGTCGCGCAGGTCGTCGCCACGCAGGTCACGCCCGGCCAGGTCGCGGCCGCGGAGATCGGGGCCGCGCCGGAGCCGCGCGCTGGCAGCCTCCAGGACGGCGCTGACGCGGTCGTGCAGGTGGTCGAGGTCGAGGTCGAGCAGGGCGTCCGGGGTGGCCCCGGTCATCGCCACGATGTCGGCCGCCAGGTCGCGCGGCCGCAGGATCCGGGCTCCGGTGGCCGACCTCCGTCAGGTAGCCGAGCATCTCGTGCAGCACGCGCATCACCGAGAGCACCGCCGCCATCTCGCCGAGGTTGTCGTGGTCGCGCCACGAGACGCCGCCGTACGTCACCTGCGAGACCTGCTGCCCGGCGCCGAAGCAGTCGAACGTCACGCAGCCCGCCCAGCCGTCCTGGCGCAGGGTGGCGTGGATGCTGCACCGGTCGTCGTCGGCGAGGTTGGGGCACGGCGTCCCGCCGGGCTTGTCGATGCCGAAGCCGGAGCCGGCGCTGAACGGGAGCAGGACGCAGCACAGGGCGAAGCACTGCCCGCAGTCGGCGACCAGCGACGGTGCCTCGGGAGTGCCCACCGGCCCATCCTGGCAGGGTCCGGAAATTCACAGACTTGAGGGGAATCGACTCAACTTCTGGCTCGTTGTACCGACAGGCGTCCACACTGGGTGGGCCGCCACGCACGAGGGAGACGCACGCAGACATGAGCACGTTCGGGGCCGAGAAGTTCACCACGCGCAGTCGCGAGGCGATCGAGGCCGCCCAGCTGGCCGCGACCACGGCCGGGCACTCCCAGACCGAGCCGCTGCACCTGCTCGCCGCGCTGCTGCGCGACGCCGACGGTACGGCGCGCCAGCTGGTCGGCAGGGCCGGCGCCGACGCCGCGTCCCTGGGCGCCCGGGCCGACGGCGCCCTCCAGGCACTCCCCAAGGCCAGCGGCGCCACGGTCCAGCAGCCGGCGGCGTCGCCGGCGCTGACGCGCGTGCTCGCGGGGGCGCTCGACCTCGCGGCGTCCATGAAGGACGACTACGTGGCGACCGAGCACCTGCTGATCAGCCTCGCCACCGTCGAGTCGGCCGCACGCACGCTGCTCACCGACGCGGGCCTCACCGCGGACGGGCTGCGCGAGGGTCTCACCGCACTGCGCGGCAACCGCCGGGTGACCAGCCCGGAGGCGGAGTCGACGTACGAGAGCCTGGAGAAGTACTCCGTCGACCTGACCCGGGCTGCCGAGGACGGCAAGCTCGACCCGGTGATCGGCCGCGACGCCGAGATCCGGCGGGTGGTCCAGGTGCTGTCGCGGCGTACCAAGAACAACCCTGTCCTGATCGGCGACCCCGGTGTCGGCAAGACCGCCGTGGTGGAGGGCCTGGCCCAGCGGATCGTGGCCGGGGACGTGCCCGACTCGCTCAAGGGACGCCGCCTGCTCAGCCTCGACCTGGCCGCGATGGTCGCGGGCGCGAAGTACCGCGGCGAGTTCGAGGAGCGGCTCAAGGCCGTCCTCGAGGAGATCAAGGACTCCGGCGGCCAGGTGATCACCTTCATCGACGAGCTGCACACCGTGGTCGGCGCGGGCGCCGGTGGCGACTCGGCGATGGACGCCGGCAACATGCTGAAGCCGATGCTCGCCCGCGGCGAGCTCCGGATGATCGGGGCGACCACCCTCGACGAGTACCGCGAGCGGATCGAGAAGGACCCCGCGCTGGAGCGCCGCTTCCAGCAGGTGTTCGTCGGCGAGCCCTCGGTCGAGGACACGATCCAGATCCTGCGCGGGATCCAGGAGAAGTACGAGGCCCACCACGGCGTACGGATCACCGATGCGGCCCTGGTCGCCGCGGCGACGCTGAGCGACCGCTACATCACCGGCCGCCAGCTCCCCGACAAGGCGATCGACCTGATCGACGAGTCCGCCTCGCGGCTGCGCATGGAGATCGAGTCGTCGCCGGAGGAGATCGACCAGCTGCGCCGCACCGTGGACCGCCTGAAGATGGAGGAGTTCGCGCTGGCCAAGGAGACCGACCCCGCATCGGTCGAGAGGCTCGCCAAGCTGCGCGCCGACCTCGCCGACCACGAGGAGCAGCTGCGCGGGCTCGAGGCCCGCTGGGAGCGCGAGAAGGCGTCGCTGGAGGGCGAGGGCGAGATCCGCCGTGCCCTCGACCAGCTGCGGATCGAGGCCGACAAGCTCCTGCGCGAGGGCAACCTGGAGGCCGCCTCCAAGATCCGCTACGAGTCGATCCCCGAGCTGGAGAAGAAGCTGGCTGCCGTGGAGAAGGTGGAGGCGCAGGACTCCGAGCCGCTGGTCGGCGAGGAGGTCGGTGCCGAGCAGGTCGCGGAGGTCGTCGAGGCCTGGACCGGCATCCCGACCGGGAAGCTCCTCCAGGGAGAGACCGCCAAGCTGTTGGAGATGGAGTCGGTGATCGGGCAGCGGCTGATCGGCCAGCAGGACGCCGTCCGCGCGGTGAGTGACGCCGTACGCCGGTCCCGGGCCGGCATCTCCGACCCCAACCGGCCGACCGGGTCCTTCCTGTTCCTCGGCCCCACCGGGACGGGCAAGACCGAGCTGGCCAAGTCGCTGGCGGAGTTCCTCTTCGACGACGAGCGGGCGATCGTCCGCATCGACATGAGCGAGTACTCCGAGAAGCACTCGGTCTCGCGGCTGGTCGGCGCGCCTCCGGGCTACGTCGGCTACGACGAGGGCGGGCAGCTCACCGAGGCGGTGCGGCGGCGCCCGTACTCCGTGGTGCTGCTCGACGAGGTCGAGAAGGCGCACCCCGAGGTCTTCGACATCCTGCTCCAGGTGCTCGACGACGGGCGGCTGACCGACGGCCAGGGCCGGACCGTGGACTTCCGCAACACCCTGCTGATCCTCACCTCCAACCTCGGGTCGAACTTCCTGGTCGACCCGACGCTCGACGTCCAGGTCAAGAAGGACTCCGTGATGTCGGTGGTGAGGTCGAGCTTCAAGCCGGAGTTCCTCAACCGGCTCGACGAGATCGTGGTCTTCGACGCCCTGACGCCGGCCGAGCTGACCCACATCGTCGACCTGCAGCTGTCGCTGCTCGAGAAGCGCCTGGCCGTGCGCCGGATCGGCATCGACGTCTCCGAGGCCGCCCGGGCCTGGCTCGCCGAGACCGGCTACGACCCGGCGTACGGCGCACGCCCGTTGCGCCGGCTGATCCAGAGCGCCATCGGCGACCGGCTGGCGCGGATGCTGATCGGTGGCGAGGTGAGCGACGGCGGCAAGGTGACCGTGGACGTCCACGACGGTGAGCTGACGCTGCAGCCGGCCTGACTCCGCCTGACCCGCTGACCGCTGCCGGCAGATTCGTGTCAATAGCAGTTGACGCGAATATGGTCTCGGGTGTGAAGTGGGGGTGACATGAACACCGCCCGCCCGTACACGATGACGGCCCGCGCTCGCGCCGTCGAGGAGACCCGGAGCCGCATCATCGACGCCTGCGTCGCCCTGCACGGTGAGCGTCCGGCTGCCGGCATCGGGCTGGACGACGTCGCCGGCCGGGCCGGAGTCAGCGTCCAGACGGTCCTTCGCCACTTCGGGAGCAGGGCCGGGCTCGAGGAGGCGGCACTCGCCTCGGCGCTGCAGGCAGTGGCCGACGAGCGCCGGACGCCCGTGGGCGACGTCCCGAAGGCACTGCGCGTCATCGTCGACCACTACGAACGTCGTGGCGACCAGGCCTTGCTCATGCTCTCGCAGGAGTCCCACCACGACCTGATGGCACGCATCGTCGGGGAGGGCCGGGCGCTGCACCGGGCGTGGGTCGGCGAGGTCTTCGCGCCGTACCTCGACCTGTCCGCCGACCGCGAGGAGCTCTCCGACCTGCTCGTGGTGGCAACCGACGTCTACACCTGGAAGCTGCTCCGACGCGATCGGAAGCTGGGTCGTGCGCGCACGGAGCTCCGGATGCGTCACCTCGTCGACAGCCTGCTGGGACCCGTCACATGAGGGCGCGGGCACACCCACGACGCCGCCTGAGGAGGCAGCCATGACCGAGATCGTCTTCGTGACCTGGGACGGCGGCGGCAACGTGCCACCGGCCCTGGGCATCGCGGCCGAGCTGACGGCACGCGGTCACACGGTGCGTTTCGTCGGTCACCCGGGTCAACGTCCCGCACTCGAGGCGGCCGGCGTCGAGGTCGCACCGTCGCGCGACGCGCTCGCCTTCTCGGCACTCGATGCCAACTCGCCGCTCGCCCTGGCTGCGATGTTCGCGGACCGGGGGCTCGGTCGCGACGTCGTGGACGCCCTCGTCGACCGGCCCGCCGACGTCGTGGTGGTCGACTGCCTGCTCTTCGGCGTGATGGAGGAGCTGAGGCGAGCAGGTCGTGACTACGTCGTGCTCGAGCACCTGTACGACGCCTACCTCACGGGGAGCTGGATGAGGGGCCCGATGGGCCTGGCCATGCGCCTCAGGCGGCTGCACCCGACCCGGGCTCTGGCGACGGCCCGGTTGCGACTGGTCACCTCGGTCCCCTCCCTCGACCCGGGATCCGGCCGAAGGGGTCTGGCCTACGTCGGACCGGTCTGCGGCGTGACGCCCCCGGTCGCGGACACGCCGGACGCCGACCCGATGGTCCTGGTCAGCCTGAGCACGTTCCGGTTCCCCCGGATGGCGCGGTGTCTGCAGACGATCCTGGACGCGTGCGCCGGCCTCGACGCTCACGTCGTGGTCACCACCGGGCCGGTGGTGGACCCGGCGGACCTGCGTGCGCCCGCGAACGCCGAGCTGCACCGGTACCTGCCCCATGCCGAGCTGATGCCCCGGGCATCGCTGCTGGTCGGGCACGGCGGGCACGGGACGACCATGCAGGCCCTGGCCCACGACCTCCCGATGGTGCTGATGCCGATGCACCCGATGCTGGACCAGCCCATGGTCGCCCGGTCGGTGGCGAGCGCCGGGGCCGGCCGGGTCGTCCGCAAGAGGGCCACCTCCGACGAGCTCCGGCCGGTGATCGCCTCGCTGCTGGTCGACGGACCGCATCGCGCCGCTGCCCGACGGCTGGGCGAGGAGATCCGTGCTCTCCCGGGGGCACCCGGCGCCGCGGACCGGATCGAGGCCCTGGCCCCGGCGACCCGGGCCTGATCCTCCGCTCCCGCGGAGGAGACGTGGCGCAATCGCCTGTCCGCTGGGCGCGCGAACGTGTCCGACCGGCGCGAGCCCGACCCCGGGACCGGTCGGCACGATGGGCGGGTCACGCCGACTCACGGGTGGCCTCGTGGACAGGAGAAACCGATGTTGATCGCCGTACTCGACCTGCAGACCGCTGCCGCCGACCGGGCCGCCGCCCTGGCCCAGCTCGACCGCGAACGCGACGAGATCCGAGCCATGCCCGGGAACCTCGACTTCCGGGTGTACGCCGCCCGGGACCACGAGGGCGACGTCACCGTGATCCACGAGTGGGACGACGAGCCGTCGTTCGCGGCGTACCTCGCGTCCGACTCCTTCGCCCGCTCCGGCACGGTGCTGCGCCCGCTGATGTCCGCACCGCCCGTCAGCCGTCGCTTCCGCGCGACCCTGGTCGAGACGGTCTGACGCGGCGTGCGTCTGTGTCTAGGGTGAGCGGGTGGGAGGCAGTGCTGGGGGCCGCGAGGCCTTCGCGTTCGCCCGGGACTTCGCGGCGGCGCCGCCCTCCGAGCTGAGGGTCGACCAGCACTACCTGCTGTGCTCCTCTCGGGGTGCTCTGAGGTTGGAGGCGCACGGCAGGGTGTGGGTGCTACCGCCCGCGCGTGCTGCGCTGATCGCCGGTGGTGAGCCGATCCAGGTGGCGCTTCCGCAGCCGGTGACCACCTCGTCGGTGCTCTTCGATCCCGGTTTCGCTCCTCGGCCACCGGCGCCGCTGACCGTGTTCGACCTCAGCCCGCTGGCGCGTGCCCTGGTGACCGAGTGCGTCGCCTGGCCCGACGCCGAGGAGCCGCTGCCGGCGTACGCCCGGAGCCTGTTCGCCGCCCTTGCGGCGGTGGCGTGGCGGCTGGCGGAGCACCCCAGCCCCGTCACGGTTCCTGCCGGTCGGTCGCCGGAGCTGCGTCGGGCCCTCGCCCTGACCGATGACCGGCTGGCCGAGGATCTGCGGTTCGAGGAGGTCGCGCACGAGGTCGGGCTGGCGCCCCGGTCGCTCGCCCGACGGTTCGAGGACGAGTGCGGCGCGACGTGGAGCGCCGTGCTGCGCCGGATGCGCGTGCTGCGCGCGATCGAGAGGCTGGCCGCGGACGACGACTCCGTCACGGCGATCGCGCACGCGGTCGGCTACACCTCCTTGTCCGCGTTCAACGCCGCGTTCCGCGACCTCACCGGCCGGACGCCGACCCAGTACCGCGCAACGTTCCGGCCCTGACCGAGACCGCAACCGCAAGGCGTCAGCGGGGAACCGACGTCGGGACGACACGGCGCCACTCCCGCCGGAGCAACCCGAACACCCACGAGTCCGACACCTCGCCGTTCACGACGCAGTCCTCCCGCAGGGTCCCTTCGCGGACGAAGCCGAGCTTCTCCAGGACGCGGGCGGACGCCGCGTTGCGGGTGTCGGTCTCGGCCTGGACGCGGTTCAGGTCCAGCGTGTCGAACGCCCACTGCACCAGTGCGCCGGCGGCCTCCGTCGCGTACCCCTGTCCCCATGCGGCTCGGTCGAGGCAGTAGCCGAGGGACGCGCTGCGGTGGTCGGGGTTCCACCGGACCACACCGCACCAGCCGAGGAAGGTCCCGTCGGAGCTACGCTCCATCGCCACGCGTGCCCCGGTCCCGTCCTGCTCCAGCTGTCGGCTGACCGCGATGAAGCGCTCGGCGCGCGAAGGTTCGCTCCACGGCGGGGAGTCCCAGTACCGCAGCACCGAGGCATCGCTGTGCAGCGCGAAGAGGGCGTCCGCGTCGGCGTCGGCGACGGGACGCAGGGTGAGCCGGTCGGTACGGATCGTCGGGGTGGGCAGGGGCATGAGTGCCATCGTGCCCGGTCGGCAGAAGCCGGTCAGCGCGGCCTCGCCTGCTCGCCGAGCACCTCCCGGGACAGGTGCCGGGTCCGCGACACCAGGTCCGCGACGGAGGGGCTGCTGGTCGCCAGGTGGTCGAGCAGAGCCTCGATGCGCACCCGCCAGTCCCCGGACACGTCGCTGGCGTCCACCCGTTGCAGTGCGCGCGCCCAGAGAGTCTCGGCCTCCTCGGGACGGTTCCTGGCGAGAGCCTTCACGGTGACGACGACGCCCATGCAGGCACTCTCGGGGGGCGACCACGGGTCCGAGCCCGGGATGGTGACCGACCCGGAGCCGGGCGAGTGGATCTCCAGGTCGACCCTCCACCACAGGGGCCAGCCGTGGAACCGGACGAACACCAGGCGGGAGTCGGACCTCGGCTCCGGGTCCACCCGCAGCGACTCCACCGATCCACATCGCCGGAGGGTCGGCCGGAGCGACCGCAGCTGCTCGACCGCCTGTCCCGGCGGGATGGTCCACCTGAGGTCGATGTCGCTGAACGCATCCGCCTGCGCCGGTGTCGCCAGCGAGCCGATCAGGCACACCTCGGCGGCGGGGCACGCCTCGGCCAGGACCTCCAGGAGCAGCGCCGCGGCCGCGCCGCGGGACGAAGGCGCTCTCGGGGTCACGCCGGGGGACTCTGCCACCTCTCCGCCCTCCACCGAGGCCGCGGCTGCGTCACGTGGTCGGGGTGCCCGGGCACCCCGACGTCGGCACCGACGGCCGGCCCACGACGACCGCTGGGTCGTCGACGCGGTTCGGACCGGTCATGCCGCTCCCGCGCCAGGGGAGATCCCCTGGAGCCAGGACTGCCAGGCCTGTTCCTCGCGCCGCACGTAGTCCACCGCGTCCGCGGAGAACAGGTACGCCCGTACGCCTCCCGTCGCCTTGCCGTCGCCCTCGCCGTACGCGAAGACGCTGAGCATGCCGGGCACGGGGCCGGTGAGCCGGACCAGCGCCTGCCGCTCGCCGACCCGCTCGACGGTGCCGGTGGTGCCACGAACCTCGAACGCCGCGCCCTCGACACCGAGCCCGAGTGCGTCGTGCAGGGTCGCCCACAGACCCTCTGCGTCGCCGCCGTGGGAGGCGGTGACCTCGAGCACGGTGGCCTCCTGACCGGGGAAGTGCGACAGGTACAGGCGCAGGTTGTCGAAGAACGGCATCCAGTTCGCACCCATGTCGTCCCAGAAGTCATCCTCCCAGTCGGCGCCGGTGCCGAAGCCGCTGCTGGTGACGCGCACGACGCAGGTGCCGCCGGACTGCGCCTCGACGAGGAACTCGGACGTGAGGGGGCTGAGTGCCTCCGGGTCCTTGCCCATCAGGGCGGCCCAGTCCTCCTCGTAGACGATGCGGCGTGGCGGGTCCCAGCCGGTGACCTGGCCGTCCGAGCCCATCTCGGGGCCCATGGAGAAGTGCAGGGAGCCCCCTTCGCGCTCCTCCATCTCGGTCGGCAGGAACCACGCGCTCATGCCCTTGGCGGTGGCGATGGCCTGCCAGACCTGCTCCGGGGTGCCTGGCACCTCGACGCTGAACTCCAGGCGGTAGGGGACGTTCGGGGTCGTCATGCGCTCTCCTCGGGAAGTGGGTGTGCGGCGACGACGAGCCGGTGGGGGCGCCCGTCGTCGTGGTGGTAGCGAGCGGCCAGGTCGAGCACCGCCGCGGTCAGGTCGTCGGCGAAGGACGCCCGGTCGGCGGCCGACCGGAAGCCGATCTGCGTGTCGATGGTCAACGTCGGCAGGCGCTGGCCGGACGCGTCGGCCCGACGCGCCAGGGCACCGACCTCGCGCACCAGCCGGCCGGCCAGCGCGACGAGGTAGCCCGCCGACAGGTGGTCGGCGTTCGCGCCCGGGTCGGCCGCGGAGGCGCTGAGCGCCGCCGGCGACACGACGTACGACGCTGCCGACGCCTGCAGCACCCGCTCGGTGATGCCTCCGTGGCGGCGCTCCTCGGAGAGCTCCACCAGACCGTGCGCCTCGAGCGCCTTGAGGTGGTAGTTCACCTTCTGGCGCGCGATGCCGACCCGGGCGGCGAGCCCGGCGGCGGAGGCCGGTACGACCAGCTCACCGAGCAGCCGGGCCCGGACCGGGTCCAGCGCGGCCGCCGCCGCCTCCACGTTCTCGATGACCTCGACGTCCTGCATGACGCCACCCTGCCCTTGACAATAATTATTGTCAAGGGCAGGGCGACTGTGGCCGGAGAAAGTCGCGGGCCGATGTCGAAGAACCCGGCGGCCGTTCGACGTACGTTCGACCAGCAACACCACACGCAACCAGGAGGAGTGATCGAGATGCCGCGGTTCATGGGATTCGTGAGGATGGAGGAGGGCATCGGCACGCCGCCGCAGGCGCTGTTCGAGGCGATGGACGCCCACATCGGGGAGCGCGCCGCCTCGGGGGTGTTCCTCGACGGGGGCGGTCTGTACGGCACCGAGGACGCGGTGAACTTCGTGAGCCGCCAGGGCCAGGTCAGCCGGATCGACGGGCCCTACGCTGAGGCCAAGGAGGTCGTCGGCGGCTGGGCGATCATGCAGTACGACACGCTCGAGGAGGCCGTGGCCGACCAGGAGGTGTTCACCGAGCTGCACGCGAAGCACTGGCCCGAGGTCACGGTGATCGCGACCCTGCGTCAGATCTCGACGGGGCCCGACGAACCCGGCGAGTGAACCGGCGCACGACGCAGGCACCGCTGCAGCACCGCCGTGACACCACCGGGGTCGCCGTGGGTGGTCCGACCTACTCCTCGGTCGACTTCGCCCAGAGGTTGATGCCCGAGTCGACGGCGTACCGGTCGATGTCGGCCAGCTCGTCATCCGTCAGCGGCGCGCCGTCCAGCGCGTCGAGGTTGGTGTCGAGCTGGTCGACGCTCGAGGCTCCGATCACCGCCGAGGTGACGCGGGAGTCGCGCAGGGCCCACTGCAGGGCCAGCTGGGCGAGCTTCTGACCCCGGCGCTGGGCGATCTCGTTCAGCGCGCGGACGCGGCGCAGCACGTCGTCGTCGAGGCCGGCGATGGTGGAGTCGTCGCGGGCGGCGCGGGAGTCGTCGGGGACGCCGTCGAGGTAGCGGTCGGTGAGCAGTCCCTGCGCAAGAGCACTGAAGACGATGCACCCCATCCCCTGCTCCTCGAGCTCGTCGAGCAGACCGCCCTCGATCCAGCGGTTCAGCATGGAGTACGACGGCTGGTGGATCAGCAGGGGAGTCCCGAGGTCGCGGGCGATCCGGGCCGCCTCCCGCGTCTTCTCCGGTGAGTACGACGAGATGCCGGCGTAGAGCGCCCGCCCGGACCGGACCGCGGTGTCGAGCGCGCCCATCGTCTCCTCCACCGGGGTGTCGGGGTCGAAGCGGTGGCTGTAGAAGATGTCGACGTACTCCAGCCCCATCCGGCGCAGCGACTGGTCGAGCGAGGCGAGCAGGTACTTCCGTGACCCTCCACCCTGGCCGTAGGGGCCGGGCCACATGTCGTATCCCGCCTTCGTCGAGATCACCAGCTCGTCGCGGTAGGGCGCGAAGTCCTCGCGCATCCAGCGTCCGAAGTTCTCCTCGGCGCGGCCGTAGGGCGGCCCGTAGTTGTTGGCGAGGTCGAAGTGCGTCACCCCACGGTCGAACGCCCGCCGGAGGATGGCGCGCTGCGACTCGTCCGGGCGGTCGTCGCCGAAGTTCTGCCACAGGCCCAGGGACAGCGGCGGAAGCTGCAGGCCACTGCGTCCGGTGCGGCGGAAGTCGGCGTCGTCGTAGCGGTCCTCGGCTGCCTGGTAGCTCATGGCTCCATCCTGCACAGTCGACGCGATCGGTCACACCTCGGGTCCGCCGGTGGTCGGCCGGCACCGCGATGATGCACCCCGCGCTTCGGTCGCATGGTGCAATGGAGGGCGTGAGCGAGCCGTCGAAGACCCCGGTCCGGCCCCCGCAGGTGACCGTGGCCGCCTGGATGATCATGGTCGGTTCCGTCTTCGTCGTGCTGCTCGTCTGGGACCGCATCGCGGGGCTCCACTCGGTCGACACCCGCAAGGCTCTCGAGCCGCTCCTCGACGACCCGCGCATCCAGGACGCCGGCATCCAGCTCGACGACCTGCTCGCCCTGATCCGGATCGGCTCGATGGTCGCCGCCGGGTGCGCCACCGCGATGGTGGTCCTCGGCTACCAGACGCTCCAGCGCAGTCGCGGTGCGCGGCTCGCGCTGACGGTGCTCGCGGTGCCGCTCCTCGTCAGCGGCCTGGCGACCGGCGGCTACGTGTCGTCAGCCGTCGCGGCCGCGGTGGGCACCCTGTGGCTGGGCAACGCCCGCCTCTGGTTCCAGGGGAAGGCGCTGCCCGAGGGCCCGGGACCTGCAGCGCGCACGACCCACCCGGGGAACCGGCCCGTCTGGCCGCCGCCGTACGACCCTGGGGCCGCGGCCCCCTCCGCACAGACCCCGCCACCGTCGGGATCCCCGCAGCCCGAGCAGCCGCCGCCCATGCCGGGGTGGGCCACCGCCGCGCCGGCGACCTGGGCCCCGCCCCCGACCTCCACGTACGACGTACCGGCGACCACGGCGCCGGAGAGGCGCCCGGTGGTCCTGGTCGTGGCCTGCGTCCTGACCTGGGCCTTCACCGCGCTCGCCACCGCGGTGTTCGCGATGTCGATCGTCCTGCTGGCTCGTAACCCCGACCTGATCCTCGACAAGATGCACGAGCAGAACCCCGACCTCGCGTCGCAGGGCGTGAGCGACCACCTGATCCTGGTGGTCTGCTACGTCACCTGCGCCGTGCTGGTGCTGTGGTCCCTGGTGGCCGCCGTGCTCGCGGTGCTCGCCTTCCGCCGCAAGCGCCTCGCCCTCTACGGCCTGCTGGTGTCGACCGCGGGAGCAGCCGTGTTCTGCCTGCTCGGCGTGCTGGGCTCGCTGGTCGCCGTGCTGCCGCTCGGGGCCGCGCTGGTGACCATCGGCTGCCTGGTGCGCCCGGAGGTCCGGGCCTGGTTCCACGCCTCAGCGGGAGAGGTCGGCGGCAGCCAGCCGTCGTAGGCCCTCCTCGATCACGTCGACCTCCTTGCAGAAGGCCCACCGCACCAGCTGGTCACCCGCCCGGCTGTCGTGGAACGGCTGCGTCGGGATCGCCACCACCCCGGCCCGCTCGGGCAGCGCCAGGCAGAACTCCATCCCGTCCTGCCAGCCCAGCGACGAGATGTCGGCGAGCGCGAAGTAGGTGCCCTCCGGACGGCGCACGCCGAGCCCGAGCGACGCCAGCCCGTCGCAGAGCAGGTCGCGGCGCTTCTCCAGACTCGCTGCCAGCTCCCGCGGCCACTCCGGCTCCGCGTCGAGCCCGTGCGCGACGGCCGGCTGGAGCGGGGCCCCGGAGGTGAAGGTCAGCCACTGGCTGGCCGCCAGCACCGCACCCACCAGCGCGGCGGGGCCGGTGGCCCAGCCGACCTTCCAGCCGGTGACGCTGTAGCTCTTGCCCGCACTCGACAGGGTCAAGGTGCGCTCGAACATGCCGGGCAGGGTGGCGAGAGGAACGTGCTCGCGGTCGCCGAAGGTCAGGTGCTCGTAGACCTCGTCGGTGACCACCAGCAGGTCGTGCTCGGCGGCCACGTCGGCGACGGCCTGGAGCTCGGCACGGGTCAGCACGGTGCCGGTCGGGTTGTGCGGTGAGTTGAGCAGGACCAGGCGGGTGCGCGGACCGACCGCGGCCCGGAGCTCGTCGGGGTCGAGCCGGAAGTCGGGCGCGCGCAGGGTGACGGGCCGGCGTACCCCTCCGGCCATCTGGATCATCGCGACGTAGGAGTCGTAGTAGGGCTCGAGCACCACGACCTCGTCGCCGGGGTCCACGAGGGCGAGCAGCGCGGCGGCGATGCCCTCGGTGCACCCGGTGGTCACCACCACCTGGCTGTCGGGGTCCAGGTCGAGGCCGTAGTGGCGCTGCTGGTGACGCGCGATCGCCTGGCGGAGCGCGGCGACTCCGTTGCCGGGTGCGTACTGGTTGGCCCCCGACGCGATGGCGTCGCGCGCCGCGTCGAGCACGGAGACGGGTCCGTCGGCGTCGGGGAACCCCTGGCCGAGGTTGACCGCACCGGTCCGCACGGCCAGCGCGGACATCGTGGTGAAGATCGTCGGCGGGATGCCCTCGAGCCGGTGGGCGAGCCGGGTCGTCATGCCTGCGAGGACAGCCAGGCGGTCAGGAGCTCCTGCTCCCGGTCGGGGGCCATGCCCCAGCGCTCGTTGGTCGCCTGGTCCGGGTGGGCCTGCGCCCAGGCGAGCGTGTCGCGTACGACGTCCGCGAACGGCCGGTGGGTGAGCCCGGCGGCCTCGGCCCGTGCGGTCGACATCGCCAGCGACCACTCGGCGCCGCCCTCGGTCCACAGTGGCAGCTGCATCCCGTCGACGCCCTGTTCGACCAGCCAGTCGCCGTCCACGGGGACCAGCGCGGCGTCGCTGTCGATCGCCCCGACGGTCTCGTCGAGCAGCGCACCGAACGTGGTGTGGGGCCGGGCCGCGGTGAACACCCCGGCCACCCGGTCCTCCGCCAGGCGCACCGTCCACGCCCCCATGTCGCGGGCGTCGATGCACTGCATCGGTGCCCCGAGCGGTCCGGGCGCGATCATCGGACCGCCTCGGGCGGCGCGCAGCGGCCACCAAGGGAAGCGCGCCGTGTGGTCGCGCGGGCCCACGACGTACGTCGGGCGGATCAGCGCCAGCCCGCGGTCGCCGTACGCCTCGCGCGCAGCGAGCTCGCAGGAGACCTTCAACGGACCGTAGGTCTCGTTGGTGACCTCGTCGACGTCGTCCGGCGCGGGGTCGAAGAGCGGGGAGTCCTCGTCGGCGTCCGGGCCGCCCGGCTCCCGGTAGACCGAGACGGTGGAGACGAAGAGGTGGTGCCCGCCGCGGTCTCCGAGCGCTTCGTGCAGCCGTCGGACCTGCGCGGGCAGGTAGGCGCACACGTCGATGGTGGCGTCCCACGCACCGTCGCCCAGCAACGACAGGTCGCCGTCCCGGTCCGCCAGCAGGTGGGTCGCTCCGGGTAGCTCGTCGGTCCGGTTCCGGTGCAGCAGGGTCACGTCGTGGCCCGCGTCGAGCGCCGCCTGGGCCATCCCGTGTCCGACGAAGTGGGTGCCACCGATGATCAGGATCCGCATGCTGGGAGAGTAAGCCACATGGACCGTTCCGTTGATCCAGCCCTGGCCCGAGACATCGACGCGCGCTGCCGCCTGACCGGTGAGTTCACGCTGCGGTCGGGGCAGCGAGCGACCGAGTACTTCGACAAGTACCTCTTCGAGACCGACCCCGACCTGCTCGCCCGCGTCGCCGCGGCGATGGTGCCGCTGCTGCCCGACGACACCGATCTCCTCGGCGGGCTGGAGATGGGCGGCATCCCGATCGCGACCGTGCTCAGCGCCCAGGCCCGGGTGCCCGTGCTGTTCGTCCGCAAGCAGGCGAAGACCTACGGCACCTGCAAGCTCGCCGAGGGGCCCGCCGTGGACGGACGTCGCGTCACGCTCGTCGAGGACGTGGTCACCACCGGCGGCGCCGTCCGCGACGCGACCCTGGCGCTGCGCGAGGCCGGGGCGGTGGTCGAGACCGTGGTCTGCGCCATCGACCGCTCACCGGGCGACGACAACCCGCTCGCCGACGTCGGGCTCGAGATCCGGGCCGTCCTGACCAAGGCCGACCTCGACGCCGTCCGCGGCTGAGGGCCAGGCGGTTCGCGCGCCAGGGCGCTTCACCGTTCGCTGCGGTGGTTCGACTCGGCGAGCAGAGTCGAGCCGTCCTCGGTCAGCTGGTCGCGGTCTGGCGGCGGTGCTTCCACCACTCGTAGCCGACCGGGATCACCGACACCGCCAGCAGACCCAGGATCACCAGGTCGATGTTGGAGCCGAGGCTCGGGAAGGCGCTGCCGAGGAAGTAGCCCGCGGACACGAGCAGGCCGACCCACAGGGCGGCACCGACGGCGCTCCAGAGCCAGAACTTCACCCGGTTCATCTCGCTCACCCCGGCGACCAGCGTCACGTAGGTGCGGACGAACGGCACGAAGCGTCCGACCACCAGCGCCGAGCTGCCGTGCTTCTCGAAGAAGTCGACGGTCCGGTCGAGGTACTCCTTCTTGATGATCCGGCCGTCGTGACGGCGTACGGGCGGACCGATGGCACGGCCGATCTCGTACCCCGCGACATTGCCGAGGAAGGCCGCCACGGTGAACGCGGTGATCCCGATGACGAGCTCGAGCCAGTTGGGCCCCGTCGTCAGGTTCAGCTGGTCGGTGGCCAGGAACAGGCCGAAGGCGAAGAGCAGCGTGTCACCCGGTAGGAACGGGAAGAGCAGGCCGCACTCGATGAAGATGATGACCAGGCTGATCCAGACGAACTCGGTGTGGAAGTGGTCGAGCAACCAGTTGGGGTCCATCCACGGGATCCCCAGGAGCTGGGTGTACAGGCCGGTCACGCGGTGAGCCTACAGAGCCCGACGCGACGGGTACGCAGCCGTCCGGCCGTGTCCTGGCTCGACGTGCCGGCCGGAGGCTCGACTAGCGTTCGCGCACATGGAGCACTCCCTTCGCAGTCCGTTCGCGGACGCCGTGGACGTCGCCACCGGGCTGGTCCTGCGTCCGGAGGTCGTCGCCCGATGGGCCGCCGAGAGCGCGTGCGCCGACATGTCGGTCGGTGCCCTCGCCCGCCACCTCGTGTCGCAGTGGGCCAATGCCGTGCGGCTGCTGCGCGCCGATGCCGGGGCCGCGCCGATCACGGCGCGCGAGCACTACGAACGCGCCGCCTGGGTGCGCGGCGGCCCGGACGACGACGCCAACATGGACATCCGACACGGCAGCGAGGAGCTCGCGGCCGAGGGGCCCGACGCGATGCACGCTCTCGTGGCGGCCCTGGCGCCCGAGCTGACCGACGTGCTCGCGACGCCGCGCGAAGGATCGGTGCTGATCCCGTGGCAGGGCTGGTCGCTCAGCGAGCACGACTTCCTGGTCACCCGGCTGATGGAGATCGTCGTCCACTCCGACGACCTGGCCGCGAGCATCGGCGTCGTCACCCCGGAGTTCCCTCCCGAGGCCCTTGCTCCGGTGCTCGACCTGCTGACCGGGTTGGCCGTACGTCGCTACGGGTCGACCGCCGTCGTCCGCACCCTGGCCCGGCCGCAGCGGGCGCCCGCCGCCATCTCGGCGTTCTGATGCCCGACGAGCGCGCGCCGTACGACCCGATGCCGCACGGTCCGGCCGAGGTCGGCGTCGGCCCGTGGCCGGGGGAGTGGCCGACGGATCCGGAGTACGACGCGCAGCTGCTCGCTGACGGTGACCGGCGCAACGTGGTCGATCGGTACCGCTACTGGCGGCTCGAGGCGATCGTGGCGGATCTCGACACGCGCCGGCACGACTTCCACGTCGCGATCGAGAACTGGCAGCACGACTTCAACATCGGGACGGTGGTCCGCACGGCCAACGCCTTCCTCGCGGCGGAGGTGCACATCGTCGGCAACCGCCGGTGGAACCGTCGGGGCGCGATGGTCACCGACCGCTACCAGCACCTGCGGCACCACGCGACGGCCGCCGAGCTCGCGGCGTACCTGCACGAGCGAGGCGTGCGTCTCCTCGGCATCGACAACCTCCCGGGCTCGGCCCACCTCGAGACGATGGAGATGCCACGTCGGGTGTGCTTCCTGTTCGGGCAGGAGGGGCCGGGGCTCTCCGAAGGCGCGCGGGAGGTGTGCGACGCGACGTTCTCGATCGCGCAGTTCGGCTCGACCCGCTCGATCAACGCCTCAGCGGCCGCCGCGATCGCCATGCACTCCTGGGTGCGTGCGCACGCAGATCTGGGTGACGACGCGGCCTGGCGCGGGTGACCTCAGCTGCGGTTGTAGCAGATGAGGGTGCGGTCGTGGGCGACGTTCCAGACCGTCTTGCTGTTCCACGTGAAGCGGAAGTCGGCGTCGGTCGTGACGACCGCCGGGCAGCGCTGGCGCCCGATGCGCACGAGCTTCGTCCGGCCGGGGTACCGCTTGAGGTCGACCTTGACCGCGCCGGCCGCCCGGTAGCGGTGGCTCGCCTCGCACACGGTGATCCGGAGGGCCTTGCCGGCCAGGCAGCGCCGTACGCCCGCCGGCACCACGGTGCTCCTCAGCGCGGGCTTGCGGTCGGTCGGCAGGGTGGCCAGCGTCGCGCCGTGGCGCAGCCGCAGGTCGCAGCGCAGCCAGCGCGCACCGGCAGCGCGCTGCTGCGCGGTCGGCTTGAAGTAGAGGAAGCCGTAGGCGGACATGTTGCGGACCCGGTCGGTCTGTCCGAGGGCGGCCCGGAAGGCCGGGTAGCACAGCCGGGTGGCGATCCTGTCCAGCTTCGCGGCACCGATGTCGGCGTACGTCACGCCCCTGGGGAGCGTGGGCACGGCGATGACGCGGGCGTTGTGGGGCGACGAGCACGCGATCGGGTTGGTGGGGTTGCTGCCGGCCGCCGCCTGGGCGACCGTCAGCTGGCGGCACTCGCCGACGACGGGCTTGCCGGTCGCCGCTGTCGCGCCGCCGGCGGTGACGGGTGCGGTGACGGTCAGGGCCAGGGCGGCGCCGACGGCGGCCAGGAGTCGGGTACGGCCCGAGCGCGTCATGGGGGTCCTCCTCTGGACGGGTGGGGGCCGGCTCACCGAACTCGGCGCGAGTCAGCGGCGGGCGGCCGGTCCCGAAGTTACAGGACGAACGGCCCCTCGGCCGCCACCGGCCGTGCCACTACTGTGGACGTGCCGGAAACCCGCAGGTCATGAGGAGTCATCGATGCCCGTCGCCACGCCCGAGATCTACGCCCAGATGCTCGATACCGCCAAGGAGAAGGGCTTCGCCTTCCCGGCGATCAACGTGTCGTCGTCGCAGACCCTGAACGCTGCTCTCAAGGGCTTCGCCGACGCGGAGTCCGACGGCATCATCCAGATCTCAACCGGGGGCGCGGAGTACCTCTCGGGACCGGCGATCAAGAACATGGTGAGCGGCTCCGTGGCGTTCGCGGCGTTCGCGGTGGAGGTGGCCAAGAACTATCCGATCCATGTCGCCCTGCACACCGACCACTGCCCCCAGGGCAAGCTCGACGGCTTCGTCCGGCCGCTGATCGACATCAGTGCCGAACGGGTCGCGCGCGGAGAGGCGCCGCTGTTCCAGTCGCACATGTGGGACGGCTCCGCCGTACCCCTGGAGGCGAATCTCGAGATCGCGCAGGAGCTGCTCGCCAAGTGCGCAGCCGCCCACATCATCCTCGAGGTCGAGATCGGCGTCGTGGGCGGCGAGGAGGACGGCGTCGAGGGCAAGATCGACGAGAAGCTCTACACCTCGCCCCAGGACGCCCTCGACACGGTCGAGGCGCTCGGGCTCGGCGACAAGGGCCGCTACCTGACCGCCCTGACCTTCGGCAACGTGCACGGCGTCTACAAGCCCGGCAACGTCAAGCTCCGCCCGGAGATCCTCAAGAAGGCCCAGGACGCGATCATCGAGAAGTACGGCTCGGCGTCCGGCTTCGGCCCCGGCTCGCTCCCGCTCGACCTCGTCTTCCACGGCGGCTCCGGCTCGACCGAGCAGGAGATCGCGGACGCGGTGAGCTACGGCGTGGTGAAGATGAACGTCGACACCGACACGCAGTACGCGTTCACCCGCCCGGTGGCCGACCACATGCTGAAGAACTACGACGGCGTGCTCAAGGTCGACGGCGAGGTCGGCAACAAGAAGCTCTACGACCCGCGCGCCTGGGGCAAGGCTGCCGAGGGCGGGATGTCCGCCCGGGTCATCGAGGCCTGCGCCAACCTGAGCGCCACCGGCCACACCCTCGGCTGACCCCGCCCCGCGGGCGTGTAACCGACCGTTCGGGGTTCTTCCGACCCGTTCGGGCACGGCGTGTCCTTCCCGAGCGGTCGGTTACACGGCGGCGGAGTACGGACCTCTCGGTGTGCACAGGGGCGGGCGCGGCCGGCGTCGTCCCCGGGTGATGCGGGGCGTACGTCGGTCGCCGGCGCAGCGACGCACCGTGGCAGCGTGGACCTTCTCGACTCGAGACCGGTGTTCGCCCGCCTCGCCACCTCGCCTGATGGACTCATCTCGCGCCCTGAGGCGCTGGCGCAGGGACTGTCGCCCGACGACGTGAAGCGGCTGGTGCGCCGTGGCTTGTGGATACCGGTCCGCCGCGGGTGGTACACGACGCAGGAACGCTGGACCCTCCTCGACGCCGAGCGCGGCCGTCCGTTGCTTGCTGTCACGGCCGCCCACCGCGGTCTCTCCCGTCCCCACGCTGTCAGCCACTCATCGGCCGCCCTCCTCCTCGACCTGCCGATCCTGCGGCCGCGCGACGGACTCATCCACGTGACCAAGCAGGGTTCACCTCGCGCGCGGGTGCGCCATGGGATCAAGCACCACCAAGGCCGGTACCGGGACGACCAAGTGGTGCTGGTCGACGGCCTCCCTGTCCTGGGTCTGCCGCGGACGGCGCTCGACATCGCGCGTGAGTTCGGGTTCCGGGCGGGTGTTTGCGCGATCGATGCCGCCCGGCAACGCGGAGTGTCGCCGGCGGAGCTGGACGATGCCCGCGTGGCCATGTGGCACTGGCCGCGCGTCAGCACCGTCGACGAGGCCCTGGCGTTCTCCGACCCCGGCGCGGAGTCCCTCGGCGAGAGCTTGACGCGGATCCTGCTCGGTGAGCTGGACCTCGGGCCGATCCAGACGCAGTTCGAGCTGCGCGACGCCACCGGGTGGGCGCGTTGCGACCTCCGCGTCGGACGCCACCTCGTCGAGTTCGACGGGTTGATCAAGCTCCGCCCGCCGGAGCGCGGTGGTGTCGCCGACCGCGCACCGGAAGAGGTCGTGGCGGCCGAGAAGCGGCGTCAGGACTGGCTCTCGGGCTTCCACCTAGGCGTCTCGCGCGTGACGTGGCGCGAACTGTGGGGTGCCGAACGGGAGCGGACGAAGCTCCGGCTCCGCCGTGAGTACGAGGCCACGGTCGCACGCTTCGGCACGTCGATCGACGACCTCGCACCGTACGTCGTACGGCGCCGTCCCTGACGCCCGTCTCGCCCCCGGAAGCGAATGTAACCGACCGTTCGGGGTTCTGATCACCCGTTAGGGACCGGAGTGGCGCACCCCGAACGGTCGGTTACTCACGAGAGATCCCAGCCACCGACGGCCGTGGGTCGGGAGGGGGGCGGGTCAGTCGAGGACGGCGGCGGTGGGGGTCGGCTGCTCGAGCCGGTCCGGAACCACCGGCTCGGCGCGGGGCATCAGGTGGCGCGGCAGCTGGAAGAAGAGCACGGACACGAAGCCGAGCGCCAGGACGGCCACCGGCAGCAGCAGGGTGTCGGCCATGGCGGCGCTGAACGGCTCGCGCACGACCACCGGCAGCTGCTGCAGGACGCCCTCGGGCTCGGCACCGCCGGACAGCCCGTGCGCGGCGATCCGGCTGTCCAGGAGGACGGCGATCGCAGCGGAGCCGAGGACCGCACCGACCTGGCGCGTGGCGTTGTAGACGCCCGATCCGGCCCCGGCCATCTGCATCGGCAGGTTGCGGGTGGCGGTCGCGGCCAGCGGCGCCCAGATCCCGGCCATGCCGATGCCGAGCAGGGCGAACGTCGCCAGGATCGGCCAGACCGGCCCGTCGGCGGTCAGGGTGCGCGAGAGCAGGAAGATCGCCACCGCGGTGATCGCGAAGCCGGTGCCGGTCAGGATGCGCGGGTGCACGCGGTCGGTGAACCGCCCGACGATCGGAGCCAGCACGATCGACATCACGGCCATCGGCACGAAGAGCAGCGCCGACTCCAGGGGCGAGTAGCCGCGGACCAGCTGCGCGTAGAGCATGGTCGGGAAGCCCATGGCGGTCGCGGTGAACGACATCGTGGAGATCGCGAAGTTGGAGATCGAGAAGTTGCGGTCACCGAAGAGGCTGAGCGGCACCAGCGGCTCGTGGGTGTTGAGGTGCTGCCAGAGCACGAAGAGCGCGAAGACCACGAGGCCGCCGATGATCGAGGCCATCACCCAGGCGTTCCAGTGGTACTTGTGACCCTGCTGGATCCCGAACACGATCAGGAACATGCCGACGCCGCTCAGGGCGACGCCGAGCCAGTCGAACCGGTGCATGCGGGTCTCGAGCCGGGGGACCCACCGGACGGCCAGGACGAAGCCCAGGATGCCGACCGGGATGTTGATGAAGAAGATCCACTCCCACCCGAGCGCGTCGACCAGGATGCCGCCCAGGATCGGTCCGACCAGGGTGGCCACACCCGCGGTCGCGCCCCACAGCGCCATCGCCTGGCCCCGCTTGTCGGCGGGGAAGATCCGGGTGATCACCGACATCGTCTGCGGCGTCAGGATGCCGGCGCCCAGCCCCTGGAGGACGCGCGCCGCGATCAGCATCTCGATGCTGGTGGTCAGCCCGCACCACAGGGACGCCAGGGTGAAGACGGTGAGACCGACGAGGTAGAGGTTCTTCGGCCCGTAGCGGTCACCGAGCCGGCCGGTGATCAGCACCGGTACGGCGTAGGCCAGCAGGTAGGCGCTGGTCACCCACACCACGCTGTTCACGTCGGCGTGCAGGTCGGAGATGATCGCGGGCGTCGCGACGGTCACGATCGTGGTGTCGACCAGGATCATGAAGAAGCCGAGACACAGCGCGAACAGCGCCGGCCACGGCCGCACGTCGGGCAGGGGAGCGGCGCGTCGCGGTCTGCTGGGCCATGACACGAGTGAACACCCGGGCGCCGACATTGATTCCCCCGACGGCGGTGCCCGGATCGTCTGGCAGGGTGGCCCCATGAGCCACGTCGACCTGATGGCCGGTCCGCCGCCCACCCTGCTGCCCGTGGATCCCGCCACCGCGGAGCTGGACGCCGGGGCGGCGCCCGCGACCGTCGTACGCCGTCACCCGGCCTCGCCGGCCGCCTGGGCGGCGTTCGCCGACCAGGCCCGCGACGAAGGGGCCGACGACGTGACGGTGTACGCGTACGCCCGGGTCGGCTACCACCGCAGCCTCGACCTGCTGCGGCGCAACGGCTGGAAGGGCCACGGGCCCGTGCCGTGGGAGCACGAGCCGAACCGCGGCTTCCTGCGCTGCCTCGCCGCGCTGGCACTCTCGGCCCGCGCCATCGGCGAGACCGAGGAGTGGGACCGCTGCTCGTCGTTCCTGCGCGACTCCAGCGCCGGCCGCCGCCGACGCCCTCCTCGGCTGACGCGCCGCGGTCAGGCCGGGCTGAGCAGCGCGCGGACCCGGTCGGCGCCGAGGGCGACGATGAGGGTCGGTAGCCGCGGACCGCGTTCGGCGTCGACGAGCAGGTGGTAGAGCAGCCGGAAGAACTCCTTCTGGTCCGCCTTCACCTCGTCGGTCGGCTTGTCGTCGAGCGCCATCCCGCGAGCCAGCTTGGGCACGCCGTAGACCAGTGACGGTCACCGCGTCGAGCTCGAGGTCGCCGTGCAGCCCCTGCAGCAGCAGCGAGACCCACTCGCCCTCCTGCCCCGACAGGGCCTCGATCGCGGTGCGGTCGGGTTCGGACCGCACGGTGGTCCGGTCGGCCGCCGGGACGAACTCCTCGGTCCAGGCGATGGCGCGTGACAGCCGCGGCTCGAGCTGGTCGACCGAGTCGTGGGCATGGCCGAGGTGGCCGACGATCCGGCTGATCTGCTCGGCCGACCCCGCCGTCACGTCGGCGACCGACGACAGCATCCGGAACGGGACGACGACCTCGGGCGCCGGGAGCGGCCCCGCGGTCGCGGTCGACGCGGCCCGCTCGTAGGCCAGCACCTGGACGTCGCGTCGCTCGGGGTCCGCGGCCTTCCGGGCCAGCGCGTCCCACTCGTCGTACAGCCGCACGACCTCCTGGCCGAAGTCGATGTCGAAGGTCTGGCGGGGCTGGCGCCGGACGTAGAGCCACCGCAGGATGCCGGGCTCGAGCACGCGCAGCGCGTCCTGCGCCGTCGGGGCGCCGCCGGCCGACGACGACATCTTCTGGACGCCGGCGAAGCCGACGAAGCCGTAGCCGAACCACGCCGGTCGCGGGTAGTCCCACACCGACTCCACCAGCCCGTGGCCCACCGTGAAGGACGATCCCGGCGTCGCGTGGTCCATGCCGGCCGGCTCGAAGTCGACGTGCTCGAAGGCCCAGCGCATCGGCCAGTCGGCCTTCCAGACCAGCTTGCCCTCGTCCTGCGTGGAGAGGTTGGTGGTGCCGTGGTAGTCGCACACCGAGCAGACGTAGGCGAGGTCCGTGGTGTCGTCGTCGTACGCCGTCACCGTGGTGGTGTCGCGGCCGCAGTCGCGGCAGTACGGCTTGAACGGGAAGTAGCCGACCCCGCCTGCGGACTCGGAGCGCGACTCCTCCGCCTCGTCGTTGGCGACCGAGTCCGCCATCGCCTCGGCCTCCTGGACGGCGTGCGCGTCGTCGTCGGCCCGTGCCGGTGCGGCCTTCCGGGTGCGGTGCTCGGCCAGCACGGCGTCGATGTCCGCCCGGTGTCGGACCGCCCGGAGCACCTCGTCGCGATACACGCCGGAGCGGTAGCGCTCGGCCTGGGAGATGGTCTCCACCTCGGCTCCCAGCGCCGCGAACGTCTCGAGCACCGGCTCCTTGAAGTGCGTGGACCACGAGTCGTGGCAGTCCCACGGGTCGGGTACGTCGACCAGTGGTCGCCCGATGTGCTCGGCGAAGGACGGGTCGACGCCGCGCGGCACCTTGCGGAACCGGTCGTAGTCGTCCCACACGTGCAGGTGGCGCACGGGCACGCCGCGTCGGCGCAGCTCGTCGGCGACGAAGTGCGGCATCAGGAACTCCCGCAGGTTCCCGAGGTGCACCGGGCCCGACGGGGAGATGCCCGAGGAGCAGGTGACCGGCCCGGTGGCGCCGGTCCGCTCGTGATGTCGGACGGCGTCGTCCGCGGCGCGGGTCACCCAGTCGACGGGGTCCTGCGTGGCCATGGCGGTCGGGCTCCTGGGTGGTCAGGGACGGGTCCCGAACGCTACCGGAGCCTGCGCACGCCGCGCGGCGCGGGCCGCGACGCGGGACAGTGATCGGACGGGGGCCGTCCCGCGGCGCGACAGGAGAAAGGGCGCCGGCCGTGACGACCGGAGCCCTTTCCGCGGGACGCCGTCCAAACCCCCGCGGTGGACGGGTGTCCCGACCGACAGTCTCTCCTGACCGGTCCGTGCCACCGGGGTCGCGGCTGCCGCTGACACTAAGATGCCAGCATGTCTCGGAGGCGCTCGGAGTCGGTGCTGTCCGCGCTCGGAGTCAGCGAGGAGGACGAGCGCCGCTACCAGCAGGTGCTGCCGCTCTCCGGCTCCCCACTGGAGGGAGTGGCGGCCGCGTTGGAGGTGCCGGTCGAGCGCGTGTCCGACCCGCTGCGCGGTCTGCTCGCCCAGGGCGTGGTCAGCTTCGAAGGGGGCCGCCTCCATGTGCTCCCGCTCGCGCAGGTCGTCTCGGCCGCGATCGGTCGCGAGGCGGCGGCGGCGGTCCGGACCCGCGACCGGCTCGACGACCTGGCCCGCTCGATCGAGTTCCTCACCGCTGCCACCAGCCGGCCGGGACCGGGCGAGGTGGAGGACCTGGGCGCTCTCGACGGCGAGGTGAGCGCCGGGGGGAACGCCCTGGCCCTCCTCACCGCGCTGATCGAGTCGAGCAAGGGTGACCTGCTCTTCCTCCGCCCCGACGCCTGGGCGATGCCACGCGAGTCCGCGATGTCCCGGGTCGTGGGGCGCGCGGTCGCGTCCGGGCGCCGGTGCCGCGCCATCTACCCGTACCGGGCCTTCGTCGAGGCCCCCCACGTGCTGCAGGCGAGGATGGACGAGGGGGAGGAGGTCCGGCTGATCGACGCGATGCCGACGCGCCTGTTCGTGATCAGCGGGACCCATGCCGTGGTCCCGGAGCCGCTCGGCTTCGCCGACGAGCCCCGGTTGCTGGTCCGCCAGGGTGCCCTGGTCGCGGCGCTGACGCTGCTGTTCGAGCTCTACTGGGAGCGGTCGGTGGCCGTCCCCGAGGCGGTCCCCGAGGCTGGGGGACGCGTGGACGAGCGCGTGTTCCTGGTCCGGCAGCTGGCGTCGGGCGCCAAGGACGAGCAGATCGCCCGGACGCTGGGCCTCAGCCTGCGCACGGTACGCCGGCGCGTCGCGGACCTGATGATCGAGCTCGGCGTCGACACCCGCTTCCAGGCCGGTGCCGAGGCCGTACGCCGCGGGTGGCTCTGACCGAGCAGCAGGCGGCTCGTGCCTCGCGGCCTACTGCCCGGGCAGGATGAACGAGTAAGCGCCCGGCTCGACGTGCCAGCTCCGCTGCCGCTCCGGGCCGGAGATCTCGCCGTCGGCGGAGATGTAGAACTCGTCGCCCGAGATCGTGACCTGCGAGGCGCGGAAGTACTGCACGTCGTCACGGTGGTGGTGCTCACCGCGGCGCAGCGACAGCGCGTAGCCGACCTTGGCGACCGCGCCCACGGCGTGGGAGATCATCACGTCCACCTTGCCGTCCTCGGGATCCGCCTCGGGAGTGAGCTCGGTGCCGCCGCCGACGTTGGCGCCGTTGCCGACCGAGACCATCAGCACCGGCTGGTCGAGGTCGGTGACGACCGTGCCGTCGACCTCGACGTGCATGTGCACGCTGGGCGGGTGGAACGCCGAGAGCGCGGCGCCGATCGGGTAGCCGAGCTTGCCGAGGTTGGCCGAGCCGACACCGATCGAGCCGAGGCGCTCCTTCCACCGGGCACCGCGGCGGCTGGCCTGGGCACCCGCGCCGACGTGCACGTTGTTGACCACGATCTCGCCCAGCTCGTCGACGACCAGGTCCATCGGCCGCACCTCGCCCCCGACGATGACCCGCGCCGCCTCCTCGAGGTCCAGGGGGATGCCCAGGGTGCGCGCGAAGTCGTTGCCCGTGCCCATCGGCAGGAGCCCGACGACCGCGTCCTTCAGGTCGTGCCTGCGGTAGAGCGCGGCGACCACCGCGTGGAGGCTGCCGTCGCCGCCCGCGACCACGATCCGCCGTGACGCCGCACGCTGGAGGACGCCGTCGAGCTCGCCGGGTCGCGAGGTCTCCTGCACCTCGACCGAGCACGACTCCCGGAGGATCGCCAGGGCGGGCTCGATGGCCTCGTCGTCCGCCGTCCCTGCATCGCCGTTGGTGATCACGAGCAGGGGGTCCACGCGCCGGACCCTAGCCCACGCGTCCCGCCGGGAGGGTTCCCCCCGTGGGGTATGGTCGCGTCCGCACGAGGCCCTGCCCGGCGCCCACGGCGCGAGCGGGGCCGATCCGTTTCCCGAGCCGGCGGAGGTCCGATGCCCGCGATCGTGGTGCTCGGCGCGCAGTGGGGTGACGAGGGCAAGGGCAAGGCCGTCGACCTCCTCGCCACCTCCGAGTCGATCGACTACGTGGTCCGCACCAGCGGCGGCCACAACGCCGGCCACACCATCGTGGTGAACGGCGAGAAGTTCGCCACCCACCTGCTGCCCAGCGGCATCCTCACGCCCGGCACCATCCCGGTGATCGCGAACGGTGTCGTCGTCTCGCCCGAGGCGCTGTTCCGTGAGCTCGACGCCCTGGCTGCGCGCGGGGTCGACGTGTCGCGCCTCGTCGTGAGCGCCAACGCGCACGTGATCGCGTCGTACCACACCACGATCGACAAGGTGACCGAGCGCTTCCTCGGGAAGAACAAGGTCGGCACGACCGGGCGCGGCATCGGGCCGGCGTACTCCGACAAGGTGGCGCGCGTCGGCATCCGGATCGCGGACCTCTTCGACGAGAAGATCCTGCGCGACAAGATCGAGGCGAGCCTCGACGTCAAGAACCAGCTGCTCGCCAAGGTCTACAACCGTCGCGCGGTCGAGGTGGACGCGGTCGTCGAGGAGCTCCTGGCGTACGCCGAGCGGTTGCGGCCGATGGTGGCCGACACCTCGCTGCTGCTCAACCGGGCGCTCGACCGCGGAGAGACCGTCCTCTTCGAAGGCGCCCAGGCCACGATGCTCGACGTCGACCACGGCACCTACCCGTTCGTGACCTCGTCGTCGCCGGTCGCCGGCGGCGTGTGCACCGGGGCCGGCGTCGGGCCGACCCGGATCGACCGGGTGATCGGAGTGATCAAGGCCTACACGACCCGGGTCGGGTCGGGGCCGTTCCCGACCGAGCTGTTCGACGAGGACGGCGAGAAGCTCTGGAAGATCGGCGGCGAGGTCGGCGTCTCGACCGGCCGCGACCGCCGCTGCGGCTGGTACGACGCCGTGATCGCCCGCTACGCCTCGCGGGTGAACGGGCTGACCGACCTCTTCCTGACCAAGCTCGACGTGCTCTCGAGCTGGGAGCGGGTGCCGGTCTGCGTGGCCTACGACGTGGACGGCGTACGCCAGGACGAGATGCCGATGACGCAGACGGAGTTCCACCACGCGAAGCCCGTCTACGAGTACCTCGACGGCTGGTGGGAGGACATCTCCGGCTGCCGCGCCTTCGCCGACCTCCCGGCCAACGCGCAGGCCTACGTGCGCGCGCTCGAGGGGATGTCGGGCACCCGGATCTGGGGCGTGGGCGTCGGCCCCGGGCGTGAGCAGACGCTCGAGGTCCCGGCCGGCTGAGTCCGGAGGACGGTAGGGTCCGGCCATGCTGGACCCTCGCGAGGCCATCGACCTGCTGAAGGCGCCGTTCTCGCCGCCGCCCGGCTATCGCGCGGCCCATGCCAAGGGCGCCTTCTACGCCGGCACCTTCGTCGCCTCGCCCGAGGCGACGGCGCTGAGCCGAGCCGCTCATCTCGACGGCTCCGAGGTGCCGCTCCTCGTGCGCTGGTCGAACGCCGCCGGAACGCCGGCCTGGCCCGACTCACGTCCCGACATCCACGGCATGGCGCTGAAGTTCCAGACCCCTTCCGGCGACACCGACCTCCTCGGCCAGACCGCGCCCCGGATGCCGACCGACGACCCGGAGACGTTCGTCAGGCTCGCCGAACCGGCGGTCCATCTCTGGAAGCTGCCGCTCTTCCTGCTCCGTCACCCGACCGTGCTGCCGCGCTTCGTCGCCGGACTGCGGGGCGTCAAGGCGCCGGTCAGCTACGCCGAGCTCGTCTACTACCCGATCCACGCCTACGGCTGGGTCGACGCGGACGACCGGCGTACCTGGGTGCGCTACGAGCTGCATCCCATGGCCACGCCGGCCGACCGGCTCGACCAGGAGTTCACCGGGCGGGACCGGCTGCGCGCGGAGATCGCCGCGCGGTTGGCGCGCGGACCGGTCGAGTTCGACCTGCACGTGCAGGTGGCCGGGCCGGGGGACGACCCCCACTCGACGGTGTCGGTCTGGAAGGAGCCGCGCGACGTCGTGGCCGGGCGGGTCACCGTCACCGAGGAGGTCCAGGACCCCGAGCAGGGTGACGACGTGGTCGTCTTCGATCCCACGCGGGTCCTCGACGGGATCGAGCTGTCCGACGACCCGATCCTGCGCTATCGCCCCTTGGCCTACGCGGAGTCCGTGAAGCGCCGGCAGGGCGTCGCCCGCGACTGAGCCCGGCGTACGGCCGGCAGCGCAAGGGCGGTCAACTCCGGCGCAAGCGGCGTCAAGCACGGCGCTCGAGGCCGACGGATGCTCGGGACATGACTCTTCCGTACGCCGAACCGCTGACCCTGATCGACCCCGCCGACCTCGTCGTGCCCGAGCCGCCGCGCCGGGGTGAGGCCGGCGGTGCGCCGTGCTTCCCCTGCAGCGACGACTCGGACTCGAACCTGATCTGGTCCGACGACACCTGGACCCTCCACAACCCCGGCCGGACCGGGCTGCCCGGCTCGGTCTGGCTGGCCTCGCGCGCCCACTTCGACTCCTTCGCCGACATGCCGGCCGACGTCGCGGCGACCTTCGCCGGCGTCTGCGGGCGGGTCGAGCGAGCCGTGCTGGCGCTGGGTGAGGTCGGTCGGGTCCACGTCTACCGGTGGGGCGACGGAGGTGCCCACTTCCACGTCTGGTTCGTTCCGCGGCCGCTCGGGCGTCTCGACATGAGCGGGCCGCAGCTGATGGCGTGGGAGGACGTCCTGCCGCCGGCGACCGACGAGCAGATCGCCGAGGCGGGCCGGTGCGTCGCCGCAGCGATGGCCTAGCCGATGACCTCCGTGACGACCGCTCCCTCGCTGGCCCGGCGCCTCGGCCTGGGCGACGCGGTGTTCATCGGCCTCGGGTCGATGATCGGAGCCGGGGTCTTCTCGGCGTTCGGGCCGGCCGCGCGGGCCGCGGGCACCGGGCTGCTGGTGGGTCTCGCGGTGGCCGCGGTCGTGGCCTACTGCAACGCGACGTCCTCGGCGCAGCTCGCCGCGGCGTACCCCCGGGCGGGCGGCACCTACCTCTACGGGCGCGAGGTGCTCGGCGACTGGTGGGGATACCTCGCGGGCTGGGGCTTCGTGGTGGGCAAGACCGCGAGCTGTGCCGCGATGGCCCTGACCTTCGCGGCGTACGCCGCACCCGACGGGTGGCTGAGGCCGGTCGCCGTCGCGGTGGTCGTGGTCGTGACCCTCGTCAACTGCGCCGGCATCACCCGCACCGCCCTCCTGACGCGCGTGATCGTCTCCCTGACGCTCGTGAGCCTGGTGGTGGCCTCCGTCGCCTGCTTCTCCGGCGGGTCGCCGTCACGACTGGCCGGCTGGTGGTCGCCGGACCACGGGCTCCACGGGGTGCTCCAGGCGGCGGGTCTGCTGTTCTTCGCCTTCGCCGGGTACGCCCGGATCGCCACCCTCGGCGAGGAGGTGCGCGACCCGGCGCGCGTGATCCCCCGGGCGATCGTGACGGCGCTGGCGGGTGCGGTCGTGGTGTACGCGGTGGTGGCCGTCGCCGTGCTCTCGGTGCTCGGCCCGGCCGGGACCGCTACCTCCGCCGCGCCGGTCGCGGACGCCGTCCGCGTCGTGGCCGGCCCGTGGGCGGTCGGCGTGGTGCGGGTCGGAGCCGCTCTGGCATCGGCCGGCGCGCTGCTGGCCCTGGTCGCCGGGCTGGGGCGGACCGGTCTGGCGATGGCTCGCGAACGCGACCTGCCCGGCTGGCTGGACGCCGTACACCCTCGGTCCCGGGTGCCGCACCGCGTCGAGCTCGGCGTCGGGGCCGTGGTCGTGGCGCTGGTGCTCACCACCGACCTGCGCGGCGCGATCGGCTTCTCGTCGTTCGGGGTGCTCCTCTACTACTTCGTGGCCAACGCCGCGGCGTACGCGCAGGGGAGCGAGGTACGACGGTTCCCTCGCCGGCTCCAGCTGCTCGGCTGCGCCGGGTGCCTGGTCCTCGTCGCCTCATTGCCCTGGAGGTCGGTCGTCGTCGGCCTCGCCGTCTTCGCGATCGGGATCGCCGTCCGCTGGCTGCGGCTCCGGCTCCGGCTCCGCTCGGCCGGCGGGCGATAGCTGTCACAGCTTCATCATGTGAAGTGGGTGAACCTCCGCTTCTCATGGTGAGCTCACCATGAGAAGTGACGCTTCACCTGCATCACATGATGAAGCCGGGGACGGTGAGCCGCGTCCGCCGGCGTCAGTAGGGTGGCCGGCGTGGACGTCCTCGTGATCGGCACCGGCGGGCGGGAGCACGCGCTGGTCCTCGCTCTGGCCCGCGACGACGGCGTCGCCGAGGTGCATGCGGCTCCGGGCAACCCCGGGATGTCGGGGGTGGCGACGCTCCACCAGGTCGACCCGATGGACGGCGCCGCGGTCGCGGCCCTGGCCGTCGAGCTGGGGGCCGGGCTGGTCGTCGTCGGCCCCGAGGCGCCGCTCGTGGCCGGCGTCGCCGACGCCGTGACAGCCGCCGGGATCCCGTGCTTCGGACCGTCCGCCGAGGCGGCCCGGCTCGAGGGGTCCAAGGCGTTCGCCAAGGAGGTCATGGCCGCAGCCGGGGTGCCGACGGCCGCCGCGCACTCCTGTACGACGCCCGAGGAGGTCGCGGCCGCCCTCGACGAGTTCGGTCCGCCGTACGTCGTGAAGGACGACGGCCTCGCCGCGGGCAAGGGCGTGGTCGTCACCGACGACCGGCAGGAGGCGCTGGACCACGCCGCGACCTGCGGGCGGGTGATCGTGGAGGAGTACCTCGACGGCCCGGAGGTCAGCCTCTTCGGCGTGTGCAGCTGGAACGCGGCCGACGGCTCGACGGTCCACCCCCTGCTGCCGGCCCAGGACTTCAAGCGGATCTTCGACGGCGACGAGGGACCCAACACCGGTGGCATGGGCGCCTACACCCCGCTGCCCTGGGCGCCACCGGACCTGGTCGAGGAGATCACCCGTACCGTCCTGAAGCCCACGGTCGACGAGATGGCGCGGCGCGGCACGCCGTTCCTGGGCCTCCTGTACGCCGGGCTGGCACTGACCGCGCGGGGCCTCCGCGTGGTGGAGTTCAACGCCCGCTTCGGCGACCCCGAGACCCAGCCGATCCTGGCCCTGCTCGACTCGCCGCTCTCGCCCCTGCTCCTCGGTGCGGCCACCGGGACCCTCGCCGAGGTCCCGCCCCCCGCCTGGAAGCCCGGCGCCGCGGTGACCGTCGTGATGGCGAGCAAGGGCTATCCCGAGACCTCGTCCCGGGGCGACGTCATCGTCGGCACCGAGACCCTCGACCGCGACCCGTCGGTCGACGTCGTCCACGCCGGCACCGCGCTCGTCGACGGGCACCTGGTCACCGCGGGCGGCCGCGTCCTCGCGGTCACCGCGACCGGCGCCGACGTCGCCGACGCCCGCGCCCGGGCCTACGAGGGCGTCGCCATGATCTCCTTCCCCGGCGCCCAGTGGCGCCGCGACATCGCAGCGGGCCGATGAGCGGAGCCTCTCGGGAGGACCGGGCCGTCACCGACAGCGGCGGCACGATGACGCGGCTGACAGAGCGGCCGCGCGACGTCACGCCCGACCTGTCCGTGCTCGGGTCGCTGCGTCGATCGGCGTACGACGACCCGGTGCGGCCCGCGGGCGGCCCGCCGCACCTCGAGCCGGGGCAGGTCGTCAGCTGGCACTACGGCCAGAGCGCCGACGTGCTCCGGGTGGTCCGCGACGACGAGCGCGGGCTGGTCGCCTGGCTCGCGAGCGGGTCGGAACGGCTCGTGGCGACGCCGCGCGACGGGCGGGCGATCCGGGACCGGACCCTGGAGGAGCGCTACGCACTCGCCGTGGCCGGTGAGTACGACCTGACGATCGTGCCCTGGCGCGGCCCGGGTCTGCTCCGGATCGCCCCGACCGGGGCACCGTGGTCGGTCTGGTACTTCACCGACGAGGACGGCGCCTTCGAGGGGCACTACATCAACCTGGAGCTGCCGCACGAGCGACCCGTCGACGGTGATCGCCGTACCCACACCCGCGACCTGACCCTCGACCTCTGGGTCGAGAACGGCGAGACCTGGCTCAAGGACGCCGACGAGCTCGAGGCGGCTGCCGCGGCCGGGTGGTGCACCCCCGAGCAGGCCGTCGTCATCCACGACATCGCCGAGCAGGCCCGCGCCGAGCTGATCGACCCGCGTGCCTGGCCGCTGGACGAGGGTTGGGAGGACTGGCGCCCGCCGGAGGCCTGGGACGAGCCGTTGGTGCTCCCGACCTCGGTAGCCTTGCCGTCGTGACCGTGCCCAACGTCCTCGCCACGCGGTACGCCGCGCCAGACCTGGCCGCGATCTGGTCACCCGAGCACAAGGTCGTCCTCGAGCGCCGGCTCTGGATCGCCGTCCTCCGTGCCCAGCGCGAGCTCGGGGTCGACGTACCCGACGGCGTGGTCGAGGCCTACGAGAAGGTCGTCGCCAGTGGTGAGCAGGGCGTCGACCTCGCCTCGATCGCCGCGCGCGAGCGGGTGACGCGCCACGACGTCAAGGCGCGGATCGAGGAGTTCGCCGCCCTCGCCGGGCACGAGCACATCCACAAGGGGATGACCTCCCGCGACCTGACCGAGAACGTCGAGCAGCTCCAGGTCCGGCAGTCCCTCGAGCTGGTGCGCGACCGGGCCGTGGCCGCGCTGGCCCGACTGGCCCGCCTGGCCACCGAGCACGAGACCACCGTGATGGCCGGCCGCTCCCACAACGTGGCGGCCCAGGCGACCACACTGGGCAAGCGGTTCGCGACCGTCGCCGACGAGCTGATGGTCGGGCTCGAGCGGGTCGAGGAGCTCCTCGCGCGCTACCCCCTGCGCGGCGTCAAGGGCCCGATGGGCACCTCGCAGGACATGCTCGACCTGCTCGGCGGCGACGAGGACGCGCTCGCCGAGCTCGAGCAGCGGGTCGCCGGTCACCTCGGCTTCGACCGGGTGCTCGACAGCGTCGGCCAGGTGTACCCGCGCTCTCTCGACTTCGACGTCGTCTCCGCGCTGGTGCAGCTGGTGGCGGCGCCGTCCAACCTGGCGACCACGATCCGCCTGATGGCCGGCCACGAGCTGGTGACCGAGGGCTTCGCCGAGGGGCAGGTCGGGTCGAGCGGCGATGCCCCACAAGATGAACACCCGCTCCTGCGAGCGCGTCAACGGCCTGGCCGTCGTGCTCCGCGGCCACCTGTCGATGGTCAGCGAGCTGGCCGGCGACCAGTGGAACGAGGGCGACGTCTCCTGCTCCGTCGTACGCCGGGTCGCGCTGCCCGACGCGTTCTTCGCCACCGACGGGCTGTTCCAGACCTTCCTCACCGTGCTCGACGAGTTCGGCGCGTTCCCGGCCGTGATCCAGCGCGAGCTCGACCGCTACCTGCCGTTCCTGGTGACCACCAAGGTGCTGATGGCCTCCGTGCGGGCGGGTGTCGGGCGCGAGGTCGCCCACGAGGCGATCAAGGAGCACGCCGTCGCCGTGGCGCTCGAGATGCGCCAGGGCCGCGCCCACAACGACCTCTTCGACCGGCTCGCGGCCGACCCCAGGCTCGGCCTCGACCGGGCTGACATCGCCGGACTGGTGCTCGAGCCGATCGAGTTCACCGGCGCGGCCCGCTCGCAGACCCAGGCCGTCGTACGCCGCGTGGAGGCGGTCGTCGCCCGCCACCCCGACGCCGCGGCGTACACCCCCGGCTCCATCCTCTGACCCCGGTCGTCCGCCTGAGCGGAAGCCCCTCGTGGCCTGTCAGGCGGACGACCCACGGGGACCGGCTCCTAGGCTGGCCGCATGTCCACGGCGGTGACGGTCAAGGTCCGGGGGCGCGTGCAGGGCGTCTCCTTCCGCTGGTACGCCGTGGCCGAGGCAGAGCGGCTCGGCGTGCGTGGTTGGGTCCGCAACGAGCCCGATGGTTCGGTCGCGGCCCATCTCGAGGGCGACGACGAGGCGGTGGCGGCGATGGTGGAGTGGTGTCGCTCCGGCCCGTCGTACGCCTCGGTCCGCGACGTCGCGGTGACCGAGGCGCGGCCGACCGGGGCCGAGTCCTTCGCGATCAGGTACTGATCCCGCCGCCCGACGCCCGGTCGGTAACCTTCGTGCATGACGCCTGTCGCCCCGACCATCGACGGCGCAGCACACGTCCACTCGGGCAAGGTGCGCGATCTCTACGAGATGCCCGACGGACGCCTCCTCGTGGTCGCCAGCGACCGGATGTCGGCCTTCGACTTCATCCTCGAGACCCCCATCCCCGACAAGGGCGAGATCCTCACCCGGATGTCGCTGTGGTGGTTCGACCGGCTCGCGGACCTGGTGCCCCACCACGTGCTCTCCACCGACGTTCCGCCCGAGGTGCGCGGCCGCGCGGTCATCTGCGAGCGGCTCGACATGTTCCCGGTGGAGTGCGTGGCGCGCGGCTACCTGACCGGCACCGGCCTGCTCGACTACCGGGCGACGGGTGAGGTCTGCGGCATCGCGCTGCCTGCCGGGCTCCAGGACGGGAGCCGTCTGCCCGAGGCGATCTTCACCCCGGCCACCAAGGCCGACCTCGGCGAGCACGACGAGAACGTCTCGTACGACGCGGTGGTGCGGGCGGTGGGCGACGACGCCGCGGCCGAGCTCCGGACGCTGACCCTGATGGTCTACGCGAAGGCCGAGGGCCTGGCCCGGGCCCGCGGGATCCTCCTGGCCGACACCAAGCTCGAGTTCGGCCGCCGTCCCGACGGCACGATCGTCCTCGCCGACGAGGTCCTCACCCCGGACTCCTCCCGGTTCTGGCCGGCCGACGACTGGCAGCCCGGCCGCGCCCAGCCGTCGTACGACAAGCAGATCGTCCGCAACTGGCTGCTCTCCCCCGAGTCCGGGTGGGACCGCGCGTCGGGCGAGCCGCCGCCGCCGCTGCCCGACGAGATCGTGACCCTGACCCGGGCCCGCTACCTGGAGGCCTTCGAGACGCTGACGGGTGAGACGTGGTGATCGCGTGAGCACCTTCACCGTCACCATCGACCTGCCGCACCCCCCGGCCGACCTCTTCCACTTCCTGGCCGAGCCCCGCAACCGCCCGCTGTGGCAGAGCTCGTTGCGGACCGTCACCGACGTCGACGAGGGCGAGCCCCGCGCCGGCCAGCACTGGCGCGACGTGACCAAGGTCGGGATCAAGCCCCAGATGCAGCTCACCGAGCTGGTGCCCTACCGGGTGATCGCGGAGACCGGGACCTGGCGCGGTGTCGACGGGCTGCTGACGCTGCGCTTCGTGAAGACGGCACTGGGAACGCGGGTCAGCGCCGAGGGCCGGGTGATCGGTCGCGGCCCGTTCGCGCTGGCCGCCCTGATCAGCGGCCGCTTCGCGCCGGAGACCATCCGCAAGGACCTGCTCCGCGCCTCCGAGGTGCTCAGCGGGCGCGAACGGGCCTGAGGTCCCGCCTGCGGACTTCGGCTCATCAGTCCCTCGCGTCCCGTCACCCGAGCACTTCGTCACTTCTCCGGTGTTGCAACGGCGGGGAAAGCGCGCGAATCGCCGGTGAACCGGTGGTTCCCCACCCGGCGCCTCAGCTCACCCCGGCGCCTCGACCACCCACCACGCGGCGTACGCCGAGAGCCGCAGGACGCCGTCGGCGCCGACGGTGACCCGGTGGCCCGAGAGCGCGTCGTAGGGCCGGGCGACCCCGAGGTGGTGGAGGCGGTCGAGGTCGAAGGTCCGTACCTGCGGGGTGACGTTGTAGAGCCCGACGAAGGTCCCGCTGGGATGGCGTCGCACCGTGGCGAGGACCCCGTCGTCGGTGTCGGGTACGACGTGTGACGGTGCCGACGCGTGCAGCTGGGGCAGCCCGGCCCGGACCCGGGCGAGCTGCGCGAGCCCGCCGAAGACCCGTCCGGGCACGGTGTGCGCGTCGTGTCGCAGAGCAGCGCGGGCCCAGTCCAGCCGGGGCCGGTGGGCCCAGCGGTTGTCGTCCTCGTGGCCGGGCTCGTCCGCCCACCCGGGGTCGTTGGTCTGGCCGAGCTCGTCGCCGCTCCACACCACCGGGATGCCGCCCCAGCCGGCCGCGATGGCGTGGGCCAGGAAGATCCGGGCGACCGCGTGGTCGACCTCGCCGGCGGGGGCGTCCTCCCGCAGCCCGGCGAGCGAGGCCGCCGAGCCGCTGATCCGCCGGTCGCCGGTGGCCGGGTTCGCCTGGAAGACCAGCCCCTCCGCCCATGAGCCGGGGACGTCGCCGGCGTACCAGTCGGACAGGAAGCGGCGGTGCCCCTCGCCGGTCAGCCCGACCGCCCGGGCGTCGCCGTCGTCGACCGCCCAGCCGATGTCGTCGTGGCAGCGAACGTAGGTGATCCAGGTGCCGGTCGTGGGCGCGGGCGGGAGCGACGTGAGCGCCTGCCGCGCGAGGACGACGTTGCGCGCGGCGAGCATCGACCAGGTCTGCACCATCAGGCTGTTGTGGTAGGCCAGGTCGCTCACCCGGCCGGCGTGCGGGCCGGACCCGAGGTACTGCACCAGGTCGCGTGGCCCGACGATCGCCTCGGCCTTGAACGCCACGGCGGGCGCCGCGATCCGGGTCACGGTGTGCAGTGCCTGGGTGATCGCGTGCACCTCCGGCTGGTTCTGGCAGGACGTGCCCATCCGCTTCCACAAGAAGGCGATGGCGTCGAGCCGCAGCACCTCGACGCCGAGGTTGGCCAGCCACAAGATGGTCTCGGCGTACTCGGCCAGCACCGACGGGTTCGCCCAGTTGAGGTCCCACTGCCACTGGTTGAACGTCGTCCAGACCCACGCGTCGAGGTCGGGGTCGCGGGTGAAGTTGCCGGGGGCGAACTCAGGGAAGACCTCCGGCAGCGTCCGCTCGTAGGCGTCGGGCAGGTGCCGGTCGCCGAAGACGTGGAAGTAGTCGCGGTACGCCGGGTCCCCGGCCCGGGCCCGCTCGGCCCAGGCGTGCTCGCGGGCGACGTGGTTGAGGACCAGGTCCATGACCAGGCTGATCCCGTGGCGGCGCAGGACCGTGGCGAGGTCGCGCAGGTCGTCGACGGTACCGAGGTCGGGCCGCACCGCGCGGTAGTCCTGCACCGCGTAGCCGCCGTCGTTGTCGCCCGCGCGCGGCTTGCAGCAGCGGCATCAGGTGGAGGTAGGTGACGCCGAGGTCCTCGAGGTGGTCGAGGTGCTGCGTGATCCCGGCCAGGTCGCCGGCGAACCGCTCGGTGTAGCAGGCATAGCCGAACCGGTCCGGCTGCTGGAGCCAGTCGGGCTGGAGCAGTCGCTGCAGGTCGAGCCGGTGCAGGTCGTCGGGCCGTACGGCGTACGCCGTCGCGGCGAGCCCGACCAGGCGTTCGAGGAGGGCGCCGGAGACGGCCGGGTCGGGATGGACCAGCGACGACCGCGTCGTGGAGATCGGACCAGTACCGGTCGAGTCTCAGGGCGAAGGTCTCGCGCCGGTCGGCGCTGAGACTCCCACCGCGGTCGAGGTGCGACGCGGCGAGAGCGTGGATGTCGGGCGGAGCACTCATCGCAGAAGCCATTGTGGTGGTTGTGCGCCGCCTCCGCTGCTCGTGCCCGAGTCGCGGAGCGCTCAGGCGAACGGGTCGGGCCGGCCGCCGGGCAGCTGCGCGAGCAGCTCCTGGGCGCGCAGCAGGAGCTTGTGCTCGACGAGCACCTCGTAGCGGGTCGCCACGACCACCCGCACCGAGGAGAAGTCGCGCTGCCCCCGGGTGGCGGCGTACCCGACGAGAGCCCAGACCAGGCCGAACAGTGCGCCGAACAGGGCGGTGGAGAGCACCGTCACCACCGTGCTCCCGCTGTCGAAGAGCGCGAAGACCAGACCGACGAACACGCCGAGCCAGACCCCGGAGAGCAGGCCGCCCAGCGCCACCTTGGAGGTCGTGATCCGCCCGGTGATCCGCTCGACCTGCTTCAGGTCGGTGCCGACGATCATGCAGTTCTGCACCGGGAACTCGTGGTCGGCGAGGAAGTCGACGGCCTTCTGCGCCGCGGCGTACTCGTCGTAGACCCCCAGGGACTGGGGGAACTCCAGCTGCAGCAGCCGGGCACCTTGCAGCGCGGCGCCGCCAGGGCCGCCGAGGGGATTGTTGGTTGCCATGGCACCAGTGTGCCCGCCGACCCGCACGACCCGGCTCGTGGCGGTGCGCGAGATGGGACGCCGCTCTCCCTAGACTGACGCCGTCCCCGCGCGCTCGCGCGCGACCGCTGTTGCGAAAGGCGCGACCTGTGGCCCGATACGTCGTCGACGTGATGCCCAAGCGCGAGATCCTCGACCCTCAGGGCAAGGCCGTGCTGGGGGCGCTCCCGCGACTCGGCTTCGAGGGCGTGGTCGACGTGCGGCAGGGCAAGCGGTTCGAGGTCGAGGTCGAGGGCGCGCCCGACGACGAGCGACTGGCGGAGGTACGCCGGATGGCGGAGACGCTGCTGGCCAACCCGGTGATCGAGGACTTCGTGGTCACCGTCGACGCGCTGCCGGTCGACGAGGAGACCCACCCCTGGTTCGAGCCCGACGGGCCGCTGCCGGCGGAGGGCGAGCCGGTGGAGACCGTCGAGCCTGCGGAGCGCGAGCGGGACGACGTATGAGGATCGGGGTCGTCACCTTCCCGGGCTCGCTCGACGACGCCGACGCCGCCCGCGCGGTACGCCTTGCCGGCGGTGAGGCGGTCGCGCTCTGGCACGGCGACGCCGACCTGCACGGCGTCGACGCGGTCGTGCTGCCGGGCGGCTTCTCCTACGGCGACTACCTGCGGTGCGGCGCGATCTCGCGCTTCGCGCCGGTGATGACCGAGGTGGTCGCCTGGGCCGGCCGGGGGCTGCCGGTGCTCGGGATCTGCAACGGCTTCCAGATCCTCTGCGAGTCCCACCTGCTGCCCGGTGCCCTGATCCGCAACGACCACCGCAAGTTCGTCTGCCGTGACCAGCGCCTGCGCATCGAGAACAACCGCACGCCCTGGACCTCGGCGTACGCCGAGAACGCCGAGGTGACGATCGTGCTCAAGAACGGCGAGGGCGGCTTCGTCGCCGACGAGCCGACGCTCGACCGGCTCGAGGGGGAGGGGCGGGTGGTCGCGCGCTACCTCGACGACAACCCCAACGGCTCCCTGCACGACATCGCCGGCATCACCAACGAGCGCGGCAACGTGGTCGGTCTGATGCCCCACCCCGAGCACGCCGTCGAGGACCTGACCGGGGCGGGCACGGACGGTCTCGGGTTCTTCGCCGGGCTCACGGCGCTGACCGCCCGCTGACCGCCCGCTGACGCCCGCTGGCGGGCGCCGCGGGACGCCGCCGGCGCTAGGACCGGAGCCCGCTCGCCAGAGCAGCCCAGGTCCCGGGGTTGGCGACCCCTGACGCGGTGCGCGAGACCGCCTTCTGCCAGCCGCGCAGCGCCGTGCTGGTGCGGGAGGTGAAGAGGCCGGTGACGGGGAGCTCCGTCCCGGGGGTCGCGGCGTTGAGCGTGCGCTGGAGGTCGCGCACGGCCGGGCCGGTCGAGCCGATCTTCACCACCGGCTGCGTCCCGGTGGCGAGCAGCGACATCCACGCGCGGCGGCTCCACGAAGGGCGCACCCGCAGGTCGTGCCCCTGCTGCCAGGCGTTCATCGCGGCCAGGGTGGCGGGGTTGAGCGTCCCGGTCAGCCGCCCGGCGTACGCCTTCTGCTCGGTGAGCAGGCACTGCAGGGCCTTGACCGTCGCCGGGTCCGAGGTGTCGGTGACGCGGGGGTAGTCGGGGAGGTCGACCGGTACGCCGCCGCAGTGGGTCTCCGCGGGCGCCCTGGGCTTGCCCAGGGAGAGGTAGTTGCGGTCGATGTTGATGGTGACGCCGCCGTAGCGCTCGTCGTGCCCGCCGACGTACTGCTTCATCCGCCCGCCCGGCCGCCAGCCGTCGTCGCGGATGTACGTCGTGGACGTGTTGGCCTCGCCGTCCCACCGGGCGATCCAGATCTGGTCCGGGAGGTGGTACTCCGTCGGGGTCTTCACGCGGGCCTCGTCGAGCATCCAGATGCCGGAGCCGGCGCTGGAGTAGACCCCGGAGACGTAGTCGAGCGCGTGGAGCTCGCGCGTCCAGGCGCTGAGGAACGCCATCGCGGAGTAGCGGCACCGGGTCCTGTCGGCGTCGAAGCCCTCGAGGTCGTACCACATCGTGCTGCCCGGCGAGAGGCCCAGCGCCTTCGCCGCGGCCACGGTCTTGTCGGCCTCGGCGGCGCCCTGGCGACGGGCCTTCCGGTAGCGGCCGTTCGACCCGGGGTCGGGACTGATGGTGGCGTCGGTGCCGTAGCGCGGGAAGCGTGCGTTGCACGACGCCTGCGGGCCGAGGGTGATCGGGAGGAGCTTCCAGCCGCTGCGCAGCTGCGTGGTGACCCAGGTCGGGGTGAGGTTCGGCTGGACCTTGCAGGCCCGGGACGCGCCGGAGATGTAGATCCCCACCGCGAGGTAGGGGGAGTGGCGCAGCCACGCGTCCATCGCCTGCTGGGTGGGCGCCAGGCACTGGTCGAACCCGTAGCCGTGGAAGGCGCCCGGGGTCGCGACGTTCGCGGTCGCGGAGCCGGCGGGCGCCGGCGTCGCCACGCAGGCGCCGCCGAGCAGCGTCAGGGCGGCGGCCGCGAGGAGCGGGCGGAGCAGCATCGGGTCTCCCGGAAGGTGGTCTGGGGTCCCCGTGGTGGGGGGCTCGGCCATCGCCGAGATCCACGGGGACCCGACACCCTAATCACAACAGTCACACCCGCCACAGGACTTCGTTGGAACTACACCGCTGTAGTTGGCAAAGAAACCCGGGTCGTCCGCTCGAGGAGCCGCTAGAAGCGACGCTCAGGCGGACGACCCGCCATGGACCACGAGTCGTCCGCTCTGGAAGCCGCTAGAAGCGACGCTCAGGCGGACGACCCGGGTGGCGGTGGGTCAGGCGGCTTCGACGAGCTCCGGCTCGAGCTCGGCGACGACCGGCTCCGGCGTACGCCGGTCGCGCAGCGCCACCGCGGTGACCAGGAACGCCGCCAGGGAGAACGCGGCCGAGGTGAGGAACGCCGCGCGGGCGCCGGGGACGAACTGGCCGGGGACGGCGCCGGTGGCGTACACCGACACGATCGCGGCGACCCCGACGGCGCTGCCGAGCTGCTGCGTGGTCTGCAGCAGGCCGGAGGCCGAGCCGGCGTGCTCCGGCTCCACCCCACCGAGCACCGTCGCGGTGATCGGCATGAAGATGAAACCGGTCGCCAGCCCGGCGATCAGCACCGGCCCGAAGACCGCGGCCCAGTAGGTGTCCGTGGCGGTGATCCCGCTGAGCCAGATGTAGCCGACGACCATGGCGCCGGTCCCGACCAGGATCATCGGCCGCGCCCCCATCCGCGCGATCAGCCACGGCGTCACCCGCGACATCGCGAAGATCGCGAGGCTGAACGGCAGGAACGCCATCCCGGTCGCGAGCGGGCCGAGGCCGAGCACGCGCTCGTCGTACTGCACGACGAGGAAGAACATCGACAGGTTGGCGCCGATCACCAGGGCCATCGCGACCAGCGCGGCCACCCGGCGACGGTTGCGCACGAGGTGCGGCTGGATCAGCGGGTGCGGGTGGCGCACCTCGGTCCGGGCGAGGACGGCGAGCAGGAGCAGGCCGGTGACGAAGCCGCCGATCGTGCGCACCGACAGCCAACCGTGCTCCGGGGTGCCGATCAGCGACCAGACGATCGCGACCGCGCCGAGGGTCGCCGTGAGCGCGCCGACGACGTCGAAGCGGCCGGGACGACGCGGCGTCTCGGTGACGAAGCGCCGGGCCAGGACCAGGACAGCGATGCCGATCGGGACGTTGATGAAGAGGGTCCAGCGCCAGGAGCCGATGTCGGTGACGAGGCCGCCGAGCAGCAGGCCGATCGACGCGCCACCGGAGGAGACGGCGCCGAAGAGGGCGAGCGCCCGGTTGCGGGCCGCCTCGTCCGGGGCGCTGGTCGTCAGCAGGGCCAGCACGCTGGGCGCGGCCATGGCGGCGCCGGCGCCCTGGAGCGCGCGGGCGAGGATCAGCTGGGTGGGCGTCTGCGCGAGGCCGCCGAGCAGCGAGAAGAGGGTGAACATGCTCAGCCCGATCTCGAACATCCGGAGCCGGCCGCGCACGTCACCGAGCCGTCCGCCCAGCAGCAGCAGACCGCCGAAGGCGAGCGTGTAGCCGTTGAGGACCCAGGAGAGCGAGGCGGGACCGAAGCCGAGGTCGGTGTCGATGCGGGGCAGCGCGACGTTCACGACGGTGGCGTCGAGGACCAGCATCAGCTGGGCCACGAGCACGATCGCGATGCCGGTCGCGGCTCGGCCGGCGTTGGCGGGCAGGTCGGTGGGCAGGTCGCGGGAAGGTCGTGGGAGGAGCGGGTGGAGCGAGTGGTGTTCTCGGAGGAAGACACGAGATGGATCCTGTTCTGGCCCGGACGACCGGGCCGAGGTACGCTGTAACGGAGAAGTTCTCCGCTTGGAGAACACAATACGGAGACACTCTCCGTTTGGCAAGTGAGGTGGGTCCATGCGCGCCGATGCGCAGCGCAACCGCGAGCGTCTGATCGAGGTCGCCCGGGAGGTCTTCCGCGAGCAGGGGTACGACGCCTCCCTCGACGAGGTCGCCAAGCGGGCCGGCGTCGGCGCCGGCACCCTCTACCGCCACTTCCCGAGCCGCGAGGTCCTGCTCGACGCGATCATGCAGAGCTGGGTGGACCGGGTGAACGACGCGGCCGACAAGGTCCTGGCCCACGAGGGGCCGCCGCGCGACCTGCTGCTCGCCTGGTTCGAGTCGTACGTCGCACTGATCAGCCTCCACAAGGGCGGCCCGGCCAAGATCACCAGCGCGATGGGCGACGAGTCGTCGCCGATCGTCACCAAGTGCCAGACCCTGACCGCCGCGACCCAGCGCGTCGTCGACCGCCTCGAGGACGAGCACGCCCTGCGCGAGAAGGTCGAGACGGTGCAGATGTGCCGGCTGGTCGGCGGCGTCGCGACCGTCGCGGACAACGCCCACCTCGACGACACCGCCGTACGCCCGCTCCTCGAGGTCATCGCCGACGGCATGCTCGCCTGAGCGTGGCCGCCGGTTGTCCGCCGCCGGTCCCTCGGCGAGGATGAGGCGTGGCCAGCCCGGTCCCCGTCGCCTGCCGCCTCCGGGTGCTCGGCCCCCTCGAGGTCCGGGTCGACGGCGCGTGGCTGTCGCCCACCGGTCGTCGGTCCGCACTGCTGGCGCTCCTCGCGGCTGAGGCGGGAGCCACCGTCCCGGTCGACCGCCTCGCGGACGCGCTGTGGACCGGCGCCGTGCCGCGCGACCCGGCCAACGCGGTCCAGATCCTGGTCTCGCGGCTGCGAGCGCGGCTGGGCGGGGACCTGGTCGAGACGCGACCCGGCGGCTACCGGCTCGCCGTACCGGCCGACGAGATCGACGCGGGCGCCTTCGACCGGCTGGTCGCGGCGGCCGCCCAGGCGAGCCCCGAGGAGGCGGAGCACCTCCTGGGCGAGGCGGAGCGACTGTGGCGCGGGCCGGCCTTCACGCCGTACGACGACCTGCCCGGCGTCCGGGAGGCCGCGGCGCGGCTCACCGAGCTGCGGCAGGCGGCCCGGGAGCGCCGCGGGCACGCGCTGGTCGCGCTCGGGCGGTACGACGAGGCGGTGCCGGACCTCGAGGCCCTGGTCCTGACGGACCCGCTGCGCGAGGTGGCCGTGGTGGAGCTGGCGACCGCGCTCGCCCGTACCGGCCGGGCGGCGGAGGCGCTGGGACGGCTGGCCGACCTCCGGGCCCGGCTGCGCGAGTCCGGGCTCGATCCCTCCGCGCGGATCGGCGTACTCACCGAACGGGTGCTCGCCGGTGACCTCGGGCCCGGCGCCGACGGTGCCGCCGCGAGCGCGTCGCTGGCCCTGGTCTGCCGTCAGTTCACCCGGGCCCCTGGCGAGACGGTGACCTACGGCGCGGCGGGTTCGGGACCCACGCTGGTGTTCGTGCCGGGATGGGTCTCGCGCCTCGACGCCGTCACCACCGGCCTCGACCCGCGCGGCGGCGTGCTGGCCCTGCTCGCGCGAGACCTCCGCGTCGTGACCTACGACCGCTACGGGACGGGGCTGTCGCCCGGAGTGGTCGACTCCTTCGACCTCGAGGAGAGCGTCACCGAGCTCGGCGCCCTGCTCGACGAGATCCGCGACGAGCGCGTGGTCGTCTTCGCGTCGAGCGCGGCCAGCCCGATCGCGATCGCGGCAGCAGCCCGCGACCCTCGCGTCGAGCGCCTCGTCCTGCTCGGCTCCTACGCCGACGGGCCCGGCCTGTTCAGCAACGAGGGCGTCCGCGAGGCGATGCTGGACCTGGTCCGGTCGAGCTGGGGCATGGGCTCGCGCGTCCTCGCCAACCTGGTGATGCCCGACCGGTACGACGAGTCGGTCTTCGCCCGCTTCCAGCGCCAGGCGGCCGACGCCCCGGTCGCCGCCGGCTTCCTGCAGCAGATGTACGACGCCGACGTCACCGACCAGCTGTCCCTGGTACGCCAGCCGACCCTCGTCCTCCACTACGCGGACGATCCCGCGGTACCGCTGGCCGGCGGACGGGAGGTGGCGGAGGGGATCGCGGGCGCCCGGCTCCGCGTGCTCCGAGGCGCCTACCACCTCCCTCCCGCCCACGACGCCGAGCGGATCGCGCGGGAGATCGTGACGTGGTGCCGGGATCCGGGGTAGCCGGAGCGAAGGCGGCGCCGGCCGTTCTCGCGCGACAGCGACCTGCAAGGTCGGCGCGACACCCTGCTGGGATGACCGACACCGCCTTCGCAACCCATCCCGTCCGCGGGCCCTTCAACGCCCTCTTCTTCGGGCTCACCGGTGGCCTCTTCGACCTGCTCCTCGGCCCGCACAAGCGGCGGCTCCTCGTGGACCTGCCCGACACCGTCGTCGAGCTCGGCTCCGGGGCCGGAGCGAACCTGCGCTACCTGGCTCCCGGTTCGCGGCTGATCGCCGTGGAGCCCAACCCGGCGATGCACGGCCGGCTGCGCCGCGCGGCGCTGCGGCGCGGCGTACGGCTGGATCTTCGGGAGGTTGCCCGCCGAGCGGACCGACCTGCCGGACGCCAGCGCGGACGTCGTGGTCAGCAGCCTCGTGCTGTGCAGCGTGACCGACGTCGACCGGGTGCTCGCCGAGGTGCGGCGGGTGCTGCGGCCCGGGGGCCGGTTCGTCTTCGTCGAGCACGTGGCCGCGCCGGACGGCACGGTGCTGCGCCGGCTCCAGGGCTGGGTCCGGCGGCCGTGGGCGTGGCTCTTCGAGGGGTGCTCCTGCGAGCGCGACCTGGGTACGGCGCTCCGCTCGGCCGGGTTCGGCAGCGTGGACCTCGAGGCCTACCGGCTCCGCTCCCCGTTCCTGCCGTTCAACCCCCAGATCGCCGGGGTCGCCACCGCCTGAGGCGGGGCGCCCACGACCCGCCGACGGCCCGTCCACGACCCGCGCACCGTCTCGCCGCCGGGCCTGACCGGGTCAGGCGGCGTGTCGCCGGTAGATTGACGCCGTGCCGCAGCCCCTCGACACCGTCGCGTCCGCCGCCTCGGGTCCCGACCGTCCGCAACCCTGGGCGGAGCTGGGTCTGAAGGAGGACGAGTACCTCCGGATCCGCGAGATCCTCGGCCGCCGCCCGACGTCCTCGGAGCTGGCGATGTACTCGGTGATGTGGAGCGAGCACTGCTCCTACAAGTCCTCCAAGGTGCACCTCCGCCAGTTCTCCGAGATCGTGCAGGAGACGCCGGTCGGCAAGATGCTGGCCGGCATCGGTGAGAACGCCGGCGTCCTCGACATCGGCCAGGGCTACGCCGTCACCTTCAAGATCGAGTCCCACAACCACCCGTCGTACGTGGAGCCCTACCAGGGGGCCGCGACCGGCGTCGGCGGCATCGTCCGCGACATCCTGGCGATGGGCGCGCGCCCGGTCGCCGTGATGGACCCGTTGCGATTCGGTCCGCTCGACGCGGACGACACCCATCGCGTGCTGCCGGGGATCGTCGCCGGGATCGGCGGCTACGGCAACTGCCTCGGCCTGCCCAACATCGGCGGCGAGGCGGTCTTCGACGCGTCGTACGCCGGCAACCCGCTGGTCAACGCCCTCTGCGTCGGAGTCCTCCGCCACGAGGACCTCCACCTCGCGAAGGCGATCGGCGCCGGCAACCTCGTGATCATGTACGGCGCCCGGACGGGCGGCGACGGCATCGGCGGCGCCTCGATCCTGGCGTCCGAGACCTTCGACGCGACCAAGCCGTCGAAGCGGCCGGCGGTGCAGGTCGGCGACCCGTTCATGGAGAAGCTCCTCATCGAGTGCACGCTCGAGCTGTTCGCCGCCGGCGTGGTGGCCGGCATCCAGGACTTCGGTGCGGCGGGCATCTCCTGTGCGACCTCCGAGCTGGCGGCGGCCGGCGACGGCGGCATGCACGTCGACCTCGACCTGGTGGCGCTGCGCGACCACACGCTCGCTCCCGAGGAGATCCTCATGAGCGAGAGCCAGGAGCGGATGATGGCGGTCGTCGAGCCCGGCGACGCCGAGGCCTTCTTCGCGATCTGCGCGAAGTGGGACGTCGAGGCCGTCACCGTCGGCGAGGTCACCGGTGACGGGCGGCTGGTCATCGACTGGCACGGCGAGACCGTCGTGGACGTCGACCCGCGCACCGTCGCCCACGACGGTCCCGTCTACGAGCGCCCCTACGCGCGCCCCGACTGGCAGGACGCCCTGCAGTCCGACGCCGCCGAGGCGCTCCCGCGGCCGTCGACCGACGACGAGCTGCGCGCGACGGTGCTGCGACTGGCCGCGTCGCCCAACCTCTGCGACAAGTCGTGGATCACCGACCAGTACGACCGCTACGTCCAGGGCAACACCGTGCTCGCGCAGCCGTCGGACGCCGGGATGGTGCGCGTCGACCCCGACACGCATCTCGGCGTCGCGGTCGCGACCGACGGCAACGGCCGCTTCGTGAAGCTCGACCCGTACGCCGGAGCCCAGCTGGCCCTGGCCGAGGCGTACCGCAACGTCTCGTGCGCCGGCGGGACGCCCCTCGCGATCTCGGACTGCCTGAACTTCGGCTCGCCCGAGGACCCCGACGTGATGTGGCAGTTCGCCGAGGCCTGCCGCGGCCTGAAGGATGCCTGCGTCACGCTCGGCATCCCGGTCACCGGGGGCAACGTCTCCCTCTACAACCAGACCGGCACCACCGCGATCCTGCCGACGCCGGTCGTCGCGGTGCTCGGCGTCGTGGACGACGTACGCCGCCGTACCCCGACGGGCTTCCCGGCCGACGGTGACGTGATCGTCCACCTCGGACAGACCCGTGAGGAGCTCTCGGGCTCGGAGTGGGCACATGTGGTGCACGGCCACCTCGGGGGCCTGCCACCTCAGGTCGACCTGCGCGACGAGGCGAACCTCGGCCGCCTGCTCGTCGAGGCCGCGCGCGGCGGCTACGTCACCAGCGCGCACGACATGTCCGAGGGCGGTCTCGCCCAGGCGCTCGTCGAGTCCTGCCTGCGTCACGGCGTCGGCGCGACGGTGTCGCTGCTCGGCGACCCGTTCGTGGGGCTGTTCTCGGAGTCCGCGGCGCGCGCGATCGTCACCGTCCACCCCGACCGGTTCGACGGGCTGATGACGATGGCGGCGAGCCTCGGCGTGCCCGCGGGCGAGATCGGCCGCACCGGCGGCTCGGCCCTCGTCGTCACCGACCGCTTCGAGATCCCGCTCGACGAGCTCGGCGCCGCGTGGCGCGGCACCCTCCCCGCCGCCCTCGGCGGATGACTGCGGCTGTGCTCCGCTTCATCATGTGATGCAGGTGAACCTCCACTTCTCATGGCGAGCTCACCATGAGAAGCCGTGCTTCACCATGTGAACATGGTGAAGCTGTGACGAGCAGCCCCACCCGACCCCGGAGCGGTCGGCTCCGAACCACCAGCGTGGACCGCCGCCGGCTCCTCGGCCTCTCCGCAGCCGGGCTGCTCGCGCCGGTGGTGGCCGGCTGCGAGGATCGCCGGGTGAGCAGCACGGTCCCGCGGGAGACGCGCACCATCGCGTACGGCGACGACCCCGCGCAGTTCGCCGAGCTGACGCTCCCGGACGGTACGCCGAAGGGGGTCGTGGTCGTCGTCCACGGCGGGTTCTGGAAGGCGGCGTACGACGTGTCCCTCGGCCGGCCGCTGGCCGCGAGCCTGGCCGAGCACGGCTGGGCGGCCTGGAACGTCGAGTACCGACGCGTCGGCAACGGCGGCGGCGACCCGGCGACGTTCGACGACGTCGCGGCGGCGATCGACGCCCTCGACGCACTCCGCGGCCTCGGTGAGGAGGCCTTGCCTCTCGACCGCGTCATCGCGCTCGGCCACTCCGCCGGCGGGCACCTCGCCACCTGGGCGGCGTCCCGCGGGCGGTTCCCGCGCTGGCCGGCGAAGGTCGCGCTGAGCGGCGTCGTCTCCCAGGCCGGCGTCCTCGACCTGGAGGCGGCCTACGAGGCAGGCCTCGGCAGCGGCGCGGTGGCCAACTTCCTCGGGCACCCGCCCGGCCCCGACGACGCACCGCTCGACCCACGCCGGCAGGTCCCGCTCGACGTACCCGTGCACTGCGTCCACGGCACCCTCGACGACAGCGTCCCGCTCAGCCAGTCCCAGGAGTACGTCGCCGCGGCCCGGGCCGCGGGTGGGGCCGCGGAGCTGACGACCATCGAGGGCGGCGACCACTTCGTCCTCATCGACCCGGCGTCCGACGCCTGGCGACGCACCCTGGCGATCCTCGATGGACTCTGACGGCCTGCGGATCGGTCGCGCGGTCGTCGTACCCGACCGCGAGCTGACGGAGCGCTTCTCGCGGTCGTCGGGTCCCGGCGGACAGGGCGTGAACACGGCGGACTCGCGGGTCGAGCTGTCGTACGACGTCGCCCGGTCGCCGTCGCTGCCCGAGACCACGCGCGCCCGGATGCTGGCTCGGCTCGCCGGCCGCCTCGTCGACGGCGTCGTCACCGTCGCCGCCTCCGAGCACCGCACCCAGCTCGCCAACCGCCGCGCCGCCCGGGAGCGGTTGGCCGCGCTCCTGACCGAGGCGGCCGCACCCCCGCCGCGCGTACGCCGTCCGACGAAGCCCAGCCGCCGGGCCAAGCAGCGCCGCCTCGACGAGAAGAAGCGCCGCTCCCAGACCAAGCAGGGCCGCTCGGGTCGCTGGGACTGACGGGATAGTCCGTGACGTAAATGTCGATCCAGGGCTCTCCGAACGACCGTTTCGTCACGGACTATCCGGTCCCCGCCTCGGCCGCCCACGCCGACCCCGGCGCTGGGAAGCGGTAGGCGCCGGCTCGATCTCCGCACGCCACTGGGCGGGCCGGGGGACCGAGCGGATGGTGCGGCTCAGGGTGGGGACGAGTGCGCCGAGCCCGGTGGCGAGCACGAGCAGCGCGATCGCCCGAGGGCCACCGAGGTCGCTGAGCATCCAACCGCCCAGCAGCGGCGCGAGCGGCATCACGCTCATCGAGACGAACGCCATCGCCGACCCCACCCGGCCCTGGAGGTCGTCGGGCGTGAGGGCGGCGCGGTAGGAACCGATCCCGGCGTTCCCCGCCGGGTTGAGCAGGAGGAGCAAGAACACCGACGTGCAGGCCGCCAACGGCGTCGACCACCACACCAGCGGCAGCAGGGGGACCACGCACATCCACGCGACGGCGACGGTGAGGACGCCGGTACGCATCCGGTCGATGATCGAGGGCGCCGCCAGCGCCCCGAGGATCCCGCCGATGCCGGCGGCGGTGGAGACCAGCCCGATCTGGGCGGCCGGGTAGCCCTCCTGGATCAGCCGCATGGTCACCACGAAGAAGCAGGCGTTGACGAGCAGGTTGCTCGTCGCGGCCCACACCAGCAGCGTGCGGAAGAACGGCTGCCCCCAGATGAACCGGTAGCCCTCCTTGACCTGCTCGACCGGCCGGGTCGGCGTACCCTCGCGCGGCTCCGGCCGCAGGTCGGTCCGGATGCGGCTCAGCGTCAGGCACGACACGGCGTACGACACGGTGTCCACCAGGAACGGCGCCCAGGACCGTACGGCGTACAGCAGGCCGCCGAGCGGACCGCCCAGCAGCGAGGCGATGTGCTGCCGGGCCTGGACCTGGCTGAAGGCGGTCGGCAGGTCCTCGGTCGGTACGACGCGGCGTACCGCGGCGATCCCCGCCGGCTGGTAGATGCCCTGGGCCACTCCTGTCAGCAGCGCGACGACCGCGAGGTGGAGGACGGTGAGGGCACCGAGCCAGCCCGCGACGACGAGGCTGCCGTAGAGGACGGCGCCGGTCCCGCTCGAGACCAGCATCAGCGCCCGGCGGTCGCAGCGGTCTGCCAGGACGCCGGCGGGCAGCAGCATCCCTGCCGTCCCGAGGAGCACCGTGGCCTCGAGCATGGCCGCGACGAAGGTCGACCCGGTCAGGTGGTAGCCGATCAGGGGGAAGACGAAGAGCGACATCGTCGAGCCGAGCTCGCTGATGGTCTCCCCGGTCCAGAGGATGGTGAAGTCGCGGTTCCGAGCGAGCTCGCGATAGCTGGTCATATTCCGCACCATATGATGCGCAAGATATGTTGCGCAAGAGTACGTGCGGAATTTGCTAGGGTGGGCGCATGGCGTACGAACCCCGGCCGATGTCCGACCCGCGCGTGCTGCGCGCGATCGCCCACCCCACGCGCGGTCGGATCCTCGACGAGCTCGGGGCCTCGGGGCCGATGCGGGCCGCCGACGTCGGCGAGGCGCTGGGCATCCCGGCCAACCAGGCGAGCTTCCACCTCCGCCAGCTGGCCAAGTACGGCGCGATCCTGCCGGCGCCGGAGGCCGCCCGCGACAAGCGGGACCGGGTCTGGAAGCTGCCGGACGAACGCGGCTTCCGCCTCGACGTGCAGGACATCTCGAAGCAGCCCGGGGGCAAGGCTGCGGTGTCGGTCTTCCAGCGGAACAAGGCTGCCTGGGCACACCGGCTGGTCGACGAGGTGTTCTCGTTCAAGCAGCGGAAGGACAGCTTCACCGCGATCGTCGACCAGACGATGAAGCTGACCAAGGACGAGGCGGCCGAGTTCATGGGCGAGATCGACGAGGTGCTCGAGGCCTGGAGGGACAAGACCCGCGGGCGGTCACGGGACCGGCGTACCTATGTCTTCTACTCCATGGTCCAGCCCTACCCGGAGGACGTGGAGGACGGCGCGTGATTCGATGGGGGCGTGCCCGCACGACTCCGTCCCGCGTCGCCCTCCGACGTGCGTGACGCGCTCGCGGCCGACCCGCGCACCGTCGAGCAGAGCCGGCTCCTGGTGAAGCACTTCCTCGCGCTCCTCGCCGAGCGCGCGCCGGGAGGCTCGGTGGAGGTCCGGGTGCCGCCGTACGCCGCGGTCCAGGCGGTGCCGGGAGTCCGCCACACCCGCGGCACGCCGCCGGCCGTCGTCGAGCTCGACGCCGACACGTGGATCGCGCTGGCCACCGGCCGGGTCGCCTGGTCGGAGGCCGAGGCGACAGGCCGGGTCCGCGCCAGCGGCGAGCGGGCGGACCTGTCACCCCTGCTGCCGTTGGAGAGCGTGTGATCACCGCGCTGCTGCCGACGCAGAAGCTCCTGGACGCCGTGGGTCCGGTCGACGGCGTCGAGCTGGTCGGCTGGCGCGGTGACGGGCCGCCGCCCCGCGACGACGCGCAGCTGGTGGTCCCGGACTACGCCCGCGGCCGCGACGCCCTGGCGATGCTGGACGCTCTGCCGGGGCTGCGCGTCGTCCAGCTGCAGACGGCGGGGTACGACGGCGTCCTCGAGCTCGTGCCGGAGGGCGTCCTGGTCGCCAACGCGCGCGGCGTGCACGACGACGCGACCGCCGAGCTGGCTCTCGGCCTGACCATCGCGTCGCTGCGTGGCATCGACGTCGCTGTGCGCGAGACGGGCACCTGGCGCCAGGACACCCGTCGGCGGAGCCTGGCGGACAGCCGCGTCGCGATCCTGGGCTACGGCTCGATCGGACGTGCGGTCGCGGAGCGGATGGTCGCCTGCCGCGCCGTCGTCACCGGGGTCGCGTCGTCGCCGCGCGAGGACGACCTGGTGGGCCGGGTGGTGACGGCAGCGGAGGTCGACTGGTCGGCTCAGCAGGTCGTCGTCGTGGTCCTCCCGCTGAGCGAGGCCACGCGCCACGTCGTCGACGCGGCGTTCCTCGCCCGGCTCTCCGACGACGCGCTGGTGGTGAACGTGGGTCGTGGCCCACTGCTCGACACGGACGCCGTGCTCGCCGAGGCCGGCCGGCTGCACTTCGCGCTCGACGTCACCGACCCCGAGCCGCTGCCCGCCGGCCACCCGCTGTGGACCGCCCCGGGCGTGCTCGTCACGCCGCACATCGCCGGGGGTACGACGGCGATGCTGCCGCGGATCGCCGCCCTGGTCCGCGACCAGCTGGAACGCCTCCGCGACGGCCGCCCGCTGCGCAACGTCGTCGACGCGGTGAGGCGGCTTGGAACAGCTTCACCATGTTCACATGGTGAAGCGCCACTTCTCACGGCGAGTTCGCCGTGAGAAGCGGCGCTTCGGCTACCTCACATGATGAAGCTGAGCATCCACGGCCCGAGTCAAGCGGTGATGACCTCGCGGAAGGCGTCGACGAGGAGGTCGATGTCGGACTCGCTCGCCACGATCGGCGGGGCGAGGCGGACGGTCTGGCCGTGCGCCTCCTTGGCCAGGATCCCCTTGGCCAGCAGGGACTCGGTGAAGTCGCGGCCGGTCATCTTGTCCGCAGCGATGTCGATGCCGGCCCACAGCCCACGGGCGCGCACGGCGTCGATCCCGTGGCCGACCAGGTCGGACAGCCCGACGTACAGCTGCTCCCCGAGCTTGGCGGCGCGCTCCTGGAACTCGCCGGTCTCCAGCATCGCCACGACCTCGCGCCCGATGGCGGCGGCGAGCGGGTTGCCGCCGAAGGTGGAGCCGTGGGTGCCGGGGGTGATCACGCCGAGCACGTCACGGTCCGCGGCCACGGCGGACACCGGGTAGATCCCGCCGCCGAGCGCCTTGCCGAGCACGTACATGTCGGGGACGACGTCCTCGTGGTCGCAGGCGAAGGTGCGGCCGGTGCGGGCCAGCCCCGACTGGATCTCGTCGGCCACCATCAGCACCTGCTCCTCGCGGCACAGCGCGCGGACGTCCTGGAGGTAGCCGTCCGGCGGGATGACCACGCCGGCCTCGCCCTGCACCGGCTCGAGCAGCACCGCCACGGTGGTCTCGTCGATCGCCGCGCGCAGCGCCGCGAGGTCGCCGTACGGCACGAGCCGGAAGCCCGGGGTGTACGGCGAGTAGTCGTGCGTCGCGTCGGGGTCGGTCGAGAACGACACGATCGTCGTCGTCCGGCCGTGGAAGTTGCCCTCCATCGCGATGATGGTGGCCTTGTTCTCCGCGACCCCCTTGACCTGGTAGCCCCACTTGCGGCTCACCTTGATCGCGGTCTCGACGGCCTCGGCCCCGGAGTTCATCGGCAGGATCATCTCCTTGCCGGTGAGGTCGGCGAGCGCCTCGGAGAACGGCCCCAGCTGGTCGTTGTAGAACGCCCGGCTGGTCAGCGTCAGGCGGCCGATCTGCTCGCGCGCGACCTCGACGAGGCGCGGGTGGCTGTGCCCGAAGTTGAGGGCGGAGTAGCCCGCCAGGCAGTCGAGGTAGCGCTTGCCGTCCACGTCGGTGACCCAGGCGCCCTCGCCGGACGCCAGCACGACGTGGAGCGGGTGGTAGTTGTGCGCGGCGTAGGTCTCGGTCAGCTCGATGTGATGGGCGGTGCCGGGCGTGGTGTGGTTCATGGGACTGCTTTCGGCCGTCGGGATCGGGTTCGGGGAGTGCCCCCATCGTCTCGCACCACCAGCCCGGACGCCAAATGATTGTCAGACAATTCTGGCGTGTCGTCCGGCTAGTCCCCGACGAGATGGTCGTGATCCAGGCCGAAAGGCAGCCACGTCGTCGGGGACCATCCCGAGGTGGGGTCTCTTCGCGGGGGTTCTAGGGTGGCGGACATGGCTGACGACGACCTCAGGGCCCGGGTACGCGACGTGCTTCCCGGCGTACGACGTGACCTCGAGGCGCTGGTCCGGATCGAGTCGGTGAGCGCCGACCCCGAACGCGCGGGCGAGGTGCAGCGCAGTGCCGAGGCCGTGCGCGACCTGTTCGCCGCCGAGGGCTTCGAGTGCCGGATCACCAGCGCGGACGGCGGCCGCCCCGCGGTCATCGCCCACAAGCGGTCGGCCCACGAGGGCGCCCCGACGATCCTGCTCTACGCCCACCACGACGTGCAGCCCGAGAACGACCACGCCGACTGGGACTCCCCGCCGTTCGAGCCGACCGAGCGCGACGGCGGCGCCTCTACGCCCGCGGTGCCGCCGACGACAAGGCCGGCATCGCCGCCCACCTCGGCGCCCTGCGGGTGCACGGCGACGACCTGCCCGATCAACGTCGTGATGTTCGTCGAGGGCGAGGAGGAGGTCGGCTCCGACAGCCTCCCCGCGCTCCTGCAGCAGCACCTCGACGAGCTCCGCGCGGACGTGATCGTCATCGCCGACAGCGGCAACTGGGACATCGGCGTCCCGGCGCTCACCACCAGCCTGCGCGGCCTGGTGCGCCTCGACGTCGAGGTCCGCACCCTCACCCACGCCGTCCACTCCGGGATGTGGGGCGGCCTCGTGCCCGACGCAGTGATGACGCTCGCCCGGCTGATCGCCACCCTGCACGACGACCAGGGCAACGTCGTCGTCGACGGCCTGGTCGCCGGGCCCGCAGCCGACGTCGACTACCCCGAGGAGCGGCTGCGCGCCGAGTCCGGCGCCCTCGCCGGCATCGGCTGGATCGGCAGCGGCTCGGCCGTCGAGCGCCTCTGGACCAAGCCGTCGCTGTCGGTCATCGGCCTCGACGCGCCCAAGGTGGCCGGCGCCAGCAACACGCTCGTCCCCGCGGCCCGCGCCCGCCTCAGCCTGCGGATCGCACCCGGTGACACGGTGGCCAACGCGCGCGCCCGCCTCGCCCACCACCTCGAGACCCACGTCCCCTGGGGCGCCGAGCTCACCGTCACGACCGTCGACACCGGCGAGCCGACCGCCATCGACGCCACGGGTCCCGCGTACGACGCGGCCCGCGCCGCGTTCGCCGAGGCCTGGGACGGCACCGAGCCGATCGACATGGGTGTCGGCGGGTCGATCCCGTTCATCGCGGAGTTCCTCGACGCGTTCCCCGACGCGAGCGTCCTGGTGACGGGCGTCGAGGACCCCGACACCCGCGCGCACGGCGCCAACGAGGGACTGCACCTCGCGGAGTTCGAACGCGTCGTGCTCGCGGAGGCGCTGCTGCTCGAGAAGCTGGGTCGGGTCTGACCCGTCAGCGGGTGACGGCGTAGAGGAAGCACTGCGGCAGCACGGTCCGCACGTGGACGGTCGCGACGTCCGGCTCGGCCAGCAGCCGGTCGAGCACGGCCCCGAGGTCCTCGTCCCCGACCAGGGTGTTGTGGTCGTAGTCCATCGACCCGTCGGCCCGGTAGGTGCGCAGCACCCGCGGCCCGCGCCGCAGCTCGGCGGGCAGGCCCCGGCCGTCGTAGCCCGGGCAGCGCTCGGCGTGGACGTACGCCGGCCCGACCTCCCGCCAGGGGGACACCGCCTCGAAGGGCGCGTAGGAGATGAGCGCGATCTGCTCGCCGGGCCGCGCGAACCTCAGACAGCACCGCAGCGGCTCGCCGTCGCCGGTGGCGTCGAACGCGGTCGGCCGGTTGCCGAACCCGTCGTCGCCTGCGTCGCGGACGGCGTCGAGGCGGGCGGGGTCGATCGCGTGGACCCTCAGCTGGTCGGGGGAGGTGGCCGTGGTCGTCATGACTCCAGCCTGACCGCTCGGCAGCACCCGTTCTGGCGGGATTCGGACGCCGCGGCCCCGTCCCGCCCGGGTGCGGCGATGCCGGTACGGCGTACACCCTCACCTAGACTCGTCCCGTGACCCCACCCACCAGCCGCAGCGGCGGCGACGGTCGGCTCACCGCGGCGCTCGACCCGCTGGACCAGGGTCCTCAGGACGCCTGCGGCGTGTTCGGGGTCTGGGCCCCGGGCGAGGAGGTCTCCAAGCTCTGCTACTTCGGCCTGTACGCGCTCCAGCACCGCGGCCAGGAGTCGGCCGGCATCGCGGTCAGCAACGGCCGCCAGATCCTCGTCTACAAGGACATGGGCCTGGTCTCGCAGGTCTTCGACGACTCGACGCTCGAGTCGCTCAAGGGTCACCTGGCGATCGGCCATGCGCGGTACTCCACGACGGGCGCGAGCACCTGGCAGAACGCGCAGCCCACTTTCCGTCCGACCGACGACGGCTCCATCGCGCTCGGCCACAACGGCAACCTGATCAACACCCACGAGCTCCAGGAGATGGTCGCGGCCCTTCCTGGCCTCCCCGGTGAGCTCGAGCTCAACCGCAGCCGGGAGACGGCGTCCACCAGTGACACCGCGCTCGTGACGGCGCTCCTCGCGCACCACCCCGACACCTCGCTCGAGCAGCGGGCGCTCGAGGTGCTCCCCTTGCTCCGCGGCGCGTTCTCGTTCGTGTGGATGAACGAGTCGACGCTCTACGCCGCCCGCGACCCGCAGGGCATCCGTCCCCTGGTCCTCGGCCGCCTCGACCGCGGCTGGGTCGTCGCGAGCGAGGACGCCGCACTGGCCACCATCGGCGCGAGCGTCGTCCGCGAGGTCGAGCCGGGCGAGCTGATCGTGATCGACGAGAACGGCCTGCGGTCCCACACCTTCGCCGAGCCGGCCCCGAAGGGCTGTGTCTTCGAGTACGTCTACCTGGCCCGCCCCGACGCCACCATCGCCGGCCGCAGCGTCCACCAGGCGCGCGTCGAGATGGGCCGCCAGCTGGCTCGCGAGTACCCCGTCGACGCCGATCTGGTGATCCCCGTGCCGGAGTCCGCGTACCCGGCCGCTGCCGGCTACGCCGAGGAGAGCGGCATCCCGTTCGGCCAGGGGTTCGTGAAGAACGCCTACGTCGGCCGCACGTTCATCCAGCCCAGCCAGACCCTGCGCCAGCTGGGCATCCGGCTCAAGCTCAACCCGCTCGAGCACATGATCCGGGGCAAGCGGATCGTGGTCGTGGACGACTCGATCGTCCGGGGCAACACCCAGCGCGCTCAGGTGCGGATGCTGCGTGAGGCAGGAGCGCTCGAGGTGCACGTCCGGATCAGCAGCCCGCCGGTGAAGTGGCCGTGCTTCTACGGCATCGACTTCGCGACCCGGGCCGAGCTGATCGCCAACGGCCTCGACGTGGAGGAGATCCGGGCCAGCATCGGATCAGACAGCCTCGGCTACATCTCGCTCGAGGGCATGACCGACGCCACGGGCCGGCCCCAGAGCGACTTGTGCATGGCCTGCTTCACCGGCAGCTACCCCCTACAGCTGCCTGACGAGAGCCTGCTCGGCAAGCACCTCCTCGAGGCCTCGCTCACCTCGCCGCACGCCGCCCGGGAGCTTCCCGTGCTCAACAACCCCTGACCGAGGGAGCCTGCCCCGTGACCGAGCCGACCCCGCCCTCGGGGGCCTCCGGCAGCAGCGCCTACGCCTCTGCCGGCGTCGACCTGGAGGCCGCCGACAAGGCCATCACCTTGATGAGGGGCTGGGTCGAGAAGACGTCGAGCCCCGAGGTGATCGGCTCGCTCGGCGGCTTCGCCGGGCTGTACGACGCCTCCGCACTCACCCGGTACACCCGGCCGATCCTGGCCACCTCGACCGACGGCGCCGGCACCAAGGTCGCGATCGCCCAGGCGATGGACGTGCACGACACGATCGGCTTCGACCTGGTCGGCATGGTCGTCGACGACCTCGTGGTGTGCGGTGCCGAGCCGTTGTTCATGACCGACTACATCGCGTGCGGCCGGGTCGAGCCCGAGCGGATCGCCGCCATCGTCAAGGGCATCGCCGAGGCGTGCGTCGAGGCCGGCTGCTCCCTGATCGGGGGCGAGACGGCCGAGCACCCCGGTCTGATGGAGCCCGACGCCTACGACGTCGCCGGCGCGGCGACGGGCGTGGTCGAGGCGTCCCGCCTGCTCGGCCCCGGGCGGGTCCGGCCCGGCGACGTGGTGGTGGCGATGGCGTCCAGCGGCCTGCACTCCAACGGCTACTCCCTGGTCCGCCACGTCCTGCTCGACCGGGCCGGCTGGACCCTGGACCGCGACGTCGCCGAGCTCGGCCGCACCCTCGGCGAGGAGCTGCTCGAGCCGACCCGGATCTACACCAAGGCGTGCCTCGCCCTCGCCGCCGAGACCGGCGTCCACGCGATGGCGCACATCACCGGAGGCGGGCTCGCCGCCAACCTCGCCAGGGTGCTGCCCGAGGAGCTGTCGGCGACCGTGGACCGCGGGACCTGGGTGCCGGCGCCGGTCTTCGACGTCGTACGCCGGGTGGGCGGGGTGTCGCAGGACGACCTCGAGGAGACCTTGAACTGTGGGGTGGGCATGGTCGCCCTGCTGCCCGCCGGCGACGTCGACCGGGCGGTCGCGACGCTCGACCGGTTCGGCGTGCACGCGTGGGCGGCGGGGGAGGTCGCGCTCGACTCCGACCGCGGCGGCGAGGTCCAGCTCACCGGCCAGTACGCCGGCTGGAGCGCCTGAGAGGTCCCGGCGACCCCGGATTCGGGTCTTCCGACCTCTGTTCGGTCGAAATATTGACCATTTCGGGACGGGGTGTGCGGGAACAGCCACCCATTGGGTAGCGTTACGCCCACGACGACATGACCGATCAGACCGGTGCCACGGTGTCTCTCCCCTGGCCCGGCCCAGAGTGCGAGGGGGTCGACCCTATGGGGCGCGGCCGAGCTAAAGCCAAGCAGACGAAAGTCGCCCGGGACCTGAAGTACCGCACTCACGAGGCGGACTTCGGGGCGCTGGCGCGCGAGCTGCACGGCGAGACCGACTCCGACACCGCCGACGAGGCGGTGGAGGACCCCACCGACGAGTGGTCGGACTACGTCGAGCCGTCTCGCGACTGACGTCCCCGACCCTCCCTCGCCTCAGCGAGGGAGGTAGAGACCCCGTAGCCGCCCGACGTCGCGCATGCGTCGCTCCGCGAGGCGGTCGGCGGCCTCGGCGGGCGTGACCGCCTCGGTGCGGGCCAGCTCGAAGACGGCTCTGGTCGTGTCGTAGATCTTCGCCGCGCGCTGTTCGGCGCGCTCGAAGCTGAAGCCGTCCAGCTCGTCGGCGACCTGGATCAGGCCGCCGGAGTTCACGCAGTAGTCGGGCGCGTAGAGGATGCCGCGGTCGGCGAGGGCCTTCTCGATGCCCGGGTGCGACAGCTGGTTGTTGGCGGCGCCGCAGACGATCTTCGCGGTCAGGACGTCGACCACCTCGTCGGTGAGCGCGTCGCCCATCGCGCACGGCGCGTACACGTCGATCTCCGCCCGCACCAACGCGTCGGCATCGGCGACCGGGATCGCGCCGTACTCCTGGACCACCCGGTCCACGGCCGGCTGGTAGACGTCGGTGACCACGACCCGAGCGCCGTCGTCGACGAGGTGCTTGACCAGGTGGTGGCCGACCTTGCCCACGCCGGCGACGCCGACGGTGCGCCCGGACAGGGTCGGGGCACCCCAGAGCGCCTCCGCGCTCGCACGCATGCCCTGGAACACGCCGTACGCCGTGAGCACCGACGAGTCACCGGCGCCGCCGTGGGCGATGGTCCGACCGGTCACGAAGGAGCACTCCCGCGCCACGACGTCCATGTCCTCGGAGTAGGTGCCCACGTCGCAGGCGGTGTAGTAGCGCCCGCCGATCGCCTGCACGAAGCGCCCGTAGGCGCGCAGCAGGGCCTCGGTCTTGTCCTTCATCGGGTCGCCGATGATGACCGCCTTGCCGCCGCCCAGGTCGAGGCCCGCCAGGGCGGCCTTGTAGGACATCCCGCGCGAGAGGTTGAGGACGTCGCGGATCGCGTCCGCGGTCGTCGCGTAGGGGTAGAAGCGGGTGCCCCCGAGACCGGGCCCGAGGGCCGTGGAGTGGATGGCGACGATGGCTCGGAGGCCGGTCGCGTGGTCGTTGCAGAACACGACCTGCTCGTGCTCGGCGCCGAGCTCGAAGACGTCGACGCCGTCCGGGCCGCCCTCGGGGCGGTCGACCGGGGAGCCGGGAACGGAGGGATCCGCAGACATCGCTGTGCCTCTCTCGATCGCGCCACGCGGGTGGGTGACGTACAGGTGGGTCACGAGGGGTGGTGCGACCCACCGTGCACGATAGTGCTCCGGTCGGGGTCGCCGGGAATCGAGCCGGTCCGGTCAGTGGAGCTGTTGGGTGACCACGAGCGCGCCGCCGAAACAGGCCAGGAACACCGCCACGCAGACCAGCGCCAGGAGCAGCCTCGAGCCGTTCCCGGGAGGCGGAGGCGCCTCGGACGACTGCGACCGAGGCCCGGGCGGACTCACGAGCAGGGTCCGTTCCGAGCTCGGGGCCAGCGCCTGCAGCGCGTTGACGAAGGCGCGGACCGTCGGCCACCGGTCCTCCGGATCCGGAGCCAGCCCCTGGAGCACGATCTCGTCCACCGCGGAGGGCAGCTCCGCGAGCTCGCTCGGAGGCGGCGGCCGCTCCATGGTCGCGAGCTCGGAGATGCTGCCCTCGTGGGCGACCCGCCCGGTCAGCAGGTGGTACGCGACGGCGGCGAGGGCGTAGACGTCCGCGCGTTCGTCGACGCCGAGCCCGATCGCCTGCTCCGGGGCCATGTACGCCGGCGTCCCGACCACGTGCGTGAGCCCGCTGGCGTGCAGGATCGCCTTCGCCACCCCCAGGTCCGCCACCATCAGCTGCGCGCCGCCGTCACCGTCGCTGCGCAGCAGCAGGTTGGCCGGCTTGATGTCGCGGTGGATCGCCCCCTGGTGGTGGAGGACCGTCAGCCCGGCACCGGCCTGCGTCACCAGGTCCAGCGTGAGGGCCAGCGGCAGCGTTCGCTCACGCCGGAGGAGGTCGGCGACGGTGCCCAGGTCGGCGTACGTCATCACGAAGTACGGCGTGCCGTCGACCTCGCCCACGTCGTAGACCCGCACCACGTGGTCGGAGTCCGCCCGACGGAGGATCCGCGCCTCCTGGAGGAACCGGTCGCGGATGTCGAGCCGCTGGGCCCAGTTGTCCGCGAGGGCCTTCACCGCGACGTCGGAGTCGAGCTCCTCGTCGTGGTAGAGCCAGACCGAGGCGAAGCCGCCGACCCCCAGACGATCGACCTGTCGCAGGCGACCGAGCCGAGCAGGGAGAGACACGATGGGTATTGTGCCGGACCAACGACCGCGCTCGGAGGACGGACAGGGTGGACGACGCGCACGAGACCGATGACATCGAGTCGCTGGCTGCCCTGGCTGCCGGCGGGGACCGCCGGGCGCTCGAGTCGCTGCTGGTCGAGATCCAGCCGCGGGTCCGCCGGATCTGCGGGCGGATGCTGCTCTATCCCGAGGACGCCGAGGAGGCCGCGCAGGACGCGATGCTGCTCGTCACCACCCGCATCCACACCTTCGCGGGCCGCAGCCGCTTCACCACCTGGCTGCACGCCGTCGCCTCCAACAGCGCTCGCTCGACCTACCGCAGCCTGAAGCGACGCTCCGCCGAGCTGCCGACCGACGACTTCCCGACGGCAGCCGACCCGCGGACGACGAGCGTGATCGCGGGCAGCCGGCTCGACTTCCTCGAAGCACTCGAGCTCCTGTCCGTCGACCATCCGGCGCTCGTCGAACCGCTCGTGCTGCGCGACCTCCAGGACCTCGACTACGCGGACATCGCCACGCTGCTCGACATCCCGGTCGGCACCGTGAAGTCGCGGATCCACTCGGCGCGCCAGATCGTCCAGCCGATGCTCACCCGCTGAGCGAACCGGTCGCAGGGCGTCAGCGCAGGCGGGCGACGTACCGCGTAGCGGTCCGAACGTCACGGAGCCGGCTCTCCCAGGTGACTCCGACCACGAGCAGCACCGTGCCCGACAGTCCGATCACGACCCAGGACGGCAGCTCCGCGGCGTACGGCGCGAGCTCGCGGAGGACGAGCACGGCCCCGACCAGCGAACCGACGACCAGCGGTGCGCTCCAGCGCAGGCCGACCCCCGCCAGCACCAGGGCGAGGCAGCCGAGCCCGAGCAGGAGGGCGCGTAGCGAGGTGGGGTCGTCCAGGACGACGAGGAGGGACGGGACGGTGGCGAGGCCCAGTCCCGGTGCGAGCGACCGCAGGGTGCCGACGCGGTCGTCGCGGCTCAGCCGCCAGCAGCCGACCGCGGTCAGGACGAGCGCCGAAGGGAGCGTGTACGCCTCCGGTGTGGTCACGCCGAGATCGGCCAGGCGTACCCAGGTCGCCATCGCCAGGAGCAGGCCACCCGGCCAGGCGAGGAATCGCCGGGTGGGGTGGACCAGCGAGGACGTCGTCACGAGGGCGCCGGCCACGGTGAGATGGATGGCGAGCGCGGTCGAGGTGTCCGTGGCGGAGAGCACCGCGCCCACCGACACCAGCGTCCCCACGATCGCAGCCGACACCTCGAGCACCGGCTCCGGTCGCCAGATCGCCAGGCCGCCGAGCACCAGCAGCACGGGGATCGCCCGGTCGACCTCCGGAACCGAGAGGACGCTGCCTGTGGCCCAGACCAGGCCCCCGAAGGCGGCCGCGAAGGCGGCCGTCGCGACATCGCCGGTGAGATCCGTGCGGCGCGTGAGCCCGGCGCTCACGGCGGTTGCGACCGCGAGGACGAGCGCGGTCATCACGTCGCTCGGCAGGGCCGCCGCGACGGCGAGGAGGCCGGCGACAGCGGAGGTCAGCCGGATCCCGGTGGCGGACGGCTCGGGTGCGACGTTCGGCGACCACGAAGCCGGCGCAGGACGCGACCAGCAGGACCGCGACCACGGCTGCGAGGGGCACGTCGTACAGCGGAAGGGTCACGAGGGCGCCGAGCCCGGCGGCGGCCGCGAGAGCGACGATCCACTCGACGCGACGGAGCGGGGACCAGACCCCGACCGTGGCACACCCTGCCGCGACCAGGGCGACCAGCGTGGGCGTGGCGAGCCACGCAGCCGTCCAGGGCGAGGAGGGTGCGACGTGCACGCCGACCGCTTGGGTGAACGGGTCGCCGACGTCGAACGTCGCCTGCAGCGCGCTGCCGACCAGGTCGAGCAGGACCGCCATCGGGAGGACGGCGGCACCGGCGAGAGGCAGGACGGCGACCCGGCGCAGGCCGTCGGGCGCGAGAGCGGCGACCGCGGTCCACGCCAGGAGGCACAGCACCAGCGACACGGTGGCGCCGGTCAGCGCGTCGTCGAGGGTGGGGAGCACGAGGACGTAGGTGCCGAGCAGCGCGGCGACGGAGTAGCCGACCAGGGCCGCGGTACGGCCGAGCCCCACGACGTGGGCGGCCGACGCGGCCAGTGCGACCGCGGCCAGAAGCGGCCAGATCGCGCCCTGTCCCCACAGGTGGGCGAGCGTCTCGTCGGTGAGCGCGTCGCCCAAGCCGTCGATGACGACGTAGAGCCAGCCGAGGGTGCCGGCGGCCAGCGCGGTGAGCTTCAACGGCGGGCTCGGCAGGGTCGTGCCGATGCGGCCGAGTCCCAACAGCGCAAGCGTGGCCACGACCATCGGGACCGGGGTCTCGATGGTGCCCTGCATCCCGGCACCGGCCACGAGGAGGGCCAGCGGGGCGATCAGGGCGGGTGAGACGAGAGGGTGCGCGGAGGTCGACATGAGCAGGCCCAGGGCGACGGTTGCGACGACAGCGCCGACGAGGGCGACGAGGCGGGCGTCGTCGAGGTCACCGAGCCATCCGGCGTGGCGGGCACCGACGACGTCGAGGGCCACGAGGCCGAGGCCGACCACCGCCATCGTCTCAGCGGCCATCCGCAGGTCGCGGCCGGTGAAGGTACGGACGCTGCCGAGGGCCACTCCCGTCAGCACGAGCAGCACCACGGTGCGGCCGCCGACACCGAGCCAGGACCACGCCACGGCCAGGAACGTCACGGCGGCGACCAGCAGGCACAGGGCGCCCAAGGTCAGCAGGATCTTGGGGACCGAGGCCCCGGACAGCCGTCGCTTGTCGAAGTGCGTCTCTCGGCCCGTTCCCGTCCGACCAGCGGTGGGGTACGGCGTCGCGCCCGCCAGGGGCGATCCGGCTGGGGCGGGTGGTGACGACGGGACGCCGGCGGGCACGAGGGGTGTCGCGACCTCGGCCGTGACGTCCTGCTGTCGCAACGCGACGAGCAGCTCGTCCGCTCGCTGCAAGGTCGTGAAGAGCAGCACCGCAGTCGGACCCGTCAGCGGGAGGGCGCAGCGCCAGCAGGTCTTCGGCGCCTCCCCGAGGACGGAGTGACAGTCGGGGCAGCGAGTCGGATCGGCGTACGTGGTCATGAGCCTGAGTACCTCATGGCCTGAGTATCCGGGCCCACCGCTGCCGTACTCAGAGGTTCTGAGTATCCGGGCTCAGGCCGACCGTCGGTCACCGGCTCGGGACAGGGTCCCTGGACCCCTGCCGCGCTGTGCGGGCGTGAGGCAGGGTGGGCACATGCAGCAGATGAGCCTTCGCGAGTACATCGACAGCCTGGAGCGCGACGGGTACACGGTGCGCGACGACCACGGCGACGACCCGATGCTGATCCGGCCCGACGGCCGCGCGGTCGAGACCTGGCGCGAGGACTACCCGTACGACGAGCTCATGAGCCGCAACGACTACGAGGTGGAGAAGTACCTTCTCCAGATCGAGCTGCTGAAGTTCCAGTACTGGACCCAGGACTCGGGCAAGCGGCACGTGGTCCTCTTCGAGGGGCGCGACGCGGCCGGCAAGGGCGGCACGATCAAGCGGTTCACCGAGCACCTGAACCCCCGCGGCGCGCGGATCGTGGCGCTCACCAAGCCGAGCTCGACCGAGCTCGGCCAGTGGTACTTCCAGCGGTACGTCGCACACCTGCCGACGGCCGGGGACATCGTCCTGTTCGACCGCTCCTGGTACAACCGTGCGGGGGTCGAGCGGGTGATGGGCTTCTGCAGCGAGGAGGAGTACCGCACCTTCATGCGGCAGGCGCCGGCGTTCGAGGAGATGCTGCTCGAGTCCGGCGTACACGTCACGAAGCTGTGGTTCTCGGTGACCCAGCAGGAGCAGCGGACCAGGTTCGCGGTGCGCCAGCTCGACCCGGTCCGTCGTTGGAAGCTGTCGCCGATGGACCTCGAGAGCCTCGACAAGTGGGAGGACTACACGGAGGCGAAGGAGGAGATGTTCCTGCGCACCGACACCGACCAGGCGCCGTGGTACACGGTGAAGAGCAACGACAAGAAGCGCGCCCGGATCAACGCGCTACGGGTCTTCCTGGCCCTCGTCGACTACGAGGGCAAGGACGAGCAGGTCGTGCTCCGCCCCGACGAGAAGCTGGTGCAGCGCGGGCGCGACGCCGTGGGCGACTGACTGAGCGGGACGCCGGGGCGCGGGGCGGACCGTGCTTCGGGGGGTGGTGGCCAGGGGCGGGGTCGAACCGCCGACCTTCCGATTTTCAGTCGGACGCTCGTACCAACTGAGCTACCTGGCCGTGGTCGCGCCCGGTGTCCTCGGAGCGCGAGAGCACCTTACCGGAGCGTTTCGCGACGGCCGAAACCGGCAGCGTCCCCGCGGTCGGGGCCGGGAGGCGTGAGGATGGGCCCGTGAAGGAGTACGCCGACTTCCTGGGCAGCCAGGCGCCGTACGACGCCCTGGGCGCCGACGAGCTCCTCCGCCTCGTCGCCCGCCTCGAGGTGGAGTACGTCGCCGCCGGGACCACCATCGTCCAGGCGGACGGGCCGCCCCTGGACCACCTGTGGGTCGTGCGCGCCGGCGTCGTGGAGGTGGTGGACCGAGGCAGGGTCGTGGACCAGCTGGGGCCGGGGGACACCTTCGGCCACATCTCGGTGCTCACCGGCCTGTCTCCTGCGCTGTCGGTGCGTGCTGTCGGAGGACACGCTGTGCCTGCGCCTGCCCGACCCGAGGACGGTGCTCGAGGATCCGACCAAGCTCCGGTTCTCCCACTTCGGGACCATGATCAGCCGGGAGCGGCTGACCGGGGGCGGAGCCCTCGACCACACGCCGGGCTCGGTCCGGTCGCTCCTGCGGCCGGTGGTCTGGGCCGACGGCGGCGAGACCGTCGCGGTCGTGGCGACGCGCATCACCGACGCCGGCCACTCCGGTGCGCTGGTCGCCGAGGGCGCCGGCTGGGGGATCGTCACCGACCACGACTTCCGCAAGCGGGTGGCCACCGGTGCGCTGGCCCCGGCGGCGCCGGTCCGTGACCTGGCGTCGTTCCCGGCGCTGACCGTGAGCGAGGAGTTCTCCCAAGCGGCGGCGTTCGCCCGGATGATCGACCGCGGTGTGCACCACCTCGTCGTGCTCGACGGCCGGGGGACGCCGATCGGGATCCTGCGTGCGGTCGACTTCGCCTCGTCGGAGATCCGGAACCCGTTGCTGATCCGGTCGCAGATCGAGAGCGCCGACACGGTGGCGTCGTTGCGCACCGCTGCTGAGCTGCTCAAGCCGACGCTGGTGGAGCTGGCCGCCGCCGGCGCCCCCGCGCGGCAGGTGGGGAACCTGCTGGCCGCGATCGTGGACGCGCTGCTGCGCAAGCTGGTCACCTTCCACGGTCTCGACGCCCTCGAGTCGCCCCCGTCGTGGATCGTCCTGGGCTCCATGGCTCGGCGCGAGCCGCTGCCCCACTCCGACGTCGACACCGCGATGGTGTGGCGCGAGCCCTGCCCCGACGCGTCCCGCCGCGACCTCTTCGAGCGGGCCGAGGCGCTGCTGGTGGACATGGAGTCCTGCGGCCTGGCCCGGTGCGCCGACGGCGCGAACGCGGTGAACCCGCTGTTCGGTCGCTCCAGTGAGGCCTGGGCGAACGCCGTGTCGCGGTGGCTCGGGGAGCCGACGGCGCCGCAGGCCCTGCTCCTGTCGTCGATCGTGATCGACAGCCGACCCCTCACCGAGGTCGCCCTCGGCCGGACCGTCACCGACGTGATGCGCCTGCGGCCCAGGAGCCTGGACTTCCTGCACGACTTCTCCAAGGAGGCCACCGCCGTCAAGCCGCCGAGCGGCTTCGTGCGCGAGTTCGTCGTCGACCACCGGGGCCGGCACCGGGGCGAGCTCGACCTGAAGCGCGGTGGTCTGCTGCCGGTGGCGGCGCTCGGCCGATGGGTGGCCGTCGTCACCGGGGACTCGCGCGGCGGGACGCACGACCGGTTGGAGCGGGGCCGTCAGGCCGGGCTGCTCACGCAGGACGAGACCGACACCCTGGAGTCGGCGTTCGACCACGTCTACGAGATCCTGCTCAGGCGCGACCTGGCGTCGGTCTCGACCGGCACCGCGCCGACGACGTACGTCGACCCGCGCGAGCTCGACACCCTGACCCGGCGACACCTGCGCGAGACGTTCCGCTCCATCGCGTCGGTCCAGGAGGCCGTCAGCAGCGAGTGGCGTACTCGGGTCGGCAGGTGAGCCGGCTCCTCCGCCGGGCGACCAGGGCGCCCGCGACGAACCGGCCGTGGAGGGAGGTCGAGTACTGCGTCGTCGACGTGGAGGCGACGGGGCTGGACCTGCGGCGGGATGCCTTGATCTCGTTCGGCAGCGTCGTGATCACCGCCGGCCGGATGCGCTGCGAGACAGCCTGGTACACCGACGTCCGACCGGCCCAGCGGATCAGCGCCGAGGCCGCCAGCGTGCACGGCCTGCGCGACCAGGACCTCGACGCCGCCCCCGAGCTGGAGGACGTCGTGGACGGGATCGCTGCGCAGCTCGACGGACGGGTCCTGGTCGCCCATGCCGCCTGGGTGGAGCGCGCGTTCCTGACCCGCGCCCTGCGCAGCGGGGGACGACGTCTCGGTACACCGGTCGTCGACACCGCCGCGCTGCTCCGGGTGGCCGGGCTGGCACAGGCCGGGACCGGGTACGAACCGGACGTCGAGGAGATGGCCGAGAGGCTCGGCCTGTGCGTGCACACGCCGCATCACGCACTGGGAGACGCCCTGACCACGGGCGAGGTCTTCCTCGCGGTGGTCACCAAGCTCGAGCGAGCGGTCGGGGCGAGCCTCACCGCGGACGATCTCGTCGACACCTCACGCCGGCACTCCCTGACCTGATCGGACCCGTCGAGTCGGTGCCGCGGCTGCGGGCGCCGTATGCTGGCCGCGCTCAAGCGCACCGGCCCCCATCGTCTAGCGGCCTAGGACGTCGCCCTTTCACGGCGGTAGCACGGGTTCGAATCCCGTTGGGGGTGCTGCAGGTCAGTGTTCGCGGAGGCCGCCGGAGTGCGGCCCCGTCGAGCACGCGGCCTCGAACTCCAGAGCCGTCCGGCCGGTCTCCAGCGGCTGACCGGCTCGTGCGTCGCCGGCAACACCTGCGGCGTCACTGATGGCTTTTCGGTCGTCGCCGCGGGCGGTGCCTGCCAGGGTCGCGAGCTGAGCGGAGGCCTCGTGGAGTGTCGCGACCTGGGCCGGGTCCAGGGCTTCCGTCCGCTCCATCCGGGTGATGGTGTCGAGGTACGGCGCTGCCTGTTGGCACGCGACGGGCTCCGGACCGCCCCGGCCGTCGACCACCGCGACGGCGATCCCGACCGCGACGAGGACCCCGACGGTGAGCAGGACGGCGCCGACGCCGAGGTCGGTGAAGCGAGCCCACCAGCGCGCGACCGCCCGGCCCGCTCGACGGGGCACCGGAGCCACCGTCGCCCAGGCGCGGGCGCTCCACGGGACGACTTCGTTCACTCGGGTGAGTGTGGCACCTGCGAGCCTCGACGGGAGCAGCACGACAGATCCGGCGATTGGGAGAGGCCGGAGACGATGGGTTAGAGTTCCAGCGCTCGTGAGACACACGACCGAGCACACCTGGCCCCGTAGCGCAGTTGGTTAGCGCGCCGCCCTGTCACGGCGGAGGCCGCGGGTTCGAGTCCCGTCGGGGTCGCTCCAGCACAGCCGGTTCGGACACTGTCCGGGCCGGCTGTCGTGCTCACCGCACGCCGGCCTCGGCCCGCCGGCGTACGCCCGCCAGGAGCCGCCGGGTGCCCAGCGCGTGGCCCCGGGAGCCGATCACCAGCGCCCGGTAGACGGCGCCGAGCAGACCTGGGAACGCTGCCCGCGTCTCCGCGCGGAGGAGGGTCTGACCGTCGCCGCCGGGGTCCAGCCGGAAGGTCCACACGTACGTCGAGAACCGGTGCCGGCCCTCGAGCACGACCTGCTGCTCTGAGCTGGCGGTCACCGCGAAGCCCGGCACCGAGGAGCCCACCGTGAGGGGGCGTGGGCCGGAGGCGTGGCCGGGGACGCAGCCCACCGCGCGGGCGTACGCCGCCGCACCCCGCCGCGAGAAGCTGCGGTCGAGCGTGCCCAGCAGGACGTCCCGGACGATCTCGGCCCGCGCGTCGATCGCGGTCACCTGCTCGTCGACGAACGGCGGAGCCGAGGAGTCGTTCATCGCCTCATCGTCGCTCACCCTGCGTCCCCGCGCTTCGTCGCGCGGCTAGGGTCGCCGCATGGAGCTCGACCGAGCCGCGTTCGAAGCCCTGGTGGAGCAGGCTCTCGACGAGATCCCCGAGGAGATCGCCTCGCAGGTGCGCAACGTCGTCGTGCTCGTCGAGGACGAGCCGCCGCCCGGTGATCCCGACCTGCTGGGCCTCTACGAGGGCGTGTCGCTCACCGAGCGGATGTCGGACCACACCGGCCTCCCGGACCGGATCACGGTCTTCCGGCGGCCGCTGCTCGAGATGTGCTCCACGCCCGACGAGCTGGTCCGCGAGGTGCGGATCACCGTCGTGCACGAGATCGCCCACCACTTCGGGATCGACGACGACCGGCTCCACGAGCTCGGCTACGGGTGAGCCTGGGCCGCCACGGGGTGCTCGTCGCGCCAAGGCACGGGCTCGGCTCCGCCGACCTGTCGTCCCATCTCGCTGAACAGCCAGTCCTGGAAGACGACCTGCTCGGGAGGGCGCGCGAGGGTGAGCAGCCGCTCGTTGCGGCAGAACGTGTCGGCCAGGTCCAGCAGCTCGAGGAGCCGGGCGAACCGCGCCTCGGCGTCGGTCGGCGCCTTGACCTCCAGGTCGAGGTGGGACCGACCCGCCTGCAGTGCCCGGAGGAGGGCCTCTCCGCCCAGCTGTCCACGGAAGTCGCGGGAGAGGGAGGAGAAGAACGCCGAGAGCTCCGAGGCGACGGGGTAGGTGTCCTGGTGGGCCAGGGCGAGCAGCCGGAGCTCACGCCGGAGCTCGGCGCCGTGGGCCAACGTGCCCTGCAGCAGGTCGGTCGGAACGTTCAGGAGGAGGACGAGGACCTCCTCGCCGTCGTCGAACGACGGTTCCTCGACGTCGCCGTCCCAGCCCAGCAGGACGCCGGGGGCGGGCGCGGCCGGCGCGGTGGGGGACGGGACGAACCAGACCAGCTTCCCGTCACCGTCGCGCTCGGCGCCCCAGGCCTCGCTGGAGCAGGCAACGATGCCGAGACCGCGGCCGAAGGTGGGGAGCTCGTCGAGGAACGCCTGACCGGCCTCGAGTGGCGGGAACGCCGGCGGGTCCGTCGAGGCGTCCCGGACCTCGACCCGGGGGTGGCTCGTGGTGCCCCGCAGCCGGACGGTCACCGGCGGGTGGCCGTGGAGGATCGCGTTGGTGACGACCTCGGACAGCGCCAGCTCGGCGTTCTCACGCAGCTCGGGACGACCGATCTCACCGCACACCTGGGCGATCCAACGGCGTGCCTGCATCGCGCCCCGGGGGCCGGGGGCGAGCGACTCCGCGGGCCGGTTCAGCGGCACTGTGTCTCCACACGTCCAGGCGCGCTGACGGCGCCAGTCCCGGCTCGTGTACCCGCCCCACCCTGAGTTGAAACCTCAACTCGCACACGAGTTCCACCAGTCACACCGTGCGCATGTGAGCAACGCGACGCGGACCCCGATTGTCGCACGAGCACGAGCGCGAGGCATCGTGGAGACATGGGTGAGGTCACACGCAAGGCCAGACATCAGGTGGTCGTGATCGGCTCCGGCTTCGGGGGCCTGTTCGGGACCAAGGCTCTCAAGCGCGCCGACGTCGATGTCACGATCATCGCGCAGACCAGCCACCACCTGTTCCAACCGCTGCTCTACCAGGTCGCCACCGGGATCCTGAGCGAGGGCGAGATCGCCCCCTCCACCCGGGAGATCTTCGCCGCGCAGCGCAACGCGCGAGTGCTGCTGGGTCAGGTCACCGGGATCGACCTGGCGTCCCGCACCGTGGTCTCGCAGGTGCTGGGGCGCGAGACCGTGACGCCGTACGACTCCCTGATCGTCGCGGCCGGCTCCGGGCAGAGCTACTTCGGCAACGACGAGTTCGCGGAGTTCGCTCCGGGCATGAAGAGCATCGACGACGCGCTCGAGCTGCGGGGGCGCATCTTCGGCGCCTTCGAGATGGCCGAGCTCGGGGCGACCCGCGGCGACGACGTCGACCATCTGCTGACCTTCGTCGTGGTGGGCGCCGGCCCGACCGGGGTGGAGATGGCCGGCCAGATCGCCGAGCTGGCCCACCGCACCCTGCGCCGCGACTTCCGGGCGGTGAACACCAAGCACGCCCGCATCGTGCTGGTGGACGCGGCCGGCCAGGTGCTGCCGCCGTTCGGCGCCAAGCTGGGTGAGAAGTCCAAGGCCGAGCTGGAGCGGCTCGGGGTCGAGGTCCTCCTCGGCGCGATGGTCACCGACGTCGACGAGCGCGGGATCGAGGTGCAGTACAAGGACGGCCGGACCGAGCAGATCGCCGCCGTCACCAAGATCTGGGCGGCCGGCGTCCAGGCGTCGCCCCTCACCCACACGCTGGCGGAGCAGTCCGGCGCCTCGCTCGACCGGGCCGGACGGATCGGTGTGAACCCCGACCTCACGCTGCCGGGCTTCCCCGAGGTGTTCGTGGTCGGCGACATGATCGACCTCGACCACCTGCCGGGTGTCGCGCAGGTCGCGATCCAGGGCGCCAAGTACGCCGCCAAGGAGATCAAGCGCCGTCTGGCCGGCAAGCCGCCGCAGAAGCCCTTCCACTACTTCGACAAGGGGTCGATGGCGACGATCAGCCGCTTCCGGGCGGTCGCGATGATCGGCCGGCTACGGCTGACCGGCTTCGTGGCCTGGCTGCTGTGGCTCGTGGTCCACCTGATGTATCTGACCGGCTTCAAGAACCGGGTCACGGCCCTGCTGCACTGGGCGGTCTCGTTCATCGGCCGTGGTCGCTCCGAGCGCACCTCCACCGAGCAGCAGATCTTCGGCCGCAGCGCACTCAAACGCCTCGACCGCGGGGCGGCGGACCTGGTCTCGGGCCCGGGGGAGTACGACGCCGCGCCCGCGTCGATCGCGGCGCAGCGCCGGGCGGAGCTCGAGGAGCAGGCCCTGGCCGAGATCCGGCTGACGGACTCGGGCGAGCGGGGTCAGCCCACGCACTGAGCTCAGGCCACGTTCTCCAGCACCACGGCGAGCGCCTGACCCACGCCGATGCAGATCGCGGCCACCCCCCACCGTTCGCGGCGCTCGACCAGGACCGCGGCGAGGGTGCTGAGCACGCGGGCGCCGGAGGCGCCGAGGGGGTGCCCGATCGCGATCGCGCCGCCCCGGGTGTTCACGATCGCCGGGTCGATCCGCCACGCGTCGATGCAGGCCAGTGCCTGGACCGCGAACGCCTCGTTGAGCTCGACCGCGCCGACGTCCGACCATCCGATCCCGGCCGCGGCCAGGGCGCGCTCCGCTGCCTCCACGGGGGCGATTCCGAAGCGTTGCGGCTCCAGTGCCGCGGCGCCGCGACCCGCGATCCGGGCCGTCGGCGACAGCCCGGTGGAGGCGTGCTCGCCGCCGATCAGCAGTGCGGCGGAGCCGTCGTTGAGAGGGGACGCGTTGCCGGCGGTGATGGTCCCGTCCGGGCGGAACGCGGGCTTCAGCCCCGACAGGGTCTCGAGGTTCGCGTCCGGCCGGACGCACTCGTCGCGCGTGAGACCGTCGAACGGCAGCACCAGGTCGTCGTAGAAACCGTCCTCCCAGGCCTGCGCGGCCCGCTGGTGCGAGATCACGGCGAAGGCGTCCTGTCGTTCCCGCCCGATCCCGAGCTCGTCGGCGAGCTGCTCGTTGCACTCGCCGAGCGAGACCGTCCACTCCTCCGGCATCCGGGGGTTGACCAGACGCCAGCCGAGGGTCGTCGACACCAGGGTCTCGTTGCCGGCCGGGAACGCTCGCGACGGCTTCGGCAGCACCCACGGCGCCCGGCTCATCGACTCCACGCCCCCGGCGACCACCAGGTCCGCGTCGCCGGTCTCGACGAGGCGCGAGGCGTCCATCGCCGCCTGCAGGCTGCTCCCGCACAGCCGGTTGACCGTGACGCCCGGGACGCTCACCGGCAGCCCCGCCAGGAGGACGGCCATCCGCCCCACGTTGCGGTTGTCCTCGCCGGCGCCGTTGGCACACCCCAGGATCACGTCGTCGATCTGTGCCGGGTCGACCGCCGGTGCCCGGTCGAGGAGGCCCCGGACGACGACCGCCGCCAGGTCGTCGGGCCTGCTGCCGGCCAGGGCTCCGGCGTACCGGCCGAACGGCGTACGGACTCCGGCATAGAGGAACGCGTGGCTCACGTAGGCCCTGTGGGACTCGAACCCACAACCCATGGATTAAAAGTCCACTGCTCTGCCAATTGAGCTAAGGGCCCCAGGACGTCCGGACCGTGATCGGGACCGTCCCAGGTGTCTCCCGGGGAGGACCCTCCCGCACGTCCGAGCCATCATCGCAGGTGCGGTCTCGTCCCCGGCCGGGTATCCGGGTCGTCCGACGGTGCTGCATCGGCGCCGCCGGGTGCGGAAGCAAGGGCCGCGAGATTCTGCCCCGCATCGAAGCCCGGTTCATCGGCGTACAGTGCAGGTGACGTCATTGGATCTCGGATGGGGGGGTTCATGGTTGCACCTGCATCGAGGCTCGCCGGCCGTTCCCGCGTGGTAGCGACGCTCGCGGGGCTGCTCGCTCTGGCGCTGTCCAGCCTCGTCGTCGCCTCGCCCGCCGAGGCCGTCCCTGCCAGCAAGCTGCTCGGCCACCGGTGCCATGTCTACGACGCGTCGGTGACCAACGAGGACACCGTCGCAGCGCTCAAGGACGTCGCCGCGGGTGCACCGGGCGCCTGGTGCGAGATCGACGCGTGGCGGATCTCCGACGGCACGATGATCGTCTTCCACGACCTCACGTGGAACCGGGTCGCCGACCGCTCGACGCTGCCGGCCGGGGTCGCCCCCACCGACCAGGTGATCAACGCGACGTGGGCGCAGGTGAGCCGGATCCGCACGAAGGGCGGTCAGCCGATCCCGACGCTCCAGACGATGATCGACGCCTCGGCGCAGTATCACGTGCCGTTGCTCGTGGAGGTCAAGAACTCCGTGACGAACCCGCAAGGCGTCGTGACCTATGCGAAGAACGCGGGAGCCAGCGTCAGCTACTACCGGGATCCCACGAGCTCCTGCGTGACGACGACGATCGACCCACTCCAGAAGGCGGGCGCCCGGGTCGGCGTCAAGCTGAGCAACGCCACGACCTGCAGCGTGGCCCAGATCCAGGCGAAGCACCTGTCGTTCGTCACCCAGCAGTACTGGGTGGCCACGGCCCAGTACGACCAGAGCCTGAAGAACATCGGGGTCAGCGTCTACGCCCGGGGCGACACGAGGGACACGTCGAAGACCACGCTGGCCAACGGGGCCGCGATGTTGCTGTGCCCGGACCCGCGCCTCGCCCTGGCCTGGCCGGGGACCTGAGCGCTGTCACGCGTCGACAAGAGCCGGGTCAGCGCTGTCACGCGTCGAGGCGGGTCAGGGCGACAGGAGCCGCGCCGTGGGGCCTCAGCGGAGGCGGGGGTCGTGGGTCACGCGTCCCGTCAACCGGGCGGAGGCCAGGTCACCCTCGAGTGGGCGACCCGGGGGTCCGTTCCCGGTTACGCGCCCGCCGGTACGGGGGTCGAGTGGCCACCTTCTGGGGACTGTGCGCAGGTTCATGTTCCAAATGGTACATCGCCCGACGACCGAAGCCGAACAATGGTCAGGCGATCCATTCGTCGGCGAGTGCGCGCACCTCGGGCAACGGGTGCGGCGTCCGGTAGGTGAGCCAGTCGAAGCGGGCCATGGCGCGGTCCACGGCCCGCCGGTCGCGGGTGAGCAACAGGTCGTGGAGCAGTCCTCGCCCCACCGCTAGGTTGAGGCGCGCCATGATCGCCGCCGCCTCCTCGGTGTCGGCCGAAGACCCCATCACCTCACCGGTACGCCGCCAGGTCTCGGTCATGGCGTCGACCCACATCGCGACGTTCCCGCGCCGCAGCGGAGCCTCGAGATCGGTCCGCAGCATCGCCTGGGAGGCCAGCTCGAAGAACAGCGGACCGTAGGTCTCGATGCTGTCGGCGGCGTGCTGCCAGTAGCGCCACGAGAGCGTGCGCCGGTCCGGGGCGTCGTCGCTCAGGATCGCGAGCATCGTGTCCTTCTCGCCCTGGTCGAGGACCTCGACGACGGCGCTCAGGAGGCCCTCACGGGAGCCGAAGTGGTAGATCAGCATCCGGTGGCTGGTGCCCACGCCTGCAGCGATCTGGCGCAGCGACGCGTTGCCGACACCGTGCTCGGCGAGGTAGGCGACGACGTCGGCCAGCAGTCCCTCGCGTCCGCCGGGACCGGACTCCTCGGACCCGATGGTTGCAGGATCGGCTCCGGCCATGGTCACAGGATAGGGGGCGGTGGCATCGTCCGCGCCCGGCCGGCCGGCCGCAGCCGGTCGGCGACGCCCCGTCGTACGTCGCGCGGCCCGAAGGCCCGCAGGCCGCAGCCGAGCCGCGCCCGAGAGCGCGGCCCGACGATGATCAGCTCCTGGAGGACTGCCATCGGCGCTGCCCGGCCCTAGACCAGAACCTCGTCGACGGCGGTGAGGGCACCGCCGGCGTCGCCGGTGTTCACGACCCCGGCGGGCTCGAGCAGGACCGCCTCGGTCAGGACCTCGGCCACCGGCCGGTGCTCGACGCCACGAGGTACGACGTACAGGTCGCCCGGACCGAGCGGGACCGAGCCGTGCCGCATCTCGATCCGCATGCGTCCACTCACCACCGCGAACAGCTCGTCGGTCTCCACGTGGGTGTGCCACTCGAACTCGCCGAGCAGCTTGACCACCTTGACCTCGTGGTCGTTGACCCGGCAGACGATCTTGGGCGACCACGTCTGCGTGAACCTGGCCAGCCTCTCGGCGAGGCCGACGGCCGTGAGGGGAGGCAGCGCGACACCACCGGCCGGCGGCTCCCAGGCCGGGTCGCGACCCAGGCGCCTCAGGACCCGCGCCCAGCCCGGCTGCTCGTCGTCCCGGGTGTGGACGGGAGCGGCGAACTGCTCCCTCGTCGACGGCACGGGCCGGGTCGCGATCAGGTCTGCCATGCCCTGGACCACGTCCACCGTGGTCGGGTCCGGGTCGTGGTCGATGCCGAGCGCGCGGGCCAGGTCCCAGCCGTGGACCGCGAGGTCGAGCAGGTGGATCGAGAGCGCGTGGTGCGGGGCGAACGTCAGGTCGTCGCAGACCGGGGCGATCCGGACCTCTCCCTCCCAGGTGCCCGGCTCCATGGCCTGCTCGAGAGCGGTGGCGGCCTCCGTCCACCGGGCAAGCGGTCGCGGTCGGTACGCCTCCAGCGGGGCGTCGCCACGTTTGAGCGCCACGGCGAAGCCTGCGGTGAGACCGACGGTGTGCTCGATCAGGTCCCGGACCGTCCAGTCGTCGCACGGCGTCGGGTCCCCGAGGCGTTCGGGGGTGGCGGACTCGAGGAGAGCCCCGAACCGGGCCAGCGCCTGGTGCTCGAGCGCGGTCAGCTCGTCGAGCTTCATCTCAGATCCCTCCCCTGTCCGTGGTGGCCATTCCTCGCGCCGCCGGGTCGGTCACGACCACGGACGCGTCGGTCATGACCACGGACACGTCGAGCTCGACCGTGACGGCGTCACGGATCAGGAAGCCGCCCCAGCCCAGCCCCCAGGCGCGACGGCTCAGCGAGCCGCGGCCGACGAAGCGCGCCCGCGTCCTGCCGTGGCTCTTCGGCTCTGCCTCGGTGCAGGTGATGACTATCGCAATCTCCTCCGTGACGCCCTTCACGGTGAGGTCGCCGGTGACCCTGAGCCCAGACCGGTTCGACGGCTCGATCAGCGTGGCCCGGAAGGTGATGTGTGGATGCTGCGCGACGTCGAAGAAGGCTGCCCCTGCGAGGTGGCGGTCGCGGCGTGCGTTGCCGGTCTGGAGGCCGGCCGCGGCGATGGTGATCTCGGCGGTCGAGAGCGGTGGTCCGCCCGGATCGAGGCGGCCGCCGCCGGCACAGCTCTCAAGGGTGCCTCGGACAGCGGGTCCGACGAGCTGGCGCGCGACGAAACCGACCCGCGAGCGGGCGGGGTCGATCTCGAAGGTGCCGCACAGCGTGCTGAGGTCAGGGTCCGTCATTTCTTCTCCCGAGGGTGAGGGTGGATGTCTTCTCGCTCGGCACGGGTGCCGGCGACTGGACGGGGTGCTCGGACCAGGGGTCGTCGACGCCCCAGATACGCAGGCGCTCTCCGAGAGACCGGAGGGCGTCCGCAGCGAGTCGGTGTGGGTCGTGCACGACCGCGCAGCCGTCGCGCAGCACGCTGTCAGTTCCGGCGTCGACCGGCACGGCGAGCCAGGACAGGGGGGCGATCCCCAGCTCCACCTCCAGCCCGGTCGACCGCCGGAACCTCCGCTCGAGGAGCGGGCCCCACTGCTGTTCACGGACCAATCGCACGCGCGCGCCAAGCACCTCCGGGACCGGGTCGGCGTCGGAGGACAGCGAGCCGGTGTCCGAGGTCACGACGACGACGTCGAGGTCGCTGTCAGCACGCGGTCGGCCGTAGGCGTAGGAGCCCACGACGAGTGCAGCATCGACGTCGGTTCGACCGATGGCACACGCGTGCAGGGCGGCGACGAGGGCTCGCACCTCCTCGATGCGAGAGGCCGGGCGCGTCACGGGGTCACTGCCGAGGGGCTCCGAGGGCGAGCGAGTCGGGTCACGGTAGGCATGTTCCGAATGGTACATCGATCCCAACCAGAAAATGAACCGTCTGGTACAAAGATTCTCCCGTGGACCCAGGAGAGCTGAGGGCAGGCAGACTCTTGACAGCGAACGTCGCCCGCGGCACCCTTCCATCAAAGTCATTCGTATCCGAACGAGATGTGCTCGGGCTCGTCGGAGTGTCGAGGAGAGCCGCATGAGCCAGCTCCAGTCCGCCCCCGAGGAGACCCCGGAGACCGCCCTGCGCAAGGGCCGTCTGGGAGTCCTGGGCGTCGTCTTCTTCGTCGTCGCCGCAGCCGCGCCCCTGGTCGGCATGACGGGGGCCGTCCCCGTCGCCATCGTGGCCGGCAACGGGGCAGCCGCCCCGGGCGCCTACGTGGTCGCCGGCATCGTCCTGCTGCTCTTCTCGGTGGGGTACGCCGCGATGGCGAGCAAGGTGACGAACGTCGGCGCCTTCTTCGCCTACGTCGGACGAGGGCTCGGGATCATCCCCGGTGTCGGGTCGGCCTTCGTCTCGCTGGTCGCCTACCTCGCTGTCCAGCTCGCCGTCTACGGATTCTTCGGCGGCGTCGTCACGGCCCAGATGGCCGACAAGCTCGACATCAGCTGGAAGTGGTGGGTCTGGACCCTGATCGCGTGGGCCCTGGTCACCGGGCTCTCCGCGCTGTCGGTCGACGTGGGCGCCAAGGTCCTCGGCGTGCTGATGACGCTGGAGCTGGCGTCGCTGCTGATCACCGCCTTCGCGGTGATGTTCTCCTCGAGCAAGCCCGAGGGGGTCGACGTCGGGGCGTCGTTCGCCCCGTCCAACATCTTCGTCGGTGGCCTGGCCAGCACGGCAGGCATCGCCCTCGCCTTCGCGTTCGCCTCCTACATCGGCTTCGAGGCCACGGCGATCTACGGCGAGGAGTCCAAGGACCCGCACAAGACGGTGCCGCGGGCCACCTACCTCGCGGTCGTCAGCATCATGGTGATCTTCGGCTTCACCGCCTTCGCGATGGTCACGGGGCTCGGGCCACTCCCAGGTCATCGAGCAGACGGTCGCGCTCTCGAGCGTCGGCGACGTACCGCTCGCCAACCCGGCGAACGTGCTGTTCTCCGTGGCCGACACCTACGTCGGGACCTGGATGGCGGACCTGATGAGCTGGCTGGTCATCTCCTCGCTGTTCGCGGGGCTGCTCGCCTTCCAGAACTCCGCCGCCCGCTACTTCTACGCGATGGGTCGCGCCGGCGTCCTGCCCCGGATGCTCGACCGGGTGAACGGCCGGGGAGCGCCCGTGGTCGCGACCTTGACCACGTCGGTGATCTCCTTCGTGGTGATCGTGATCTTCGTGGCCAAGGACTGGGACCCCGTCCTCAACCTCTTCTACTGGTTCTCCGGCCTGGCGGTCATCGCGATCGTCTTCGTGGAGATCCTGGTCTCGGTCGCCGTGATCGCGTTCTTCAGCAGGCACCGCGGTGAGGTCTCGATCTGGGCGTCCCTGTTCGCGCCCACTGCTCTCGATCGGCGGCCTGGTCGTCGGGCTCTGGCTCCTGACCTCGCGCTTCGCGCCTGCTGGCCGGCACGGTCAAGGACGGGGTCGACCCGACGCACACAGCCGTGGGCCCTCAACACCACCGGCTGGATCCTGGTCCTGACGCCGTTCGTGATGTTCGTGGTCGGCACGATCGTCGGGCAAGCTGCGCCTCAGCGACGAGAACGAGGACGCCGTCGCCGATCTCGTCACCTGACGCGCGCCAGGCGACCGCCCGGCCGGGTCAGCGCCACCCGGGGCCGGCTCGGGACCGCGCCGGCGCTGGACGGTGCCGTCAGCCCCTGATCCCCGATCGTCCGCCGGTCCTCGCTCAGGCGAGGGCCGGCGGACGACTCTCGCGCGTGGACGACGCGCCAGCGGGAGGGGTCAGTCGTCGGGATCCACCGTCGAGGGGTACAGGTCCTTGCTCGGGGTCCGGACGCCGCGGAACTCCCAGTCGCCACCGAGCGCTGTCGAGACGACCTCCTCGCTCTCGGTCGGCTGCGCGCCGACGTCGGTACGGATCGGGGTGGGGCCGGTCACGACGTGGTTGGTCAGCCGACCGAGACCCTCGACCTCGACCTCGACGACGTCGCCGGGCTGCACCGGCCGCGAGTTGGCCGGCGTACCGGAGAAGAGCAGGTCGCCCGGCGACAGGGTGATCGTGCGGGCGATGTCGGCGACGAGGTAGTGCATGTCCCACTCCATCTCGTCGGTCGACGCCTCCTGCACCACCTCGCCGTTGACGAGGGTGCGCAGCGTCTTGCCGCGGAAGTCCCAGTCGGTGACCAGGCCCGGCCCGACCGGCGCGAGGGTGTCGGAGCCCTTGACCCGCAGCATCGAGCCGGCGTCGGTGTCGCGGAAGTCGTGCAGCCCGTAGTCGTTGCCGACCGTGTAGCCGGCGATGTAGTCGCCGGCCTCCTGCGGGCGAGACGTTGCGGCAGGTGCGGCCGATCACGATGACGATCTCGCCCTCGTAGTTGAGCCACTTGCAGCCCTCGCGGGCGGACGACCGCGCCCCGGTGGGAGTTCAGCGCGGTGACCGGCTTGTGGAAGTACGTCGGCGCCGCCGGGAGCCTCGTCATGAACTCCTCGGTCCGGCTCGCGTAGTTGAGGTGGACCGCGATGATCTTGCTGGGCTCGGTCGGCGGCAGGTGGACGGCGTCGTCGACGCCGACCTCCCGTCCGTCGCGCGGCCACGAGCACGTCGCCGCGCCGCTCGACCTGGACGGCGGCTGCCCTCGAGCAGGATGCGGCGGTACTCGGTCACGGTGTCTCCTCTGCCGGTCAGCCGGCGGCGGTCAGGTCGGGGCCGCCGTTCTGGCGGACGTAGTCGGCGTCCTCGGGCGTACGCCGCGGGCCGGGGAAGCCGCCCTCGGGGCGGTCGAACCACAGGTGCACCTGGCCGGTGCCGATGGAGTTCTCGTAGTCGCCGTACTGGCGGGCCGGGCGCGCGGCAGTCCCCCTCGCCGAGGGCGCCGATCATCATCAGGTAGTGGGCGAACATCGACTCGGGTCGGTAGCGCAGGAACTCGCCCATCGTGTCGAGCACCCGCCGTGGTCGCCGTCCTTGAACCAGGCGATGCGCTCCAGGTCGGCGGCGTAGGCCTCCGGGGTGCGGATGTGCGTGACGTCGCTGGCCTCGTGGTCGCGCAGCTGGCGCAGCTTCCAGAAGGTGTGCGACAGCGCGCCGGAGGCGAGGAGCAGGACCTTGCGGTCGGTCGCGGCGATCGCGTCGCCGAGCGCGCGGCCGGCCCGCAGGAAGTCCTCGGTCTCGCCGGTCTGGGCGACGCTGACCGAGATCCAGCGCTTGTCGAGACCCTCGCCGAGGAACTTCCAGAGGTTGAGCGTCGCGTAGTAGATCGGGAGGTACGGGTCGTCGATGGCGGTCACCCAGGTGCTGTGGTCCGCGCCCGGCGTCGGCCATCGCGTGGGCGAGCTCGGGGTCGCCGCGCCAGTCGTAGGGGATGCGGCACATCCCGCGCGGGAGCTCCTCGGCGGTGAACAGGCCGGCGCGCCGGTCCTGCGCCGTCACCACGAACTCGACCGTGGTGAACCAGTGGGAGTCGAGCACCACGACGGTGTCGTAGTCGAGGGTCTCGAAGACCTCCTCCCGCAGCTGGTGCAGCCCGGGACGAGGGAGATCTCCTTGCCCTGGTTGAGCTCCAGCCGCGTCTCGGGCGGAAGCATCATCGTCGGGACGTGCGCGAGCAGACCCGCGCCGACCACCTCACCCATGGTCAGTTCCATCCTTTCGGTGCGAAGACCGAGTTCTTGACGTCGCAGTAGAAGTCGAAGGACCAGGTGCCGCCCTCGCGGCCGATCCCGGAGCGGCCGCTGCCGCCGAACGGCGCGGACAGGTCGCGGACGAAGAAGCAGTTGACCCACACCGTGCCGGCGCGGACCTGGGCGGCGACGCGCTCGGCGCGGTCCTGGTCGCCGGTGACGAGCGTGGCCGCGAGGCCGTACTCGGTGTCGTTGGCCATCGCCACGCCCTCGGCCTCGGTGCCGAAGCGCTGCAGGGTGAGCACCGGGCCGAACACCTCCTGGCAGGTGATCTCCATCGACGGTCGACGTCCCTCGAACACCGTCGGGCCGGTAGTAGAAGCCGCCGGTCTGCTCGTTGAGCTCGGTGTTCGGGCCGCCGCCGAGGATCACCCGGGCGCCCGTCGGCCACGGCCCGCTGCACGAAGCCGTCGACCCGGTCGAGGTGGGTGCGCGCCCACCAGCGGCCCGATGTCGACGCGACTCGTCGCGCGGAGTCACCCTGGCTGACCTGCGGCGGCGCGCTCGAGGAACCGCGTCCGGAACTCGTCGTACAGGCCGTCCTGCACGAGGATCCGGACGGCGGCCAGGCAGACCTGGCCGGAGTTGTCGAACTGCTCGACGGCGAGGTCCACGGCGAGGTCGAGGTCGGCGTCGTCGAACACCAGCAGCGGCGACTTGCCGCCGAGCTCGAAGCTGACCGGGGTGACGTTGCGGGCCGCGGCCTCGCCGATCTTGACGGACGTCGGGACCGAGCCGGTGAAGCAGATCCGGCGTACGTCGGGGTGCGCGACGAGCGGCGCCCCCGCCTCGGCGCCCAGACCCTGGACGACGTTGAAGACGCCGGGCGGGAGGCCGGCCTCGTGGGCGATGTCGGCGAACAGGGAGGCCGTCAGCGGCGCCCACTCGGGCGGCTTGGCCACGACGGTGTTGCCGGCGGCGAGGGCCGGGCCGATCCGCCAGGTGGCCAGCATGAGCGGCGCGTTCCACGGGCGTCACGATCGCGGTGACGCCGGCGGGGTCCCAGGACACGTGGTTGCGGTGGCCGCGGGTCTCGAAGTCGGGATGGGCCAGCGTGAGCAGGTGGTCGGCGAAGAAGCGGATGTTCATCGCCACCCGCGGCATGACGCCGCGACGGTGGGAGCGCAGCAGGGAGCCGTTGTCGCGGGTCTCGACCTGCGCCAGGTCCTCGATCCGCTTCTCGACGCCGTCCGCGACCCGGTGCAGGATCGCGGCGCGCTCTGCCGGCGAGGTGGCGGCCCAGCCGGGGAACGCCGACCGGGCGGCCGCGACGGCGGCGTCGGCCTCGGCGCTGCCGCCCCGGCTCACCCGGGCGATCACCTGCCCGTCGATGCGGCGAGACGTCGTCGAACGTGTCTGCGCTCGCGACCCGCTCGCCGCCGATCCAGTGCCGGGTGTCGACCTCGACGCCCGCGACGGACGCTGTGCTCATCGGTGCCTCCGTGGTGGGCGACGTCGTTCGTACGTCTGGGATCCGCGGGCCGTCACTCTGGAGAGCAGGTCCCGCGTGCGATATCGTTCGGATACAAACGTTATTGCCACGACCGGGAGGCGTCAAGGGTGTCAGGCAGACCGCTCATCGTCGTACCGGCGCGTTTCTCGGCCGTCGCGTCGGCCCATCGCTACCGCGCCCTCAGCACTGCTCGCTCGCTGTCGGAGGGGGTGCTGCGCGCCGGCGGCGAGCCGCTGACGGTCCACCCCTGGGCCCCGGACGGCGTGGTCTCGTCGAGGAGGTCGGGCGGCGCCTGGCCTTCGCCGACGGCGTCCTGCTGCCGGGCGGGGGCGACGTCGCGCCCGCGCTGTACGGCGAGCAGGTCGCCGATGCCGCGGTCTACGACGTCGACGACGAGCAGGACGCCTTCGACCTCGCCGTCGCCCGGTGGGCCCTCGACGCCGGCGTACCGCTGCTGGCCGTGTGCCGCGGCTGGCAGCTGGTCAACGTGGCCCTCGGCGGCGACCTCGAGCAGCACATGGCGCAGCCCCATCGGCACCTGGTGCACGACGTGGAGGTCGCGCCGGGCACCGAGCTGTCGGACGTGGTGGGCACCTCGGTGAGCGTCGTCCTGCTTCCACCATCAGCGCGTGCAGCGCCTCGGCGCGGGGCTGGTCGCCGTCGCCCACGCCGACGACGGCACGGTCGAGGGGGCGGTCCTGCCCCCGGCTGCGGGATGGTTCCTGGGCGTCCAGTGGCATCCGGAGGACACGGCGGACACCGACCCGGTCCAGCTCCGCCTCTTCGAGGCGCTCGTGGGGGCTGCCGGCGCGTTCAGCCGAGCTCGACGCGCTTGACGAGAGCCCGCAACGAGCGGGCCAGCCGTAGCTTCTCGTCGTCGTCGAGGTCGGTGGTGACCCACGCCTCGACGCCGTTGAACTCCGGGAACAGCTCGGCCATCAGGCGTTCGCCCCGCGGCGACAGCGACAGCAGGACGCGGCGCCCGTCGTCGGGGTGGACGGTGCGGTCGACCAGGCCCTTCGACGTCAGCGTCTTCTGCACCCCGGTCAGGGTGCCCTTGGAGACGCCCGCCTCCGCGGCGACGTGCCGGCTCTCGATCTCGCCCCAGATCCAGATCACCCAGAGGACCACCCAGCCGGTCCAGGTGAGCCCGTGGGGGGCGAGCACGGTGCGCTCGAGGTGGTTGCGGACGGCGTTCGCGGCCCGGTAGACGTTGGAGACCACCGCCATCGCGGACATGTCGACCTCCATGCCCTGCAGGCGATCGGCGACGGCCTGCTCGGTCGCCTCCAGGGTGAAGTCGCCCGAGGTGGACCCGCGTGCGGCCGCCGCGGTGGCGCGGGCGTACCGGCTCAGCGAGCACGCGGCGTCGTCGCACGGGCAGCGGGAGGGATCGCAGTCCTCGGGTGCCTGGGGATGGTCCGAGGCCTGTCCGGCGAGGCGACGTAGCGGCGTCGGGCGACGCGCTCGAACGACGGGAGGCCATGGCGGTGAGTCTAGGAGGGGGCGTCTGAGGCGCCGGTCGCCGCGACCACGTCCCGCCGCGCCACCTGGTCGAGGAACCGGTCCACCAGCCGATGGGCACGCCGTTCGGCGTCGTCCGCCTCGCCTGCCGTCCGCCCGAGCAGCGCGTCGACGTCGACGCCGTGCTCGTCCAGGTACGCCGCGGCCGCCGTTGTCGAGCCAGCCCGCGAGCATCGAGGGGGTGAGCTCGGGGTGGAACTGGACGGCGAGACTGCGCCCGAGCACGAACGCCTGGTCCGCCATCGCCGTGCGCGCCAGCGTCCGGGCGCCGGGCGGCGCCACCCAGCGGTCGTGGTGCCACTGGAACCACGGGCCGGCCTCCACCAGGTCGGGCTCGTCGGTGTCGACGCGGTGCCACCCGATCTCGACCTCGGGCGACGCGACCACGGCGCCGCCCAGGGCGGTGGCGAGCGCCTGACCACCGAAGCAGATGCCGAGCACCGGGACGCCGGCCGTGTGCGCCGCACGGAGGAGGTCGAGCTCCGGCACCGCCCAGGTCCCGATCAGGTCGTGGTCGTAGACCGACCACGGTGCGCCCATCGGCACGATCACGTCGTACCCGCGAGGGTCCGGGAAGGCCACGTCGACCCCGGGCCGGTGGAAGCTGTCCTCGGGGACGACGACGAGCTCCTCGACGTCGTAGCCGTGGTGGGCCAGGCGGGCACCGATCGGGCCCACCGGTGAGACGTGGTCGTGCTGGACGAACAGTGCGCGCACCCGGAACTCCTTTCGTTCGGATACAAACATATTCCGGTGGGCGGGTCGCAGCAAGCCGCGCTCCGGGGCCTCCGGGCCCTTCCCAGCGGCGGCCCCGGGCATTACTCTGCCCTTATCGTTCGGCTCCGAACGAAATGGTCCCGCCGTCCACCCGAGGGAAGCCCATGAAGAGCAGCGACGTCCCCGCCCTCCTCGAGGAGCTCCGGTCCCGCGACATCGACGTCATCCGCGTCTCCTACTCCGACCTGATCGGGGTGGACCGCGGCCGCGACGTCCTGCTGGAGGAGCTCGAGTCCACGCTGGACCACGGCATCGCGTTCTGCCGCGCGGCGTACCACACCACGCCGATGGGCGACGTCGTCCCGATGCAGGGCGGCATCGAGTCCGGGCTGCCCGACATCGCGGCGTACCCGGACCTCGACACGCTCAGCGACCTGCCCTGGGAGCCGGGCGCCCTGTGGTGCCTGGCCGACACCACCGTCCTCGGCGGACAGCCGGCCGAGGAGTCTCCCCGCGAGGTCGCCCGCCGGGTCTCGGAGAAGCTGGCCGAGCTCGGCCTCGGCGCGATCGTCGGCCCCGAGCTGGAGTTCTACCTGCTCGAGCAGGACGACTCGTCCGCCCCAGGGCTGGCGGCGGTACGCCGACGCGCCCGGCAACGTCTACGTCGTCGGCCGCAAGGGCGACCCGCGCGGCGTCCTGCTCACGATGCTGCGCTACCTGCGCGACGCCGGGCTGCGGGTGACGGCTGCCAACCACGAGTTCTGTGGTGGCCAGTTCGAGATCAACCTCTACCACTCCGACCTCGTCGACGCCGCAGACCGGGCGTTCCGGATGAAGTCCGCGGTGCAGGAGATCGCCCGCCACGAGGGGATGCTCGCGACCTTCATGGCCAAGCCCTTCAACGACGAGGGCGGAAGCGGGTTCCACCTGCACGTGTCGCTGGTCGACGAGGACGGGACGAACGTGTTCGGCGACCCCGACGGGCAGCACGGTCTGTCGGACATCGGTCGGTACGCCGTCGGGGGAGTGCTCGCGCACGCGCCGGCGTTGGCGGCGATCCTGAACCCGACCATCAACTCCTACAAGCGGTTCGGCCCCGACACCCTGGCGCCGTGGCTGATCGACTGGGGCCTGGACAACCGCAGCGCGATGGTCCGCATCCCGCCCGAGCGCGGTCCGGCGTCCCGGATGGAGGTACGCCTGGGTGACGCCACGGCCAACTCCTACCTGGCGATCGCCGCGGTCGGCGCCGCGACGTACCTCGGCATCCGCGACAAGGTGGAGCCGCCCGCACCGCTCGAGGGCTACGGCTACGACCCCGAGGCCGCCCCGATGCTGCCCCAGTCCCTGCCCGAGGCGCTCGACGCGCTGGCCGCCGACACGGACCTCCGCGAGGTCCTCGGCGACTTCTTCGTCGAGTCGTTCCTCACCTACAAGCGCAACGAGGTCGAGCGCTTCGCCCACCACGTGACCGACTGGGAGTTCCGCGAGTACGCCTACCACCTGTGACGTCGTACCGGGAAACACGTTCTGTCGCCGAGTTGTCAGGTGACAACTCGGCACGATTTGGGCGTCTGTTTGCGCCGACTCGGCGTGATTTCGACGTCTGTTTGCGCCGGGTCAGCGATGAGCGAGCGTCGTACCGCCGTCCCAGCTGGTGCCGACCTGGACGTAGTAGCCGCTGAGCACCTCGCGCACCGGCAGGGTGGTGGCGACGTCGTCCCAGGGGGAGTCGAAGAGGTCGAGCGTCGCCTCGGCCTTCCAGGCCTGGCCGGCCTCGAAGCCGACGCCGCTCATCGTCAGCACCTCGTCGAGCGCCCAGCCCTCGGCGCCGCGCTCGATAGGCCGGACCGACGGTGGTGCAGCATCGGCAGCGAGTTCACGAAGCCGTTCGTCGGGGCTCGGCTCGGTCAGGGTGACGACGGCCTGCGCCAGCCGATGGTCGTACGCCGCGAGGGTCGCGCCGAAGCGAGCGCCGGCCTGGATCCGCGGTGCGCCCTGCCCGTACGGCATCGGCCGGGTCTGGTGGATCGAGCCGAGCTTCTTCGGGTACCCCTGGTGGAGACCGCGGGCGATCGCGAAGTCGGTGGTCACCCAGATCAGCACGCAGCGCGAGTAGGTCGTGCCCTGGTAGCGGCAGCGGACGACGGCGAAGGCCTCCTTGTACTGCGACCGTGCGGGGTCGAGCAGCTCCGCACCACCCGAGGAGCACGACTGCCAGTCCGCCCAGATGAAGGCGACCGCTCCGGGGTCGTCCTCGGCGAGGTCGACGTCGTCGGGGAGGAGCGCGCGCACGCGCTCGACGTCGGTGCGGTACTCCACCGTCAGCAGGTCACCGCTGTAGAACCACGGCGGGTCCGGGATGAGCGCGCTGCGCCCGGTGGCGGTGTACGGCGGGGCGAAGCCCTTGAGCTCGGGCACGGGTGCTCCTGGGGTCGGTCGTGGGCAGGGTCAGGTGGAGCGGTGGTCGGGGTGGACGGGCACGCCCTCCTCGGCCAGCATGCCGAGCACGATCTCGCGCACCCGCAGGGCGGCGACGTCCGCGGCGACGTTGACCTCGGGACCGGGGCCGTCCTCGTCGAGCACCCGCTGGGCGGTCTCCATCGCGGTCCGGACCCGGGCGTAGTAGTCCCGGAACATGACGTGCATCCGGGCGTCGACCTCCGGGTCGACGAGCGCGAAGTCGCGGCTGACCCGCCAGTGGAGCCGGCTGAGCCCCGGTCCACCGGCGTGACCAGCTGGGTGAAACGGAGCCGTGCCGAACCGCCCGGGTACGTCGCGTCCCAGTGGTCGGCCCACACGGCGGGAGACAGGAAGAAGCCACCCTGGACCGTCGTCGCGTCGCCGACGTCGGGGCCCAGGCTCTCCGCCTGCCAGCCGGGCAGGGGAGCGGCGGGGAACTCGCGGCGCAGCTCCACGGTGGTCTCGGTGACCACGACCTCGAGTGGCGGCGTGGACGTCGCCAGCGCCGCCGGCGCGATCTCGGGCGCCACGAAGGGGATCTGGGTCACGTCGGCGAAGTTCTCGTGCAGCAGCAGGAAGCCCGCGGCCACCTCTTCGCTGCCACCGACGCCGGCCCACCCGTCGTCCGTCAGCCAGGGCAGCTCCGGCACCCGGTGGAGCCGGGCCCGGCCGGGCTCGCCGAGCCACACCCAGACCAGGCCGTTGCGCTCCTCGACCGGGTACGCCGCCACGTGGGCGCCGAAGGGCACGCGCGGCTGGGTCGGGACCGACACGCACTGGCCGTCGGTGTCGTAGCCGAAGCCGCACAGGCCGCAGCGGACCAGGTCTCCGTCCAGCGTGCCGGCGGACAGCGGGAACGCCCGGTGGGCGCACCGGTCCTCGAGGGCGACGGCCCTCCCGTCCTCCGTCCGGTAGAGCACCACGGGTGCCCCGAGGGCGCGCAGCGAGAACAGCTGTCGCGCGACCTCCGTGGAGGCCGCCAGCGCGTACCAGCAGTCCGCGGGTGCCGGGGCCGTGCTCAGGGCGGTGGTCATGGCCTCATCTCCTCACAGGTCGAGGACCAGGCGGTCGGAGTGGCAGCGCGAGACGCACACCATCATCGCGTCGTTGGCCGCCTGCTCGCTCTCGTTCAGCACGGAGTCGCGATGGTCGACCTCGCCCTCCAGGACGGCCTGCTCGCAGGTCCCGCAGATCCCTTCGTGGCAGGAGCCCAGGACGCTGATGCCCGCGTCCTGGATGACGTCGAAGACCGACCTGTCCGGAGGGACCTCGAGCGTCACCCCGGAGCCGGCCAGCACGAGCTCGAAGGAGCGCTCGCCCCCGGTCGGAGCCTCCGTCTGCTTCGCCGCGAACCGCTCGAGGTGGAGCGCGCCGTCGGGCCACCGCCCGGAGCAGAAGTCCTCGACCGCGCCCAGCAGCCCCTCGGGACCGCAGACGTAGACGAGGGTCCCGGGCCGGGGGTCACCGAGGATCGACGGGAGGTCGAGCGGTCCGACCTCGTCGGCGGGGTAGACGCGGACCCGGTCCCCGTACGCAGCCAGCCGGTCGAGGTAGGCCATCGAGGCGCGGGTCCGGCCGCCGTAGCTCAGGCTCCAGTCGGCGCCGGAGGCGTCGGCCATCGCGATCATCGGCAGCAGCGGCGTGATGCCGATGCCGCCGGCGACGAAGCGGTAGTGGGCGGCCGAGACCAGGGGGAAGTGGTTGCGCGGGCCACGCACGGTGATGCGACTGCCCTCGGTGAGCTGGTCGTGGACGTACGCCGACCCGCCGCGCGACTCGAGCTCGCGCAGGACCGCCACGGTGTAGGCGCCCTGGTCGGTCGGATCCCCGCACAGCGAGTACTGCCGCACCAGCTCACCCAGCACCAGGTCCACATGGGCTCCGGGTGTCCACGGCGGCAGCCCGTTGCCGGAGTCGTCGACGAGGCGCAGCTCGAGCACGCCCTCTGCCGCGGGGCGGGCGCTCGCCACGACGAGCTCGCTCTCGTGCTCGCGCAGGGTGGTTCGGGTCTCGGTCATGAGGCCTACTTGGAGACGATGCGCACCGGGAAGCGCTTGATCCCGTGGACGAAGTTGGAGCGGACCCGGACCAGGTCACCGGTCTGCTGGATCTCGGAGATCCGCGGGAGCAGGGTCTCGAAGAGGATCCGCATCTCGAGGCGCGCGAGGTTCGAGCCCATGCAGGTGTGCGGCCCCTTGCCGAACGCCATGTGGTCGTTGGGCATCCGGTCGAGCCGCAGCTCGTACGGCTCGTCGAACCTCGTCTCGTCTCGGTTGCCCGAGGCCCACCACATGACGACCTTGTCGCCCTGCTTGATCTGCTGCCCGTGGAGCTCGACGTCGCGGGTCGCCGTACGGCGGAAGTGGTAGACCGGGGAGGCGAAGCGCAGGAACTCCTCCACCGCCACCTGCGTCTTCTCCGGGTGCTCCACCAGCCACTGCATCTGGTCGGGATGGTCGATGAGCGCCTTCATGGAGTGGCTGATGGCCTGGCGTGTCGTCTCGTTGCCGGCCACCACGAGCAGCAGGAAGTAGTTGTCGAAGTGCTCGGGGGTCAGCGGCACGCCGTCCTCGGGCAGCCGGTTCACCAGCTTGCTCACCAGGTCGTCGCCGTCGCCGCCTCGTCGCTCGGCCGCGAGGGTCCGCCCGTACTCGAAGATCTCCTGCGACACCGGCGAGCTGAACGGCAGGTGCCGGTACTTCTGCGACTCCTCGGAGTTGACCAGGACGCGTGCGTACTCCGGGTCGGAGAAGCCGACGATCTCGTTGCCCCACGCGATCAGCTGGGGGGTCATGTCCTCGGGGGTGTCGAGCAGCCGGGCGAGCACCGCGATCGGGTAGTCCGCCGCGATCGCGTCGACGAAGTCCATCTCCTGCTGCTGGAGGGCCGTCTCGACCGTGAGCACGGCCAGGCCGCGCAGGAAGTCCTCGTAGCGCCGCAGCTGGGCCGGGCTGAAGTCGCGCATCAGGAGCTTGCGGAGGGCGAGGTGGCGGGGGCCGTCGGTCTCGAGGATCGACCGCCGCAGCTCCTGGAACTCCTCCGGCGGCTCCTCGAGGTTGGTGAAGTGCGTCGAGGTGAAGGTCTCCGGGTCCTTGTCGATCCGCTCGATGTCCTCGTAGCGGGTGACCGACCAGAAGCCGGAGCCGCCGTCGTGCTCGTCGTTCCAGTGGACCGGCGCCTCGCGGCGCAGCGTGTCGAACATGCCCCAGGCCTCGCCCCGCTCGAAGACGTCCAGGTCCGCCAGGTCCACCTGGTCCAGCGGGACGGAGGTCGGTGTCATCTGCACTCCTAGGGAGAGTCGTTCCGACAAATCGTTTGGGTCCGAACGTAATCCAGTGCCTTTCGTCCGTCAAGGGTTCCCACCCGCGGTGGCGCCTCTCGCGCCGAGCCACCATCCTGGACGTCGTGCCGGACCACCTGAGCGGACGTCGCTGACATGACCTGCGTCCTCGCCATCGACCAGGGCACCTCCGGTACCAAGGCGATCGTCGTGGACGAGTCGGGCTCCGCGATCGCCCTCGCCGAGGTCGCCCTGGCACCGCGCTACCTCGGCGGCGGGGGCGTGGAGCAGGACCCCGAGGAGCTCTACGACTCGGTGGTCACCGCCGGTCGCCGCGCCCTCTCCGACGCGGGCTGCCCGTCGCTGCCGTGGCCCTGGTGAACCAGGGGGAGACGGTGCTGCCTGGGACCGGGCGACCGGCCGGCCGCTGTCGCCGGCGATCGTCTGGCAGGACCGCCGGGCCGAAGCCGTGTGCGAAGCCCGTTCGGGCGCCGGCCCCTGGGTCGCGAGCTCACCGGCCTCGTGCTCGACGGCGATCCTGTGGCCCGCAGCACCCGGCCGGGTGTTCCGCGTGCCGGCCGATCTGGTGGCGTCGGCTACCGCAGGCGGCGGCCCCGTGGTGCTCGAGCTCGAGCGGGATCCGGGCTGATCGACGTACCGGATCCGACGCCGGCGCGCTCCTTCCCCACAACTGCCTCCTCGCGGGTGGTGTACGCGGGCGTCTGCGTTGGTATGGTCGTTGTTGCAGCAGGTGCAGGTTCCAGCAGGTTTGACGCCCGCGGAGTTTGTGATCCAACGGCGTTCTCTTCGTGGGTGCCACCCATGCAAGTCGGAGCGCAGTGTCACCGCATCTGGTGTGGGGTCGTCGAGGTGACGTCCCCTCGTTCCGATTACAGGAGTAACGAGCAACATGGCTCAAGGCACCGTGAAGTGGTTCAACGCCGAGAAGGGTTTCGGCTTCATCGCGCAGGAGGACGGCGGCGACGACGTCTTCGTGCACTACTCGGCGATCCAGTCGCAGGGCTACAAGTCCCTCGACGAGAATCAGAAGGTCGAGTTCGACGTCACGCAGGGCCCCAAGGGTCCTCAGGCGGAGAACGTCCGCGCGCTCTGAGTGCGCGACCGGGCTCTCAGCCCGGCCCCAGGACATGAGAAGGACCCCGCCTCCGGGCGGGGTCCTTCGCTTTCCCGGGTGACACCGAGTATTTTCGACGTTTAGGCAGCAACCCTCAGGGAAGGCTGTCCCTTCGACCTGAAGCCGCGGCCCCGGAGGATTCAGAGAGGTGTTTCTCGTGCCCGACCAGTTCGATGTGTCGCTGGAGGACAGCGACCTCCTGGGCGAGGTCGAGCTGACCACCAACCTGATCATCGCCGCGAGCGAGACCGAGGAGCACCTGACCGCCGAGGCGATCGACGAGATCCTCGGCGTCAGCGCGGGCTGACCGGCGCTCCGCTGAGGGCGGGCCGGACCCTTGCGGCGCTGGTTCCCAGCGCCCCGGAGTCGCCTCCCCGCGCGCTGCTTCCTGATCGCCGGACGGCCCGTCGACGACGCTTCCGCGCGAGTGATGTGAGACTAGCCGCATGCCGTCCGCGTCCAGGCCCGGAGACGTCCGTGCCGCCGGTGCTGTCGTCCTGCGCAAGGGGCGGGTCCTGCTGGTCCACCGGCCGGCGTACGACGACTGGTCCTTCCCCAAGGGGAAGCTCGACCGCGGCGAGACGACCGTGGCCGCGGCCGTGCGCGAGGTGGAGGAGGAGACCGGGCTGCGGGTCCGGCTCGGGGTGCCGCTCTCGCGCCAGTCCTACCCGACTGCTGCCCGCACCAAGGTCGTCGACTACTGGGTCGGCCGGGTGGTGGGCGACCACGACGTGTCCGGCTACCTCGCCAACGCCGAGATCGACGAGGTCGCGTGGGTCGACGTCGAGAAGGCCGGCCGACGTCTCAGCTATGCGCGGGACCGGCGCACCCTGACCGAGGCCCTGCACACCGGCAAGGCCACCCGCGCACTCGTCGTGCTGCGGCACGGCCAGGCCCGGGCCCGGAAGTCCTGGCGCCGCGACGACCGGCTCCGGCCGCTGATGGTGGCGGGGAAGGCGCAGGCCCGCGGCGTCGTACCCGCTGCTCGAGGCGTTCGCGGTCTCGCGCATCGCGTCGTCGTCGAGCACCCGCTGCGTCGACACCGTCCGCCCGTACGCCGAGCACCAGCGGAGTGCGGGTCGCTGCCACCGACGGGCTCTCCGAGGAGGATGCGACCAGCCGCAGCGTGGCGAAGATCGTGGACCAGCTGGTCGCCTCGGGTGAGGACGCGGTGCTGTGCACGCACCGCCCCGTCCTGCCCTCGGTGTACGACGCGCTCGGCATCGCCCGCGAGCACCACGCCACCGGTGAGCTCGTGGTCGTCCACCACCGGCGGGGCCGGGTGCGCGCCGTCGAGCGGCACCTCGGCTGACCCGCTGAGCGGGGGCTGGTCCGGCTAGCTCAGGGCAGCCGGAGGCCGGTCGAACACCAGGTTGTGGTCGGAGGGCCACGGGGAACCGGTCAGCACCTGCTCGAACCGGCTGGCGCCCGGCATGTTCAAGGTCATGATCGAGTCGTACATGCGCCGAAGCCGTAGGGCGACGGCGCTCGGGCGATTCGTAGTTGTTGACCGAGTTGTACTCAGGTTGAGCGGTGTTCGCGCCGCGACGGTGTTGTAGTAGCCCGGCCTGCAGCATGGCGTTGTGCGGCGCGTTCGTGCCCGGGCTCGTGCTGCGCGCTGTTGAAGTCGCCGCCGAAGATCACCGGCAGGTTCTGGCCGTGTTGACTGGTCGAGCATCTCGGTCGCGATCGCCTGCGCCTGGCGCCGCGCAGGTGCGTCCGTCGTGGCGTCGTTCCCGTGTCAGGTGGGCCGCTCACGAACCAGAACTCCTGGCCGGAGGCACGGTCCTTGAACCGGGCGTACGCCGCGACCCGGTAGGTCCGGGTCGGGCAGCGGATCGAGGCAGCAGGACGGGGTGTCGGGTCGCAGGTGCTCGTCATCTGGACCTGGGTGGGGTCGTAGAGGATCCGGGCGTCCTGGGGCGAGCCCGGGAAGTAGCCCGTCTCCCGGGTCAGCTGTAGTTGCCCACGCCGGTCTGGCGCAGGGCCACCTCGAGGCCGACCCCGCCGTCGTCGTTGGTCCACATGCCCGGCATCAGCTCCTCGAGGCCGACGACGGCCGGGTGGGCGCGTGCGATGTTGTTGGCGACGAGGTACTGCCGGTCCGACCAGGGGTGGCCCGCGACGTCGGCGGACTTCACGTGCACGTTGTAGGCCGCGAACCGGAGCGCCGTACCGGTGGTGGTCGAGGCCATGGCCCGCGATCGGCGTGCTCCGCAGGAAGGGGCAGCGGCGCGTCTGCGAGTCCGCGTCGCCCTTGCGGACCGCGCTAGATGCGGAAGAAGAGGTGGCGACCCGCTCCCGAGGCCGGCACCCGCGGCTGCGGTCTGCTCGGCGGTGAGGGTGAACGAACGTCGCGTCGCCGCCGGGCACCGTGAAGGTCGTGCAGTGGCGACCCATCGGCGGGCGTGCTCGGCGGAGCCGAACGGCGTCAGCGCCGTGGCGATCTTGAAGAGGTCGGTGTGCGCGCCGGAGGTCTCCCAGCTTGATCCTGGTCTCGCCCGGCTGCGGGCCCGGCACGCCCTTGACCTTGGTGATCGCGTCGGGTACGTGCGCCCGGGTGGCGACCCGGACCGGGGCCGACCAGGCGCCCAGCCGGTGGCCCTTCACCTTGCGCACGCGCACCCAGTAGTACGTCGCGTCGCGCAGGTGACCGACGGTCGTGGCCTGCCGGCCGCCGGTGGGGCGCCGCGAGGCGTTGCGCTGGTTGCGGGAGGTCACGATGGTGGAGAAGTCCTGCTGGCGGGAGACCTGGACGCGGTACCCGGTGGCTGCCCTGATCCAGTTCCAGCTCACCGACACGTAGGAGGCTCCGAGGGAGCTGGTCGCCGCGTCGAGCCCCACCGAACGGGTGCTCGTCGTCCGCGTGGAGGTGGTCTGCTGGGGGAGAGAGTCTCGGAGTGAGCCGGGATCTCGGGGGTGGTCGCAACCAGGAGTGCGAACACAGGCCCCACCGCAAGAGCGATGCGACGCATGCCAGGGTCCTCTCGTACAGCCCCCGCTGATGTCGTACCCCCGATGGCGAACGTAAAGGAACGCCGTACCCCCGTCCCCGGAATCGAAAAGTTTTACCTGGCCGATCCGGATCACCCCCCGATCACGGGTGCCGACTGGGCGCCGCGTGTTCATCCCGCGTTCACCGACGCCGCCATGACCGTCCACCTCCCGCCCCTACGTTCCGAGGTGTCCAGACGACCTGACACAGGAGCATCCACGTGAACACCTCTTCCCTTCGCCGGGCTGCCTTCCCGGCCGCCGCGGTCGTGGCGGTCGGCCTGACCTTGACTGCCTGCGGAGACAACAACAGCAGCGGCAGCGGCAGCTCGGGAGGCGGCACCCTCAACGGCGGCGGCTCGACGGCACAGGCCGAGCGCCCAGCAGACCTGGCGCTCGAGCTACCAGAAGGCCAACGGCGGCACCATCAACTACGAGGAGGTCGGCTCCGGCACCGGGGTCGAGAACTTCATCAGCAAGGCGTACACGTTCGCCGGCTCCGACGCCTACCTCGACTCCGACCAGCTGAGCTCGGCCGGCGACGCCTGCGCGAGCGACGTGGTCGAGGTGCCGGCGTACGTCAGCCCGATCGCGGTGGCCTTCAACCTCCCGGGCATCGACTCGCTGAACCTCGACGCGCAGACGATCTCGAAGATCTTCCTGGGCCAGATCACCACGTGGAACGACGACGCCGATCGCCTCGCAGAACCCGGACGCGAAGCTGCCCGACACCGCGATCTCGACCGATCCACCGCTCCGACGAGTCCGGTACCACCAAGAACTTCACCGACTACCTCAACAAGGCGAGCGACGGGGTCTGGGCGGCCGAGGCCGACTCGGTGTGGCCGACCAGCGCCAAGGGTGGCCAGGGCTTCGAGGGCACCTCGGGCGTCATCGGCGGGCTCACCGACACCGAGGGCGCCATCGCCTACGCCGACGACTCGGCGGTCAAGGCGGACGGCAGCCTCGGCGTGGTGTCGATCAAGGTGGGCTCGGACTACAACCCGCCGAGCGCCGAGGGTGCGGCCCAGGTGCTGGCCGCCTCTCCGCCGGCTCCCGACCAGCCGGCGACCTCGATGGCGACCGACATCGACCGCACCGCGACCGCCAAGGGTGACTACCCGCTGATGCTGGCGTCCTACCTGATGGCCTGCGAGAAGTACAGCGACTCGGCGACGGCGGACATGGTGAAGGGCTACCTCACCTACGTCGTGTCGAGCGACGGCCAGCAGGCCGCTGCCGACGCCGCCGGCTCCGCGCCGCTCACCGCGCAGCTCTCGCAGAAGGCGACGTCGATCGTCGCCAAGATCTCGGCCAGCTGATCAACCAGGTGGCGGGTACGACGGTGGTCGACCACCGTCGTACCCGCTCACGTACAAGGAGTGCGCAGTGACCGCCACCGTCTCTCCCGAGCGGACCGGCCCCGACCTTCCGGATGCGGAACGCCCGCACAGCCGGCGCGGGGACCGGGTGTTCGCGGCGATCGTGCGCGTCGCGGCGCTGACGATCCTGGTCGTCCTCGTCGCCGTGTTCGTCTTCCTGGCGATCGAGGGCGCCCAGGGACTGACCGCGCCGGCCGAGGTCTACTCGCCGTTCACGTCGTTCGCGACCTACATCTGGCCGCTGGTCGTGAGCACGCTGCTCGCAGCCGGCGATCGCCCTGATCGTCGGCGTGCCGTTCGCGATCGCGGTCGCGCTGTTCATCTCCCACTACGCACCGCGTCGCCTGGCCTCGGTCCTCGGCTACGTCGTCGACCTGCTCGCGGCAGTGCCCTCGGTGGTGTTCGGGCTCTGGGGCGGTCGCTACCTCGCGGCGTACCTCCAGCCGTTCCACGTCTGGCTGCACGAGCACCTCGGCTTCCTGCCGTTCTTCGGCCCGGGCCCGCCGTCGGCCAACGGACGCTCGCTCTTCACCGCCGGCATCGTGCTGGCGATCATGATCCTGCCGATCGTGACCGCGATCTCCCGGGAGGTCTTCCTGCAGACCCCGCGCCTGCACGAGGAGGCCGCGCTGGCGCTCGGCGCCACCCGCTGGGAGATGATCCGGTACGCCGTGTTCCCCTACGCGCGCTCGGGGATGATCTCCGGCGTCATGCTCGGGCTCGGCCGGGCGCTGGGCGAGACCATGGCCGTGGCGATGGTGCTCGCCACCACGCCGACCATGACGCTGAACGTGATCGGCACGGCGAGCCCGCCGACGATCGCGGCGAACATCGCGCTGAACTTCAAGGAGGCCACCCCGGAGCGTCAGTCGCTGCTGATCGCCACCGGTCTGGTGCTCTTCGTGGTCACCTTCGTGGTGAACTTCGCAGCCCGCTGGGTCGCCGGTCGCAAGGACCGGAGGTTGGCCGCATGAGCTCGCCGGCGATGCGGATCTCGCACCCGCGGCTCCCGCCGTGGGCACCGCTGCTCGTCGGCGCCGTGGCCGCTCGCCCTGGCCGGGCTGCCCGCACTGCTCGCCGGCTGGAGCCCGGGGATGTGGCTGGCTCTGGCCGTGGTGATCTTCCTGGTCGCGATGCCCGGCTGGTCCTACCTGGTCGAGGGTCGGCGCGCCGCCGTCGACCGCTTCGTGACCGTCGGTGATGTGGACCGCGTTCGCCGTCGCGGTGACACCGCTGATCTGGCTGCTGTGGGTCGTCCTCAAGAACGGCCTGCCGGCGATCAACAGCGCGTTCCTCGGGCAGTCGATGCTCAACGTCATCGGCGACGAGCAGGGTGGACTCTACCACGCGCTGATCGGCACCCTGCTGATCACGGTGGCCGCGACCGTCATCTCGGTGCCGATCGGGATCCTGACCGCCATCTACCTCGTCGAGTACGGCAAGCGGTCCCGGCGGCGCGGGTGATCACGTTCCTGGTGGACGTGATGACCGGCATCCCGTCGATCGTGGCCGGTCTGTTCGCGCTCGCGCTGCTGGTGCTGCTCTTCGGTCCGGCGTTCCGGGCCGGCATCGGCGGCTCGATCGCCCTGTCGCTGCTGATGATCCCGACCGTCGTGCGCTCGTCGGAGGAGATGTTCCGGCTGGTCCCCGACGACCTGCGCGAGGCGTCGTACGCGCTCGGGGTGCCGCAGTGGCGCACCATCGTGAGGGTGGTGCTGCCGACCGCGCTGCGGCGGCGTCGTCACCGGCGTGGTGCTGGCGATCTCGCGGGTCATCGGTGAGACCGCGCCGCTGCTGGTCGTGGCGGGCGCGACCGACGGCGTCAACACCAACCTGTTCGACGGGCGGATGACCACGCTCCCGGTGTTCATCTACTCCCAGTACACGACCTCGACCCCGGTCGGCTACGAGCGTGCGTGGGGCGGTGCGCTGGTGCTGATCGTGCTGGTGATGGTGCTGAACCTCACCGCGCGGATCATCGGTCGCATCTTCGCCCCCGCCAAGGCACACTGACCGAGATCGCCGCAAGGAAGGAATCATGGCCAAGAGCATCGACGTCTCGGACCTCAACATCTACTACGGGGACTTCCTCGCGGTCGAGGGGGTCAACATGACCGTGAAGTCCAGGTCGGTCACGGCGTTCATCGGCCCGTCGGGGTGCGGCAAGTCGACCATGCTGCGGTCGCTGAACCGCATGCACGAGGTCATCCCGGGAGCGCGGGTCGAGGGCAAGGTGGTCGTCGACGGTCAGTCGCTGTACGACCCCAGCGTCGACCCGGTCGCCGTACGCCGGCAGATCGGCATGGTCTTCCAGCGGCCCAACCCGTTCCCGACGATGTCGATCTACGACAACGTGCTGGCCGGCAACCGGCTGAACGCCAAGCGGCTGAAGAGGTCCGAGGCGGACGCGATCGTCGAGCGCTCGCTGAAGCACGCCAACCTCTGGGAGGAGGTCAAGCGTCGGCTCAACAAGCCGGGGATGGGGCTGTCCGGCGGCCAGCAGCAGCGGCTGTGCATCGCCCGCGCGATCGCGGTGAACCCCGAGGTGCTGCTGATGGACGAGCCGTGCTCGGCGCTGGACCCGATCTCGACCTCGGCGATCGAGGACCTGATCCACGAGCTGAAGACCGACTACACGATCGTGATCGTCACCCACAACATGCAGCAGGCCGCCCGCGTCTCCGACGACACCGGCGTTCTTCAACCTGAAGGCCACCGGCCAGCCCGGCCGCCTCGTGGAGTTCAACCCCACCCGCAAGATGTTCTCCACCCCCGACGACCCCGCCACCGAGGCCTACATCTCCGGCCGCTTCGGCTGACCCCCACCCCACCCCCCTACACGCTGTGCCGGGCGGTACGCCGGGATAGTCCGTGACGAAACTGTCGATGATCGGGCCTCAGAACGACACGTTACGTCACGGACTATCCCGTCAAGCGCGGCGAACCCTGTGGATGAGCGAGTACGCCGGCAGGCTGAGCGGGGCACGCTTCGAGGATGCGTTCTCGACATGCCGTGCCGGGCCCCTCGAGGACCGGCCGGGTCGGGCTCGTGGATCCGGTGCCGCTCGACGCGACGCGGTGTCGACGGGCCGACGCCGCGCGCAAGCCCGCGGCAGGGCCTGGCGCAGATCGAGCCGAGGTCTCTACGTGCCGTCGGACGTGGACGGCACGGTCCCGGAGCAGCGGATCGTGGAGGCCGCGGCGGTCGTTCCGGCCTACGGCGGGGTGACCGGCTGGGCGGCGCTGCGATGGCTCGGCGCGATCTGGTTCGGCGGCCTGGCCCCGGACGGCTCGACCCTGGTGCCGGTCACGCTGGCCACGGCGGAGAACGACATCCGTCCCCAGCCGGGCATCCAGGTCAGCGCGGAGCGGCTCAACCCCAGGGAGCTGACGACCCACGACGGGGTCCCGGTCACGATCGCCGTCCGGTCGGTGTCCTTCGAGATGCGGTACGCGCCCTCGCTGCGCGGCGCGGTCGTCGCGGCCGACATGGCGATGCAGGCGGACCTCGTGTCGCCGGCGGAGCTGGCGGCCTTCGTCGCGACGCTGAGTGGCTGGACCGGCGTCCCGCGGTGCCGGGAGGCGCTGGCTCTGGCGCACGAGAACAGCTGGTCACCGCGGGAGACGACCCATCTCCGGCTGACCTGGGTCCTGGAGGCCGGCCTCCCGACGCCCCGCTGCAACGTGCCGGTCTTCGACCTGGCCGGTCACCACATCGGTACGCCCGACCTCCTGGACGAGGAGGCCGGGGTCGCGGGGGAGTACGACGGGTCCTTCCACCTCGAGGGGACGCGGCGCGCGCGCGACGTACGCCGGGAGGACGCGTTCCGCTCGGTCGGCCTGGAGTACTTCACGGTGCTGGCAGGCGACCCGCGGGATCTCGTCGTACGCCGGATGCACGCGACGCGAGCGCGGGCGAGGTTCGCCGCTCCGGCGACCCGGGCCTGGACGCTCCAGCACCCGCCCTGGTGGGTGTCCACGGAGACCGTCGAGCAGCGGCGCGCCCTCACCGCCGACCAGCGCCAGCGGCTCCTGCGCCACCGCGCCGGCTGACCGGCTGCGGCCTGGATAGTCCGTGACGAAACGGTCGTTCACGACCCCCTCGAACGACCTTTCCGTCACGGACTATCCCGAACTCACGCCCGGAAGAGGGGAGGGGGAGGGCGGGGGTCAGCCGAGGATCGGGTTGAGGATCGCGAAGCAGAGGGCGGCGGCGAGGCCGGCGGCGGGGAAGGTGAGGACCCACGCGGTCACGATCGAGCGGGCCATCCCCCACCGCACCGCGGAGAAGCGGCGCGTGGCACCCGAGCCCATGATCGCCGAGGTGATGATGTGGGTCGTCGACACCGGGGCCTGCCAGATGAACGCCGTGGCGTAGAGCACCGACGCCCCCACCGACTCCGCGGCGAACGCGTGGGGCGGGTCGAGGTGGATGATCCGACGACCGAGCGTGCGCATGATCCGCCAACCGCCGGAGTAGGTGCCGAGGGAGATCGCGCTCGCCGAGGCCACGATCACCCACAGCGGCAAGGTCTCCGTGTCGGGGGCCAGGTAGCCGCTGGTGATCAGCACCAGGAAGATCACGCCCATCGTCTTCTGCGCGTCCTGCAGGCCGTGGCCCAGGGCCATCGCGGAGGCCGAGACGGTCTGGCCGAGCCGGAAGCCGCGCGTCACCCGGCCGGCGTTGCGGTTCCGGAAGATCCACATGATCGCCAGCATCACCACGAACGCGAGCGCGAAGCCGACGAGCGGGGAGATCAGCATCGGGATCACCACCTTGTCGATCACCGTCGACCAGTGGACCGTGGTCCCGGCCGCGAGCGCGGCGCCGACCAGCCCGCCGATCAGGGACTGGGTCGAGGACGACGGCAGGCCGAAGTACCACGTGATCAGGTTCCAGGCGATCGCTCCGAGCAGCCCGGCCAGGATGACGACCAGCCCCTCCTGGCCCGATGGTGGCTCGATCACCTCGGACACGGTCTGGGCGACCTTCTGGCCGAGCAGTGCGCCCACGAAGTTCATCACCGCCGCCAAGGTGAGCGCGACGCGAGGCGTGAGTGCGCGCGTCGACACCGAGGTGGCGATCGCGTTGGCGGCGTCGTGGAAGCCGTTGGTGTAGTCGAAGAACAACGCCACGACGACGACCGTGATGACGATCGCGAGGTCCACGTCCTAGGACTCCTTGACTGCGATCTGTTCCACGATGTTGGCGACTCTCTCGAAGGCGTCGATCGCACCCTCGAGCGAGGTGACGATGTCCTTGAGCTTCAACACCTCGATCGCCTTGAAGTCCCCGCTGAACAGCTTCGCGAGGGTACGCCGGTAGCTCTTGTCGCCGGCGTTCTCCAGGCGGTTGATCTCGATCCAGTACTCGTCGAGCCCGGTCATCGTCCGCAGGCTCGGCATCGCGTCGGCCGTGATCTCCGCGCAGCGCTGGATGACCTCCACCAGGGTGAGGAACTCGTTCGGCAGGCTGACGACCTCGTAGAGCAGGATCAGGTCGACGACCTCGTCGAGGTCGTCCATCACGTCGTCCAGCCCACTGGCCAGCGAGTAGATGTCCTCACGGTCGAACGGGGTGACGAAGCTGCTGTTGACCTTGCGCACGATCGCGTGGGTGTTCTCGTCGCAGAGGTGCTCGGCCTCCCGCATCCGCTTGGCGACGTCCTTGCGGTCCGCACCCTCGGAGACCATCTCGGCGAGCAGCCCGGCACCGATGACGATGTGCTGGGCCGAGGTGGTGAAGAGGTCGTAGAACGACGTATCGGTGGGACGGAGGCGCAAGGCCACGACGTGCTCCTGTCAAGGGGACGCGAATCGCGATCATGCTACGGGCGCGTCGGCGCGCATGTGCAAGTGCCCTACGGCGTGGCGAGCGGGCTCAGACGACGGTCCGCCGGCTCCGCTGCTGCTCGACGAGGACCTCCTGGAGGTGGTCGCGACCGTCGTTGGCGGCCCACTCGCCGTCACTGCCCAGGATCCAGGCGTACGTCGTCGGGGCGAAGGCCAGGTCGAGCAGCGCCGACACCTGGGCGACGTTGTCGTCACCGGGGAGCTGGACCAGGACCTCGACCCGGCGGTCGAGGTTGCGGTGCATCAGGTCGGCCGAGCCGATCCAGATGCTCGGATCGCCGCCGTTCTCGAACCAGTAGACCCGGCTGTGCTCGAGGAACCGCCCGAGGATCGACCTCACCGCGATGTTCTCCGACAGCCCGGGCACCCCCGGCCGGAGGGCGCAGATGCCGCGCACCAGCATCTCCACGGGTACGCCGGCCTGGGACGCCATGTAGAGCGCGTCGATGATCGCCTCGTCGACGACGGAGTTCGCCTTGATCCGGATCCGTGCCGGACGGCCGTTGACGTGGTGGTCGATCTCGCGGTGGATCCGGTCCACCAGACCGGTCCGGACCGAGTCGGGCGCGACGAGCAGCCGCTCGTAGGTGGGGTTGCGCGAGTAGCCGCTGAGGTTGTTGAACAGGTGCGCGACGTCCTCGCCCAGCACCTCGTTGGTGGTGATCAGTCCGAGGTCCTCGTACATCCGGGCGGTCTTGCCGTTGTAGTTGCCGGTCCCGATGTGGGTGTAGCGCCGGATCCCCTCCGGCTCGTCGCGGACCACCATCGACAGCTTGCAGTGGGTCTTCAGGCCGACGAGCCCGTAGACCACGTGGCAGCCCGCCTGCTCGAGCTTGCGGGCCCAGCGGATGTTGGCCTCCTCGTCGAAGCGGGCCTTGATCTCCACGATCACCAGGACCTGCTTGCCGGACTCCGCCGCGTCGACGAGGGCGTCGATGATCGGGGAGTCGCCGGAGGTGCGGTAGAGGGTCTGCTTGATGGCCAGCACGTGGGGGTCGGCGGCGGCCTGCTCGAGGAAGCGCTGGACCGACGTGGCGAACGAGTCGTAGGGATGGTGCAGCAGGACGTCGTACCGCGCGGTCGCCTTGAACACGTCGACCGGCGCGGCGGACTCGACCTCCGCCAGCTGCGGGTGCGTGGTCGGGACGAAGGCCGGGAACTTCAGGTCCTCGCGCGGCAGGTCGGCGATGCTGTGCAGCCCCACCAGGTCGAGCGGTCCCTTGACCCGGAAGACCTCCTCGGTGGTGACGCCGAGCTCGGAGATGAGCAGCTCCAGGACCTGCGGGGCGATGGAGTCCTCGACCTCGAGCCGGACCGGCGGCCCGAACCGCCGGCGGAGGAGCTCCTTCTCGAGCGCCTTGAGCAGGTTCTCCGCGTCGTCCTCCTCGACCTCGAGGTCCTCGTTGCGGGTGACCCGGAAGGAGTGGACCTCGAGCACCTCCATGCCGGGGAAGAGGCGCTTGAGGTGCTCGCCGATGACGTCCTCGAGGGGCACGAAGCGCTGGTTGCCCAGCGGCACGAACCGGCTGAAGATCGGCGGCACCTTGACCCGCGCGAAGTGCTCCTTGCCGGTCTTGGGGTTGCGCACCAGGACGGCGAGGTTGAGCGAGAGCCCCGAGATGTAGGGGAACGGGTGGGCGGGGTCGACCGCGAGCGGGGTGAGGACCGGGAAGACCCGCTCCTTGAACAGCCGCTTGCACAGCCGCTGCTCCTCGCGGTCGAGCTCGTCCCAGCGCACCAGGTCGATGCCCTCCTTCGAGAGCTCCGGCACCAGCTCCTCGCGGAACAGACGGGCGTGCCGCTCCATCAGGTCGCGGGTCCCGGCCCAGATCCGCTCCAGGACCTCGCGCGGCATCAGCCCGGACGCGGCGCGAACCGCCACGTCGGCGGCGATCCGGCGCTTGAGGCCGGCCACCCGCACCATGAAGAACTCGTCGAGGTTGTTGGCGAAGATCGCCGCGAAGCGCACCCGCTCGAGCAGCGGCAGGGTGTCGTCCTCGGCCAGCTCGAGGACGCGCTGGTTGAAGTGCAGCCAGGAGAGCTCGCGGTCGAGGAACCGGTCGTCGTACGCCGCGACGGCCGCGAGGGCCGCCTCGTCGGGCTGGTAGGGCGGCTCGACGTCGAAGGGCTCGTCGGCGGGGACGTCACCGTCGCGTGCTGGGTCGACGGAAGCGAGCTGGACCATGGGATGCAGTGTGGCACCCACCGGTGAACTGCGGGGGCTCCGCTCGCGCACAGACGGACGTCCGGGACTTCGGTCCCCGGTGGCTAGGTTGTGGCCCGTGTCCCCCGCCTCCACCTTCCTCGCCGCCGCCGAGCTGCGCGCCAAGTCGCTCGCCGTCCGAGCCGCGCTCGGCCTGCCGGAGCGCGGTCCAGCGCGTCCTCGCCGGGCCGCCGGGTGACCATCGACGGGCAGACCCTCGCCACCGACACCCAGCTGCTGCTCCGGCTGGAGAAGCTGGCCCGCGAGCCCGAGGTGGCCACCCTTCCGGTGCCGGCCGGACGCCGCACCCTCCTGCTCCAGACCGTGGTGGCGGGGGGCGACCAGCCCATCGGCGCCGTGCGCGACCTTCCTCTGGGCGACGGCTGCGGGGCAGGCTCTTCGTCCCGACGGGCGCCACGGCACGAGGGCCGCTGCTGGTGTACTTCCACGGCGGCGGCTGGGTGTACGGCGATCTCGACAGCCACGACCCGGCCTGCCGGTTCCTGGCCGAGCGCAGCGGCGTCCGGATCCTCTCCGTCGACTACCGGCTGGCCCCCGAGCACCCGTTCCCGGCGGCGTACGACGACGCGGTGACGGCGTACCGCTGGGTCGTCGAGCACGCCGCCTCGCTGGGCGCGGACCCCGCCCGGATCGGCGTCGGGGGCGACTCCGCCGGCGGCACCCTGGCCGCGGCCACCGCGGTCACGGCGGCCCGGGAGGGGCTGCCCCTGGCGCTCCAGCTCCTGGTCTACCCCGGCACCGACATGACGACCAAGAGCGAGAGCCGGCGGTTGTTCGGGCGCGGCTTCTACCTGACCGACGAGTTCATGGACGTCGCCAAGGGGCACTACCTGCCCGACGAGCTGCACTGGCCGGACCCCGCGGCCAGCCCGCTCCTCGGGGAGGTCCCGCCCGGTCTGGCCCCGGCGTACGTCGCGACCGCGGGGTTCGACCCCCTGCGCGACGAGGGCGAGGCCTACGCACGCAAGCTGGCGGACGCCGGCGTCGAGGTGGAGCTGCGGAGGTTCCCCGACCAGATCCACGGGTTCCTCAACGTGGTCGGCGCCGGGCGCACCGCCCGGGCGGCGAGCGCCGAGGTCGCAGCACGGCTGGCGGCCGGCCTGGGCCCGCGGGCTGGGCGCCGGTCAGTAGACGAGCGCCTGCGCGCCCTCGGCGAGCACCTCTTCGACGTACGACGGGGATCCCGCCAGGCGCACGCCCGGCAGCAGGTCCGCCTCGCCGAGCCCGCGCCGTGCGGCGCACTGGGTGCAGACCGTGACGCGTCCGCCGGTGAGCACCGCCTCGAGCAGGTCGGCCAGCGGCGCGGCGTGCGGGAGGGCCAGCCCCTGCGCCCGCCCGGGCACCCCGAACCAGGCCGCCTCGCCGGTCAGCCACAACGACACGTCGGCGCCGGCGGCCACCGCGGTGGCCGCCACGGTGAAGCCCTGGTTGCAGCGCTCGGGGTCGTCGGCGCCGGCGGTGACCTTCACGACGAGCGGGCGGACCATGCGCTCAGCCTAGAGCCGTGCCCGGCCGCCCTAGACTTCGGCTCATGCCGTTCGAGATCCCGGAGAACATCCACCCGAGCACCGCACGCCTGGCGTGGCTGATCGGGACCTGGGCCGGCAACGGGCACGGCGAGTACCCGGGGATCGAGAAGTTCCAGTTCGGCCAGGAGGTCGTCTTCCAGCAGGACGGCCGGCCGTTCATCCACTACTTCAGCCGGTCCTGGATCATCGACGACTCGGGCCACACCGTGCGCGAGGCGGCGCAGGAGACGGGCTTCCTCCGTCCGCAGGAGGACGGCACGCTCGAGGTCGTCCTGGCCCACAACCTGGGCTACGTCGAGGTCTGGCACGGCGAGATCCATCCCGAGCAGCCCCGGTTCGAGATCGCCACCGACGCCGTCGTGCGTACGGCTACCGCCAAGAACTACACCGCCGGCAAGCGCCTCTACGGCTACGTCGACGGCAGCCTGCTCTACGCCTACGACATGGCTGCGGAGGGTCACGAGCTCCAGCCGCACACCCACGCCCACCTGGCCAGGCAGTAGCCGTGCCCGAGTCCGACTGGCGGGAACGGCTCCGGGAGCGGGGCTACCGGCTGACGCCGCAGCGGGAGCTGATCCTCGGGGCGGTCGAGGAGCTCGGGCACGCGACGCCCGACGAGGTGCTGGCCGAGGTACGGACGCACTCGACGGCGGTGAACGCCTCCACGGTCTACCGGACCCTCGAGGTGCTCGAGGAGCTCGGGCTGGTGCGTCACGCCCACCTGAGCGACCGCGCGCCGACGTACCACTCCGTGGACGACCACGAGCACTTCCACCTGGTCTGCCGGAATTGTCACCGGGTGATCTCGGTTGACCCGGGTGTGCTGACACCCGTCCTCGACCGGCTCGTGACCGACCACGCGTTCACCGTGGACGTCGGGCACCTGACCGTCTTCGGCCACTGCTCGGACTGCGCGGAGACCGCGCCGTGAGCAGCCCCCTGCTGTCCCTGCCCGGCGCCGTCGCCGGGAACGGGATCGACGGCCCGGTCGCGGCCCACTACGGCTCGCTCTACGGCGAGCAGGTCACGCTCGAGGCCGGGGACGGGTTCGTCGACCTGTCCCACCATGACGTCCTCCGGATCTCCGGGCCCGACCGGTTGCAGTGGCTGCACGACCTGACCACGCAGTACTTCCTCGACCTGGCGCCGCGGACCTGGACCCAGGCGCTGGTGCTCAGTCCGCAGGGCCACGTCGAACACGCCTTCGCGGGCATCGACGACGGCGAGTCCTTCACCGCGGCCACCGAGCCGGGTCGGGCCGCGGCGCTGGTGGAGTTCCTCGACCGGATGCGCTTCATGAGTCGGGTCGAGGTGGCCGAGGTGACGTCCTCGGTGGCGCTCGCCTACCGACCCGCCGCGGGCCACGAGCTGGTACCGCGCGACCGGCTCACGTCGTACGCCGAGGCGGCCGGTCCGGCCTGCGGCCTGTGGGCCTACGAGGCACTCCGGATCGCCCGTGGCGAACCGCGACCGGGGCTCGACACCGACCACCGCACGATCCCCAACGAGGTCGGCTGGCTCGGCTCGGCGGTCCACCTCGACAAGGGCTGCTACCGCGGGCAGGAGACGGTGGCGCGGGTGCACAACCTCGGCCGCCCTCCGCGCCGCCTGACGCTGCTCCACCTCGACGGATCCGAGAACCGGCTGCCGGCCGTCGGCGCCGAGCTCCGGTCGGGGGAGAAGGTGGTCGGCTTCGTCGGCACCTCGGCCCGCCACCACGAGCTCGGCCCGATCGCACTCGGCCTGGTGAAGCGCAACGTGCCGCTCGAGGAGCAGCTGGAGGTCGACGGCCTCCCGGCCGCCCAGGAGGTCCTGGTCGACCCCGACGCCGGCCTCCACGTCCGTCCCCGCCTCACCTGACGGCCGGCCGTCGTCCGACGGGACGCGCGGGATCGGTCCGGGCCGGACACTTTTCGATAGTCCGTGACGTAAATGTCGTTCGAAGGCACGGATTTCGACCGTTTCGTCACGGACTACCCCGATTCGCGGGCGTACTGGACGTGGGTCTCGGTGTGGGTGAAGCCCAGCCGGGTGTACGTCGCGATGGCGGCCGCGTTGTCGGACTCGACGTACAGCACGATCTCGCGTACGCCGAGCGCGGCGAGGTGGGCGAGCCCGGCGGCGGTGACCGCCCGGCCCAGCCCCCGCCCCTGTGCGGCCGGGTCGACCGCCACGACGTACACCTCGCCGAGGGTGTCGGAGTGCTGCTTGGTCCAGTGGAACGCCAGGAGCGCGTGCTGCGGTGGACCGGCGTCGGCCACCAGCAGCCCCGCGGGGTCGAACCACGGCTCGGCCATCCGGTCGGCGAGGTTCGCGGCGTCCATCGCCCCCTGCTCGGGATGGTGGGCGAACGCCGCCGCGTTGACGCGCAGGACCTCGGCGGCGTCGTCGGGCCGGTAGCCCCGGATGGTCACGCCCTCGACCACGGGGACCTCGACCGGAGCAGCGTCGCGGTGCATCACCCACAGGGCACGCACCGCAGCGAAGCCGACCCCCGCTGCGATCCGTCGTGCGGCGGGATCGTCCACGTGCGACCAGGCGGTGACGTCCGGGGGCGCCTCTGCGAGCGCGGCGCGGGCGAGCGCCGTTCCGAGACCCCGCCCCCGGGCCTCCGGCCGGACCGCCAGATCCAGTCCGTGACCCCGGAGGAGCGCGAACCCGTCGGTCCCGTCGACCCACAGCGACGCGTCGGCGAGACCGTCGCGGGCCAGCGACATCCGGGCCGCCTCGTCGAGCGGGTCGACGTCGTCCACGGCCGCAGCGGCGCGGCGTACGTCGGCCACGACCGCGAGGGCGGCCGCGCTGTCGTGAGGGTCGACGCGGACGACGCTCAGCGCCGCACGTCCCTGGTCTCGACAGGCTCCACCGACGGTGCCTGCTCCTTGGACGGCAGCACGAAGCGGTACCCGACGTTGCGCACGGTGCCGATCAGGGTCTCGTGCTCCGGCCCGAGCTTGGCCCGTAGCCGGCGGACGTGCACGTCGACGGTGCGGGTGCCGCCGAAGTAGTCGTAGCCCCACACCTCCTGCAGCAGCTGGTCGCGGGTGAACACGCGGCCGGGATGCTGGGCGAGGTACTTCAGCAGCTCGAACTCCTTGAACGTCAGGTCGAGGGCGCGCTGCCCGATGTGTGCGGTGTACGTCGCGTCGTCGACGACGACCTCCCCCGAGCGGATCACGTGGTCGTCGTTCTCGGCCTCGTCCCGGCCGGCCCGCAACCGACCGGTGGTGAGCCGGATCCGCGCCTCGAGCTCGGCCGGACCGCAGGTGTGGAGCACGACGTCGTCCATGCCCCAGTCGTGCGCGACGACGGCGAGGCCGCCCTCGGTCACGACGAGCAGCACCGGGCAGTCGGTGCCGGTGGTCCGCAGCAGGCGGCACAGGTCACGGGCGTGGGCCAGCTCCTGCCGGCCGTCCACGAGGATCACGTCGGCGACGGGCGCGTCGAGGAGCGCACTGCCCTCGGCGGGCAGGATCTTGACCTGATGGCCGAGCAGGGCGAGGGCCGGCAGCACCTCCGCGCTCGGCTGGAGGGCGCTGGTGAGCAGCAGCAGCGTGCTCAAGCGGGGCCTCCCGTCTCCGGCGGTCGAGCTCCTCGGAGCCCGATGCGTCAGGATATCCGGCATGGACAGCAGCTCGGACGCCGTCGCCGACGGTGAGACATCGCCGATCACGGTCCGCTACTGGGCCTCGGCCCGCGCCGCAGCCGGGGTCGGCTCGGACACGCTTGCCGGTGACCGGACCGCTCACCCTGACCGACGTCGTACGCCGGGCGGTGGCGCTGCATCCCGGGACCCGCCTGCCGAACGTGCTCGAGGCGTGCTCCGTGCTGGTCGGCGACCTGCCCGTGGGCAGCCGGGAGCCCGACGGGGTCATCGTCCAGCCCGGACAGTCCGTGGAGTTCCTGCCGCCCTTCGCCGGCGGCTGAGTCAGCGGGTCAGCTCGGCCAGGAGCCGAGCGGCCGTCATGCGTGCCGGGCCCGACCCCGCGGCCGGCGGCGTCGGTCATCAAGGCCTGGATCCGCGCGTTCGCCGGCGTCGGCACGCCGTGCAGCCGGCCGAGCAGCGCGATCTCCCCGTTCAGGTAGTCGGTCTCGACGCCGGACCCGCGCGCCAGGCTCTGCCAGGTCGAACCACCCCCTCGCGTCGCGCCGGCGACCGGCTCGAGGCGCAGGTGGCCGCCGCGGCGAGCGTCGTCCTCGGCCTCGCTCACCGGGTCGATCCCGGCGGCCGCGAAGACGGCCTCCGCCTCGGCGGTCAGCAGGTCCAGCGAGGCCAGCGCGTCGTCGGAGTCGAGGCCGGTGCCGCAGAGCGCCTGGACGGCGTTGCCGAGGTTGTTGAGCAGCTTGCGGTGCTTCCAGCGCATGATGTCCGGCCGCGCCACCGACTCGCACCGCGAGCCGCGTAGGGCCGCGGACAGGGACGCGTCGACGTCGTCGGTGCCGGACGGGAAGCGGCCGAGGTCGAGGATCCCGGTGGCCGCCGCCGAGTGCGCCACGACGACACCGGGCTCCAGGTGCTCGGTCGGCATCATCACGCAGAGGCCGTGGACGTGGTGGAACCAGCGCGCGAGCGTCCGCTCGTTGGCGACGCCGTTCTGCGCCGCGACGACGGGCGTCGCCGGCCCTGCGGCCGCGACCAGCGCCCGGGCGGCAGCCGCCGTGTCCTGGCTCTTCACGGCCAGCACCACGATGTCGTCCGTGCTCCAGGTGACCTCGGCGGGGTCGGCGTACACGGGGATGGGGAGCGTGACGCGCTCCTCCGGAGTGGCGAAGGTGAGGCCGCGCTCGCCGATCGCGGTGCCGTGCGGGCCCCGCGCGACGAGCGCCACGTCGTGCCCGCTCTGGTGGAGCCGGGCGCCGATCGTCCCGCCGATCCCGCCGGCCCCGAGCACCACGATGCGCATCGCCCCACCGTAGGGTCTCGGCACGCTCGGCCGGCAGGGTGCGGAATGAGCCGGCAGGCTTGCTGGTTGGGGCGGCATGGACCTCGGTCGCTGGGTGCTGGTCGTCGCCGTCGTCGGCACCCTCGGGTTCGGCCTCTGGCGCGCGCTGTCCGACGGCCGCTTCCGCGGCACGCACCGCGTCCGAGGTGGCGACGCCCCCGCACCGCCGTCGCAGGTCACGCCGCAGGAGCCCGCCAGCGTGCTGGCCGGCTCGGCGTACGACGCGGCGAGGGGCGAGCGGGCCACGCTCCTGCAGTTCTCCTCCGCCTTCTGCGCCCCCTGCCGGGCGACGCGACGGATCCTCGCCGACGTCTCGTCGGCCGTCCCGGGGGTGGCGCACGTGGAGGTGGACGCCGAGGAGCACCTCGACCTGGTCCGGCGTCTGGGCATCCTGCGGACGCCGACCACGCTGGTCCTGGACGCCGCCGGCCGCGAGATCACCCGGGCGACGCGGGGCGCCGCGGCCCGCGCAGGTGCTGGCGGCGCTGGACGGGGTGGTCGCCTGATGTCCAGGATGTGGATGGTCGTCTCGAATCACGAGACGGCGCGTGGTGGCCGCGGTGCGGCCACGCCTACAGTCGCCGGTATGTCCTCGACACATCTCACGCGTCGGCGCGCAGTGGACCACTGCCGCGTCCGGTCGTCGCTGTGTCGAATGCCCTGACGCGAGCCCGATCCGCGCTCTTGTTTCTCTACTGATTCAGTAGACTTAGCGGACGGTCTCTTCCCTCAGACCTTCGTCCGTCGTCAGGAGCAGCATGTCCACGATCACCACCGCACGCTCGGCCCTCGGCTCCGGGATCGACCCGCGGGGCCCGCGGTTCGCCGCGACCCTCACCTCTGTCGCGCTGGCGGTCGTGCTGGTGGCGCCGACACCGGTCGCGGTCGTCGTGCTCGCGCTGCAGACCGTGGTCTTCGCGGTCGGAGCGTTCCGCGGCATCCAGCACACGCCGTACGCCTGGCTCTTCCGGACCCTGGTCCGGCCGCGGCTGGCAGCGCCGCGGGAGCTCGAGGACCCGCGGCCCCCGCGCTTCGCGCAGGCGGTGGGGCTGGGCTTCGCCGCTGGTCGGCCTCGTCGGCTTCGCGACCGGGCTCACCGCGCTCGCTCTGGTCGCCACCGGGTTCGCCCTGGCGGCTGCCCTGCTGAACGCGGCCTTCGGCTTCTGCCTGGGCTGCGAGATCTACCTGCTCCTCCAGCGAGCGACCGCCCGCTGACCAGACCCCGCGCCGGGACCCGGCGTACAAGAAAGGTTGAACCAATGAGCCGCGACACCGCTCTCGTCTCCGCCCAGTGGGTGGAGGACCATCTCGACGACCCGAAGGTCGTCCTCGTCGAGGTCGACGAGGACACGGCCGCCTACGACAAGGGCCACCTCAAGGGCGCGATCAAGCTCGACTGGACGACGGACCTGCAGGACCAGGTACGCCGCGACTTCGTGAACAAGACGCAGTTCGAGGCGCTGCTGTCCTCGCGCGGTGTCGCCAACGACGACACGATCGTGCTGTACGGCGGCAACAACAACTGGTTCGCCGCCTACGCCTACTGGTACTTCAAGCTCTACGGGCACGACGACGTGAAGCTGCTCGACGGTGGTCGCAAGAAGTGGGAGCTCGACAGCCGCGAGCTGACCGACGAGCTGCCGCAGCGTGCCGAGACGACGTACACCGCGAAGGACCAGGACCTCTCGATCCGCGCCTACCGCGACGAGGTCGTGGCCGCGATCGGCGCGCAGAACCTGGTCGACGTACGGTCGCCCGACGAGTACGCCGGTCGGCTGCTCGCGCCGGCGCACCTCCCGCAGGAGCAGGCCCAGCGCGCGGGCCACATCCCGACCGCCGCGAACGTGCCGTGGAGCAAGGCGGCCAACGACGACGGGACCTTCAAGTCCGACGACGAGCTCAAGGACCTCTACACCGACGCCGGCGTGGACTGGAGCAAGGACACCATCGCCTACTGCCGGATCGGCGAGCGCTCGTCGCACACGTGGTTCGTGCTCAAGGAGCTGCTGGGCCAGGAGAACGTCAAGAACTACGACGGCTCGTGGACCGAGTACGGCTCCCTGGTCGGCGTACCCGTCGTGCTCGGTGACGACGCCGGATCGGCGGACGCCTGATGTGCGGCGCGACCGCGGGCGGGCTCTCGCTCGACGGCGTCGACGTGGCGAAGGAGGCCGTGGTGCAGGGGCAGGTGGTCCGCGACGGCGAGCCCGTGCCGAACGCCTACGTGCGGCTGCTCGACCGGACGGGGGAGTTCACCGCCGAGGTCCCGACGTCGGCGTCCGGGCACTTCCGGTTCTTCGCCGGCACCGGGGAGTGGACCCTGCGCACCCTGGCCCCCCGGGCCGCGACGGTGGACCAGAAGGTGCAGGCCGCCGTCGGCTCCGTCGCCGAGGTCACCATCACCCTCTGACCGAACGCCGAGTCGGCACGAGGTGACGTACGGAGAACGCCGAGTCGGCACGACGTGACGTACGGAGAACGCCGAGTCGTCACGTGACGACTCGGCGTTCTCTCGTTGTCTGTTTGCGACGACTCGGTGCGATTCTGGTGTCTGTTTGCGACGACTCAGCGTTCGAGGAGGACGGTGAGGGGGCCGTCGTTCACGGAGGCGACGCGCATGTGAGCGCCGAAGATGCCGGTCTGGACGTCGGCGCCGAGCGCGGTCAGGGCCGCGCAGAAGGCGTCGTAGAGCGGCTCGGAGACAGGGCCCGGAGCGGCCGCCTCCCAGGTGGGACGCCGGCCCTTCCGCGCGTCGCCGTACAGCGTGAACTGCGAGACCACGAGCAGCGGCGCGCCGACGTCGGACGCCGACTGCTCCTCGGCCAGGATCCGCAGTCCCCACACCTTGCGCGCCATCCAGTCGACCTCGGCGGCGCCGTCGGTGTGCGTGAGCCCGAGGTAGACCAGCAGCCCGGGTACGTCGAGCGAGCCGACGGTCGTGCCGTCCACGACCACCGAGGCGGACGAGACGGCTTGGACCACGGCACGCATGGCACGACTCTGGCACGACTCCGGCACGGCCCGGGAGACGACGGGGACCCGTCGGGAGCACGACGGGCGCCGCGGCTCTGACACGATGAGCGCATGAGCGACCCGCTGCTGATCACCGTGGCTCCGACGGGGGCCGAGACGGCCAAGGACGACTGCCCGCAGCTGCCCACCACCCCGGAGGAGATCGCGACGACAGCCCGCGAGTGCGAGGCGGCCGGGGCGGCGATGATCCACCTGCACGTCCGCGACGCCGAGCACCGGCCCACGCTCGATCCCGGTCTGCTCAAGGAGTGGGTCGCGGCCGTCCGCGACTCGAGCGACCTCGTCGTCCAGCTCTCCACCGGCGGCAGCGTCCACGACCCGCTCGACCAGCGACTGAAGGTGCTCGACGCCGAGCCCGACTCCTGCAGCCTGACGATGGGCACGACCAACTTCGGCGACGACGTCTTCTCCAACCCCTGGCCGTTCGTCTGCGAGCTCTACCAGCTCGCCCAGGAGCGCCACGTCGCACCGGAGTTCGAGCTCTTCGACCTCGGCCAGGTCCATGCCCTCACCCGGCTGCTCGACCGCTACGGCCTGCCCGCCGGCGGCAAGGTGCACGTCGACCTGGTGATGGGCGTGCCCGGCGGCATGAACGGTACGACGGACGCGCTCGTCGCCGCGGTCCGCGACCTGCCCGCCGGCCACCACCAGCTGGAGCGCCACCGGGATCGGCCGTTCGACCCTCGCGGTGATGCTGGCCAGCCTGTCCAAGGGCGGCCACCTGCGCGTGGGCATGGAGGACGTCCTCACCCTCAGCCGCGGCGTGCCGGTGGAGTCGAACGCCCAGCTGGTCGAGCGTGCCGTCGCGGTCGGCGCGCTGGCCCAGCGCACTCCGATGACGCCCGCCGAGGCTCGAGAGCTGATCGGCGCATCCGCCTGAACAGGCGCCGCTGGTCAGGGAGCGGTGGGCGTCTGCCGCTTCGGCGGATGGGCGGCGCTGGCCGAGTGGCTCTTCGAGGCCTCTGTGCCCGGTGACTTCGCCGCCCGCTTGGCGCGCGGCTTGAGCTTCCGCTTGCCGTGGTTCGCCTGGTACTCGTACCGGTAGTAGTCGCCGCCGTAGTAGCCGCCCGAGGCGCTGCGCCGCATCCGGTTGAAGACGATGCCGAGCGTGCGTCCGTGCACCGTCGAGATGTGGTTGAGCGAGGCCTGGAGCTCGCTGTCGAGGGTGCCGCCGTGGGTGACCACGATGATCGCGCCGTCGGCCGACCGGGTCAGGACGGCGGCGTCGGTGACCGGGAGCAGCGGGGGAGCGTCGATGATCACCATCGCGTCCTGGGACAGCTCCTCGATCAGGTGCTTCATCGCCTGCGACCCGAGCAGCTCGCTGGGGTTCGGCGGGATCGCACCGGAGGCCAGCACCCGCAGGCCCGGGACGTCCGGGTGGTCCTGCACGACCTCCTCGGAGCGCACCCGCCCGACCAGGATGTCGGTGAGCCCGGCCCCGTCGATGATCGCGAGGGAGTCGGCCACCGTGGGCCGGCGCAGGTCGCCGTCGATCAGCGTCACCGGCTGCCCGCCGATCGCGATGGCCGCCGCGAGGTTCGCCGCGATCGTCGACTTGCCGTCGGACTGCTTCGGGCTGGTCACCACGATGACGCGCGGCGGGTTGTCGACGTCCATGAAGGCGAGGTTCGTGCGCAGCTTGCGGAACGCCTCGGCGGTGCTGGCGCTGGCGCTGGCGTTGGAGCCGGTGACCGCGAGCGTGAGGGCCCGGCCGTCGTCCTTCCGCATGTGACCGGACTGGGGGACGAGACCGATCACCGGGACGCCGAACTGCTTCTCGACCTCCTGCGCCGACCGCAGCCGACGGTCGAACTGGTGGCGGATCATCGCGTAGGCGAACCCCAGCAGCAGACCGAGCAGCAGGCCGACCGCGAGGTTGAGGTTGGTGCGCGGGAGGACCTGCGAGGCGCCCTGGGAGCTGCCGTAGGCGGTCAGGCGCAGGCCCTGTCTCGTCCTTGGCCGGATCCACGCCCTCGAGCTGACTCACCTGCTGCGCCAGAGCAGCCACCCAGGCGTTGGCCAGGGCGGCCGCCCGGGCCGGGTCGGTGTCTCGGGCGTGGATGGTGATCAGTGCGGTGTCCAACGGCTGGCTGACGCTGATCTTCGCGGTGAGTCCTGACGGGTTGAGGTCCTGGAGCTCGGCGTACGTCGGGTCGTCGCCGTTCGCCTTGATGTCGTCGAGGACCTGCTGCGCGGTGTTCGTGCTGGTGGCGATCGCCGCGTACGACGTCACCTTGGTGCGCGCCAGGCCGTCGCCGACGGAGGCGTCGGCGGTGTCGTCGGCCTTGCCGTTCGAGCACGATCCCGGTCGCGGACGCCTCGTAGACCTTCGGTTGCGTGAGGTTGTAGGCCATCGCACCGCCGAGACCCACCAGGACCAGCAGCACCACGCCCAGCCAATGGGCCAGCATGATCCGGACGTAGTCCTTGAATTCCATCGACGGCTCCTCCCCGCGGGCCGCCGCGGGACCTACACTCCCCCGAGTGCGAGATCCCAGCCTAGGCGATCCCCCGAGCGTGCGTGTGGAAGCGCTGCAAGTCGCGTTCGAGGTCGTCTGCACCGGATCCCGGGCCGCCGAGCTGCTGCTCGCGGTCGAGACCGCGTGGGACCGCTGCCGCTCGCGACACCGGCGAGCCGCCTACCCATCGCGTCGTCGTGCTCCTCGAGAACGACGACGAGGCCCTGGCCGCGTCGGCAGGCGAGGCCGACCTCTTCGGCACCGACCTGACGACCGTGATGGACCGGCTCAGCCCGATGATCACGCGGCTGGCCATCACCGAGCGGGCCGGGAGCCTCACCATGTTCCACGCCTGCGGGCTGGCGGACCCCCGGACCGGCGCGGCCGCCGTCCTGTTCGGCCCCTCCGGGACCGGCAAGACCACCCTGGCCCGCACCCTCGGCCGCGACTTCGTCTACCTGTCCGACGAGACGGCCGGCGTCTCGAGCGACCGGCTGCTCGTCCCCTACCCCAAGCCGCTGTCGATCCTGACCGTCCCCGGCAGCCCGCTCAAGGAGCAGGTGTCGCCCGGCGCGCTGGGTCTCCGGTCCACCGAGCCGCGCGACTACCCGTTGCGGGTCCTGGTCCAGCTGAACCGCGTACCGGACCACGAGGGCGCGGCGCAGGTGGACCTCCTGAGCACCGTCGACGCGCTGCCGGAGATGATCTCCCAGGCCTCCTTCACCCGGCAGATGGAGCGACCGCTCCACCACATGGCCGCGCTGGTGCACCACGTGGACGGCGTACGTCGCGTCACCTACCGCGAGGCCGTCCAGCTGGGTCCCGTGGTGCGTGACCTGCTGGCCGAGGCGTCGTAGTGCGGGCACGGCGGCGCCCGGTCATCGACGAGTACGCCGAGGACGGACAGGTCGCGGTCTTCTCCGAGAGCGGCCTGGTGGTCGTGCTCTCGGAGCTGGCCGTGGTGGCGTGGGAGTTCCTGGGCGAGGAGTGGGCCACGGCGGACGAGGTGGCCGCCGTCCTGGTGCGAGGCCTTCGGTGAGCCGGAGGACGGCCGGACCGCCCTCGAGCTGACCGAGCACGCCCTGCGGACCCTCTCCGGGCACAGCCTGGTCGATCTCGACGCCGGCTGAACGGGCAGCCGACCCCCTCCCAGGGGACCAGGAGGCGTGGTCCTGGCAGACCACGCACGTACGACGGGTAGGTTCCGCGCTTCGGCGTACGGCGCACCGCCGGATCCGCCATGCTCGTCCTACATCCCACGCGGGATGGACCACTCGCTTCGGGGCCTCGGACCCTGACTCATCAAGGGACCGACCATCGTGCGTACTGACGCCTCCGCTGAAGACCGCCGCGACAAGCACTTCGGCCGCCGGACCTTGGTCCGGGCCGGTGCCACCGCCGCTTGGACGGTGCCCGTGATCGCGATGGCGGCCCCGGCCCTGGCCGCAACCTGCTCCGGCGGCTCGACCAGCCTCTCCGCGGTGCTGGTCGGCCCGGTCGACCAGTCCGGGCACAACCCGACCACCGTCACCTTCAAGGTCCAGGTCTGCGACACCGGCGGGAGCGCCACGTGCGCCCTCTCCGCCACCGCGGTTGCTCCCGGTGCCATCGGCAAGCTGTCCGCTCTCACCGTCGGCACCTGGGCCGGTGCGACGTCGAGCGACGGCGCGAAGTCGCTCACCGTCCAGGCGCCCGCCAACGGCGAGCTGGCCGCAGGGGCCTGCGCGATCTACAACGTCACCGTCAAGGTCAAGGGTGGCGCTGGTCAGCTCACCTTGATCTTCAAGACGGCCAACGGCGGTCTGGCGACGGTCAGTCTCTCGGTCGGGGACAGCTGACCGGCACAATGGCCCGGTGACCGAGCTCGCGCTCTACGAGGCCGTCCCTCTCGCCCACGCGGTCGTCGACCGGGTGGCGGAGGACGTCGGGGTCCGGATCCTGCTGATCAAGGGCCCGGTCGCCGTGGCCCAGGGCCTGCGACGCCACCGCAGCTCGGTCGACGTCGACGTCCTCGCCGACCCCGGTCGGCGCCGGCACCTGTCCGCCGCCCTGGTCGAGCTCGGCTGGGCCGACGAGGACCCCCGCCGCTCGCCGACCGTCCTGCCGCGCCACTCCTTGACGCTCCGTCATCCCACGTGGCCGTGCGAGCTGGACCTCCACGACTACTTCCCCGGCTTCTTCCTGGACCACCAGCAGCTGTTCGAGCGGCTGTGGGAGCGGCGTACCCGTGCCAACGTCGCCGAGCGCGAAGTGTGGGCGCCCGATCTCCTCGCGCACGCGTTGATCCTCGCGCTGCACTCGTTGCGGGATCCGTACGACGCGGCCAAGCACGCGGACCTCGAGGAGCTGGTGAAGAACGTCCCGGGCCTGTTCGGCGACGAGGACCGGCAGGCGCTGGCCGAGCTGGCCCGCGACCTCGGGGCCGCCGACACCGCCGCTCCGTTCCTGGTCGAGATCGGCTGCCCTCCGGTGGGTCGCGGCACGACCAGCGTCGAGGACCTCCGGGCCTGGCGGCTGCGGACCGAGCCGCTCGACCGGACGGCGGTCGGCTGGGTCGAGGAGCTGCGCCGGCTCCCGAAGCGGGCCTGGCCCCGCTACCTCTGGTACGCCGCCGTGCTCTCCGAGAAGGAGCTCCGGCTCCAGGACCCCTCGATGCCCGAGGGCGCTGCCGCCGTCTGGGCCGCCCGTGGCAGGCGGCTGCGACGCGGGCTGGCGGCCACGCCGTCCGCCGTCCGGAGCGTACGCCGGTCCGGACGGTAGGCGCGGGTGACACCGTCCGACGCGGCAGCACCGAGGGACGACCGGCGACGCCGCGTGGTGGTCGTCCAGGAGCTGCTGCCGGCCTACCGCGTCCCGTTCTTCGAGGCGCTCCGCGCCCGTCTCGCGGCGTCCGGCGTCGAGCTGACCGTGGTCCACGGCTACGCCCGCGGCGACCGCGCCTCGCGGGCCGACGCCGGCAGCCTGCCGTGGGCGGTCCCGGTCAGCAACCGGAACCTCCAGGTCACCCCGCGGGCGACCGCCGTCTGGCAGCCGGTCCCGCGTGCGGTGCTCGCGGACGCGGACGTCGTCGTCGTCGAGCAGGCCAACCGGCAGCTCCTCAACTACCTGCTGCTCGCCCGCTACGTCGTGACCGGGCGCCCGCGGCTGGTGCTGTGGGGCCACGGGGCGGACCTCCAGGCGGAAGGACCGACAGCGTGGGCCGCCGGACGCTTCAAGGCCGCGGTCAGCCGGCGCGCCCACTGGTGGCTGGCCTACACCGAAGGGTCCGCGGACCGGGTCGCCGCCCTCGGCTTCCCTCGCGAGCGCATCACCGTGGTCCAGAACGCCGTCGCGGTGCCGCCGGTGTCCGGCCGCGTCGACCGTCGGGCCGGCCAGTGCATCTACGTCGGCAGCCTCTACCGCCACAAGCGGATCGACTACCTGATCGAGGCGGGTCGCCGGGCCGCCGAGCTCCGGCCCGACTTCCGGCTGGTCGTGGTCGGCGACGGTGAGGACCGGTCGCTGGTGGCCGAGGCCGCCTCTGCGCACCCGTGGCTGCACCACCGGGGGCCGGTGTTCGGCCGGGAGGCCGCCGACCTGCTCCGGCAGAGCACGCTCCTCCTCATGCCGGGCCTGGTGGGCCTGGCGGTCGTGGACTCCTTCGCGACCGGGTGTCCCCTGGTCACCGTCGACCTCGACCTCCACAGCCCCGAGATCGAGTACCTCGTGAACGGCGTGAACGGCGTGTGCCTGCCCGCCGGCACCACCCCGACGGCGTACGCCGAGGCGGTCGTGGAGCTCCTCGACGACCCGGAGCGACTCGAGACCCTGCGGGAGGGCTGCCGCGAGGCGGCCGCGACGTACACGCTCGACGCGATGGTCGAGCGCTACGCCGACGGCCTGCTGCGGGCGCTGGAGTGACGTCCACGTGACCGGAGTGCGGCCACACCGTCGACGCCGGGGTGCCCCGTTTCAGCCGTCGGACGGCCCCGCCGCGGTCTATCCTGAGACCATGCCAGGGGTGTGGGTCCGCGCCGACTCCGGCCACCCCTCCACCCGGTCGCTGCTCCCGGCACGGCGTACCTGATGGGTCACGTGCAGCTCCTGCTGCTGCTGATGGCGTCGGTCCTCGCCGTCCTCATGGTGCGGCGCTTCCCGATGCTCGGCTGGCTGCATCCTGAGCGGCTTCGCCGTCACCGCGATGGACTGGACCGGGCTGACGCCGCTGATCACGTTGGGTGGCCTGGCGATCTACCCCGCCGATGCCGCCAGCCTGGTCCTGGTCGGGGCGATCGTGACGACGCCGGAGGCCCTGCGGCGGGTGCACGCCAGCGAGCTCTACGTCTGGGTGCCGGTGGCCATCGTCGGCCTGCTCGCGTTCGAACGTGGCGTGTCGGCCTTCGGGCTGGCCGCGGCCGGCAACGAGTCCCGCGGCTTCTTCCAGCTCGCGGCCGCCACGTGCTGGGTCTGGGGCCGGATGCGGCTGCCCGGCTTCGAGCGCGGTCTGTACCGCTGGTCGATGATCACCGGCCTGGGGCTCACCGTCGTCGCCCTGGTCCACGTCCGCAGTCGCGGGATCGGGTCCGTCGACCAGCTGATCCTCGTCGACGGTCAGCTGGTCACCAGCCGGCCGCTGGTCGCGACCCAGGCTCTGGTCCTGGGCCTGGTCGGCATCGCGCTCCTCGTCGCGCGGCACTCCAAGCGCGACCGGCTGCTGGGCCTGGCGTTCGTCGCGATCTCGGTGCTGTGTCAGCACCGCACGGTCTGGGCCGCGCTGGGGATCAGCGTGCTCGCGCTCGTCCTGCTCTCACCCCGGGTCCGGGGGCGCCTCCTCGGGTGGATCGTGATCGCCACCGTGGCCCTGGCGCTCGCCTACGCCTCGGGCCTCCTCGAACCGCTCGTCTCGAAGTTCACCGTCGCCTTCCACAGCCGCGGCACCTTCGTCGACCGGCAGTTCGCCTGGCGCTACCTGATCGACCAGCAGAACGCCAAGGGCACCTTCACCGTGCTGTTCGGGCAGCCCTTCGGGACCGGCTTCGCCCGGCGGGAGCCGGGCGGCAACATCGAGACGTACGCACCGCACAACTGGTACGTCCTGCTCTACCTGAGGATCGGGCTGATCGGCACCCTCCTGGTGGCGCTGGCCCTGGTGCGCGGACTGGTGGCGAACGTCGTACGCCGCAACGCGACCGGGGTGGCGTGGGCGGCGGGCCTGCTGACGTTCTGCTTCGCCTACAACCTGTTGTGGTACGTCGCGCCCCTCCTGGCCGTGGCCCTCACCGCCCGCACGCCGATCGGCGCCGGCCCGGCGAGCAGCCCGAGCAGCAGCCGATCGCGGGGCACGCCCAGGTGCCGGCGACCGCCGGGTGAGGCCGGTGATGCGTCAGATGCCGTCGTCGACGGCCGCCCACCGCCGCGACGGCCGGGAGGTCGGGGCATGACCGTGGCGCACGCGGCCCGTTCCTGGGTCCGGTCGCGGCTGGGTCTCGACGTCCAGCGCTACCCGGGGAGCGACCCGCTCCACGGCCTCAGCCTCCTGCTGCGGCACCTGGCGGTCGACCTGGTGGTCGACGTCGGGGCGAACGACGGCGGGTACGCGCGCGCGCTGCGACGGCTCGGGTACGCCGGGCAGATCGTCTCCTTCGAGCCGCTCGCCGCGCCGTTCGCCCGGCTCAGCACCGAGGCCGCGCGCGACGGGGCCTGGGACGTGCAGCGGTGTGCCATCGGCGACCGGCAGGGCGAGATCGTGGTGCACGTGGCGGGCAACGCGGGGGCCTCGTCGTCGGTGCTCCCGATGCTCGACGCTCACCTGGCCGCCGCACCGGGCGCGGCGTACGTCGCGGACGAGACGGTTCCGCTGCACCGCCTCGACGAGATCCTGCCGAGCCTGCTCCCGCTGGCCGGCCGGAGGTGCTTCCTCAAGATGGACGTGCAGGGGTTCGAGCGCGCCGTCCTCGACGGCGCGGCGGGCCTCCTCCCGGGAGGCTTCGTCCTCGGGATCCAGGCCGAGATGTCCCTCGTGCCGCTGTACGAGGGCGCGATGCTCTGGCGCGAGACCGTCGACCGGATGGCGACAGAGGGCTTCGGGCTCGCCTCACTGATCCCCGGCTTCTCCGACCCTGCCTCCGGCCGCCTGCTGCAGGCGGACGGTGTGTTCGTCCGCACCGGACTTCTCGCCGGCGAGCCGGGGCCGTGAACCGCGGCCGTGCCGTCGCGAGCGGCGCAGCGATCCTGGTCGGCTCCCAGGCGGTCGTCACCGTCGTGCAGATCGGCACCGGGGCGGTCACGGCCCGGCTGCTCTCGCCGTCGGCGTTCGGCACGTTCGCGGTCGCGATGGGGATCACGGGCCTCCTCGGCGTCGCCCTGACCTCGGCGACCGCCACCGCGGTGCTGCGCGAGCACGAGCTGACCGGAGCCCGGGTCTGGAAGCTCTGGGCGATCGCGCTCGGGCAGGGCCTGGTCGGAGCCACGGTCACGCTGCTGGCCGCGGGCGCCTGGTCCGCGCTCTACCACTCGCCCTCCTCGGAGCCGCTCATCCGGTGGCTCAGCATCCAGATGGGCCTGGCGCCGCTCGCCGTGACCGGCGCCGCGCTGCTGCGTCGCGAGCGCCGTCCCTTCGCCGACGCGGTCACCCAGGCCGGGTCGGTGATCATCGGCCTGGTGGTCGGGGTCGCCGCCGTCTGGATCTGGCGCGAGCCGGTCCTCCTCGTCGTCTCGCCGATCGTCGCGGTGTCCGCCCTGCTGCTCGGCACCCTGCTGTTGCGGCGCGAGCGCTACGCCTGGGCGTCTCCGGACCGGGCGTGGTCCGTCCGCCGGGCGAACACGCAGATCGTCCTGCAGAACCTCTTCTTCTTCGCGCTCAGCGCCATCCCGGTCTGGTTGGTGAGCCGGGTCGGCGGCGACCACGAGCTCGGGCTCTTCTCCCGCGCATCGGCCATCCCGACCATGGTGGTCGGCGCCGCGACCGTGGGCCTGGTGCGCTCCGCACAGCCCTACTACCGGTCGGTCGAGCACGAGAACCGCGGAGCGGCGCTGCGGGATCTCGTGGTGATGACCGGCGCGATCGGGATCCCGGTGATGACGCTGGTCGCCGCCTGCGCCCGCCCGCTGATCACCGTCTGGCTCGGTACGGCGTGGGTCGACGGCGCGCAGTACGTCCCGGTGGTCGCGGCCGGGAGCGCGGCGTACCTGATGTTCACGCTGCTGGCCAACGCGGCCGAGACGCTGAGCTACCTGCGCGAGGTGCGGGTGGCCCAGCTGGCGATGCTGCCGGCACTGCTGGTGGTCGCCCTGGTCTCCTACGCGCTCGGTTCGGCGCAGGTCGCGGCGGCGACGATGCTCGTCGTCGCGCTCCCCGGGCTGGTGGCGCTGGTCCGGGTGCTGGTCCGCGACGGCATGGAGCAGCTGAACGGCGTGCTGCCCGCAGCCGCCGTCCAGCTCGGGACCGGGGTGGTGATCGGTGCCGCCGGCTGGCTGTGCGCGCGCGGCACGGCCGGGCTGGGGTCCTGGGTCTCCCTGACCCTGTCCGCGGCCCTGGTCGCGGTGCTGTTCGTGGTGACGCTCCCGCTCCGCCCGGAGTGGCGGGTGATGCGCAGCAGGGGGCTGCTGCCCCGGCGCGCCCGGCCCTCCGCGGACGCCTCCCACGAGGTCCCGCTGTGAGGCTCGCGCAGGTGACCGCTGCCGGCACCGGCCGCCGCGGCGCGGGGCTCGGCAACGAGGCGATCGCCTGGGGCAAGTCCTACGCCGCCGCCGAGGCGCTCGGTCTTCGGCTGACGGCGCCGCGCTGGCTCCTCAACCGCTACGGCCTCGGCGCCCAGCTGGGCATCGGCCGTGGCGAGATGCTGCGGCGCCGAGGCTCGCGTCCCGGCTGCTGCCGTCGACGGAGCTCACCGAGGAGCAGTACCGCGCCACCGGCCGTGTCGACTTCGGCGAGGCCGTCGTCGCCGCCCGGGACGAGGGCCGGTTCGGCGGGGCCAGGGTGCTCGTCACCTCGGGCATGTGGGGCGGGTACGCCGCGATCGCGGCCGCCCGGCGCCCGCTCCGCGAGCGCCTTCTCGACGTCCCCGGGGCCCGTGCGCTGGCGACGTCGGCGACCACCGGGGCCGGCCTCACGGTGGGGCTGCACGTGCGCCGAGGCGACTTCAGCGGGCCCGGCCCCTCCGCCGGGACCTTCAACCGACCGGTCCCCACCGAGTGGTTCGTGTCCGTCGTCCGGCCCTCCAGGAGCAGCTGCGGGACGCTGCGTACGTGGTCTGCACCGACGCCGAGAAGGGCGCCTTGCCGGAGCTGACCCGACTGCCCGGGGTCCGCGTGGTCCGGGGCGAGGGTCGCGGCGCACCGGTGCAGGAGCTGGCCGTGCTCGCGGCCTGCGACCTGCTGGTGTGCTCGGTCTCCAGCTTCTCGATGCTCGCCGCGTTCGTGTCCGACCGGCCCTACCTCTGGTTCGCACCGCAGCTGACCGAGGTCGACGACTGCCTCACGCTCTGGGGACGAGAGCCGGCGCAGCGCAGCGAGCACTCCCCGACCGGCCGGTCGCTCGCCCTGCGCTCCGAGGCGGTGCGCCCTCGCGGCATCCCGGTCCCGGCCTCCGGGCGCGTCGAGCTGACCGCCGTCGACCTGCGTCCGCCGGAGGACGGGTGGGACCGCCGCCGCGACCTGCTCTACTACGGTGCGGTCCCGGGGGACGCCGCGGGTGTCGACGGTTCCGCGGCCCGCGAGGGAGGAGGTCCGACGTGACGACGCTCGACGTGCTGATGACCTGCCACAACCGCTGCCCGAAGACCCTCGCCTGCCTCGCCTCGCTGGTCGCGCAGGACGCCGACCTCGACCTCCGGGTCGTGCTCGTCGACGCCGGGAGCACGGACGGCACCCGGGAGCGGGTCGCCGAGCGGTATCCGGAGGCGGTGGTCGTGCCCGTGGGCGCCGATGTCTTCTGGGGACAGGGCATGCGGATCGCCGGGGCGCACGCACGCCCCGACGCGGACTTCCACCTGTGGCTGAACGACGACGTCCTCCTGGCGCCGTCGGCGCTGACCGAGCTGCTGCGCTGGAGCCGGACGGACCGGATCGTCGTCGGCAAGCTGGAGGACGACCAGGGCACCCCGACGTACGGCGGGCTGGTCACGCGGCCGCTCGCCCGTCTCTCCACCCGGCCGATCCCGGTGTCGAGCGCGCCGGTGCGGGTGGACACCATGAACGGCAACGTGGTCCTCGTCGGACGCGCCGTCCGGGACGCGATCGGCTCGGTCCGCGGCGACCTCTTCCCGCACGCCTTCGGCGACATCGACTACGGGTTCACCGCACGGAGCGCGGGCTTCCAGGTCGTCCAGGCGCCGGGTGCCGTCGGGCACTGCTCGCGCAACCCGGCGCCCGCCAGCCGCAGCCTGCCGAGCCTGCGCAGCCGGTGGCGGGCGGTCGTGAGCACCAAGGAGCTGCCGCCGGCGGTGTGGTGGCGGGCGTGCCGGCGGCACGGCGGCGTGCTGGCGCCGGCGTACTTCGTTCGTCCCTACCTCAAGGTCCTGCGGAGGCACCCGCCCGAGGCGGCGTCGTGACGGGCGGGGAGCAGCGCTCGCTGACGGTCCTGTGGTTCTCGACGACGCCGTCCCTGGCCGGCGCCGCGCTGGGCACCCCCACGGCGGGCGGGGGTTGGATCCGGTCGCTGGAGCACGAGGTCCGGGACCACGTCGACCTGTCGGTGGCCTTCTACCACGACGAGGACCGCCGCCCCTTCCGTCAGGACTCGACGACCTACCACCCGATGCCCAGGCCACGGACGAGCAGGTCCGGACGGGCAGTCAGGCGGCTGACCAGCGCACTCGAGAGCGAGGCGGACGTGGCGCGGCTGATGGACGTCGTCGACGCGGTCAGGCCGGACGTGATCCACGTGCACGGCACCGAGGGCCCGTTCGGACTGGTGCAGCGCCACACGGAGATCCCGGTGCTGCTCTCGATCCAGGCCCTGCTCACCGTCTACGACCTGAAGTACTTCAGCGGTCTCGACCGGCGATCGGCCGGTCGGTCCGCCGGGCTGAACGAGCGGCTGGTCCGCAACTCCTACGCCGACCGGCACCGCCGCATCGCCAAGCAGGCCGAGCGCGAGCGCGAGATGCTGCGCATGACCCGCAGGCTGACCGGGCGTACCGACTGGGACCGCCGGGTCACCTCGGTGCTGGCTCCTGACGCCACCTACGACGTCGTCCACGAGATCCTGCGGCCCGCGTTCTACGACCAGGTGTGGCGGCAGCCCGGGAACACCGACCTCCAGCTGTTCACGACCACGGGACCCAACCTCTACAAGGGGCTCGAGACGCTCCTGCGCTGCGCCCGGCTCCTCGACGAGCGGGGCGTCCGATACCGCTGGAAGGTCGCGGGGCTGGCGCCGGGGGACCCGTTCGTGACGCTCTTCGAGCGTGCGCTGTCCACACCGCTCTCCCCCCACGTGCACCTGCTCGGCGTCCTGGACGACGCCGCGCTGGCTGAGCAGATGCTGGCGAGCGACCTCTACGTCGGGGTCTCCCACATCGAGAACAGCCCGAACAGCCTCTGCGAGGCCCAGCTGGTCGGGATGCCGTGCGTCAGCACGTACGCCGGCGGCACGTCGAGCCTGGTGACCGACGGCCACGACGGGATCCTGGTGCAGGACGGCGACCCCTACGCGATGGCCGGCGCGGTGCTCGAGCTCGCGAGCGATCCCGGGCACGCCGCCGAGCTCGCGGCCCGGGCCCGGGTCCGGGCGTCGGCGCGCCACGACCGCACCGCCGTCACCGAGTCGGTGCTGCGCATCTACCGCGAGCTGGTCAGCGGCCGATGACCTGGCGGTAGGTCTCCGTCAGGGAGCGCAGCGCCTGCTCGGGGCTGCTCTCGGCCAGGTACCGCGCGCGTGCGCTGCCACTGCGCGAGACGACGTGCTCGTCGGTGATCGTGGTCAGGGCGCGGCCGAGTCCGTCGGCGCCCTGGTCCACCACCCAGCCGGTGGCGTCGTCGACGACCGTGCCGACACTGCCGCCGGCACAGGTCAGCACCGGGCGGCCCCGCGCGAACGCCTCGGCGACCACCAGGGGGTAGCCCTCGAAGACGCGCGAGGGGACGACGACGTACGCCGACTCCGCGATCGCGCGCCCCACCTCGTCGCGTGGCACCTGGCCGAGCCACTGCACGGTGGGATCGGTCGCGGCGGCCTCGGAGACCCGGTCCGCCATCGGTCCGTCGCCGGCGACCACGAGCCGCCGCCCGGCGAGCGCGCCCCGACCTGCGGCCGCGGACCAGGCGTCGAGCAGCCGGTCGATGCCCTTGGCCTCGTCGAGGCGCCCGACGTAGAGCACGGTGCGTCCCGGCGGGGTCGGGTCGCCGGGGTCGGGAACCCAGGTCGGGCGGACGGCGATGCGCTCGCGCGGGACGCCGGTGGACGCCAGCAGGTCGGCCATGAAGGGCGTGAGGGCGAGGTAGCGCGCGACCCCGTCGCGCCAGGTGGTGCGGTGCACGACCTGGCCGACGCTCATCGGCACGGTCTGGGCACGCGACCCGCGGTAGCAGCCGTGGCGGACCGCCGGCAGCCCGAGCCGGGTCCCGAGGCAGTCGGTGCAGGTCCGCCCGTCGCGCAGGTGCAGACCGTTCACGCAGCCGTGACGGTAGTTGTGGACCGTCTGCACGACGGGCACGCCCGCCCGCTCGGCGACCCGGACGACCCACGGGGAGATCAGGGGGTAGACGTTGTGGAGGTGCACCACGTCCGGCCGGTGGTCGTGCACGAGGCGGCGGAACCGCCGTACCCCGGACGGTGAGTAGACGGGGCCCGGCGCGGCCCGGAGCAGGCCCGCTGCGCCCGGCCGGAGGTCGTCGCTGTCGGTGACCATGGTGACGACCTCGTGGCCGCCCTCCCGGAGGAGCGCCACCTCGGCGTCCACGGTCTCGTTCTCACCACTGGGCGCGGACGACCGGTACCTGTTGTGCGCGACCAGGACCCGGATCACGCGCCCCGGTGCCGCCAGGCGGACCTCACGAAGCGCGGGTTGCCTCCCAGGTAGCGGCGCCACAGCCGTCGTGGCTCCGTCGCGAGGCGGTAGGCCCACTCCAGCCCGGACCCGTGGAGGACCGGTGAGGCCTCCCTGACCGAGCCCGCCCAGAAGTCGAACGCCGCGCCCACCGGCACGACCGGCATCGAGAGGTACGCGCCGAGCTGGTGCACCAGGTAGTCCTGGCGCGGGGTGCCGAGCCCGATCCACACGATCGAGGCGCCGGACGCCTGGATCCGGTCGGCCAGGGCCGACACGTGGTCGGGGGTGATCTCGGTGAAGGGCGGCGCCTCGGCGCCGACGACGGAGATGCCGGGGACGACCTCGGCGAGCCGGGCCGCCATCTGCTCGGCGATCCCGGGCTTCCCGCCGTACAGGTAGTGCGCCAGGCTCCCGCTCCCGAGGCGCGCGACCTTGCCGACCAGGTCGGCCCCGCGCACGGGACCGGTCATGCCGCTGCGGCGTCCGAGCCAGGCGACCGGCGTGCCGTCGGCGAGGTTGAGCTGGGCGTCGAGCAGAGCCGCTCGCATGCGCTCGTCCTGGTCGACCAGCGAGAGCGTGTAGGCGTTGCAGAGGTGGACCTGGCACGGGGTGCGGGTGAGGGCGTCGGTCACGATGTGGGCGGCCGCCTCACCGGCGTCCAGTGCGGCGATCGGCACCGAGCAGACGGCGAACGTCGGCACGTCCGGGCCGCGGAGCATGGTCACGTCACCACCATGACACACCGCTCACGCCGAAACGGCGTTTTCGTTATGCTCGGCAGGCCCGAGCTCCCCGCTCCCGGGTGCGTCCACAGTGAACGGAGTCGACGTGCGTCGAGCGTTGATCACCGGGGTGACGGGCCAGGACGGTTCCTACCTGGCGGAGCTCCTCCTCGGCAAGGGCTACGAGGTGCACGGGCTGATCCGCCGGGCCTCGCTGTTCAACACCGGCCGGATCGACCACCTCTACCGCGACCCCCACGACAAGGACGCGCGGCTCCTCCTGCACTACGGCGACCTCACCGACGGCGCGCGGCTGGTGACGCTGATGCGCGAGATCGACCCCGACGAGGTCTACAACCTCGGCGCCCAGTCCCACGTCCGGGTCTCCTTCGACGAGCCGGAGCACACCGGGAACTCCACGGCCCTCGGCGCCATGCGGCTGCTCGAGGCCGTCCGGATGTCCGGCGTGCAGTGCCGCTACTACCAGGCGTCGAGCTCGGAGATGTTCGGCTCGGCCCCGCCTCCGCAGGACGAGTCGACCCCGTTCCACCCGCGCTCGCCGTACGGCGTGGCGAAGGTCTACGCCTACTGGGCGACCAAGAACTACCGCGAGGCCTACGGCCTCTTCGCGGTGAACGGCATCCTCTTCAACCACGAGTCCCCCCGCCGCGGTGAGACGTTCATGACCCGCAAGATCACCCGCGCCGTGGCCCGGATCAGGGCCGGCCTCGACGAGTACGTCTACATGGGCAACCTGGACGCCGAGCGCGACTGGGGCTACGCCCCCGAGTACGTCGAGGGCATGTGGCGGATGCTCCAGGCCGACGAGCCGGACGACTTCGTGCTCGCCACGGGGAGCTCGATCTCGGTCCGCGACTTCATCGAGGCGTCGTTCACCCATGCCGGCCTCGACTGGGAGAAGCACGTCCGCTTCGACGACCGCTACCTGCGCCCGTCCGAGGTGGACGCGCTCCGGGGTGACGCGAGCAAGGCCGACGCGGGTGCTCGGCTGGTCGCCGACGGTGGACGGCAAGCAGCTGGCCCAGGTCATGGTCGACGCCGACATCGAGGCCCTGGAGCACGAGGGCAGGCCGTGGATCGACCGGCCCGGGCTGCCGGGCTGGCCGGCCGTGCCATGACGGGTGAGCCGACCGGCTTCGAGCCCGGACCCCTCGACCGGTCCGCCACGACGTACGTCGCGGGACACCGCGGCATGGTCGGCTCGGCCGTCTGGCGCCGCCTCGAGGCGGCGGGCTTCACCGACCTGCAGGGGCGCGCCTCGTCGGAGGTCGACCTGCGCGACCGAGGCGCCGTGTTCGACTACCTCGCCGAGATCCGTCCCCGCTACGTCGTGCTGGCCGCCGCCAAGGTGGGTGGCATCCTGGCCAACGACTCCCATCCGGTCGAGTTCCTCTCCGACAACCTGCGGATCCAGACCAACGTTCTCGACGCCGCCCTCGAGCAGCGCGTCGAGCGGCTGCTGTTCCTCGGCTCGTCGTGCATCTATCCCAGGCTGGCGCCGCAGCCGATCCGCGAGGACTCCCTGCTCAGCGGGCCGCTCGAGGCGACCAACGACGCCTACGCGATCGCCAAGATCGCCGGGATCCTGGGCGTCCAAGCGGTCCGGCGCGAGTTCGGTCTGCCCTGGATCTCCGCCATGCCGACCAACCTGTACGGACCGGGTGACAACTTCTCACCCACGGGCAGCCATGTGCTGCCCGCGCTGATCCGGCGCTACGACGAGGCCCGGGCCACCGGCGCGCCGCGCGTCACCAACTGGGGGAGTGGCACGCCCCGGCGCGAGCTGCTCCACGTCGACGACCTGGCCGATGCCTGCCTCCACCTGCTGGAGCACTACGACGGGCCCGAGCAGGTCAACGTCGGCACCGGGCAGGACGCCACGATCGCCGAGATCGCCGCGCTCGTGGCCGAGGCGGTCGGCTACCACGGCGAGACGGTGTGGGACACCGGCAAGCCGGACGGCACGCCCCGCAAGGTGCTCGACGTCGGCAGGCTCAGGGACCTCGGCTGGACCGCACGCATCCCGCTGCGGGACGGCCTGGCTGCCACGGTCGCCTGGTACCGCGGCCACACCAGCGACCTGCGCGAGGTCGGCTGACCCCTCGCCTCAGCGGCGGGCCGACCGCGGTCGGTGCCGCTCGAGAGCGACGACGGCCCGACCCGCGGCGTCGCGGACGAGACGTCGGGGACGTCGGTGCCGTACGCCGAGGATCCGGGCCGTCCTCCGGCGCCAGGCCGCGTCGTCGTCCTGCCAGAACCACGAGGCCCGGTCCGTGGCCGGGGGATGGAGCTCCCGGAAGCCGTGCTCCTTCTCGGCCGGGAGGTGCCAGACGGTGAGCTCCTCCTCGGAGCCGGTCACGCTGCGGTGCTTCGCGGCGGTCCAGATCCGCTGCACGAAGGGATCGAGCGGCAGGACCTCCACCCCGCGCAGGGCATAGCTGAGCAGGTGCTCCTCGGTGACGAAGTGCGGGCGGCCGACCCGCCACCGCTCGAGACTGTCCTGCCAGGCCGCCTCGGCGCGCGCGACCAGCCGCGCCCTCGGCCCGGCCGGGACGGCGTAGCACTCACCGCCGTAGTGCACGGGCACGCCGTCCGGCTCGCCGAGGGCCACGTGCAGCCCCTGGGCCTCCGCCCGCGACAGCCCGTTGACCTGGTGCCCGGCGGGGTAGCCGATCGGCAGTGCGCCGACCCGCTCGGTCCCGATCTCGCGCAGCATGGGGTCGAACGGGCGCCGGCACAGCACGTCCGGGTCGAGGAACACCGTCGGTCCCTCGCACGCCTGCAGGGCGTCGAGCTGGAAGAGCGAGGCGGCGAAGCGCTGGGCGAAGCCCGCCGGTGGGCGGTGCCGGAAGGGGGTGAGGAGGGTCCCTACGTCGAGGCCCGCGAGGTCCTCGGCGTACGCCGTCGGGGGAGCGAGGTCGGTGACGAGCACCAGGGCGAGCCCGGGGTTCCACCGGCGGGCGGAGGCGAAGGCGACCACCATCGAGCGGTAGTACACGTCGAGCGTCGACGAGGTGACGTTCGGGCTCTGCGCCGGGTCGACGTGGGCGAAGGCGACGGCAGCCGTCCAGTCCGCACCCACGGGGCAGACCCTACGGCGCGGCGCGCGGGACCCGCTCCTCGCGCTCCGCGATGTGGGGGGCGCGCCGTGGTCGCCCTAGACTCGACCGGCGCTCCAGCTCTCGGGCGCCTTCGTGATCGGACAGACAAGGGCAGCGACATGACCGAGGCGCCGGCGACGGCCAGTTCCACCGTGCTCGTGACCGGTGGGACGGGTTCGTTCGGAAGCACGATGGTGCGGCGGCTCCTGGCCGGCGACGTGGGCGAGGTGCGCATCTTCTCGCGCGACGAGCTCAAGCAGGACGACATGCGGCGCGAGCTCGGTGACCCGCGCGTGCGGTTCTACATCGGCGACGTGCGCGACTACGACAGCATCGACCGCGCCACCCGCGGCGTCGACTTCGTCTTCCACGCCGCTGCTCTCAAGCAGGTCCCCAGCTGCGAGTTCTTCCCGCTCGAGGCCGTCCGGACCAACGTGCTCGGCAGCGCGAACGTGATCGAGGCCAGCAATGCCAACGGCGTGCGCGCGGTGGTCTGCCTCGGCACCGACAAGGCCGCCTATCCGGTGAACGCGATGGGGATGTCGAAGGCGATGATGGAGAAGGTCGCCCAGGCGTTCGCGCGCAACAACCCCACGGCGCGCACGGTCGTCTCGACCGTCCGCTACGGCAACGTGATGATGTCGCGCGGCTCGGTGATCCCGATGTTCGTGGAGCAGGTCAAGGCCGGGGTGCCGATGACCGTGACCGATCCGGCGATGACCCGCTTCCTGATGTCGCTGGACGACGCCGTGCACCTCGTCGAGTACGCGTTCACCACCGCGCGGCCCGGGGATCTCCACGTCCGCAAGGCACCCGCGAGCACGGTCGGGGACCTGGCGACCGCCGTGGCCACCGCGATGGGCAGCCGTCCCGAGCTGAAGGTGATCGGCACCCGGCACGGGGAGAAGCTCTACGAGACCCTCGCGACCCGCGAGGAGCTCACTCGCGCCGAGGACCAGGGCGAGTACTTCCGGATCGCGGTGGACGCGCGCGACCTCAACTACTCCGAGTACTTCGAGGAGGGCGAGCTGACCGCTGCGGTGGACGACTACCACTCGCACAACACCGACCGCCTCGACGTCCCCCAGGTCGTGGACCTGCTGCAGTCCCTGCCGGCCTTCCGCGCCCTCATCGCGCGCTAGACGTGCTGGAGCTCTGCGTCGCGTTCGTCACCACCTCGGTGGTGATGGTGCCGGTCCTCGCCTTCCTCCGGCGACACCAGGTCGTGGACGTGCCCAACGCCCGGTCGTCCCACGTGGCCGTCGTCCCCCGCGGCGGAGGGGTCGGCGTCCTGGCGGGCGTCGCGGCGGGCGCTGCCACGGCGTTCCTCGTCGAGGCCGAGGACACCTGACGGCGACTCGCTCGGTCGTCGCGGCGGTCGTGCTCGGCGTGCTCGCTGTTCGCCGTCCTGGGGCTGGTCGACGACCTGCGGCGGGTGCCGCCCGGCCTCCGCCTGGTCGGCCAGGCCGTGATCGCCGTCGGCGTGGCGGTGTCGGTCGCGGCCGGGGTCTCCTCGTCGTGGCCGGCGTTCGGGGTGGCCGTCGTCGGCTCGCTCTGGCTGGTCTCCTACGTCAACGCCTTCAACTTCATGGACGGCGTGAACGCGATCTCCGCGCGTCAGCGCGCTGCTGGCCGGCTGCTGGTACGGCGCGCTGGCGTCGCCCGGCTCCGACCTGCTCGGTGTACGCCGGGTCCTGGGCGCTGGTGGGCGCCGCGCTGGCGTTCCTGCCCTGGAACGCCCCACGGGCCAAGGTGTTCCTCGGTGACGTCGGCAGCTACGGCGTCGGGGCCCTGATCGGCGGTCCTGGCGCTGCTGACCGCGCTGCGCGAGCACGACGTGTGGGTGGCGGTCGCGCCGCTGGTGATCTACCTCGTCGACACCGGCGGGACGCTCGTGCGGCGCGCCGTCCGCGGGCGAACCGCTCCTGCAGGCCCACCGCGTCCCACGTCTACCAGCGGTTGCTCGACGTCGGCCTCTCCCACCTTGGCGTCACCGGCGTGCGTGGCTCTGGCGGGCGTGGCGATCTGCCTGGCGACCGCGACCCTGCCGACCGCAGCGGCGGTCGCTCGTCGCCGCCGTGGTCGGCGCGGCGTACCTCGCTCTCCCGCGCTTGCTCGGCACGCGCAGCCCGGGGGTGGTCGCGGTGAGGATCGGCATGATCACCCAGTGGTACGAGCCGGAGACCGGCTCGGCCGCCCACCCGACCGCGATCGCCCGGGCCCTCGCGGCCCGAGGTCACGAGGTCAAGGTCCTCACCGGTTTCCCGAGCTACCCCCTCGGACGCGTGTACGACGGCTACCGCCGCCGGGTGCGGATGCACGAGACCCGGGACGGCATCGCCCTGCTCCGCGTGCCCGACGCGCCCAGCCACGACCGGTCTGCGCTCCGTCGCGGGCTCAGTCTGACCTCCTTCGCGGCCTCGGCGACGGCCCAGGTGGGCTGGCTTCGTGACACCGACGTGTGCCTGACCTACCTGACTCCCGCGACCGTGGGCCTGGCCGCGATGACGCTGCGCCGGCTCTGGGGGGTCCCCTACGCGCTCTACGTCCAGGACCTCTGGCCCGAGACCGTCACCGCGAGCGGCTTCATCGGCAACCCCGGCGCGGCCGAGCGGGTCGAGCGTCTCCTCGACCGGTGGCTGCGGCGGCTGTACGCCGGTGCCGACGGCATCGCGGCCATCAGCCCGACCATGGCCGGGACGCTGGCCGGGCGGGGCGCCCGGGTGCCCCCCGGTGTCGATCCCGAACTGGGTCGACGAGCAGATCTTCCGCCCGGTCCGGCGTTCGGGCCGTCCGCACCTCGACGACCGGCGCTGGCTGATGTACGCCGGCGGCATGGGCGAGGTGCAGGCGCTCGACGCGGCGTTGCGTGCCCTCGCCCTGCTCGACGACCGTCCCGATCTCGCCCTGGCCCTGGTCGGCTCCGGGGTCGCGGAGCCCGGGCTGCAGCGGCTCGCCGCGGAGCTGGGTCTGGGCGACCGGGTCCGGTTCCTGGGCGGCTTCCCGATGGAGGAGATGCCCGCGCTGATCGCCGAGGCCGATGCCCAGCTCGTGTCGCTGAAGGACCTCCCGCTCTTCCGCGGAACCATCCCCAGCAAGCTCCAGGCAGCCATGGCCTGCGGCGCTCCCGTCGTCTGCTCGGTGGCGGGCGACGCCGCCGAGCTGGTCCGCCGGTCCGGGTGCGGCTTCACCTCGGCTCCCGAGGACCCGCGGTCCCTGGCCGCGGCGTGCCGCGGGCTGGCCGAGGCGACCCCGGAGGACCTGTCCGCGATGGGCTCGCGGGCCCGGTCGACGTACGTCTCGGAGCTGGGCGAGGACTCCGGCGCCGCTGCCCTCGAGGAGCTCCTCCTGTCGACCGCCTCGCGGGGGCCGCGATGACGCGGGTCGCCGTGCTCGGTGCGTCGGGGTTCGTCGGGAGCGCGGTCGTGGAGGCGCTCCGCGGCCGGGGTGCCTCCGTGGTCCCCGTCCCCGCGCCGCGGCTCACGAGCGCGGCGGGGTCACCGGCCGCGGTGGCCGCCGAGCTCGAGACCGACGACGTCCGCACCGCCCTGGCAGCGCTCCGCGAGGCGTTGCAGGAGTGCGACGCCGTCGTGAACGCGGCCGGCGTCGCCCGGGCCACGAGCGGGTGGGACGCGGCGATGGTCGGTGCCAACGCCCTGCTCCCGCTGGTGGTCGCGCACGCGCGGCCCGCCGGAGCGAGGCTGGTGCACGTCAGCTCGGTCGCCGTCCAGGGGCGTGCCCGGGTGCTCGACGAGTCCCTGCGCTACGCCCCCTTCAGCCCGTACTCCGCGTCGAAGGCCCTCGGCGAGCAGGCCGTCCTGGAATGCCCGGACGTCGTCGTCTTCCGGCCCACGTCGGTGCACGGGCCGGGGCGGGACGTGACCCGGACCCTGGCCCGGGTGCTGTCGTCCCCGGTCGCCTCCGTCGCCGGGCCCGGCACCGGAGCGACGCCGCAGGTGCTCGTCGCCAACGTCGCGGACGCCGTCGCGTTCGTGGCCCTCACTCCCGAGCGCCCACCTCCGGTCGTCCTCCAGCCGGCCGAGGACCTGACCGTCGCGGAGCTGGTGCGCCTGGTCGGCCGTCGGGAGCCGAGGCACGTGCCCCTCTCGGTGGCCCGGCTGGTCGTCGCGTCGGGCTCGGTGCTCGGGCGGTGGTCCGGGGCCGTTGCCGGGATGACCCGCCGACTGGAGATGATGTGGTTCGGCCAGCTGCAGGCAGCGAGCTGGCTCGACGGGCGATGGTCGGCCCCGGTGGGACACGAGGGATGGAGGGAGCTGACACGATGACCGGACCTCGACGGGTCGCCCTCACCGGCGCCTCCGGCTTCCTCGGGTGGCACACGGCCTGCCGGCTCCGCGCCCTGCACGGCCTCGAGCCGGTCCGCCCGGGACGCGACGCGTTCGCCGACCCCGACACCCTGCGCGCCGCCCTGGAGGGCGTCGACACCGTGATCCATCTCGCCGGGGTCAACCGGGCCGACACCGACGGCGAGGTGGAGCACGGCAACGTGGAGCTCGCCCGGGCGCTGGCCGCGGCCCTCGGCGACCGGCCGGTGCACGTCGTGTTCGCCGACTCGGTGCAGCGGGAGCTCGACAACCCGTACGGCCGCGGGAAGCGCCGGGCCGCAGAGCTCCTGCGGCAGCTGCCGGGCACCCTGGCCGACGTCGTGCTGCCGAACCTGTTCGGCGAGCACGGCCGACCGGCGTACAACTCCTTCGTGGCGACGTTCAGCCACGAGGTGGCCGCCGGTCGGCGTCCTCAGGTGACCGGCGACCGGGTCCTGCCCCTGCTGCACGCCCAGGACGCCGCGCAGGCGCTGATCGCGGCCGCGCTGGAGCCCCGTGACCGGCTCGTCGAGGTCGGGGGCGAGCCGCACGGCATCAGCGAGGTGCTCGAGACGCTCACCGCCTTCCACGCGCTGTACGCCGACCGCGGCGAGCTCCCCGACCTCTCCACGCCGTTCGCGGTCGACCTGTTCAACACCTACCGCTCCTACCTGTTCCCTGCGCAGTTCCCGATCTCGCCCCCGGTGCACCGCGACCCGCGCGGTGAGCTGTTCGAGGCCGCTCGCACGCACGGCGGCACCGGTCAGGTCTTCGCCTCCACGACGCGGCCCGGCCACACCCGCGGCGATCACTACCACCTGCGCAAGGTGGAGAGGTTCTTCGTCGTCTCGGGGGAGGCGGAGATCTCGCTGCGACGGCTGTTGCACGACGACGTCGTGACCTTCCGGCTCACGGGTGACCGGCCGGCGTTCGTCGACATGCCCACGATGTGGGTGCACAACCTCCGCAACGTGGGTACGACCGACCTCGTCACGCTGTTCTGGTCCGACCAGCTGCTCGACGCCGACCGCCCGGACCAGTACCCCGAGAAGGTGACGCCATGAAGGTGATGACGATCGTCGGGACCCGCCCCGAGATCATCCGGCTGGCGCGCGTCCTCGACCGCCTCGACCGGACCGTGGACCACGTGCTCGTCCACACCGGGCAGAACTACGACCACGGGCTGAGCCAGGTCTTCTTCGACGACCTCGCGCTGCGCCCGCCCGACCACGTCCTGGCGGTCGACACCTCCTCGCTCGGGTCGGTGCTGGGCGGGACCCTCCAGGGCGTCGAGCGGGTGATCGCCGAGGAGCGGCCGGACGCCGTCCTGGTGCTCGGCGACACGAACTCCTGCATCTCCGCGGTGATGGCCAAGCGGATGCGGGTGCCCGTCTACCACATGGAGGCCGGCAACCGCTGCTTCGACGAGAACGTGCCGGAGGAGACCAACCGCCGCCTGGTCGACCACGTCGCCGACTTCAACCTCGCCTACACCGAGCACGCTCGGCGCAACCTCCTCGCCGAGGGCCTGCAGCCGCGCCGCATCCTGGTCACCGGCTCCCCGATGCGCGAGGTGCTCGAGCACTACCGGCCGCAGATCGATGCCTCCGACGCCGTGTCCCGGCTCGGCCTGGAGCCGCGCGGATACTTCCTGGTCTCCGCGCACCGCGAGGAGAACGTCGACGACCCCGAGCGGCTGCGGATGCTGCTGGCCTGCCTCGAGGCGGTCCGCGACCGCTGGGAGCTGCCCGTGGTGGTGTCCACCCACCCCCGCACCCGCAAGCGGCTGGAGGCGCTCGGCGTCGACACGTCCGGGGAGGCGCTCCGCTTCATGGAGCCCTTCGGCTTCCACGACTACAACCGCCTCCAGCTCGACGCCGCCTGCGTGCTCTCCGACAGCGGCACGATCTCCGAGGAGTCCGCGATCCTCGGCTTCCCGGCCGTCACCCTCCGCGACTCGATCGAACGCCCCGAGGCCCTCGACAGCGGCTCGATCCTGATGACCGGCCTCGACGTCGACGACGTGCTGGCAGCCGTGGCCCTGGTGACCGCCGACGGCCCGGTCACCTCCTCGATGCCGGCCGGCTACGAGGTCACCGACACCAGCAGCCGCGTCGTCCGGTTCATCCTCTCGACGGCCGGCCGCCACCACGCCTGGGCCGGGATCCGCCGATGACCGGTCCCCGCGTGCTGCTCAACCTGGGCAACCTGCGGAGTGGTGGTGGCCTGCAGGTCGGGGCCTCCTTCCTGGACGAGGTCGCAGGGTGGCGGGAACGCCGACGGCGCCAGGAGCGGTGGCCGTGGCTGGCCACGGACACGGTGGTGGAGGCCTCACCCGAGGTGATCGCGAACAGCACCGCCGACCTCGATGGGGTGGACGGTGCGGGTCGTCGACGCGAGCCCCTGGTCGGCCGTGCGCCGCGGGCTTGGCAGCGGGCGACCGTACGACGTCACCTTCACCGCTCTTCGGCCCCGACTACTCGCGTCGTCGAAGCGCTCGGCGGATCATCGGCTTCGCGGATGTCACCAGCGCCAGCCCCGACGAGGCGGTGCCTTCGAGCGGAACTCTCGGAAGAGCGAGAGCCGGTGCGTCGACAGGTGTCGCGAAAGGCCGTTTCTGGCGGCCGACAGGATCGTGGTCGAGTCACCGCACATGGTCGACGAGCTTCGGACCCGGTGGGGCGTGTCCGCACCGATCTCGGTGGTCCCCAACGTCGTCAACGCCGTCTTCCGCGACGAGGCCGCTCACGAGGGCGTGACGCTGCCCGAGGTCGGCTCACCCCCTGCTCTTCTTCCCGACCCGTGCGTACGGCCACAAGAACCTGCCGTTCCTCGGAGCCGGTGGGTCGCGAGCTCGTGCCGCCGGCACGACCGCCGGGTCGCCTTCGTGCTCACGCTGACCGACGTGGAGTGGGAGGCGCTCCCGGCGGAGACCAGGGAGTTCTGCGTCAACGTCGGGCCGCTCCTGGTCAACCAGCTGCCGAGGGTCTACCGCGCCGCGGACGCCGCGATCTTCCCCAGTCTCCTGGAGAGCCAGTCCGTCACTCCCCTGGAGGCGCTGGCGCACGGGGTGCCCGCTGCTGGCCTCGGACCGGCCCTTCGTCCGCAGCGTCGTCGGCGACGCCGCGTGGTACTTCGACCCGCGCGACCCGGTCTCCGCAGCCGACGCGGTGCACGGTCTCCTGACCCAGCCGCTCGAACGCGAGCGACGGCGAGGGCTCGGCCTGGAGCTGTATGGCGTCCTGGCCGACGGCCGTCGACCGGGCGGCCTCCTACCTCGACCTCGTCAACGAGGAGCTGGCGGTGGCACTGGCGACGCCGGCGCGTTGAGGATCCGCCACCAGGCGAGCGTGCTGACCACCACCGCTGCCAGGGCGGCGGCGCCGGCGACCGAGCGTGGCGAGGACCAGAGCAGGGCGGCGGCCAGCACAGCCCCGAGCGCCACCACCGCATAGGAGGGTAGCGGAGACCGGAGCTGCGAGCCAGGGTCTGGTGCCGCGCGCGCAGGGTACGACTCGGCGCCCACCCAGGCGGCGAGACCGACGTACTCCACCGCTGGGCGACCGGGATGACCTCGCTTCGCCGGCTCCCAGATGCGTCCCCGAGCAGCGCGAGCCCGACCGAGTCAGGGGACGTCGGCAGGCGCTCACCGTCCAGACCAGGGTCGCGGCCGCGAGGAGAGCGGAGGCGGCGCCCATCAGCCGGCGCGCGCCGCGCTCGTCCCTCGCGGGGATGCCGTCCGGCGGGTGCAGCGTCCGCCCCACCGCGGTGATCGCGATGTTCAGCGGGCTCAGCAGGGTCGTCGCCCCCCGCACCGAGCCCGAGGACCGCCCGCCGAGGCCAGGACCGTGACGATCAGGGCGACGGCGAGGGGCGTCGCGGCGGCCAGGACGGAGTCGGTGAAGAGGTGTCGACGCCGAGGGTCGTCGAGCAGCCAGCCCCGGATTCCCGCGGGCGTCCTCGGACGTGCCAGCACCAGGATCAGGGCGGCGGCAGCCCGACCAGCGCACGCGAGACCCCAGCGACACCGACGGTGGACGTGACCGTGCAGGTGCCAGGCTCCTGCCAGGTCGCCCACGAAGGCGACCAGGATGACGGCGAGCCAGACGGCGTCCGACCGAAGGGCCAGGCCGGGGCGCCAGCGCGCGATCGACACGTAGCGGCCCACGTCCTGGACCACGACGACCGGCGCGACCAGCGGCGAGTGCGACCAGGGCGGTCCGCAGGTCCGCCTCCAGGCCCGGGACGAGCGCGGCGAGCACCGAGGAGCACCACGGTGACCACACCGCCGAGAGCAAGGCCCGCACGCCACGGACCGGGCCACCATCGTCCGACCAGCGGCTGCCTCGAGCCGGTGCAGGTCGGTCCCGAGGGGTACGCCGAGCGTCGACCGGCTCATGGTCAGCACGAACGTGCAGCACGCCGAAGGCCACCGTGAGACCCCCCGAAGGATCGAGGTCGACGTCGCGCCACGGGCCACCAGGAGGACCACCAGGAAGTTGCTGGCGCTCGAGCACACCTGGTCGATGACGCTGAGCGCACGGCGACGTCCGACACCCTCGGCCCCGGCGTTTCCGGCGGCACCGGGCGGCGCTGGTGGGTGATCGTCACCCGACGGTGTCGGCGAGGTCTCGGGGCCGGGTCCCGTCGGCTCAGCGTCCACCGTCGCCCTGGTCCTGCTGGTACGCCCGCGAGGCGCCCGGCAGCGCCTCGGCAGGGCTGGTCCGGTCGTCGTCCGGCCCCGGTCCGAGGACTAGGCGGAGCCACGCGGGTTGCGGGCCCCGGGCGATCCGTCGTGCCACCAGCAACGACAGAGCCAGGAGCACGATCGGGTACAGCGATCCCTTGATGGCGCCCAAGGCGTCGGAGCGGTGGCGAACGGAAGTGGTGCCACGAGACAGATGTAGACGAAGGAGCTCGTGCGTAGGGACGGCCACGACCGGCGGGAGTACGCCCACCCGAACAGCCAGCGCGATGCCACCAGTCCGACGACGAGCGACGCCGAACGACGCCGAGAGTCTGAGGTACGCCTCGGCCGGTGCGCTGAACCCGTAGCTGCCGAGTGGTCGGGTCGGTCATGCCTGGAGGATGCTGAGTCCCGGCGAACGCCGACCAGCTGGTCAGCTCCGGCTGTGCTCGCTCGGCCCCATCACAGGAACGCGTGATGACAGACGGCAGCTGGTGCGACGGCAGGGCGTCGCCGTGAGGTCGACGTCCGAGCGCCACCGGTAGCCGAGCTCGGAGGGCGAGCGCTCTCCCGCGGTGACGCGGCCCGTGCCATTCGGTGTAGGAGACGACGGCGACGAGGTCCGGCGTCGCGCTCGCGCGCAACGATGCCGTCCGACTCGGCGGCGCCGCTGCACGCGCGCCACTGGCGGTAGGCCAGCACGACGACGGCGAACGCAGCGCGATCGCGGCGAACCGGCGCGAGCATGGCTGTGCCGACACTCTGCCGTTGCTCGCGCGTGAAGGTAGACACGCCGCGTCCAGAGCATGACCGATGATCGCCGTCGGCCCGGTCCCCGGTGAGCGAGGACCCGACGACGAGCGCGCCGATGAGCGGAAGCAGCCGACGAGGGCTCGCCACCACACGGCGAGCAGGCAGGCGCATGCCGAGGGACCATGAGCAGGACTCGAGCATGCACCGTGGGACCGGTCGCCGGGATCTCGGCAACGGCGCCGAGCCCTCACGGCAGCGATGCCGACGTTGATCGGGCTCATGAGGGTCGAGGCACCGCGCAGCGACCCGACGGTGGCCGGCGAGCACACCATGGCCACGACGTAGACCACCAGCAACGGAGACAGGGCCGCGGTCAGCGCGTCCAGCCGTCAGGTGGCGAGCGGCGCGCGACCCGCGACGAACCGTGCCACGGTTCCGCGCCGGGGACGCCGGCGCGACGAGAGCGCGTCCCGATCACGGCGCGGCAGATGGCACGCCGATGCCCCAGCCGCCGCTGCCGTGAGCGGCGGACAGACCGACATCGCACTGACGCCAGCGCGGGATCCGGACGCACACTCCGAGGTCGGAGATCAGCCCTTGCCGGGAGTGGCGTCGAGCGATCGCGACGCACGCCTGCGACGTACAGGGACGACAGGAACGGCGAAGGCGAGCGAGGAAGCAGTGTCGGCGCGCAGCGTCGTACCGTCGGAGAAGGCAGGCCCCGTCCAGCCGCACGGCCACTCCGGCACCAGAACCGGATGAGCGACCGCAGCGTCGAACGACCGATCGGTCTCACGCGCGCGACCAGCAGCTCAGCGGGCCGAGGTTCGCACTCGAGACAGTGCGCGCACGCCAGGCAGCGAAGCCGCACGGCGACGCGCCGAAGTCACTCGTGCTCAGCAGTCGTGCCACGAGGATCCGGAGCAGGAAGTTGCTCGCGCTGCTCAGCGCCTGGTCGACGAAGATCGCGAGGCTACGGTGAGCCGAGCGTGCCCGCGGTCGAGTCACGGTCGGACTAGCTGCCCGAGTTGATCATCCCGGCGCCGACGGTCACGCCGGTGGCCTCGTCGATGAGGATGAACGAGCCCGTGGTGCGGTTCTTCGAGTAGGGGTCGCACAGCAGCGGCACCGTGGTGCGCAGCTGGACGCGGCCGATCTCGTTGAGGCCGAGCTCCTTGGTCTCCTGGTCGCGGTGCAGGGAGTTCACGTCGAGGCGGTACTGGATGTCCTTGACCATCGCCCGGCCCATCCGCGTGGTGTGCTTGATGGCGAGCTTCTGGCGCGGGCGCAGCGGCTCGTTGGTCATCCAGCAGATCATCGCGTCGATGTCCTGGCTCGGCTTCGGCGCGTTCTTGACCCGGGCGATCATGTCGCCACGGCTCACGTCGACGTCGTCGTCCAGCCGCACGGTCACCGACATCGGCGGGAACGCCTCGTCGATCTCGCGGTCGAACATGTCGATGCCCTGGATCGTCGACGTCATGCCGCTGGGCAGCACGACGACCTCGTCGCCGGGCTTCAGGATGCCGCCGGCGACCTGCCCGGCGTACCCGCGGTAGTCGTGGTACTCGTCGGACTTCGGGCGTACGACGTACTGCACCGGGAAGCGGGTGTCGACCAGGTCGCGGTCCGAGGCGACGTGGACGTGCTCGAGGTGGTGCATCAGCGTCGGGCCGTGGTACCACGGCGTGTTCTCCGACCGGGTCACCACGTTGTCGCCCTTGAGCGCCGAGATCGGGATGACCACGAGGTCGGGGATCGACAGCTTGGTGGCGAAGGTCGTGAACTCGTCGTGGATCCGCTCGTAGATCTCCTCCGACCAGTCGACGAGGTCCATCTTGTTGATCGCCAGCACCAGGTGGGGGACCCGCAGCAGCGACAGCAGGACGGCGTGACGCCGGCTCTGCTCGGTCAGCCCCTGGCGGGCGTCGACCAGCACCAGGCCGAGGTCGGCGGTGGAGGCGCCGGTGACCATGTTGCGGGTGTACTGGATGTGCCCGGGAGTGTCGGCGATGATGAACTTGCGGCTCGGCGTGGCGAAGTACCGGTACGCGACGTCGATGGTGATGCCCTGCTCGCGCTCGGAGCGCAGCCCGTCGGTCAGCAGGGCGAGGTCGGTGTAGTCGTAGCCTCGCGAGTGGCTGGTGGCCTCGACGGCCTCCAGCTGGTCCTCGAAGATCGACTTGGAGTCGAGCAGCAGGCGGCCGATCAGCGTCGACTTGCCGTCGTCGACCGAGCCTGCGGTGGCGAAGCGGAGGAGGTCCATCGGCGGGCGGCCGGCGTGCTCCTCGGCGACGGGGGACATCTCGGGCATCAGAAGTAGCCTTCCTTCTTCCGGTCCTCCATGGCTGCCTCGGAGAACCGGTCGTCACCTCGGGTCGCGCCGCGCTCGGTGACGCGGGCGATGGCGATCTCGTCGATGATCTTGTCGAGGGTGTCCGCGTCGGACTCGACCGCGCCGGTCAGGCTGAGGTCGCCGACGGTGCGGTAGCGCACGGTCTTCTCCACGACCTCCTCGCCGGTCCGGCAGGGGTTGAGCGGGCTCTCGCTCATCCACATGCCGTCGCGGTTGAACACGCGGCGCTGGTGGGCGAAGTAGATCGACGGGAGCTCGACCTCCTCCTGGCGCAGGTAGTGCCACACGTCGAGCTCGGTCCAGTTGGACAGCGGGAAGACGCGCATGTGCTCGCCGCCGTGGATCCTGCCGTTGTAGAGGCTCCACAGCTCGGGGCGCTGCATCTTCGGGTCCCACTGGCCGAAGTCGTCGCGGTGGGAGTAGACGCGCTCCTTGGCGCGGGCCTTCTCCTCGTCGCGGCGGCCACCGCCGAACATGGCGGTGAAGCCGTTCTCCTCCACGCAGTTGAGCAGCGTGGCGGTCTGCATCCGGTTGCGGCTGGTCTTGCCGTCGTCGACGACCACACCGTCCTTGATGGCCTGGTCGATGCTGGCCACGATCAGGTGGACACCGAGGCGGTTGACCCAGTTGTCACGGGTCTCCAGCACCTCGGGGAAGTCCAGCCCGGTGTCGATCTGCACCAGCGGGAACGGGATCTTGGCCGGGAAGAACGCCTTCTCGGCCAGGCGCAGCATGACGATGGAGTCCTTGCCGCCCGAGAACATCAGGGCCGGCTTCTCGAACTCGGCAGCCGCCTCACGGAAGATGTGGATCGACTCGGCCTCGAGCTGGTCGAGCTGGCTCAGCTGGTAGTCGGCATGCGTCGGTGGTGCGCTCATCGAATGTGGGGGCCTCTCCTCGGGACAGCAGCGTTCATGCTAACCGGCGCAGCCCGGAGCCCTAAACTCGGCGCGTGACCGACACCGCCCACGGGGGCACCGAGGGCGAGCCCGGGCCGGCGTCCCCGGCGGCCGGCGGGACGGTGATCTGGCGGCACGCCACCACCGCGGCGTACGTCGAGTCGCCGGCACGGGCGGTCGTGGTCGACCTCGACCACCTCGACGCACCGCCGTACGTCTTCGAGGGCACGGCGGCCCAGGTGTGGGCGTGCGTCGACGGTGACCGGACCGAGACCGAGATCGTGACCGACCTGGCGGAGGCCTACGAGGTGGCTCCCGAGGTGGTCGCGCCCGACGTACGCCGGTTCGTCGACCGCCTACGGAGCCTCGCCCTGATCGTCACGGGTCCCGTCGACGACCCCGACAGCTGACGGCGGGGTGCCGAGCGGCTCGCTCTCCAGCTCGGCCACGGTGGGGGTACCGAACATCGGCATGCCCTGCGAGCGGCGGATCAGGCCCCACACGAGGGGCACCACGAAGACCATGGCCAGACCGACCAGGGCGATCAGCACGGGATGCGTCTGGTCGTCACCGGCGCCCAGAGGTCCCCAGCCGGACTTGTCGAGCAGTGCCAGCCCCGACATGGTCAGCACGATCACGATGCCCCGGCGGATGATCGACTGCGGGACGCGGGGCGCGATCCGGCTCCCGAGGATGGTGCCGGGCACCGAGCCGATCACCAGCGGGATCAGCAGCGACCAGTCCAGCCCGTTCAGGATGATGTTGGAGATCGCGGCCGCCATCACGAGCGGCACGGCCTGGACCAGGTCCGTGCCGACCAGGCGCAGGGCGGAGAGCCCCGGGTAGAGCATCACCAGCGAGATCATGATCACCGAGCCCGAGCCGACGCTGGTGATGCCGACCAGCAGGCCGCCGAAGGCGCCGATCGCGATCGTCAGCAGCGGCCGGATGTGGGGGTCGGGGTCGGCGTCCACCGCTCCGGCCTGCACACGCCGCAGGTTCACCCACAGCCGCAGGGCGTAGGTCGCCGCCGCGAAGAGCAGCGCGAAGCCGATGCACTTCTTCAGCAGGACGTCGAGCTCCTCCGGGGAGCCTGCGATGTGGTGGATCAGGTACGGGCCGGCGAGGGCGAACGGGACGGACCCCGCGATCAGCCACTTGGCGAGCGTCCAGTTGGGCGCTCCCTCCTTGGCGTGGGTGATGGCCCCGCCGGTCTTGTAGACCGCGGCGGCGGTGAGGTCGGCGGTCACCACGGAGGAGGCGTCGCCGACGCCGAGGAAGATCAGGGCCGGCGTCATCAGCGCGCCACCGCCCATGCCGGTCAGGCCGACGATGATGCCGACGAAGAACGCGGCGGCGATGATCGAGAGAAATGACACAGTGAGCCAGTCACCCATGGGCGCGGTCCTTCCACGGAAGGTAGGGCGAGGCAGGTAAACCTACCGATGAACGCGAGATTCTCCAATCAGGCGGGCCGGTCGTCTCGCAGCTTGTCCACGAGCACCTCGAGCAGCTGCTCCATGGTGACGGCCGCGCGCCGCGCCGCCTCGGGGCCACGCCGGTAGGGGTCCGCGATGTCGTGCTCGGCGGCTGCTGGGACGCGTCGGCTCGCCAGCGCCTCCAGGAGCGCCCTCCCGTGCAGGGCCGGGTCGGCCGCCTCCGCGCTGGCGACGAACTGCCCGAGCGTGAAGATCTTGCGGAAGGCCGCCGGCCGCTCCTCCAGGAGCCGGGTGCGGTGCGCCGCCTCCGCGGTCAGCACCACGTCGGCGGCGTCGATCATCTCGCCGGTCACCGGCCGGCTGCGGAAGTCGTCCACCTGGGTGCTCCAGCGGGCGAACTCCGCCTCCATCGTGTCGCTGACCGGTGAGGCGTCGAAGCCCAGCGTGCCCGCGCTGCTGACCTCCACGCGCGAGTCCGGACCGAGCAGCTGGCGCGCCCGGAGCTCGAGGTACGGCGAGCGGCAGATGTTCGCCGTGCACACGAACAGCACGCGGATCGGCTCCGCCTCGACCTCGTCCGGCTCGCCCGCCGAGACGAAGCCGGCCGCGGCCAGCGCCGCGAGCACCTCGTCGCGGCAGTCCTCGATCGAGCGTCCCGTCGTGTCGAGCCGCAGGTCGGCGTCCTCGGGGGCCTCGTAGGGCGACGAGATCCCGGTGAAGTCCGGGATCTCGCCGCGACGCGCCTTCGCGTAGAGGCCCTTGCGGTCGCGGCGCTCGCACTCCTCGAGCGGCGTCGCCACGTGCACCAGGAAGAACGCGCCGCCGGCCGCGGCCGTCATCGCGCGGACGTCCTGCCGGGTCTCGTCGAACGGCGCGATGGGGCTGCACACGGCCACGCCACCGTGCCGCGAGATCTCCGCGGCCACCCAGCCGATCCGCCGGATGTTGGTCTCGCGGTCCGCGCGGCTGAAGGTCAGGCCCGCGGAGAGGTTCCGGCGTACGACGTCGCCGTCCAGGCTGGTGACGGTGCGCTCGCCCCGCTCCAGCAGCGCGTCGATCACCGCCTGGGCGACCGTCGACTTGCCGCTCCCGGAGAGGCCGGTGAAGAACAGCACGAGGCCCTGCTCGGCGGGACCCGGCCGGTCCGCCTCGACGATGGCGGCGACGTCCTCGGCGTACTCGCCGTCGCCGTCGCCGAGGGCGAGCACCGGGTCCGGCCCGGCGTACGCCGAGACGACCCGGACCCCGAGGTCGTGGTCGACCACCGGGTCCCCGTGCGAGCCGAGCGGGACGGCGACCACCGAGGCGGCGGGGAGCCTGCGTGCGGCGGCCAGCGTGGCGCGCAGCAGCGCGACCGCTGAGAGCTCCGGGGTCCCGGGGCCGGTGAGGGCGAGCAGGACGACCGGGGTGCCGAGGCCTCGCAGTCGCTCGACCTCCTCCTCGGTGAGGGCGTCCACCACCGGGACGAAGGTCGCGCCGGCGTGGGTCTCGCGGACCTGCCGGGGCGGCACGTGGAGGCGGCGGAACGGCCCGTGCTGCGCGTGCGTCAGGGCCTCGACCTCGCCGTCCGCGGAGAGCCGCGCGAGCGGCAGCCCCTCGGGGTCGACCAGCTCGACCTCCTGGCCGAGAAGCTCGGACGGCAGCTCGAGGGTCACCGGCGAGCCCGGCTCGTTGAACCGCGTCGTGGGGGCCAGCGCCCCGCCGGCCAGCAGCTCGAGGTCGGCCAGCTCCCGGGGGCTCGGGCAGTGTTGGGGCGTCGGCACGGGACCATCCTGCCAGCGTCGCTACCCTGACCTGATGCCTGCCGTAGGAAGCTCCGTCGTGCCCGTCGCCGAGATCGTGCGCAACGGGTTCGTGGAGGGCCACCACTACGGATCGGTGGTGGCGCTCGAGGCCGACGGGAGCGTGGCGTGGTCGGTCGGCGACGTCGACAGCCCGATCCTGCCGCGCTCGTGCAACAAGCCGATCCAGGCCCTGGGCATGCTCCGGGTCGGGCTCGATCTGCCGCCCGACCTGCTCGCCCTGGCCTGTGCCTCCCACTCCGGCGAGCCGTTCCACGTCGAGGGGGTACGCCGGATCCTCGGCGCCGCGGGGCTGTCCGAGGCGGACCTCCGCACGCCGGCGGACTACCCGCTCGACGACGCGGCCCGCGAGCAGGTGATCAGGGACGGCGGAGCCAAGGCGCCGGTGCTGATGAACTGCTCCGGCAAGCACGCCGCGATGCTCGCGACCTGTGTCGCCAACGGCTGGCCGACCGAGACCTATCTCGATCCCGCGCACCCGGTCCAGCGGGCGATCGCCGCCACCTTCGCCGAGCTGACCGGCGAGCCGGTCGCGGTCACCGCCGTCGACGGCTGCGGTGCCCCGCTGCTCTCCGCGTCGCTCGTCGGCCTCGCCCGGGCCTTCGCCCGGCTGAGCCTCGGCGTGGACGGGTCGGGCGCCGAGCACGCGCCCTCGGCCCGGATCGCGGACGCGGTGCGCTCCCACCCGGCGTACGTCTCGGGGACGACGCGCGACGAGCGCGCGCTGCTCACCGCGATCCCGGGCGCGATCGGCAAGGCGGGCGCCGAGTGCTGCTACGCCGTGGCGCTCGCCGACGGCCGGGCGTTCGCGCTCAAGGCGGACGACGGGGCCCCGCGGGTGCGGCCGGTGCTGATGGCCGAGGCGCTGCGGTGCAGCGGCGTGCTCGAGGACCCCTCCGTCGACGCCGAGGCCGTACGGCGCACGGGTGTCGTGGAGCTGCTCGGCGGAGGAGCGGTGGTCGGAGAGATCAGGGCCAGTTTCTCGCTGCTAGCAGCAGACAGCAGAGCTGCTCCACGCGAAAGACCATGAATCGTTGGGTTTTCGGGCCTCGTGTGACTGCTCTCACCGTCCGTCGACTTGGTTCTGCTAGCAACTGCTAGCAGACTGGGGGTATGGCGAAGGGCAAGGTCGGCAAGACGGTCGAGACACTCGGCGACTACTTGCGCGAGCAGCGGGTGTCCGCCCGTCTCTCGTTGCGGCAGCTCGCCGAGCAGGCCGGAGTGTCCAACCCCTACCTGAGCCAGATCGAGCGCGGTCTGCGCCGACCCTCGGCCGAGGTGCTCCAGCAGCTCGCCAAGGCGCTGCGGATCTCCGCGGAGCAGCTCTACATCCGTGCCGGGATCGTCGCCCCCGACGAGGGGATCGGCGGCTCGGTCGAGCTCGCGGTCCTGGGTGACCAGGCCCTGACCGAGCGGCAGAAGCAGACCCTGCTCGACGTGTACGCGTCGTTCCTCGCCCTCAACGGCGGGACCGACGCCCCGTGAACCATCCCGGCACGGTGCCGGGCAACCACCACCCGAAGGAGCACGACATGGCCAAGGCCAGGTTCGACATCCCCACCCAGATCCCGACCGGCGCGACGCGCCCCCTCTACGCCGGCGTCGGCATGACCGACCTCGTGGTCGAGACCGTCCGTGACTACGTCGCCGACGTGCAGAAGCGTCTCGACGACGTGCAGAAGTCCGTCTCCGCCCTCGAGGCCAAGCCCGAGGTGCTGCGCGACCGCGCCGGCAAGGCCGTGGCCGACCGCCTGGACTCGCTCAACAAGGACGCCGTGGCCCGCCGCCGCGTCATCGAGCAGCGCGTCGCCGAGCTCCAGTCCGAGGTACAGGCCTTCCCGACCCGTCTCCAGAAGCTGGTCGACACGCAGGTCTCCACCGCCGGTGACACCTACGCCGACCTGGTCAAGCGGGGCGAGTCGCTGGTCGGCCGGATCCGCCGCCAGCAGAGCACCCAGGACGCCGAGTCCGCCGCGAAGACCACGGTGACCAAGGCCAAGACGACCAGGACGCAGGGCACCAAGGCGGTCAAGAAGACCACCGCCCAGGCCCGCAAGACCACCGCCCAGGCCCGCAAGACCGCGGCCAAGAGCCCGGCCAAGAGCAGCGCCAAGGCCACCGCCACCGCGGCGAAGAAGACCGCGACCAACGCGACCAAGGCCGTCGTCGACGCCGCCGAGAAGGTCGGCGACTGACCGCTTGCGCGCGACGCCGCGAGGACCCGGGCCCCGGGAGGTGAACCCTCCCGGGGCCTGTTCGCGTCTGTCGCCGGCGACTGCGTGCCAGCGCCGATCGTCGGGTAGCCTCGCGGCGTCTTCTGATGTCTCGTGGGGAATGAGGACTGACATGGGGTTCTGGCGAGTGTCGGGTGCAGGGGTCCGCCGAGGAGTGACGGCGGCCGTCGTGCTGGTCCTGAGCCTGGCGGTGCAGGCGTGTCTGCCCGCCTCGGCGAGCGGTCCGGTCACCAGCAGGTTCTTCGGGATGCATGCTCCGAACCTGGAGACCGCCTTCCCGGACGCCCCGGTGGGCGCGGTGAGCCTGGCGACCAACAACGTGTACTGGCCCGCCCTGGAGACGAGCGCGGGCTTCGACTGGACGCGGCTCGACGCGCTGGTCGCCGCCGCGCGCGCCGGCGGCGCGAAGCCGCTCGTCGTCCTCGGGCTGACGCCCCAGATCCACTCCACGACGCCCGGCGCCGCGAACGTCGCCGCGTCGGTGCCCAGGATGAGGCCCTGGAAGGCGTACGTCGGCAAGGTGGTCAGCCGCTACGGCACCCGCGCCGACTACCAGATCTGGCCGGAGCCCAGCATCAAGGAGAACTGGGCAGGCACGCCGCAGCAGCTCGCGAAGCTGGTCGTCGCGGCCGCCAAGGTCATCCACAACCGGGCGCGCAAGGCGGTCGTCGTCGGTCCGGGGATGGTGATGCGGATGAGCTACCAGCGGAAGTTCATGGCGCGGTTCTACGCCGCCCGGGTCGGTGGGAAGCGGGTCGGAGGCTTCGCTCGACGCGGTCGGCATCGACCCCTACCCCGTGCGGCGCGGTACGCCCGAGGACTCGGTGGCGCTGATCCGGGCCGCGCGCCGGATCCTGGCCGCGAACAAGGTGTCGGCGCCGATCTGGAACGTCGAGATCAACTACGGGGTGGCCGGCGCGCACGAGGCCGTGCCCTCCTTCTCGGCGCGCAAGCAGGCGTCGTACGTCGTCCGGACGCACCTGCTCAACGCGGCCAACCGCGTCAAGCGGGTCTACTGGCTGGGCTGGGCGCCGATCGGCGAGGTGGCCATCCAGCTGGTGCAGCCGGACCTGGTGACCCCGACGGCTGCCGGCAAGGCGTACACGACCGTGGCGCGCTGGATGCTCCACCAGCGCGTCCGCTCCTGCACCCGCAGCGCCAAGACCCACGTGTGGACCTGCACGATGACGCGGGCGGGGAAGGTCAGCCACGTCTACTGGATCCCGTCGGGCAAGGCCCGGATCCGGGCGCCGAAGGGTGCCCACACCGTGGAGACGATGAGCGGCAGCACGTCGCCGACGAAGGCGGGTCGGAGGCTGACGGTGACCAACGCCCCGATCTGGGTCCACCACTGAACCGACCGGAGCCCGTGAGCGTCGGACATCTCACAGCCCGCGACGCGCATGGCCGGCTGAACCAGGGGAACAATGATTCTCGGGGGACGGGCCATGCCCAGACCAAGGACGGTGGCAGGAAGCTCATGAAACTCGGACCTCGGGTACGGCCGTTCCGATTCCCGCTGATCGTCGCCTACGACGTCACGGCGTGGGTCGGGGCGACCATGGCGGCCACCGGTCTTCGGTACACGTCGTTCTCCTCGGTGCCGTGGAAGGCCTCCGTCGTCGTGGGGATCGCCCTGGCGACCGTCTACGTCGTCGTCGGTCTCGCCGTCCGTCTGCACCAGGGCCGGGCGCGTACCGGCAGCCTGGAGGAGATGCTGCTGGTCGCGGTCGTGGCGGCCTTCTCCGGCATGGTCGTGTTCGCCGCCAACTCCACCGACATCGTGATGGCCCGCTCGGTGCCGGTCGGAGCGACGATCTCCTTCGTCGTGGTCGCCGGCCTGGGCCGGGCGACCTGGCGCGCCTACGCCGAACGCCCGGACTCGGGCGGTGCGGCGGCCGCCTGCCCCGACCCGGGCCCTGATCGCCGGCGCCGGGGACGCCGGCCGCGACCTGGTCATCTCCATGCTGCGCGACCCGCAGCCGGGAGTGGCTCCCGGTCGGCCTGGTGGACGACGACCGCGCCAAGCGCCACCTGCGGATCCGCGGCGTGCCGGTCCTGGGCGACACGTGGGGCATCCGAGGAGCCGCGGAGCGCTGTCGACCCGAGGTGCTGGTCGTGGCCATCCCGAGCTCGTCCGCGGAGACCCTCGCTCGGGTCGCCGAGGCGGGACGGGCGGAGGGCCTCGAGGTCAAGGTCCTGCCCTCGACCTCCGAGCTGCTGCGCGAGCACGTCGGCATCCGCGACATCCGCGACATCCACCTCGCGGACGTCCTCGGTCGCAGCCAGATCGACACCGACATCGCCTCGATCGCCGACTACCTGTCGGGCAAGCGGGTCCTGGTCACCGGCGCCGGAGGCTCCATCGGCTCCGAGCTGTGCCGGCAGATCGCCCGGTTCGGCCCCGACGAGCTGATCATGCTCGACCGTGACGAGTCGGCCCTGCACGCCGTCCAGCTGTCGCTGACGGGGCGGGCGCTGCTGGACGACGGGAGCGTCGTCCTCTGCGACATCCGGGACTCCGTGGCGCTGAACCGGGTGTTCATGGCGCGCCGGCCCGACGTGGTGTTCCATGCCGCGGCGCTCAAGCACCTCCCGATGCTCGAGCAGTACCCCGGGGAGGCGATCAAGACCAACGTCGTCGGGCACCCGCAACGTGCTCGAGGCCGCCCATCGCGCCGGGGTGCCGCGGCTGGTCAACATCTCCACCGACAAGGCCGCCAACCCCAGCTGCGTCCTCGGCTACAGCAAGCGGCTCGCCGAGCGGGTCACGTCGACGTTCGCGGAGGTGACGTCGCGCAGCTACCTGTCCGTGCGGTTCGGCAACGTCCTGGGCAGCCGCGGCTCGGTGCTGACCGCCTTCGCGCAGCAGATCGCCAACGGCGGGCCGGTGACGGTCACCCACCCCGAGGTCACCCGCTACTTCATGACCGTCGAGGAGGCCTGCCAGCTCGTGGTGCAGGCCGGCGCGATCGGCGGACCGGGTGAGGCGCTGGTCCTCGACATGGGGGCGCCGGTGAAGATCCTCGACGTCGCCCAGCACCTGATCCGCCTCGACAGCCGCCCGATCGCGATCGAGTACACCGGCCTGCGCGAGGGCGAGAAGCTGCACGAGGAGCTCTTCGGCGACCGCGAGCCCCGCGACGTGCGGCCCTGGCACCCCCTCGTCTCCCACGTGCCGGTCGCCCCCCTCGACCTCGCCTGGCTCGACGAGCTGCCCTGCGACGGCCCGCGGGCCTTCCTGCTCGACGCCCTGGTCGGCGCGTGCGACGAGGACCGCACCGGCCACGACACTCAGGACTGGGCCGAACTGCTCAGCATGCGGAGCGATCTGAGGGACACTGTCGGTCACTACGACGACTGAGAGGTACCGATGAGCGGAGCGCGGGACGAGCGGCCATGGGGTTCATGGCTGGTCCTGGACCAGGGTTCCGGTTATCAGGTCAAGCGCCTGCTCGTGCGGCCCGGTGAGCGGATCTCCTACCAGACGCACGCCCACCGCGCCGAGCACTGGACCGTCGCCCACGGGACGGCCACGTGCGTGATCGACGGCGAGACCGTCGAGCTCACGCCCGGGACGTCGGTCGACGTCCCCGTCGGAACGCCGCACCGTCTCGCCAACCTCCACGACGACACGCTGATCGTGATCGAGGTGCAGCGCGGCAGCTACTTCGGCGAGGACGACATCGTCCGGCTCGAGGACGACTACGGCAGGCTCGAGGCGTAGGCCCGCAGCGCCTCACGGGCGTCCGTCGGCACGAACCCGGTCGCCTCGATCCGCCGGGTGGAGAGCACGCTGCTCCTCGGCCGTGGCGCGACGGCCCGGCCCGCGGCGTACTCCTCGGTGGTGGTGGGGCTGACGTCCTGCGGATCGCGACCGCGCACCGCGAAGACCTCGCGCGCGACCTCGAGCCACGACATCGCGGGACCGCCGTTGGTGACGTGGTAGGTGCCGTAGGGCGCGCCGTGGTCGAGCAGGTGCCGCGTGGCCCGGGCGAGCTCGTCGGTGAAGGTCAGCCGGCCGACCTGGTCCGAGACGACCGACGGGCTCACCCCGTCGTCAGCCAGGCGCGCCATCGTGCGCACGAAGTTGGGCCCGTTCCCGACCACCCAGGAGGTGCGCAGGAGGTAGTGCCGCGGAACGGCCTCGAGCGCCAGCTCGCCGGCGGCCTTGGCCTGGCCGTAGACGCCCAGCGGGGTCAGCGGCTCGTCCTCGTCGTGCTCGGCTCGCGTGCCGTCGAAGACGTAGTCGGTCGAGTAGTGCACGAGGGTCAGACCGTGGCTCACCGCCAGCCGGGCCAGGGACGCCGGCAGAGTCGGCGTTGAGGGCCCACGCGGCCCGGCGGCCCTCGGTCGTCTCGGCGGCGTCGACAGCGGTGTACGCCGCCGCGTTGAGCACGACGTCGTGCTCGCTCCACGGCCAGCCCTCCAGCTGCTCGGGGTCGGTGAGGTCGAGCTCGGCCCGGGTGGTGCCCCGCGCTCCCGGGAAGGCGTCCAGCAGTGCTCCGCCGAGCTGACCGCCGGCCCCGAGCACCAGCGCCGAGCGCGGTGCGACCGGGCTGACCTCCGAGAGGGACGGGGCGGTGCGGTCCTTCTCCGACAACGACCGCTCGTCGGGCGGCACCGGCCAGTCGATCGCCAGCGCCGGGTCGGTGTGGTCGACGGCGACGTACTCCGCGTCCGGACGCCAGTGGTCGTTGACCAGGTAGGTGTACGTGGTGGCGTCGGTCAGGGTCTGGTAGCCGTTGCCGACACCCCGGGGCACGAAGACCGCGACGCCGGGCTCGAGCACGACGGTGTGGGTGGCGCCGAACGTCTCGCCGGCGCGCAGGTCCACCCACGCGCCGTACGCCCGTCCGGAGACGACCGTGACGAGCTTGTCCCACGGCTCCGCGTGCAGACCGCGGGTCGTGCCGCGCTGGTCGTTCCAGGCGACGTTGGCCTGGACCGGCCCGAAGTCGGGGAGGCCGAGCTCGGTCATCTTCGCGCGCTGCCAGGCCTCCTCGAACCAGCCGCGCTCGTCGGTCCGGACGTCGAGGCGCAGCTGGAGCAGGCCGGGGATCGGCGTGGGGTCGACGGCCAGATCGGCCATCACTGACCTTTCGCGGCGTACGCCGCCTCGGTGGCGCTGCTTGTGGGACGCCCACCAGTCGCGGTGGTCGGTGTACCAGGCGACGGTCTCGGCGAGCCCCTGCTCGAAGTCGCCGAACCGGGGCTCCCAGCCGAGCTCGCTGCGCAGCTTGCCGGCGTCGATCGCGTAGCGCTGGTCGTGCCCGGCCCGGTCCGCGACCAGGTCGTAGTCGTCCTCCGGTCGGCCGACGAGCCGCAGCAGCAGGCGCACCACCTCGAGGTTGCTGCGCTCACCGTCGGCGCCGACCAGGTAGGTCTCGCCGATCCGGCCGTGCTCGAGGATCCGGAGCAGCGCCGCGCTGTGGTCGTCGACGTGGATCCAGTCGCGGACCTGCCGGCCGTTGCCGTAGACCCGGGGGCGACGCCCCTCGAGCAGCTCGGTGACCTGGCGCGGGATGAACTTCTCGACGTGCTGCCAGGGCCCGTAGTTGTTCGAGCAGTTGGAGATGGTCGCCCGGACCCCGAAGCTGCGCACCCAGGCGCGGACCAGGTGGTCGGCGCCGGCCTTGGCGGCCGAGTAGGGGCTGCTCGGCCGGTAGGGGGTGTCCTCGGTGAAGCGCTGGGGGTCGTCGAGGGGCAGGTCGCCGTAGACCTCGTCGGTCGAGACCTGGTGGAACCGGGCCCCGGTCCGGCGTACGGCCTCCAGGAGCACGTAGGTGCCGACCACGTTGGTCCGGATGAAGGGCTCCGGGTCGTCGAGGGAGTTGTCGTTGTGGGACTCCGCGGCCAGGTGCACGACCGTGTCGTGGTCGGCGACCAGCGGGTCGACCGTGCGTGGCGTCTGCGACGTCGCCCACCACGAGGTCGACGCGGTCCGCCGGCAGGTCGGCCAGCGCCTCCTCGCTGGCGGCGTAGGTCAGCTTGTCGAGGACCGTGACGTGGGCATCGGTGTGCTCGACGAGGTGGCGTACGAAGTTGGCGCCGATGAAGCCGGCGCCACCGGTCACGAGAAGGCGGTCCATGCGCTGATCGTAGAAGCAGGCCTGCCGCCGGGTCGCCGCGGCACCGCGTTTCCCTAGGATGGCCGCCATGCGAGGGATCATTCTGGCCGGAGGCACCGGCTCACGGCTGCACCCCATCACGCTCGCGGTGAGCAAGCAGCTGGTGCCGGTCTACGACAAGCCGATGATCTACTACCCGCTCACCACGCTGCTGTTCGCGGGGATCCGCGAGGTGCTGGTGATCACCACGCCCCACGAGCAGGAGTCGTTCCAGCGCCTCCTCGGCGACGGGTCGGCCCTGGGGATCGAGATCACGTACGCCGCGCAGCCCGAGCCCGGCGGCCTGGCCCAGGCGTTCCTGATCGGCGAGCAGCACATCGGCGACGAGCCGGTGGGCCTCGTGCTCGGCGACAACATCTTCTACGGCCCGGGACTCGGTGCCACGCTGCGCCGGTTCAGCGACGTCGACGGAGCCGCGATCTTCGGCTACCAGGTGGCCGAACCCTCGGCGTACGGCGTGGTCACCTTCGACGAGAGCGGCCGCGCCACCTCGCTGGAGGAGAAGCCGGAGCGTCCGCGCAGCCACTTCGCGGTCCCCGGTCTCTACTTCTACGGGCCGGGCGTGGTCGAGCTGGCGCACACCCTGCGCCCGTCGGCGCGCGGAGAGCTCGAGATCACCGACCTGAACCGGCTCTACCTCGACGCCGGGCGGCTCCAGGTCGACGTGATGCCACGTGGCACCGCCTGGCTCGACACCGGGACCGTCGGCTCCCTGATCGCCGCCGGCAACTTCGTCCAGGCGATCGAGGAGCGGCAGGGGCTCAAGATCGGCTGCCCCGAGGAGGTGGCCTGGCGGATGGGCTTCCTCGACGACGACGGGCTGGCGCGGCGGGCGGACGAGCTGACGCGCAGCGGGTACGGCGACTACCTCCGGGCGCTGCTCGAGGAGAAGCTCGCTCAGTAGGCGCCGCGGGAGCTGAACACCGCACCGATGGTGCGGCCCAGGATCACCAGGTCCTGGATCATCGACCAGTTGTCGACGTAGTAGAGGTCGAGGCGGATGGACTCGGTCCACGACAGGTCGGAGCGGCCGGAGACCTGCCACAGGCCGGTCAGGCCGGGACGCACCCGCAGCCGACGCGACTGGGTCAGGGTGTAGCGGTCGACCTCGCTGGGCAGCGGCGGACGCGGTCCGACGAGGCTCATGTCGCCCCGGAAGACGTTGACCAGCTGGGGCAGCTCGTCGACGGAGTAGCGGCGGATCCACTGTCCGGGCCGGGTGATGCGAGGGTCGCGCGGCATCTTGAAGAGGCCCTCGTGATGACCGGTCTCGGCGTGCAGGTCGGAGAGGATCTCCTCCGCGTCCACCACCATGCTGCGGAACTTCAGGCAGGTGAACGTGGTGCCGTCCCGGCCGACGCGGGTCTGGCGGAACAGCACGGGCCCGTCGTCGAACCGCTTGATGGCGATCGTCGCGACGAGCATCAGCGGCGAGAGCAGCACGAGCAGGATCGTCGAGCCGACCAGGTCGAAGGCGCGCTTGGCCCAGCGCAGCGCCTCCTGCGAGCGCGGACGCTCGAGGTGGAGGAGCGGCAGCCCGGCCACCGGACGCACGCGGATCCGCTCGCTGGAGACGTCGGTCATCCCCGGCGCCAGGATCACCTGGACGTCGTCGGACTCGAGGTCCCACACCAGGCTGCGCATCGCCGTCGGGTCGCTGAAGGCGCCACCGACCACGAACACGACGTCGGCGTCGTAGGTGCGGATCAGGTCCGCGGCGTCGTCGACGTTGCCCAGCACGGACACGCCGCCCTCGGTCTGCGTCGACAGCTCGTGGGGAGGGGTCAGCGCCCCGACGACGCTGTAGCCGAGCCAGGACTCGCGGGCGAACACGTCGGCGACGGCGTCGACGTGGTCGGAGCTGCCGGCGATGATCGTGCGCTGGCCGAGCGAGCCCATGCGGCGGGCCTGGTGCAGCGAGCGACGCAGCAGCCAGCGCCCCACCATCAGCATCGGTGGCCCGATCAGGAAGGCGAAGAGGAAGAACCCGCGGGAGAGGTCGAACTTGGTCAGGTAGCACCCGATCCCGAGGATCGCCGCGGTGAGCAGGCTGGAGTTGATGACGATCTTGTACTCGTCGACGCCGGCGCCGAAGACGCCCTTGTCGTAGCCGCCGCGCAGGGCGATCACGGCGAGCCACGAGAAGACGAGGGGGCCGCCGACCAGGGCCGCGGACTGGGTCACGGTGTCCGAGCCGAAGATCAGCATGTGGTTGCGGCCGTAGGCGGCGAGGAAGACCGTCACGGTGATCACGACGAGGTCGACCACGAGGGCGGTGACCGGCAGCGCGCGCAGAGCCCGGCTGTGCGGGCGCACGCGTTCGGCGCTCGACAGTTCTGTGCGGTCAGGCGCGATGCCCATGCGTGATACCTACGACTTCCCCCAGGCGCAGCCCCGGGACGCGGTAGGCGTCCCTCCCCCGGCTACAGGCGTGAGTGTAGGTCGAGGGTAGGGGCGCACACACCGGCTCAGCAGGCTTTTACCCTTTTTTGGCGTCCTCCAGATCGGCGTCCACCATCATCTGCACGAGCGCATGGAAGCTGACGCTCGGCTTCCAGCCGAGGACCGTGCGCGCCTTGGTGGCATCGCCCACCACCTGGTCGATGTCCGCCGGTCGCATCAGGCTCGGGTCCTGCCGGACGTAGCCGGCTCCAGTCCTCCACCCCGACGTGGGCGAACGCTGCCTCGAGGAAGTCGCGGATGGAATGGGTCTCCCCGGTGGCGATGACGTAGTCGTCGGCCTGCGGCTGCTGGAGCATGAGCCACATGGCCTCGACGTAGTCCCCCGCGAAGCCCCAGTCCCGCTCGGCCTCGAGGTTGCCCAGCACGATCTCGTCCTGGAGCCCGCTCGCGATCCGGGCCACCCCTCGGCTGATCTTGCGGGTCACGAAGTCGACCCCTCGCAGCGGCGACTCGTGGTTGAAGAGGATGCCGCAGGAGGCGTGCATGCCGTAGGACTCGCGGTAGTTGATGGTCATGTAGTGGCCGAAGACCTTGCTCACGCCGTAGGGCGAGCGCGGCCAGAACTGGGTGCGCTCGGTCTGGGGCACCTCGCGGACCTTGCCGAACATCTCCGAGCTCGAGGCCTGGTAGAACCGGATCGTCCCCGGGTCGTCGTCGGCGTGCAGCCGGATCGCCTCGAGGATGGTGAGGGTCCCCTTGGCGGTGACGTCGGTGGTGTGGCTGACGTTCGCCCACGAGTAGGCGACGTTCGAGACGGCGGCGAGGTTGTAGACCTCGCTCGGGTCCGAGGCCCGGAGCGCGCGGACCAGGCTCGACAGGTCGGTCAGGTCGCCGTTGTGCAGCGTGACGTCGGGGACCAGGGTGCGGACCAGCTCGAGCTTGGGGTTGTGCTGCCCGCGCACGAGGCCGTGCACGTCGTACCCCTTGGCCAGCAAGGTCTGGGCGAGGTACAGCCCGTCCTGTCCGGTGATCCCGGTGATGAGTGCGCTCGGTATGGGGTGGAGTCTGCCACCTGCCTTGCCGAGGTGCCGCGTGACCCGTCCTCGCTACGCTGCTGGGATGAAGATCCTGGTCACCGGAGGCGCCGGCTACATCGGGTCGACGACGGCGAAGGCGCTCGAGGAGGCCGGCCACGTGCCGGTGGTCCTCGACTCGCTGCTCACCGGCCCGCTCGCGTTCGTGCGCGACCGGGCCTTCTACGAGGGCGACATCGCCGACCGCGACCTGCTGCGCCGGATCGTCGACGAGCACCCGGACCTCGACGCCACCATCCACATGGCCGCGCGGATCGTCGTCCCGGAGTCGGTGGAGAAGCCCTACGAGTACTACCGCGACAACGTCTCGAAGTCCCTGGAGCTGTTCGACCAGCTGGTGACCCTCGGCAAGCCGCGCGTGCTGTTCTCGTCGTCCGCCTCGCTGTACGCGATCAAGGACGACTTCGAGGTGACCGAGGACGACCCGGTGGCACCGACCTCGCCGTACGCCCGGACCAAGCGGATGATCGAGCAGGTCCTGGAGGACATGGCGGTGGCGACCGACCTGCGGGCGGTCATCCTCCGCTACTTCAACCCGATCGGCTCCGACCCGGACCTCGAGTCCGGGATCTACGCCAAGGAGCCGTCCCACGTCCTCGGCCAGCTCGTGATGGCCGCGCGCGGCCAGAAGGACGCCTTCACCATCACCGGCACCGACCACCCCACGCGCGACGGCACCGGGATCCGCGACTACATCCACGTCTGGGACCTCGCCCGCGCCCACGTGCGCGCGGTCGAGCGCTTCGACCAGGTGCATCGACGCCGTGGGCCGGCCGAGCGTCATCATCAACGTCGGGCGCGGTGACGGGGTGACCGTGCGCGAGCTGGTCGCGGCGTTCGAGCGGGTCTTCGGGCACGACGTACCCCTCGCCGAGGCGCCGCCGCGTCCCGGCGACGCCGTCGGCGCCTTCGCCAACGTGGACCGCGCCACCGAGCTCCTGGACTGGCGTACCGAGCTCTCGATCGACGAGGCCATCGCCTCGGCCCTCGCCTGGGGCGACCGCCGGCAGGAAGTCCTGGGCTACGAGTGACCCACCGCTACGCTCGTCCCGCTGGCCGCCGCGGTCGCTCACCGCGGCGGTGGGGCTGGCGGCTCCGGCCTCCGCGACCCACGACTTCCGGGTGGTGGGACCCTCCGACGAGACCCGTTCGTCGCTGCCGCTCAGCGGGCGCACCGTCGTCATCGACCCGGGGCACCAGCTCGGCAACCACAACTACCCCGTCGAGACCGGCCGGCTGGTGCCGGCCGGCGGCTTCGAGAAGCCCTGCAACACCACGGGCACCGCGACGGACGCCGGCTACCCGGAGGCGACCCTGACCTGGCGGGTCTCGCGGCTGCTGAAGCAGAGGCTCGAGGCCTGGGGCGCCACCGTCCGGCTGACCCGCCACTCCAACCGCCAGGACCGCTGGGGGCCCTGTGTCGACGTCCGAGGGCGGGCCGGGAACGCGCGTCCCGCCGACGTGAAGATCAGCGTGCACGGCGACGGGTCCTACGCCGCGGGTGCGCACGGCTTCCACGTGATCGCCCCGAGTGACCGCGCGCCGTGGACCCACGACATCTACCGGTCCTCGCACCGATTGGCCCTCGACACCCGGTCCGCCCTGCGCGGGGTCGGGCTTCCGGTCGCGAACTACGTCGCCGGGGGAGACGGCCTCGACGTCCGCTCCGACCTGGGCACGTTGAACCTCTCGGACATCCCGACCGTCGTGGTGGAGCTCGGCAACATGCGCAGCGTCCGCGACGCCGCGCGGATGACGTCGCGCTCCGGGCGGGCGACCTACGCACGGGGCCTGGCGCACGCCGTACGCGCGTATCTCGGCTGACCCACGGCCGGCGCCGGCATCTACCTGGCGGTGTGTCTGCTCACGCTCACCTCGCGGTCGGTCCGCGAGCTCCGGCGGGTTCCGGCCCCGGACGCCGTACCCACTACCGCTGGGTAATGTCGCACCCATGGACCTGACCCTCAGCGACGAAGAGCGCGAGATCCGTGACTGGGTGCGGACGTTCGTCACCAAGGAGCTCATGCCGCTGGAGCCGCAGGTGCTCGAGCGCGAGCGCAACGGCGAGCGCGGCTTCACCCTCGAGGAGCTGCGCGGGCTGCAGGACAAGGCCCAGCAGTCCGGCTTCTTCGGCATCCTCACGCCCGAGGAGTACGGCGGGATGGGCCTCAGCTCGTTGATGGCCGCCCTGATCGAGATCGAGCTCGGTCGTACGTTCGTGCAGTTCAAGTTCGGCGGCGACGCCGACAACATCCTCTTCCACGCCAACGACGAGCAGAAGAAGCGCTACCTGGAGCCGACGATCAGCGGTGAGCGGCACAGCTGCTTCGCGATCACCGAGCCCGGCGCCGGCTCGGACGCCCGCAACATCCGCACCTCGGCTGTGCGGGACGGGGACGAGTGGGTCATCAACGGCGAGAAGACGTTCATCACCGGCGGCGACATCGCCGACTTCACCATGGTGTTCGCGGTCACCGACAAGGAGAAGGGCGCCGACGGTGGCGTGACCTGCTTCCTGGTCGACCGGGACGCGGGCTGGACGTCCGCCTCGATCCCGACCATGGGTCAGTGGGGGCCGGCGTCGCTGTCGTTCCAGGACGTGCGCGTGCCCCACTCGGCGATCCTCGGTGAGGAGGGCCGCGGCTTCGCGCTGGCGATGAAGTGGATCGGCAAGGGCCGGTTCATGCTGCCCGCCCGCGCCCTGGGCGCCTGCGAGCGCCTCGTCGAGATGGCGATGGAGCAGGCCAAGAACCGCGTCACCTTCGGTGAGCCGATCGCCAACCGGCAGGCGATCCAGTGGATGATCGCGGACTCCGCGGTCGAGATCGAGGCGCTGCGGTGGCTGGTGCTCACCGCGGCCTGGCAGGTCGACAACGGGATCGACTCACGGCAGTCGCAGTCGATCGCGAAGCTCTACGGCGGGGTGCAGGCCAACCAGATCGTCGACCGGGTGCTCCAGATCCACGGTGGCATGGGCTACACCCGCGAGCTCCCGGTCGAGCGGTGGTACCGCGAGCTGCGCCTGCTGCGGATCTACGAGGGGACCGACGAGATCCAGCGCCGTACGATCGCCCGCAACCTGCTGTCGGGACACGTGTCGGTCCGCGGCCACCTCGGCTGAGGCGCTGGAGCCGTCGGCCCCGTCGGCGGCTCAGCCCACGGCGAGGGCGGCCATCGCCGTCAGCACGGCGCGGACGTGGGCGACCTCGTGGGTACGGAAGAGCTGGGTGCCACCGAGGCTCGCCAGCACGGCGAAGAAGCCCTCCGCCTTGCGGAACTCGTCCTCGAACAGGTCGAACGCGTGCGGCAGCGCGTTGCAGACCGGTACGCCGAGCGGCCGGAGCCGGAAGGACTGGGCCAGGACCCGGGCCTGGTGGGCCACCCGGGCCGCCGGGTCGACGAGGTTGCCGTAGTAGAAGCCCATCCCGGGATCGAGGACCACCCGGTCCACGCCCAGCACGCGGGCGCGCTCGAGCCTCGCCCCGAAGTGGTCGAGCAGGTGGGGCAGCGGGTCGTCGTCGAGGGGCACCGTGCCGACGTCGCGGACGTTGGCCAGCTCCACGAAGCAGAGCACCACGGCGGCGTCGTACTCGGCCGCGAGCGTGAACATCTCGTCCTCGCGCTCGCGGCCGGTCATGTTGAGCACCCGGGCCCCGGCCTCGAGGCCGGCCCGGACGACGGCGGGTTCGTAGGTCTCCACCGACACCACCGTCTCGTCGACCAGGGCCTCGATGACGGGCACCAGTGTCGCGACCTGGGTGGCGGCGTCGATGCGCTCCGCCGCGGCCGTGCTCGACTCGGCCCCGAGGTCGACCAGGTGGGCGCCCTGGGCGATCTGGACGCGCGCCTTGCGGATCGCGGACGCGGACGAGACGGCCACGCTCTCGCGGTACGTCGAGCCGCGGGAGAGGTTGACGGTGCCCATCACCGTGGGCTGGTCGTCACCGATGACGAGGTCGCCGACCCGGACGGGTGCCACGGGCGCGCCGAGGTCGCTGCGATAGGTGTCCCGCAGGGCGGCCAGGTCGTCGAGCGAGATCATCGCGGGCAGTCTAGGACGCCCGGCCGAGGTGCCCGCCGGTCCCGCCGCCCGGCAGGATGGCCCGGTGACCTCCTTCGGCCGGCTCGCGGACCTCGACGACGACGCGCTGCGAGCGGCGTACGCCCCACCCCGGCTGCCGTGGTTGCGGCTCAACTTCGTGACCACGGTCGACGGCGCCGTGGACGGCGTCGACGGCACCAGCGGAAGCATCAACAACGCCGCGGACAAGCGCGTCTTCCACCTGCTGCGCGACCTCGCCGACGTCATCGTCGTGGGGGCCGGCACGGTGCGGGCCGAGGGGTACCGGCCGAACCCGCAAGCCCGTGGTCGTGGTCTCCCGGAGCGGCGAGGTGCCCCCCAGCCTGCGGGAGGGGGACCTCGGCCAGGTGTACCTCGCCACGGGTGCACGCGCCCCGGGGCTGGAGGCCGCTCGCGCGCTGCTGGGCGAGCGGGTGCTCGTGCTGGGGGAGGACGCGCCGGAGCCGGCGCGGCTGCGTGAGGCGCTCGAGGACGCGGGGTTCGGCAACCTGCTGTGCGAGGGCGGCCCGCACCTGGCCGCCGACCTCCTCGCCGCCGGTGTGGTCGACGAGCTGTGCAGCACGGTCGTGCCGACCCTGGTCGGCGGCACCCACGCCCGGATCGCCGAGGGCGCCCCCCTCGGCGTACCGGGTGGGCCGGGCGGCGTACCCCTGGAGCTGCACACCCTGCTGGAGTCCGACAGCACCCTCCTCACCCGGTGGATGGTCTCGAGGCGGTAGTCCCCGATCAGATGGTCGTGAAATCGCCAGATCCGAGCCATCTGATCGGGGACTACCCGGTCGTCCGCGGCCTGTGGAGGACGGACGCCGGGTGCACCCGACATCGGGCAGCATCGAACGATGGGGGTTCCAGATCCCGGCCGAAGGCCGGTCGGACTGCCGGCGAGCTGCGCCTGGCCGTGCCGCGTGGACCCGGCAGGCGTCTCCGGGCCGACGCGCGGCCAAGCCCGCGGGAGTGGATGGCGCCGCAGCAGCTACGGGTTGTACGTGCCCGCCGGTACGCCGATCTCCCTCGAGCAGCGGATCGTCGAAGCCGCGGCACGGTTGCCGTCCTATGGAGGCGTCACCGGGTGGGCGGCCCTTCGCTGGATGGGTGGCGTGTGGTTCGACGGGCTGACCGCCGGCGGTCGCGTCGTCCGCTCGGTCGACCTCGCCACTGCCGACAGCTCCATCGTGTCCGTGCCGGGGGTCACGGTGAGCGAGGAGCGGCTCCGGCCCACCGAGCTGACGGCGTACGCCGGGCTGGTCGTGACCGCGCCTGATCGGTCGCTGTTCTTCGAGATGCGTCATGCGAGCGGCCACGTGGCGGCTCTGGTTGCGGCCGACATGGCGGCGTACTCCGATCTCGTCAGCCGCCGCGAGGCGACGGCCATCGCGTACGCCAACCCCGGTTGGGACGGAATCGGCCCGATGCGTGACTCCTTGGACGACATGGAGGAGAACGCCTGGTCGCCGGCGGAGGTGGTCATGCGCGTGGTCTGGCGCGAGCGGGCCGGGCTGCCGCGGCCGCTGTGCAACCGACCGGTCTTCGATCTGAGCGGACGCCACATCGGGACACCCGATCTGTTCGACCCGGTCGTCGGCCTGGTCGGCGAGTACGACTCCGCGCTGCACCTCGAGGGCGCGCAGCGGGCACGCGACGTACAGAGGGAGGGGCTGTTCCGAGCGCTCGGTCTCGAGTACGTGACCATGCTGTCGGCCGACCTGGCGAGGCCCGAGGCCTTCGTGACCCGACTGCGGCAGGCGTACGCGCGGGCGGCGCGGCAGCCGGCGTCCGACCGGGCGTGGACGGTCGAGCTGCCGCCGTGGTGGGTCCCGACCTTCACCGTCGAGCAGCGCCGGGCCCTCGACGACTCGCAGCGCGAGCGCTTCCTGGCACTGCGGCTGAGGACCGGCTGACCTGCCCCTTCCGACCCCGCCCGCACCTGCCTTGCCGATAGTCCCCGATCAGATGGTCGCGAATTCGGCCATTCAGCGACCATCTGATCGGGGACTACCCGTCGCGGGACCGGACCTTTCGTCGGGAAGGGGCAGGTGTCAGGGTGGTGGGGTGAGCACCGAGGCCATCGACCCCGACGTCCGACCGTCCGGCACCGGCTGCGTGGAGTGCCTCGCCGAGGGTGGGTGGTGGGTCCACCTGCGGCGATGTACGGCGTGCGGCCACATCGGCTGCTGCGACACCTCACCGAGCCAGCACGCCACCGCCCACTGGCGGGAGTCGGGCCACCACGTGATCGCCAGCTACGAGCCGGGCGAGGAGTGGTTCTGGGACTTCGACCGGGAGGTGGGGTTCGAGGGCCCGGCGCTCGCCGACCCGCAGAGCCACCCCGCCGACCAGCCGACGCCCGGACCTCAGGGCGCCGTACCCCAGGACTGGCGCGAGCACCTCAACTGAGGTTCTCGGTGCTCTCGTCCTCGTCGACCGGGCGGGCACGCGGACGCACCGGCCGCGGCTCCCAGTCGTAGACCACCCGGGTGCCGAGGAAGACGTCCTGCAGTGACTTGTTGTGGCGGCTGAACGGGATCCACACGATCCCGATCGGCACGAGCACCACGAAGGCCGCGCGCAGCGCGGCCCCGACGAACTTGAGCCGCCGCCCGCCGATGCCCTGCACGCGCAGGCCCATCACGAGGTAGCCGTAGGTGCGGCCGCTCAGGGTCCAGAAGACCGTGAAGTACACGAAGGCGACGAGGAACGCCGCTGCGAGGCTGAACACCACGCCGAGCTCGGGCCACGTGAAGGAGCGGGGGTTGAGCAGGAAGATCAGTCCGACGAGGCCGAGGTAGCCACCGAGCAGCACCGCTCCGATCACGAAGCGCGTCCAGGGTCGCGGCGATCAGCCGGGTGACGATGCCGGCCCGCTGCCCCTGGAAGGGGCGCGCCTCACGCGGGACCGGCGAGATCCTGACGTGCGTCGCGTCCGGGGCTGCCTCGTCCATGTCGTCTCAGGAGCCCGCGGTGCCGTTGCTGCGCGAGCGCCGCAGCAGGAGCCGGTCGAGCGCCCGGTCCACCGCCTGGTCGGCGCCGATCCCCTGCATCCGTACGCCCTTCACGGTCTCCGACGCCATGGAGCCGGTCGAGTCGCGGATGATCTCGGGCAGGTCGACCCCGTCGATGATCTCGTTGGCGAGGGCGATCAGGTCCATCTGGTCGAGCACCGCGTCGACCACCTTCACCAGGTCGACCCGCTTGAGGACCGTGCTGGTGAGGTCCATCCGGTCGAGCACGGCCTCGATGTCGAGCCGACGGGCGACCGTGTCGACGTCGACCTTGGCGGCCAGGGCGGCGATGTCCTTCTCGTCGACCCGGGTCAGCACCTGGCTCACGAGGGCATCGAGGTCGACCCGCGTCAGCACGGTCTCGGTCAGGTCGATGCGGTCGAGCACGGCCTCGATGTCGACGCGCTGGACGACGGCGTCGAGATCCACCCGGGCGATCGTCGCGTCGAGGTCGACGCGGCGTACCACCTCGGCGATCGCCTCCGTGACGAGGTGGTCGAGCAGGTGACCGGCCGTGACGGCGTACGACGTGACCGTCGTCGAGCGCGGGTGTCGCCGCAGCCCGGACGAACCCGGGGACCGGGACCCTCGACAGCCGGTCCACCACAGGAAGCCTCATCGCCGCGCCCCTTCCTCAGGGCCGCGGAGGCGGCCCAGACGTGCACGTGGAACCAGTGTGCCGGGATCCGGGGCGATCCGCTCTCACCCGCGAGGGGTGAACGGCGTGTTCAGGCGCGTCAGCGGGCGCCCTTCCGGGCGCGGGCGGCCAGCTTGCCGCGGTCGTTCTGGTCGAGCACGACCTTGCGGATCCGCACGCTGTGCGGCGTCACCTCGACGCACTCGTCCTCGCGGCAGAACTCCAGGCACTGCTCGAGCGACAGCTTGCGCGGCGGGATGAGCTTCTCGAAGTTGTCGGAGGTGGCGGACCGGATGTTGGTCTGCTGCTTCTCCTTGGTGATGTTGACGTCCATGTCGTCGGCGCGGGAGTTCTCGCCGATGATCATGCCCTCGTACACCTCGGTGGTCGGCTCGACGAACATCACGCCGCGCTCCTGCAGGTTCGTCATCGCGTACGCCGTCGCGGCACCGGAGCGGTCGGCCACCAGCGAGCCGGACGCCCGCGAGCGGATCTCGCCGGCCCACGGCTCGTACTTCTCGAAGACGTGGTGGGCGATCCCGGTGCCCCGGGTCTCGGTGAGGAACTCGGTCCGGAACCCGATCAGGCCCCGGGCCGGGACCAGGAACTCCATCCGCACCCAGCCGGTGCCGTGGTTGGTCATCTGCTCCATGCGGCCCTTGCGGGTGGCCATCAGCTCGGTGATCGTGCCGAGGTACTCCTCCGGCGCGTCGATGGTGAGGCGCTCGACCGGCTCGTGCACCTTGCCGTCGATCTCGCGGGTCACGACCTGCGGCTTGCCCACGGTCAGCTCGTAGCCCTCGCGGCGCATCTGCTCGACCAGGATCGCCAGCGCCAGCTCACCGCGGCCCTGCACCTCCCAGGCGTCGGGTCGCTCGGTGGGCAGGATGCGCAGCGAGACGTTGCCGACCAGCTCGCTGTCGAGGCGGTCCTTGACCAGGCGGGCGGTGACCTTGGAGCCCTTCTCCCGGCCGACCAGCGGGGAGGTGTTGGTGCCGATGGTCATCGAGATGGCCGGCTCGTCGACGTGGATGAGGGGCAGGGCGACCGGGTTCTCGGGATCGGCGAGGGTCTCGCCGATGGTGATCTCGGGGATGCCGGCGACGGCGCAGATGTCGCCCGGGCCGGCCTGCTCGCCGGTCTTGCGCTCGAGTCCCTCGGTGATCAGCAGCTCGGTGATCTTCACGGTCCTGACCGTGCCGTCGCGCTTGATCCAGGCCACGTTCTGGCCCTTCTTCAGGTGTCCCTGGTGGACCCGCACCAGCGCCAGCCGACCGAGGAACGGCGACGCGTCGAGGTTGGTGACGTGGGCCTGCAGCGGCGCGCCCTCGTCGTACTCCGGCGCGGGGATCGTGTCGAGGATGGTCCGGAAGAGCGGCTCGAGGTCGGGGGAGTCCGGCAGGCCGCCGTTCTCGGGCTGCTCGAGCGACGCACGGCCGGCCTTCGCCGAGGCGTAGACGACCGGGAAGTCGAGCGCGTCCTGGCTGTGCTGGTCGTCGAGCAGGTCGAGGAAGAGCTCGTAGGTCTCGTCGACGACCTCGGCGATACGGGCGTCGGAACGGTCGACCTTGTTCACCACGAGCACGACCGGCAGGTCGGCGTTGAGCGCCTTGCGGAGCACGAAGCGGGTCTGGGGCAGCGGACCCTCGCTGGCGTCGACGAGCAGCACGATGCCGTCGACCATGGACAGCCCGCGCTCGACCTCGCCGCCGAAGTCGGCGTGACCGGGGGTGTCGATGATGTTGATCGTCATGCCCTGCGGAGCACCGAGGTCGCGGGCGCTCGGACCGGTGTAGTGGACCGCCGTGTTCTTGGCGAGGATCGTGATCCCCTTCTCGCGCTCGAGGTCACCGGAGTCCATGATCCGGTCGGCGACGCCGGCCTCCTCCTGGTGCGCGGTGAACGCGCCGGCCTGGTGGAGCATCGCGTCGACCAGGGTGGTCTTGCCGTGGTCGACGTGCGCGACGATCGCGACGTTCCTGAGGTCCGAACGGGTGGAAGGCATGGCGGTACGACGTCGCTTTCGCAGGCGGGGATTGACCCCTGATCGTATCGGCCGGACCGCTCCGGGCCCGCATCGCGGATCGGGCGGTGAAGGGGCTGGAGCCCGGGCGTGGACGAGGGGGTTGTCCACGGCCGGGGCGCCAGCCCGAGGAGACCTAGGCGGTCAGCTGAACGCTGCGGAGCATCTCGGTGCGGGCGAGCCGGACGCGGAACCGACGCTGCCGCGCCCAGAGGGGCGTGACCTTGCGTCCGTTCTGCGCCATGGCGGCCGCCAGGCTGATCCGAGTTCCCAGGCAGTCCTCGCAAGGACATCCATGGGCACCATGGGGGGTGGTGGTGCTCATCGCCGTTGCCTCCTTGTGCCGATGGGACGGTCAAGAGGCTGTCCGGGTGACGCGGTTTCCCTCGTCCTGGCTCGCCGGGCCGACCGGGTCCCGGCGGGGCGATCCGGTCGTCACCGCGGTCACGTCGCTGCTCGAGGATCCGCCTACCTCCGGTGTCCGAAGGCTCGCGGTCGGATCACGACGAGATCCGTACCAGCGCCGGCTCGCGAGGTTTTACCGTCCGGCCCGCCGTCAGGAGGCGGAGACCAGCTCGAAGGCCCGCCACATGGCGGCGTAGCGACCGTCGAGCGCGACCAGCACCTCGTGCGTGCCCTCCTCGACCACGCGGCCCTGGGCCAGGACCACGATCCGGTCCGCGGTGCGGGCGGTCTGCAGGCGGTGGGCGATCAGGATGGTGGTACGCCGTCCGGCGACGGCCGCCATCGCGGCGGACACCTTCGCCTCGGTCGCCAGGTCGAGGTTGGCCGTCGCCTCGTCCAGCAGCAGCACCACCGGGTCGACGAGCTCGGCCCGGGCCAGGGCGATCAGCTGCCGCTGGCCCGACGACAGGGAGGCACCCCGCTCGGTGACCGGGTGGTGGTAGCCGTCGTGGAGCGAGGCGATGAAGTCGTGGGCGCCGACGGCGCGCGCGGCCGCCTCGACCTCGGCATCGCTGGCCTCCGGGCGGCCGTAGGCGATGTTGCCGCGGATCGTCCCGGTGAAGAGGAAGGACTCCTGCGGCACGTAGCCGAGCCGGCTGCGGAAGTCGTCCAGCCCCAGGGTGCGCAGGTCGTGCCCGTCGATCGTGACCGAGCTCCGGAGTCGGGGTCGTAGAAGCGGGCGAGCAGCTTGAGCACGGTGGACTTCCCGGCGCCGGTCTCGCCGACCAGGGCCACGGTCTCGCCGGGCGTGAACGCGCAGGTCGAGCCCGCGCATGGCCTCGGGCGGCCGCCGGCGTACGACGTCCGCCTCGGGGAGCGCCGAGTCCGCCGGTCCGCGCACCTCGCGAGGTGACGTCCTCCGCGGTCGGGTACCGGAAGTGCACGTCGACCAGGGCCAGCTCTCCGCGCACCTCGCGCCAGCGGGACCGGCTGGTCGGTCTCGGGGGTCAGGGTGTGCAGGCGCATCAGGTCGGCGATCCGGTTGACCGACACCCGGGTCTGCTGCCAGGAGTCGAAGACCTGCGAGAGCTGCTGGATCGGGGAGAAGAACATCGTCAGGTAGAGGATGAACGCGATCAGCGTGCCGGTCGTCAGCCTGCCCTCCTCGATCAGGTGGGCGCCGACGCCGAGCACGATCACGTCGGCGATCGCGGAGAGGAACAGCACGAACGGGAAGTACGTCGCGATCAGGCGCTGCGCCTTGAGCCGCGCCTCGAAGTAGCGCAGGCCCAGCGCGTGGAACCGCTCGACGGTCGGGACCTCGTGGGCGAACGCCTGCGCCTCGCGGAGGCCGGACAGCGACTCCTGGAAGTCCGCGTTGACCACCGCGAGCGACTCGCGCACCGCGTCGTACAGGCGGTTGGTGATCCGCCGGAAGATGATCGTCGCGACGGCCAGCGGGATCACCACCAGCAGCGTCCAGAGCGCGAGCTCGACGTCGAGCAGCAGCAGTGCCACCCCGACCCCGACGAAGGTGACGAGCGAGACCAGGGCGGCGAGCAGGCCGTTCTCGACCAGCGCCTCGAACTGGTCGACGTCCGTGGTCATCCGGGTCATGACGCGGCCGGCCATCTCGCGCTCGTAGTAGTCGAGCGAGAGCCGCTGGAGCTGGGCCCAGATCCGGATCCGCAGCCCGGCCATGATCCGCTGGCTCGTGCGTCCGGTCACGAAGGTCTCGGCGACCTGGTCGAGGAAGTCGATGAGCACCACCACCAGGAACGCCGCCGACGCCCACCACAGGACCTGGGTCGACCCGGCCGAGACCCCGTCGTCGATCCCGGTGTGCACGAGCCAGGGGCCGAGCAGGGCGGCGACGGCGTCGAGGACGACGAGCAGCAGCCCCAGGGCGAACGGCCAGCGGAACTCCGAGACCAGGCCGCGCATGGAGAACTCCGGGTCGGGCCGGGACTCCTTCTCGACGTCGAGGACGAGCCGGTCGCGCACGGGCGGCAGGGCCTCGACCCGGGCCAGCAGCTCGGGGGTCGGCGGCGAGCGCCAGCCCACCGCCCCGCATGCCGGGCCCGAGGCTCGCCGCCTGGGGGAGCTTCGAGGCCCGCCGTTCCGCGGCCGCGCGGACGGCGTCCGCCCGGTCGCCGCTCTGCCAGGCCTCGGGCGTGACCTGCAGCTCGGTCAGCGTCTCGATCGAGTCGCCGACCGAGGCGGCGGCCTCGGCGTCGATGCCGGTGAGCAGCTCGCGGTACGCCGGGTTGCGGGCCATCAGCTCGTCGTGGGTGCCGTCGTCGGCCACCCGACCCTGGTCCAGGAGGACGACCCGGTCGGCGAGATGGAGGGTCGAGACCCGGTGGGCCACGATCAGCGACGTACGGCCGGCGAGGACGCGACGCAGTCCGGTGAAGATCGTCTCCTCGGTGCTGGAGTCGACCGCGCTCGTCGCGTCGTCGAGGAGCAGGATGCGGGGGTCCATCAGGACCGCCCGGGCCAGGGCGATGCGTTGTCGCTGGCCGCCGGAGAGACTGAGCCCGCGCTCGCCGACCCTGGTGTCGTACCCGTCGGGGAGCTCGCGGACGAAGCCGTCCGCGCAGGCCACCGACGCCGCCGCCTCGACGTCGGCGCGGCTCGCCCCCGGGCCGGCCGTAGGCGATGTTGGCGGCGATCGTGTCGGAGAACAGGAAGCTCTCCCCGAACGCCGCGCCGATCTGGCCGCGGAGCGAGCGCAGCGTCACGTCGCGGACGTCGTGCCCGTCGACCAGGACCTGACCTCGGTCCGGGTCGAGCAGCCGCTGGACCAGGCCGACCACGGTCGACTTCCCGCTGCCGCTGGAGCCGACGAGAGCGACCCTCTCGCCGGCGGTCACGCGGAGGTCGAGCCCGCGCAGCACCTCCTCGTCGTCGTACCCGAAGTGGACGTCACGCAGCTCGATGTCGCCCCGCAGCTCGGGGAGCTCGACGGCGTCCGGTGGGTCCGCGATCGTGGTCTCGAGGTCGAGCACCTGGAAGATCCGCTCCACGCCGGCGCGGGCCTGCTGGCCGATCGTCAGGACGCCCGCGAGCTGGCGGGCCGGGGCGACGAACTGGGTGACGTACGTCGAGAACGCCAAGAAGGTGCCCAGCGTGATGTTCCCCTGCATCACCAGCCAGCCGCCGAGTGCGAGCACGGCGACCTGGGCGAGCGTCGGGATCGTCTCCAGCAGAGGCTGGTAGCGGGCCTGCAGGCGGGTCGCCCGCATCCGGCTGCCGTACAGGCTCTGGACGACGCCGACCATCCGGTGGAGCTCGCGCTCCTCCTGGCCGAAGGCCTTCACCACCCGCACGCCGCCGACGTCCTCGTCGACGATCTCGGCGACCTCGCCCTCGCGCTGCTGAGCGTCCCAGCTCGCCGGGAACACCTGCATCCGGAGGCGGTAGGAGACCACGAAGAGCGCGGGTGCGATGACGAGCCCGATGCAGGCCAGGAGCGGCGAGAGCCAGAACATGATGGCCAGGGACATCAGCATCAGCAGGACGTTGCCGAACATCAGGGGCAGGAAGTTGAGCAGCCCCAGGATCAGCGTGGTGTCGCTGCTGGCCCGGGCGACGAGCTGTCCGGTGGAGAGCTCGGACAGGGTGCGCTGGTCGAGGGTGAGCAGGTGGTCGTGGAGCTGGTTGCGCAGGTCGTACTGGACGGCCAGCGACGACTTGCCGTTGTGGTAGCGACGCAGGTACGCCAGGCCGAAGACCGCGAGCGCGATCACCACGAGCAGCGCCAGCCACGGCCAGAGGGGCTTGGTGGGGTCGCCGATCACGTCGTCGACGACGGTACGGGCGATCAGCGGCACCATCGCCTGGCCCGCGCTGCCCAGGACGGCCGCGGCGAACGAGATCTGGACGTCGCGCTTGTGCTTCCAGACCTGGCCGCTCAGCCTGCGGATCCACCCCCGCGGGGCGTCCTGGCTGGATGACATGCGGCGGCGACGTACCTCTCTGGTGCTGGACCCGGACGGGCCGACGAGAGTCTAGTTGCGCTCTCTGCCCGCTCCTCGGCGCACACCGAACCGACTCCCGCGTCTGCGTTCAGGGGCGGGTGAGCGCGGTGGTCCCGACGGGAGTGACGAGGTACGCCGCGCCGTGCGGGCCGAGCCAGCGATAGCTCCCGTCTCGTCGGCGCCGGTAACGCCACCGCCGGCTGGTCTTGGCGTGGTGATGTCGGCGGCACAGTGGCGCGAGCTGGGAGGGAGCGGTCTGACCGGGCGGACCGCCCTGGTCGAGAGGGACGTAGGGCTCGATGTGGTCGAGGTCGCAGGTGCGCGCGTCGCGTTCGCACCAGGGGAAGACGCAGTGGACGTCGCGCAGGGTCACGGTCTCGCGCATCCACTCGGGCGGGTCGTGCTGGTCGACGGCATCGTCCCGCTCGAGGTCGAGGACGGGCACGACCGTGACGGAGGAGGAGGCGAGCCACCCGCGGATCTTGTCGGCGGTGGCCGGCCCAAGCCGCTCCACACGACCGATGCCGGTGACTCCGTCGAGCCCGGCGTCCCCCCACAACGCCGCGCCGGTCTCGGCCGTGGCCGGGTGGAGCACGCACCACTGCAGGGCCAGCTCGAGCTTGCGGAGCGCCGCCCGACGTTCGGCGGTCTCGGCGTCACCGACGCGGGCGAGCACGTCGGCGGGACCGAGGTCGTCGACCTCGGTCTCGACGGGTGCTCCGGTGCTGCTCATGAGTCCATCGAAGCATCGACCACCGACACTCCGGCTCGGGCGAATCGCCTTGTCCACAAGGGGAAAGCGCGGATGTCGGACCGGGGTCTCGACAGGCTCGACCGGCGGATCCTCGGGGTCTCGACTGGTTCGACCGGCCGACCCGGGCTCAGCCCGGCGCGGCGCCGTCGAGGGGCAGGATCTCGGTCACGGTGGCGGCGACGAGGTCCGCGAGCCGCTCGTGCGAGTCAGGGGTGAGGTGGAGACCGTCGTGGCCTGCGTGCGCGACCGAGGCAGCGTCGGCGTACCCGACGCCCCGTTCCTGCGCCACGCGGCGAATCGCCCGGCCGAGCTCACGTGACCGCGCGACACCCGTGGCGTCGTAGTTGGCAGCCGTCACCTCCTGCCACAGCGACGCGGAGTCGTCGATCAGGATCGGGCTGACGAGCACGACGGCGGTGGCTCCACCGTGCCGGTCGGCGGCGTTCGCGGCGATGTCGTCGAGGTAGCCGCGCAGGGCGTCCGCGATCGCCTCGGGCGTCCGGTCGAAGCACGACTTCACGTCGTTGGTGCCCAGCATGACCACCACGAGGTCGAGGGGCTGGTGGCTCAGGAGGCACGGGAGGAAGTACGGCCGACCGTTGCAGCCCGGTCGGTCCTCGTAGTCCACGTCGGTCGTGCGCCCGTTGAGTCCCTCCTCGATGACGTCGAACCGCTCACCGAGGAGGCGCTGCAGCACGCCGGTCCACCGCTGGTCTGCAGGCAACCGTCCCGAGTCCGCCCCTTCGGAGGAGGCTCCGTGGGTGTTCGAGTCGCCGAAGCACAGGATCCGTACGACGTCCGGGTCGGTGATCACGCCAGGAGCCTAGAGCGCCACTGGCCGATGTCGGCGGGGCGGCGTAGGAAGGGCCCATGACTCTCGGACCGCACTGCTCCTTCGTCCCGCCCTACCTCCTCGAACGGATCGCGGCATCCGACTCCGCGGCCGCCGACCACTGCCGCTCGACGCTGGCCACGGACCACGTGTTCCGAGCGGGGCGGCAGGGCACGGCCCCCGAGCCCGCCGCGCCGACGGCGACCAGCGCAGCGTGGGTCGTCCACACCGCCGCCCACGGCTCGACCCTGCCCGGTGCCGTCGTCCGCACCGCGGGCGAGGCCGCGTCCGGGGATGTCGCGGTGGACGAGGCAGCCACCGGGATCACCGCCACGCTCGACCTCTTCTCCGACGCCTTCGCGCGGTCGTCGTACGACGGTCGGGGCGCCGAGGTCGTGCTCACCGTCCACTACGAGCAGAACTACGACAACGCCTTCTGGAACGGCACCCAGCTGGTCTTCGGCGACGGCGACGGGACGGTCTTCGGGTCGTTCACCCGGCCGGTCGACGTCCTGGGCCACGAGTTCTCCCACGCGGTCACGCAGTTCACCGCCGACCTCACCTACCAGGGTCAGTCGGGTGCGCTCAACGAGTCGGTGTCCGACTGCTTCGGCATGTGCGTGAAGCAGCGGGTGCTCGGGCAGACCGCCGAGACCGCCGACTGGCTGGTCGGTGAGGGGATCTTCCTGCCCGGCATCCACGCCCGTGCGCTGCGCGACATGGCCGCTCCCGGAACGGCGTACGACGACCCGACGCTGGGCAAGGACCCCCAGGTCGGCGACCTCGCCGACTACGTCGTCACGACCGACGACAACGGCGGCGTCCACACCAACTCCGGGATCCCCAACCGCGCCTTCCAGCTCGCCGCCACGGCGATCGGCGGCGACACCTGGGAGGGCGCCGGACTGATCTGGTACGCCGCTCTCACCGGCGGCCGGGTCACGGCCGACACCGACTTCCACGGCTTCGCGGCGGCCACCATCGCCGCCGCCGGCGACCACGCCGACGCCGTCACGGCGGCGTGGGCCTCGGTGGGCGTGGACCCCGGCGCCACCGCGACGCCCGGCGCCGGCCCGCTCCGGTCGGTCACCACGGTGGTCCGGGTCCGGCGTACGGGCGGCATCGCCGGGCGCACCGTCGAGGGCTCGGTCGACCTGTCCGCCGACGACCCCCGGGCCGCCGCGGCTCGCGACCTCGTCGGCCGGCTCGAGCTGAGCCGTCCGACCGGGTCCGAGACCTTCCCCGACGCCTTCAGCTACACCTTCGAGGTCGGGGGCCGAGCCGTGACCGTTCCCCAGCAGCACCTGAGCGACGACCAGCGAGCCCTGATCGACCTGCTGCTCACGCGGGCCTGACTCAGTGCGCCAGCGCGCGGTCGAGGGCCGCGGTCACGTGGAGGGTGGTGCACGGGTAGACCGGGAGCTCGCAGTCGGCCTGGGTGATCAGCAGCTCCAGCTCGGTACAGCCGAGCAGCACGCCGCCGGCCCCGGCGTCCCACAGCTCCTCGATCACCGACAGCACCCGACGCCGGGTGGCGTCGAGGACCCGTCCGTGCACCAGCTCGTCGTAGATCGCACTGTTGAGCAGGTCGTGGTGACGCGCGTCGGGGACGATTGTCTCCAGACCGTGCCGGGCGAGCCGGTCGGTGAAGAAGCCGTCCGACATCGCGACCGTGGTGCCGATGAAGCCGACCTTGGTGACGCCCTGGGTGCGCACCTCGGCGGCGACCACGTCGGCGAGGTGGAGCAGGGGCAGGTCGACGGCCGCCTCCACCTGGTCGGCGACCTTGTGGAAGGTCGTCGTGCACAGGAGCAGGAAGTCGGCGCCCGCGCGCTCGACGCCGCGGGCCGCCTCCGCGAGGAGCTCACCGATCTGCTGCCAGCGCTCCTCGTCCTCGAGCGCCGTCACCTCGGCGAAGTCGACGGTGCTCAGCACGAGCTTCGGCGAGGAGAGTCCTCCCAGGCGCTCTCGGACGCCGAGGTTGAGGTCGCGGTAGTAGACCTCGCTGCTCTCCCAGCTCATCCCGCCGACCAGTCCGATCGTCTGCATGGGCTGCAGTCTGTCCCGGGACGGAGGGGTCCGTCACCCGGTCCCACCGTTCAGACCCGGTGCACCTTGTGCTGGGCCGCCTGCGCCCGCGGCTTGATCACCAGCTCGTCGATGTTCACGTGCGACGGACGGGTGGCGATCCAGGTGATCGCGTCGGCGACGTCCTCGGCCACCAGCGGGTCGGGTACGCCGGCGTACACCGCCGCGGCGCGCTCCTCGTCCCCGCCGAACCGGACCGTCGCGAACTCCTCGGTGCGCACCATCCCCGGCGCGATCTCACTGATCCGGATCGGCTCGCCGACCAGCTCCAGCCGGAGCGTCTCGGTCACCACCTGGGTGCCGTGCTTGGCCGCGGTGTAGCCCGCACCGCCCTCGTAGGCGATCCGACCGGCCGTCGACCCGACGTTGACGATGAGGCCGTCCCCGCTCGCCCGCAGGGCGGGGAGGAGCGCCTGGGTGACGCGCAGCAGGCCCAGCACGTTGACCTCGTACATCCAGCGCCACTCGTCCGGGTCCGCCTCCGCCACGGGGGACATGCCGAACGCGCCGCCGGCGTCGTTGACCAGCACGTGCAGCGAGTCGCCGACGACCTCCGCCAACCCGGCGACCGACTCCGCGGAGGTCACGTCGCAGGTGACGGCGGTACCGCCGATCTCGTGCGCGAGCTGCTCGATCCGCTCGGTCCGGCGCGCGGCGCACACCACGGCGTACCCCTCGTGGGCGAGTGCCCGGGCGGTCGCCGCCCCGATCCCGCTGGAGGCTCCGGTCACGACGGCGGTACGACGCTTCATGACCACGATTCTGCCCGGCCGGACCATCGTCCGGCCGCAGGGTCGCCGCCGGACGCCCTCCGGCTGGCACACTGGGGTCCCGATGGGACGACACGTCGACGCCGCAGGACCCCTGACCGGCGTACGCCGGACGGCACAGCTCTGTGGTCTGGTCGGTGGCGCGGCCTGGGTGATCGGCTACGTCGTCGATCCCGGCGGCCTGGCGGCGGCGACGCTGCTGTGGGGAGGAGCGCTGCTCCTCACCGTGGCCCTGGTGTCGCTCGGGGCGAGGTTGGTCAACAGCGACGTCCTGCTGCTCCGCCTCTTCGTCGCCGTCGCCCTCCCGACGCTCGTCTGGGGCGTGTTCCTCCTGCTTCGCGACGGCGTGAGCGACGTCGAGCTCCTCGATGCCGCCTTCGGCGGCGCCGTCGCGCTCCTCTCGGCCGTGGGTCTGGTACGCCGGTCCCCGGCGCGCCGCGCCACCCTCTGACCGTTCGCGCAGAGGTGCGGGAATCTCCGGACTCTCCCCGCGGTTGGATGCGTTTGGGCCCGCCTTGCGCGGGGGAAGGAGTGACGTCGTGGAGCTCACCGAGGCCGACGCCGTACGCCGGGTGGCCATGATCAGCGTGCACACGTCGCCGCTGGACCAGCCCGGCACCGGTGATGCCGGTGGCCTGAACGTCTACGTGCTCGAGCTGTCGCGTCGCCTGGCCGCTGCGGGCATCGAGGTCGACATCTTCACCCGGGCCACGTCCTCACGGCACGAGCCGGTACAGACGGCGGGCGACGGCATCACCGTCCGCAACATCCACGCCGGTCCGTTCGAAGGGCTCACCAAGGGCGAGCTGCCCGGGCAGCTGTGCGTGTTCGCCCGTGAGGTGCTGCGGACCGAGGCGGCCAAGCCGCTCGGCCACTACGACCTCGTGCACTCCCACTACTGGCTCTCCGGCCAGGTCGGCTCGCTCGCGCGAGACCGCTGGGGCGTGCCGCTCGTGCACACGATGCACACGATGGCCAAGGTCAAGAACGATGCCCTCGCCGTCGGCGACACCCCTGAGCCCTCGGCCCGGATCATCGGCGAGGAGCAGGTGGTCGAGGCCGCCGACATGCTGATCGCCAGCACCGACGTCGAGGCCAAGCAGCTGATCAACCTCTACGACGCGGATCCCGGCCGCGTCGAGGTCGTGCATCCGGGCGTCGACCTGACCGTGTTCCGCCCCCGGGACGCCGTCGAGTCGCGCCGCCACCTGGGCCTGCCGGAGGACTCCCACGTGGTGCTCTTCGCCGGCCGGCTCCAGCCGCTCAAGGCGCCCGACGTGCTGCTGCACGCGGTCGCGCTGCTGCTCCACGAGACGCCGGCGCTGCGCTCGCGACTGGTCGTCCCCGTCGTGGGTGGTCCCTCGGGGACCGGCCTCGAGCACCCCGAGGCACTCGCGGAGCTGGCGGAACGCCTGCAGATCGCCGACGTCGTCCGCTTCGTGCCGCCCGTGCCCCCGGCCGAGCTGGCGCTGTGGGTGGCCGCGGCGTCGGTGGTCGCGGTGCCGTCGTACAACGAGTCGTTCGGGCTGGTGGCCGCCGAGGCCCAGGCCGCGGGCACGCCGGTCGTGGCCGCCGCCGTGGGCGGTCTGACCACGGTGGTCGCCGACGGCGAGAGCGGGCTGCTCCTCGACACCCACGAGCCGGCCGCCTGGGCCACGGCCCTGCGTCGCGTCCTGCTCGACGACGCCCTGCGAGCCAGGCTCGCCCAGGGCGCCCGGCGAGCGCGGAGGGGCGTTCTCGTGGGAGAGCACCGCGGAGCAGACCCTCCACGTGTACGAGCGTGCGCGCCACGCCCTGCGGGAGCTCGTGTGAGCTCCGGCCCCGGGACCGAGGGGTCCGCCGACCCCGCGCAGGTGCTCCGCGACTACCTCACCGACAACGACCTCGACTACACCGAGGCCGACGGGGTCTTCAGCTTCGCCCTGCCGGGGGAGCGCAAGCTCCAGACCCCCGTCCGCCTCGACCTCGGCCCCCACGCGTTGGGCGTCCACGCGTTCGTCTGTCGCAACCCCGACGAGAACCACGAGCGCGTCTACCGCTGGCTGCTCGAACGCAACCTCAGGACCTACGCCGTCTCCTACGCCGTCGACCGGCTCGGTGACATCTACCTCGACGCGCGGCTCCCGCTCGCGCTGGTCACTCCCGACGAGCTCGACGGGCTGCTGGGGTCGGTGCTCACCCACGCCGACGGCGCGTTCAACACGATCCTGGAGCTCGGGTTCGCCTCCTCGATCCGCAAGGAGTGGGAGTGGCGCAACCTGCGCGGCGAGTCCACGCGGAACCTCGAGGCGTTCCGCGGCTGGCTCGAGACCGACGCGACGCCGGACGTCGAGGAGCCCTAGCCTGCGGGCATGGAGTGGCCGTTCTACGACCTGCGCCTCGTCTGCGGCGAGGTCGTGCTCCGCGGCGTGACGGACGCCGACCTCGACCCTCTGGTCGCGGCGCTCCCCGACGACCTCGAGCAGGACCCGCGGCACCGGGCGTTCCTCGACCCCGCGGCCGACCGGCGCCGGATCCTGGCGGCGGAGGTCTGGACCCACCGCGGCACCTGGCAGCCCGACGCCTGGTGTCTCGACCTCGCGGTCGAGGTCGACGGCCGGGTGGTCGGCGTCCAGGCCCTCGAGGGCGAGGACTTCCCGACCCTGCGGACGGTGGACTCGTTCTCCTGGCTCGCCACCGACGTCCGGGGCCGAGGCCTGGCCACGGCGATGCGTACCGCGGTGCTCGCCGTGGCCTTCGACCACCTCGACGCGGTGGCAGCCGTCTCCTCGGCGGAGCCGGGCAACGCACCGTCCTTGGCGGTCTCGCGCCGGCTCGGGTACGCCGACAACGGCGTGAGCCGGACCCGGTCGCCGACCGGCGTCATCGAGCTGCAGCACGTGCGGCTCGTCGCGGAGACCTGGCGAGCCGGCGGCCACCGCGTCGAGGTCTCGGTCTCGGGCTTCGAGGCCTGCCGGCCGTGGTTCGGGCTCAGCTGAGGGCGAGCGCCCCCAGCGCGAGTGCCGCCGGCACGGCCTGCACGACCAGGATCCGCCGGTTGACCGTGGCGGCCCCGAAGGCGCCCGCCACGACGACGCAGACCAGGAAGAACACCTTCACGTCGGTCTGGTCCGAGACCAGGCCCCAGACGAGGCCGGCGACCAGGAACCCGTTGTAGAGACCCTGGTTGGCGGCGAGGGCCTTCGACTGCTCGGCGAACCCGGGCTCGAGCCCGAACACCCGCCGCCCCGTGGGCGTGGTCCAGAGGAACATCTCGAGCACGAGGAAGTACAGATGCAGGGCGGCGACCAGGCCGATCAGCACGTCGGCGACGATGTTCACCTCCGCAGCATGACAGGCCGGGACGCCGCGGCTACGCCGGCTGCGGCTCCACCTCGCGCACCCGCGGCTGGTGGCGGGCGACCGCGACCCCGACCAGGGCGAGCGCCCCGCCGACGTACGCCATCGTCGGCGGCACCTCGCCGAGGAACAGCCACGCCATCACGATCGTGATCGGAGGCACCAGGTAGGTGGTCACGCCGAGGCTGCTGGCCGTCATCTGGCTCAGGGCGTAGGCGTACGTCGTGAAGGCGATCGCGGTCGGGAACACACCCAGGTAGACGACCCACCAGATGTCGGACGCCGACGCCTCCTGCGTGTCCTGGACGAGACGGCCGGCGAACGGCAGGCAGACGACCGCGCCGATCGTGCACGCCACCCAGGTGACGTGGAGCGCCGAGAGGCGGGAGACCAGCGGCTTCTGCACGACCAGCGAGATCGAGTAGACCAGCGCGGCCAGCAGGCACAGCAGCACCCCGACCAGCTCGTTCTGCCCGTTCGGGCTGGGCCAGGCTGATCAGGACGACCCCACCGAAGGCCAGCGCCAGGCCCAGGCCGAGCCAGAGCGTGAAGCGCTCCCCGAGGAAGAGGGTGGCCAGCACCGCGATCAGGACCGGCGAGATCTGGATCAGCATCACCGACGTGCCGGCGTCGACGTGGTGCTCCCCCTGGTTCAGGGCGACGTTGTAGACCCCGAACCACAGCACCCCGATCACGACGAGCGAGACCCAGTCGCGACCCGACGGGCGGGGCAGCCCGCGCGAGAGCGCCACCGCGCCGAGCGCGACGGAACCGACGACGAGACGTCCCAGCGACAGGGCGCCGGCCGAGAAGTCGGAGGCGAGGTGCCGGATCGCCACGAACGCCGACGCCCACAGGACCAGGGTGACGGCGACGGCGACGACGGGCAGCCAGCGGCGGTCGGAGTCAGGCACGCCGCCAGCGTAGGGGCCGCCGCCGACACCCTCACGCGGGTATCGGACGCCGCTCTGGCCGCTCCGGCAGGTCGCCTCCGCCCGGGGCGGCACAATGGCCGGCATGCGCGTCGCGTTGATGGTCACCTGCGTGAACGACGCGATGTTCCCCGACACCGGCCGGGCGGTGGTCGACCTGCTGACGCGGCTGGGAGTCGACGTGGAGTTCCCCCTGGCGCAGACCTGCTGCGCCCAGCCGATGGTCAACACCGGCTACCTCGACGAAGCCGTGCCGGTCGTGCGGACCTTCGTCGACGCGTTCGCCGGGTACGACGCCGTCGTGACGCCCTCAGGGTCCTGCGCCGGGTCGGTGCGCCACCAGCACGCGATCGTGGCCCGCCGCTCGGGGGACGCGGGGCTGGAGGCGGCCGTGGCGAAGGTGGCGCCGGCGGTGCACGAGCTGAGCGAGTTCCTCGTCGACGTCCTCGGCGTGACCGACGTGGGTGCCTCCTTCCCGCACCGCGTGACCTACCACCCCACCTGCCACTCCCTCCGCCTGCTCGGCGTCGGCGACCGGCCGCGCCGGCTGCTCGAGGAGGTGCGTGGCCTGACCCTGGTGGATCTGCCCGCCGCCGAGGAGTGCTGCGGCTTCGGCGGCACCTTCGCACTGAAGAACGCCGACGTGTCGGTGGCGATGGGGGCCGACAAGGCCCGGCACGTGCGGGAGACCGGGGCCGAGGTGCTGGTGGCAGGGGACAGCTCGTGCCTGATGCACGTCGGCGGGATGCTGTCGCGGCAACGGTCCGGCGTACGGGTGATGCACCTGGCCGAGGTCCTGGCCGCCACCGGGAGCCCGGCATGACGGCCACGTTCGTCGGCATGCCGCCGTTCCCCGAGGCCGCGCGCGCGGCGCTCGGCGACACCCAGCTGCGGCACAACCTGGCCCACGCCACCCACACCATCCGCGACAAGCGGGCGCAGGTGGTGGCCGAGGTGCCCGAGTGGGAGGAGCTCCGCCAGGCGGGGGCCGACCTGAAGGACGCGACGCTCGCCCGGCTCGACCACCACCTCGAGCAGCTCGAGGCGGCCCTCGTCGGCCGCGGTGCGGTCGTGCACTGGGCCCGCGACGCCGCGGAGGCGTGCCGGATCGTCGCCGACGTCGCGAAGGCGCACGGCGTCGACGAGGTCGTGAAGGTCAAGTCGATGGTGACCCAGGAGATCGGGCTCAACGAGGCGCTCGCGGCCGAGGGCATCTCGGCCTGGGAGACCGACCTCGCCGAGCTGATCGTGCAGCTCGCCGACGACCTGCCCTCCCACATCCTGGTGCCGGCCGTCCACCGCAACCGGGCCGAGGTCCGCGAGATCTTCCGGACCCGGATGGCCGCCGCGGGGCGTCCGGCCCCGGCAGACCTGACCGACGACCCGGCCGAGCTCGCGAACGCCGCCCGGCTGCACCTGCGTGAGAAGTTCCTGCGGGCCAGGGTCGGGGTCTCGGGCGCCAACTTCGCGGTCGCCGAGACCGGGCACGTTGGTCGTCGTCGAGTCCGAGGGCAACGGCCGGATGTGCCTGACCCTGCCCGAGGTGCTGGTGTCGGTGGTCGGCATCGAGAAGGTCGTGCCCACCTTCGCCGACCTCGACGTCTTCCTGCGCCTGCTGCCGCGCTCGTCGACCGGCGAGCGGATGAACCCCTACACGTCGATGTGGCACGGCGTCACGCCCGGCGACGGCCCGCAGGAGGTGCACGTCGTCCTGCTGGACAACGGGCGCACGCGCGCGCTGGCCGACGAGGTCGGGCGCCAGGCGCTGCGCTGCATCCGGTGCTCGGCCTGCCTCAACGTCTGCCCCGTCTACGAACGCGTCGGCGGCCACGCCTACGGCTCGGTCTACCCCGGCCCGATCGGCGCGATCCTCAACCCGCTGATGCGCGGCGTCGGTGTCGACGACCAGACCGACTCCCTGCCCTACGCCTCGACCCTGTGCGGCGCCTGCCTCGACGTCTGCCCGGTGAAGATCGACATCCCGTCGATCCTGGTCGACCTCCGCGGCCAGGTCGTCGACGCCCACCGCGGTGGTCGGCCGAAGGCGGAGGCGGTGGCGATGAGGGCCGCGGCCTGGACGTTCAGCGACGCCCGCCGGCTCGCCGGGCCGAGCGCCTCTCCGGCGTGGTCGGCCGGGTCTGGGGCCGCGTCGGGCGTACGTCGCTCCCCGGCGGCCGCCGCACGATCGGCCGGCTGCCCGGCCCGGGCTCGGCGTGGACCGGTGCCCGCGACCTCCCGGCCCCGCCGGCGGAGTCGTTCCGGGCCTGGTGGCTGCGTACGCGCGGATCGGAGACCCGGTCGTGACCGCCCGCGAGGAGATCCTGGCCGCGGTCCGGGCGGCCGTTGCCGGCGCACCGCGAGCCGCCCGTGGCGCACGTGCCGCGGCGGACGCCCGATCCCGAGGCCGACCCGGTCGCTCTCTTCGCCGAGCGGGTCGCCGACTACCGCGCCGTCGTCGAGCGGTGCACGCGGCGGACGTCGCGGCCCGCGTCCGCGCGGCCCTCCCCGAGGGCGCCCGGGTCGTCGTCCCGGCCGACCTCGACCTCGAGGTCCCGGGCGCCGTGCCGGACGTCGATCTCTCGGCGGCCGATCTCGACGCGCTCGACGCGCGTGGTCACCCGGGCCCGGCTCGGGATCGCCGAGACCGGCACGATCGTCCTCGACCACGGCCCCGGCCAGGGCCGCCGCGCGATCACCCTGGTCCCGGACCGCCATGTCTGCATCGTCGAGGCGGCCCAGGTCGTCGCCGACGTGCCCGACGCCTTCGACGTGCTGGACGCCGGCCGGCCCCTGACGTGGGTGAGCGGCCCGAGCGCCACCAGCGACATCGAGCTCGACCGGGTCGAGGGCGTGCACGGTCCGCGCACCCTGCACGTGATCGTGGTGGGCTGAGCCCTGGTTCGGCCGGCTCAGCCGCGAGCGGGCGGGTCAGGACGGCCCGCGTCGAACGTGAGCAGGGCGTGCTTGGCGTTGATCGAGTTCAACCCGTACCGCGTGGGGTCCTCGCGCACCTCGACCAGGACGGGACGCGCCTGCTCCTCGTCCCAGGAGAGCGCTGCGGTCGCCGCCCACAGCCGCACGGTCGGCCGTGGGTCGGCCAGGAGCGCAGCGACCGCCTCGCGGCCCTCGGCCGACGCGCACACCACCGTCTCGTCCTCGCGGAGCCGGTCGACGAGCCGGTCCCACCGCCGGCGTCGAGGAGACGAAGCCCTGGTCGCCCCCGAGGTCGGCCATCTCGGTCAGGGTCTGCCGGTAGCGCTCGATCGCGCCGGACGGGGCGCCGTCGCTCATGCCGTCACCCACGGGGACCGGCTCGCGCTCGGGCTCCGCGTGCGGGGTGGAAGGCTCCACGCGGAGGACGCGCGCGACCCAGTCAGGAAGCATCCAGTTCCACGTCCCGAACAGCGAGACCAGCGACGGCACCAGCACCGAGCGGACGACGGTGGCGTCGAGCAGGATGCCGAAGCCCAGGGCGGTCGCCATCACCTTGATGTCGGTGCCCGGCCCGGACGCCAGGGCCGCGAAGGCGAGGAACAGGATGAGCGCCGCGCTGGTGACCAGGCGGCCGGTGCGGCCGATGCCCAGGATCGACGGCGTCGTCGGTGGACGCGCCCGCGTCGTACTCCTCACGGATCCGCGACAGGATGAACACCTCGTAGTCCATGGACAGCCCGAAGAGGAACGCGAACACCATCAACGGGATCCAGAAGGTCACCGCGCCGGTCGCGGCGATCCCGAAGACCGCGTTGGAGCCGTAGCCCTCCTGCCAGAACAGCACCATCAGGCCGAAGACCGCGGTCAGCGTGACCAGGTTGAGGACGACGGCCTTGAGCGGCAGCAGCAGCGACCGGAACGCGCGGATCAGCAGGATGTAGGTCAGCACCGAGATGATCAGCAGCACCAGCGGGAAGTTGCCGTAGACCGCGTGCAGGAAGTCGACCTGGGCGTTGCCGAGCCCGGTCACGCCGATCACGCCGTCGGTGTCGTCGGCCAGCGCGGTCACGTCGCGGACGACCTGCACGCTGGTGGAGTTCACCGTCTCCTCGTCGGGGATCAGCACGACGACCGTCTGACCGTCGACCGACGCGCCGGCACCGGTCGGGACGACCGCGGCGGTCGACGCCGTCGACGCCGCCCAGGGTCTGGGCCACGGAGTCGGCCTTGTCGGTCTCGGCGAGCACCTCGATCGGGGTCAGCGCCCCCGTCGTGACCCCGCCGTCCTTGAGCACCTGCAGGGTGTCGTACGCCGGACCGCTGTGGGCCAGCGACGACGAGTCGGCGGCGCCGATCTTGATGCCCAGGAACGCCGCGAAGAGCACCCCGATCACGGCCAGCGCCGAGCCCGCGGCGATCCAGCGGTGGCGCACGACGAGCCGGGCCCAGTTGGTCCAGCCCTTGCTCGGCTTGTTCTCGTGCCGGATCTTCGGCCAGTCGACGCGGGGCCCGATGCTGCCGAGGATCGCGGGCGTCAGCGTCAGCGTGACCAGCACGCTCGCCAGCGGGATCAGGGCCCCGCCGAGGCCGATGCTGCGCATGAACGGCACCGGCAGCACGACGAGGGCCAGCAGGCCGATCGCCACGGTGATCCCGCTGAACAGCACGGCATGACCGGCCGTCTCCATGGCCGCGACCACCGCATCGTGGTTGTCGCGGCCGTGATCTCGCTCCTCACGCCATCGGGTCACGAACAGCAGGGAGTAGTCGATGGCGACGCCGAGCCCGACCAGGGCGACCAGGAACTGCACGATGAAGGAGACGTCGGTCAGGTAGGTGAGCGGGAGCAGCAGCAGGAAGGTGGTCAGGATCGAGACCGCCGCGACCAGCAGCGGCATGAAGGCGAGGGCCGAGGCGAACACGAAGAGCAGGACGGCGAGCGCGCCGACCGCCCCGAGCAGGGTCTCGGTGAGGACGCCGGGTCCTCCGCTCTCGTCGCCGACCGCGAGTGCGTCCATGCCGGTGACCCCGACGACCGCCCCGGAGGGCGCCGCGGCCTGCACCGACTTCTGCACGGCCTCGGTCGGGAGCACGTCCGCGAAGCTCTGCGGGAACGGGTAGAAGACCATCGCGTACGACGTACGGTCGTCGGAGGTGCGGAACGCCTTGTCGCCGGTGTTCGCCTCGTCGACCACGCGCAGCGGGGCCTCCAGCGAGCCGACGGAGGCGAACGCCTTCGCGACCGCGTCCTCGTTCCCGCTGACCGTCTGGCCGTCCGGCATCGTCACCGTGACGAGCAGCGGCGTGGTGTTCCCGCCGTTGTGGAACGCCGCGATGATCTTGTTCGCCGCCGTGTCGCCGGGCTGGCCCGGCAGCGAGAAGTTCACGGTCATCCGGTCGCTCACCGTGCTGGTGACCATGGCTCCGGCCACGGCGATCACCATCCAGCCCACGACCACCATCAGTCGGTGCCGCAGCACCAGCTCACCCAGACGACGCATCGTCGTTCCTCCCCGTCACGAGGGGTCGAGGCTAGCGCGACGGCACCCGGTGCCGCCTCGGGGAAGACCCTGAGGTCGCGGGCCGCCGCTCACAGGTCCAGCTTGTAGCCCAGGCCCCGCACGGTCACCAGCAGCTGCGGGTGCGACGGGTCCGTCTCGAGCTTGGCGCGCAGGCGCTTCACGTGGACGTCGAGCGTCTTCGTGTCGCCGACGTAGTCCGAGCCCCAGACCCGGTCGATGAGCTGACCGCGGGTCAGCACGCGGCCGGGGTTGCGGAGGAAGAGCTCGAGCAGCTCGAACTCCTTCAGCGGCAGCCGCTGCGGCTCCCCGTCGACGGTGACCACGTGCCGCTCGACGTCCATCCGGACCGAGCCCGCCTCGAGCGTCATCGGGGCGAGGTCGGGCTCGGTGCCGCGCCGCAGCACGGCGCGGATCCGGGCGACGAGCTCGCGGGGCGAGTACGGCTTGGTGACGTAGTCGTCGGCCCCGAGCTCGAGGCCGACGATCTTGTCCACCTCGTCGTCCTTGGCGCTGACCATGATCACCGGGACGTTCGACACGGCGCGGATCTGGCGGCACACCTCCGTGCCGGGCAGGCCCGGCAGCATCAGGTCGAGGAGCACGATGTCGGCACCGTTGCGGTCGAACTCCGCCAGCGCGTCCGGCCCGGTGGCGGCCAGGGACACGTCGTACCCCTCCTTGCGGAGCAGGTAGGACAGGGCGTCGGCGTAGCTCTCCTCGTCCTCGACGACGAGCACGCGGGTCATCGCAGTGGTCCTGTGGTCTGGGTGGTCATGCGTTCTCCTCCTGGCGCGACCGCGGGAGCGACAGGGTGAAGGTGGACCCCTGTCCCTCCTGCGACCACACGCGTACGTCGCCACCGTGGGTGGCCGCGACGTGCTTGACGATCGAGAGGCCGAGCCCGGTGCCGCCGGTGGACCGGTGGCGGGCCGGGTCGACCCGGTAGAAGCGTTCGAAGATGCGGTCGAGCTCGTCCGGCGGGATGCCGATGCCCTGGTCGACCACCGAGATCTCCACCATGGGGTCGCACTCCTTGGTGGAGATCAGCACCGTGGAGTCCTCGCCGGAGTAGGTCACCGCGTTGGCGAGGAGGTTGGTGACGGCCGCCGAGACCTGCTCCTCGTTGCCGAAGACCCGCAGCCCCGGCGTACCGCCGGAGACGACCTTGATCCGCTTGCTGCCGGCGTCCATGACCGTGACGTCGATGGACCGGGCGATCACGGTGTCGAGGTCCACCACGGCGGGCGCCTCGAGCGGCTCGTCGCCCTGGAGCCGGGAGAGCTCGATGATCTGCTGCACCATCTGCAGGAGCCGGTCGCTCTCGGTGAGCATCCGCTTGGCGAAGCGCTCGACCGCCTCGGGGTCGTCGGAGGCGTCGCCGACCGCCTCGGCGAGGAGCTTGATCGCCCCGACGGGGGTCTTCAGCTCGTGCGACACGTTGGCCACGAAGTCGCGCCGCACCGACTCGACGCGCCGCTCCATGGTCCGGTCCTCGACCAGGACCAGGACCAGGCGCGAGCTGAGCGGGGCGACCCTCGCGGTCACCGTGCGGGGCGGCCCGGTGCGCCGCGGCAGGACCAGGTCGGCCTCGCGGATCTGGCCGTCACGGCGGACCAGGCGTACCAGCTCGGCGAGCTCGGCCGACGCGAGCCGCTGGCTGCGGACGAGACCGAGCGCGAGGGCAGGGGCGGAGGCCTTGACGACCTCGTCCTCGTCGTCGACCACCACGGCGCTGCTGCGCAGCACCGACAGCACGGTGGCGACCCCGGCAGGGACGACCGGCTCCTCCGCGGGGGAGACCTGCGCCTGCTGCCGCTGGCTCACGCTCCAGGCAAGCACCGCGCCTCCGGCGACGACCGCCCCGATGAGCGCGGCCACAAAGGCCTGCGTCGTGGGGCTCACGCCTGAAGCGTACGCAGTGGGTCACCGGAGGTTCGCCTCGGCGAGGCCGTGCTCGCCCACTGTTCACGACGCGTTCACCGTCCGGCCCCTGCTGGTCACCTTGGCCGCCTACGGTGACGACATGCGTGAAGCCTTCCACGACCAGCTCGACTCGATGTTCCACGACCTGGCAGAGATCTGCGGGCAGGTCGAGGCGTCGGTCCGTAACGCCACCCGGGCCCTCCTCGACGGCGACGCCGAGGTGGCCGAGGCCGTCATCGCCGCGGACGACACCATCGACCGCGCCCGCGAGCGGGTCGAGGAGACGGCGTTCTCGCTGCTGTCGCTCCAGCAGCCGGTCGCCGGCGACCTCCGGGTCGTGGTGTCGGCGCTGCGCATGGTCAGCGAGCTGGAGCGGATGGGCGACCTCTCCGTGCACGTCGCCAAGATCGCCCGGCTCCGGGTGCCGGAGGTCGCGGTCCCCGAGGCGGCCCGCCCGACGGTCGCCCGGATGGGAGAGGTCGCCGAGGACATGGTGCGCCGGGTCGCCGCGGTGATCCTCGACCGTGACGTCGAGGCCGCGATCGCGCTCGGTCGCGACGACGAGGAGATGGACCAGCTGCGCCGCTCGTCGTTCACCCAGCTGCTGAGCGACGACTGGCAGGACGGCGTGGAGTCGGCCGTGGACATCGCCCTGCTGGGCCGCTACTACGAGCGCATCGCCGACCACGCCGTCTCGGTGGCCAACCGCGTGGTCTTCGTGGTCACCGGGCAGTTCCCCGTCTCGACCGACGCCTGAGCCCACGCCGAGTCGGCGCAAACAGACAACGTGAAGGCGTCGAGTCGGCGCAGGTAGACGTCCAGATCACGCCGAGTCGGCAGGTGCCGACTCGGCGAAGGATCAGCGACCCTGGTTGGCGACGGCGGCGGCGGCTGCGGCGGCGGCGTCGGGGTCGAGGTAGCGCCCGCCGGTCACGGTGGGGCGCAGGTCGTCGTCGAGCTCGTAGACCAGGGGCATCCCGGTCGGGATGTTGAGCCCGGCGATGTCGTCGTCGCTGATGCCGTCGAGGTGCTTGACGATGCCGCGCAGGCTGTTGCCGTGGGCGGCGATGAGCACCGTCCGGCCGGCGCGGAGGTCCTCGGCGACCGGGCCGTCCCAGTAGGGCAGCGCGCGGGCGATGACGTCCTTGAGGCACTCGCTGCGCGGCAGCTCGGCGCCGAGGTCGGCGTACCGGACGTCGTGTGCCTGGGAGAACTCGTCGTCGTCGTCGATCGGGGGCGGCGGGGTGTCGAACGAGCGGCGCCAGAGCATGAACTGCTCCTCGCCGTACTCCTCGAGCGTCTGCTTCTTGTTCTTGCCCTGCAGGGCGCCGTAGTGGCGCTCGTTGAGCCGCCAGCTGCGGCGGACCGGGATCCAGTGCCGGTCGGCGACGTCGAGGCTCAGTCCCGGCCGTGGTGATCGCCCGGCGCAGCAGCGACGTGTGGACGACGTCGGGCAGGATGCCGGCGTCGCGCAGCTGCTCACCGCCGCGGAGCGCCTCGGCGCGGCCCTTGTCGGACAGGTCGACGTCGACCCAACCGGTGAAGAGGTTCTCGGCGTTCCACAGGCTCTCGCCGTGGCGGAGCAGGACCAGGGTGTGTGTCATGTCAGCTCGGGGAGGCGCTCGGGGACGACGTGTCCGTGGGGGAGTCGGTCGCCGAGGGCGTGGCCGTGTCGAGGCCGGTCCACTGGCCGCCGTCGGCGACGACCGGGACCTTCAGGGTCGAGGTCTCGCCGTTGTCGAAGACGATCGACAGGGTCACGAACTGGCCGAGGGAGAACGTCCCCTGCACGGGGATCCCGCCCTGGCCGGCGAGGTTGACCGCGCTGTTCGGCTTGATCGTCAACGGCGGCACCGCGACCTGGCCGACCGCCGTGCCGTCGCCGGTGATGGAGGTGACGCTGACCTGCTCGGTCGCACTGGTGTTGACGAAGGTCGCGACGAACGTGCCCAGGTTGGCGCTCTTGCTGACGATCGCGGCGTTCAGCACGTTGACCGTGCCGTCGCGGTCGTTGGCTCCCGAGACCACGTTGTTGATCCGGTCCGTGGGGTAGTTGAAGCCACAGGCGGCGACAGCGGAGATGAGCGCCAGGCTCGCCGCCACGGTCGCGAGAGTCCGTCGCAGGTTCACGGGCGACACACTAGCGGGCACCTGCCGGCCTCAACGAGAGAGCCCGACCGTGCTCCCGACGAGGGCCGCGACGCCTGCGACGACGACGCACAGGACGAGGGTCACGACCCGCAGCCGCGGTGCTCCCACCCTCAGCGCCAGGCGTACGGGGAGGGACCGGCGGCCGGCGCGGTTGTCCTCCACCAGACCGGGCAGCGAGGTCAGGACGTGCACGCCGACGCCCAGCGCGGCGGAGAGCGCCGTCATCGCCACGGTCGGCGGGTGACCCACGGCCGCGCCGCCCCACCCGCCGTAGGAGAGGTACGCCGGGTAGAGGGCGAACGAGGCGGCCCACGGCAGCCACGACAGCGGGCCGTCGCGCAGCCACCGGTTGCCGGCCACCGCGATCACGACCGAGAGCAGGTAGGCCAGGCCGGCCGCCCTGCCGCTGGAGAGCGAGAGCGGCACCAGGAGGAGGACGGCGCAGGCCACGGCGAAGCCGACCGCTCCCCGCTCGAGCCCGCCGGCGACCAGCGGCTTGTCGGTGCGCCCGTCCGCGCGGTCGGCCGCCTCGTCGACGAGGTCGTCGTCCCAGCCGAGCACCGCCTGCCCGACCAGCACCGTCACCAGCCACCAGGCCGACCTCGCGCGGAGCGCGACCCGAGGCCGCCGCCGCGACCGCCATCCCGAGCGCGGTGAGGCCGGCCTGCCGGGGATGGGCGGCGCGCACCAGGAGCACCGGGACGAGCAGTGCGCCCGGCCGCCGTCCCGATCCGGAGGAGGCCTCCGGGGCGGGTGGTGCCGGTGGTGCGGACATGACCTGAGTATCCGGCACGGACCGGTCCGCCGACGGGACCCGCCCCGCCCCGGCAGCCCCCGGGACGCATATGCCCGCGGCGTCTGTCAACCCCCCCAAAGGGCCTCTGACCTGCGACGACGATGACCAGGGCACCCCACACCCCGTGTTAGACTGGTCACCTAAGAAGGGTGGTACTGAACAATATGTCTTTCACCGTGGGCGAAACCGTTGTGTATCCCAATCACGGCGCCGCCGTCATCGAAGACATCGAGATGCGGACGATCAAGGGTGAGGACCGGGAGTACCTCGTCCTTCGCATCGTCGCCCAGCAGGACCTCGTGGTCCGCGTTCCCGCCTGCAACCTCGACCTGGTCGGGGTGCGCGACGTGGTGGACAAGGACGGGCTGGACCGTGTCTTCGACATTCTCCGTGCGGCACACGTCGAGGAGCCGACCAACTGGTCGCGCCGTTACAAGGCGAACCTCGAGAAGCTGCACAGCGGCGACGTGATGAAGGTGTCGGAGGTCGTCCGCGACCTGTGGCGCCGCGAGCGCGACCGTGGCCTCTCGGCCGGTGAGAAGCGGATGCTGGCCAAGGCGCGGCAGATCCTGGTCTCCGAGCTGGCCCTGGCCGAGAACACCAACGAGGACAAGGCCGAGGCGATCCTCGACGAGGTCCTCGCTTCCTGAACGCTCGACCGACCCGGCCCCGCACACTCCGGTGTGACGGGGCCTCGTCGTGTCCGCGGTCCTACGATCTCCTCGCCCCATGACCTTCTACGACGACGAGCCGGCGACGCCGCAGGGCGTCGTGGTCGAGAGCGGCCGCGGGTCCCTGCCCTTCAGCCTGCTCCACGGGGAGCCCCTGGTCGCGTGCGCGGCGTGGGCGATGGGGGAGGCCGGCATCCTGCTGCTCGACCTGGGCACGGCGTGGGACGACGTCCGCGCAGCCGAGGCCCCGCTGGTGTGGCACGACGCGCTGTGCCCGATGACGCCGCCCGACTTCCTCGCCGACTGCGTACGCCGGGCGGTCGCCGAGGACGCCGTGGTGGCCGGGGTGCTCCCGGTGACCGACACGGTCAAGGACGTCGTGGAGCGCGACGGCGTGACCCTGGTGGCGCGCACGCACGACCGGGAACGGCTGCGGCGGCTCGCCTCGCCGCTCGTCCTCCCGGCCTCGGTCGTCGCCCGGCTCGACGACTGGCCCGACGAGGACCTCCTGCGAGCGGTGGCGGACCTCCGCTCGCGCACCTCGGTGCTGTTCGTCGAGGCTCCGGCCTCGGCCACGCGGGTCACGTCGGCAGCCGACGTCGCCCGGCTCGAGGCACTCACGTCGCGGGAAGGGCCTCCGCCACCAGGAAGTCGCCGGCGACCGTCAGCTTGAGGTTGCCGGCGTCGGAGTCGACGGCGACGACGGTCGCCTCGCCGTGGGCGGCCAGGCAGCCGGCGGTGTCGGTGGCCTCGAAGCCGTCGGCCGCGCTGCGCGGTGGGCCGCGAGGAGATCGGTCGCCCGGAACGCCTGTGGGGTCTGCACGCCGACGAGTCGCTCCGGCAGCGTCGAGCCGTCGAGGTCGACCAGGTGGTCGAGCGGAGCGACCGGGATCGCGCCGCCGTGCTCGGGCACGGCCGCCAGCACGCGCTCGTAGAGGTCCCGCCCGGCCAGCGGCCGGGCGGCGTCGTGCATCGCGACGACGTCGAGGTCGCCGGACTCGATGTCGGCGGCGAGCAGCGAGAGGGCCGCCCACTCCGAGCGCGTGCCGGGTCTCCCCGCCGGTCACCATCGCCACCTCGGGTCCGTGCGGGTCGAGGTACGGCTCGACCGCCGCGCGGACCGCCTCCTGCTCACCGTCGCGGACCACCAGCACCACGCGACGTACGCCGGGGACGGTCAGCGCGGTGCGTACCGAGCGGGCGACGACCGGGACCCCGTGCAGGGGGAGCAGCACCTTGTTGACCTCGGCGCCGACCCGGGTGCCGGCCCCCGCGGCCAGCACGACGACCGCGGCGCGCATCAGTGGACCAGCGCCGTCGCGATCGCGGCGATCCCCTCGCCCCGCCCGGTCAGGCCGAGCCCGTCGGTGGTCGTCGCGGACAGGGACACCGGCGCCCCCACGGCCTGCTCCAGCACCGCGATGGCCTCAGCGCGTCGCGGGCCGAGCCGGGGCCGGTCGCCGATGACCTGCACCGCGACGTTCCCGATCTCGTGGCCGGCACGGCGTACCCGGGCAGCGGTCTCGGTCAGCAGGGCCACGCCCGAGGCGCCCGCCCACTCCGGCTCGGCGGTCCCGAAGTTCGAGCCGAGGTCACCGAGCCCGGCCGCGGAGAGCAGGGCGTCGCACATCGCGTGAGCGCAGACGTCGCCGTCCGAGTGCCCCTCGAGACCCTGCGGCTCGTCGGGCCAGGCGAGGCCGGCCAGGTGCAGGGGGACGCCGTCGGCGAGGCGGTGCACGTCGACGCCGACGCCCGTTCGGACTCTGTAAGGACTCTCGGCCACCAGGTGATCATGCCTGAGCAACAATCGGGGTGTGCGGTCGCGATGGCTCTGGGCGCTCACCGGCGTCCTCGCCGGTGTGGCGGGTCTGGCGACCAGTCTCCTGACCTCGGCGCTGCTCGGGCTGCGCGGGAACCCGGTCACCGAGGTCGCCGAGCTCGTCGTCCGCCTCACCCCGGGCAACCTCGCCGAGGACGCGATCCGGCTGGTCGGCCACAAGGACAAGCCGCTGCTGGTCACCGGTGTCCTCCTCGTCCTGCTGCTCCTCTTCGCCGCCTTCGGGGTGCTGGCGAGGACGCGACCCGGGGCGGCGGTGGGCGGCTTCGTCGTCCTCGGCGTGGTCGGGCTGATCGCGGACCAGTCGCAGTTCGGGGCCCCGGTCTCCGGGTTCCTGCCCGTGGTCGTCGGGCTGTTCACGTGGCTGGGCTGCCTGGCCGTGCTCAGTGCGCAGCTGCGAGCGCAGCCGTTCCGTGACACCGACCCGCAGCGACGGTTCCTGCTGCTGGCGTCGGGGATCGGGCTGGGCAGCCTCGTCGTCGGCGGTCTCGGCTGGAACGCCGGGGGCCACCGGCGGTCGGTCGACGCGGCCCGGAGGTCCTTGAGGCTGACGGGGGTCACCTCACCGCCGGTCCCGCGCGGCGCCGAGGTCGGACTGGCCGGCGTCGAGGCCTGGCAGACGCCGGTTCAGAGCTTCTACCGGATCGACACCTCGTTCAGCCCGCCGGCGATCGCGCCGAAGGACTGGACCCTGCGCATCCACGGGATGGTCGACCACGAGGTCACGCTGACCTACGCCGACCTCCTCGACCGGGAGCGGAGCGAGATGTGGATGACGCTGAACTGCGTGTCCAACACCGTCGGCGGCGACCTGATCGGCAACGCCTGGTGGAGCGGCGTACGGCTCAAGGACCTGCTGGCCGAGGCGGGCGTGCAGGCCGGAGCGGACGCGGTGAAGCAGACGTCGGACGACGGGTGGACCTGCGGTACGCCGCTGTCGGCGCTGACCGACGACCGCGGCGCGATGCTGGCGATCGCGATGAACGGGCAGCCGCTGCCGATCGAGCACGGGTTCCCGGTGCGCACCATCGTGCCCGGGCTGTACGGCTACGTGTCGGCCACGAAGTGGGTGCGCGAGATCGAGGTGACCACCTTCGACTCGTTCACGGCGTACTGGACGTCGCGCGGGTGGTCGGAGCAGGGCCCGGTGAAGCTGGCGTCGCGGATCGACGTCCCCGGCGACGGCGACAACGTCGGTGCCGGCGCGGTTCGCGTTCGGCGGCAGCGCCTGGCAGCAGAACATCGGGATCAGCGCGGTCGAGGTGCAGCTCGACGGCGGCGCCTGGCAGCCGGCGAACCTCGGCCGGGCGTCGTCGACGGACACCTGGGTGCAGTGGGACGCCACGCTCGACGTGCCGGCCGGGGACCACCAGCTCCGGGTCCGCGCCACCAACGAGGACGGTGAGGTGCAGACGCCGGTGAAGGCGGAGCCGGCCCCGAACGGTGCGTCCGGCTGGGACTCCGTCTCGTTCAGCGCAGGCTGACGTCTCGACCGGTGACCCGGACAGCGGTGGATCGCAGTCACCAGGTGGCTACAGGTCACCGCTGTCGTGGATCACGTAGACCAGGCCGCCCGAGCCGTCGAGCCAGGCGCGCTCGAGCTGGGCGCGGTCGTAGGTACGGCGGACGCTGCGCTCGGTGGGGGCCGCGGGATCGTTGACCACGACGTCGCCCTCGGTGGTGAACCCGCGGATCACGAGGAGGTGGCCGTCGGTCCGCCGCGTGGGAGCGCCGGTCAGCCCTCCTCCGGGATAGGCGACGCTGGCGACCAGCGGGATGCCGTCGTCGACGTACTCCTCGGCGTCTCGGAGGTCGTGGAGCCGGGTCACGAACGCGTGCCCGGCGAGGCCGGCCGCCCAGGCGGTGTTGAAGGACCAGTTGCCGGTGCCGTACGCCGGGTCGACGACCTCGGCGGCGGCCCGGGGGATGTCGGTGCCCGGTGGCAGCCTCCCGGCACGGGACAGCACCATCGAGACCGCGGTGGGCGAGCACCACCCACGCCCGCCGACGTCGGCGAACGTCATCTGGCTCAGTCGCGGCACGTCGAGCACGCGCGCTGTGCGTCGGAGCGGGCGCGAGGTGTCGGCGCGCACCTCACCGGCGGAGACGACGGCGCCGACCCGATGGAGCCGGGCCGTCCCGTGCAGGCGGACGCGGAGGCGGTAGGCGTCGGGGTGGCTGCGCGGCCGCCAGACGTCGATGTCGACCTCCGGGTCTCCGGACGCGCTGGTGCGGTGGCGGTTCCCGGGTCCGGACGCCCAGGTACCGAGGCCGTGCCAGGTGCGGGCGCCGCGCGCCTGCGCGCCGACCTCCACCCAGGAGCCCGGGGGTGTGGTCGCCGCCCAGGACGCCACGAGGTCGGTGAACGCGAAGCCCGGCTCGCACCACGTGGAGGTCCAGGTGGTCACCGCCGCGTCCGCGCGTCGGAGGGTGCCGTCGGCGGGTGACCACGCGTCGTACCGGATCTGGCGGGGCACGGCTCGACGATAGGGGAGGGGCGTTCGCGCCGCCCTACCATTGGCGCGTGACTCTCCGGCTCCACGACACCGCGACCCGCGACGTCCGCGACTTCGTCCCCCTCGAGGCGGGCAAGGCGGGCATCTACGTCTGCGGCCTGACCGTGCAGAGCGAGCCCCACGTGGGTCACGTCCGCTCGGCGGTGAACTTCGACGTCCTCCGGCGGTGGCTGACGGCCTCGGGCTACGAGGTCACGCTTCATCCGCAACGTCACCGACATCGACGACAAGATCCTCGCCAAGGGTGAGGCGCAGGGTCGGCCGTGGTACGAGATCGCCTACCTGATGGGGCGCGAGCTCGACAAGGCGCTCGACGCGATCAACGTGCTGCCCCCGACCTACGAGCCGGCCGCCACCGGGCACGTGCCCGAGATCCTCGAGCTGATCGGAAGGCTCGTCGCCGCGGGCCACGCCTACCCCGCCGAGGACGGCTCGGGTGACGTCTACTTCGACGTGCGCTCCTGGCCGGCGTACGGCGAGCTGACGCGGCAGCGGATCGACGACATGGAGGCGGCCGAGGACGCCGACCCTCGTGGCAAGCGCGACCCGCGCGACTTCGCGCTCTGGAAGGGGTGGAAGAAGGCCCTGGAGCCGGAGACGGCCGCCTGGCCCTCGCCGTACGGTCCCGGCCGCCCCGGCTGGCACATCGAGTGCTCGGCGATGGCGGCGAGGTACCTCGGCCCGGCCTTCGACATCCACGGCGGCGGCGTCGACCTGCGCTTCCCCCACCACGAGAACGAGCTCGCGCAGTCGCGCGCCGCGGGGCAGCCGTTCGCGTCGTACTGGCTGCACAACGCCTGGATCACCACCGCGGGCGAGAAGATGTCGAAGTCGCTGGGCAACTCGCTGCTGATCCCGGCCGTGCTCGAGCGGGTCCGCGGCATCGAGCTGCGGTTCTACATGGTGTCGGCGCACTACCGCTCGCACGTCGAGTTCAGCTTCGAGGCGCTCGACGAGGCAGCGCAGGCATTCCGCCGGATCGAGAGCTTCCTGGACCGCGCCGGGGTGACGACGCCGGTGGGCGGTGCCGGCCGCGACCGGCTTCCGGACGCCTTCGCGGAGGCCCTCGACGACGACCTGGGCACGCCGGCCGCGATCGCGGTGATCCACGAGCACGTACGCGAGGGCAACCGTCGCCTCGCCGCGGGCGAGTCGGCGGCCGACGTGGCCGGTCAGGTCGTCGCGATGCTCGACGTCCTCGGCCTGAACCCGGCCGACCCGGCGTTCTCCACCCCGACGGGCTCCGACGACGCCAAGCTCGGCGCGGCCGTCGACGCGCTGGTCGCGGGGCTGCTGGAGGAGCGTGCGGCTGCGCGCGCCGACAAGGACTGGTCGCGTGCCGACGCGATCCGCGACCGGATCGCCGCGGCCGGCATCGAGGTCGAGGACACCCCCGACGGCCCCAAGTGGACGGTGCGCTGATGCCGGGGAACAGCAAGCGCAAGGGCGCCATCCGCAAGTCGTCCAAGCGGCCGACCGCCGGGTCGGGCGGGCGCGTGAAGCAGGGGCTCGAAGGGAGGGGACCGACGCCGAAGGCGGTCGACCGCCCCAACCACAAGGCCCACAAGTCCAAGCTCAAGTCGGAGCAGTCGGCGTCGGCTCGCCCCAAGCGCCGCAGTGCCGGGGACGACGAGTGGATCGCCGGGCGCAACTCGGTGGTCGAGGCGCTCCGGGCCGGCGTACCGGTCAGCGGCGTCTACGTCGCCGAGGGCACCGAGCGCGACGCCCGGTTGCGGGAGGCGTTCAAGCTCGCCGCCGAGGGCGGCATCTCGCTGCTCGAGGTGACCCGGGCCGAGCTGGACCGGCGTACCGACCGGGCGGTGCACCAGGGGCTCGCGGCGCGGATCCCGGCGTACGAGTACGCCCATCCCAGCGACCTCCTCGACGCCGCTGCGGAGCGGCACGAGGCCCCGCTCGTCGTGGCGCTCGACTCCGTGACCGACCCGCGCAACCTCGGTGCGGTCGTGCGCTCGGCCGCCGCGTTCGGAGCGCACGGGGTCGTGGTCCCCGAGCGCCGGGCGGCCCGGATGACCGCCTCCGCCTGGAAGTCCTCGGCCGGGGCGGCCGCGCGGCTGCCGGTCGCGCACGCGACGAACCTGGTCCGGACCCTCAAGGACTACCAGGACGCCGGGTGCCAGGTGGTGGGCCTGGCGGCCTCGGGTGACCTGACGCTGCCCGACCTCCTCGCCGACCCGGATCTCGCGTCCGGGCCGCTCGTGGTGGTGGTCGGCTCGGAGGGTGACGGACTCTCGCGCCTGGTGGGCGAGACCTGCGACCGGCTCCTCTCCATCCCGATGGCCTCCTCGGTGGAGTCCCTGAACGCCGGCGTCGCCGCCTCCATCGCCCTCTACGCCCTGTCCGGACATCGCTGACCCGACCGACGTCGACGCCGAGGTCACGCCGGAATCACGCCGGAATCACGCCGAGTTGTCACATGCCGACTCGGCGTGATCCGGCCGCCTCTTTGCGCCGACTCGGCATGTGACAGCCGCGCACCGGCTGGGAGCCGGGCGTCACACAGTGGCATCATCGGCGGATGGGGACCACGGTGGACCGGCTGCTGCCGCACGACGACGACGGGGCCGGGGAGGCCCTGCTCGAGCTGACCAGGCAGATCGCCACCCAGGAGCTCGCGCCCCGGGCGCACGACGCCGAGGAGCGCGGCGAGTTCCCGGAGGCGGCGTACCGGCTGCTCGGGAAGTCGGGGCTGCTGAGCCTGCCCTTCCCCGAGGAGCACGGCGGCGGCGCCCAGCCGTACGAGACGTACCTGCAGGTGGTGGAGGAGATCGCGACGGCGTGGCCGAGCGTCGGGGTCGGGCATGAGCGTGCACTGCCTGACCGCCAACGTGGTCGCCGGAAACGGCGACGACGCCCTGCGCGCCGAGTGGCTGCCGCGGATGCTCAGCGGGGACTGGCTGGGCGCCTACTGCCTCTCCGAGCCCCAGGCGGGCTCCGACGTGAGCGGCATCCGGACCCGGGCGGTGCGCGACGGTGACGAGTACGTCGTGAGCGGCACCAAGCAGTGGATCAGCAACGGCTCGTGCGCCGACTACTACATCCTCTTCGCCCGGACCTCCGAGGATCCCAAGCGCGGCCTGTCCACCTTCGTGGTGCCGGGCGACACACCGGGCATGACCTTCGGTGCCCCGGAGAAGAAGATGGGCCTGGCCAGCGACGTCACCACGCAGGTGATCTTCGACGGGGCGCGCATCCCGGCCGCGCAGCTCGTCGGCGCGGAGGGCGCCGGCATGAAGGTCGCGCTCTCCGCTCTCGACGCGGGCCGGCTCGGCATCGCCGCGGTCGCGACCGGCATCGCGCAGGCGGCGCTCGCGCATGCGGTGTCGTACGCCGGTGAGCGCCGGCAGTTCGGCCGGCCGATCGGTGAGCTGCAGGGGCTCCAGTTCCTGCTCGCCGACATGGCGGCCGACGTCGAGCGCGCCCGAGCGACGTACCTGATGGCGGCGCGGCTCAAGGACGCCGGCCGGCCCTTCGCTCGCCAGGCCAGCATCGCCAAGCTCACGGCGTCGGACGCGGCGATGCGGGTGACGACGGACGCCGTCCAGGTGCTGGGCGGCAACGGCTACACGCGGGAGTACCCCGTCGAGCGGCTGTTCCGCGATGCCAAGGTCACCCAGATCTTCGAGGGCACCAACCAGATCCAGCGGATGGTGATCGGGCGCGACCTGCTGCGGTGAAGCGCCGGGTCAGCGCGTGCGTCGCAGCGGTCGAGCGTTCCGGCGTCAAGAGCCGGGTCAGAGGACGCCGGCGTCCTGGTCCTCGTCCAGGGCGGCCACGGCGGGGGGCGCCTCGTCGGCGGTGACCAGCTCGTCGGGCTTGGTGGTGAGGATGTTCTCGATGTAGTCGGGGGCCGCCTCGAAGAGGCGGATCTCGTGACCGGCCCGCTCGGAGAGGTACCAGCGATGGACGAGCATCTCGTGGAACATCTCCGCCGGCTCGAGCTTGGCGCGCGCCTCGGGCGGCACCATCGCCAGCGCGGGCTCGTAGGCCTCGGTGAGCCAGCGGTTCGCGGCCACGGACCGGTCCTCGCGGCCGAGGTCGTGATGGGCGATGAACCAGGCGATGTCGTTGAGGAGGCGGCGTGCCTGGGCGTCCTCGACGTCGAGACCGGTCAGCGCCTGCAGCTCGCGCCGGTGGTGGCCGAGCTCGACCGCCTTGGGCTGGATCCGGACCTTGTCGCCGTCGAAGTCGGTGACGATGTCCAGCTCCTCGACGTCGAAGCCCAGGTCGTTGAGCCGCTCGATGCGCTCCTGGATCCGCCACATCTCGTCGGCGTCGAACTCCTCCTCCGAGGTCAGCTCGCTCCACAGGTCGCCGTACCGCTTCTCGATCAGGGCCACGATCTCGTCGCCCTCCACCTGGGAGCTGAGCCAGCCCGCCGCCTGGAGGTCGAGCAGCTCGGCGAAGACGTTCTCGCACGCCACCTGCACGTCCCACTCCCGCATCGGCCGGGAGAGAGCCGGGCGCAGCTCACCGGTCTCGGCGTCGACGAGGTACGCCGCGAACCCGCCGGCGCTGCGACGGAACAACACGTTCGAGAGCGAGACGTCTCCCCAGTAGAAGTCGGCCAGGTGGAGCCGCACCAGCAGGACGACCAGGGCGTCGACCAGGCTCGGCAGGCTGTCCGCGGACATGCCGTGCGCGAAGAGCGCCCGGTAGGGCAGCGAGAAGGCGAGGTGCTCGGTCATCAGCGCGCAGGGCAGCTCCTCGCCGTCGTCGTCCTCGCGCCCCGTGACCACGCCCACCGGCTGCACCGCGGGGAGCCCCAGACGCTGGAGGTCGCGCAGCAGTCGGTACTCACGGAACGCCATCTCCTCCTGCGTCTCCTTGACGGCGTACGTGCGGTCGCCGAGGCGCACGATCCGCACGATGTGGCGGCTGAGACCACGGGGGAGCGGGACGACGTAGTCCGTGGACCAGTCCTCGAGCGGCGTGGCCCAGGGCAGCCGCACGATGGCGGGGTCCGGCCGGCTGGCCACGATGTGCAGCGGCATGGGTCCAGGCTAGTGCCGGCGGTCCGGTCAGCGGCCCTCGAGGAACACCGCACCGGGTCCGCGGCCGGCCACCTCGTCGTCGGGGTTGCTCAGCGCGCAGCGGCGCAGGCTCAGGCACCCGCAGCCGATGCACGAGTCGAGCGTGTCGCGCAGCCGCTCGAGCTGGCGGATCTGCGCATCGATCCGGGGCCGCCAGCTGCGGCTCAGGCGCGTCCAGTCGGCCTTGGTCGGCGTGCGGTTGCTGGGCAGTGACGTCAGCGCGGCCTCGATCTCCTCCAGGCTCAGCCCGACGCGCTGAGCAGTTCGGATGAACGCCAGGCGTCGCAGCATCGCGCGGTCGTAGCGGCGCTGGTTGCCCGGCGTACGACGGGACCGGACGAGGCCGAGCTCCTCGTAGTAGCGGATGGCGCTCGCGGCGACACCCGAGCGCTCGGAGAGCTCGCCGATCGTGATCTCGGTCATGCTCGCCAGGATGCCTTGACCTCAAGTTCACTTCAACTTGTTGAATCGTCGCTGTGGACATCGACCAGCTGCTGACCAGGATGACCGGCGACGAGAAGCACTCGCTCGCTGCGCTCTCGACCCTCGACGTGCTCCGGGTGCTCTACGAGCGGGTGCTCGACGTGTCGCCCGAGACCGTCGACGACCCGCGTCGCGACCGGTTCCTGCTGTCGAAGGGGCACGGCCCGATGGCCTACTACGCCGTCCTCTGCGACCGGGGCTTCTTCCCCGCCTCCTGGCTCGACACCTGGGGAGACTTCGACTCGCCTCTCGGCTACCACCCCGACCGCAACCTGGTGCCCGGCGTCGAGATCTCCTCCGGCTCGCTGGGCCACGGGCTGCCGCTCGCCGTCGGCACGGCGCTGGGGCTGCGGGCGCAGGGGATCGACGCGCGGGTCGTCGTGCTCGTGGGTGACGCGGAGCTCGACGAGGGCTCCAACCACGAGGCCCTCGAGCTGGCCGCAGCGCTGGGCCTCGACGCCCTGACGGTCGTGGTCGTCGACAACCGGAGCAGCAGCTACGCCGTCCCGGGGCGGATCGCCGAGCGGTTCGCCACCGAGGGCTGGCAGGTCACCACGGTGAACGGGCGCGACCACGACGCCCTGGAGAAGGCGTTGTCCGAGCGCGGTGTCGGCGTCCCGACCGCGGTCGTCGCGACCGTGCTCGACCACGAGGAGCTGGCGGCATGACGACCCTCGCCCGCGATCCACGGACCCAGTTCGCCCGGACCGCGACCGACCTGCTCGACGAGGACCTGTCCACGGCCCTGGTGTGGGCCGAGATCTCGGGCCGCTTCTTCGGCGAGGCCGCACGCCGTCACCCGGACCGCGTCGTCAACGTCGGCATCCGCGAGCAGCTCCTCGTCAACGTGGGTGCCGGGATGGCGCTGACCGGGATGCGGCCGATCGTGCACACCTTCGGCACGTTCCTGGTCGAGCGGGCCTTCGAGCAGGTGAAGCTGGGCTTCGCCCACCAGGGCGTCGGCGGCGTGCTGGTCGGGATCGGCGGCTCGTTCGACGCGTCGCGCGCCGGGACGCACCCACCAGGCGCCGGCCGACGTCGCGCTGGTCGACACCCTGCCGGAGGTGACGATCCACGCACCCGGCACGTCGGCCGAGACCGACGAGGTCCTGCGCCGCGCGGTCGCCGGCGACGGGCTGCACTACGTGCGGGTCGTCGAGCAGACCAACAGCGACTCCTTCACCGGCGCCGGCCTGCACGTCGTACGCCGTGGCTCGGGCGCGACCGTGATCGCGCTCGGCCCGGTCCTCGACGAGGTGCTGGAAGCCACCACGGGCCGCGACCTCACGGTGCTCTACGCGCACTCCGTGCGGCCGTTCGACGCGCGCACCTTCCGCAGCGTGCTGGGCTCGCCCGACGTCGTGCTGGTCGAGCCGTGGCTGGCCGGCACCTCCGCCCGGTGCGTGGCCGAGGCGCTGCTCGACGTGCCGCACCGACTGCTCGCTCTCGGCACGCGCCGGACCGAGCTGCGCCACTACGGCAGCCCCGCCGAGCACCAGCGCGCCCACGGCCTCGACGCCGCGGGGATCCGACGCTCGCTCGACTCGTTCCTCCCGGCCTCAGCCGTCTAGGGTGTGGAGGCCGCGAGCCCGCGGCACCGCCGCGTTAGCTCAGGTGGCCAGAGCGTCGCACTTGTAATGCGAATGTCGAGAGTTCGAATCTCTCACGCGGCTCTGTCGGCGCCGGCTCCTACTGTCAGCGCCATGTTCGAATGTCGCGGATGTGGGGTCGTGATGAAGGGCAGACGTTCACGCCTCTACTGCAGCAGACCATGCCAGCAGGCGGCAGCCGGTCGCGCGCTGGTGGAGTGGTTGCAACAGTGTCGGCCGAGCCGGGAGCGAGAAGGGGACCAGCTCCGTCGTACCTCTGGAGACCAGTTGGCGCTGTACGCCGTGCGGAGTCGCAACCGAGTGGGACCGCCCCTCGGCTTCGTGCTCGACCACATCGATGGCAACGCGGCCAACAACCGCCGAGAGACCTACGCCTTCTTGCCGCGAGTGCTGCACTGAGCAGATCCTGTGCGCTCTGACGGAGGCCGTGAGCGAGGTCCGGCTCGCACCGTCGGCTACGCCGGTCAGCGGACCTGCTCGACCTCGAACTCGCGCGCCGGATCCGCGATGGCGCCCTGGGCGGCGATGATCCGCAGCTCCCGCTCGCCGGAGTCGAGGGTCGCCTTCAGCACGGCGTAGACGGACGAGACGGTCGAGGCGAGCGCGTCGGCGGCGGAGCCGGTCTCCTTCAGGTGCGCGGTGAAGAGGGCCGCGGTCAGGTCGCCGGAGCCGTTGGCCTTCATCGGCAGCCGGGGCGTGCGCACGCTCCAGGCGCCGTCGGCGGTCACGGCGAGCAGCTCGATCGTGTCGTCCGGACGGTCCGGCCGGAGGAACGAGGTGACCAGCACCGTCGACGGCCCGAGGTCGCGGGCGGCGTCGGCCGAGTCGAGGGTGGAGGCGAGCGTGTCGGGCGACGTGCCGGTCAGGAAGCCGAGCTCGAACTGGTTCGGCGTGATGACGTCGGCCACCGGCACGACCTGCTCGCGGATGATCGGAGGGATCGCCGGGTCGACGAAGCAGCCGCTGGTGGCGTTGCCCATCACCGGGTCGCACGTGTACGTCGCGTCCGGGTTGGCCGCCTTGACCCGGGCCACGGCGTCGACGACCACCTCGCAGATGCCCGGGCCTCCGAGATAGCCGGACAGGACGCCGTCACAGGTGGGCAGCACGCCCCGCTCCTCGATCCCGGTCACGACGGCACGGACGTCGTCGGGCGCCAGCAGCGGCCCGCGCCACGCGCCGTACCCGGTGTGGTTGGAGAAGACGACGGTGTGCACCGGCCAGACCTCGTGCCCCAAGCGCTGCAAGGGGAACGTGGCCGCCGAGTTGCCGACGTGGCCGTAGGCGACCGACGACTGGATCGACAGGAACCGCATCCGGTCATCCTGTCACCGAGGCGCTGTCGGGACCCAGCCCTACGGTGGGCCCATGGAACGTTTCGTCGACCAGGACCTGACCGGAGCGGAGTTCCGGGAGTGCGTGATGACCGGCGCGAGACTGATCGGGGTCGTGCTCCAGGACGCCGAGATCGACGGCCTGGTGACCAACCTGGTCGTCAACGGCGTCGAGGTGAGCGGCTACGTCGAGGCGGAGCTCGACCGTCGGCACCCGGTCCGCGTGCTGATCCGGTCCGACGACCCCGCCGAGCTGCGGGCGGGGTGGAGCATGCTGCGCAGCGACTGGGCGACGACCTACGCCCGCCTCGAGGCCGCGCCCGCGGGCACCGAGCACCAGCGCGTCGACGACGAGTGGTCGGCGGTCGAGACGCTGCGCCACCTCGTCTTCGTCCACGACTCCTGGTTCCGCCGCTGCTGCCTCGGGCTGACCGAGCCCTTCACGCTCGATCGGCCTGGCCTCCGACTTCGTGCCCGACCAGGAGGAGCAGGGCCTCGATCGTTCGGCCTCGCCGACGCTCGACGAGGTGCGGGCGGTGCGGGACCTGCAGGCGGCCGAGCTCGAGGCCTGGCTCGACACCGTCACGCCGGACGCGCTCCGGGCCACGGCGCCGGTGCCCGACGGCCCCGGCTGGCCGCCGTACGCCCGCGGCCGGACCGTCGCCCAGTGCCTCCACACGGTGCTCGACGAGGAGTGGGCACACCACGGGTTCTGCGTCCGCGATCTCGACCGCCTGGAGCGTGGAAGCGCTGGTTAGGGTCGAGGCCGTGAGCGACATGACCTACCGCCCGTTGGGCGACTCGGGCCTGATGGTCAGCGCCGTCGGCGTCGGCTGCAACGCGTTCGGTCGTCGCGTCGACCTCGACGGCGTGCGCGACATCCTGGACGCCGCCCAGGACGTCGGCGTCACCCTGCTCGACACCGCCGACGTCTACGGCGGCAGCGGGGCCAGCGAGGAGCTGATCGGCGAGGCCCTCCAGGGGCGTCGCGACGACTTCGTGGTCGCCACGAAGTTCGGGATGGACATGCAGGGCGCCAACGGTGCCGACCACGGCGCGCGCGGCTCGCGCACCTACGTACGCCGGGCGGTCGAGGGCTCGTTGCGCCGCCTGCGGGTGGACCACCTCGACCTCTACCAGTACCACGAGCCCGACGGGGTGACCCCGATCGAGGAGACGCTCTCGGCGCTGACCGACCTCGTCCGCGAGGGGAAGGTCCGCTACGTCGGCGTCTCGAACGTCTCGGGCTGGCAGGTCGCCGATGCCGACTGGACCGCCCGCACCGGTGGCTTCGAGCGCTTCGTGTCCGTGCAGAACCGGTACTCCCTGCTCCACCGCACGATCGAGGAGGAGGTCGTGCCCGCCTGCGAGCAGTTCGGGCTGGGCGTGCTGCCCTACTTCCCGCTGGAGTTCGGCCTGCTCACCGGCAAGTACCGCCGGGGCGAGGCAGCGCCGGCCGGCAGCCGAGCCGCCGCGATGCCCGCTCCCGTGGCTCGACGGCGCGGAGTGGGAACGGATCGAACGCGTCGAGGCGTACGCCGGTCAGCGCGGCCTCTCGGTCCTCGACGTGGCCGTCGCGGGGCTCGCCGCCCAGCCCGCCGTCGGGTCGGTGATCGCCGGCGCCACCCGGGGCGAGCAGGTCCGCGCCAACGCGGCGGCCCTGCGGTGGCAGCCGACCGAGGCCGACCTCGCCGACCTGGACGAGATCACCCGCCGCTGAGCTCGCGCGCGGTCGCAGCGGAGTGCCGCAGGGGGTGCGCCGGCCGACGGCACGGCGTAGCGGTCAGGCGACCTGCAGCGACCGCTTCGACAGACCCATCCAGAAGCCCTCGAAGAGCTGCTCGCCCGGGGTCTCGGGATCGGTGGCCGCGCCGAGGGTGACGAAGAGCGGGGTGTAGTGCTCGACGGTCGGGTGGGCGTAGGGCATCCCCGGCGCCTGCGACCGGTACGACGCCAGCGCGTCGACGTCGCCGCGAGCCAGCGCCTCGCCGGCCCAGGTGTCGAAGTCCTGCGACCAGCCCGGGGCCGGCGGCGTCGATGCGGAACTCGGTGAGGAACGGCAGGCCGTGGGTGAGGAAGCCGGAGCCGATGATCAGCACGCCCTCGTCGCGCAGCGGCCGCAGTCGCTCGCCGAGCGCGAGCAGCCGGGTCGGGTCGGAGGTCGGCAGCGACATCTGGAGCACCGGGATGTCGCCGTCGGGATACATGATCTTCAGCGGCACCCAGGCGCCGTGGTCGAGACCGCGGCTGCCGTGCTGGTGGACCGGCTCACCGGCCGGCATCATCGCCGCCACCCGCTGGGCCAGCGCGGTCGCCGGCGGCGTCGCGTAGGTCATCCGGTAGTACCGCTCGGCGAAGCCACCGAAGTCGTAGACCAGCGGGGCGCCGTCGGCGCTGAGCATGACCGGAGCCGACTCCCAGTGGGCGCTGACGATGAGGATCGCCCGCGGGCGCGGCAGGTCGGCCGCCAGGCCGGAGAGCTGGCTCGACCAGAGCGGGTCGTCCAGCAGCGGTGGTGCGCCGTGGCCGAGGTAGAGGGCAGGCATGCGGTCGTTCATGACAGACACAATGATTGCATCTTCAACTTTATTCCGCCAGCGGGTCCGGGTCCCCCGTGTGCCCGGGCCCGGAGGTCCAGTGTCAGGTGCGTCGGCCCGGGAGCGCCATGCACCGGGACGAGCCAGGGGTCGGGGCAGCGTGTGCAGCGTGGCGGACCGCCCCTCGACGGTGAACACCTCGAGGGAGTGGGTGTCGGTCACGACGTCGATGGTCGCCGACCCCGTGGGCAGCGTCCAGCGGCCCGCGAAGCCCGGGACGACGTCGTGGAGCCGCTCGAGCACCACGACGCCTCCGTCGTACGACGCGCGGACGCCGGGCGCGATCTCGACCGGGTCGCCCAGTGACACCGGGGTCGTCGGGGCGAGCGGGCGCTGCCGGAGGTACGCCGTGCCGTCCGGCGTCGCGGGCCAGGCTCAGCTCGCGTCCCACGGACAGCTGCCCCCGCCAGGGCTCCGTCGGCAGCACCTGGGCGTACACCCAGCTGTCGAGCCAGCCGACCAGCACCCGCCGACCGTCGGGCGGGTCGGTGAACGTGACGCCGGCGTACAGGTCGGGGCCGTGGTCGAGCGGCCGCAGGTCTCCCTCGGCCACGAACCTGCCGTCGGTGAGGTCGCCCAGCAGGTACAGGGTCTCCGGCTCCCGGGAGACCACCAGCACCCAGCGGTCCTCGAGCGGGAACAGGTCGGGGCACTCCCACACCCCCTGGCCCGTCGGCATGCGCGACGTCGCTGCGGTGCGTCCAGGCGCGCAGGTCCGGGGACGAGTAGAGCGCGATGGCGTCGTCGCGCGACCGGGCCACCGCCATCCACCAGTGGTCGGCGTGACGCAGCAGGCGCGGGTCGCGGAAGTCCGTCGAGCCGATGTCGAGCACGACGCCGTGCTTGTGCCAGGTCAACCCGCCGTCGACGCTCCAGGCGAGGGCCTGGCTCTGGTTGAGGTCGTGCCGCCGCAGGCTGGTGTACGCCGCCACGAGGGCGCCGCGCCCGAAGCCGGCTGTGCCGTCGGTGTCCACCACCGCGGACCCGGTCCACACCTCCTCCGCGGCGTCGCTCGGGATGGCGACCGGGCAGTGCTCCCAGGTCAGCAGGTCGTCGCTGACGGCGTGGCCCCATGACACGTCGCCGTGCACCGCGCCGGGTGAGTGCTGGTAGAAGACGTGCCAGCGCCCGTCGATCCGCAGGAGGCCGGTCGGGTCGTTGAGGAACCCCGACGGTGCCGTGAGGTGCCGCAGCGGCCGCGTCATGCGGGGAGCGACCAGTCGACCGGCTCGCCGCCCCGCTCGACGAGCAGCCGGTTGACCCGGGAGAAGGGCCGGGACCCGAAGAAGCCGCGTGCCGCCGAGAGCGGGGACGGGTGGACCGACTCGACCCACGGGACAGGGCCGAGCGCCGGCTTCAGCGACTGCGCGTCGCGTCCCCACAGGATCGCGACGAGGGGACCGCCGCGGCGGACGAGGGCGTCGATCGCGCACGACGTGACGTCCTCCCAGCCGCGGCCGCGGTGGGAGGCGGACTCGCCGGGACGGACGGTCAGGACCCGGTTGAGCAGCATGACGCCGCGGTCCGCCCATGCCGTGAGGTCGCCGTGAGGCGCCGGTGGCACGCCGAGATCGGTCGAGAGCTCCTGGTAGATGTTGCGCAGGGAGCCGGGGAGGGGGCGCACGTCCGGAGCCACCGCGAAGGAGAGCCCGATCGGGTGGCCCGGCGTCGGGTAGGGATCCTGGCCCACGACGAGCACCCGGACGTCGGCCAGGGGCCGACGGAACGCCTTGAAGACGTCGTCGCCGGCCGGGAGGTACGACGCGTCCCTCCGCCAGCTCGGCCCGCAGGAACCGGCCCATCGCCGCGATCCGGTCGTCGACCGGCGTGAGCGCCTCGGCCCAGTCCGGAGCCATCAACCGGCGCTCCACCAGCCCGCCCAGTGCACCCACGTAGGTCACGGTAGCGAGGGGAACGTCGATGGGGGACAGCCCAGAGCGTCATCGTGGTGTCGCACACCTACCGGAGGAGACCTTCATGAGCGAGTACGTCGTCCTGTTCCCCGCCGACGACGAGGCGGAGTGGGAGGCCGGCACGGAGGCCGACCACCAGCACACGTTCGACACCGATGCCGCGTTCGGCGAGCTGCTGAAGGCGCGTGGTGGCGCCGTGACGGGTGGCGCCGGGCTGGCCCACAGCCGGACGGCGCGGACGATCAGGAGGGGGCCGAGGTCCGACGTACTGGTCACCGAGGGCCCCTTCGCCGAGTCCGCGGAGCAGCTGTCCGGCTTCTTCCTGGTCACCTGCGACGACTACGACGCGCTGGTGGAGGCCGCGCAGGTCCTGGCCCGGGCGCACCGCGTGGTGGAGATCCGCCCGGTCGAGGAGTACTGACCGAGAGGTCGTCAGCCGGACATCTCGTCCCCGGTCGTGACGGTCGTCGACATGACCCTGCTGGTGTCCTGCGAAGTCGGGACCACTCGATCGACCGCTGCTTGCCCGGGGGAGGGCCGGCCAGCCGCGTGAAGGCGTACGCCCCTGATGTCGACCTGCTCGGCGACCGACGCCATGGGGCCGACCTTCCGCACTGGGTGCCTGCAATGCGGGTACGGGACGTCCTGACGAGGAGCTGTACCCGAACCGTCCGATTCCTGATGACCTCGCCGAACGTACTGGGAGGCTTCTGGCGATGCCCGTGTGGCTGCAAGCCGGTGCCTGGGGTCTGTTCGCCGGTGGAGCACTGGTGATCGGAGCGCTGGTGGCGTGGTTCTTGCCGGTGTCGCACCGCGTGGTGGCCAGTGTGATGGCGTTCGGCGCCGGGGTGCTGATCTCCGCCCTGTCCTTCGACCTCGTCGACGAGGCGGAGCAGACCGGTGGGCTGGCGGCGACCATGGCCGGCTTCCTGGGTGGCGCGCTGGTCTACGTGCTGGCCAACGTGGCCCTCGCCCATCGAGGGGCGAGGCACCGCAAGCGGTCCTCGGGTCAGCAGCCGTCGGAGCAGCAGCAGCCGGGGAGCGGCGCAGCCATCGCCATCGGCGCTCTCATGGACGGCATCCCGGAGTCGGTCGTCCTGGGGCTCAGCCTGCTCGGAGGCGGGGGCGTCGGCGTTCCCGTGCTGGTGGCGATCTTCATCTCCAACCTTCCCGAGGGGCTCTCCAGCGCCGCCGGCATGAAGCGGAGCGGTCGTACCGCGGGATACGTCTTCGGGATCTGGTGCGGCATCGCGATCGCGAGCGGACTCGCCGGACTGCTCGGCGCTCTGCTCCTGCAGTCCGCGTCCCCCGTGACCATCGCCGTGATCACTGCGATCGCCGCGGGCGCGATCCTCGCGATGATCGCGGACACCATGATCCCCGAGGCCTTCGAGCAGGCACACCTCTACGCCGGCCTGATCACGGTCCTCGGCTTCATGGTGGCCTTCACCATCGAACGCGCCTGACCCACCACTCCGGCAGAGCCAAGCGGTCAGCACTCGAGCGCGTCGAGCCGCTCACGGAGCAGCCGGCGCTCGGCACCGGTGGGCGCGAGGTCGATGGCGAGCCGCAGCGACGCCGCGGCCTCCTCGATGCGGCCGAGCCGCACCTCGAGGTCGGCCTTGGTCGCGGCGTGGAGGTAGTAGCCCGCCAGGTCGTCGGACAGGTCCTCGACCATCGCCAGCGCCGCGGCGGGCCCGTGGGTCATGGAGACCGCTACCGCGCGGTTCAGCTCGGTGACCGGCGTGGGCGGGAGCAGCAGGTAGAGCCGGCCGATCGCATCCCAGTCGGTGTCCTCCGGCCGGGCCGCGACGTCGTGGCACAGCGAGATGCGGGCCTGGACGGCGTAGGGACCCCACGGCGGCTCGGAGGAGGCGAGGAGCGCGGCGCCCTCGGCGACGGCGTCCCGGTCCCACCGACTGCGGTCCTGCTCGGCGAGGGGTACGACGCGTCCCTGGCGCACCCGGGCCGGCCGGCGGGCGTCGGTGAGCAGCATCAGCGCCAGCAGGGCACGGACCTCGTCCTCTCCCGGGAGCAGGTCCACGAGCGACCGGGTCAACCGGATCGCCTCCGCCGAGACGTCGACGCGCAGCACCGACTCGCCCGAGGAGGCGGCGTACCCCTCGTTGAACATCAGGTACAGCACGCCCAGCACGCCCTCGACCCGCTCGGCCCACAGCTCCGGCGGCGGCACCCGGTAGGGGATGCCCGCGTGCCTGATCTTGGCCCGCGCCCGCACCAGGCGCTTCTCCATCGTCGACTCGGTGACCAGGAACGCCCGCCCGATCTCCGCGGGCGTGAGCCCGCACAGCGTGCGGAGGGTGAGCGCCACCCGGGCCGGCATCGGCAGCGCGGGGTGGCAACAGGTGAAGATCAGGCGCAGCCGCTCGTCGGCGATGTCCTCGGCATCGACCGCGGCCACCTCGTCGGTCGCGTCCGCGTGGGCGAGGCCGAGCTTCGCCTCCTCGGTCGTACGCCGCCTGATCCGGTCGCGGGCCCGGTTGCGCGCCACGGTGGTCAGCCACGCGAGCGGCGCGTCGGGCACGCCGTCGCGCTCCCACGCCACGACGGCTGCGGCGAACGCCTCCTGGGCGCACTCCTCGGCCAGGTCCCAGTCGCCGCACCAGCCGATCAGGCCGGCGACCAGCCGCCCCCAGCCCTGCTCGAAGCTGAGGGCGGCGGCCTCCTCGGCACGGCTCGTCACAGCCGCAGGGGACGCAGCTCGATCACGCCGCCGCCGGCGACCGGGTGCCCCGCGGCGACCTGGAGCGCGTCGTCCAGGTCGTCGCACTCGAGCAGGTCGTAGCCCGCGATCTGCTCCTTGGTCTCGGCGAACGGCCCGTCGGTGGTGACCACCTCGCCGGCCACCCGGCGTACCGTCACGGCCTGGTCGGGCAGCTCCAGCGGCCAGCCGTAGAGGCGACGTGCGCCGGCGTCGGCGATCCACGCGTCCACCTCGTCCAGCCCGTCGTCGCCGCTGTCGCCGCTCGGGGCCGGCTGCTCCTCCGCCGAGCGCGCCGCGGCCATCGCCCGGTGCAGGTCGGCGCAGACGAGCATCAGGTAGCGGAACTTGCCGTCGGGCACGGGCTCCGGCACCACCGGGTCCGGCATCCCCTCGGCGAACGCGCGCACCTCGATGCTCCCGATGTGCGTGGTCGGGTGCGCAGCGGCCACGGCCAGCGCGGAGTCCAGGTCCGGACAGTCGATGACGTCGTAGCCCGCCACCTGCTCCTTGGTCTCGGCGAACGGTCCGTCGGTGACCACGGGTGACCCGTCGGCGGCGCGAACCGTCGTGGCGTCGGAGACGGGGTGCAGTCGCGCGCCGTCCAGCAGCACACCGCGGGCGAGCATCTCGTCGACCCAGGCGTCCAGCGCCTCGGGCGTCGCGCCCGTGGGCTCGCTGGGCATCGCGTCCTGGTCGACGGCGTGGAGCATCAGGTACTTCATCGAAAAGCCTCCTCGAGACAGATCCTCGACGGCACCGGGCGGTGCCGTCACCCAGGGGACGAACCGCGCCCGCCGCCGGAGGACACCCCGGCGAGACGAGTTCTCAGCGGCCGAGAGCGCGGGACCCGGCGGACCCGTAGCGACGCGTCGGGTTCGTCCCGATCTCCACGGCGTCGGCCTCCGTCGCGACCGGTGTGGTCGGGGCTGCCTGCCGTGGGGTCGACTTCTTCGTGGTCGTCTTCGTGGTCGTCTTCTTCGTGGCCGTCTTCTTCGGCCGGTCGTCTTCTTCGCGGCAGTCTTCGCGGCGGCCTGCTTCGCTGCGGCACCCTGGGGCGCGGGCTTCGCCACGGGCCGCTTCCTCGGCGTACGCCGCACCGGTGCGGGCGGCTCGTCGGGCGCGGACCACTGGTCGATCCACTCGTCCAGCACCAGCCAGGTGCTGCTGCGGGCCCTCCGGCCGGTGAGCATCCCGAGGTGTCCACCCGGCACGATCTCGAACCGCACCTCCGCTGCGCCCGTCAGCAACGGGACCGAGGCCTTGACCGAGGCGACCGGAGCGATGCCGTCCGCCGCCCCGGCGAAGACCAGGACGGGAGCGGTGATGTCGCCGACGGACAGGGTGCGGTCGCCGACGTCGAAGGTGCCGTCGACCAGGGCGTTGCCCTTGAGCAGCCGGTGGTAGAGCTGGCCGAAGGTGCGCCCGGGATAGGCGATCATGTTCGCGGTGAACCGGTCGACCGCCTCGATCTGCGCGAGGTAGTCGGCATCGTCGAGGTGGCGCACGATCGCGAGCGGCTTGGTGACCAGCTTCTGGAACGACGACAGCTGGAACGCCCAGCGCACCAGCGGCTGAGGCGCTCCGCCCGCGGCCTGGTAGAGCCGGGTGATGGCTCCTCGGCCGTCGGTGAAGTTCAGCAGGGGGCGCAGGGGTGCCACGAGCGGCACCTCGCGCACGTCGAACGGCGCCCCCACGGCCGTGATCGAGGCGATCGGCAGGTCGGGGTCACCGGCGGAGGCGAGCAGTGCGAACACCCCGCCGAGCGACCAGCCGACCACGTGCACCGGCCGGCCGCCGGCGTGTGCGGACACCTCGCGGATCGCGGTCGGGACGACCTCCTCGATCCAGTGCTCCATGCCGAGGTTGCGGTTCTTGAACGAGACGGCGCCGTACTCGACCAGGTACGTCCGTCGACCGGAGTCGACGAGGTGCTCGACCAGGGAGCAGCCGCGGCGCAGGTCGTAGCAGATCGCCGGGGCGGCGAGCGGGGTCACCAGGAGGACCGGGTCGCCCTCCTCGTGCGCCCGCGCGGCCGGACGGTAGTGGTAGACCTCGCGCAGGGTGCCGTCGTCGATCAGCGTGCGCGGCATCGGCCGGAGGTCGGCCAGGCCGCCGTAGACGACGCGGTGGGCGACGTTGCCGGCGGCGGACACGACCTGATCGGGCTTCGGGATCAGGTCCATGGCTCGAAACTACCGGAGCACACCCGGCCGGCGTCCGGCCGGCTCGACCGGCAACCGCGTCGGGAGGTGTGGCGCGCGAACGTGCCGGCGCGGGATCTTTGCCCCGACCCGCACCGGCCCCATGGCGTTCGCGCGCCACAGAGTGTCCAACGCGACGGCGCTCCCGGGGTTACGGGTCGGGGGCGGAGAGTTTCGGGCCGACCGGTCAGTCGTCGGGCGTCGGCTTGAGCCGCTTGCCGTGCGGTGGGCGCACGTTGTCGAGCTCGTCGAGGAAGCTCCGCGCCCAGGCGGCGACGTCGAACTGCTTGACGGTGCGGCGCATCGCGCGCATCCGGCGCTGCCGGTCGCGGGGCTCGGCGTGGTAGGCCTCGAGCAGCGCGGCCTTCATGCCGTTGAGGTCGTAGGGGTTGACCTGCCAGGCCTGGCGCAGCTCGGCGGCCGCCCCGGCGAACTCGGAGAGCACCAGGGCGCCGTCCTCGTCGTAGCGGCAGGCGACGTACTCCTTGGCCACGAGGTTCATGCCGTCGCGGTACGGCGTCACCACCATCACGTCGGCGGTCCGGTAGAGGGCGGCCATCTCCTCGCGGGGATAGGAGGAGTGCAGGTAGTGGATCGCGGGGCGGCCGATCTCGCCGAGGTCGCCGTTGATCCGGCCGACCAGGCGGTCGATCTCGTCCCGGAGCACGCGGTACTCCTCGACCTGCTCCCGCGAGGGCGTCGCCACCTGCACGAACACCGCGTCCTCGACCTCGAGCTCGCCGTCGCGGAGGAGCTCGGCGAACGCCCGGAGCCGGGCGTAGATGCCCTTGGTGTAGTCGAGCCGGTCGATGCCCAGGAACACCTTGGTCGGGTTGCCCAGGGCGTTGCGGATCTCCGTGGCGCGCTTCCCCACCTCGTCGGACTTGGCGAGCTGCTCGAAGCCCCGGTAGTCGATGGAGATCGGGAACGACGCCGCACGGATCGTGCGGTCGTCGGGCAGGTAGACCAGGTCACGGTGGGTCTTGTGCCCGACGCGCTGCCGGACCAGCCGGACGAAGTTGGCCGCACCACCCGGCATCTGGAAGCCGACCAGGTCGGCACCCAGCAGGCCCTCGAGCAGCTGACGCCGCCACGGCAGCTGCTGGAAGAGCTCGGCCGGCGGGAACGGGATGTGCAGGTAGAACCCGATGCGGAGGTCGGGACGGAGCTCGCGCAGCAGCTGTGGCACGAGCTGGAGCTGGTAGTCGTGCACCCAGACGGTGGCGTCCTCGGCAGCGCGCGACGCGGCGTGCTCGGCGAACCGTTGGTTCACGCTCACGTAGGAGTCCCACCACTCGCGGTGGAACTCCGGCTTGGCGATCAGGTCGTGGTAGAGCGGCCAGAGCGTGGCGTTGCTGAACCCCTCGTAGAAGCCGGCGATCTCGTCCTCGGAGAGCGAGATCGGGTCGAGGGTCATCCCGTCGTACTCGAACGGCTCCAGGCCCGACTCGTCGCCACCGGGCCAGCCCACCCAGATGCCGCTGTTGGCGCGCATGATCGGCTCGATCGCGGTGACCAGGCCGCCGGGCGACCCGCGCCAGCCCGGGCTGCCGTCGGGGTTCGTGATCCGGTCCACCGGCAGCCGGTTCGCCACGATGACGAGGTCTGCTGCCTGGGTCGTGGACACGCCTCGACCCTAACCCGGCGGGGGGTCAGGGGCTTCACCCGCGGGTGGGGGATCCCGCTCCTGCTCGGCGTCGTCGTCGGCGTCGTAGCGGACGTCGATCTGACGCCGGATCTCGTCCATGACGCCGAGCAGCTCGAGCGTGTGGGACCGCGGCACCAGCGGGCTCTCCGTGAGCCCGTCGCGCAGGCAGTCCTGCACGTGAGCGGCCTCGTTGCCGAGACCGGTGCCGAGGACCGGCGCCGGGCTCTCGATCCGCTCGGGCTCGCCCTCACGCGGCGTCCACAGGACGTACGTCGGGTGGTGGAAGCCGGCGGGCAGGTCGAGGCGGCCCTCGTCGGTGGCGATGGTCGCGGTCGTGGGGCTGTGGGAGGTCATCGAGGTCGTCAGGGCCGAGACGGCGCCGCTCTCGTGGGTGGCGGCGACGGCGACGTCGAGATCGATCCCGCTGTCGGAGAGGTCCGCCGTCGCGGCGACCCGGGCGAAGGGGCCGAGCATCAGGCGGGCGAAGGTGAGCGGGTAGATGCCCATGTCGAGCAGGGCCCCCGCCCCCAGGTCGCGCTCGACCATCCGGGCGCTCGCCGTCGCGGGCACCACGAAGCCGAGGTCGGCGTGCACCTGCCGCGGCGTGCCGAAGTCGCCGGCCATGAGGCGGCGGCGTACCTCCCGGACCAAGGGGTGGCACGCCATCCACATGGCCTCCATGCAGAAGAGGTCGCCCGCGGCGGCGAAGAGCGTCTCGGCGTCGGCGCGGTTGAGCGTGAGCGGCTTCTCGCACAGCACCGGCTTGCCGGCGGCGAAGGCGAGCCTCGCGTGCTCCAGGTGGACGGCGTGGGGGCTGGCGACGTAGACCACGTCGACGTCGGGGTCCGCGACCAGGTCGGCGTAGGACCCGTGGGCGCGGGTGCCGGCGTCGCCGTGCTCGCGGGCGAAGGCCTCGGCGGAGCCGACGGAGCGGGAGCCGACCGCCGCGATGGCGGCATCGGGCACGGCGTGGAGGTTGGCGGCGAAGTCGCGCGCGATGCGCCCGGTCGCGAGAAGTCCCCAGCGGGTGGTCATGCGCCCAGTCAGTCGGATGGCGCGCCGCGCCGCAAGCGAATGACATGCTTGTCATTCCTCGCGTAGACTCGCCGCCGACGAGCAGGACGCAGGGTCGACGATGGGGGAGACACCGGATGGACGCCGCGCACCTACAGCCGAGCCATGACGGCGAGGCGGGTCCGGGCCTGGGCGAGCGCGACCGCGAGATCCTCGAGTTCGAGCGCCAGTGGTGGAAGTACGCCGGCGCCAAGGAGACCGCGATCCGCGAGTCCTTCGACATGTCCGCGACCCGCTACTACCAGGTCCTCAACGCCCTGATCGACCGTCCCGAGGCCCTCGTGGCCGACCCGCTGCTGGTGCGCCGCCTGCGCCGGATGCGGGCGGAGCGGCAGCGGGCACGCTCGGCCCGGCGGCTCGGGTTCGAGGTCTGAGATGAGGCGGCTCGACCAGCGCGGGGTGGTCTTCCCGTCGCCGGTGATGATCTTGAGCATCATCGCCGTGGCGATGGCCGGGATCGCCTGGGTCGCCACCCGCCACGGTGCGCCGACCGAGCGGCTCGTCGAGCCGGCCGCGCAGCAGAGCCCGAGCGCGAACCACTCGACGTACCAGCCGCCGACGAGCCGTCACACCCAGAAGGCGAAGCCGAAGGCGCCCGAGGTCGACCGCTCGCAGGTGGTCGTCGAGGTCTTCAACAACTCCGGGGTGACCGGCCTCGCCGGCACCGTCGCGGCTCGTGCCGGGCACGCCGGGTGGCAGGTCGTCGGGTCCGACAACTGGTACGGGACCATCCCCGCCTCCACCGTCTACTTCCCTCCGCGGCTGCGCTCGGCGGCCCACCTGCTCGCGCTCGACCTGGGCATCCGCCGGATGATGCCGGCGGTCACCCCGATGCGGCTCGACCGGTTGACGGTGATCCTGACCGGACCGCTGGCGCCCCCCGCCCACTGAGCCGCGCACCGGCCCCTGCGCGGGCCACCGTCGGATCGCAGGCGGCGATGTGATGGGGTGAGCCTCGTGCGGTTCACGTCCCCGGAGGCCGAAGAGCGGTACGCCGCGCTGGTCGCCGTGGCGTCGTCCGCCGTGGTGGGGCTGGACTTCGACGGCACCCTCGCCCCGATCGTCGACGACCCCGACACGGCTCACATCCACCCCGACGCTCCCGAGGTGCTGATGGACCTGGCCGGGGTGGTCCGCGCCGTCGCGGTGATCACCGGCCGCCCGGCACGCAAGGTCCTCGCCCTCGGCGGGCTCGACGAGGTCGGGCAGCGAGATCGGCGACACCGGGCGTGAGCTCTTCGTCTTCGGGCAGTACGGCTACGAGCGCTGGAGCTCCACCCAGCGCCGCGTGGTCTCCCCGCGGCCGCCTCAGGGGCTGTCCGGCTTCCTGCGCGACCTCCCGCGGGTGCTGCGGGAGTCGGACGCGGCCGAGGCCTTCGTCGAGGACAAGGGCCTGGCGATCGCCGTCCACACCCGCCGGCTCGACGACCCCACGGCGGCGTACGACCGGCTCCAGCCGCGGCTGCGCGACCTCGCCGAGCGCTACGGCCTGGTCGAGGAGCCCGGCCGCAACGTGATCGAGGTGCGGTCCCCGGGCATGGACAAGGGGCTCGTGGTGCGCCGGCTGGCCGAGGAGGTGAAGGCGCAGGGCTTCCTCTTCGCCGGTGACGACCTCGGCGACGTGGAGGCGTTCGACGCGGTCGCCGAGCTCCGCGAGCGCGGGCTGCCCACGCTGCTGGTGTGCTCCGCCTCGCACGAGGAGAGCGTGCTCCAGGAGCTGTCCGACGTGGTGGTCCCCGGCCCCGACGGTGTCCTCGACCTCCTGCGCCGTCTCACCTCGGACGCCCGCTCGGCCGGGTAGTCCGGCTCGCGCTACCCGACGATCTCGCAGGTCTCGGTGGCGAGGGGGGATGCCTCCTCGATGCTGACGCAGGTGTCGGTGCCGCGGCGGCCCTGCCCCATGTCCTGGCCGTCGCCTCCGTCGAGCAGGTCGTCGCCCGCTCCGCCCCGCAGGTCGTCGCGCCCGCCGCGCCCGTGGATGACGACGGGTGGGGCGTCCTCGCCGGTGACGTGGGCGGCCATGCTGTTGGCGGCCTCGTTGCCGTACAGCTCGTAGCGGGCGACGACCCGCTGCTGCCCGGGCTGGGGCGCGTGGTCGTAGACCCGGAGCACGTCGAAGTCGGTCGCGGGGACCCGCACGCCGGCGACCCTCAGCACGCCCTCACGGAGGTCGAGGAAGAGCCGGGGGTACGTCGCGTCGTCGCTGTGACGGCGCTGCACCTCGAGCTTGAGATGGTTGCGACCGGTGCCGCCGGCGAGCCGCTCGTCGGGGCTGACGGCGGACGCGACCACGTAGCGGTCGTCGCCGTCCGCGCCGAACACCCGGACGTCGGCCGAGCGGATCCAGAAGCGGTCGTCGCCCTGCTCGCCGTACACCTCGCACTGGCAACCCGCGGCGAGCTCGATGCTGTCCGCGCCGTCGCCGCCGTACACCACGCTGCGGTCGGTGACCGCGATCTGATCGGGCCTGCCACCGGCGCGGACGACGTCGTCCCCGCCGCCGCCGACGATCTGGTCCCCTTCCGGTGAGCCGAACAGCCGGTCGGCACCCGGTCCGCCGTCGAGGCGGGACCCGTTCGGCCCGGCACGGAGCGTGTCGTCGCCGGTACTCCCGCGCAGGACATCGGAGGTCAACGGACCGCCGACCAGGATGTCCGGTCCGGCCCCACCGAGCACCTCGTTCTGGCCCGGCCCGCCCCGGATCCGGTCCCCGCCCGCTCCGCCACAGACGATGTCGCGTCCGCCGAGCGCGTTGATGACGTCGCGTCCGTCGAGCCCGGAGATCACATCCGGTCCTGGCGTGCCCGTCAGGGTGTCGTCGCCGGAGGTGCCGACGATGGTGACGTCCTGGCCTTGGCAGCGACCAGGAGTGGCCGTCTCAGCGCCGGCGGGCTCGTGGCCCATGGTCACGAGGGTCATGGTGGTGAGAACAAGGGCGGCGAGTGCGGCAGATCTACGGGTCATGGGTCCTCCGGTGGATGTCGTGGTGGTCAGGTCGTCCTCGGTGTCGACGCGAGAGTCAGAGCGCTCAGTCACCCGGTGAGATGCCACCACCGCCGATTCGGTTCGGTGCCGGCTTGGCGGGTAGTCCCCGACGAGCTGGCTGTCCTTCGCCGATTTCCGCGACCATCTCGTCGGGGACTACCCACGCTTGTCCGATATTCGAGACGAGTGTCCACGATCTGGATGAGCGGTACGCCGGGCCGACGGCGTCCGCCTAACCTGAGGGCCAGCTCATCGAGAGGGACTGAGGGAACGGCCCGTCGACGTCCCGGCAACCGCCGCGAGAACCCTGCCCGTGCCCTGCACCGGCGGTCGCGGACCTGGTGCCAATTCCGTCCCCGGCGAGGGTCGCCGCGGGGAAGATGAGAAGGAGGTCCGCATGAGCACCGTCGTCACCGAGACCCGACCCGCCACCCACCGTGAGGGCGCGTTCGGGAACGCCCGGGCGCTGTCGTGCCGCGAGTGCGGCCACCAGGTGGAGCTGGGCCCCTTCTACGCGTGTCCGGAGTGCTTCGGACCGCTCGAGGTCGCCTACGACTTCCCGGCGGTCACGCGGGCGGACATCGAGGCCGGACCGCCCAACATCTGGCGCTACCAGGCGCTGCTGCCGGTGCCCACCGACATCACCGAGAGCCCCAACACCGAGCCCGGCTACACCCGCCTCCTGCGTGCCGACAACCTGGCCCGCGAGGTCGGAATCGAGCGGCTGTGGGTCAAGGACGACTCCACGAACCCGACCAACTCCTTCAAGGACCGGGTCGTCGCGTGCGCCCTGAGCGCTGCCCGTGAGCTCGGTGCGAAGGTGTTCGCCTGCCCGAGCACCGGCAACCTCGCGAACGCCGTGGCCGCCGCGGGCGCCCGGGCCGGCATCAAGACCGTGGTCTTCATCCCGGCCGACCTCGAGCGTCCCAAGCAGGTCAACTCAGCGGTGTACACCGAGAACCTGGTGGCGGTCGAGGGCACCTACGACGACGTGAACCGGCTCGCGTCGGAGATCGCCGGCGAGGAGGAGGGCTGGGCGTTCGTCAACGTGAACGTCCGACCCTTCTACGCCGAGGGGTCCAAGACGCTCGGCTACGAGATCGCCGAGCAGCTCGGCTGGCGGCTGCCCGACCAGATCGTGATCCCGGTGGCGTCCGGCTCGCAGCTGACCAAGGTCGACAAGGCGTTCCGCGAGCTGATCGCGCTGGGGCTGGTGGAGGACAAGCCGTACCGGGTGTTCGGGGCCCAGGCCACGGGCTGCTCGCCGGTCAGCACGGCGTACAAGAACGACACGGACGCGATCCGGCCGGTCAAGCCGGACACCATCGCCAAGAGCCTGGCGATCGGCAACCCCGCCGACGGCGTCTACGTGCTCGACATCTGCCGCCGCTCGGGCGGCGCCGTCGAGGACGTCTCCGACGACGAGGTCCGCGAGGGCATCCTGCTGCTGGCCCGCACCGAGGGGATCTTCACCGAGACCGCCGGCGGCACGACCGTCGCCTGCCTGAAGAAGCTGGTCGCGACCGGCCTGCTCGACCCCGAGCTCGAGACCGTCGTGATCAACACCGGGATGGGCCTGAAGACGCTCGACGCCGTCGCCGACGCGGTCGGCCCCGCAGCCACCATCGACCCGTCGTACGCTGCCTTCGCCGCCACCGGCATCGCCTGACCGCCGCCAACGCCGGGATAGTCCGTGACGAAACGCAGGTGTTTTGGCCTGGAACACCTGCGAAACGTCACGGACTATCCCGCCAGTGAGGAGAACCCATGAGCGTGTCCGTCCGCATCCCGACGATCCTGCGTACCTACACCGGGGGCGAGTCCGAGGTGTCGGCCGAGGGGGCGACGCTGACCGAGATCCTCGACGACCTCGACAGCAACTACTCGGGGATCAAGGGCCGGATCGTCGACGAGAAGGGCGACCTGCGCCGCTTCGTGAACGTGTACGTCGGGAACGACGACGTGCGCTTCCTGGAGAACCTCGACACCGCGACGCCCGACGGCACCCAGATCTCGGTGATCCCGGCCGTCGCCGGCGGCTGAGGCAGGGGCCGCCCCTCGACCGGGCGACGGCTTGGCAGAGCGCGACACACTGACGGGGTGCTGAGTGCCCTGTCCCCGGCTCGTCGCCGGTTCGTCGGCGGGGTGCTCGGTCTCGTCGTCCTCGCCGTCGCCGTGGTGGCCGGGACCACGGTGGTGCGAGCCGCCAGGGGCGGCGGGTCGGACGTGACCCCGGTGGCGCAGGACGCGCAGCCACCGGTCCTCCTGGTGCCCGGGTACGGCGGTTCCACCAGCTCGCTCGAACCCCTCGCGGCGGCGCTGCGAGGCCAGGGCCGCACCGTGACGATCGTCCGCCTGGCGGGGGACGGCACCGGCGACCTCAACCTCCAGGCCGGGGTGCTGCAGACGGCGGTGGAGGCCACGCTCCGAGGCGGAGGCGACTCGGTGGACATCGTCGGCTACTCCGCCGGTGGCGTGACGGCCCGTCTCTGGCTGCGGGCGTACGACGGCGGGTCGGTCGCTCGTCGCATCGTCACCCTCGGCTCACCGCAGCACGGCACCGACCTCGCGTCGCTCGCCTCCGACCTCGCGCCGGACTCGTGCCCGGCAGCGTGCCGCCAGCTGGTGACCGACAGCGACCTCGTGCGGTCGCTGAACGCCGGGGACGAGACTCCCGACGGACCGCGGTGGGTCTCGATCTGGACCACCGACGACCGGGTGTCCACCCCGCCCGAGACGGCCTCGCTCGACGGCGCGCTCGACTTCTCCGTGCAGTCGGTGTGTCCCGCGCGGCAGGTCACCCACGGGGAGCTGCCGACCGACCCGGCGGTGGTCAGGATGGTGCTGGCCGAGCTCCGGCGTACCCCACCGGCGGCCCCGCCCGCCTCGGTCTGCACGGCGTGACGGGCCGGCTGCGCTGAACCGCCCGATGAACCGGCCGGTCAGTCCGTGATGTCCTTGGTGACGAAGTTGGCCCAGGCGGCGCCGAGGAACACCACGACGTACCCCGCCTGGAGGAGCACGCCGTGGAGGACGTCGTGCCACAGGATCGGATCCCGGAACAGGTCGACGAACGCCAGCCAGTAGCGGGTGACCAGGAGCGGCCGCAGCCCGTGTGCGGCGTCGAGGGTCAGCAGCAGCGACGACCCGATCAGCAGGGCCAACGTCCCCATCGCCGCTGCCAGCGGTGAGCGCACCAGGGTCGACAGGAACAGGGCGACCGCCGCGACGCCCAGCATCGAGAGCAGGGCATAGGCGAGGGCGAGGCCCGTGCGCTCGATCAGCTGGGGCGTGGTCAGCGACGTGCCCGAGAACGTCGTCGTGACCGTCGAGGTCTGGTCGCCCAGGAGCAGCACGCCGAGCAGGTACGCCGTCGCGGCGACCACGAGCAGGGTGACCAGCACGAAGCCCATCACCGCGACGAGCTTGGCCACCAGCAGCCGGGTCCGCCCCACCGGCCGGATGAGCACGTAGCGCAGGGTCCCCTGCTGGGCCTCCCCGGCGATGGTCTCGCCCGCGGTGATCGCCACCGCTGCCGGCAGGAAGAGCGGCAGGATGATCGCGATCGCGGCGAGTGGGTAGAGCGCACCGTCCGCCAGCACCGCCGAGAGGAACGCCGGCCCGGTACCGGGGCGGGGGCCGAGGTCGGTCACCGCGAGCAGCACGGCGACCAGCGTGGGCAGTGCGTCGATGACCGCGATCGTCACCCAGGTACGCCGGCTCCGCAGCATCTTGCGCAGCTCGACCGCGATCACTGCCGCGCCACCCGGTCCGAGCCTGCCTCGGTCGCCTCGAGGACGACGTCCTCCAGGGTGCGCCGCTCGGGTGCCAGCATCTCGACGCGGACGCCGTCGCGGACCAGCAGGGAGTTCAGCGCCGCAGCGTCCTCGTAGCGGATCAGGAGCCGGCCCTCGCCCCACGCCTCCACCTGGCCGTCGAGCAACGCCCGCGCCCGGGCCACGTCGGGCGTCCGCACGTCGAGGCGCCCGGTCGGCTGCTGCAGCACGTCGAGCCGCTCCTGCAGCACGAGGCGGCCGCGGTCGAGGACGCCGACGCGGCCGCACATCTGCTCGACCTCGGCGAGCAGGTGCGAGGACAAGAAGATCGTGGTGCCGGCCGCGTTGAGGCGCAGGAGCAGGTCACGGATCTCGCGAATGCCCTGCGGGTCCAGCCCGTTGGTCGGCTCGTCGAGCACGAGCAGGCGCGGCGACCGCAGGAGGGCGGCGGCGAGGCCGAGCCGCTGCCGCATCCCCAGGGAGTACGCGCGGACCGGCCGGCTGTCGACCCCCCCGAGCCCGACCTCGTCGAGGGCGTCGTCGACCCGGCGAGCCCTGCTGGCGCGCTCACCGGGCGGTCCCATCGCATCCATCAGCGCGAGGTTCGCCCGCCCCGACAGGCCGGCGTACGCCGCGGGGCCCTCGACGAGCGCACCCACCGCGGGCAGGACGTCGCGTGCCCTCTCCGGCATCGGCCGCCCCATCAGCTCGATCGAGCCGGACGTGGCCAGGACCAGGCCCAGCAGCATCCGGACCGTCGTGGTCTTGCCGGAGCCGTTCGGGCCCAGGAAGCCGTAGACGTCGCCCTCGGCGACGTCCAGGGCGAGGTCCTCGACGGCATGCACGGCGCCGTACCGCTTGGTGAGCCCCTGGGTCCGGATCATCCGCGGAACCTGGCCCCTGAGTCCAGGTCGCGCGCGGCCTGCACCAAGGTCTCGTCGGTGACGGTGCCCGCGACGACCCAGGCGACGTCCACCGGCTGACGGGAGAAGGTGAGGGCGACCCCGAGCGGTCCGACCCGCAGCACCAGCTGACCGTCGACCGTGCGGGCCCCGGACGTGGTGAGCTGCTCGGCGAGGGAGCAGGCCTCGCGCTCCTGCAGCGGCACCGCCAGCACCTGGGCGAGGCCGCCGCCGTAGAGACCGACAGCCTGCTGGGAGGAGGGGGCGCGGGGGAGCCCCGCGACGGCGTCGGGTGGGAGCACAGGAGCGAACTGGTTGGCCGCGTCCGCGATGTCGAGCACGTCGCCGACGGTCCGGCGCAGGCCGCTCGCGGCATGGAACGACGTGGCGCGAGCCGGCGGCCGGCTGAGGTCGACGCTGGTGAACGCCGTGCTGAGCGCCGGCCGCGGCGCGTCGCCGTAAGCGTCGAGCGCCAGCACCAGGCCGGTGTCGGCGTCGGCCCAGAGGTCGACGTGGTCGACGCTCGTCCGCGGGTCGCTCGGCCGGAGGCGGAGGCCGAGCGCGTCGTGCCCGGCGATGCGGCGTGCGGGCAGACGGCTCGACGTCGCTCGCGACCGCCCCGGTCAGCGCCCGTCGGGCCAGCGCGGGCGGGAGCAGGTCGGCATCGCGAGGCAGCCGCATCTCGGGGTCGACGCCGGTCTGCGCCTCGGCGCGCTCGTAGTCCCACCGGGTGGTGACGTGCCCGTGGTGGAAGAGATCGATCTCGCCCGTGGGAAGGAGCTTGTCGACGCGCCAGGCGTCGGCGTCGCGCCACCAGACCCGCATCCGGGTGTCGCTGCCGAGCAGGTCGGCGACGTCGGTGAAGTGGTCCGAGACCGGCAGGCCGAGCCGCTCCGTGCACCTCCACCGTCCCGGCGTACGCCGCACCCTCGCTGCCCTGCACGCGCGCCAGCAGGTCGCGCGCGCTGATCGGCTCGTCCGCCACCGGCCGGGCGCGCACGCCCATCGGCACCAGCACGACGAGGGCGACGGCCAGCGCGACGAGGCTCCAGCGGTGGATGGGCCGCATGTCACGAACCTACGTCGCGGACCCCGACGCGGTTCGCACCCGGGGTCACACGTCGCGGAGGTCGGCGCCGGCGCGGCCTCGCCTCGGCAGCCGCAGCCCCAGCTCCGCGCGTCGGGGGAGCGACCCGTCTCCCTCGGCTCGTCGGTCACGCGTAGCTCTCGGCCTGGATGGAGTAGAGCTCGGCGTAGGTCCCTCGTCGTCGCATCAGCTCGGCGTGGGTGCCCACCTCGACCACGCGGGCGCCGTCGAGCACCACGATGAGGTCGGCCATCCGGACGGTCGAGAAGCGGTGGGAGACGAGGACGGTGACCCGGCCGTTGTCGTTGGCCTCGCGCGCGCCGGACGCGAAGCGCTCGAAGAGCGCGTGCTCGGTCTCGGCGTCGAGAGCCGCCGTCGGCTCGTCCAGCATCAGCAGCAACGGCTCGGCCCGCATGTAGCCGCGGGCCAGGGCGAGCTTCTGCCACTGACCGAAGCTCACGTCGACCCCCTCGTCCCACGACGGGCCGAGCTGGGTGTCCAGGCCGTCACGCAGGTCCGAGACCAGGGTCGTCGCCCCGGCCCGGTCGACCGCCGTGCCGACGGCCGCACGGTCCTCGCGCCGCGGCTCGTCACCCAGCCCCACCGTCGTCGCGGCCACGAACTCCAGCCGGGCGAAGTCCTGGAAGGCGCCCGCGAGCCGCTCCCGCCACGCACTCACGTCGGTGCGGTTGATGTCGACGCCGTCGGCGGTGATCACCCCGGCGGTGGGGGTGTACATCCGGGCGAGGAGCTTGACCAGTGTCGACTTGCCCGCGCCGTTCTCGCCCACGACGGCGACCACGCCGCCGGCGGGCAGCACGAGGTCGACGTGCTCCAGGACCGGCCGGGTCGTGCCGGGGTAGACGAACGACACGTCCTCGAAGGCCAGTCCCTGCTCGAGGCGGTCGGGCACCTGCAGGTCGGTGTGTGCGTTCTGCTGCGCCGCGAAGTCCTCCAGCCAGGCGAGCCGCTGGGCGGAGTCGAGCCAGATGCCGCGCAGGAAGCCGAGCTCGCCGACCGCCGAGCCGACGTACGCCGACAGCCTGCCGCCGGCGGTCAGCACCAGCACCACGACGGCCGGGGTCGCGTCGAGCCCGGTCGCGACCCAGGCGACCGCGGCCACGAAGGACAGGGAGAACAGCGTCCAGGCGAGGGTGATCCAGACGGCGCTGGCGAGCTGCACGGATCGCACCCCGGCGAACCACCGGCCCCAGGCCTCGCCGCGCCGGGTGACCAGGTCGGCCTGGTTGCCGGTGACGCGGATCTCCTTGCCCGGCGCGGGCGTGGTGGCGACCGTGAACACGTGGCGACCCAGGCGCCCGTGTGACGCCACCGCCTCCTCGGTGCGCTTCTCGACCTTCGGTCGCCACACCGCGACGCCGAGAAGCGGCAGGGCGCCGACCAGCAGGAGGAGGAGGGCGGGGTGGATCGCCGCGAGCAGGACCGAGACGAAGACCAGTCGGACGAGCCAGCCGACCATGGTGAACATCGACGCGAACAGGTGGTCGAGGGCGAAGACGCCGGTCCGGAGGACCGCGATCCGGTCGAGGTACACCGGCCGCTCGTGGTGCTCGACCGTCGCCACCTCGGCCTGGAGGCGCGCGACGTGGCCCTGGAACATGATGTTCAGCCGGTCGCCGAGCCGGCGGATGGTCCGCGTCAGCGTGACCTGGAGCCCCCACATCAAGGTCGCCGACACCGCCAGGCCCAGGGCGCCGACCAACAGCCTGGTCCGGTCGTGGTGGACGAGCCCGTTGGTGAGCAGCGCCAGCCAGAGCGCCACGAGGACGTCGGGCAGGGCCTGCAGCAAGGTCATGGCCAGCGACGCGAGCAGCAGCCGCGGCTCCGCGGCGTAGCCCAGCTTCACCACCCGGACCATCGACGGGACGGCGGCCGGCATCGGCCCGGGGTCGTCGTCGCGGGGCGCAGGGTCGGCGTCAAAGACGCTCATGCACGATCTCCTCCCCGTGCTCGTCGACCTCGACGAAGCGGCTGGCCTGGAGGTCGTACATCGTGCGGTACCGCCCGTCGAGGGCCATCAGCTCGTCGTGGCTGCCGAGCTCGAGGGCGCGACCGTGCTCCACGACGCAGATCAGCGCGGCCTGGCGGACCGTGGAGAAGCGGTGGGACACCAGGATCGTGGTCGTCTCGGACGTCGCCGCGAGCACGCGGCGGAAGATCTCCGACTCGCCACGGACGTCGAGCATCGCCGTCGGCTCGTCGAGGAGCACGACGTCCGCGCCGGCGCCCACCTCGGCGATCGCCCGGGCCAGCGCGACCCGCTGCCACTGGCCGCCGGACAGGTCGACGCCACCGGGGTATCCCTTCGCCATGGGTGCGTCGAGGTCGGCGAGCCCGAGCGCGCCGGCGCGGTCGAGGGCCGACGTCACGATCGCGTCGTCGGCACCGAGCGGGGCGACGTTGTCGCGCAGCGGCAGCTCGTAGCGGACGAAGTCCTGGAACACCGCCGCCACGTGGCGTCGCCACTCGTCGAGGTCCAGGTCGCGCAGGTCGACGCCGTCGATCTCGATCGATCCGGAGTCGGGGTCGTACAGGCGGCACAGCAGCTTGGCGATCGTCGTCTTCCCCGCGCCGTTCTGGCCGACGATCGCCAGCGACGTACCCGCCGGGACCGTGAGGTCGAAGCCCTCGAGCACGGGGCGGGTGCCGGTGGGATAGGTGAAGGTCGACGTCGCGGAAGCGGATCTCCGGCGCCCGGTCCGTGCGCGCCGGGCGGCTGCCGACCCGGGTCAGGGCGCCGGCCGACGCCATCTCCGGCTCCAGACGGCGGATCGCCGTCACCGGGGCCGCCGCGCCGTCGAGGGCCCAGCTGAGCCCGCCGAAGGCGATCGAGCTCGCCCCGAAGGCGGCGCCGGCGTAGGTGACGACGGCCTGCAGGTCGAGGCTGCCGGAGTACCCCTGGCGCGCGATCGCCCCGAGGACGAGGACGTTGGCGGCCAGCACGAGGACGAGAGCCCCGCCCACCGACCTCTCGCGGAGCCGGGTGGCGTCGTACTGCAGCTGATGGAGGTGGAGCCGGTGGTCGGTGAACCGGTCGAGCAGCCACGGAGCCAGCCCGAAGAGACGGACCTCCTTGGCCGCGGCCGGCTCGGTGGCCAGGTCGTAGGCGTACGTCGTGTGGCGACGGGCTGCCTTCACGGCGTCGGTGTTCCGGTCGCGCCACACGCCGCTCTCGCGCAGCAGCCAGTGGGTGGACCCCCAGGCGGCCAGGAGCACGAGCGGCGCCCACCACGCGAAACCGACGAGCACCAGGGCGGCGGCGATGCCGCCGAGCAGCAGCACGAGACCCTGGGCGACGAAGTCGATGTTGAGGTACATCGGTGGGGCCGACCACCCCAGGTCGAAGTCGCGGGCCGTCGTCAGGTCGTTGCTCAGGTCGCCGCGCTCGAGGTGGCCGATGCCGTCGGGGCCGAGGGTCGAGGCCATCAGCCGGTCGTTGAGGACGCTGCTGAACCGGTGACCCAGCAGTGCGCCGACGACCTGGTGGACCGGGGGCGCGACCTGCGACACGACGAAGACGACACCGAAGACCACCAGCGGCACGGTCAGGTCGGCGCCGGCCTCGAGCCGTCCGACCAGCAGGCCTGTCGCGATCGCCAACGCGGCCGGCACCAGCGACCGGACCGCGAGCAGGGCCCACCACGCCGAGGCGAGCCCGGGCACCGAGCGGGTGAGGGTCGTGAAGAACTGGGCAGCCGGCCGTCCGGTGATCCCGGACAACCCGATCCGAGACAGGAGAGCGGCCACCCCGTCACCCTAGGCGAGCCCGGCGACAGTCCCTCCAACCCTTTCGGCCGCTGGTGCGTTCTGGAAGCGTGACGGCTCTGCAAGGGGAGGCGAACCTGGTGACCAGGGCTGGACGCGAGGAGTTCACGCGCTGGGCCCGCGCCCGGCAGGGACACCTGCTGCGCGCCTCCCTGTTGCTGACCGGTGACCGGCAGCGCGCCGAGGACCTCGTTCAGGAGGCCCTGACCAAGGTCGCGATGCGATGGGACCGGCTCCGGACGACGAACCCCGATGCCTATGCGCGTGCCGTGATGTACCACGACAGCGTCTCGTGGTGGCGAAAGCGGAGGCACGAGGTGCTCCGGGCGTACGACGTCGAGGCGGGCGTTGCCGAGCCCGAGCCCGAGCGCCGGATCCTGCTGCTCGAGGCGCTCCGCGCGCTGACGCCGAGGCAGCGGGCGGTGATCGTGCTGCGCTACTTCGAGGACCTCACCGAGCGGCAGGTGGCGGAGGTCCTCGGGGTCTCGGTCGGCACCGTCAAGAGCCAGACGCATCTGTCGCTACGCCGCCTGCGTGAGGCCGCCCCGGAGCTCGCCGAGTTCCTGCGAGAGGAGTCCTGATGACCGAGCTTCGTCTGCACGACCTGCTGCACGAGGCCGTGTCCGACGTGACCGCCCCGGACCTCGTGGAGACCGCCTGGCGCTCCGGCGTCCGCGCACGTCGCCGGCGTACGGCCTCGCTGGCTGCCGGCGCGACCGCCGTCGTCGTGGCGGCCGCCGGGGCGTTCGCTCTCGTCGCCCGCGGACCGGCATCCCAGGGCCCGGTGACCGGCCCGTCGACCGAGACCCCGAGCACCTCATCGGCCGCACCGTCGAGCGACGGAGAACCCGCCGTCGCCGCACCGGACGCGCACTACGACGGGTTGCCGGTCTGGTGGTCACCGACGCTGGCCCAGGAGGACCAGCTGCCCCCGTACCCGGAGAGCCCGCTGCCACCGACCATCGACCTCGGTGCGCCGGCCGGCGCGCTGGCCGACCACACGGTCCGCCGCGCCCTCGCGGCCTTCGCCGCCACTCGCGAAGGGATCCCTCTGGAGTACGTCCGGGTGCTCACTCCGGACGGCCGGCTCCTGACGGTCGACACCTCACCGGTGCGCCCGATGACTGATCCGGAGGGCAACCAGCGGGTACGGACAGGGCCGTCGCTGCTGTCGCGATCCGGGGAGTACCTGATGTTCCCCCAGGACCACTCGGTGCTGATCTACAGCGTGTGGTCGGGGCGCTGGAGGACGATCGACACCGGGAACCTCCGGACGTGGGACGCCACCTGGATCGGCGACCGCACGTTCTCGCTGCCCGATCCCGCCGAGCCGCTCGCGCAGGCGCAGGAGTACTCCGTGGACGGCACCCGGGAGGGCTCCAGCAACGTGATCGCGTCCGGGCTGCCGGACGTCCCCCTCGGCTCCTCCCAGCTCCTCGGTCGGGCACGGACCGGCCGCGGCGGCATCGCCCAGGCGTTCACGGCGGGGGCGCCGATCCCTCAGCCACCCGGTTCCGGAACACAGCCGGCCGGTTCGGACTGGATCGCTGTGACGGGCGCGCGCGACGGCCTCCTGGTGATCCCTTACGAGGACGGCCGTCAGAAGAGCTGCTGCCAGGTCGACGGCTGGATCGGACCGGGCACCGTGCTGTACGACTCCGCATCGTCCGGAGGGACACGACTGCTCGCCTGGGACGTCGCGACAGGCCGGTTCTGGCAGGTCTCTCGACTGACGGGGGTGGCTCTTGGCCAGCAGACGGTGGCCGCTTCCTACGCGCAGCTCCCGGCAGCCGAGGCGCCGAGCCCCCGCTAGTGGGTCTTCTTCCCCTCGCGCAGCCCGGCGACCGTCTTCTCGATCCGGGCTGCCCGGGTCTCCGGCTTCTTGGCCTCCTCGACCCAGCGCACCCACTCCTTGCGATGGGAGTAGGCGAGCCCGTCGTACGCCGTCCGCGCGGCGTCGTCCATCGCGGCCTCGAGGTCGGCGGGCAGCGAGACCTCGCGTGGCGCGGTGTCGAGGGCGATGTCGACCGTGACCGCGTCGCCGGCCGAGAGCCCGGCCGCCTCGCGGTGCTCGGCGCTGAGCGGCACCAGGAACCGCCCGCCCATCCGGGCCGCGGTCGTGCGGTAGGTGTGCCCGTTCACCGAGATCGTCACGGCCGGCCGGTTGCTGCCGCCGAGCTCGTCGACCACCGCGTCGGGGACCGGGATGCCGGTGGCGGTCTTGCCCCCGAGCTCGACCGTGCTCTCGAACCTCATCCCCCCATCCTGCCACCCGCGGAGAGGTGCGCGATAGGTGGCGATTCGCAGGTTCATCCCAGCCATCGATCCGGACTACCCGGCGGTGAGCCTTGCCCGACCCGGCCACAGCTCGAGGTCTAGGCCCCCGACCCGGCGAGCTCCGCGAACGCCGCTCGGATGGCGGGCGCGGCCTCGGAATGAGGCCGGCCACGCACCTCGACGAGGGTCGACCACGCCGGGCTCGCGACCAGCGCCGCCGGGTCGACCGCCGAGGTACGACGCAGAACCGACTCGGGCACCTCCTGCGGGTCGGGGACGATCGCCGCTTCGAGCCACGCGTCGTACCCGTCGAGCACGCCGTCGCGGGCGGCGTCCGGGCAGAGCACCAGAAGAGTGCCGGTGCCGGTCGTGTCAACCTCGATCACGACGAGATCGGGCCGCAGCGTTCGGAGCGCGCGGGTGACCTTGTAGACGTCGCCGGTCCAGCGCTGTAGTCCGACACGGACCCGTGCCGTCATCTCGACGTCGCGTGGAAGGACATCGTCGACGAGGATCACCGAGCTCGCGGTGGTGTACCGCTCGACGGACAGGAAGTCGCGCAGCGCGTACTCCGCCAGGTGCATCCCGTCGATGAACGCGAGGTCGACCACGGGTTCGGGGAGGTGCGCCAATGGCTCGGGTCGGGCGAAGAACTCGTCGCTGCCACAGCGCACCAGGTGCACGTCCGTCGCCAGCTCGTGGTCGATGGCGAACTCCGGATCGATGCCCACGCTGGGCACCCGGCTCAGGGCGAGGCTGAGACCCTTCTGGATGCCGGTCTCGAGATAGGTGCGCGGCTGCACGAGCCGGTGCAGCTCGCTCAGGAACTCGTGTCGTTTCACTGCGCACCTCTCCGCGTCGGTCGGGCAACCCTAACGGCCGCCGCGCTCAGTCGAGCGAGGCGAGTCGCGCTCCCAGGTGCTCGCGTTCGGGCTCGTTGTCGCAGAGCTCGACCGCGCGGGCGAGGTCGGCCCGTGCCTCCTCGGTACGCCCGACCCGCGCCAGCAGCTCGCCGCGGATCCCAGGGAGCCGGTGCCCGGGCAGGTCGAGCCCGTCGAGGGCGCGCAGCCCGGCATGCGGACCGTCGGCCTCGGCCACGGCGACGGCCCGGTTGAGGCGGACGACGGGTGAGTCGCCGAGCGCCACCAGCTCGTCGTACCGCGCAACGATGCGGGGCCAGTCGGTCGCGTCGGGGTGCGGTGCGACGGCGTGCTCGGCCGCGATCAGCGCCTGCACGAGGTACGCCGTCCCGGGTGCGGTCGCGTGCGGCGTGAGCAGCCGCAGCGCCTCGCCGATCTCGTCCCCGTGCCAGCGGACCCGGTCCTGGTCGGGCAGCAGCACCAGCCGACCGTCGCGCATCCGGGCGTCGCGCCGCGAGTGCTGGAGCAGCATCAGCGCCAGCAGGCCGTCCAGGTCGACCCGACCGGGCAGCAGGTCGCGCAGCAGCCGGGCCAGCCGGATCCCCTCGCCCGCGAGCTCGGGTCGCACCACCTCCGCGCCCGACGGGGGTGCGTACCCGGCCGTGAACGCCAGGTACGCGACGTCCGCGGCGCGGACGACGCGCCGTTCCAGGGCGTCCCCGGTCGGGATCTCGAAGTGCTCCTCGGCGAGGCTCTTGCGGGCCCGGGTGAGCCGGGCCGCCATGGTCGGCGTCGAGACCAGGAAGAGCCGGGCGATGTCCGGCGTGGGGATCCCGAGGACCAGCCGCAGCGTGAGCGCCGCGGCGTTCTCGCGGGAGAGCGCCGGGTGCGCGCACAGCATGACGAGCCGCAGCCGCTCGTCCCGCACGGGCTCGCCGGCATCGACCATGACGCGCTGCGCCTCCTCCTGGAGATCGGACTCGACGGCGAGCATCGGGAGCTTCCTGGCGGCCACGGCCTCGGCGCGGAGCCGGTCGAGGATCCGGCGGCGGGCGCTGGTCAGCAGCCACGCCGGCGGGTTGGCCGGTACGCCGTCACGCGGCCAGGTGCGGGCCGCGGCCTCGAAGGCGTCCGCGAGCCCGTCCTCGGCCAGGTCGAGGCGACGGAACTGGGCGACCAGCAGGGCGGTCAGCCGTCCCCAGTGGTCGCGCCAGGCCGCGCCGAGCGCCGTCTCGACCGTCTCGCGGGCTCCCCTCGGCAGGGGTGTCACTCCCAGTCGCGGGTGTCCTCATAGCCCTCGATCCGGATCACGGGCCGCACCTCGACGGCGTACGACGAGGGCAGCAGGCGGCACAGGTCGAGCACCGTGTCGATCGAGTCGGCCTCCATCAGGTAGAAGCCGCCCAGCTGCTCGACGGCCTCGGCGTACGGGCCCTCGGTCACGACCGGCTCGCCGTCGACGTGCCGCAGGGTGCGGCCCTCGCCCGACTCGGCGAGCGCCTCCCCGGCGACCATCGCCGCGCGTTCCTCGACCGCTCGGTGGAACGCGTCGTGCGCGTCCATCACGCGCTGCCTCTCCTCGGGGGATGCGCTCGCCCAGTCGCCCTCCTCGGCCGCGAGCAGCACCAGGTACTTGCCGCTCACATGCCACCGCCGGCGTACGCCCGGACCTCGACGCGACCCTCGTGCGAGCACAGCCGGCCGACGCACTTCAGCAGGTCGTCGAGGTCGTCGGTGTCGATGACGTAGAAGCCGGTCAGCTGCTCGGCCGCCTCGGCGTACGGCCCGTCGGTGACGCTGACGTCGTCGACCGACCCGCGCACGATGCGCGCCTGGTCGGAGCGGACCAGCTCGGCTCCCTCGACGAAGCTGTGGCCGCGCTCGGCGAGGAGCTTGGCGAACTCCATGTGCGCGTTGTAGACCTGCTCCTTGTCCTCCTGGGGCGTGGTCTCCCAGGTGTCCTCGTTGCCGGGGATCAGGACGACGTACTTGGCCATGGCCGTTCCTCTCGGTCGTGGTGATGAGTCTGTCACCGAGATGACGAGCGGGGACCGCCGGAATCGACGACCACTCACGTCCAGTCGAGGATGACCTTCCCGCACTGGCCCTGCTCGACGAGCGCGAACGCCTCCTGGTAGCGGTCGGCCGGCAGCCGATGGGTGACGATGCCGCCGACGTCCAGCCCGCTCTGGAGCATCGCGGCCATCTTGTACCAGGTCTCGAAGATCCGGCGGCCGTAGATGCCCTGGAGCTCGAGGCCCTTGAAGATCACGTCGTTGACGTCCAGGGTCATCGGGCCGGCGGGGATCCCGAGCACCGCGATCCGCCCCCCGTGGTTCATCGAGTCCAGCATCTGGTTGAACGCCGTCTCGGCGCCGCTCATCTCCAGGCCCACGTCGAAGCCCTCGGTCATGCCGAGGTCCGCCATCACGGCGCCGAGGTCCTCCGTCCGTACGTCGACCACCCGGCTCGCCCCGTGCGCGGCCGCCATGGCGAGCCGGTACGGGTTCACGTCGGTCACGACCACGTGCCGGGCCCCGACGTGGCGCACGATCGCGGTGGCCAGCACGCCGATCGGCCCGGCGCCGGTGACGAGGACGTCCTCGCCGACCACGTCGAAGCGCAGCGCCGTGTGGGTGGCGTTGCCCAGGGGATCGAGCACGGCCGCGACGTCGTCGGGGATGTGGTCGGGCACGACGAACACGTTCTGGGCGGGGATCACCACGTAGTCGGCGAACGCGCCGGGGCGGGTCACGCCGACTCCGGTGTGGTCGTGGCAGAACTCGCGTCGCCCGGCCTTGCAGTTGCGGCAGTGACCACACGTGACGTGACCCTCGCCGGCCACCCGCTGACCGACCTCCAGGCCACGGACGCCGGCGCCGACGGCCGCGATCTCGCCGACGAACTCGTGGCCGACCACCATCGGTACCGGGATCGTCGCCTGCGCCCAGGCGTCCCAGTGGAGGATGTGGAGGTCGGTGCCGCAGATCGACGTCTTGTGGACGCGGATCAGCACCTCCCCGTCCGCGGGTACCGGCTGCGGCTCGTCCTGCATCCACAGACCAGGCTCGGCCTCGGCCTTCACCAGGGCTCTCACCGCAGGGCGTCCATCTCGGCGGCAACCTCGGTGAACGCCGCGATCGCGCGGTCGATGTCCTCGTCGCTGTGGGCGGCGGACATCTGCGTGCGGATCCGGGCCTTGCCCTGGGGGACCACCGGGAAGCTGAACGCGATCACGTACACGCCCTTCGCCAGCAGTCGCTCGGCCATCTCCCCGGCGAGCTTCGCGTCGCCGAGCATCACCGGGATGATCGGATGGCCGGCGCCGGCGAGCGTGAAGCCCGCGGACTCCATCCCGGCGCGGAACCTGGTCGCATTGCGCTGGAGCTGTCGTTGCAGCGGGTTGTCCGGCTGCAGCAGCTCCAGCACGCGGAGGGTGGTCGCCGCGATCGTCGGCGCCAGCGAGTTGCTGAACAGGTAGGGCCGCGAGCGCTGCCGCAGCCAGTCGACGATCTCCTGGCGGCCGCTGGTGTAGCCGCCGCTGGCGCCGCCGAGGGCCTTGCCGAGCGTGCCCGTGATGATGTCGACCCGACCCATCACGTCGCAGTACTCAGGCGTGCCACGGCCCCCCGCGCCGAGGAAGCCGACCGCGTGCGAGTCGTCCACCAGCACCATCGCGTCGTACCGCTCGGCGAGGTCGCAGATCGCGCCCAGGTCGGCGATGACGCCGTCCATCGAGAACACGCCGTCGGTGGCGATCAGCCGGTACCGGGCATCGGACGCGTCGCGCAGGCACTGCTCCAGCTGAGCCATGTCGTTGTTGTCGTAGCGCATCCGCCGCGCCTTGCACAGCCGGATGCCGTCGATGATCGACGCGTGGTTGAGGGCGTCGGAGATCACGCAGTCCTGCTCGTCGAGCAGCGTCTCGAACAGTCCGCCGTTGGCGTCGAAGCACGAGGAGTAGAGGATCGTGTCGTCGGTGCCCAGGAAGCCGCTGAGCGCCGCCTCCAGCTCGGTGTGCACGGTCTGCGTGCCGCAGATGAAGCGCACCGACGCCATGCCGTAGCCGTGCTCGTCCAGTGCTGCGTGCGCCGCCTCCACGAGCTGCGGGTGGTCCGCGAGGCCGAGGTAGTTGTTGGCGCACAGGTTGAGCACCTGGCTGCCGTCGGCCAGCGTGATGTGGGCGGTCTGCGGGGACGCGATCACCCGTTCGCTCTTGAACAGGCCGTCGTCGCGGAGGCCGGCCGTGCGCTGGGCGAGGTCGGCGAGGAGTCCGGTTCGCATGGCCACGACCCTAGAGGTCAGTCCTCGTCGGTTGCTGGGTCCGGTGCCGACCGAGGGCTGCCACGGAGGGTGGGACCTCGATGCCGGCGGCGAGGTCCGGCGCCGGCTCAGGGGCGGCGTACCCGCCCTGGCGCCGCAGGACGCCGGCCCAGGCGGGTCCGGCGACGTCGTCGGCCCCGTCCTCGGGCCAGCCGTCGTTGATCTTCAGGGACCAGTCGTCGATCGGGAGCGCGAGGACGAGGGTCGCGGCGAGCTCGGCCTTCGTGGGGCGCCGGACCTCGGCGACCCGACCGGGCAGCAGCCCGTCGGTGAGGAGGTCGAGGGCACGGACCTTGTCATCGGGATCGTCGACGACCACGCAGGTGCCGAAGAGCACCGCGGAGCGGTAGAGGAACGACGACTCGAACGCGCTGCGGGCCACCGAGAGCCCGTCGTCGGCGGTGACCGCGACGGACACCCGCGCCCCGTGCGCGATGCGTCGCATCCAGCGCGACCCGGTGGAGCCGTGGCAGAGGAGTCGGTCGCCGTCGCGGACCGCCGCGGTCGGGACGACCACCGGCGTCCCGTCCTCCGCGACCAGTCCGACGTGGGCGACGCGGGTCGAGTCCAGCAGCGCGTCGAGCAGCGCGCGGTCGCGCCTGGCCAGCTCGGGGAGCCGGACGGGGACACGGGGGTCGTCGGGGCGGGGCACGCGCAGACGCTATCGCCCGGCAACCTGCGCTGCAGTCCTCGGCTTCGCAGGCTCAGCCGAGGGACCGGCACGTTTGCACTCGGGGGGTGCGAGTGCTAAACATGACGCTGGCACTCTCGGGTAGAGAGTGACAACACATTCGACCGGTGAGTTGAGGTCAGAAGCGTCGGCGGGAAGGGTCCGCCGAGCAGCCTGGCCGTCCGTCGCGGGCAGCGATCCGGCCGCCACACGCTGAACCACGCCAAGCACCTGACAAGGAATCGCGGAGAACTATGGCCAAGCTGATTGCTTTCGACGAGGAGGCCCGCCGCGGTCTCGAGCGAGGGATGAACCAACTCGCTGACGCGGTCAAGGTCACGCTCGGCCCCAAGGGCCGCAACGTCGTCCTCGAGAAGAAGTGGGGCGCGCCCACCATCACCAACGATGGTGTGAGCATCGCCAAGGAGATCGAGCTGGAGGACCCCTACGAGAAGATCGGGGCCGAGCTCGTCAAGGAAGTCGCCAAGAAGACCGACGACGTCGCCGGTGACGGCACGACGACGGCGACCGTGCTCGCCCAGGCGATGGTCCGCGAGGGCCTGCGCAACGTGGCGGCCGGGTCCAACCCGATGAGCATCAAGCGCGGCATCGAGAAGGCCGTCGAGGCCGTCGTCGAGCAGCTGCACGCCGCGTCGAAGGACGTCGAGACCAAGGAGCAGATCGCCTCGGTGGCGGCCATCTCCGCCGGTGGCGACCAGAGCGTCGGCGACATCATCGCCGAGGCGATGGACAAGGTCGGCAAGGAAGGCGTCATCACCGTCGAGGAGTCGAACACGTTCGGCATCGACCTCGAGCTGACCGAGGGCATGCGGTTCGACAAGGGCTACATCTCGGCGTACTTCGCGACCGACATGGAGCGCATGGAGGCCGTGCTCGAGGACCCCTACATCCTCGTCGCCAACCAGAAGATCTCGTCGGTCAAGGACCTCCTGCCGATCCTGGAGAAGGTCATGCAGTCCGGCAAGCCGCTGCTGATCATCGCCGAGGACACCGACGGCGAGGCGCTGTCGACGCTGGTCGTCAACAAGATCCGCGGCACCTTCAAGTCCGTGGCCGTCAAGGCCCCGGGCTTCGGTGACCGCCGCAAGGCCATGCTGCAGGACATCGCGATCCTGACCGGTGGCCAGGTCATCTCCGAGGAGGTCGGCCTCAAGCTCGAGTCGACCGGCCTGGAGCTGCTCGGGACCGCCCGCAAGGTCGTGATCACCAAGGACGAGACCACCATCGTCGAGGGTGGCGGCGACTCCGCCCAGATCGAGGGCCGGGTCAACCAGATCCGCGCCGAGATCGAGAAGAGCGACTCCGACTACGACCGCGAGAAGCTGCAGGAGCGCCTGGCCAAGCTGGCCGGCGGTGTCGCGGTGATCAAGGTCGGCGCGGCCACCGAGGTCGAGCTCAAGGAGCGCAAGCACCGCATCGAGGACGCCGTCCGCGCCGCCAAGGCGTCGGTCGAGGAGGGCATCGTGTCCGGTGGTGGCGTCGCGCTGCTGCAGGCCGGCGCCCGCGCCTTCGACAAGCTCGACCTGGAGGGCGACGAGGCCACCGGTGCCAACATCGTCAGGGTCGCCGTGAGCGCCCCGGTCCGGCAGATCGCGCTGAACGCCGGTCTCGAGGGCGGCGTCGTGGCCGAGAAGGTCTCGGGTCTGCCCGAGGGCCACGGTCTCAACGCGGCCACCGGCGAGTACGGCGACATGCTGGCCGCCGGCGTGCCCGACCCGACCAAGGTCGTGCGCTCCGCGCTCCAGAACGCCGCCTCCATCGCGGCGCTGTTCCTGACGACCGAGGCGGTCATCGCGGACAAGCCGGAGAAGGCTGCGCCGATGGGTGGAGACCCCTCGGGCGGCATGGGCGGCATGGACTTCTGAGTCCAGCCCCACCGTTCCACCACGCAAGGCCCCGGGTCCGCCCGGGGCCTTGCTGCATCTCCAGCCGGCCGGTTCGAGCTTCCGGCCGCTGACCGGGCCACGTCCTGTGAGAGCGTGGCCGGGTGCCCTGGACGATCGCGCGGCCGACTCCCGACGACCTCGAGGAGATGGGCCGGGTGCACGTGCGGGTCTGGCAGGAGGCGTACGCCGGGCTGCTGCCGGCCGACTACCTGGCCGCCCTCGACCCCACCGTGGGCCCGGCGCTCTGGCGCGAGCGGATCGAGCGGCCCTCGGGCACGATCCAGTGGTGGCTGGCCCGCGACGACGAGGGCATCGTGGGCCTGGCCACGGCCGGACCGGGCCGCGACGACGACGCGCCGGTGCCGCTCGAGCTCTATGCGATCAACGTCCTGCGCCGCGCCCACGGGACCGGCGTCGCCGACGAGCTGATGGCCGTCGCCGTCGGTGACCGGGCGGCGTACCTCTGGGTGCTCGAGGGGAACGACCGGGCCAGGGCGTTCTACCGACGCCACGGCTTCGCCGACGAGGGTGGCCGCAAGCCCGAGCCGGACACCGGGGTCGTGGAGATGCGGATGTCGCGCGGCCCCGTGGGCTGAGGCGCTCCGTCTGAGAGGCTGGCCGGGTGGAGGGACTGCTGCTCGCCGCCGGCGCCGGGCGCAGGATGGGGACCCCGAAGGCGCTGGTCACCGACGAGCGCGGATCCTGGCTGCTGCGTGCCGTCGCGACCCTGCTCGACGGCGGCTGCCGGCGGGTGACGGTCGTGCTGGGGGCGGAGGCCGAACGAGCGGCGGCGCTTCTCGCCGACCTCCCCGAGCCGCCGCGCATCGTGGTGGCGGACGACTGGGCCGAGGGCATGGGCGCCTCGCTCCGTACCGGGATGCAGGCCCTCGCCGACTCCACTGACGATGCCGTGCTGCTGTCGCTGGTCGACCTCCCCGACCTCGTGCCCGAGGTCGTGGCCCGGGTCGGTCGGGTCGCGCGGTCACCCCACGTGCTGGCCCGCGCGGCGTACGAGGGGGTGCCGGGCCACCCGGTCCTCCTCGGCCGCGACCACTGGCCGGGCGTGCTCGCGTCGGCCCAGGGAGACCAGGGCGCCCGTTCCTACCTGGCCCGCCACGAGGTCGAGCTCGTCGAGTGCGGCGACCTGGCCACCGGCCGCGACGTCGACACCCGCCGCCTGAGAGCCCGTCAGGCTGGACGCGTCGGGTACGGGCGGACCCAACCATCGGCCAACGCGGGCGCACGTAACCTGGGCGGTATGGAGCCGACGGCACAGCCAGCCTCAGCGCGCGACGTGGCGGCGCTCCTGGGCCGGACCGGCTACCTGTGCGACGACGAGCTCGCGACCGTCGCCTACCTCACGCTCGCGATGCAGCGGCCGCTGCTGCTCGAGGGCGAGCCGGGCACCGGCAAGACCGCGCTGGCCGAGGCGCTCGCCGAGAGCCTCGAGCTGCCGCTCGTACGACTCCAGTGCTACGAGGGCATCGACGCCACCCAGGCGCTCTACGACTGGGACTTCCCACGCCAGATCCTCCACCTGCGCGCCCTCGAGGCCGGCGGGGGCGCCGACCCGGAGGAGGCCGAGAAGAGCCTGTACGACGAGCGGTTCCTGCTCGCGCGGCCGGTGCTGGCCGCGCTCCAGCAGAGCCCGGCGCTGCTGCTCATCGACGAGGTCGACCGCGCCGACGACGAGTTCGAGGCCTTCCTGCTCGAGGTGCTCTCCACGTGGCAGGTCTCGATCCCCGAGCTGGGCACGGTCAAGGCCGCGACCCCACCGGTCGTCGTCCTCACCTCCAACCGCACCCGCGAGCTGCACGACGCGCTCAAGCGGCGCTGCCTCTACCACTGGATCGAGCACCCCGGCCTCGAGCGCGAGCTGCAGATCGTGCGCACCCGCGCCCCGGAGGTGTCGGAGGCCCTGGCCCGGCAGGTGGTCGAGGTCGTCCAGCAGCTGCGCGGCCGCGACCTGCAGAAGCCGCCGGGGGTCGCCGAGACCATCGACTGGGCCCGCGCCCTGCAGCACCTCGGCGCGGCCGAGCTCGACCTCGAGACGGCCGCCGGCACGCTCGGAGCGCTGGTGAAGTACCGCGAGGACTCCGATCGCGTGAAGCACGCGCTGGACCAGCTGCTGCGGACATGAGCGGGGTCTCGACAGGCTCGGGCGAAGCGGGGACCGGACCCGCCGTCCGGGGCGGTGACGAGATCCTGCTCGCCTTCGCCCGTGCCGTGCGGGCCGGCGGGGTCCCGGTCACCCAGGACCGCGCCCACGACTTCCTGGCTGCCGCGGCCGACGCTCGGCGCGGACGACCCGGCGGCCGTCCGGATGGCCGGCCGAGCCACGCTCTGTGCCTGCCCCGACGACCTCTCGCGCTTCGACGAGGTCTTCGAGGCCTTCTTCAACGCCCGCGACGGGCTGCCCCGTCCGCGGCCCGCCACCGCGTCGGAGCCGGAGCTCTCGCAGCTGCCCCACGAGGACGGCGCCGAGGGCGAGGGCGAGCAGACCGACGAGGTCGTCCGCGCCGCGGCCAGCTCCGCCGAGGTGCTCCGGCACCGCGACGTGGCCTCGATGTCGGGGGCGGAGAAGCACCGGCTGGCCGCCATGTTCGCGACCCTCCGGCCGCGCGCACCCCTGCGGCGTACGGCGCGACACCAGCGGTGGCACCGTGGCCAGGTGGACGCCTCGCGCACGCTCCGCTCCAGCCTCCGCCGCCTCGGCGAGCCGTCGCAGATCGAGTGGCGCCGCCGCGGTCGCCGACCGCGGCGTGTCGTCCTGCTCGTCGACGTCAGCGGCTCGATGAGCTCGTACGCCGACGCGCTCCTGCGCCTGGCCCACCGGCTGACCCAGGGCATCGGGACCGTCGAGACCTTCACCATCGGCACGCGGGTCACCCACGTGACCCGGGCGATGCGGATCCGCGACACCGAGCGGGCGCTGGTGGCGGCCGGCGACACCGTGCCCGACTGGTCCGGGGGCACCCGGCTCGGGGAGACCGTGCGCTTCTTCCTCGACCGCTGGGGACAGCGCGGAATGGCGCGGGGTGCCGTGGTCGTTGTCTTCAGCGATGGATGGGAACGAGGGGACGCCGCGCTGCTCGGCGAGCAGATGGCACGCCTGCGGCGGGTCGCGCACCGCGTGGTGTGGGTCAACCCCCATCGCGGCAAGGCCGGGTACGAGGCCGTGCAGCAGGGCGTGGTCGCGGCCCTTCCCCATCTGGACGACTTCGTCGCCGGGCACTCGCTCGCGACGTACGCCGAGCTGGTCGAGGTGATCGCGGATGCGTGAGGTGCTCCCGGAGCTGCTGGAGTGGTGGCGGGCCGGTGAGGAGGTGGGCGTCGGCACCGTGGTCGCGACCTTCCGCTCCGCTCCCCGACCGGCGGGGGCCTCGATGCTCGTCGGCCCGGACGGCACGGCCGTCGGCTCGGTGTCGGGCGGGTGCGTCGAGGGCGCCGTCTACGAGCTGGGCCAGGAGGTCGTCGGGTCCGGGGTACCGGTGCTCCAGCGCTACGGCATCTCCGACGACGACGCGTTCGCGGTCGGACTGACCTGCGGCGGCATCCTCGACGTGTACGTCGAGAAGGTCTCCCGCGAGACGTTCCCCGAGCTCGAGGACCTCGCCGCCGACCTCGAGGCCGGTCGCCCGGTCGCGGTCGCCACGGTGATCGAGCACCCCGACCCCGCCTGGCTCGGCCGCCGCGTGGTGATCCATCCCGACGAGCCGGTCACCGGGTCCCTCGGCTCGCAGCGGGCCGACGACGCGGTGCACGACGACGCGATGGGACTGCTGGCGAGCGGCACCAACGCCACGCTGACCTACGGACCCGACGGCGAGCGCCGTGGCGAGGGCATGCGGGTCTTCGTGTGGGCGTTCGCCCCCAAGCCGCTGATGCTGGTCTTCGGAGCGATCGACTTCGCGGCCGCCGTGGCCCGGGTGGGCAGCTTCCTCGGCTACCACGTGACCGTCTGCGACGCGCGACCCGTCTTCGCCACCAACACCCGCTTCCCCGAGGCCGACGAGGTGGTCGTGGAGTGGCCCCACCGCTTCCTGGAGAAGCAGCGGGACGCCGGCGCCATCGACGGCCGGACGGTGATCACGGTGCTCACCCACGACCCCAAGTTCGACGTGCCCCTCCTCGAGGTGGCGCTGCGCCTGCCCGAGGTGGCCTACATCGGGGCGATGGGCTCGCGGCGCACGCACGAGGACCGCGAGGAACGCCTGCGCGAGGCCGGTGTCTCCGACGACGAGCTGGCACGGCTGTCGAGCCCGATCGGCCTCGACCTCGGCGCCCGGACCCCCGAGGAGACGGCGATCTCGATCGCCGCCGAGGTCATCGCGGGGCGCTGGGGCGGCTCCGGTGGGCGGCTGGCGGCGCGGGACGGGCGCATCCACCACGACTAGGGACCTCGGCCCCGGGTGAGGTCGAGGGTCACCGCGCTACCGTGACCGACGTCACTCCTCGACGTCAGGATGTCCATGAGCACGACGAGCGATCTGCAGGGCCGCCGCCTCGATGCGCTGCGTGCCTGGACGGCGTTCGTCGAGCACGGCGACCGCGCCGAGGAGCTGGTCCGTCCCGAGATCCTGCGCAGCTGGCAGCGCTCACGGCCACTGGTCCGGCCCGATGTCGCCGAGGCCCCGCTCGACGACGAGTCCGACGCCCGTGACTTCTGGCGCGACTCGCCGCTCCAGGAGGCCGTCACCCGGGTCGAGGACGAGCTGCGGCGCACGGCGCAGGACGGTGACCTGGTCCTCGCGGTGACCGACGCGCAGACCCGCATCCTCTGGACGTACGGCGGGCGGGTGATGCGGCGCAAGGCCGAGTCGGTGAACTTCGTCCCGGCCGCCCGGTGGGACGACGAGTCCGTCGGCACCAACGCGCTCGACCTGGCGACCAGGCTGGGCCGGCCGAGCATGGTCTTCAGCGCCGAGCACTACGCGCCGATCGTGCACAACTGGGTGTGCTGGGCGGCGCCCGTCAACGACCCGGTGACCGGGGCGCAGCTCGGCGTGATCGACCTGTCGACGACCTGGGACCGGACCCACCCGATCGGCCTGGCCACCGCCCGGGTGCTGGCCCGGCTGATCGAGACCGCGATGCCGGTCTCGGCGATGCACCCGTCGCTGCCGGAGGCCGACGGGCCGACCGGGCTGCAGCTGCGGCTCCTCGGCAAGGCGGAGGCCACGCTCGACGGCGGCCGGCTGCTGCTCAACCGCCGACAGACCGAGATCCTGGCGATCCTCGCGCTGCATCCCGACGGGCTGTCGCTCGACCGTCTGCACGCCTTCGTCTACGGCGACCAGGCGGTCACCCTCTCGACGCTGAAGGCCGAGGTCTCGCACCTGCGCGCCGCTCTCGGCGGCCAGCTCGCCTCCCGCCCCTACCGCCTGACCCTGCCCGTCGCCACCGACATCGACGACGTGCTCGAGGCCTTGCGGCGGGGTGACGCGGCCACGGCGATCACCAGCTACGGCGGCGACCTGCTGCCCGGCACGGAGTCGCCGGCACTGGTCGACCTGGGGGAGTACCTCGCGGTCGCGATGCGGGAGGCGCTCCTGGCCGACCCCGAGCCGCACGCGGTGATCCGCTACAGCGAGCTCGCGCCGTACGACACCGAGGTGCTGGAGGTGTGCCTCGCCGCCCTCGGCGACCGGCCGCACCCGGCCAAGCCCCTGCTCAAGGGCCGGCTGGCCGTCGCGGGCGGCTCTTTCTAGGAGTCCGCTGTGAGGTCCAGGGACCAAGGTCCCGGGGGAGGGGCACTTGGGTCCCTCCGTCGGCGCGCCCGGAGGGTGACCCTGGCGGTGAGTGGCACGCGCCGCCGGAAGGAGGTCGGCTCATGGACACGGTGTCCGCAGCCGGGAGGTACCTCACCTGGGGGGTCGTGAGCATCAGCCTCACCAACCTCCTGGTCATCGTGGCCATGGTGGTCGTGTTCGTGCTTGCGCTCGTGGTCCCGTTCCCCGGTGACCACGGGAGCCCGGGCGACGGTGGTGGTGACGTCATGAGCACGGCGACCACCTCCGCCGGTGGCAGCTGGACCGCAGGGCTGCGGACCCGGCTCAGCCACGTCGTTCCCGAGGGGCAGCTCCTGCCCGACCGGCAGCCGGCGTACGTCGCCTCGTGGATCTACGTCTTCGGCGTGCTGACCCTCGCCGGTCTGGTCGTGGTCATCGGGTCCGGGATCGTGCTCGCCCTGGGTGGGGCGACCTGGTGGCACACCTCCTCGCTGGGGCACTTCACCAACTCCGTCCACCTCTGGAGCGTGGAGCTCTTCTTCGCCTGCATGGTGATCCACCTGTGGGGCAAGTTCTGGATGGCCGCGTGGCGCGGTCACCGAGGCCTGACCTGGGTGACCGGCGTGGTCGCCTTCGTGACCTCGATCGGCGCGGCGTTCACCGGCTACCTGACCCAGAGCAACTTCTCCTCGCAGTGGATCAGCGGCGAGGCGAAGGACGGCATCAACTCGATCGGCGTGGGCTCCTGGTTCAACGTGCTCAACCCGGCGCAGATGCTGATGTGGCACATCGTCGTGCTGCCCCTGGCGGTCGGCGTGATCGCACTCCTGCACCTGGTGATGGTGCGGCGCCACGGCGTGGTGCCGCCGCTCGGTGACGAGGAAGAGGTCTCGTCATGACGACCACGCTCCACCACCGCCGGCGCCAGACGCCGGACTCCCACGACTACCCGACCCGCTCCTACGACCTGGTCAAGGAGTTCGTGATCGCGCTCGTCCTGATGACCGGGCTCTCGCTGGTGCTCGCGGGCATCTTCTCCTCTCCTGACGACTCGTCGATCACCATGTCCGACTGGGCGACGAACGCGCCGGCGGACGTCGTCGCCACGGCGGCCGGCGAGCTGGCTGGCACCACGACCAGCGCGACCTACGGCGCGCCGTACAACTCCGCCTCGGAGGGCCAGTCCGTGCTCGGTCTGAAGCTCCAGAAGTGGGGCGGTGTCGGGATCCCGGTGAGCTCTGCGGACCTCGTGCTGCAGCCGCTCAGCGGCGTGCAGGACCGCAACGTGCAGCGTGCCCTCGCCCAGTGGCGGAGCGCGTCGCCGGACCAGCAGGCCACCTGGGCCACGGCGTACAGCGACGCCCTGGCCACGGCTCCCGACGGGGACCCGACCCAGGTCGGCCCCGGGGACTACGGGCCCGTACCCGTGCTGTCGCTGGGTCTGCTGAGCCTGGCACGCGCGGGTGGGCTCGAGGGCTCGCTCACCTCCGCGGGCGACTTCTACGGTGGCGACCAGACCCGCAGCATGCTGCTGCTGGCGGACGGCGCCTACCTCGAGGACTCCGCAGTGGCCGCCCACCTCGGTGGTGACCAGTGGGGCATGATGAACGAGGTCGGCAACTACCCCGGCCAGCCGTGGATGTGGCTCTACACGTTCTGGTACCAGGTCAAGCCCTTCTCCACCTCCGAGAACGCCGACGCGCAGGTCTGGATGCTGATGATGGGCCTGACCCTCGCGCTGATGCTCCTGCCGTGGATCCCCGGGCTCCGCTCCGTCCCTCGCTGGGTCCCGGTCCACCGGTTGGTGTGGCGCGACCACTACCGACGCCCCCGCTGACCAGGCAACCTTTCGCCAACCGCTGGGGCCTAGCGTGACGCGCACCACACACCGGGTGTGCGCGAAAGGCAGGCTTTCGATGACCAAGATCAGTCTCACCGTCGACGGGGCGCAGGTCTCCGACGACGTCGAGCCGCGGATGCTGCTGGTGCAGTACCTGCGCGAGAAGCTCGGGAAGACCGGCACCGTGATCGGCTGTGACACCAGCAACTGCGGTGCGTGCACGGTCCACCTCGACGGCCGCAGCGTGAAGAGCTGCAACGTCCTCGCGGTGCAGGCCGACGGTCACGAGGTCACGACGATCGAGGGCTTGGCGCACGACGGCGAGCTGCACCCCGTGCAGGAGGCCTTCCGCGAGTGCCACGGCCTCCAGTGCGGCTTCTGCACGCCCGGGCATGATCATGCAGTCGGTCGACCTGCTCAACGAGAACCCGCACCCGAGCGAGGAAGAGATCCGGGTCGGGCTGGAGGGCAACCTCTGCCGCTGCACGGGCTACCACAACATCGTCAAGAGCGTGCAGTACGCCGCGGAGCACGCCGGCGAGAAGGCCGGTGCCCAGTGACCGCCACCGTCGACGCCCCGGCCACGCCCGAGATCGGCAGGGACCGGCGCCGCAAGGAGGACCAGCGGCTGATCACCGGCCGCACCCGCTGGACCGACAACCTCGCTCTGGCCGGGATGCTGCACATGGCGATGGTGCGCAGCCCCTTCGCGCACGCCAAGATCCTCAGCATCGACACCGGCGCCGCCGAGCGCTCCTCCAACGTGACCGCCGTGGTCACCGGGCAGGACATCGCCGAGACGCAGGGCATGATGATCACCGCCTGGCCGATCACCCCGGAGCAGAAGGCGCCGGTGCACCCGCCGATGGCGGTCGACCGGGTCGCCTTCGCCGGTGAGGTCGTGGCCGTCGTCATCGCCCGCAGCGCCGCCGAGGCCCGCGACGCCGCCGAGCTCGTGGACGTGGAGTACGAGCAGCTGCCCGCCGCGCTCGACCTGCAGGAGGCCGCCGAGGACAAGGTCCTCGCGCACCCCGACCTGGGGACCAACAAGAGCGCGTTCTGGCAGTTCGACTCGGCGGGTGCCGGCACCGGCGGCAACGCCGAGGAGGCCATCGCCAAGGCCCGCACGGACGGGATCGTGATCGAGCGCGAGATCGACCAGCAGCGCCTGATCCCGGCCTTCATGGAGCCGCGGTCGGTGGTGGTCGACCCGACCGGCGAGCAGATCACGATGTGGACCTCGACGCAGGTGCCCCACATCGTCCGGTTCGCACTCGCTGCCACGACCGGCGTACCGGAGTCCAAGATCCGGGTGGTCGCGCCGGACGTCGGCGGCGGCTTCGGCGGGAAGCTCTCGGTCAACCCCGAGGAGTGGATCACCTTCGCCGTGGCCCGGCGGCTCCAGCGGCCGGTGAAGTACACCGAGACCCGCAGCGAGAGCCTGCAGAGCGCGCACCACGGTCGGGCGCAGCACCAGAAGCTGACGCTCGCGGCCGAGAAGGACGGCACCGTCACCGCACTCAAGGTGGACCTCATCGCCGACCTCGGCGCCTACGTCGGCATCGTCGGCGGCGGCGTGCCACTGCTCGGTGCCTTCATGTACAACGCGATCTACAAGTTCCCCGCCTACCAGTTCAACTGCCAGACGGTGTTCACCAACAAGGTGCGGACCGACGCCTACCGGGGCGCGGGGCGTCCCGAGGCGACGTTCGCGATCGAGCGGCTGATGGACGACCTGGCGGTGGAGCTGGGCGTCGACCCCCTCGAGATCCGCGAGAAGAACTGGATCACCCACGAGGAGTTCCCGTTCACCTCGGTGTGCGGGCTCACCTACGACTCCGGCAACTACGAGGCGGCGACCGCCAAGGCCAAGGAGATGTTCGGGTACGACGAGCTCCGGGCAGAGCAGAAGCGGCGCCGGGAGGCCGGCGACCGGGTCCAGCTCGGCCTCGGCGTGTCGACGTTCACCGAGATGTGCGGCCTGGCGCCGAGCCGGGTGCTCGGGTCGCTCGACTACGCGGCCGGTGGCTGGGACCACGCGACCATCCGGATGCTCCCCACCGGCACGGTCGAGGTCGTGGTCGGGGTGAGCCCCCACGGCCAGGGCCACGAGACGGCGTTCAGCCAGATCGTCGCCGACCGCCTCGGCGTCCCGTTCGAGGACGTGGAGGTGCTCCACGGCGACACCCAGGTGGCGGCGCGCGGCATGGACACCTACGGGTCGCGCTCCCTGGTCGTCGGTGGCGAGGCGGTCGTCAAGGCGGCCGACAAGGTCATCGAGCGGGCCAAGCCGATCGCGGCCCACCTCCTGGAGGCCGACGTCGACGACCTGGAGTTCTCGGCCGGCCGCTTCTCGGTCAGGGGCACCGACCAGGGGATGGGCATCAAGGAGGTCGCCTTGGCGACCTTCGCGGCGCACAACTACCCCGAAGGCATCGAGCCCAACATCGACGCGCAGGCGACCTTCGACCCGGAGAACTTCTCCTTCCCCCACGGCACGCACCTGTGCGCCATGGAGGTCGACACCGAGACCGGGGCGGTCACGATGCGCAAGTACGTGTGCGTCGACGACATCGGCAACATCGTCAACCCGCTGATCGTCAGCGGGCAGGTGCACGGCGGTCTGGCGCAGGGCATCGCGCAGGCGCTCTGGGAGGAGGCGGTGTACGACGACTCCGGGACGCTGGTGAGCGGCTCCTTCGTCGACTACCTGCTGCCGACGTCCGCGGACATGATCTCCTTCGACATCGACCACACGACGAGCCCTTCGACGTACACCCAGCTCGGCACGAAGGGCGTCGGCGAGGCCGGGACGATCGCGTCCACCCCGGCGGTGGTGAACGCCGTCGTCGACGCGGTGCGCCACCTCGGGGTCGACGACATCGCGATGCCCTGCACGCCGGAGCGGGTCTGGAAGGCCATCCACACCTCGTCGCCGAAGGGCGGCGCCACGGAGGGTGCGGCGATGCCGCACTTCGACGAGTCCGAACCCGGTCAGTCCAGCACCGAAGGAGCAGGCCAGTGATCCCCGCCCAGTTCGACTACCTCGCGCCGACCAGTGTCGAGGAGGCGCTCAGCGCGCTCGCCTCGGCGGGTGACGACGTCAAGATCATGGCCGGTGGTCAGAGCCTCCTGCCGGTGCTCCGGATGCGGCTGAACGCGCCCGACGTCGTCATCGACCTCGGTCGGATCGACAGCCTGCGGGGCGTCCGGGACGACGGTGACGCACTCGTCATCGGCGCGCTGACCACCCACTCGGAGATGGTGACCAACGACCTGGTGAAGGAGCACGCCTCGCTGCTGTCGAAGGCGGCGGCCGAGGTGGCGGACAACCAGATCCGGCACCGCGGCACCTTCGGCGGAGCGCTGGCCCACGCGGACCCGGCCGGCGACATGGGCGCCGCGGCGCTCGCGCTGGGCTCGGAGTTCGTGATCGCCGGGTCGGGCGGCACCCGCACGGTGGCGGCCGACGACTTCTTCGTCGACCTCTTCGAGACCGCGATCGGCGAGGACGAGATCCTCACCGAGATCCGGGTGCCGAAGCACACGGGCTGGGGAGCCCACTACGAGAAGTTCGTCCGGGTCGCCCACCAGTGGCCGATCATCGCGGTCGCTGCCGCGGTGCGGGCCGAGGGCGGGACGATCAGCGAGGCGAAGATCGGGCTCACCAACATGGGGTCGACGGCGCTCCGGGCGCGGGCGACCGAAGCCGCGCTGGCGGGTGTGCCGGCCACCGAGGACGGCGTACGCGCGGCCGCCGACCGGGCCGCCGACGGCACGAACCCGCCGAGTGACCTGAACGGCGACTCCGACTACCGCAAGCACCTCGCCACCGTGCTCACCCGCCGGGCCGTCCTGACGGCGGCCGGCGCCTAGCCACCTAAGCCGATGCTGAGCCGAGCCTTACGGACTTCGAGGGTCCGGAGGCTAGGCTGCCCGGCCTGCCCGGTCCACCACCGGCCCGAACACCGCCTGAGGAGACATCGCTCGTGGAGCTGACACACGAATTCACCGTCCCGGTGCCCGTCCAGGAGGCGTGGGACCACTTCCAGGACATCGCCTCCGTGGCCGAGTGCTTCCCCGGCGCCCAGGTCACCGACACCGAGGGTGCGACGTTCCCGGCTCGGTGAAGGTCAAGCTCGGTCCGATCGCCCTGGTCTACAACGGCTCCGGCACGTTCACCGAGAAGGACGAGGAGGCCTACCGGTTCGTCGTCGACGCCAAGGGCAAGGACAAGCGCGGCAATGGTACGGCGGGCGCCACCGTCACGTTGACCATGGACGGCTCGGCGGGGAGCTCCACCGACGTCAAGGTGCACACCGACCTCGCGATCACCGGCAAGCCGGCGCAGTTCGGCCGTGGGGTCATGCAGGACGTCTCCGACAAGCTGCTGAACCAGTTCGTGAGCTGTCTCGAGCAGCGGATGGGGCAGGGCGAGACTCCCGACGCATCCGCAGCTGCCGCTGCGCCCGCGGCCGCCGAGGTCGCCGAGGCGCCGACCGCCCCCGAGGGGGAGGGCGCGGCACCGGTGCCGGCCGACAGCCCCGCGACGCCCGCCCCGCCCGCCGCAGCGGCGGCAGCCGCCGCACCCGAGCCGGCTGCCACGCCGGCCCGCTCCGCCCCGCACCCGGCGCGCGCAAGGCGACCGCGCCGGCTCGTGGGTCCGACGACGCGCTGGATCTCGGCGCGACGGTGATCCCGATCCTGATCAAGTCGTACTGGAAGCAGGCTGTCGCCGGGGTCGCGGTCGTCGGCGTGATCATCTGGATCGTCACGCGCTGAGGCGTCGCTGCTCCTGGGCGACGACCGCGCGTGTGCGGACCTCGTCGGGGGACTGCTGTCGATGTGGGGGCCTCCCGCCCGTCACGGAGGTAGCGGCCCCCGTCGGGTGGCCCAGAACCCGGAGGTCATCGTGAGCCATCCCATCGTGCACGCCGAGATCCGTTCCAGCGACCCGGACGCCACCCGGGCCTTCTTCGCGGGGCTGTTCGGCTGGACGTACCCGACCGAGGGCGCCTTCCCCGGCTACACGTTCGTGGAGACGGGCGTGCCCGGCGCGCTGTACACGGCGATCAGTCCCCTCCAGGGGGACGGTGACCTGGTCACGTTCTTCGTGGGCGTGGACGACCTGGCGGACTCCGTCGCCGCCACCACCCGCCTCGGTGGTCGCGTCGTGCAGGAGCCGGTCACGGTTCCCGGGGTCGCGTTCGCCCTGATCGCCGACCCGCAGGGCCACGTGGTCGGACTCGCCCAGCAGCTGTGAGGTCGTGACCGGGCACTCCTAGAGTGCCGGGATGAACCTCGACGACCTGATCCCGGGCTGCTACTCCTGCGACCAGCAGGGGGCGGGGTCGCTTCCTCCGCGCGAGGACGTGGTGCACACCGAGCACTGGCGGGTGGCCCACGCCTTCAACAGCACGCTCCCGGGCTGGCTCGTGCTGCTGCCCACGCGCCACGTCACCTCCTTCACCCAGCTCGCGCCGCGCGGCGGCGGACGAGCTGGGTGGGCTGGTACGCCGGCTGAGCGTCGCGCTGGAAGCCGTCACCGGATGCATGAAGACCTACCTCATGCAGTTCTCGGAGGCCGACGGGTTCTCGCACCTGCACCTCCACCTCGTGCCGCGACTGCCCGACCACCCCGACAACGCGCTCGGTCCTCGGGTGTTCGACTTCCTGGCCGACGACGAGGCTCGCTGGATTCCGGTGGTGGAGCGCAACCGCGTCGCGCTCGCGGTCCGTGCGGCCTTCGGCGACGCCTGATCTATCACCGCTTTGGATATCGACGGCCTAGTCGAGCCGTGGTCGATATCGGGTCCATTGCGATGTCTGGCCGGGTTTGTGGGGTGGTTTGAACTCGGGTTTTCGGTCGTGGGGGTTGAGCCGGATCTGCCAGGGGGTGTGGTGGAGGGTGCGGTGGTGGTGTCCGCAGAGCAGGGCGAGGTTGTCGAGGGCGGTGGGGCCGTGGTCGACCCAGTGGGTGAGGTGGTGGGCCTGGCACATCACCGGTGGTCGGTGGCAGGCGGGGAAGGTGCAGTGCCGGTCGCGGACCACGAGCGCGGTCCACAGGGCGGGGGTGACGGTGCGGTGGGTGCGGCCGACGTCGAGGACCTCGCGAGCGGGTGCCGAGGACGGCGGGGATGATCTCGGCGTCACAGGCGAGCCGGCGGAGGACGCCGGGTGGGAGGTCGGTGCCGTCGGCGGTGGTCCCACCCCGCGGTGATGCCCGCCGTCGCGAGGTCGCGGGTGAGGGTGTGGTGGTCGAGGGTGACCAGGAGCCGGGGTGGGGTGCCGTGGGTGTCGGGGACCAGGTTCGTGTCCAGGCCGTGTCGGGCGAGGGTGATCAGGGCGTCCCAGGTGCGGGCGCCGTACGCGCGCGGGTCGCGGGCGGGAGCACATTCCTCGCCGTCTTCCGTGTCGGTGGTGGCGGGTTCGGGGCGGGTCAGGGGTAGGAGTGCGGCTGTGAGGAGGGCGCCGTCCTCGGCGGTGCCGTGGCCCTTGATCCAGACGCCGCCGGCGCGGTCCTCGGTGATGGCGAGGTACCGGTCCAGGTGCGCGGCACGTTCCTGGCGTTCCAGCGCGGCCTCGAGTCTGCGGTCGACGGCGTCGGGGTCGACGACCTGGACCAGGTGTCGTCCGGCGCGGGCCAGCTCCGTGCCGGTGAGCCGGGTGGCGTGGGTGAGCATCACCTTCTCCCCCGCCGGCGGACCAGACCACCGGAGGGCAGGGCGGTGAGGGCGGTGTGGATGGTGTCGGCCTGGCCCGGGGACACGGTCCCGGCGACCAGTGCCTGGAAGGTCCGGGTCAGGGGTCCGGTGAGGGCGTGGGCGCGGACCACGCGGTGTCTGCCTTCGCCGCGGCGTAGCCCGGCGGTGTGGGTGAGCCAGTCCCCGGTCGACCCGTACCGCAGCCGGTCGGTGGCGAGGCTGCGGGTGTCGACCTCGGCGACCGCGCCGGCCTCGACCGCCGCCAGCACCGACGACAGCTGCGCGACCAGCCCCACGGTGTCCACCAGGTCGTCGTCGGTACGCGCCGACCACAACGTCTCCGCGACCTCCCGCACCAAACCGAGGACGCCGGCCAGCGTCTGGGCGGGCGAGGCGCCGGGGGTGAGCTCCGAGATCGACATACGGGTAATCGAATCACCGGCCACCGACACTCGAGACGTTATCCACACCGGTTATCCCACGGTTCGAGATAATCCACCGAAAGTATTGTCCGTGGCCCGTTTATCGTCCACAACCCGATAAACCGAAACATCATCCACAAGCCCCACCCGGTGAGCCCCGGGTCTCGACAAGCTCGACCGACGGAGAAAGCAGCTCGACCGACGGAGCCCCGGGTCTCGACAGGCTCGACCGACGGAGGGGCGGACCGGCCGAAGCGCCCAGCGTGCAGTGCTGAGCTACCCGCTCAGAACACGCCCCGCGGCCGGAACTGAACCGAGATCCGCGGCCCGGCGTGGGCCGTCTTCGGTACGGCGTGCTCCCACGTGCGCTGGCACGACCCGCCCATCACCACGAGGTCGCCGTGCCCCATCTCGAAGGACAGCGACTCGCCGCCCCCTCGCGGCCGCAGCGCCAGCCGGCGCGGGTCGCCGAACGAGACGATCGCGACCATCGTGTCCTGCAGCCGGCCACGGCCGAAGGTGTCGCCGTGCCAGGCGACGCTGTCACGGCCGTCGCGGTAGTAGCAGCAGCCCGCGGTGACGAAGGGCTCGCCGAGCTCCGGGCGATAGTGGGCGCCGAGCGCCTCACGGGCCTCGACGAGCAGCGGATGGGGGAGCGGCTCACCGTCGCCGTAGGTGTGCAGCAGCCGCGGGACGTCGACCACCCGGTCGTACATCGGTCTGCGCTCGGCCCGCCAGGGGACGTCGGCCACCAGGCGCTCCAGCACCTCGTCGGCACCGGAGACCCAGTCACGGCGGACGTCCACCCAGGCGCCGCGAGTGAGCGGATGGCGGACGGCGGTCCGGAGATCGCCCAGTCCGGGTGCGTCGACGGCCGGCTCGAACAGCGTGCCCTGGAAGTCCATCGGCTCAGCATACCAACAAGTCGAACACCTGTTCGACCACCCGAGGGTGGGAATCCGGGAGAGGTCGGGGCGGACCCCGGTGTTCGCGGCTTGGCCCACCTTGGCAGGCTGGGCCCGTGAGCGAACCCGCGGCCCGGATCCGGGACCTGGTCAAGACCTACGGATCCGGGGACGCTCTCGTGCGCGCGCTCGACGGGGTGAGTCTCGACCTGGAGGCGGGGCGCTTCACCGCGATCATGGGGCCGAGCGGCTCCGGCAAGTCGACGCTGATGCACTGTGCGGCCGCACTCGACCGGGCCGACTCCGGCACCGTCCAGATCGGCGACCAGGAGCTGGGTCGGCTGGGTGACAAGGCGCTCACCCGGCTGCGGCGCGACCGGATCGGCTTCGTGTTCCAGGCCTACAACCTGGTGCCGACCCTCAGCGCCGAGGAGAACATCCGGCTGCCGCAGGCGATCGCACGCCGCAAGCCGGACGCCGCGTGGTACGACGAGGTGGTCGACACGGTGGGCCTGCGCGACCGGCTGACCCACCGCCCGAACGAGCTGTCGGGAGGCCAGCAGCAGCGGGTCGCCGTGGCCCGCGCGCTCGTGGGCCGGCCGCAGATCGTCTTCGCCGACGAGCCGACCGGCAACCTCGACAGCCGCTCGGGTGCGGAGATCCTCGAGCTCCTGCGCCGCAGCGTCGACGACCATGCCCAGACCGTGGTGATGGTGACCCACGACCCGGTGGCGGCGGCGTACACCGACCGCGTCGTGTTCCTCTCCGACGGCCGCATCGTCGACGAGCTCCGCGACCCGGAGCGGGAGCAGATCATCGCCTGGATGGCGGCTGCCGAGCCGGTGGACTGACGTGCTCCGCGCCGTCTGGAAGAGCCTGCTCGCGCGCAAGGTGCGCCTGCTGATGAGCACGTTCGCGATCGCGCTCGGCGTCGCCTTCGTGGTCGGCTCCCTGGTCTTCTCCGCCGCCCTGAGCGACGGCTTCAACCGGCTCTTCGGCGCCTCGGTCGGCGACGTGGTGGTCCGCCCCGCCGGAGGGACGACGCTCAACGGCGACCCGTCCACGCGGACCGTACCGGCGTCGCTGGTCGCTCGGCTGGCGAAGGTGCCCGGTGCGGCACGCGCCGACGGCAACGTGCAGGCCCTGGGTGTGTTCGTGGTCGGCAGGAACCACAAGGTCGTCGGCGGCCTGGGCGCCCCGACGTACGGCATCAGCTACTCCGATGCGCCCGCCGGTCACGGCGTCCCCGGGCTCAGCCTGATCGCGGGGCGCGCGCCGCACGGCCCGCACGAGGTGGTGCTCGACGAGGCCACGGCGCAGGCGGCCGGCTACTTCATCGGCGACAAGGTCCCCATCGTGACCGCCACCCGCAAGGCGGTGCTGACCGAGCGGCTCGTCGGCCTGGCGGGGTACGCGGACAACACCTCGCTGGCGGGCGCGACGCTGACGATCTTCGACATACCGACGGCCCAGAAGCTGTTCCTCGACGGCAAGGACGCGTTCTCGACCATCTGGGTGACCGCGGACGCCGGGGTGTCTCAGGCGACGCTGCGCGACGCCGTCGAGGGCGAGCTGCCGCCCCACGTCCGCGCCCTCACCGGCGACGACGCGGCCGACGAGTCGGCGAGCCAGATCCTCAAGGGCGTGAAGTTCCTCCAGACCTTCCTGCTGATCTTCGCGGGGGTGGCGCTGGTGGTCGGTGCGTACCTCATCGTCAACACCTTCTCGATCCTGGTCGCCCAGCGCAGCCGCGAGCTCGCCCTCCTGCGCGCCCTCGGCGCCTCGCGGCGGCAGGTCTCGCGCAGCGTGCTGCTCGAGGCGCTGGTGCTGGGCCTGCTCGGGTCGACCATCGGCCTGCTGCTGGGCATCGGCCTGGCGTACGCGATCCGCTGGCTGATCGGGCTGATCGGTCTCGACCTCGGCAGCCAGCCGCTCGAGCTCACCCCGCGCGCGGTCGTCGCGGGCTACGTCACCGGCACCGTGGTGACGATGGCGGCCGCCTGGCTGCCCGCCCGGCGTACCGCGCGCATCATGCCGGTCCAGGCGCTCGGCGACGTGGTCGCGCTCCCCGAGTCGTCCATCCGCCGCAGGTTCGTCCTCGGTCTGCTGCTCGTCGGGGCCGGGGCCGCGGCGACGCTGGAGGGCCTCTTCGGGTCGGTCCCGCACTCCGGTTACTGGGTGGGTGGCGGCATCCTCGCCGTCCTCCTCGGCGTCACGGCGGCGGCGCCCCTGATCTGCCGGCCGCTGCTGTCGCTGGCCCGCTGGGGGTACGCCGGGGTGTTCCGCGCCGTGGGCAACCTCGCCGGGCAGAACGCTCTGCGCAACCCGCGGCGTACCACGGCCACCGCGTCGGCCTTGATGATCGGGCTGGCTCTCGCCTGCACCATGTCGATCATCGGCGCGTCCGCGAAGGCGAGCGTCGACAAGACGATCACCGAGAACTTCATCGGCAACTACGTCGTCGGCAGTGCCTTCGGCCAGCCGTTCTCCTCCCAGGTGGCGGAGAAGATCGCGGCGGTACCGGGCGTGACCAAGGTGCTGCGCGAGCGCTTCGCCTTCATCGAGGCCGACGGCGACCGCTCGTCGGTGACCGGGGTGGTCCCCTCCCAGGTCGGCGACCTCGGACTGACGCTCACCGAGGGGACCGCCGGCCTCGACGGACGCACCGTGCTGGTCAACGCGAAGTACGCCTCCAGCCACGACCTCACCGTCGGCTCGCAGGTCACCTTCGGCAAGCTCCCGGTCGGCGACCGCGCGTACCGGGTCGGCGGTGTCTACGAGGACACGCCGCTGGTCTTCGACTTCGTCACCTCGACGCGCAACCTGGTCCGGGCCGGCTTCGCCGACAGCGACAACTTCCTGATCGTGTTCACCGCACCGCAGGCCGGCGAGCTGCTGCGCCCGCTCCAGCAGAAGGTCGAGAAGCTGCCGGTGGTCACCGTGCAGGACGAGCAGCAGTTCGCCGACCAGCAGCGGGCGCCCATCGACCAGCTGGTGCTGATGGTCGACGCGTTGCTCGGGCTGGCGCTGGTGATCGCGGTCCTCGGGATCGTGAACACCCTGGCGCTGTCGATCATCGAGCGCACCCGGGAGATCGGCCTGCTCCGGGCGATCGGCCTCGGCCGAGGTCAGCTGCGGCTGATGGTGACCCTCGAGTCCGTGGTGATGGCCGTGCTGGGGGCGGTGCTCGGCGTCGCGCTGGGCGTCTGCTTCGGCATCGCGATGATGTACGCCGTGCGCGACCAGGGGCTCAACGTGATCGCCGTCCCGTGGTCCCAGCTGGTCGTGTTCCTCGGCCTCGCGGTCGTGATCGGGGTGCTGGCGGCGGTGCTCCCCGCCCGTCGCGCGGCCCGGCTGGATGTGCTCACGGCCATCTCGACGACCTGACCGGACACCTCGTGGCCGGGGCGGGCCACGGGGCTCCCTCCATGGATTCCTGCGCTGCGCAAGGTCTCGAAGCCCTAGACTCCGGCGCGTGGATGACGTGCTCGTACCTCTCGGTACGACCCTCAAGCACGTCCAGGTGCGTGAGTACGTCCGCGGCCTGATCGCCGATCTGCCCGAGGGTGCGCCCGCTCCGTCCGAGCGCGGGCTGATGCAGCACTTCGGCGTGGCCCGGATGACCGTGCGTCAGGCGATCGACGCGCTGGTGGCCGAGGGGCTGCTCGAACGGGCGCCCGCCCGCGGAACCTTCGTGTGCAAGAACCCCCGCCCGGTGACCCGGCCCCTGTCGTTCACCGAGGACGTCAAGGCGCGGGGATGGACGACCACGACGGAGAACCTGGCGTCGGGCCTCGGCCAGGCCGGACCGGGCGTGGCGAAGGCGCTGGGGATCACCCCGGGTGACGCGGTGATCCACTGGCGGCGCCGGCGCCGGCTGGACGACGTACCCCTGTGCTACCAGGACGTCTACCTCAACGAGGTCATGCTGCCGGGCTTCCTCCAGACCGGCCTCCCCGACAGCCTGTACTCGCTGCTGGCCGCCCGCGGGCTGCGCCCGACCTCGGCCGAGGACCAGCTGAGCGCCGATCTCGCCAACGAGGTGGACGCCGACATGCTCGACCTCCAGGTGGGCGACCCGGTCCTGCGTCACTCGCGGCGCGGGCTGGTGGGTGAGGTGGCGATCGAGGTGTCGCGGTCGGTGTACGCCGGCTCGCGGTTCACCTGGTGGGTCCCGCTGACCCTCACTCCCTGAGGCTCACTCCCTGAGGCGACCGGCCTCGGCGAGACGGCCCAGCGGCGCGACGGTCCGGCCGGACTCCTCGCACACCCACTGCGGCGACGGGCCACCGATGTCGGGGTCGATGTAGAGGGAGTGCTCGGGCTCCTCCGGGTCGCAGGTCAGGCACAGCGGCCAGCGTCCCGCGGTCTCGAACAGGGCGTCCTGCACGTCCTGCGCGACGAGCCCCGCGACGTACACCTCGCCCTCGGGCCACTGCGCGGCCCACCACCCGCGGTTGGCGCAGGCGTCCTCCAGGGCGTCGACGGCGTCGGGGGTCGCTCGGTGGCGGGCCTGGAGGTCGGCGAGCACGAGGGCCCGGGCGGCCAGCAGCAGCGTGTCGTCCACCCTCCCGATTCTGCCCCGGGCATGGGCACGCCGCGAGATCCGCGTGCCCCTAGGGTGAGCGCATGCCGGAGGTGCTGCTGGAGGTCGCGGTCAGCGACCCGCGCGACGCGCCGGGGGCGGCCGACGGTGGCGCCGACCGTCTCCACGTCGTCGTACCGGGGCCGACCTGCAGCCTGTCGCCGGAGCCGGCGGTGGTGAGCTCGGTGGGCCGTGAGACCGACCTGCCGATGTTCGTGCTGCTCCGTCTCAACGACACCTGGTCGACCACGGGCGGCGAGTTCGCCCGGCTGATCGGGCTGGCCGAGGACTACCTGGCCTGTGGCGCCACCGGCGTCGCGTTCGGCTTCCTGGACTCCGACCTCGAGGTGGACACCGAGACCTGCTCGATGCTGCTGTCGAGGCTCCCGGAGGTCCCGTGGACCTTCACCCGGGCCATCGACTCGTCGCTGGACCCCCGGCGCTCGTGGCGCCGGCTCCGCGACCTCCCGCGGCTGACGGCCGTGCGGTCGGCAGGCTCGCCGCAGGGCATGGGGGTCGGCTACGACGACCTGCTCGCGTCGGTGACCCCGGAGACCGCGCCGCTGATGATGCCCGGGGGTGGGCTGGCGCCCGAGCACGTGCCGTGGCTGCTCCGGGCCGGCGTGCGCCAGCTGCACCTGGGCACCCAGGTGCGGCCGGGCGGGTCGGTGAAGGCGTACGTCGACGCCTCCTACGTCCGGTCGTGGCGCACCCTGGTCGACGACGTGCACCATCCGGACCGATGATCCTGATCGACCCGCCGAACGCGCCGGGCCACGGCCGTCTCTGGTCCCACCTGGCCAGCGACTCGTCGTACGAGGAGCTCCATGTCTTCGCCCGCGGGATCGGCATCCCCGAGCGGGGTTTCGACCGCGACCACTACGACGTACCGTCCGAGAGGTACGACGACGTGGTCGCGGCCGGCGCGGTGCCGGTCACCTCGCGCGAGCTGATCGTGCGCCTGAGGGCGGCCGGGCTGCGGCGACGCAAGCAATCACGACGCGCGGAGGACTGAATGCGAGGACGGACCAACGCGGCCGGTGACGACCGGTGGCAGCGCAAGGACTGGTGGGGCGTGACGCTCGAGGCGCCCGACCCCCGGCGGCTCCTGGCCTTCTGGTCGGAGATCCTCGGCGTGCCGATCCACGGTGTCGACGACACCGGCGGGTCCCTCGACTTCGGCGAGGGCGTGGGCTCCTTCGCCGTCCAGAGGGCGGAGGTCTACGAGCCGCCGGTGTGGCCGACCGAGCCCGGGAGGCAGGGCATGCAGATGCACATCGAGGTGGAGGTCGACGACCTGGCCGCGGCCGTCGAGCACGCCGTGGAGCTCGGCGCCACCGAGGCGGCGTTCCAGCCCCAGGACGACGTCCGCGTGATGCTCGACCCCGCCGGGCACCCGTTCTGCCTCTACACCTGAGGCCGGCCGCAGTTCACTGCTTCACCATGTGAAGGTGTCGAACCTCCGCTTCACATGGTGAGCTCGCCATGAGAAGCGGAGGTTCACCTACATCACATGGTGAAGCTGGGACCGCCCGCGGCCACACCCAGCTGCCCGAGCTCGCGGTCCAGGTTCAGCCGGGCCTGCGGCTCCCACGTCTCCCGGGCGTACGACGTGTGGAAGAGCCGGTCGCGGCCGGCGAGCTCGCCGAGCACGGCCGCCCGGCCGGCCGCGAAGTCGGCGTCGGAGACGTGGGCGAAGTCGCGGCGCACGCCCGCGACGTACTCGTCGTAGCGGAGCCGCTCCGACGCCAGGATCGCGAGGTCGGCGTCCGAGAGCGCCTGCCCGGCAGGGTCGTCGGCGGCGGGCTGGTGGGTCTCGGTGGTCCGGACCAGGCGTCCGACCTCCGCGGCGTACGCCGTGTCGGCGAGCGCCCGCTCGGCCCAGGCGGCGCTGCGCTCCTCGGCGTCCGGCCGGCCGTCGTACACCCCGTCGTGGAACCAGGCGGCCAGCCGCACCGTGACCCGGTCGAAGGCGACGCCCGCACCGCTGAGCTGGTCGAGCCGGTCCAGCACCTCGGCGAGATGGCGCACGTCGTGGTAGCCGCGCGCAGGGTCGCCGTACGCCGCCAGCAGCGCGTCGCGGACCTCGAGGTGGTCCGGCAGGGGCCAGCGCCGGAGCAGCTGCTCCCGGCCCGCCCGCAGGGTGCGCGTCAGGTCGCGGTCACCCGTGGTCGCCCACCGGATCGCCTTGGTCGAGACGCTCCCGAGGGCCGCGGCGACCCGGTCGTGGCCGACCGGCAGCATCGGCAGGCCGAGCGGCTCGCGGGTCCACTCCGGCATCAGCCCGATCGCGGCCGCCATCAGCACGGTGTACGCCGGACGGGCGACGAGCGGCAGCTCGGGGTGCCGGATGAGGTAGCTGACGGCGTCGCGCGCATGGTCGGTCGCGGCGAGCTCGTCGCGGAAGCCGTCGATCGAGGCCGCCAGCTCGGCCTGCGTGGTGGGCGGGTGGGGCGTGCCGAGCTTGCGGGCCACGACCGCGGTCTGGGCGACGTACTCGTCGCACTCGGCCTGCGTCAGCGGCGTCGGCCCGTAGCGCTGGTAGGAGAGCAGGAAGCTGTCGATCTCCGCGACGTGCACCCACTCGAGCAGGCGCGGGTCGTTCGCGGAGTACGTCGTGCCGTCGGGCATCACGCCGGAGACGCGGTCGTGGATCGAGCGGACGACGTCGACGGCCTGCTGCGCGTCGTCGGCGGTGCCGAACGTGGTGACGGCGAGGAAGCGGCTGGTCCGGGCCAGCCGGCCCCACATGTCTCCGCGGAAGCCCGAGTGCTCGGCCACGGCGGTCATCGCCTGTGGCTGCATGGTCTGGAGGAGCACGGCGCGGATCCCGCCGACGTACATCGCGGCGTCGCCGTGGACCCGGGTGATCGGGCTGCCGGGGGCGAACCAGCGCGGACCGGGCGTCCCGTGGATGCGTTCGCGGTGCTTCTCGCCGTCCGGGCCCGCGACCCGCGTGAAGAGCGCCTCGCTCAGTCGTCCCCGGATGCTCGCCACGTCGTCGAGCCTAGGGGGTGCCGCCTAGGCCGTGGCATCGAGCGCGGCGTCCACGTCCGCGAGGAGGAAGGGGCCACCGAGGAACTCCTCGATCCCGGCCAGTGACCGGGCCCGGCCCTCGTCGTCGCGCGCCGCCAGCCACATCCGCAGGTGGCGGTGCCCGATGTGGTGCAGCTGCGCCACGGTCATCGCGAAGTCGTGGCGCCCGGTGAGGCGACCCGGCCCGCCGGCCTCGCGGTAGGCGTCGTACAGCCGGCGCTGACGGGCGGCGTCACCCTGTCCGAACTCGAAGACCACCATCGCCAGCTCGCGGCTCGGGTCGCCGGGCCCGGCATTGTCGAAGTCGAAGACGCAGAGGTCCCCGGACGGCGTACGGCGCAGGTTGTCGGACCAGAGGTCGAGGTGGCAGGTCTGGGCGCCCGTCATCGGCGTCAGGAGCGACTCCGCCTGCACCAGGGCCGGGACGACGTCCGCCAGCCGGTCGGCGAACGGCGCTCCGGCCCCGCGGGAGGCCTTGAGCACCGCACGCCACTCGCGCTGCCCGACGGGCGCCTGGAACCAGGGGTGCACGTCGCCCGCGGCCGGCCGGCGTACGCCGTGCAGGGCCGCGACCAGCGCGCCGACCGCCTCCGGGTCGAGCCACGGGTCCGGGTCGGCGAGGTCGACCCAGGCGTACGCGCGCACCTGCTCGCCGTCGACGTCGACGACGTGCCGTCCTCGGGAGGTCCGCGGCGCGGGCGTCGGGATGCCGGCCGTCGGAGCAGGCGAGCTGGAAGTCCCCGGAGCTCTCGGCCGCCGCGAGGTCCTCGTCGTCGAACGGCTCGAACGACTCCTTGACCGCCCAGGTGCCCTGGTCGGTGACCAGCCGGCGTACCTGCCCGAGCTCGCCGCGGGCCACCGGCTCGCTGAGCGACTCCGCGCGGCCCAGGCCGAACGCGTCGCTGATCGTCTGGGCATCCATGGGGCCAGCCTGCCCGAGTCGGCTCGTGCTCTCGACCGGCTCGACCGACGAGAGCCGGCACCCGACCCGGACTTCGGCTCAGTCCTCCGCGTCGCGGATGGAGTAGGCGTAGCCCTGCTCGGCCAGGAAGCGCTGGCGGTTGGCGGCGAAGTCGGCGTCGACGGTGTCGCGGCTGACGATGGTGTAGAAGTGCGCGGTCTTGCCCTCGGACTTCGGGCGCAGCAGGCGGCCGAGCCGCTGGGCCTCCTCCTGGCGCGAGCCGAAGGAGCCCGAGACCTGGATGGCGACCTCGGCCGTCGGCAGGTCGATGGAGAAGTTGGCGACCTTGGAGACCACCAGCAGCCCGACCTCGCCGGACCGGAACGCCTCGAACAGCCGCTGCCGCTCCTTGACCGCCGTCGCCCCGGTGATCAGCGGCGCGTCGAGGGCGGCGGCGAGCTCGTCGAGCTGCTCGAGGTACTGCCCGATGACCAACGTCGGCTGGCCGGGGTGCTGCGCGACGAGCCGGCGTACGACGTCGACCTTGTGGTGGGTGCACGAGGCGAGGCGGTAGCGCTCCTCGGGCTCCGCCACGGCGTACACCATCCGCTCGGCCGAGGGCAGCGTCACCCGCACCTCGACGCAGTCGGCGGGCGCGATCCAGCCCTGCGACTCGATGTCCTTCCACGGGGCGTCGTAGCGCTTCGGACCGATCAGGGAGAAGACGTCGCCCTCGCGGCCGTCCTCGCGGACCAGCGTCGCGGTCAGGCCGAGCCGCCGGCGCGCCTGCAGGTCGGCGGTCATCCGGAAGATCGGTGCGGGCAGCAGGTGCACCTCGTCGTAGACGATCAGGCCCCAGTCGCGGGCGTCGAGCAGCTCGAGGTGGCTGTAGACGCCCTTCCGGCGCGTGGTCATCACCTGGTACGTCGCGATGGTGACCGGGCGGATCTCCTTGACCGAGCCGCTGTACTCACCGATCTCCTCGGCGGTCAGCGACGTGCGGCGCATCAGCTCGTCCTTCCACTGGCGCGCGCTGACCGTGTTGGTCACGAGGATCAGCGTGGTCGCCTTGGCCTCGGCCATCGCGGCCGCGCCGACCATGGTCTTGCCGGCGCCGCAGGGGAGCACGACCACGCCGGAGCCGCCGTGCCAGAACGACTCGACGGCCTCCTTCTGGTACGGGCGCATCGACCAGCCGGTCTCGTCGAGCTCGATCGCGTGGGCCTCGCCGTCGACGTACCCCGCGAAGTCCTCGGCCGGCCAGCCGATCTTGAGCAGTGCCTGCTTGAGGTTGCCGCGCTCGGAGGGGTGGACGGCGACGGTGTCGTCGTCGATCCGGGCGCCGATCATCCCTTGGATCTTCTTGGCCCGGAGCACCTCCTCGAGGACGGGGCGGTCGGTGGAGACCAGCACGAGCCCGTGCACAGGGTGCTTCTCCAGCCGGAGCCGGCCGTAGCGCGCCATCGTCTCGGCGACGTCGACCAGCAGGGCGTGCGGGACCGAGTAGCGGCTGTACTCCAGCAGCGTGTCGACGACCTGCTCGGCGTCGTGCCCGGCGGCCCGCGCGTTCCACAGCCCGAGCGGGGTCAGCCGGTAGGTGTGGATGTGCTCGGGCGACCGCTCGAGCTCGGCGAACGGCGCGATCGCCTTGCGGCAGTCGGCAGCCGCGGGGTGGTCGACCTCCAGCAGCAGCGTCTTGTCGCTCTGGACGATCAGGGGTCCGTCGTTCACCGGGCAAGCCTACGGACCCTCGGTCGGTCCAGCCTGTCGAGACCCCGGGACCGGCTGGTTCCGTGGTCTCGACGAGCTCGACCGACGGGCCAGCGATAGCGTGCCCGCGTGACCGGACCATTGACCGTGATGTTCATGCCGGAGTCGGCGTACGGGCCCACCAACCAGTGCATCGGTCTCGGGAGGGTGCTGCTGGAGCGGGGCCATCGGGTGGTGTTCGCCGCCGAGGCGTCGTGGGCGGGGCGGCTGGAGCCGTACGGGTTCGTCGAGGCGCTGGTCGACCTGGCCGAGCCGGACCCCGAGGCCGAGGAGGGCGCCGCCGGTCAGTTCTGGATCGACTTCGTCAACGAGACGGCACCGGAGTTCGCCAAGCCGACCCGCGACCAGCTCGCCTCCTTCGTCCAGCCGACGTACGCCGCGCTGATCGAGGGAGCGAGGTACGCCGAGCCCCGGCTCCGGCAGATCATCGCCGAGCACCGCCCCGACGTGATCGTCGAGGACAACGTCGTGAGCTTCCCCGCGCTGATGACCAGTGATGCGGCGTTCGTCCGGATCGTCTCGTGCAACCCGCTCGAGGTCCGCGGAGACGACCTCCCCCCGGTCTTCTCCGGCTACCCGATGGCCGACCGCAGCGAGTGGGCCGCCTTCCTCGAGGAGTTCGACCGCGTCCATGCCGACACCTGGGCCGAGTGGGACGCCTGGTGCCAGGAGCAGGGCGCGCCACCGCTCCCGCCGCGCGAGTTCATGCACACCTCTCCGGTCGCCAACATCTACGTCTACCCCCGCGAGCTCGACTACACCGACGCCCGGCCCCTCGACGACACCTGGCACCGGATCGACTCCAGCGTCCGCGAGACCGACGAGGCCTACGTCGTCCCCGAGGCGCTCGCGGACCGCCCCGAGGGCAGCGGTCTCCTCTACCTCTCGCTGGGCTCCCTCGGCGGCGCGGACGTCGACCTGATGCAGCGGCTCGTCGACGTGCTCGGCACGTCGCGCCACCGGGTCGTCGTGAGCATGGGCCCGAGGGCCGACGAGCTGCGGCTCGCCGACAACATGACCGGCGCCGCGACCGTCCCGCAGACCAGGGTGATCCCGCAGGTCGACCTGGTGATCACCCACGGCGGCAACAACACCACCACCGAGGCGATGCACTTCGGCAAGCCGATGGTCGTGCTGCCCCTCTTCTGGGACCAGTACGACAACGCCCAGCGCGTCCACGAGCTGGGCTACGGCGTCCGGCTGGCGACGTACTCCTTCACCGACGACGAGCTCCTGGACGCCGTCGACCGGCTCCTCGGCGACGCCGACCTGCGAGCGCGGATGGACGCGATCGGCGCCGACATCCGCGCGCGCGACGGCCTCCGTCGCGGCGCCGGGATCATCGAGCAGGTCGGTCGCGCCCGTCGTGCCCGAGGTTGACCGGCTGAGCCTCGGCCCCGCCCATGCCGTCCGCGTGGTGGAGGCCGAGGGCGGTCACCGGGCGGAGCCCGTCGTGCTCGACGCCGGCCGCTGGCGGCGAGCCGCGGCCGGTGACGGCGCCGGCGTGGCCCTCCTCCGGTGGCTGGACGACGACGGCGTCACGGCCGGTGGCTTCCGGGTCAGCGTCCCCGGCGGCGTCCGACCCTCGGTCGCCGACTGCCCGGAGCAGGAGATGGGGGTCGACCAGACCCACGAGTCCTGGGTCGTCGGCGGGCAGGACGTCGTGAAGTGGATGACGCAGCCACTGGTGGGGCCGCACCCCGCGGCCGCCCGACTGCGCCGGCTCGCGGCCGCCGGGTTCTCCGGGTCGCCCGACGCTGCGCGGAGTGGTCGAGTGGCACGAGCCCGACGGCGGGCACTGGGTGCCCGTGGCGTTCGTGCAGTCCTACCTGCCGGGCACCGAGGACGGCTGGACCTGGGCCGTCGACGAGGCCCGCCGGGCGCTCGGCCTCGAGACCGGCGAGGCCGACGACTTCGGGGCCGACCTCGGGACGGTCGTCGGCCGGATGCACCTGGCCCTCGCCGACGACCCACCGGCCCGGCTGACCCGCTGACCTGGCACGACGGCAGGCCGACGAGGCGCTCGAGGCGCTCGACCTCGCCGTCCGGCTGACCGCACGCCACGATCCCGGCTCCCACGCGCTGCTCACCGCCCACCGCGCGCACCTCGAGGCGGTGCTCTCGGGACTCGCCGACGCCGCCGGGACCGCCGTCCTGCCGGTCCACGGCGACCTCCACGTCGGGCAGGTGCTGCGCGGCGCCGCAGGGGTACGCCGTGGTCGACTTCGACGGCAACCCGACCCGCACCGCCGACCCTGCGCGCCGCGGACGCCCCGGCCGCGAGCGACGTCGCCGGCATGCTGGTCAGTCTCGAGAACGTCGGTCACGTGGCCCGGCACGCGGCCCCCGAGGGGCCAGGTGCGGCCGCACTCGACTGGACGACCCTCGCCTGGACCGGCCACACCCAGGGCCTCTTCCTGAGTGGCTACCGCCACGCCCTCGGCGACCGCCTCGACCTCTTCGACCCTGCCCTCGTGCCGGCGTACGCCTGGGAGCAGGTCTGCCGGGAGTTCGTGTACGCGATCCGGCACGACCTGCTCGAGTGGCTCTACGTCCCGGCGGCCGCCGTCCGCCGCCGTCTGCGTCCGGACACCTGATGGATGCCGCCCTGTTCCGCTCCGACCTGCTCGAGAAGCCGGCGCGGCTCGCGGCACTCGCGGGCCACCTCCGGGTCGGCGACCCCTGGGCCGCGCTCGGTGACGCACCGACCTCCTGGCTCCTCCTCGGCATGGGCTCGTCGCACTACGCGAACCAGGTCGCCGCCGCCCGGCTCCGGGCCCGCGGGGTCGCCGCGGTGGCCGAGCTCGCCGCCACCGACCTGCTGCCGGTGCCGACCCCCGCGACGACGGTCGTCGCCGTCTCGGCCTCGGGGGGCTCGGCGGAGACCCTCGATGCCGTACGCCGGCTCCGGGAGGCCGGCGAGAACACCCGCTTCGTGGCGCTCACCAACCGGCCGGGCACCGCGCTGGGTGAGCTGTGCGACCTGACGGTCGACCTGCGGGCCGGTGAGGAGCGCGGCGGGGTGGCCTGCCGCTCCTTCCAGCACACGCTGGCCCTGCTGATGGCCCTCGAGGCGAGGCTCACCGGCGGAGCCGACCTGGCGACCGTGCTGGACCGGGCGGCAGCGGCGAGCGCCCACCTCCTCGACACCCGCGGTGACTGGCTGCCGGCTGTGTCGGCCGCGGCGCTCGGCCCGCACGGCACCCACGTCGTCGCGCCCGCGCGCCGGCTGAGCTCGGCTCTCCAGTCCGCGCTGATGCTCCGGGAGGGACCGCGGCTCCCGGCGGTCGGCTGCGAGACCGCCGACTGGAGCCACGTCGACGTCTACCTCACCAAGACCACCGACTACCGCCTCGTGCTCCTGGCCGGCTCCCGCTGGGAGCCGGAGCTGCTCGACTGGGTGGGCCGGCGCGGCAGCACGGTGGTCGCCGTCGGGGCCGAGGTGCCTGGCGCGGCGGTCACCGTGCGCTACCCGCACGACGACGAGGACGACGTACGGCTGCTGACCGAGACGCTGGTGTGCGAGCTCCTGGCGGCCGACGCCTGGGGCTGAGAAATGCTGCGGTTGGGGACCAAACCGCAACAAAATCACCCCTTCGAGTGCGGTTCGTGACCAATCGATGGGGTGACGGCAGGGCCGGCCGCGCCGAGGAGTCACCGGCCTGCGCCGAGCAGCCGGCTGCCGGCATCAGCCCGCGGCGGCCTTCTGGCGTGCCCGGTACGCCGCGACGTTGGCGCGCGAGGAGCAGCGGTCGGAGCAGTAGCGCCGCGACTGGTTGGGCGAGGTGTCGACGTAGACGTTGGTGCACGGCGTGGCCGAGCAGACCCCGAGCCGGGTCGGGCCGAGGTCGCAGACCAGGTTGGCCAGGCCCAGCAGCGACTCGCCGATGAGCAGGTCGGCGACGCTCGCGGCCCGGTTGGCGACGTGGATGTGCAGGTCCGCCGGGTCGTGGTCGGCGATCCTCGGGGTGATCGGGTTCTTCTCCAGCAGCGCGTTCAGCCCGTCGACCACGCCCTTCGGGTCGTCGAGGGACGACGCCTCGAAGACCGGCCGCAGGTCGCGCTGGAACCGCCGGAGCACGGCGACGTCGCGGTCGTTGACCTGGGGCTGCAGCCAGGCGCGGTCACCGAGGAACGCCACGAGCGCGTCGAGGTCGGGCAGCTCGGCGTTGAGGAGCGCCGCCGACGACTCGGCGTACCGGAGGAAATCCACGCTTGAAGTCTACGGAGGAGCGCCAGGGAGTTTGTCGACGACCGTGAGGGCGACCGTCACGGCGACCGTCAGGAGGAGTCGTCGACCGGGTGCACCGTCCGGATCCGGTGGACGGCGAACTGCCGCACGTCGTCGGCACGGTGGTCGCGTGCGGTCAGCCAGCCGCCGTCGACCCGGACCGGGTCGACCAGCCGCTCGGTGGCGGTGCCGTGGTTGTCGACGTACCCGATCAGCACCGTCCGGCCGGACTCGACGGCCTCACGCAGCGCTGCCAGCGAGCCGATCGGCGTCAGGTGTCGAGCCGGCGCTCGCCGTGCCGCGGGTCGCGGCGACCCGGTCGCCGGCGCGGACGGCCGTGACGACCTGGGCGAGGCGCGCCTCGAGCCGTGCCGCGGAGGTCGGCCGGGCAGCGCTCTGCGCTGACCGGGCCGCGCCCGGCGCCGGTCCGGGCGGCTGACGTGGACGGTGCCGTCGATCGCTCTCCACCAGCGGCGAGACGCCGAGCTCGCGCAGCCGCGGGATCAGGACGTCGAGCGGCGTCGTGCTGACCAGCACGGTCGGCGCCAGCCGCCTCAGGCCGAGCGACCCGACGCGCGGGTGGTGCAGGAGCTCGGTCAGCGCAGCCTCGTCGTCGGCGCGGAGGAACGCCTCGGCGTGCCCGACGCGGACGGTGCCGAAGGTGCGGGCTGCGTCGTCGACGAGGTAGGTCAGGGGCTGCGGCACCGGCGTCCGCGAGACCGCGGCGAGGAAGGCATGGACCTCGTGGGCGGCCCAGCCTGCGTCGAAGGCACGGCGTACGGACGCAGCCGTGAAGCGGTAGACCGTCGCCTGTCCGCGTGACTCGACGTCCGCCAGCAGGTGCAGGTCGCGCGCCCGCTCGCGGACCAGCGGTCCCGGTGCGACGGCCGTCAGGTCGGCCTGGATCAGGACGTGGTCGACCTCGGCCGGCAGCAACGGCGTGAGCACGGGGCCGGGATCGTCGCCGGCCACCAGCGCCCGGGCGTACGACGCGAGCCCGCCGAGGCCGGTGAGGCCCAGGTGGCCGGACTCGGCGAGGGCGGCCACCACCTGCTCGGCGCGCGACGGCGGACGGCGCGGCCGGAGCCAGGCCAGCCGCGCGACCACGGACGCCGGTCCGGTGCCGGTCGCGACCACGTGGCCGGGCGGGAGCGCCGCCAGCTCGCCGAGCGTCATCGCCCGGGTCTCGGGGGCGACCCGGCTGGTCAGCTCGGGGTCGAGGGCGTTGCGGGTCCGGCCGGCCTCGTCGCGGGTGCCGACCAGGAAGGGCAGCCGTTCGGTGTCGAGCCACGCGCGGGCGAGCCGGGCCCAGCGGTCCGCCGCGGGCTCGTCGCACCAGGAGTCGAAGGCCTCGGTGGGCGTCCAGGCCGGGTTGCCGTCGGGGTCGGGCCAGGTGGCGAGCAGCCCGGCCGCGGCGGCGACCTCGACCACCAGGGCCGTCGTCGACTCGTCGAGCTGGGCGAAGTCGGCGACAGCCTTCAGGTCGCGCACGGCCAGCGCACCGCTGCGCAGGGCGACCGGCGGGTGGGTGCCCCAGTGGTCGACCAGCAGCTCGACGCGGCGTACCGCCTCGAACGCGGCACCGGCCGCCGCGTGGTCGACCTGCGCCGGATCCCGCTGCGAGGTCGCGAGCTGGGGCGGGACGTCGATCCGGCCGCGCGTGGTGTGCCCGCCGCGCAGGGCGACCTGCACCTCGCCCGGGACCCGGACCAGCCGCGGCCGGCCCGGCACCAGCAGGCCCCGGGCCAGGAGCTCCTCGGCCGGGCTCGCGGCCTCGGCCGGGGTGACGGCTCTCCGTGCCGAGCCGGCGTCCGCCTCGCCGGACCCGGCCTCGACGTGCTCCAGCATCGCTCGCGCGGCGGGGGTCAGCTGGCCCAGCAGCGGCGCCGACCTCAGCCGGCGTACGGCCGGGCGTCATCGGGTGCAGCTCGGACAGCGAACCCAGCGCCTCGGGTACGCCGGTCAGGGCACGCAGACCGGCGTCGCTCTCCCAGACCAGGGCCAGGTCGGCCAGCCGGCGCACGGCACCCTCGACAGCGGGCGGCTCGGCGTCGAGGATGTGGGCCAGTTCGGCGTCGGTGGTGTGACCCGACGCCACGAGGGCATCAAGGACGGAGAGCTCGAGGCGCGTGAGCAGGTCGAGAGCACGGTTCAGCGACGACCGCGTCGCCGCCCGCGAGGCCAGCTGGCTGCAGTCGGCGGGCGCGGGCGTGGACAGGTCGGGGCGCTCGCGGAGCAGCTCGCGTGAGCCGGTCGTCCGGCCAGCCCCGGAGCTGGTCGGCGAGCGAACGGTGGCCGGTGGCCCTGGCTGTGCCCGCGGTGGAACGCGTGGACGAGCCCGTGGACGAGCCCGGGGCGGACGAGGTGGCCATCGTTCCCACGCTAGCGGGCACGGCCCGACGGACGACCGGGTCCGCCCGGTGAGCGAGCAGGTGGAGCTGCGCTCCGGCGCGGTGACCGACGTCGGCCTGGTGCGCGAGGTGAACGAGGACGCCTACCTCGACGCCCCGCCGGTCTTCGTGGTGGCCGACGGGATGGGCGGGCACGACGGCGGTGACATCGCGAGCAGCGTCGTGGTCGAGGAGTTCGGCCGGCTGGGCCGTGCCGACTACGACCAGACGCGTGCGGCCGAGGTCGTGACCGAGACGCTGCTGGCCTGCCAGCGGCGTCTCGACGAGTACGGCGACACCCACCGCGGCAGCGACGGCGGGCGCTGGCGCGGCGGGACGACGGTTGTCGTGGCGATGCTCGTCGACCCCGACGCACCCCGCTGGCTGCTGGCCAACCTCGGTGACTCGCGCATCTACGCCGTCCTCGGCGGCGAGCTGGTGCGGGTCAGCGTCGACCACAGCCTCGTCCAGGAGCTCGTCGACGCGGGGGAGATCACCGAGGAGGAGGCCGCCGTCCATCCCGAGCGCCACATCGTGACCCGCGCGCTCGGCGGTCCCGACGAGGTCGACCCCGACTTCTTCGTCCTCGAGGTCGCCGACGCCCCACGGATCCTGCTCTGCTCCGACGGGGTCACCGGCATGATCGACGACGCCGAGATCGCTGCACTGCTCGCCGAGCACGCCGACCCCGGCGAGGCGGCCGGACGGATCGTCGCCGCAGCCGTGGCCGCGGGAGGTATCGACAACGCGACGGCGCTCGTCGTGGATGTGATGGGATGGTCCGGCGATCGAACCGACGAGTCCCCGCACGAGCGGGAGTCACCGCACGAGAGACCGGGAGCCCTGACGTGACCGTGACCCGCTCCGTCGTCCCCGGGGACTGGTACGCCGTGCTGGGCGACGACGTGGTCGTGCTCCTGCCCCCGGCGGCCCGGGCGCGTGTCGCCGGGCTGTGGGAGCTGGTCGACGGCGGTGCCGGCTTCGACGAGGTGCTGGACGGGCTGATCAGCGGCGGCCTGCGCGAGCTGCCGGGGTTCGTGCTGGTGCGGGCCGTCGGCCCGGATCCCCAGGGCGAGGTCACCGTGGTGATCCGGGGTGCCGGCGAGGCCGAGCTGAGCACCGCGCAGGGTCCGGTCGTGGTCTCCGGTGACGCGGACACCACCTGGGTCGAGCAGCGCGTGAGCGGGGTGGGGTCCTTCCGGCTGCGCGTCGGCCGGGGCGACCACCCGGACGACGCCGACGAAGGCGGCCCGGACCCGACGGCGTACACCCTCACCTCCGGGCTGGTCCGGGTCTCCGCCCTCCAGCAGCCCGCCACCGGCCCGGTCGTCGTGGAGCCCGCCGACACCGGTCCGCTCTCCGAGCCGGAGCCGGAGCCGAGCCGGAGCCGAGCCGAGCCGGAGCCGGAGCCCGAGCCGGAGCCGGAACCGGAGCCGGAGCCGGAGCCGGAGCCGGAGCCGGAGCCGGAGCCGGAGCCCGAGCCGGAGCCCGAGCCGGAGCCGGAGCCCCACCCCGTCGTGCGGCTCGCCTTCTCCAGCGGGGAGGTCGTCGACCTGGACCGGGCGGTCGTGGTCGGGCGCTTCCCCCAGCTGCGTGGCCGCGACGGCGCCCACACCCGGCTGGTCACCGTGCCGAGCCCCAACCAGGAGATCTCCTCCACCCACGTGGAGATCCGGCCCGGAGACGGTGCCGAGGGCGGCTCGGCGGTGGTCACGGACCTCGGGTCCACCAACGGCACCCTCGTCGTCCAGCCCGGGCTGCCGGCGGAGGACCTCCGGCCGGGCGTCCCCGTCCAGCTGGTCCCCGGCGCGATCGTCGACCTCGGTGAAGGGGTGACCATCCGGGTCACGCACGCCGCATCGGTGACCGCCCTCTGACGGTCGGCCACGCCCCCTGCCGCGCGGGCTCCGCGCGCGCTAGGTTCCGGCCATGGAGTCCTACGCCCGAGGCGAGACGGAGCCCGCGCTGCTCGAGGAGACGATCGGGGCCAACCTCGACCGCACCGTCGCCCGGTTCCCCGACCGCGAGGCGATGGTCGAGTTCGCCACCGGCACACGCTGGACCTGGCGCGAGCTCGACCGCGACGTCGAGCTCGTCGCCCGGGGTTTGCTGGCGGCCGGCATCGAGAAGGGGGACCGGGTCGGCATCTGGGGCCCCAACAGCGCCCGGTGGACGATCACGCAGTTCGCCACCGCGAAGATCGGCGCGATCCTGGTCAACGTCAACCCGGCCTACCAGACCCACGAGTTCTCCTACGCCGTCACCCAGTCGGGCATGCGCCTGCTGATCTCGGCCAGTGCCTTCAAGTCCAGCGACTACCGGGCGATGGTCGAGGAGACGACCTCGGCCGGCTCGATCAGCGGCGCGCTGCTGGAGCGCGTGGTCTACCTCGACACCGACGACTGGGACGCCCTGGTCGCCGGAGGTGAGGGGCTGGACGCCGACGCGCTCAACGCCCGGATGCGGACGCTCGATCCCGGCGACCCGATCAACATCCAGTACACCTCGGGCACCACCGGCCGGCCCAAGGGTGCGACCCTGTCCCACCGCAACATCCTCAACAACGGCTACCTGGTGACCGAGCTGATCGGCTTCACCGAGCAGGACCGGCTGTGCATCCCGGTGCCCTTCTACCACTGCTTCGGGATGGTGATGGCCAACCTCGGCTGCACCAGCCACGGCGCGACGATGGTGATCCCGGCCCCCGGCTTCGACCCCGCAGGTCACCCTCCGGGCCATCGCGGAGGAGCGCTGCACGGCCGTGTACGGCGTGCCCACGATGTTCATCGCGATGCAGCACGCGCCCACGTTCGCCGACCACGACCTGTCGTCGTTGCGGACCGGGATCATGGCCGGCTCGATCTGCCCGGTCGAGGTGATGCGGCGCTGCATCGACGACATGCACATGGGGGCGGCCTCGATCGCCTACGGGATGACCGAGACCAGCCCGGTGTCCTGCCAGACCCGCGCCGACGACGACCTGGAACGACGTACGGCCTCGATCGGGCGGGTGCACCCCCACGTCGAGATCAAGATCGTCGACCCGGTCACGGGCGAGACCGTCGAGCGCGGGCAGCCCGGCGAGTTCTGCACCCGCGGCTACTCGGTGATGCTCGGCTACTGGGACGACCCCGAGAAGACCGCCGAGGCGATCGACGCCGAGGGGTGGATGCACACCGGCGACCTCGCCGAGATGCGTGAGGACGGCTACTGCAACATCGTGGGCCGGATCAAGGACATGGTCATCCGCGGTGGCGAGAACATCTATCCGCGCGAGATCGAGGAGTTCCTCTACACCCATCCCGACATCGAGGACGTGCAGGTGATCGGCGTCCCCGACGAGAAGTACGGCGAGGAGCTGTGCGCCTGGGTCACGCTGCGCGACGGCGCCGAGCCGCTCGACGCCGCCGCCGTCCGCGCGTTCGCCACCGGCAGGCTGGCGCACTACAAGATCCCGCGCTACGTGATGGTGGTGGACGGCTTCCCGATGACGGTGACCGGCAAGATCCGCAAGGTGCAGATGCGCGAGGAGACCACCGCGAAGCTGGGCCTCACCGGCGGTTCCGCGCAGCAGTGAGCACGGCGGTGGATCCCGGTCACCAGGTGACTGCGAACCACCGCTGTCCGGGGGTCGATCGGGACCGGGTGTCGCGGGGAAAGCGGTGTGCAGCCGGTCCCGGGCGCGGGTTAGGTTGGGTCCGACCCGACACGACGACCCAGGGAGACCCCGCCTTGAGCGACGAACTCCGCCAGCTGGCCGACGACTACTGGCAGGCACTCCTCGACCACCAGCCCACCGAGCGGCACATGCTCGGCGACTACTCCGACGTGGCCGGCTTCGAGCACGCCTCGCGCGCCTCGGAGGACGAGCTGATCGCCACGCTGCGCGACTTCGCCGACCGCGCCGACGCGCTCGGTGAGGACGGACTGGGCGAGCAGGAGTCGCTCACCCGCGGGGTGCTCGCGTCGTCCGCGCGCAGCCTCGCCGACTACACCGAGGCCCGGCTCACCGAGCTGGCCGCCGACCCGATCCACGGCCCCCAGGTCACGCTCGGCCTGGTGATGGGCCTGCTCGCCGTCCCCGACCAGGGCGTCGCCGACGCGATGCCGGCCAAGGTCGAGGGCATCGGTCGCTACTACGACGAGCTGGCCGAGCGGGTCCGCGAGGGCGCCTCCCGCGGGTGGGTCGGACCCGAGTTCGCGGTCCGTCAGACCGTGGCGCAGATCGACGGCGTGCTCGCCACCCCCGCAGCCGACGACCCGATCGTCACCTCGGTCCGGGCCCCTGACGGCGTGGACGCCGACGCCCTCCGCTCGGCCCTGGCCGACGCACTGGAGCGGTCGGTCCGCCCGGGTCTGGAGCGGTTCCGCGACGCTCTGCGCGACGAGGCGCTGCCGATCGCCCGCTCCGAGGAGGAGTGCGGCCTCAGCTGGCTCCCCGACGGGCAGGACGCCTACGACCGCGCGCTGCGCTACTTCACCACCACCACCAAGTCCGCCCAGGAGATCCACGAGATCGGCCTGGCCCAGGTGGCGAAGCTGGCCGACGAGTACCGGGCGCTCGGCCCCGAGGTCGTCGGCACCGACGACCTCCAGGAGATCTTCGAGGCGATGCGGACCGACCCGAAGCTCCACTTCGAGCACGGCGACGAGATGGTCGAGCAGTCCGAGGTCGCGCTGGCCCGGGCCGAGGCCGCGATGGCCGACTGGTTCGAGGTCGTGCCCCGGGCCCGGTGCGCGGTGTCCGGCACCGAGGTCGGCGCCAAGGCGTTCTACTTCCCCCCGGCGACCGACGGCTCCCGGGGCGGCACGTTCTTCATCAACACCACCGACCCCGAGAACTGGGGCCGCTTCGAGCTCGAGGCGATGGCCTTCCACGAGGGCGTGCCCGGCCACCACCTCCAGCTGGCGATCGCCTCCGAGCTGCCGGACTCGATGCCGGACTTCCGCAAGCACCTCCACAGCTCGGCGTACGCCGAGGGCTGGGGGCTCTACACCGAGCGGCTCTCCGACGAGATGGGGCTGTACTCCTCGGCGGTCGACCGGATGGGCATGTACAGCGCCGACTCGATGCGGGCGTGCCGGCTCGTCGTCGACACCGGCCTGCACGCCCTCGGCTGGAGCCGGCAGCAGGCGATCGACTACATGGTCGCCAACTCGCCGCTCACCGAGGGGGTGTGCCGACCGGAGGTCGACCGCTACATCTGCTCGCCCGGCCAGGCGACGTCCTACATGATCGGCCGCCTCGAGATCGAGCGGATGCGGGCGGAGGCCGAGCAGCGGCAGGGCGACCGCTTCGACGTGCGGAGGTTCCACTCCGCGGTCCTCGACAGCGGCTCCCTGCCTCTCGACGTGCTCGACCGCGTGGTCGCCGCCCGGCTGGCCTGAGCCGGCCGGCAGGACCGGCGCGGACCCGGCTCCGGACCGTCGGGAGCCCCGCCGGGCAATCGGTTGGAAACTCTCACCGGCACCCGCCTAGGCTTGCCCGGCGCCCCGGGCCGACCGGCGCGGACGAACGCACCAGAAGAGGGATGAACGTGCCGACTGGCAAGGTGAAGTGGTACGACGCCGAGAAGGGCTTCGGGTTCCTGTCGCAGGACGACGGACCCGACGTCTACGTGCGCAACGACGCGCTGCCGGGGGGAGTGAGCACGCTCAAGGCCGGGACCCGCGTGGAGTTCGGGATCGCACAGGGGCGCCGTGGCGACCAGGCCCTCCAGGTCCGGGTGCTCGACGCCCCGGCGTCCGTCGTACGCAACCAGTCGCACGCGCGGCGCAAGACGCCCGAGGAGATGGCCCCGATCGTCGAGGACCTGATCCGCCTGCTCGACGGGGTCGGTGAGGCCTACCGTCACGGCCGGCACCCCGACGCCCGGCAGGCGAAACCGACCGCGAAGCTGCTGCGCGCCCTCGCCGACGAGCTGGAGCTCTGAGCCCCGGCCCTACGCGCTCGTCGGCCTGGTGACCGGCTCCGCGACCGGTGCCGCCGGTCGGGACCCGCGGCTGGCGAGCACGAAGACCGACCAGGCCAGCAGCACGACCGCGGCGACGCCGAGCCCGAGCCGGGGCTGCAACGGCATCGCGATGCCGACGAAGCCGCCGATCACCCAGGCCAGCTGCAACGTCGTGTCGCTGCGAGCGAAGGCCGACGTCTGGACCCGCTCCGGCACGTCGCGCTGGATCGTCGAGTCGAGCGACAGCTTGGCCAGGCACTGGGAGAGCCCGGCGGTGAAGCCGAGGACCACCAGCGGCAGCAGGCCGTAGAAGAGCGCGGCCAGGATGATCGCGGCGGCGTCGGCGAGGAGCGCCGCGACCACCGTGAACCGTGGGTGGATGCGTTTGACGAACGAGCCGATCGCGATGCCCGCGACGTTGCCCACGCCGGCCCCGCCGATCACGACCGCGAGCAGGAACTGGGGGGAGTACCCCTCGATCGGGTGCTCCCGCAGCAGGAACGCCATGAAGAGCGTCAGGAAGCCGGAGAGCCAGCGCGGCCCGCAGTTCGCCCGCAGCGCGAAGGCCATGGACGCCGGGATCCGGACCTTGCCGCCGGCGCGCTGTCCGGGTGCCTTCGCCTCGTCGGGCCGGGATCCGCGGAGGAAGCTGATGGACTCCTCACCCTGGCTGGAGTCGACCCGCGACGGCAGCCGGATCGCCAGGATCGTGGCGATCACGAAGACCACGAACGCGTAGCGCAGCGCCCACTCCGGCCCGATCGTCGCGGCTCCTGCCGCGATCGGGGCGGAGATCGCCACCCCGACCACCCCCGCCATGGAGGTACGCGCGTTCGCGGACACCAACGTCAGCCCCTCGGGCAGGACGCGGGGTACGGCGGCCGCCCGCAGCACGTTGTAGGCCTTGGAGGCCACCAGGACCCCGAGCGCCGCGGGGAACAGCCAGGCCGAGTCGTGCCGCACCGCGTCGGCCATCACCCAGCAGAGGAAGGCGCGACCGGCCATGGTGAAGCCGATGGACCAGCGCCGCCCGTGGCCGAAGCGGTCGAGCATCGGTCCGACCAGCGGCGCCACGATCGCGAACGGCAGCATGGTCAGGCCCAGGAAGAGCGACACCTGACCGCGGGCCTCGCCGGTGGGGACCTGGAAGAAGAGGGTCCCGGCCAGGGAGATGGCGACGGCGGCATCGGCGGCGGCGTTGAGGGCCCCGAGCTCGATCAGGCGCGCCAGCCCGCTGCGGTCCGCCCCTTCGGCGGCGGCCGCACGGCGCGCCGTACGCAGGGCTGCACCGCCGATCCTGCCGGCTCCGCGCCCGACGGAGCGGAGCCCCCGGCCGGTGGACCGCGCGCCCGACCCGACGGAGTCCAGCCGCGAGCGGCGTTCGGACTCCCCGGGCGTCGTCATGGTTCCATCCTGCCTGAGCGTTCTGCGTCGGACGGGATGAAGTCCCGTGCCGGCGCAGACGTGAGGGCCGCGGGCGAGCTTGCTCGCCGAGCGGTCACACCGGCACCGTTTCGTGGGAGGGATCTGACAGCCGTGCGCGGATCGGTCATCATGGCCCCATGACTGGTGCCGACGAGACCGTGGTGGCCGAGCGTGCGCGTCCGGTCAAGGCCGACGCGGCGGCCCTCGCGGCCGTCGACGCGGCGCGTACGGCGCTGCTGACCGAGGTCGAGGCCGACGAGGTCGGCGAGCACCTCGGCGCGCAGGCCGAGGCCGACCGGGTGGCCACCCACCTCTTCGAGTGCCGCAAGCCGGGCTACCTCGGCTGGCGCTGGTCGGTGACCGTCGCCCGCGCTCCGCGCCAGAAGGTCGTCACGGTCGACGAGATCGTGCTGATCCCCGGCCCCGAGGCGATCACGGCGCCGGAGTGGGTGCCCTACCGCGAGCGGATCAAGCCCGGTGACCTCTCGCCCGGTGACCTGCTGCCGGTGGCCGACGACGACCCGCGGCTGGTCCCGACGTACTCCTTCGGCGACGACCCGCTCGACACCGACGCGAAGGCCCAGATCCGGACGGTGGTCAAGGACCTCGGCCTGGGCCGGGTCCGGACGCTCTCGCCCGAGGGGCACGAGCTGGCGGCCCAGCGGTGGTACGACGGCGACGCCGGCCCCGATGCTCCCCTCGCCCAGTCCGCGCCCGACTCCTGCTCGACGTGCGGCTTCCTCCTCCGGATCAACGGCTCGCTCGCGGAGATCTTCGGGGTGTGTGCCAACGGCGACGCCAACGACGACGGCCGGGTGGTCGCCTTCGGTCACGGCTGCGGAGCGCACTCGGAGGTCCGGCTGGCGAAGCGGCACGAGCCGGTGCCGTTGCCCGACCCGGTCGTCGACGAGCTCGACGACGACCTCGAGCGCTTCTAGGCGCCCTGCTCCTCGCGCAGCGCCCGGGCGTTCTTGCGGCGGCGGCAGTACTCCAGGCCGAGCAGGCCGAGACCGCAGCCGGCGGCGCAGGTCCAGAGCATCCAGGCGTGCCCGGCGTCCTCCAGGCGCCCGTAGAACGGCAGCATGGCGACGAAGCCGATCACCCACAGCGCCACCCCGACCTGCACGGTGCGTACGCCGTCCACGTCGAGGGGCTCCACGTCGGCGACGATGTAGGTGCGGTTGCCGATCTCGTGGGTCATCGGCTGGTCGTCGCGCAGCTCCATGGTGCCCACTGTAGGACGCTCCGCGGCGGTGCCGCCCGCGCGGCGGTGCGGGCCGGCGTACCTCGGTCGGCGCGGGCCTATCGGTGACGCGGGCGCTTTGGCATAGTGCCGCCCGTGACGGACACCCCCACGGGCGACCAGCCGACCCGGACCCACCGCCCCGACCGGTCCAAGGCGGGACCCACGCCGCGGCGCGACGACCCGCGACGGCCGGCGGGCCACCTCGACCGGTTCTTCAAGATCAGCGAGCGCGGCTCCACCGTCGAGCGTGAGTTCCGCGGTGGCCTGGTCACGTTCTTCACGATGGCCTACATCGTGGTGCTGAACCCGCTGATCCTCGGCTTCGCGCCCGACGTGAACGGCCACTACCTCGGGGGCGGCAACGGGGACGGCTCCAACCTGCCCGCGATCGCCGCCGGCACGGCGCTGGTCGCCGGCGTGATGTCGATCGCCATGGGTGCCGTCGCCAACTACCCGCTGGCGCTGGCGACCGGGCTGGGACTGAACGCGTTCGTCGCCGTCTCGATCGCCCCGCAGATGAGCTGGTCGGCGGTGATGGGACTGATCGTGATCGAGGGCGCGGTCATCCTGGTCCTCGTGCTGACCGGCTTCCGGAAGGCCGTCTTCCATGCCGTCCCGTCGCAGCTGAAGGTCGCCATCTCGGTCGGGATCGGTCTGTTCATCGCCTTCATCGGCTTCGTCGACGCCGGGTTCGTACGCCGGGTCCCCGACGTCGCGCAGACCACCGTGCCGGTGCAGGTCGGCCCCGACGGCTTCCTCTCCGGCTGGCCCACGGCGGTCTTCCTGGTCGGCCTCGCGCTGATGATCTCGCTGTGGGTCCTGCGCGTGCGCGGCGCGATCTTGATCTCGATCCTGGTCACCACCGTCCTGGCGATGATCGTGGAGGCCATCGGCGAGATCGGCCCGATGTTCGCCGGCGGTGACTACAACCCGCAGGGCTGGGGCCTCAACGTCCCGTCCTGGCCCGACTCGGTCTTCGACACGCCGGACTTCGCGACGGTCGGCCACGTGACGTTCACCGGGTTCGCCCAGGTCGGCGTGGTCTCCGCCGTGCTGCTCGTCTTCACCCTGATGCTGGCCGACTTCTTCGACACCATGGGCACGATGACCGCGATCGGCGCGGAGGCCGGGCTGCTCGATGCCGACGGCACACCGCCCAACACCAAGCAGATCCTGGCCGTGGACAGCGTCGCCGCGATCGCCGGTGGCGTCGGCGGCGTCTCCTCCAACACGGCGTACATCGAGAGCGCCTCGGGGGTCGGCGAGGGCGCGCGGACGGGTCTGGCGTCGGTCGTCACCGGGCTGCTGTTCCTGGTCTCGATGTTCTTCGCGCCGCTGGTGCGGGTGATCCCGTCCGAGGCCGCCGTGCCCGCGCTGGTCCTCGTGGGGTTCTTGATGATGCAGCAGGTCAAGGGCATCTCCTGGGACGACGCGGAGATCGCCATCCCGGCGTTCCTCACCATCGTGCTGATGCCGTTCACCTACTCGATCACCGTCGGCATCGGCGCCGGCTTCCTGGCCTACGTGCTGATCAAGTCGGTCAAGGGCAAGGCCTCCCTGGTCCACCCCCTCCTCTGGGTGGTGGCCGCCCTCTTCCTCGTCTACTTCGCCATCCACCCCGTCACCGCCCTCTTCACCTGACCGCCGAGTCGGCGCAAACAGGCACGGAAAATGCGCCGAGTCGGCGCAAGAAGACGTCCAGATCGCGCCGAGTCGGCACCTGACGACTCGGCGACGTGGGGCAGCGCAGGAATGCTTAGCGTAGGTAATGAGTTATGCTAACGACATGCCTACCGTGGAGATGGCCAGCCGGACCGATGCCGGGCTCGCGAGCGAGCTCCGGCTCAGCGTCATGCGGCTGCGGCGCCGTCTCGCGGGCGAGCGTCATCCCGACAACGTGCTGAGCATGGGCGCCATGGCCGTGCTCGGCTGTCTGAACCGCTTCGGTGACCTCACCGTCGGCGACCTCGCCGCGCAGGAGCGCGTGCAGCCGCCGAGCATGACCCGCATCGTCAACGCCCTCGAGGAGCGGGGCTACGTCGTACGCCGGGCGCACGAGACCGACGGCCGCCAGGTCGTCGTCGTGCTCTCCGAACGCGGGCCGGACCACCCTCCTGGCCGACCGCGCCCGACGTGACGCCTGGCTGGCCCAGCGCCTCCGCGGCCTCACCGCCGACGAGCGCGACACCCTCCGGCGCGCGGCGCCGATCCTCGAACGACTCGCCAACTCGGACTGAAAGCACCTCTTGAGCCCCACCTTCCGCGCACTCCAGCACCCCAACTACCGCCGCTACGCACTCGGCAGCCTGGTGTCCAACACCGGCACCTGGATGCAGCGCGTCGCCCAGGACTGGCTGGTCCTGCGGCTGACCGACGGCAGCGGCACGGCCCTCGGCATCACCACCGGCCTGCAGTTCCTCCCGGTCCTGCTCCTGTCGCCCTACGCCGGCGTGATCGCCGACCGGTTCCCGAAGCGCCGCCTCCTCCAGCTGACGCAGCTGACGATGGCGCTGGCCTCCCTGGTGCTCGGCGTCCTCGCCGTCACCGGGGGGGCACAGGTCTGGCAGGTCTACGTGATCGCCTTCCTCTTCGGCATCGGCTCGGCCTTCGACGCGCCCGCCCGTCAGTCGTTCGTCTCCGAGCTGGTCGGTCCCGAGGACCTCACCAACGCCGTCGGCCTCAACTCCGCGACGTTCAACACCGCCCGCATCATCGGCCCGGCCCTGGCCGGCCTGATGATCGGCGCCCTGGGCGGCGGCGCGACGGCCACCGGGTGGGTGATCCTGATCAACGCCGCGTCCTACGGCGCCGTCATCTGGCAGCTCGAGCACCTCGACACCTCGCTGCTGAACTCCCCGAAGCCGGTCGCCCGTGCCCCGGGCATGCTCCTCGAAGGCGTCCGGTACGTCCGCAGCCAGCCGAAGATGATGATGATCTTGGTGATGGTGTTCTTCGCGGGCACCTTCGGCATGAACTTCCAGATCACCTCCGCGCTGATGGCCACCGAGGTGTTCGGCAAGGGTGCGGGCGAGTTCGGCATCCTCGGGTCGGCGATGGCGGTCGGGTCGCTGGCCGGTGCGCTGCTCGCCGCGCGCCGCGTCCGGATCCGCGTCCGGCTCCTCGTCGGGTCGGCGCTCGGCTTCGGGGCCGCGGAGATCGCCGCCGGCCTGATGCCGACGTACGTCGCGTTCGCCCTGGTGTGCCCGGTGATCGGCCTGTGCACCCTGACCATGCTGAACTCCGCGAACTCCACCATGCAGCTCGAGTCCGAGCCCGAGCTGCGCGGTCGGGTGATGGCCCTCTACATGACCATCGTGATGGGGGGTACGCCGCTCGGCTCGCCGATCATCGGCTGGGTCGGGCAGACCTTCGGCGCCCGCTGGACGCTCCTCGGCGGCGGGCTGCTGACCATCGCCGGCGTCCTCCTGGCCCTCGCCCTGTTCGCGCGCCCGTCACGGGTCGCGGCCGAGCAGGCGGCAGAGCTGCAGCGGAGCAGGCAGCCGAGCAGGCAGCGGGCGCCAGGCCGCCTGACGGCGAGCTGGCGCTCAGCGCCGGCTCGCGAGCGAGCTCGCTGCGCTGTCGCTCCAGCCGGCTCGCGAGCAAGCTGCGTCGCGCTGGCTTCGTCTCTCTCGATCTCGTTTTGGCCCGGGGGGACAACGCGGGTAGCCTTGACACCCGTGTCCGGCTCGTCCGGATCGTTGCGCACGCCCTCCTTCCGCCGTCAGGCGCGAGTCCGCGCGCAGTCACCACGGCACGACGCGACAACGCAGCATCATCGTGCCCGGCAAGGCGCCGGGCCTGAGGTAAAGACCGAAAGGGAACCACCGAGTGCCCACCATTCAGCAGCTGGTCCGCAACGGCCGGCGCGACAAGGCGTCGAAGACCAAGACGCCCGCCCTCAAGGGCAGCCCGCAGCGCCGCGGCGTCTGCACCCGCGTCTACACGACCACCCCGAAGAAGCCGAACTCCGCCCTCCGCAAGGTCGCCCGCGTGCGCCTGTCGAGCGGCGTCGAGGTCACGGCGTACATCCCGGGCGTCGGTCACAACCTCCAGGAGCACTCCATCGTGCTCGTCCGCGGCGGCCGGGTGAAGGATCTCCCCGGTGTCCGCTACAAGATCATCCGAGGCACGCTCGACACCCAGGGCGTGAAGAACCGTAAGCAGGCTCGCAGCCGCTACGGCGCCAAGAAGGAGAAGAGCTGACATGCCTCGCAAGGGTCCCGCTCCCAAGCGGCCGCTCGACGTCGACCCCGTGTTCGGGTCGCAGCTGGTCACCCAGCTGGTCTCCAAGGTGCTCAAGGACGGCAAGAAGCAGGTCGCCCAGCGCATCGTCTACACCGCCCTCGAGGGCTGCCGCGACAAGACCGGCACCGACCCCGTGGTCACGCTCAAGCGCGCCATGGACAACGTGAAGCCGGCCATCGAGGTCAAGTCCCGCCGCGTCGGTGGTGCGACCTACCAGGTCCCGATCGAGGTCAAGGGAACACGTGGCACGACGCTGGCGTTGCGCTGGTTGGTCGGGTACGCCGCGGACCGTCGTGAGAAGACGATGTCCGAGCGCCTGATGAACGAGATCCTCGACGCCTCCAACGGCCTGGGTGCCGCGGTGAAGAAGCGCGAGGACACTCACAAGATGGCCGAGTCCAACAAGGCCTTCGCCCACTACCGCTGGTGATGTGGCCGCGGTGGTCGGTGGTCACCACTGGTGGTCACCCGCTGCACCGGCCGGTGCCCCGCACCGATCACCGCCCCGCATGACTCAATCTAAGGAAACGAACCGACAGTGGCTGTCGACATCACCACGGACCTGAAGAAGGTCCGCAACATCGGCATCATGGCGCACATCGACGCCGGCAAGACCACCACCACCGAGCGCATCCTCTTCTACACCGGCATCACCTACAAGATCGGTGAGGTCCACGAGGGCGCCGCCACGATGGACTGGATGGAGCAGGAGCAGGAGCGCGGCATCACGATCACGTCCGCCGCGACGACCTGCTGGTGGAAGGACCACCAGATCAACATCATCGACACCCCCGGTCACGTGGACTTCACCGCCGAGGTCGAGCGCTCGCTGCGCGTCCTCGACGGCGCGGTCGCCGTCTTCGACGGCGTGGCCGGCGTGGAGCCGCAGACGATGACGGTCTGGCGCCAGGCGAACAAGTACGCCGTGCCGCGCATGTGCTTCGTCAACAAGCTGGACCGCACGGGTGCCGACTTCTTCCGCTGCGTCGACATGATGGTCGAGCGCCTGAACTCCACCCCGCTGGTCCTGCAGCTGCCGATCGGCGCCGAGGCGGACTTCCTCGGTGTCGTCGACCTGGTCGGCATGCGTGCCCTGACCTGGCGCGGCGAGACCACCATGGGCGAGGACTACGAGGTCGAGGAGATCCCGGAGTCCATGCGCGCCCAGGCCGAGGAGTACCGCGAGAAGTTCCTCGAGACGCTCGCCGAGGCCGACGACGACATCATGGTGAAGTACCTCGACGGCGACGACCTCTCCACCGAGGAGCTCGAGGCCGGCATCCGCCGCGCCACCCTGGCCGACAAGGTCAACCCGGTGCTGTGCGGCACGGCGTTCAAGAACAAGGGCGTGCAGCCCCTGCTCGACGCCGTCGTGAAGTACCTCCCGAGCCCGCTCGACATCGACGCGATCGTCGGCCACAAGGTCAACAACGAGGACGAGAAGATCGAGCGGATGCCCGCGGACGACCAGCCGTTCTCCGGTCTGGCCTACAAGATCGCCTCGGACCCGCACCTCGGCAAGCTGATCTACGTGCGCGTCTACTCCGGCAAGCTGGAGGCCGGCGCGACCGTCCTGAACTCCGTCACGGGGAAGAAGGAGCGGATCGGCAAGGTCTACCAGATGCACGCGAACAAGCGTGAGGAGATCGCGTCGGTCGGCGCCGGGCAGATCGTGGCCGTGATGGGTCTGAAGGACACCAAGACCGGTCACACGCTCAGCGACCTGCAGAACCCCGTCGTCCTGGAGTCGATGTCGTTCCCGGCCCCGGTCATCGAGGTCGCGATCGAGCCGAAGACCAAGAGCGACCAGGAGAAGCTCGGCACCGCGATCCAGCGCCTGTCCGACGAGGACCCCACCTTCACGGTGAAGACCGACGAGGAGACCGGCCAGACGATCATCGCCGGCATGGGCGAGCTCCACCTGGAGATCCTGGTCGACCGGATGAAGCGCGAGTTCCGCGTCGAGGCGACCGTCGGCAAGCCGCAGGTGGCCTACCGCGAGACGCTGCGCAAGCCGGTCCTGAGCCACAGCTACACCCACAAGAAGCAGACCGGTGGGTCGGGCCAGTTCGCGAAGGTCGTGATCAGCCTCGAGCCGAGCATCGACCCCGAGACCGGGCAGGGTGCCGGCTACGAGTTCGTCAACAACGTCTCCGGTGGTCGCATCCCGCGCGAGTACATCCCCTCGGTGGACCAGGGCGGCCAGGACGCCATGGAGTTCGGCGTGCTCGCCGGCTACCCGATGGTGGACGTGAAGTTCACGCTCGAGGACGGCGCCTACCACGACGTCGACTCCTCGGAGCTGGCCTTCAAGATCGCCGGCAACCAGGCGTTCAAGGAAGCCGCCCGGATGGCCAAGCCCGTGCTGCTCGAGCCGATGTTCGCGGTCGAGGTGATCACCCCGGACACGTTCCTGGGCACCGTGATCGGCGACATCAACAGCCGTCGCGGCCAGATCCAGTCGCAGGAGGAGCGCCACGGTGACATGGTCATCAACGCCCTCGTGCCGCTGTCGGAGATGTTCGGGTACGTCGGTGACCTGAGGTCCAAGACCTCCGGCCAGGCGTCGTACTCGATGGAGTTCGACTCGTACGCCGAGGTCCCCGCGGGCATCGCAGACGAGATCGTCAAGAAGGTCCGCGGCGAGTAGTCGCCAGCCATGCCCCCTGGCAAGGACGGGGGCAATTGGCCGGATCGTCGGCATTGCAGCAGAATCAACGAGTCAAGTGACAACAACAGGAGGAGCCCACAGTGGCTAAGGCGAAGTTCGAGCGGACCAAGCCGCACGTCAACATCGGCACGATCGGTCACATCGACCACGGCAAGACCACCTTGACCGCGGCGATCACCAAGGTCCTGCACGACCAGCACCCCGACCTGAACCCCTTCACGCCGTTCGACGAGATCGACAAGGCCCCTGAGGAGCGTCAGCGCGGTATCACCATCTCGATCGCGCACGTCGAGTACCAGACGGAGGCGCGTCACTACGCCCACGTCGACTGCCCGGGTCACGCGGACTACATCAAGAACATGATCACCGGTGCGGCCCAGATGGACGGCGCGATCCTCGTGGTCGCCGCCACCGACGGTCCGATGCCGCAGACGCGTGAGCACGTGCTGCTCGCCCGTCAGGTCGGTGTCCCCGCGATCGTCGTGGCGCTCAACAAGTGCGACATGGTCGACGACGAGGAGCTCATCGAGCTCGTCGAGATGGAGGTGCGCGAGCTCCTCTCCGAGTACGAGTTCCCGGGCGACGACATCCCCGTGGTCAAGGTGGCGGCCTTCCCGGCGCTCCAGGGCGACGAGAAGTGGGGTGCCACGATCCTCGAGCTGATGGAGGCCGTCGACACGGCGATCCCGACGCCCGAGCGTGACACCGAGAAGCCGTTCCTCATGCCCGTCGAGGACGTCTTCACGATCACCGGTCGTGGCACCGTCATCACCGGCCGCATCGAGCGCGGCATCGTCAAGGTCGGCGAGGAGGTCGACATCATCGGCATCCGTGAGACGTCGCAGAAGTCGACGGTCACCGGCGTCGAGATGTTCCGCAAGCTCCTCGACGAGGGCCAGGCCGGCGAGAACGTCGGGCTGCTCCTGCGCGGTACCAAGCGCGAGGACGTCGAGCGCGGCATGGTCGTGATCAAGCCCGGCACGACGACCCCGCACACCAACTTCGACGCGAGCGTCTACATCCTGTCGAAGGAGGAGGGCGGCCGGCACACGCCGTTCTTCAACAACTACCGCCCGCAGTTCTACTTCCGGACCACGGACGTGACCGGCGTGGTGACCCTCCCCGAGGGCACCGAGATGGTCATGCCGGGCGACAACACCGAGATGGCGGTGGAGCTCATCCAGCCGATCGCCATGGAGGAGGGTCTGCGCTTCGCGATCCGCGAGGGCGGCCGCACCGTCGGCGCCGGCCGGGTCACCAAGATCAACAAGTGACCTGACCCAGTCTCATCAGCACGGCCCCGGACCACTGGTCCGGGGCCGTTCTGCATTCCGGGCCCGAGCGCCGAAAACCCGTGGTGCCCGCCCCGTCGTACGCCGTACGGTGGCGGCGACCGGCCCGGCCAGGGCCCGACGTCCCCGAAGGAGACAGGCAGATGCGAGGAGCGCACGTGACCGCCCAGCTCTGCTCCGTCCACCTGAAGGGGATCACGCGTGCGCCACACGTTCGCTCAACCTCGGCATCCTGGCCCATGTCGACGCCGGTAAGACCACACTGACCGAGCGGCTCCTGCACCTCGCCGGAGTCATCGACCACCCGGGGTCGGTCGACTCCGGGACCACCCGCACCGACACCCTCGCGCTCGAGCGTCGCCGCGGCATCACGATCAAGGCTGCCGTCGTGGCGTTCCCGCTCGACGACCTGACCGTCAACGTCGTGGACACCCCGGGCCACCCCGACTTCATCGCCGAGGTCGAGCGGGTGCTCGGCGTCCTCGACGGTGCCGTGCTGGTGCTCTCGGCGGTCGAGGGCGTCCAGCCGCAGACCCGGATCCTGATGCGGGCCCTCCAGCGGCTCCGGGTGCCGACGCTGCTGTTCGTCAACAAGATCGACCGGTCGGGGGCCGACGTCGACCGCGTCCTGCAGGCGATCCGGGCGCGGCTGACCCCGGACCTCCTGCCGATGGGTGTCGCCGCCGGGCTGGGCACCCGCTCGGCGACCTTCGCGGCGTACCGCCCCGAGGACGTCGCGTTCCGGGAGCAGGAGACCGTCGTCCTGGCCGAGCACGACGACGCCCTGCTGGCGGCGTACGTCGAGGGTCGCGACCGCAGCCCCGCCCAGCTGCTCGCCGAGGCAGCCGCCCAGACCCGGGACGGCGTGCTCCACCCGGTCTTCGCCGGGTCGGCGGCCACCGGCGCGGGCGTCCCGGAGCTGATGGCCGGCATCCGGGCGCTCCTGCCTGCGGTCCGGCCGGTCTCGACGGGTGCGCCGTCGGGCCGGGTGTTCAAGGTGGAGCGCGGACCGGCGGGGGAGAAGGTGGCCTACGTGCGGATGTTCGCGGGCTCGGTACGCGCCCGCCAGCGGCTGGACCTCCCCCAGGGGCGGACCGGCAAGGTCGCGATGGTCCAGGTCTTCGAGGACGGGCGGTGGGTGCGCGCCGAGGAGGTCGGCGCCGGCCGGATCGGTCGCCTGCACGGGCTGACGCTGGTCCGGGTCGGTGACGGGTTCGGCGACGCCGCACCGGTCGACGAGCACCACTTCGCGCCGCCGACTCTCGAGGCGTCGGTCGAGGCGGTCGACCCCGCGCAGCGTCCGGCGCTGCGGGCAGCGCTGGCGCAGCTCGCCGACCAGGACCCGCTGATCGGCGTCCACGGCGACGAGGACGGCCGTCCCACGGTGTCGCTCTACGGCCGGGTCCAGCAGGAGGTGCTGGGCTCGACCCTGGCCGAGGAGCACGGGATCGAGGTCGAGTTCTCCGATGCGAGCGTGCTGCACGTCGAGCGGCCGCGGGGCACGGGAGAGGCCGTGGTCCGGCTGAACACCGACGAGAACCCCTACCAGGCGACGATCGGTCTCCGGATCACGCCGGGCGAGCCGGGATCCGGGTTCGTGCTTCGCGACCCGCGTGCCCGCCAAGGACCTGCCGCTCTACCTGTTCAAGAGCGTCGAGGCCTTCTCGGCGGCGGTCGAGAAGCACGTACGACGTGAGCTCGAGCGGGGGCGCTACGGCTGGCAGGTCACCGACTGCGTGGTGACCCTGGTCGAGGCGGCGTACAGCACCGCGGACGGTCCGCCGTCCAAGCGCGGGCCGACCAGCACGTCGTTCGACTATCGGAAGGTGACGCCGGTCGTGGCCAGGCGAGCGCTCGACCGGGCCGGGACCCGGGTCTGCGAGCCGGTGCTCCGGGTGCTCCTCGAGGTGCCCACCGAGGACGCGACGACCGTGCAGCGGCTGCTCGCCCGCTGGGGCGCGGAGCTGACCGGGCAGACCTCGGCGGGCGAGCTGACCCGGGTGGAGGCACGGCTGGTGGCCGCCCGGCTGCACGAGCTGCAGCGGCAGCTGCCCGACCTGACCGGCGGCGAGGGGACCTTGGAGTCGCGGTTCGACGGGTACCAGCCGGTCCGTGGCCGCCAGCCGGCGCGCGTCGGGTGGACGACGAAGGAGGAGCGGCGCGTGGGAGTGTGATCCCCGTGCCGCGCTTCACCCGTGCCGAGCTGGAGTCGTTCCGCGACGCCGAGGTGCCCGACCTGGTCGGTCCCGGCCTGCGGCTGCTGTTCGTCGGCATCAACCCGGGCCTGATGACGGCGGCCACCGGGATCCACTTCGGGAACCCCGGCAACCGCTTCCGGCCCGCGCTGGTGGGGGCCGGGCTCCTCCCGTCGCTCGACGGCACCCCACCAGGGATGACCGAGGCCGACCTGGCCACCCTCGTCGCCCGCGGCGTCGGGATCACCAACCTGGTGCCACGCGCCACCGCCCGGGCCGACGAGCTGACCCGGGCCGAGCTGGTCGAGGGCGGCGTGCGGCTCCAGCGGTTCGTACGGGAGCACCGGCCCTCGGTCGTGGCCGTGCTCGGTGTGACGGCGTACCGGGTCGCCTTCGGACAGGCTCGCGCCGCGGCGGGCCGGCAGCCGGACCGCCTGGCCGGCTCCGAGCTGTGGGTGGTGCCCAACCCGAGCGGGCTCAACGCCCACGAGACGATCGCCAGCCTCGCCGTCGCGTACGCCGAGCCGGCGCGCGCGGCCGGGATCGGGTGAGACGACCGCCGTCAGTCCGCCAGCAGCGCGAGCTCCTCGTCGACGTACTGGTCGGTCTCCGCGAGCTCGTCCAGCTCGGCCTTGAGCGCCTCCTGCACGGCTCGGGCCTCGTCACGCCGGCCGAGGTTGCGCAGCGACCAGCCGATCATCCACCGCGCGACCCGGATGTCGGCCGGGTCCCCGATCCGCTCCCGGGCCGCGAGCGCCTCCTCGAACGACCCGAGCGCGGCCTCGAAGTCCCCGGCGTCCGCGTAGGTCATGCCGATGTTGTTGAGCAGGGACGCGTCCCAGTCGCGCGCCCGCGGCTCGGTCGAAGCCCGGGCGATCTCCAGCGCCCGCTGGTTCAGCGCGAGCTGCTCCTCGACCGGAGCGACGAGGGCGACCATGTGCAGCGCGTCCAGGTGCAGGGCCTCGAGCCCCCCGGCCCGCGCGCTCTCGACCGCGGCCTCGAAATGGGGCCGGGCCTCGTCGGCGTGGCCGGAGGACCGCAGCACGCGGCCGCGCTCCATCCGGAGGTACGTCGCCGCCTCCGGATCCTCCGAGGCGAGGCCGTCGAGGACCCGGGTGGCCTCGGGGTACTTCTCCTGGAGGCCGAGGGCGCGGGCGTACTGCGTCAGCCAGGCGGTGCGCTCCGGCTCGTCGGCCTGCTCGGCGGCGTCGAGGAAGCGCTCACCGGAGGAGGTCGGGTCGTCGAAGTCCCAGAGGGGTCGTGGGTCGATCACGCGGCGATCCTGCCAGAGACCGCCGGCTCCTCAGAAGGTGTCGACCAGGACCATCCCGGCCCCGACCAGCACGACCTCGACGCGCTGTCGCTCGGCATCGAGCTCGGGGCCGTCGGGCAGCACGCCCAGCAGCTCGGCCACCCCGAGGGCGGCGCAGCCCTCGGCCAGCACGTCGTCGTAGGACCGGCGGATCGCGCCGATCCGGGCGGCGCTGCGACCGTCGTCCGCGTGCTGCAGCTGCCGGCCCAGGCGGCGGGCGTCGTAGGCGATGTCCTCGATGGGACGACCGGTCGGCGGCGTCGGCTCGTGCCCGCGTCGTACGGCCCACCGGTCGCGGAGCCGGGTGCGCGCCCGTGCCACCCGCTCGAACTGGGGATCCGAGACGAGCGCCGCCATCGCGGCCAGGCACAGCACCGGTCCGGTGAAGAAGGCGGCGGCCAGCACCCAGGTGCCCATCTGGGGACGGTAGGTCGCCGATCGCGCCGGAGCAAGGGGTGTCGGCCACAATGACGCCCGTGAGTCCTGAGGAGCGGCCCGAGCAGACCCGGCCGGCGCGCCCTCATCACCGGTTCAACGAGGACGGCCGGCGGATGCGGGAGGTGCTCAGCTACTCCCGGCGCGGTAGCCGCTTCACCCCGAGCCAGCGCGAGGCCTGGGACGCCCACCACGACGCGTGGGTGATCCCCGACGAGGCCGTCGACGACCCGGGCTTCCGGCTCGCCTCGTGGTTCGGGCGCGACGCTCCGCTGGTCGTCGAGATCGGGTCGGGGGTCGGCGAGGCCACCGGTGTCCTGGCCGCCGCCCGTCCGGCGTACGACGTGCTGGCGCTGGAGGTCTGGAGGCCCGGGGTCGCCGCGTCCCTGGCCGAGGTCGCTGCGGCCGGCGCGGACAACGTGCGCTTCTGCTCGGTCGACGCCGTCTGGGCGCTGGAGCACCTCGTCGGACCGGGCTCGGTGGCCGAGCTCTGGACCTTCTTCCCCGATCCCTGGCCCAAGACCCGCCACCACAAGCGCCGGCTCGTCGACCCGGGGTTCGCCGCGCTCGCCGCGGCCCGACTCGCACCGGGAGGCACCTGGCGGCTCGCCACCGACTGGGCGGACTACGCCGACCGGATGCGCACCGTGCTGGACGCGGAGCCGGCGCTGACCGGAGGGGTCACCGAGCGCTGGGCCGAGCGACCGGTCACCAAGTTCGAGCGCAAGGGCCTCGAGGCCGGCCGCACGATCACCGACCTGACCTACACCCGGGTGTGACCGGCGCCGAACCACGCGCAGGCGGGTCCGGCTCAGCCGCTCAGCCCACCAGGGCCACCACCGCGTCGGCGAACAGCTCGTCAGCCGCGCTCGGTGAGCCGGGCCCGGAGCGTCTCGTCGCGATGGAGCCGGGCCAGGTCGCGGTCGCGACGGGCGGCGCTGACCGCTGCCAGGAAGTCCCACGACGCGGTGCCGGGCGGCGGCGGGGGCGCGACGTACTCCGAGAGCCGGGTGGCCAGCATCGCACCGAGCCGGTCCCGCGACGCCGGGTCGAGGGTGGGCAGGCGAGCGAGGTACTGCCGGACGGCCAGGCTGAGACCGACGGGCGGCGTCCCGAGGTCGGCCGCGGAGGCCCAGGAAGCGAGTGGCGCCGGCATCGGCGACGGGGGCGGCAGGGAGAGGCGGACGCGGTCGCGCACGACGTACGTGCCGGCTGCGTAGTCGCCGATCCGCTTGCCGTGCGAGCTGACCAGGCAGCAGAAGAACGCCGGCCCGCCCAGGAGGAGGTAGATCTCGACGATCCCGATCAGGGCCCGGACGAACGACTGCTGGACGGTGACCGTGCCGGCGTCGTCGCGCACCACCCGCAGCCCGACCACGACCTTGCCCCACGACTTGCCGCGGGTCAGGGTCTCCATGGTGGTCGGGTAGACGACGAAGACGACGATCAGTGAGCACACCAGGGCGACGTGCTGCAGTGCGGCGTCGGCATCCGCGGTCGCGACGAACGCCGCGAACAGCACGCCGGTAGCGACCACCAGCAGCACCGCGACGTCGATCAACCCGGAGCCCATCCGGGCGCCCACGGTGGCCGGGGGCAGGTCGAGGGCGACGGCCTCGCCCGTGACGAGGTCGTCCGCGGTCAGCATCGCGAACTCCGGTGACGACATCGCGATCACCCTAGGCTCTTGGTCGTGGACCTGGACGCGTATGTGCTCGCACATCACGCGGAGTGGTCGCGCCTCGAGGAGCTGACCCGCCGGCGACGCCTGGACGGGAGCGAGAGCGACGAGCTGGTCGAGCGGTACCAGCGCGTGGCGACGCACCTGTCGGTGATCCGGACCGCGGCGCCCGACGCAACGGTGATCACGTACCTCTCGCTGCTCCTCAGCCGCGCCCGCAACCGCTCCGGCGGGGCACGCACCGGCACCTGGCACGGCGTCCTGACGTTCGTGACCGAGCGGTTCCCCGCTGCCCTCTACCGGCTGCGCTGGTGGTGGATCGGGACGGCTGCCGCCGGCGTGGTGGTGACGTTCGTGATGATGTGGTGGCTGCTCGCCCATCCCGACATGGAGCAGAGCCTGCTGTCGCCTCGTGACGTGGACCGGCTCGTGAACCACGACGTCGCGGGCTACTACAGCCAGTACGCCGCCACCCACTTCGCGGCGCAGGTCTGGACCAACAACGTCTGGGTCGCCGGACTGTGCCTGGCGCTCGGCGCGCTCGGGTTGCCGGTGGTGTACCTGCTGGTCCAGAACGTCGCGAACCTCGCGATCATCGGCTCGATCATGACCAGGCACGGCCACGGACCCGAGTTCTGGGGGCTGATCCTCCCGCACGGGCTGCTCGAGCTGACCGCGGTCTTCGTGGCCGGAGGGGTGGGCCTACGGCTCTTCTGGTCCTGGGTCGAGCCCGGTGACCTCACCCGGGCGCAGTCCTTCGCCCACGAGGGACGCACCGCCGGGACAGTCGCGCTCGGCCTGGTCGGGGTCCTCGCCGTGAGCGGGGTGATCGAGGCCTTCGTGACGCCCAGTCCGCTGCCGACCTGGGCCCGGATCGGGATCGGCCTGCTGGCCGAGGCGGCGTTCCTCGCCTACGTCTTCGTCCTGGGTCGCCGCGCCGTCGCCCGGGGTCACACCGGCGACGTCGACCCCCTCCTCCTCGACGACCGGGTCGCCACGCAGAGCTGACAGCTCACAGCAGGCCGCGCGCCTTGAGGTCCAGGTAGTGGTCGGCCAGGGCCGGGGCCAGGGCCGGCGCCGGGACGTCGATCACGTCGACGCCGAGGGCGCCGAGCAGGTCGGCGGTACGCCGGCGCCGGGCCAGCGTCTGCTCGGCCGCCGCGGCGGCGTACACGTCGCCGAGGCCGTCGCGGGACCGGGCCATCCGCTCGAGCTCCGGGTCGCGGACCGAGGCCAGGACCACCCGGTGGTGGCGGACGAGAACCGGCAGCACCGGCAGCAGCCCCTCCTCCACCGCCGACGGCTCGAGCGGGCTGAGCAGGCACACCAGCGCCCGTTGCCGGCCCATCGACTGCACGGCGCCCGCGAGCGCGGTCCAGTCGGCCTCCGCGATCTCGGGCTGGAGGGCGGCCAGGGCGTCCTCCAGCCGCCTGGTCGCGTCCCGCACTCCCGCCAGGCGGAGGCGCGCCCGGACGCGTCGGTCGCCGGCGACGACGTCGACCCGGTCGCCTGCCCGGGCGGCCAGCGCAGTCATCAGCAGCGCCGCCTCCATGGCCGAGTCGAGTCGCGGCACGTCCTCGACCCGCCCCGCCGAGACGCGCGAGGTGTCGAGCACGAGCACGACGCGCCGGTCGCGCTCGGGCTGCCAGGTACGCACCACGACGGTGCGGTTCCGCGCGGTGGCCCGCCAGTCGATGGAGCGCACGTCGTCGCCGCGCACGTACTCCCGCAGCGAGTCGAACTCGGTGCCCTGCCCGCGCACGCGCACCGCCGAGCGGCCGTCGAGGTCACGCAGCCGGGCGAGTCGTGAGGGGAGGTGCTTGCGCGCGTCGAACGGCGGTACCGACCGGACCTGCCCGGGGACCTCGCGCGTGGCCTGGCGCGCGGCCAGGCCGAGCGGCCCGGCGCTCCGGAGCGTGACCCCCAGGGCGCGCAGCTCGCCGCGCCGCGTGGGCCGGAGCCCCGTGGTCACCACGACGCGGTCACCGGGGGAGAGGCGCAGGTGGTGCCGGTTCCGGACCGCGCCGGCGGTGGGCTGCCAGGCATCGCGCACGAGGAGCGTCGTACGCCGGGTCCCGTCGTTGCCGACGACCAGCGTGCTGGCGGAGTCCTGTCCTGCCCGCACCCGGTCCACGGGCAGCCGCTCCACCGTGACCCCACCGGGTGAGGGAGCCAGAGCGAGGTCGAGGAGGACCACGAGGAGCACGGCCAGCACCCACAGCCACAGGGTGCCGACCGACGGGCGCAGCACGACCGGCACCAGCCCCAGCAGGAGCAGGAGCGGTACGCGCCCGGTGATCGCCATCGTCGTCGCCGGGCTAGCGCGGGACCGCGACGGACCCCAGCGCGGAGGCGAGCACGGCGCTCACGTCGACCCCCTCGAGCTCGGCCTCGGGCCGGAGCGACAACCGGTGGGCGAGGGTCGCCTGGGCGAGCGCCTTGACGTCGTCGGGCGTGACGAAGTCGCGGCCGGACAGCCAGGCCCAGGCGCGCGCCGTACGCATCAAGGAGACCGCCCCGCGGGGACTGGCGCCGAGACCGAGCGACGGGGCCTGGCGGGTGGCCCGGGCGACGTCGACGACGTAGCCCGCGACCTCGGGGGAGAGCTGGACGCCGGCTCACGGCGCGACGCCCTGCCTCGACGTCGTCGGAGCCGGCCACCGCCGTCACCCCGGACCCGGCCACGTCGTGCGGGTCGAACCCCGTCGCGTGGCGCCGCACGATCTCGAGCTCCTCCGCCCGTTCCGGGACCGGCAGCACGACCTTGAGCAGGAACCGGTCGAGCTGGGCCTCGGGCAGGGGGTAGGTGCCCTCGTACTCCACGGGGTTCTGGGTGGCGGCCACCAGGAAGGGTCGCGGCAGCGGGTGCGAGACGCCGTCGACCGAGACCTGCCCCTCCTCCATCGCCTCCAGCAGGGCCGACTGGGTCTTGGGTGGGGTCCGGTTGATCTCGTCGGCGAGGAGCAGGTTGGTGAAGACCGGCCCCTCGCGGAACGACAGCTCGCCACGGGCGCCGTCGATCACCATCGACCCGGTGATGTCTCCGGGCATCAGGTCCGGCGTGAACTGGACACGGCTGGTCCGCACCGAGAGCGCCGCCGCGAGACTGCGGACCAGCAGGGTCTTGGCGACGCCGGGTACGCCTTCCATCAGCACGTGCCCGCCGCAGAGCAGGGCGACCAGCAGGCCGCTGACCGCGGCGTCCTGACCGACGACGGCCTTGGCCACCTCGGTCCGGACAGCGGCGAGACGCGCGCGTGCCTCGTCGTCCGCCTCGGGTCCGGGCGTCGCGGTGGGGGAGTCGCTCATGGGTGGGACACCTCTCTGTCGAGCCCGTCGAGCCGGCGGGCCAGGTCGGCCAGGTCGCGGTCGTGGGCAGGGGGGTCGGGATCGGGCCGCAGCAGGGCGTCCACCTCGTCGACGGGGCGGCCGGTGTGGTCGGCCACGGCCGTGGCGAGCACGCGGTGCTCGGTGTGGCGCGGCAGGCGGAGCCGCTCGGTCATCCGGGCCCGGGCCGCCGACCGCAGTGCCTCGGCCGCGTGCCCGCGGTCGCCTGCGCGGCGGTAGAGCTGCCCGAGGTTCCGCGTGGTCTCCACTGCCTTGATCTGCACGGGAAGCGGCTCCACGGCGAGCGGCCCGAGCCGTCGGGAGCGCCAGACGACCAGCGCCACCGCGGCTGTCAGCAGCAACCAGAGCGCCGGGGTGAGCCACCGTGGCAGCAGGCTGGACGGAGAGACCCCGTCGCCGCCCACCAGGTCGGTGAGCGACGGGACGTACCAGACCAGGTGGCTGCGCCCGCCCAGCAGCCGGAGCGCCACGGCCGCGTTGTCGCCCTCGAGGACCTGGTCGTTCGTCAGCACCGCGGGAGCCCCCAGGAGCGTGAGACCGGCCCGCGGCTCGGCCAGGAGGACGCCGCCGCGAGTGGGGAAGCAGCCGTCGCTGTCGAACGCCTCCGCGGCCTGCACCTGCAGCGCCAACCCGTCGTACGGCGTGCAGGCTGCGGTGACCGGGGCCTCCGGCGTCGTCGTCACGGCGTACCCGCCGACCTCCAGCCCTCGCGTGAGCTCGGGGCCGGGCGCCACGACCACGAGACCCGCCTCGCCCTGGTGGTCCAGCAGCCGCCGGGTGGTGGACCGGCCGAGCCGGTCGGAGCCGGTGACGACCACGAGCGTCGACGCGTCGGTCGGGGCCTCGTCGAACGCGGCCGCCGACCGCACCACGTCGACGGAGACGCCTTGGTCCTCCAGGACCCGGGCCAGGGCCTGCGCACCGTTGCCGTTCGGGTTCTGCGGGTCCAGCGCGCCGGCGTACGTCTGGTCGTCGCGGCCCAGCCACGCCGTGAGCACGACGGCGAGCAGCGCGACCGCGACGATCAGGACCGTGGTGCGGTGCCGTGCCAGCAACGTCACCGGGCACCGGCCAGGGTGTCGTCGAGGCCGAGCACGGCGCTCGCGTCGTCCCGGGTCGCCGGCCGGTCGCCGTAGAGGGTGGCGTCGAAGAGGTCGGCGGTCCGGCCCACCCGCGACCCCTCCTGGGGGTACGACGCGGCGAGCCGTGCGGCCACCTCGTGGGCGGTGGCGCCGGGTGAGTCGTCGAGACGGCCCCGCTCGATCTGGCGCACGGCCAGCGCCCGGAAGCCGTCCACCACCGCCGCCTCGTGGTGGCCCTCCGCGAGGGACGCCTCGGCCCGGCGCCGGAGCTCGGCGGCACCCGGGCGGTCGTCGGGGAGCAACGCCGCCGGCCGGAGCCGCTGCCGGCGGTCGCGCCGTAGCCGCGAGAGCAGCACCAGGAGGCCGGCGAGCAGGAGCGCCCCGATCAGGAGGGTGACGAACGCGGTCACCCCGGACGTGCCGGAGGCCGCGCCGACGCCGCGGTCGAACAACCGGGCGAGCCAGTCGAGCAGGCGCTGCCAGAGGTTCTGCTGGTGGTACTCCCGGTGGAGGAGCTCCTCGCGCAGCAGACGGCGCCCCTCGTCACCGGAGGGGTCCAGGGGCGCGCCGGGAGCGAGCATCAGCCGGGGAGGATCCCCGCGCGACCGAGCAGCTCGACGTCGTACGCCTCCTTGCGGATGCGCTGGTCGACGTACAGCAGCGCGTTGACCGCCGCCTGGAACGGCTGCAGCACGGCTGCGGAGACCACCGCGCCGACCGCGGTCAGGAGCAGGTAGAGGGTGAGGCCGTAACCGGTGTCCGCAGAGTCGACCAGGAACAGCTGCCCGGCGATGCTGAACGGAAGCCGCATGATGCTGCCCGCGAAGCCGACGACCAGGGCCATCAGGAGCAGGATGCCGAAGAGCCGCCAGAACTGCTGACGGGTGAGGAGCACGGCGCGTCGCAGCGCGCCCAGGATCCCGACCGGCTCGAGCATCAACGTGGGGACGGCGAGGGCCCGGACCCTGACCCAGAACCACACGTAGCCGACGAGGAGGAGCGCGCCGAGCACGACGCCCACCAGCACCGTGGCCCCCAGCGGTGCGGAGAAGACGAAGATCCCGACCAGCACGATGCCCGCCACCAGCGCGACCGCGACCAGCACGACCACCCCGAGCAGGACGGCCATCCCGAACAGTCGCCACCGCTTCCCGTGGGTCGCGGCCCACGCCTCGCGCATCGTCAGCTTGCGACCCACCGCCGCAGCCGAGGTCACGTGCGCGATCATCCCGGAGACGAAGAGCAGACCGATCGACTGGAGCTGGCTGCCGACGAGGAGCGAGCCGAAGGCCGCCACCAGGCCCGCGACCTGACCGTCGGTCAGGCCGTCGCTGTTGGCGTCGAAGGTGAGGGTGCCGGTGGACCCGGTGACCAGCCCCGTCACGACCGGGATCACCATCGCGACCGCGGAGACGAGGACGGCGGCGCCGACCGTGGCCTGTGGGTTGTAGCGGATGATCCGGAAGGCTCCGTCGAAGATGTCGCCGAGCACGAGCGGCCGCAGCGGGATCGCCCCCGGCTTGTGGGCCGCCGGGGGCGCTGTGACCGGGTACGCCGGCTGGCCGGGTACGCCGGGGCAGCGACGGGGGTCCACCCGGGTCCGGTGACCTGGGTGCCCACCGGCGGTACGGGGCTGCCCCAGCCCGGTGTCGGACCGGGCTGCGACGGCGGCACCGAGCCCGGCGGAGGAGGCGAGGGGGGCACCCACCCCGGCGGCGGCTGGTCTCCCGACACGCTCTCTCCCTCGTCGTGGGGCGGACCGGTCCGGTGGTCGCCACGCCCGCGAGGCGCCATCTTGTCAGGTGCCGAGCAGCCGTGCGCGAGGAACGAGACCTCCGGGACGGTGCCTGACCGGGCGGGTTCCGGAGCAGCCCCGCCTCGATTTGTCGTGCCGTGGCACTTCTGTCAGGATTGTCCGGTTGCTCCGGCGGGTCGCCGGGGGCACCACACTTGATTGTTGAATCGCGTCTCCCGCTGGTTCGGTGGTCTTGTGCGGCCGCACCACACCGACGTAGGTCGGTCGGAGACCCGATCGGCCCGGCCTCACGGCCGGGTGCCCACCAACACGATGCAGGTCCACCCGCGAGGGGTGGTGCGTGCCGCGGAAAACCCGCGACACGCCCGACCTCGGGGGTCGGAGATCCGCAGCGTCGGAGGGCGCAGGAACGAGAAGCGTTCGGCCCCGCCCCGGGGTCGCACGGACGGACTGTCCGGACATGGGCAGCAGGACACGAAGGACGAGAGAGACCTATGGCGGGACAGAAGATCCGCATCAGGCTCAAGGCCTATGACCACGAGGTGATCGACACCTCGGCGCGCAAGATCGTGGACACCGTCACCCGCACGGGTGCCAAGGTCGCCGGCCCCGTGCCGCTGCCGACCGAGAAGAACGTCTACTGCGTCATCCGCTCGCCCCACAAGTACAAGGACTCGCGCGAGCACTTCGAGATGCGCACGCACAAGCGGCTGATCGACATCATCGACCCCACGCCGAAGACCGTCGACTCCCTGATGCGCCTCGACCTCCCCGCCGGTGTCGACATCGAGATCAAGCTCTGAGGCTCCTGACATGACTGTTGAACGAAACGTGAAGGGCCTGCTGGGCACCAAGCTCGGCATGACCCAGATGTGGGACGACAACAACCGGATCGTCCCGGTCACCGTCGTCGCGGCGTCGACGAACGTCGTGACCCAGGTCCGCAAGCCCGAGAGCGACGGCTACAACGCCATCCAGCTCGGGTTCGGCGAGATCGACGGGCGCAAGGTCACCAAGCCGGCCGCGGGCCAGTTCGTGAAGGCCGGGGTCGCCCCCCGCCGTCACCTGGCCGAGATCCGCACCGCCGACGCGGCGACGTACACCGTCGGTCAGGAGCTGGCCGCCGACACGTTCGCCGCCGGCGACGAGATCGACGTGACCGGCACGACCAAGGGCAAGGGCTTCGCCGGTGTGATGAAGCGTCACGGCTTCCACGGCGTCGGTGCCTCCCACGGCGCCCACCGCAACCACCGCAAGCCGGGCTCGATCGGCGCCTGCGCGACTCCCGGTCGCGTGTTCAAGGGCGTCCGGATGGCCGGCCGGATGGGTCACGACACCGTGACCACCCAGAACGTCACCGTCCACGCGGTCGATGCCGAGAAGGGTCTGATCCTGCTCAAGGGCGCCGTTCCCGGCCCCAAGGGCGGGCTGCTGATGCTCCGCTCGGCCGCCAAGCGCGCGCAGAAGGAGGCCTGACCATGGCGACCACCAAGAAGGCTGCGGCCCCGGCCAAGGCCGTCGCGGTCGACCTCCCCGCCGAGATCTTCGACACCGAGGTCAACATCCCGCTGATCCACCAGGTCGTGGTGGCCCAGCAGGCGGCGGCGCGCCAGGGCACCCACGCCACCAAGCGTCGCGGTGACGTCCGCGGCGGTGGCCGCAAGCCCTACAAGCAGAAGGGCACCGGTCGCGCCCGTCAGGGCTCGACCCGCGCGCCCCAGTTCGCCGGAGGTGGCGTCGTCCACGGCCCGCAGCCGCGCAGCTACGCCCAGCGCACGCCCAAGAAGATGATCGCCGCCGCCTTGCGCGGAGCGCTCTCGGACCGGGCCCGCGACGGGCGCATCCACGTCGTCGACTCCCTCGTCTCCGGTGACAAGCCGTCCACGAAGGCCGCGCTGACCGCGCTGACCGGACTGGTCGCGGACCGGGCGAACTTCCTGCTGGTGCTCGAGCGCTCCGACGCCGTGACCTGGCTGTCGCTGCGCAACGCGCCGCAGGTGCACATCGTGGCCGTCGACCAGGTCAACACCTACGACGTGCTGGCCAGTGACGACATCGTCTTCACCCGGGGTGCCTACGACGCGTTCGTCGGCGGCACCGCCTCCTCGAGCGCCGCCCCGGCCACCCTGGTCGAGACGCCCGCTGCCGAGGCCGACGTGAAGGCCGACGTGAAGGTCGAGGCGAAGGCCGAGAAGAAGGCCGCCGCGAAGACCGAGAAGGCCGCCCCGGCCGAGGTCGTCGCCGACGCGGAGGCGAAGCCGGAGCTGCCCCAGGGCGCCAAGGCCCCGCTGAAGAGCGGTGGCGCGCCCAAGGGCTTCGAGGTCAAGGGCAACGCCGACTCCGGCCTGTACCACGAGCCCGACGGCCAGTGGTACGACCAGACCGTCGCGGAGTTCTACTTCAAGACCGCCGAGGACGCCGAGGCCGCCGGGTTCACCCGGGCCGGTGGCGCCGACGACAGCGAGGACGACCAGTGAGCACCCTGCACAAGGACCACCGCGACATCCTGCTCGCACCGGTGGTGTCGGAGAAGAGCTACGGCCTCCTCGACGCCAACAAGTACACCTTCCTGGTGGCTCCCGACGCCAACAAGACCGAGATCAAGATCGCGGTCGAGAAGGTGTTCGGCGTCAAGGTCACCTCGGTGAACACGATCAACCGCCAGGGCAAGACGCGCCGGACCCGCAACGGGCTGGGCAAGCGCAAGAACACCAAGCGCGCCATCGTCAGCCTCGCTGAGGGCCACCGCATCGACATCTTCGGAGGTCCGGTCTCCTGACCGGGCTCCTGACTAGGACGAGAAACCATGGCAATCCGCAAGTACAAGCCGACCACCCCGGGCCGTCGTGGCTCCTCGGTGGCCGACTTCGTCGAGATCACCCGGACCACCCCGGAGAAGTCGCTGACGCGCCCGCTGCCCAAGAAGGGCGGCCGTAACAACCAGGGCCGGATCACCACCCGCCACCAGGGCGGTGGCCACAAGCGCGCCTACCGGATCATCGACTTCCGTCGCTACGACAAGGACGGCGTGCCGGCCAAGGTCGCGCACATCGAGTACGACCCGAACCGCACCGCCCGGATCGCGCTGCTGCACTACGCCGACGGCGAGAAGCGCTACATCGTGGCGCCGAAGGACCTGCGCCAGGGCACGATGCTCGAGTCCGGCCCGACCGCCGACATCAAGGTGGGCAACAACCTGCCGCTGCGCAACATCCCGGTCGGTTCCACGATCCACTGCATCGAGCTGCGTCCGGGCGGCGGCGCCAAGATCGCCCGCTCGGCCGGCAACTCCGCGCAGCTGGTCGCCAAGGAGGGCTCGCGCGCCACGCTGCGCATGCCGTCCGGTGAGATGCGCTTCGTCGACGTGCGCTGCCGCGCCTCGATCGGTGAGGTCGGCAACGCCGAGCAGTCCAACATCAACTGGGGCAAGGCCGGCCGCATGCGCTGGAAGGGCAAGCGCCCGACCGTCCGTGGTGTCGTGATGAACCCGGTCGACCACCCGCACGGTGGTGGCGAGGGCAAGACCTCCGGTGGTCGCCACCCGGTCAGCCCGTGGGGCAAGCCCGAGGGCCGCACGCGTCGCAAGGGCAAGGCCAGCGACGCCCAGATCATCCGTCGTCGCCGTACCGGCAAGAAGCGCTGAGCAGGGAGATAGAGACAGATGCCTCGCAGCCTGAAGAAGGGCCCGTTCGTGGACGGCCACCTGATGAAGAAGGTGGACGCCGAGAACGACAAGGGCTCCCACAACGTGATCAAGACCTGGTCGCGTCGCTCGATGATCGTGCCGGTCATGATCGGCCACACGATCGCCGTGCACGACGGACGCAAGCACGTTCCCGTCTTCGTGACCGACGCCATGGTCGGGCACAAGCTCGGCGAGTTCGCACCGACCCGCACCTACCGCGGGCACGTCAAGGACGACCGGAAGGGGAGGCGACGCTGATGCCGACCACCGAACGCCGCCGCACCAGCGCCCGCCGCGAGTCGCTCCTCGGCGACCGGCCGGGCTCCTACGCGAGCGCCCGCTACGTGCGGATCACCCCGATGAAGGCCCGCCGCGTGACCCAGATGATCCAGGGTCTGCCCGTCGACGACGCCCTGTCGCTCCTGCAGTTCGCGCCGCAGGCCGCGGCCACGACCGTCTACAAGGTCCTGGAGAGCGCCGTCGCCAACGCCGAGACCACCGAGGACCTCGACCGCGCGACCCTGGTGGTCAGCAACTGCCAGGTCGACGAGGGTCCGACGATGAAGCGCTGGCGCCCGCGCGCCCAGGGCCGCGCCACGCGGATCCTCAAGCGCACCAGCCACATCACCCTCGTGGTGACGCCCGCGGTCACGCAGGCGCCCACGAAGAACCGGAAGAAGGGGAAGGCCTGATGGGCCAGAAGATCAACCCGAACGGCTTCCGCCTCGGCATCTCCACCGACCACAAGTCGCGGTGGTACGCCGACAAGCTCTACAAGTCGTACGTCGGCGAGGACGTCGCCATCCGCCGCCTGCTGTCCAAGGGCATGGAGCGCGCCGGCATCTCCAAGGTCGAGATCGAGCGCACCCGCGACCGCGTCCGGGTGGACATCCACACCGCGCGTCCCGGCATCGTGATCGGCCGCCGCGGCGCCGAGGCCGACCGCATCCGCGGCGACCTCGAGAAGCTCACCGGCAAGCAGGTCCAGCTCAACATCCTCGAGGTCAAGAACCCCGAGGTGGACGCTCAGCTGGTCGCCCAGGGTGTCGCCGAGCAGCTCAGTGGCCGGGTGCAGTTCCGCCGCGCCATGCGCAAGGCCATGCAGACCACCATGCGCTCGGGTGCCAAGGGCATCCGGATCCAGTGCTCGGGCCGCCTCAACGGCGCCGAGATGTCGCGCACGGAGTTCTACCGCGAGGGCCGCGTCCCGCTGCACACGTTGCGTGCCGACATCGACTACGGCTTCTACGAGGCCAAGACCACCTTCGGCCGGATCGGCGTGAAGGTCTGGATCTACAAGGGCGAGGTCGCGGGCACCCGCGCCGAGCGTCAGGCCCAGGCAGCCGCGCGCGCCGGCGTACCCGGTCGCAGCGGTCGCCCCCAGCGGGCCGGCGAGCGTCCGAGCCGCGGCACGCGTCCCACCCGCAGCGACCGTCCCGGCTCGGCCCCCGAGGCCGCGCCGGCCGAGGCCGCCGTGGCCGCTCCGGCAGCGGCAGCTCCCGCCGAGTCCGGAACGGAGGCCTGACCATGTTGATGCCCCGGCGTCTCAAGCACCGCAAGCAGCACCACCCCAACCGGAGTGGTGCGGCCAAGGGCGGTACCCGCCTGGCCTTCGGTGACTTCGGGATCCAGGCTCTCGAGGGGTCCTACGTGACCAACCGACAGATCGAGTCGGCTCGTATCGCCATGACCCGTCACATCAAGCGCGGCGGCAAGGTGTGGATCAACATCTACCCCGACCGCCCGTTGACCAAGAAGCCTGCCGAGACCCGGATGGGTTCCGGCAAGGGTTCCCCGGAGTGGTGGATCGCCAACGTCAAGCCAGGACGCGTGCTCTTCGAGCTGTCCGGTGTCGACGAGGTGACCGCGCGTGAGGCCATGCGTCGCGCGCAGCACAAGCTCCCCTGCAAGACCCGTTTCATCTCCCGCGAAGCAGGTGAATTCTGATGGCTGCGCTCCAGGCACACGAGCTCGACGAGATGAACGCCACCGACCTCGAGGCCCGCTTGCGCGAGGCCAAGGAGGAGCTGTTCAACCTGCGTTTCCAGGCGGCCACCGGTCAGCTGGAGAGCCACGGACGGCTCCGCACGGTCAAGAAGGACATCGCCCGGATCTACACCGTGGCGCGCGAGCGCGAGCTCGGCATCCGCTCCACCCCGGGCAACGAGAACGAGAAGGAAGGTGCTGACGCGTGAGCGAGCAGACAGCAACGCAGCGCAACGCCCGCAAGGTCCTCCAGGGCCTGGTCGTCAGCGACAAGATGGACAAGACCGTCGTGGTCGAGGTCGAGAACCGCGTGAAGCACGCGGTCTACGGCAAGGTCATGCGGCGTACGTCGCGGCTCAAGGTCCACGACGAGACCAACGACTGCGGCATCGGCGACCGCGTGCAGATCATGGAGACCCGCCCGCTCTCCGCCACGAAGCGCTGGCGCGTCGTGGAGATCCTGGAGCGTGCGAAGTGATCCAGCAGGAGTCGAGGCTCAAGGTCGCCGACAACACCGGTGCGAAGGAAGTCCTCTGCATCCGCGTGCTCGGTGGCTCCGGCCGGCGGTACGCCGGCATCGGTGACGTCATCGTCTGCACGGTCAAGGACGCGATCCCCGGCGGCAACGTCAAGAAGGGCGACGTCGTCAAGGCCGTGATCGTGCGCACCACCAAGGAGCGCCGGCGCCCGGACGGGTCCTACATCAAGTTCGACGAGAACGCCGCCGTGATCCTGCGGCAGGACGGCGAGCCGCGTGGAACGCGCATCTTCGGCCCCGTGGGCCGCGAGCTGCGCGACAAGCGGTTCATGAAGATCATCTCGCTCGCACCGGAGGTGCTCTGAGATGGGGAAGCACGCGATGAAGATCAAGAAGGGCGACACCGTCAAGGTCATCGCCGGCAAGGACAAGGGCGCCGAGGGCAAGGTGATCCTGGTGCTCCGTGAGGACCAGCGCGTCATCGTCGAGGGCGTCAACCGCGTCAAGAAGCACACCAAGGTCGTCAACCAGGGCGGTCGCGCCGGCACCACCGGCGGGATCATCACCACCGAGGCCCCGATCCACGTGTCGAACGTGATGCTGGTCGAGGGCGACGGCGTGACCCGGGTCGGCTTCCGCCGCGAAGAGGTGCAGAAGCGCCGCCCCGACGGGTCGACGTACCCCGGCACCCGCAGTGTCCGCGTCTCGCGCCGGACCGGGAAGGAGATCTGACATGACCGACACCGTGACGGAGTCCTCCACGGCCCCCGCGGCCGAGGAGAAGGTCGCCCCCCGCCTGAAGCTGCGCTACCGCGAGGAGATCCTCCCCGCGCTGAAGAGCGAGTTCGAGATCGCCAACGTCATGCAGGTGCCCGGACTGACCAAGATCGTGGTCAACATGGGTGTCGGCGAGGCGGCGCGCGACTCCAAGCTGATCGAGGGCGCGATCCGCGACCTGACCGTCATCACCGGCCAGAAGCCGACGGTCACCCGCGCCCGCAAGTCCATCGCCCAGTTCAAGCTGCGCGAGGGCATGCCGATCGGTGCCCACGTGACGCTGCGCGGCGACCGGATGTGGGAGTTCCTCGACCGGCTGCTGTCGCTCGCGCTGCCCCGCATCCGCGACTTCCGCGGCCTCTCGCCGCGGCAGTTCGACGGCAAGGGCAACTACACCTTCGGTCTCACCGAGCAGGTCATGTTCCACGAGATCGACCAGGACCGCGTCGACCGCCCTCGGGGCATGGACATCACGGTCGTGACCACGGCGACGAACGACGAGCAGGGGCGCGCGCTGCTGAAGCAGCTCGGCTTCCCCTTCAAGGAGAACTGACCATGGCGAAGACTGCTCTGAGGGTGAAGGCGGCGCGCAAGCCCAAGTTCGCCGTCCGTGGCTACACCCGCTGCCAGCGCTGCGGCCGCCCCAAGGCCGTGTACCGCAAGTTCGGCCTGTGCCGGATCTGCCTGCGCGAGATGGCCCACCGCGGCGAGCTGCCCGGTGTCACCAAGTCCAGCTGGTAACCCCCGATCACCACAACCGCTGAAGGTCCGGTCCGAGCACACGACCTCGCCGGAAACCACAGAAGAGAGAACGACACACCATGACGATGACCGACCCGATCGCAGACATGCTGACCCGTCTGCGCAACGCCAACCAGGCGTACCACGACTCGGTGACGATGCCCTACAGCAAGCTGAAGCAGGGCGTCGCCGAGATCCTCAAGGCCGAGGGGTACATCACCTCCTTCGACGTGGCCGAGGCTCCCGACGGTGGCGTGGCCAAGACGCTGACCATCACCTTGAAGTACGGCCGCAACCGCGAGCGCTCGATCGCCGGCGTACGCCGGATCAGCAAGCCGGGCCTGCGGGTCTACGCCAAGAGCACGGGCCTGCCCAAGGTGCTCGGCGGCCTGGGTGTCGCGATCATCTCGACCAGCACGGGCCTGCTCACCGACCGCCAGGCACACCAGAAGGGCGTGGGTGGGGAAGTCCTCGCCTACGTCTGGTAGCCCGAGCCCCGAGAAGGAGAACTGACATGTCGCGCATCGGAAGAATGCCCGTCGTCGTGCCCTCGGGTGTCGACGTGGCCATCGACGGTCCGCTGGTGACGGTCAAGGGCCCCAAGGGCACCCTGAGCCACACCGTCGTCACCCCGATCACCGTGGAGAAGAACGACGGCGTCCTCAACGTCACCCGTCCCGACGACGAGCGGGAGAGCCGTGCCCGTCACGGCCTGACCCGCACGCTCGTGAACAACATGGTCGTGGGTGTCACCGAGGGTTACGAGAAGAAGCTCGAGATCGTGGGCGTGGGCTACCGCGTCCTGTCCAAGGGCCCGACCCAGCTGGAGTTCCAGCTCGGGTACAGCCACTCGATCACCTTCAACGCGCCCGAGGGCATCAGCTTCACCGTGGAGAGCCCGACCCGCCTCGGTGTCCAGGGCATCGACAAGCAGCTGGTCGGCGAGGTCGCTGCGAACATCCGTAAGCTCCGCAAGCCCGAGCCCTACAAGGGCAAGGGCGTGCGCTACGCCGGCGAACACATCCGCCGCAAGGTCGGAAAGGCTGGTAAGTGACATGGGTATCTCCCTGTCGAAGCACAAGCACACCGCGTCCCGGACGAAGGCGCGCCTCCACCGTCAGGTGCGGGGCCGCAAGAAGGTCGCCGGCACGGCCGAGCGGCCACGCCTGGTCGTGACCCGGTCCTCCAAGCACATCAGCGTGCAGGTCGTCGACGACCTCGTCGGCCAGGACGCTGGTCTCCGCCTCCACCATGGAGGCCGACCTGCGCACCGTCGAGGGTGACAAGACCGCGAAGGCGAAGAAGGTCGGCGAGCTGGTGGCCGAGCGCGCCAAGAGCGCGGGCATCGAGTCGGTGGTCTTCGACCGGGCCGGGAACAAGTACCACGGCCGGGTGGCGGCCCTCGCCGACGCCGCGCGTGAAGGCGGGCTGAGCTTCTGATGGCTCTGATGACCCAGCAGGACCACAGCGGACTTATCAAGGAAGAGGACATCTCATGAGCGGAGCCCAGCGCGGACAGCGTTCGGGTGGCGATCGCCGTGGCGGCGGCCGCGACGATCGTCGCGGCGGCGCCGAGAAGAGCCAGTACGTCGAGCGCGTGGTGGCCATCAACCGGGTCGCCAAGGTCGTCCAGGGTGGTCGTCGCTTCAGCTTCACCGCCCTGGTCGTCGTCGGTGACGGCGACGGCATGGTCGGCGTCGGCTACGGCAAGGCCAAGGAGGTGCCGGCTGCGATCGCCAAGGGCGTCGAGGAGGCCAAGAAGGCCTTCTTCCGGGTCCCCCGCATCCAGGGCACCATCCCGCACCCCGTCCAGGGTGAGAAGGCCGCGGGCGTGGTCATGCTGCGCCCGGCTGCACCCGGTACCGGGGTGATCGCGGGTGGCCCCGTGCGCGCCGTCCTCGAGTGCGCCGGCATCCACGACGTGCTGAGCAAGTCGCTCGGCTCGTCCAACCAGATCAACATCGTCCACGCCACGGTCGAGGCGCTCCGCATGCTGGAGCAGCCCCAGGCCGTCGCCGCCCGTCGCGGTCTGCCCGTCGAGCACGTCGCCCCGGCGGCGCTGCTCAAGGCGCAGGCTGCCGGGATCGACGCAGCCGCCGCGGAGGTGACCCGCTGATGGCGCAGCTGAAGGTGAAGCAGCTCAAGAGCGGGATCGGCTGCAAGGTCAACCAGCGCGAGACCCTGCGATCGCTGGGCCTCAAGCGGATCGGCGACGTGGTCGTGAAGGAGGACCGCCCGGAGATCCGGGGCATGGTCCAGACCGTCCGTCACCTGGTGACGGTCGAGGAGGTCGAGTAAGTCATGACGTTGAAACTGCACCACCTGCGCCCCGCGCCCGGTGCCAAGACCGCCAGGACCCGGGTCGGCCGCGGTGAGGGCTCCAAGGGCAAGACCTCCGGGCGAGGCACCAAGGGCACCAAGGCCCGCTACCAGGTGCCCGCGCGGTTCGAGGGCGGCCAGCTGCCCCTGCACATGCGCCTGCCGAAGATGAAGGGGTTCAAGAACCCGTTCAAGGTCGAGTTCCAGGTCGTGAACCTCGACAAGCTCGGCGAGCTCTTCCCCGAGGGCGGCGCCGTCGGCGTCGACGACCTGGTGGCCAAGGGCGCGGTCCGCAAGGGCCAGCCGGTCAAGGTGCTCGGCCAGGGCGACCTCTCGGTCGCCGTCCAGGTCAGCGCGCAGGCGTTCTCGGGCTCTGCGAAGGACAAGATCGAGGCGGCCGGCGGTTCGGTCACCCTCGTCTGATCCACCCACACCGTACGGCGCGGGCCGGGCGGGCACACGCCCGCCGGGTCCGCGCCTGCGCTCGTCTCCTCCGACGTTCTCCGGATCGGCCGTCTGTGGGTCGCCTGTTAGGCTTCCGGCGGCCTCCGCGAAGGCTGTGCGAGGGGCTCGACGCCGTCGCTCGGGTGGCGTCACAACAGGTCCACGCGGTGGCGTGAGACCAAGAAAGAGGATGGAAGACAGTGCTCGGCGCTTATGTGAACGCGTTCCGGACCCCGGACCTGCGCAAGAAGCTGTTGTTCGTCCTGTTCATGATCGTGCTGTTCCGGGCCGGCTCCCAGATCCCCGCCCCCGGCGTGAACGTCGAGAACGTGCACACCTGCATCCAGGGTGCGACCGGCGGCGTCTACAACCTGATCAACGTCTTCTCCGGCGGGGCCCTGCTCCAGCTGACGATCTTCGCGCTGGGCATCATGCCCTACATCACCGCCAGCATCATCCTGCAGCTGCTCGTCGTGGTGATCCCGCGGCTCGAGGCGCTGAAGAAGGAGGGCCAGGCGGGCCAGACCAAGATCACCCAGTACACCCGCTACCTGACCCTCGGCCTGGCGGTCCTCCAGGCGACCGGCATCGTGGCGCTCGCGCGCTCGGGCAACCTGTTGCAGGGCTGCAACGAGAAGCTGCTCTACAGCGACGACACCCAGACGTTCCTGACCATGGTGATCACCATGACCGCCGGCACCGCGGTGATCATGTGGTTCGGTGAGCTGATCACCGACCGCGGCATCGGCAACGGCATGTCGATCCTGATCTTCACCCAGGTCGTGGCGCGCTTCCCCGCCTCGCTGTGGTCGGTCGCCAAGTCCAACGGCTGGTGGACCTTCGCGGTCGTGATCGCCGATCGGACTGGTGATCATCGCCGCCGTCATCTTCATCGAGCAGGCCCAGCGCCGGATCCCGGTGCAGTACGCCCGCCGGATGGTGGGCCGCAAGATGTTCGGCGGCTCCTCGACGTACATCCCGCTCAAGGTCAACCAGGCCGGCGTCATCCCCGTGATCTTCGCGTCCTCGCTGCTCTACCTGCCGGCGATGGCCTCGCAGTTCAACCAGAGCGGCGACGCCGGCTGGTCGGTGTGGATCCAGAAGTACTTCGTGCGCGGTGACCACCCGCTCTACATGCTGACGTTCTTCGCGATGATCGTCTTCTTCACCTACTTCTACGTGTCGATCACCTTCAACCCTGAAGAGGTGGCGGACAACATGAAGAAGTACGGCGGCTTCATCCCCGGGATCCGGGCGGGCAAGCCGACCGAGGACTACCTGTCCTACGTCCTGTCCCGCATCACGCTGCCAGGCGCGCTGTACCTCGGTTTCATTGCCCTGATCCCGCTGGTCGCCTTCGTGCTGATCGGTGCCGACCAGAACTTCCCCTTCGGCGGAACCTCCATCCTGATCATGGTGGGCGTCGCGCTCGACACGGTGAAACAGATCGAGAGCCAGCTCCAGCAGCGCAACTACGAAGGGTTCCTGCGCTAGCGATGAGGCTGATTCTGATGGGGCCACCGGGGGCCGGAAAGGGCACCCAGGCCAAGGTGGTGGCCGACCACTTCGGCATCCCAGCGATCTCGACCGGCGACATCTTCCGCGCCAACGTCTCCCGGGGCACCGCGCTGGGCAAGAAGGCCCAGGAGTACATGGACGCCGGTGAGTACGTCCCGGACGAGGTCACCAACCTGATGGTCCGCGCCCGCATCGACGAGCCCGACGCCGCGCCCGGCTTCCTGCTCGACGGCTACCCACGCACCCTCGCCCAGGTCGAGGAGCTCGACGGGATGGTGGCCTTCACCGGGCACCGGCTCGACGCGGTCGTGGTGCTGATCGTCGACCAGGAGGAGCTCGTGGCCCGCCTCGCTGCAGCGCGCCCAGAGCGAGGACCGCGCCGACGACACCGAGGACGTCATCCGGCGCCGCCAGGAGGTGTACGGCGAGCAGACCGAGCCCCTGATCGGTGTCTACCGCGAGCGCGGCATCGTCCACGAGATCGACGGCATGGGTGAGGTCGACGAGGTCACGAAGCGGATCTTCGACGCGCTCGACGTCGTCCCGCAGAGCTGACCGGACCCTGATGGGCCTTCTCGACCGCGGCGTGGAGATCAAGACGCCGGACCAGATCGACCTGATGCGCGTCGCCGGTCTCCTCACCGGCCAGACCCTCGAGCTGCTGCGCGACGCCTGCCGGCCCGGTGTCACCACCGGTGAGCTCGACGCGCTCGCCGAGGACCACATCCGGTCGCACGGCGGCGTCCCGTCGTTCCAGGGCTACGGCCACCCGCCGTTCCCCGCGACGATCTGCGCCTCCGTCAACGAGGAGGTCGTGCACGGCATCCCCGGCAGCCGCGTGCTGGTCGACGGTGACGTGATCTCCATCGACTGCGGGGCCATCGTCGAGGGCTGGCACGGCGACGCGGCGATCACCGTCGCGATCGGCGACGTCCCGCCCGAGGTCTCCGAGCTGATGCGGGTCACCGAGGAGGCCCTGTGGGCCGGGATCGCGGCCGCGCGGCTCGGCGGGCGCGTCACCGACATCTCGCACGCCGTCGAGTCGTCGGTCCGGGCGCACGGCGACTACGGCATCCTCGAGGACTACGTCGGGCACGGCATCGGCACCCGATGCACATGCCGCCGAACGTGCCCAACGTCGGCCGGCCCGGCCGCGGTCCGAGGCTGGTGCCGGGGCTCGCGCTCGCCGTGGAGCCGATGGTCACGCTCGGGACCAAGGAGACCGACGTGCTGGCCGACGACTGGACCGTGGCCACCGCCGACGGCTCGCGCTCGGCCCACTTCGAGCACACCTTCACCCTCACCCCGGACGGCGCGTGGGTGCTGACCGCGCTCGACGGCGGCGAGGCGCGCCTGGCTGCCCTCGGCGTCCCGTTCGGCGGTCGCTGAGCGGTTTCGCTCGCGTTCGGATAGGTTCGCCGCATGGACGTGACGCCCCTGGTCTGGTGGACCACCATCCTCGTGACGTCCGCGATCTTGATCTTCGACGTCGTGGTGATCGGCCGTCGGCCGCACGAGCCGTCGCGCCGCGAGGTGGTCGGCGCGCTGACGGTCTACATCGGGCTCGCCGTGATCTTCGGCCTCGGGGTCTGGTACTTCGCCGGCAGCGAGTACGGCGGCGAGTTCTTCGCCGGCTGGCTGACGGAGTACTCGCTCTCGATCGACAACCTGTTCATCTTCATCGTGATCATGGGCAAGCTCGCCGTCCCTCGCGAGCTCCAGCAGAGCGCGCTGATGGTCGGGATCGTGCTCGCGCTGGTCCTGCGCGGCATCTTCATCGCGGTGGGCGCCGCGGCGATCGCCCAGTTCAGCTGGGTCTTCTACCTGTTCGGCCTGTTCCTGGTGCTGACGGCCGTCAACCTCTGGCGCGAGGCCGGAGACGACGAGGGCGGGTACGACGAGCCGCGCCTGGTGGGGTGGGCGCGCCGCCACCTGCCGTTCACCGAGACCTGGAACGGCCCCAAGCTGACCGTCCGCGAGAACGGCTCGCGTCTGTTCACGCCGATGTTCCTGGTGATCTTGACCCTGGGCGTGACGGACCTGCTGTTCGCGCTCGACTCGATCCCCGCGATCTACGGGCTGACCGACGAGCCCTACCTGGTGCTGACCGCCAACATCTTCGCGCTGATGGGCCTGCGCCAGCTCTACTTCCTGATCGGCGACCTGCTCAAGCGGCTGGTGTACCTGTCCTACGGCCTGGCGTTCCTGCTGCTCTTCATCGGCGTGAAGCTGATCCTGCACGCGTTGCACGAGAACACGTTGCCGTTCATCAACGGCGGCGAGCCCGTGACCGTGGGCGCCGGACATCCCGATCTGGGTCTCCCTGGTGGTGATCGTCGGCACCCTCGCCGTGACCACCGTCCTCAGTCTCGCGGCGGACCGCCGTCGGGCGGACACTGCCGCCTGAGCGGGCGGCTCAGGCCTTCTTGGCCGCTGCCTTCTTCGACGACGTCCGGGTACGCCGTCCCGCGGGTGGCGTGGACTTCTTGGTCGGCGGGGTCCTCAGCCTGACCTGCGGGGGACGGCCTTCCTTCTGCTCCACCTCGAGGTAGTCCTGGGCCCGGGCGAGCGAGCTCAGCTTGGGATAGCCGTAGTTGCGCGGGTCGAACGACGCGTGGGTCTTGCTCAGGTAGTTCCCGACCGGGCCCAGCGACGCCCACCCGTCGTCCTGGGAGGCGGTCTCGATGGCCGCCTCGAGGATCGGGCGCAGCTCGGGCAGCGGCGGGGCCTCCTCGGTCGCCGCGCTCTCGTCCTTCGCGGCGCCACCGGGACGCTCGAGCACCTCGAGGAAGATGAACTTGTCGCAGGCGGACTGGAGGGACTCCGGCGTCCGGCGACGACCGAGGCCGTAGACGGTCTTGCCGGACTCGCGGAGCCGGGTCGCGAGCCGGGTGAAGTCGGAGTCGCTGGAGACGATCGCGAACGCGTCGAGGTTGCCGGAGTACAGCAGGTCCATCGCGTCGATGATCAGCGCGGAGTCCGTGGAGTTCTTGCCCACCGTGTTGGCGAACTGCTGGATCGGCTGGATGGCGTGGCGCGGGACCTCGTCCTTCCAGCCGCACCAGGTGCTGCGTCGTCCAGTCGCCGTAGGCGCGTTTCACCGTCGGGATGCCGTAGCGGGCGAGCTCCTGGAGGATCGCGGCCGCCTGGGTGGCGGAGGTGTTGTCGGCGTCGATCAGGACGGCCATACGGTCGGTGGCGTGGTCGGGCACTCGGGCTCCTCGGGGTCGTTGCCACGCTAGCGGAGACGGGACGAAACGTGCCGCAGTGTCCCTGTCGGTCGGGACATCCGGCCCGGCAGCCTCGGGTCATCGACGAAGACACCACGGAAAGGAACACCTCGATGACCACCACCGTCACCACCACCAACCCCGTCCGCTCGGACCTCGACGAGACCGCGGGAGCCGGCTGCCGGCAGCACCGCGCCACGCGGCTGGGCGTTCGCCGGCACCGGCGCCGCCGTCGCCGGCGTCGCCACGATCGCGCTCTCCTCGGGCATCGACGTGGTCTACCGCCCGGAGTTCGAGGGCACCACCCAGGGGGTCGCTGCCGCTCTCGAGGACAAGGCGCCCGCTGATGTTCGCCTTCCACAGCGTCACCGTGATCGGCGCCGTGCTGATGATCGTGTTCGCCGCCGGCCTGTACCGCCGGCTGCGGGCCGCGATGCCGGACAGCCTCGTTCCGGTCGTGGCGACGAGCGGCCTGGTCGGCACGGCCGTCGTCTCCGTGCTCGGCAGCGGCCTCGACACCGAGTTCATGATGCCGATCGCGCAGGGAGGCGGAGTGGCGGACGACGCCACCGCCGCGATGTACAACCACTGGGTCGGGACCATCCCGTGGCTGTGGACCCTGGCCGGTCTCGCGGGCCTCGGTCTGTACGTCGCCGCCCGCCGCGGCGGGGCGCCCCGTTGGCTCGGGCGGGTCGGGCTCGTGCTCGGGCGGCCTCACCGTGCTGCTGGGCATCTCCCCGCTCGAGTACCTGTCCGGGGTGACCGGCGTGCTGTGGCTGCTGGTCACCTCGCTGGGTCTGGCGTTCGGCGACCGCCGTTTCCGCGGCGCGGCCCGGTGACCCGTACGCAGTCCGACATCCGGCACCGGTCCGGCCCCACGAGGGCCGGACCGGTGCCACCATGTGCGGGTGACGCAGGCAGGGCCGCTGACCCGGGTGCGGGTCGCCGAGGGCTGCGTCCTGCTGTCCGCCGCCGCGATCCTCGTGGGCTCGCTGGTCCTCGACCTCCGCGCTCCCGCCCACGGGCCGGGACCGACGATCGCGAACGGCGCGGGCTGGCCGTACGCCGCCCTGGGGCTCGTGCTGGCGGGGCTGGCGACCGTGGTGCTCGAGCACGACCCGCGACAGCGGTTCGGCTGGGCGCTGGCGGCACTCGGCCTCTTCTGGTCGGTCGACGGGATCAGCCAGTCCTACGTCGCCTTCGCGATCCGTCCCGACCACGCACTCGCCCTGTCGACGGTGGCGCTGTGGGTCTTCAACCGGCTCGGGGCCTTCCTCCCGGCGACCGTGGCCGTACTGCTGATGATCTTCCCGACCGGACGGTTCCTGCGCCGGCGGCTGGGGACTCGCCTGCCGCCTCGCGCTCGCCGGCATGCTGCTGGCGGGTGGCGTGCTGCTGGTCAGCCCGATGGGTTCGGAGGACCTCTACTCCGCGCTGCCGCCCGGTGTCGACCTCGACGCCGCCACGCTGCCGCTGTCCTCGTCGCTTCACCTCCCGCGTCGTGCCGGTGGAGACGGCCGCCCAGGCCGTGGGGTTCCTCGTCGCGATGGCCTCGGTCGTGGTCCGGTACCGACGGACCTCCGGCGTCGAGCGGGACCGGCTCCGCTGGCTGTTCTGGTCGGTCGTGGCGATGGCCTTCCTGCTCCCGCTGTCGTTCCTCTCCGAGCTGGCGGTGGTCCAGGGACTGCTCCTGCTGGTCGTGGTGCTCCTCCCCGCCGGCGCGATGACGGTCGCGATCGTCGAACCCGACGTCGTCCCGGTCGAGGACCTGGTGGCGCGCACGGTCGTGTACGGCGCGCTGTCGGTGCTGGTCGTCGGCGTCGACCTCGCCGTCCTGGCCGCCCTCACCACGGCGCTCGGCAGCTCGCTGGACCAGCGCCAGGTCGTCCTGGTCGTGCTGGTGCTGACCGCGCTGCTCTACGGTCCGCTGCGCCTGCAGCTCCAGCGGCTGGTGCGCCGGCGTCATGCTCGGTCGTCGTGCGGACCCCTACGGTGCCGTCGCCGGGCTGGCCTCGACCCTGGAGACGACCGACGACGCGTCCGCCCAGCTCGCGGCGGTCACCCGGTCGGTCGCGGCGGCGTTCGGCGTCGGCTTCGTCAGCGTCGAGGTCGACCGCCCGGGCGGCGAGCAGCTGGTGGCGACCCACGGCGATCGTCCGGACCGGACCCGGACCCTGCCGATCACCTACCGGGGGGCCACCGTCGGGCGCCTGGTGCTGCCGGCGCGGGGCCTGCGCAGCCGTCTCACCCGCCGCGACGAGGAGCTGCTCGGCGACCTGGTCCGGCAGGCGGCCACGGCGGCGCGCGCCAGCCGGATGGCCGACGAGCTCCAGCAGGGTCGGGAGCGGATGGTGCTGGCCCGCGAGGAGGAACGCCGGCGCATCCGCCGGGACCTCCACGACGGCCTGGGGCCGGCTCTGGCCGGCGTGGTGTTCCGGCTCGAGTCCGCCCGGCTCCTCGTCGACCGGGAACCCGACGCGGCCAAGGCCCAGCTGCGGGAGACGAGTGCGCAGGTGCAGGAGGTGGTCGCCGACGTGCGCCGGCTCGTCCACGACCTGCGTCCCCCCGCCCTGGACGACCGCGGGCTCGTGGGCGCCCTGACCCAGCTGGCCGAGCACCAGCCGTTCCGGGCCACCGTCGAGGCGGAGGGCTTCACCACGCTGCCCGCCGCGGTCGAGGTGGCGGCCTACCGGATCGCCGCCGAGGCGCTGAGCAACGCCGCGCGTCACGCCCGAGCCGACAGCTGCCGGGTCCGGCTGGTGCTCGTGGACGGAGCCCTCGAGGTCGAGGTCGCGGACGACGGACGAGGCATCGACCCCGACCGGCAGGTGGGGGTCGGCCTGCTGTCGCTGCGCGAGCGCGCGGAGGAGCTCGGAGGGCACAGCGAGGTCACCTGCCCCCCGGGGGCGGCACCCTCGTCCGCGCCCACCTCCCGCTCCGCCATGAGGCGACGTCGGAGAAGGAGCCGGTCTCGTGAGCATCCGGGTCATGGTCGTCGACGACCACCAGATCGTGCGCGACGGGCTCGTCGCCCTGCTGGGTGCGCTCGACGGGATGGAGGTCGTCGGCACGGCCGCCGACGGGGTCGACGCCCTCCACGTCGTGGCCGAGACCTCCCCGGACGTGGTGGTGATGGACATCGCGATGCCCCGGCTCGACGGCATCGAGGCGACGCGCCGGATCACCGCCCGCCACGAGGGAGTCCGCGTCGTGATGCTGACCATGAACGAGGACGACGACACGGTCGTCTCCGCGCTCCGGGCCGGCGCCTCCGGCTACCTGCTGAAGGGCTCCGGCGCCGACGAGGTGCACAACGCCGTACGCGCGGCCCATGCCGGCGGCATGGTCTTCGGTGCCAGCGTGGCGGGACAGGTGGCGGAGCTGTTCGCGAGGGCGCCGCGACGGGAGCAGCAGGCGTTCCCGCGAGCTCGGCGAGCGGGAGCGCGAGGTGCTCGAGCTGCTGGCCGCCGGACGGTCGAACGACGCGATCGCGCGCGAGCTCCACATCTCGAACAAGACCGTGCGCAACGCGGTGTCCGGGATCTATGCGAAGCTGCACGCCGCGGGTCGCGCCGAGGCGATCATCAAGGCGCGCGAGGCGGGGTTCGGCCGGGACTGAGCGCCGGGCTGGTGACCGCGGTCCGGGTCACCCTTGCGATTAGGGGTTGCGCCCGGGTGCGGCCTAAACTGGCGTGTCGGCCCAACTCGGGTCTGATTCGCGGTGCCTCGCGGCTGCCCGGACCATCTCACGACTCAGCGCTTGCTGGGCTGAGTCTGCGCCCGGGAAGAGGTCCGCGGGGCGGCCACGAGAGGTCCACGGTCCCGACTTCGCTGACCAGCGGAGGCGGTGCCGAGGTTCCCGGGTCCGACGGTAGACGAACTGAACGACACCTGCGCTAACAGAAGTGAGGACATGCCGAAAAAAGAAGGTGTGATCGAGATCGAGGGCACCGTCGTCGAGGCTCTCCCGAACGCGATGTTCCGGGTCGAGCTGAGCAACGGGCACAAGGTCCTGGCCCACATCAGCGGCAAGATGCGCCAGCACTACATCCGGATCCTCCCCGAGGACCGCGTCGTGGTGGAGCTCTCGCCGTACGACCTCACCCGTGGGCGCATCGTCTACCGCTACAAGTAAGCCAGCCGACCGAGCAAAGAAAGGGCTGACACGTGAAGGTCAACCCGAGCGTGAAGAAGATCTGTGACAAGTGCAAGGTGATCCGTCGCCACGGCCGCGTCATGGTGATCTGCGAGAACCCGCGTCACAAGCAGCGGCAAGGATGATCCGCCCTGGAGGACCGAACGGAGTTCGGGCTTCCAGTCGGATCGACCCCGAAGCGAGCTTGCTCGCGAGGGAGCCTGACAGTCACAACCACAACTGAACACCCACCACGTGATCGCTAGCTGGTCTCGACGGCTCGACCGACGGGACCAGTGAACCACCTCCGGAGCAGTGGCCGGAGCTGGGTGAGAGCGCCTCGCGAGCAAGCTCGCATCGGCGTCTCGCTGCGGTCGTCAGTCCCGGCTTCGCCGGGTCTGACGGTCCTCGCTCAGATGCGACACGACCGAAACCACTGTGAGCTACCCGAAGGGAACGCCAGACAACATGGCACGCCTCGTTGGTGTCGATCTCCCGCGCGACAAGCGCATCGAGATCGCACTCACCTACATCTACGGCATCGGCCGTACCCGCGCACAGCAGCTCCTCAGCGTGACCGGGGTCAACCCGGACCTCCGCGTCCACCAGCTCGGTGACGAGGAGCTGGTGGCGCTCCGCGACGCGATCGAGGGCAACGACGAGATCAAGATCGAGGGTGACCTCCGCCGCGAGGTCCAGGCCGACATCCGGCGCAAGATCGAGATCGGCAGCTACCAGGGTCGCCGGCACCGCCAGGGCCTCCCGGTCCGCGGTCAGCGCACCAAGACCAACGCGCGTACCCGCAAGGGTCCCAAGCGCACCGTGGCCGGCAAGAAGAAGGCCAAGTGACCGCCCTGTCGACCGGAGCCGGCTCCCGCCGCTCCCACTCGATCCCTCGTCCCGCTTCCGCATAGGAGTACTGCATGCCTCCCAAGAGCCGTCAGGCCGGCGCCAAGAAGGTGCGTCGCAAGGAGAAGAAGAACATCGCTCAGGGCGAAGCCCACATCAAGAGCACGTTCAACAACACCATCGTCACCATCACCGACCCCACCGGGGCGGTGATCTCGTGGGCCTCGGCCGGCACCGTCGGCTTCAAGGGCTCGCGCAAGTCCACCCCGTTCGCCGCGCAGATGGCCGCCGAGGCCGCCGGCCGCCGGGCGATGGACCACGGCATGAAGAAGATCGACGTCTTCGTCAAGGGCCCGGGCTCGGGTCGCGAGACCGCGATCCGGTCCCTCGGTGCGATCGGCCTCGAGGTCGGCACCATCCAGGACGTCACGCCCACCCCCCACAACGGTTGCCGCCCGCCCAAGCGCCGGCGCGTCTGACCCGAGACAGAGAAGGAGACTGACCCATGGCCCGTTACACCGGCCCCATGACCAAGAAGTCGCGCCGTCTCGGTGTCGACCTCGTCGGCGGCGACTCGGCCTACGAGCGTCGCCCCTACCCGCCGGGCCAGCACGGCCGCGGGCGGATCAAGGAGAGCGAGTACCTGCTCCAGCTCCGCGAGAAGCAGAAGGCCCGCTTCACCTACGGAGTGCTCGAGAAGCAGTTCCACAACTACTACACCGAGGCCTCGCGTCGGCAGGGCAAGACCGGTGACAACCTGCTGCAGCTGCTCGAGTGCCGCCTCGACAACGTGGTCTACCGAGCCGGCTTCGCCCGGACGCGTCGCCACGCCCGTCAGCTCGTCACGCACGGTCACTTCCGGGTCAACGGTCGCAAGGTCGACATCCCGTCGTTCCAGGTCAGCCAGTACGACGTGATCGACGTGCGCGAGAAGTCCCTGGAGATGACCCCGTTCATCGTGGCTCGCGAGACCCACGGAGAGCGGGTCGTCCCGGCGTGGCTCGAGGCGATCCCCACGCGGATGCGGATCCTCGTCCACCAGGTCCCGGTCCGGGCCCAGATCGACATCCCGGTCCAGGAACAGCTGATCGTCGAGTACTACTCCAAGAAGTAAGCAGCACCATGCCGGCTCCGGTCGGCCCGTTCGTCCCCAAGTCCACATGGAGTTCGAGCCCGTCAAATAGCGGGTGGGCTCGGAAAGGAAAGAATCAGTGCTCATCGCACAGCGCCCGACCCTGTCGGAAGAGTCAGTTGACGAGTTCCGTTCGCGTTTCGTCATCGAGCCGTTGGAGCCGGGTTTCGGCTACACGCTCGGCAACTCGCTGCGTCGTACCCTGCTCTCGTCCATCCCCGGTGCGTCGGTCACCAGCATCAAGGTGGACACCGTCCTGCACGAGTTCTCGACCATCGAGGGCGTCAAGGAAGACGTCACCGAGGTCATCCTCAACCTGAAGGGCCTCGTCGTCTCCTCCGAGCACGACGAGCCCGTCACCATGTACCTGCGCAAGTCCGGCGCCGGGATCGTCACCGCCGGTGACATCCAGCCGCCCGCGGGCGTCGAGGTGCACAACCCCGACCTCAAGATCGCCACGCTGTCCGACAAGGGCAAGCTGGAGATGGAGCTGGTCGTCGAGCGCGGCCGCGGCTACGTCTCGTCGGTCCAGAACAAGGGTGCCGACAACGAGATCGGCCGGATGCCGGTCGACTCGATCTACAGCCCCGTGCTGAAGGTGACCTACAAGGTCGAGGCCACCCGTGTCGAGCAGCGCACCGACTTCGACAAGCTCGTGATCGACGTCGAGACCAAGCCGTCGATGAAGCCCCGTGACGCCATCGCGTCGGCCGGCAAGACGCTGGTCGAGCTCTTCGGGCTGGCCCGCGAGCTGAACGTCGAGGCCGAGGGCATCGACATCGGCCCGTCGCCGGTCGACGAGCAGCTGGCTGCCGACCTCGCCCTCCCGGTCGAGGACCTGCAGCTGACGGTCCGGTCCTACAACTGCCTCAAGCGCGAGGGCATCCACACCGTGGGTGAGCTCATCTCGCGCTCGGAGCAGGACCTGCTCGACATCCGCAACTTCGGCGCCAAGTCCATCGACGAGGTCAAGGCGAAGCTGCACGAGATGGGTCTGTCCCTCAAGGACAGCGCGCCCGGCTTCGACCCGCAGGCCGCCCTCGCGGCGTACGGCGACGACGACGACGACGCGTTCATCGAGGATGAGTCCTACTGACTCAGGGACCGGCGAAGCCGGTCGCTGAGTCAGGAGGCGAACGCCGCAGCGAGCTTGCTCGCAAGGCGGCCTGAGACCGACCTGACCTGATCGAAAGCACCATCTACTCCGGTACCTGACACGGCCGGGGAGAATCGAGAGAGAACCCATGCCCAAGCCCAAGAAGGGTCCCCGCCTCGGCGGCAGCCCCGCGCACCAGCGGCTGATCGTGTCCAACCTGGCCACCCAGCTGTTCGAGCACCGCCGGATCACCACCACCGAGGCCAAGGCGCGCGTGTTGCGCCCGGTCGCGGAGAAGCTGATCACCAAGGCCAAGCGCGGCGACCTGCACAACCGCCGTGAGGTGCTCAAGACCGTGCGCGACAAGTCGGTCGTCCACGTCCTCTTCACCGAGATCGCGCCGACCTTCGCCGACCGTCCCGGTGGCTACACCCGGATCACCAAGATCGGCTACCGCAAGGGCGACAACGCGCCGATGGTGGTCATCGAGCTGGTGACCGAGCCCTACCAGCCGAAGGCGGCACGCGCCGAGAAGAAGCCGGCCAAGAAGACCGCCGCCAAGACCGCCCCGGCGCAGGTCGAGGAGGAGCCGGTCGACAAGGCTCCGGTCGAGGAGGCCCCCGTCGAGGCACAGGTCGTCGAGGACCCCGTCGAGGCGTCCGCCGAGGCGCTCGACCTCGAGCCGGCCACCGAGGTGGAAGGTGTCGACGCGGACGTCTTCGAGGAGACCGAGGGTGGCTTCGCCGGCAAGTACGCCGGGTCCCACGTGCCGCTCGAGGACGAGTCGCAGGCTCCGGAGGGCTACCCGGTCAAGGGCAACGAGGACTCGATGAAGTTCCACGAGCCCGACGGCCAGTGGTACGAGCAGACGGTCGCGGAGGTGTGGTTCGACTCCGTCGAGTCCGCCGAGGCCGCCGGGTTCACCCGCGCCGGCGAGTAGTCGCCGACCGCGTCGATCGCAGGCCCGTCACCTCACGGAGGTGGCGGGCCTTCGTCGTACGCCGACCCCGTCGCACTACGGCGCAGCTCGGCCACATCGATCAGCCAGCAGACGAGGCATGCCGCGACGATCGGGATCATCACCGCGATCGTGTGCAGGAGCTCGGCCTGCCGGATCCCCGTGCTGTCCGACAGGCTGGCGAAGCGGGACCACCCGACCCTCGTGGTCCAGTCCGTCCACAGCGTCAGCCAGGCCCCGCCGGCGGCCACGAGCAGGCCGAGCGGCCATGCGTGACCGTGGCGGCGGCTGAGCCCCCATGCCAGCGCCGCGAGGGTCGCTGCCGTCAGCGCGGTGGCGTACCCGACGATCTCGATGACGTGAGGGTCCAGGCCAGGGTGGTGGGTGAAGACCCAGCGCACCAGCTCGAGCTGCACGACGTAGACCACTCCTGCGCCCAGAGCCGCCAGGAGGGCGGTGAGGGCGCGGCCGGGCCGGATCGCATGGAGCGCGACCACCACGGCCAGGGGAAGGAACGGCAGCATCACGAAGAACCACTGGACCAGCCGGATGGCGTCCACGTGGCGCGTCAGGAAGCGCGCGAGGTCGTAGGTGTACCAACCGAGCACGAGCTCGGCGACGATCAGGCCCACCGCCACCAGGACGTCCGTCGACCGGGTCGAGCCCTGACGCTGCGTGGGCGGCCCCGCCATGATCGTGTCCACGGGTGCATCATCGCTTGCCCTGTCCGCCACGGCGCGAGACGCGGGCGGCGCGGGCCGGGATGCGGTAAGGATGAGCCATGACGGATGTCCTGGTGGTGGGGGAGTCGCTGGTCGACATCGTGCAGCGCGCCGACGGCACGTCGGTGGAGTACGCCGGGGGGAGCGCGGCCAACGTGGCTGTCGCCCTGGCACGGCTGGGCCGCCCGGTGCAGTTCGTCACGGCGTACGCCGCCGACGCGCGCGGGGCGGTGCTGGCCCGGCACCTCAACCAGTCGGCCGTGGCGGTCGCGGGCGATCCGCACGCGCTGGAGCGCACGGCCACCGCGGTGGCCACCCTCGCCGAGGACGGCAGCGCGTCGTACACCTTCGACATCGACTGGCGCCTCAACCCGGTGCCGGCCGTGTCCCCGGTGGTCGTGCACACCTGCTCGCTGGGAGCGGTGCTGCGGCCCGGAGCCGACGACGTGCGCCGGCTGCTGGAGCTGCTGCGGCCGACGGCGACGGTCAGCTACGACCTCAACGTCCGGCCGGCGGTGACCGGGACCGGGCCGGACGTGGTCAGTGCCGTCGAGGAGGTCGTCGCGCTGGCCGACCTGGTGAAGGCCTCGGACGAGGACCTCGAGGCGCTCTACCCCGACGACACGGTGGAGCAGTCGGTCGCGCACCTGTTCGGGCTGGGTCCGTCGGCGGTGGTGGTGACCCGCGGCCGCGACGGTGCCACGTGGTTCTCCGTCGACGGCCGGGTCGACGCGCCCTCGACCGACGTCGAGGTCGCCGACACGATCGGGGCCGGCGACACGTTCGGCGCCGCCATGCTGGACGCGCTGTGGGAGCTCGACGTGCTGCGGTGGCCGGCTGCCCGCGATGGATGCCGCGGTGATCGAGGCGGTGCTACGTCGCGCGGCCCGGGCCGCGGCGGTGACGGTCTCCCGCCCCGGCGCCGACCCGCCGTACCGCCACGAGCTGCTCTGACCCGATCCCGCTCAGAGGGAGCCGTCGGCGAGGAGGCGGTCGATGGCGGCGTAGCCGTCGTTGACGCCGATCTCCATCCCGCTGCGCAGCCAGCGCGTCGCGGTCCTCGAAGCTGTCGCACAGCGACTGGGCGTGGAGGCGGGTGCGGCCGTCGCCGAGGTCCTCGAACGTGAGCGTCTCCAGAGCCACGCCGTCCGGCATGCCCTCCCAGGTGAAGGTCTGCACGATCCGGTCGGGGCGCACGGTGTGGAAACAGCCGCGGAAGGCCTGGACGTCGCCGTCGCTGCTGTCGGTGAAGCGCCACGAGCCCCCGTCGCGGGCGTCCCACTCCTGGATCTCGACCTCCCGGTCGGCCGGACCCATCCAGCGCCGGACCAGGTCGGGGTCGGTGTGCGCGCGGAACAGCTGCTCGGGGGTCGCGGCGAAGTCGCGGTGGATGTGGATCGCCGGGACGGTGGGGTCCGCCTCGATGGCGGCCTCGGCGTACGACGTACGGGTGTCGGTGGTCATGATGCGGTTCCCTCCTGCGGGGCTGGTCGGTCGTCGGTGTCGGAGTCCGCCTGCGCGAGCACGTCGTCGAGGCGCCGGTAGCGCTCCTCCGCGCGCCGGCGGTACCGCTCGATCCACTGGGTCATCAGGTCGAACACCTCCGCTTCCAGGTGCACCGGCCGGCGTTGCGCATCACGGCTGCGCGTCACCAGCCCCGCCTCCTCGAGCACCTTGAGGTGCTTGGAGACGGCCTGGAGGCTCACGTCGTACGGCGCGGCGAGGTCGCCCACGGTGGCGTCGCCGCCGGTCAGCCGGGCCACCAGGTCGCGCCGGGTGGGGTCGGCCAGGGCGGCGAAGACCCGGGACAGCTCGTCGGTCATGCGGACATCCTTCGTCAACCGTATGGTTGACCACCACCCTAGGCGGGAGCGATGTACTTGTCAACCGCATGGTTGACAAGGATGTCGGCGACGGCCCTGCTCTGCCTCCAGGTCAGCGGCGGGCGGCGTCGTTCGCGATGGCGGTGCGGAGGGCGGCGTTCAAGGTGGGCTTGAACGCCGGCTGGCCGTTGCCGTAGACCGCGATCACGTGGCGCAGGATCGGGAACGAGTTCGGGCCCCGGGCCTGGGTGTAGACCGGCTCGACGTAGAGCACCTTGTTGTCGAGGGGGATGGTCAGCAGGTTGCCGAGCACCACCTTGGAGTTCCCGCCCCGCTGCAGGGTGAGCGCCTTCGCGATGACGTTGTCGGACTCGATGTCGTTCTGGATCTGGGCCGGCGACTCGATCGACTGCCCCGCGGGGAAGTCGAGCAGGGTGAACTTCCCGTAGTCGGGTCCCGGCTGGGCGTTCACGGTCAGGAAGCCCGCGAGCTCGCGGTAGTTGAGGGTCACCATCGGTGACGACAGCGCCCAGCGCGACGGCCCTTCGCCGGTCGGTGCGAGCGACATGTACGTCGACGGCATCGTCGGTGACGCGCCGCCACCGCGCAGCCCCTGGCCGTTGAGGGTGATCGTGGCCGCGATGGTCGGGTCGTTGGGGACCTTCCAGAAGTCGCTGCCGTTGTAGAAGTCGCCGGGGTTCGTCACGTGGTACTGGGTGAGCAGGCTGCGCTGGACGTCGAAGAGGTCCTGCGGGTAGCGCAGCAGCGGCAGCAGCGACGACGGGATGCTCGACTCCGGCTGCACCAGGCCGGGGAACGCGCTCTCCCAGGTCTGCAGCACCGGGTCGGGCTGGTTCTCCTGGTTCCAGGAGTAGAGGGTCACCTTCCCGGTGTAGGCGTCGACGACGGCCTTCACCGAGTTCTGCAGGTAGTTGACCTGCTTGTTCGGCTGGCTCGCGATGCCCATGGCGTTCGTCAGCGAGTTGGACGTCGCCTGGTGCAGGTTGACCCGCTCGGAGTCGGGGTAGGTCGCGCTCGAGGTGTAGCCGTCGACCACCCACTGCACCGATCCGTCGACCAGCGCCGGGTAGACGTCGCCGTCGAGGGTGAGCCACGGCGCGACCTCCGCCACCCGGTTGCGCGGATCGCGCACGGTCAGCAGCTGGGAGGCGGAGTTGATCTCGCCGGCGAAGAAGATGTTCGGGTCGTGCAGCTTGGCGGCGTACAGCAGACGGGTCAGCCGCGAGCCGATCGGCACGCCGCCGTCGCCGGTGTACGTCGTGTGGACGCCCTCGGAGGTGCCGTTGGTGCTCGGGTAGTCGAACTCGACGTTCTTCTTGCTGCCCGGGGGCTGGCCCACGATGGAGTACGACGGGGAGTGCTGGCCGAAGTAGATCTGCGGCACGTCGACCGGGATCTGGTTCTGCGGCGGCAGACCACCGTTGATGAAGATCGGCGTCCCCGTCTTCTGGTCCAAGCGGTCGGTCGGCGCCGCCACCACGCCGTACCCATGGGTGTAGATCAGGTGGTTGTTCGACCAGGAGCTCCGTGGGATCTCGGAGAGGTTGAGCTCGCGGGCGGCGATCGCGACGTCCTGGTCGCGGGCCCCGAGCGGGTAGTGCGCGATGTCGAGCGGCGACTTGAACTGGTAGTAGCCCTGGATCTCCTGCTTGACGTTGAAGGTCGGCGTCAGCTTGTCGGGGTCGAGCAACCGGATCTGCGCGGTCTGCCGGGCACGCGCCAGCGACGTGGTGGTCGGCGTCCCGGAGGTCGCGCCGAACTCCTGCGTAGCGATGTCGTGGTCGAGGCCGAACGCCTTCAAGGTGGCGGCCTGGTTGTGCTCGATGGACGGCCGGTCCAGGGTCGAGGCGCTCGGCTGCTCACGGAAGCGGTAGACCAGCGAGGGCCAGACCGTGCCGATCAGGAGCGCGGCGACGAGCATTCCGCCGAGGCCCACGGCGATCCAGCGCAGGCGCCCCAGCCACGCGTTGGCGAAGAGGAGGAGCGCGAACAGGATCGCGAGGACGGTCAGGACGGTGAGCGCCGGCAGGGTCGCGTGCTGGTCGGTGTAGGAGAGCCCGGTCACCGGCCCTCGCTGGGACGTCGTGAGCGAGAAGCGGCCCAGCCAGTACGACGCGGCCTGCAGCAGCAGGTAGAGGCCCAGCAGCACCGAGACCTGGGCCTTCAGGGCGGGCGTCACCTTGCGCCCGCGCCCGCGGATCCGCAGCGCGCCGTAGAGGTACGCCGCGATCAGGGTGGCCACGAGGCAGGTCACCACGACCGCGGTGAGGTAGCCGACCACGGCCTTCTGGAAGGGCAGGATCGAGACGAAGTACGACGCGTCGCGGTGGAACTGCGGGTCGGTGGTGTGGAACGGCTGCGCGTGGCGCCACAGCAGGTAGGCCTGCCAGCGGTGCGTGGCGTGGCTGCCCGCACGGATCCCGAGGTACAGGGCGATGGCGGCGATGAGCCAGACCCGGAACCGCCGCTCGAAGCGGAGGAAGCGGAAGCGCCACTTCTGCCGGCTCGGATCCGGTCGGTAGCGCGGCCGGGTGCGGACCACGACGGCGAGGGCGGTGGCGACGGCCAGTGCGGTGAGGATGCCGAAGACGAGGAAGAGCAGGACCTGCGCGCCGAGGATGGTGCGGTAGACCTCGGCGCCGTCGACGGTGCGGTACCAGAGCACATTGGTCCTGATGTTCACCAACGCCATGAACGCCTCGTACAGCACAGCGAGCACGACCAGCGCGACCAGGAGCTGGATGCCGAGGCGCTTCATCCGTGAGGTGCGGACCGGGGGGGACCGGTCCAGGGAGGCCGCTGGCACGGGCGTAACCGTACCAACGAGGTGGGCGGGGACCCCCTTCTGCGAGGACCCCCGGCGCGGGTGTCGTGAGCGGGGTCACAGCCCGCGGATCAGGGCGTCGTCGGCTCCAGCCACGCATGCACCAGCGCTACGACGGACGCGCCCTCGCCGCTGGCGCTCGCGACCCGTTTCATCGAGCCGGCACGGATGTCGCCGACGGCGAAGATCCCCGGCACCGTCGTCTGCAGGGTCTCCGGAGGCAGCCCGTCCTCCCAGCCCGCAGCCGGAACGTCGCGACCGGTGAGCACGAAGCCGCGCGCGTCGCGAGAGACCTCGGGCGGCAGCCAGTCGCAGTGGGCGACCGCACCGAGCAGCAGGAAGAGGCCGCCGGTCTCGCGGCGGGTCCGCTCTCCGGTCGCGGTGTCCTCGACCTCGATCCACTCGAGGCGGCCGTTGCCGCCCCCGTCCACCACCGCGCGGCAGCCCTCGACGGTGATCCGCGGGTTGAACTCGATCTCGCCGATGAGGTACGCCGACATGGTCGCCGACAGGTCGGGGCGGCGTACCAGGATGGTGACGCTGCGTGCGAAGCGCGCGAGGTGGATCGCCGCCTGGCCCGCGGAGTTCCCACCGCCGACCACGAAGACGTCGTACCCCTCCATCTCGCGGGCGGCGGTCATCGCGGCGCCGTAGTTGACGCCCGCGCCGACCAGGGAGTCGACGGAGTCGACGCCGAGCTTGCGGTAGGTGACGCCGGAGGCGATCACCACCGCGCGCGCCCGCACGTCGCCACCCTCGGTCCGGACCACGTGGGGTGCGCCGTCGCGGCCGACCTCGAGGGCGGTGGCCGGCCACCCGGTGAAGAAGCGGGTGCCGAAGCGGATCGACTGGTTGCGCGCGCGCTGGGCCAGCCGCATCCCGGAGATCCCGCGGGGGAAGCCGAGGTAGTTGCGGATCATCGAGCTGGTGCCCGCCTGACCCCCGATCGCCTCGGCCTCGATGGCGACCGTGGTGAGCCCCTCGGACGCGCCGTAGACCGAGGCCGCGAGCCCGGCCGGCCCGGCGCCCACGATCACCAGATCGACGACGGAGTCGACCTCGATGTCGTCGGGGCGGCCGTAGATCGACATCGCGACGTCACGCACCGAGCTCACCTCGACGGGGTCGCCGTCCCACCGCTCGACGACCGGGAAGCTCGGCGACTCCGCGCCGAGGCGATCGAGGACCTCGCGTCCGATCTCGCTGTCGGGGTCGTGCACCAGCGCCGGTACGCCGATCCGGTCGAGGTAGTCGCGGACCGCGAGGGTCACGCCGTCGTTCGTCGGCGAGACGATGCGGAGGCTCTCCACGACCGGCGCCGCGACCGTCGAGCCCCAGTCCGACAGCAGCTCGCAGACCGCGGTGTGGAACTCCTCGTCCCGCGCGCCGCGCGGCATCAGCAGGTAGGCGTCGTACTTGCCCTTGGCGAGCGCGGGGCGCAGGGCTTCGGCGTCCTGGCGGAAGCGGGTCCAGTGCGCGGCGATCAGGCGGCGCGAGGTCGGGATGTAGGTGCGGAGCCGTTGGAACATCGCGAGCACGTCGTCGTCGGGGAGGACCGACTCCGTGACGCACAGCGCGAGCTGACGGCCCTCCCGGCCGAGCTCCTGCGCGACCTGCTTGGCCTCGGCGGCACTGCGGGCCGCGCGCACGTCGTAGTCGCGCGTGTAACGGCCGAACTCGTCGAGCAGGAGCTCGGCGTTCTCCTCCGAGACGAGCAGGATGGCGGGGCGGTCGTCCATGGCACCGATCGTAGGCGGCGCAGCCCGCTCGGTCGCCCCGCCTAGGATGCCGACCGTGCGCCTGCGGATCGACCTCGCCTACGACGGCGGTGAGTTCCACGGCTGGGCCGTGCAGCCGGGGCTGCGCACTGTGCAGGGCGAGCTCGAGACGGCCCTGGCGACGGTGCTCCGGAGACCCGCTCCCTCGGTCGTCTGCGCCGGGCGGACCGACACCGGCGTGCACGCCCGGGGGCAGGTGGTCCACGTCGACGTCGAGCCGGACGCCCTCGAGGCGGCGGCAGGGCGGTACGACGGCGACCCGTGCGCCGCGCTGGCGCGCCGACTGGACGGGCTGCTGCCCGCCGACGTCCGGGTACGCCGTGTGGTCGCCGCGCCCGACGGGTTCGACGCCCGCTTCTCGCCGCTGTGGCGGCGCTACGCCTACCGGGTCACCGACGGCGTCCCCGACCCGCTGGTCCGGCGGCACGTCCTGGCCTGGCCTCGTCCGCTCGACCGGGAGGCGCTCGAGGCCGCGTCGGAACCGCTGCTGGGGCTCCACGACTTCGCGGCCTTCTGCAAGCAGCGGGCGGGATCGACCACCGTCCGCACCCTGCTGGACCTCGGCTGGGCCCGCGCGGGTGATGTGCTCACCGCGACGGTGCGGGCCGACGCGTTCTGCCACCACATGGTGCGCTCGCTCGTGGGCTGCCTCCTGGCGGTGGGCGACGGGCACCGTTCGGTGTCCTGGCCGGCCGAGGTCCTCGCCGGGCGGGTCCGCGACCCCCGCGTGACCGTCGTACCCCCGCACGGGCTGACGCTCGAGGAGGTCGCCTACCCGCCCGACGCCGAGCTCGCCGCCCGCGCCGGTGAGACCCGGGCCCGGCGGGACGCATGAGCGACCACTACTTCTCGGCCGACCCGTCGGTGCCCTTCACCCGGGAGCCGTTCAGCTGCGAGGTGTGGGGCCAGCGGCTCGACCTGGTCAGCGGCTCGGGGGTCTACAGCCGCGGCCGGCTCGACGGCGGCACGGCCGTGCTCTTCCGCGAGACGCAGCCGCCGGGGCCGGGGCAGGTGCTCGACCTGGGGACCGGGTACGGCGTGATCGGCCTGGCCATCGCGGCGGCGTGGCGACGGGACGGCGTACCACCGGAGACGGCGAGCGTCACGGGGGTGGAGGTGAACCAGCGCGCGGTGCTGCTGGCCGGCGAGAACGCCGGGGCGCTGGGGCTCACGGACCGCTACCGGGCGCTGGAGCCCGCGGACGTGCCGGACGACCTACGGTTCGACGAGATCTGGTCGAACCCGCCGATCCGGATCGGCAAGCAGGCGCTGCACGACCTGCTGCTGCGCTGGTTCCCGCGCCTCCGCCGCGACGGGCGGGCGGTGATGGTGGTGGGCAGGAACCTCGGCGGCGACTCGCTGCAGGCCTGGCTCACCGACCAGGGGTACCCGACGACCCGGCTGGCGAGCGCCAAGGGCTTCCGGGTGCTGGAGTCGCGGCCGGGGGGTCGTAGCCTTCGCTCTGACCACCCGTAGAGAAGGCAGGACCACGATGGCGACGATCAGTCAGCGGCCGGGCGCGGCGGCGACCGCGATGCTCGGGCTCGGGATCTACCGGCCGGAGCGGGTGGTGACGAACGACGAGGTCTGCGAGGTCCTGGACTCCAGCGACGAGTGGATCCAGAGCCGGTCGGGGATCCGGACGCGACGGTACGCCGGGGACGACGAGACCCTGGTCGAGATGGCGACGCGCGCGGCACAGGCGGCGCTGGACGCGGCGGGCGTCGAGGCCGGCGCGCTCGGCACCGTGATCGTGGCGACCTCGTCGCACGCGCAGCACACCCCAGCCGCCGCTCCGCTGGTGGCCGACCGCCTCGGTTCGCGCGCCGCCTCGTTCGACGTGTCGGCGGGCTGCGCCGGGTTCTGCCACGCCGTCTCGGTCGCCTCGGACCTGGTCCGCGGCGGCAACGCGCGCTACGTCCTGGTGATCGGGGTCGAGAAGCTGAGCCTGTTCCTGGACCCCACCGACCGGTCGACGGCCTTCATCTTCGCCGACGGCGCCGGTGCGGTCGTCGTCGGCGCTGCCGACGAGGCCGGCATCGGGCCGGTGGCCTGGGGCTCCGACGGCTCGCAGTCCCACGTGATCACCCAGGAGCCGGGCTGCCAGGACGCCGGCCCCGACCACCGGATGGTGGTCCGGATGGAGGGCACCGCGGTCTTCCGCTGGGCGCCGTTCGCGATGGCCGACGTCGCCCGCGAGGCCGTCGAGGGCGCCGGCCTGACCTTGGAGGACCTGGACGCCTTCATCCCCCACCAGGCCAACCTGCGGATCACCGAGACCCTGGCCCGCAACCTCAAGCTGCCCGAGGGCATCGCGATCGCGCGCGACGTCCGCGACTCCGGCAACACGTCTGCCGCTTCGGTGCCCCTGGCCATCGAGGCGATGCTCCGCAACGGCGAGGCGAAGGTGGGCGACACCGCACTCCTGATCGCGTTCGGGGCCGGGCTGAGCTACGCCTCGCAGGTCGTCACCCTTCCGCCCGTCGCCGGCCTCTGACCTCCGGCGAACGACGTACTCGAGGAGCGGCATTGACCACAGGCAGCAGTGACGTCCCCGACCCCGCCGACGACGGTTCCCCGGCAACCCCGCGCACGGCAGGCGCGGTCCGGAGGGCCGTGCTGGTCCTGGTCGCGGTCGCCGGGGTGTGCGTCCTGCTGGGTCTCGTCGCCGTCCTGAAGCTCTCGCCGGACTCGGAGGCAGACCCCCTCGACGCGGGCGTCTCCGGCCCCGCCGACCTCACGTTCCACCCGAGCGGGTGCAGGTACGAGCCCGAGCGGGGTGGCCTGGTGGTCCACTTCACGGTCGAGACCTCCGATGCCGGACGGTTCGCGATCGACGTCTCCGCGGTGACCAAGGAGGGGGCGGACGACCAGGACATCTCCACGCCCCACGTCGTCCGCTACGTCGTCCCGTTCTACGGCGGGCGGACGAGGAAGGAGTTCGACGTGGTCGTGCCCCTGACCGACGCCGAGCACCGGCAGGGCTACCGCAGGTGCCGGTGGAGCTACGGCGACGAGTGACCGACGTCCGACCGTCGTCCTAGCATGAGCGAGTGCCCCACAGCAGCCGAGGACCCACCGTCGAGGACGTCGCGCTGCGGGCCGGTGTCTCGCGGGCCACGGCGGCCCGGGCACTCGGCGGCGCAGGCCGCGTCCGCCCGGCGACCCGGGAGCTGGTCGTGCGGGCCGCCGACGAGCTGGGCTACGTCGCGCACGCATCGGCCAGCGCGCTCGCTGCGGGTCGTGGCACCCGGGTCCTGATCGCCCCCGTCACGCCTCACGGCGTGACCTGGCTGGACCCGTGCCCCTATCTCGACCGTGTCGTCCGCGCCGCCGCCGAGGTCGGGACGGAGCACGGACTGGGGCTCACCCTCCGGGCGTTCCCGCTCGACGACGACCGTGTGCTCGCCACGGTCGCCCGGGACCGCGACCTCGCCGGGGTGGTGCTGGTCAACGCCCATGCCCGACTCCTGGGACACATCGCGCGACGGCTGCCCGGTCGGGTGGTCTCCATCGGCGCCGGCTCGGACGACGTACCTCTCGTCGACGTCGACACACACGACAGTGCGGCTGCGCTCACGGCCCACCTGCTCGACGCCGGGCTCCGCCAGGTCGTCCTGGTCGCCGGACCGACCCGGGTCTCGTGCACGTCACGGGTGCGACAGGGCTATGCCGAGCTGATGACGGAGGCCGGGCTGCCGGTGCGGATCCTGCCCGCGCCGTTCACCCGCGCCGGCGGTCGCGCCGCCGCCGAGGCGGTCCTGCGGCGCTGGCCCGGCACGGATGCCGTCGTCGCCAGCTGCGACGAGGCGGCACTCGGTGTCATCGAGGTCCTCTCCGAGCACGGTCGCCGGGTCCCGGACGACGTCGCCGTCACCGGCTTCGACGACCTCCCGCTCGCGGAGTACGCCGGGCTCACCTCCGCCACCCACCCGGTCGAGGACATCGCCACCGCAGCCGTACGCCGTCTCCTCGCCGGGAGCGGGCCTCTGGAGCAGTGGTTCCCGGCCGAGCCGGTCCTCCGCCGGACCGCGTGAGCGCCCCGACCCCGGCCGGGCGAACGACGCGGTGTCAGCCCCCCAGCCGCTCCTGCATCGTGCGGGTGAGCGTCTCCGCGATGTCGGGGTGCTCGGCCTCGAGCCGGCGGAACTCGAAGGCGGTCATGGCGATCACCGTCAACGGCGACGTGGCGATCACCGTGGCGGTACGTGGGGAGTGCTGCACGATGCCGATCTCCCCGAACCAGTCGCCCGGACCCATCCGTCGGAGTGGCCGCCCGTCTGCGACCGCCTCGGCCTCACCGGACTCGATCGCGAAGAACGCTGATGCGAGACCCCCTTGGGTGAACACCGCGCGGCCGGGCTCGATATGGCGGACCTCGCAGTAGCGCACGAACTCCTCGGCGTCCGGCCGGGTCAGCGACCCGAACAGCGGCTGAGCGAGGATGCGGTCGGCATCGACCCCGTGAGACGACGCGGGCGGAACGCTGGTCATGCGCCGGATCGTAGCGCGTGCGGGGCCTCAGAGGCTGCCGTCGTACCTGGCCCAGCGCATGCCGAGACGGACCCCGGCCGCGATGATGCCGACGGCAGCGAGGGCGGAGCCGATCACTGCGGCGAGGTAGCCCAGGACGACGAGGAGGCCGGCGTCGCCGGCGGAGCCGGAGAGCACCAGGACGCCACCGAGCACCACGCTGACGAGCAACCCGACCAGTGCGTCCGCTCTAGCCCGACGCTGCTCCGCAGGGCTAGGTTCTGGTTACGGGCAGCGGGAGCGCCCGTTCGCCCGCGACATCGGTCCGGACGAAGGAGTCAGGCATGTACGCACGAGTGGTCATCTACACCCACGACGACGACAAGGACGAGCTGGAGGCGAAGGCCCGCGCGGGCGTCATCCCCATCGTCACCAGCACACCGGGGTACATCTCGTACGGCGTCATGTTCGACGACGACCGTGTGGTCTCGATCAGCCAGTGGGAGTCCGAGGAGCACGCCAAGACGGCGGACGCCGCTCTCGCCGCCTGGGTCAGCGCCAACACCACGATGAGGAGCGAGAGCCGGTTCACCGGGGACCTCTCGTGGCTGGAGCTCGCCCCCCGGTAGACAGCTGCCTGGCTCCCCCGACCGTCACCAGCTGCGGATGGTGGCGGCTGGGGCGGCGTCCTTCAGGCCGTCGGACCACGTGGGTCCGGACTCACCACCGTTCGAGCCAGCCGGAGCCCATCGGGCTCTTGACCTTGCCGAGCGAGGCCTCCCACTTGTTGTAGACGTGGGGCCGCTTGTAGATCTTCGAGGAGTGGGCCGGGATGCGGTACTTGGCGAGCAGCTTGTGATGCCGGGCCCATTGGCGCACGACCACGTAGGTGCTGTTGCGGTTGACGAACTTGTAGCGATGCTCGCTCTGCCACTTGTTGGTCACCAGGAACGCCGGTCGCACGGTGACGGTGTTCGTCACCAGGCTGCTCTTCACGCCGTTCTCCACGCACTCCACCGAGTAGTCGAAGGTCGACGACCGTGGGTCCGCGCTGGTCCCACGAACGTAGAACTTCAGCCGGCCCCCGTTGCGCCAGATGAAGGTGTCCGCGTCGCCGTCGCCCAGGACGGAGGCGATCCGTAGGGTGCAACCGTCCGCGACGTCGTTCTTGAGCACGCGTCGGGTCAGGTTGTACTCGTGCTTGGGCCAGACGGTGATCGAGTCCGGCTTCGCGACGGGCGTCAGGGCGGCCCTGGGGCTCGTGGTGGCCACGCGCTCGGCCGACACCGCGGGATCGGCGTTCGCACCCGGCATGTCGACGGCCGACACGACGCCCGTCAGCAGGACAGCCGCCAGGGCAGCCGAGAGCGCGGCGACACGGCCGTTGCGGTACATCGTCATCAGCTACCTCTCGACGGACCTCGGGAGACTAGGACGGGCGGTCCCCTGTGGGCATCATCGAACTTGCGGACGTTTCTGGGTTGCGCAGCGCTCGCTCCGCCCACCAGCGGCCCGTGCCGGCCCCGCAACCTGATCCGCACACGGACGCGAGAACGCAGGTGCGGGGCGAGCGGCAGGTGAGCAGCGTGCCGGACGCCGCACTCGGGCGACATCCCCCACATGGAGCACCGGCGGGCCCGAGGCGTTCCGACCGAGAGCCTTGATCGTTAGGCTCGGGGAGCGAGACCGGAACCCGGGAGGTGTCTCGTGGACATCGAGTTCGTCGCCAGCGTCGCCGTCATCACGCCCGTACCGTCGAAGAGCCGACGGCTGTACATGGACGCGTTGGGACTGCCGCTCCATCAGCTCGACGGTGAGTACTTCGCCACCGAGGAGATCGACGGGTGCAAGCACTTCGGGGTGTGGCCGCTGGAGCAGGCCGCCCAGGCATGCTTCGGGGAGAGCTCTTGGCCCGACGACATCGCCGTGCCGCAGGCGAGCCTGGAGTTCGAGGTGGCGAACGCCGACGCGGTGGCCGCGGGGGCGGAGGAGCTGCGATCGCAGGGCTACCGACTCCTGCACGACGCTCGCGAGGAGCCGTGGGGCCAGACCGTCGCCCGGCTCCTCTCGCCGGAGGGCGCGGTGGTCGGGTTGTCGTACGCGCCGTCGCTCCACGAGTAGCGCCCGGTTCCGGTGTGTGAGTGACGCGGACCCGGCTGCCGCAGCAGAGTGGAGCCGGCCGTCCCGGTTCTCCCGTCAGCCGCCGATCAACCGGAACTCGTGATCTGCGGCAGGACCGCGCAGAGGCGGGGGCGGTCGGCACTCACGTCGAGAGTGCCGGTCTGGTCGCGCAGGAACCGGTACCCGTGCGGGCTGGTCCACAGGTAGGTGCCCGGGTCGACGACGAGGTAGCTCCACGGCGCGTGGGTCTTGAGGCGATGGTGGCGCCGGCAGAGTGGAGCGAGGTTGCAGGAGCACGTGGGACCGGCGCGGGCCCGCGCGACCACGTGGTCGTCGTCGCAGGGATGTTCGTCGGGATCGTCGGGGCGGCACCGGCGGGCCGGTCGGGTGCACCACGGGAAGGCGCAGGTCCGGTCGCGGAGGGCGACCTGCTCGGCGATCGCCGGCGGCACCTGGCCGGAGTCCGTCGACAGGCAGGTCGCCAGGTCGATCACCGGCTTCACGACCACCTCGGCGTCGGGGTTGCCGCACCAGGCCCGCACCTGGGCGACCGAGACCAGCGCGTCGCCGCGCTCCAGCCGGGCCACCGGGTCATCGAGGCCGAGGGCGGCCGCCTCGGAGACATGGACGTGCAGCACCACCTGTCGCGGCTTCACGCCCGGCGCGTCCCCCGTCCCGCCCGAGTCACTGCCCAGGTCGAGCGCGAGCTGACGACGAGCCAGGTCGCCCACCGCCTGGGCCCGGCGTACGTCGAGCGGCTCGGTGGAGCCGCACGCCTCTCGCTGCGCTGCACCGGCCGCGACGGCGGCGCCGAAGTCGATCGCGTCGGCGATGTCGAGCTCCGCCTCGAGCCGCATGGTGCCGGTGTACGACACCAGCTGGTCGTAGACGGTGACGTGGCGCTTGTCCCAGGACTGCTCGGCGAGCCGCTCCACCTCGGCGGGCATGAACCGGCCGATCGCCTCGTTGACGGCCCGGTCCAGCTGGGCCGGCTTCACCCGGTGTGCGACCGGCGCCACGTGGGAGTCGACGAACGCCGCCGCCTCGGGCGTCAGCCGGATCGTCTCGCGAGCCACGCGGCGGGCCTTCCAGGCCGGCAGCTCGCCGGTCATCACGCGCCCCCAGTGAGCGGGGAGACGGTGGCAGAGCTCGAGGGCCTCGCCGAGAAAGCCCTTGCCGGCCTCGGTGGAGAGCCCGATGGCCGCCGCGAACTCCGGCACCGCGAACTCGGCGACGGTCGGCGCCCCTGGCCCGGCGATGGCGAGGTCGGTCTGCCCGAACCCGCGCAGCACGTGACCGGCCGGCGGGTGCACGGAGTCGGGGGAGTGCATCGACGCCCAGTCCACGGCCAGCTCGAGCAAGTCCGCCTCCGCAGCGTCCGCGGCCCGGCGCCGGTCACGGGCGGCGCTCAGGACGTCGGCCGCGGTGTCCGGTCGACGGCGAGAGGTGGTGGAGATGCCCATACCGGTATTGGATCACCGGCCACCGACACCCGGTGCGCCGTGAGCCCGGTTCTCCACAGCGGGTGGGGTCCGATGCGGCTGTGACAACCCGCGACGCGACTGCTGCGTCAGACAGGCAGGGTTCCGATCTGGTCACGAGTCAGGACGGGTGCTTGCTGCGCCGCGCGCGGGCGGCTTGACTGCCGGGGCCCGCGCCGGGTCGTCGGCACGGGAGGGGGAGGGGGAGCAGTGGAAGCAGCCGCGGAACGCGCGGGCGGACTGTCGGTCCGGTGCCAGGGGCTCGTCCATCTCTACAAGACGTTCGAGGGGCACGACGTCGTAGCCCTGCAGGGCGTCGACCTCAGCGTCGAGGCAGGGGAGCGCGTGGCGTTCCTCGGGCCCAGCGGCTCGGGGAAGTCGACGCTGCTGACCCTCTTCGGAGGCATCCAGCGGCCCAGCGCCGGGCGGATCTTCCTCGGCGAGGAGGAGATCTCCCGGATGAGCGAGCGGCAGCTCACCCGGGTCCGGGCCTCGCGGGTGAGCACGATGCTCCAGGGCGCGACGCGCAACCTGCTCCACTACGCGACCGCCCGGCAGAACCTCCGCTTCAGCCGCTCGGCGAGCAACGACCCCGACCGCACCCTCGGCGACGCCGAGCTGTTGCGCCGGGTGGGGCTCGAGGTCAAGGCCGACCAGGTCGTCTCGTCCATGTCGGGCGGCGAGCGCCAGCGACTGGCGCTGGCGTGCAGCGTGACCAGCGCTCCGCAGCTGCTCCTCGCCGACGAGCCGACCAGCCAGCTCAGCCACGAGGACCGCGACCACATGCTCGAGCTGATCCACGGTCTGGGCAACGACTTCGGGACCACCATCCTGGTGGTCACCCACCAGCCGGAGGTCGCCGGGACCTTCCCGCGCACCGTCACCATGCGCGGCGGCCGGGTCGGCATGGAGGGCCGTGAGGGTGCCGAGTACGTCGTCGTCGGGGCCGAGGGCGTCGTCCACCTGCCCGCCCACATCGCCCGCGAGTGGCCGCAGGGAACGCTGGTACGGATCGAGCCCGAGGAGGCCGACCGCCTGCTGCTGAGCCGCTCCAGCGACGACCTCGAGGAGGCGTGACCGTGCCCGGCAGACACACCGGCCCGGTGCCGGACGCCACCGACGAGCTCCTCCTCGAGGACGTCTCCTTCAACGTCGGCGGCCGGTGGGCGCTGGAGCGCACCACGCTGGCCTTCCGGCCCGGCGAGGTGACCGCCCTGGCGGGGCCGTCCGGCTCGGGCAAGACCACGATGCTCTCCATCGCGGGGGGCATCCAGAAGCCGACCACCGGGTTCGCGACGTACGGCGGTCGGCACATGTGGCAGGGCGACGGCGACCCCCGCCACGAGGTGGCGTTCGTGCTCCAGGTCTACGGCCTCGTGCCGATCCTCAGCGCCCGGGAGAACGTCGCGATCGCGCTGCGCGCCCGCGGCGAGCGACCGAGGGACGCCGACGAGCGCGCCGACCTCGAGCTCACCCGCTTCCACATCGGGGACCTCGGCGACCGCCAGGTGGAGGAGCTGTCCGGGGGCCAGATGCAGCGCGTCGCGTGCGCCCGCGCCTTCGCCGTCGCGCCCGGCATCCTCCTGGCCGACGAGCCGACCAGCGAGCTCGACGAGGGCAACCGGGAGCACGTCATGGACCAGCTCCGCGCCGAGGCTGCGCGGGGCGCGATCGTCGTGGTCGCGACCCACGACCCGGCCGTCGTCGAGGCCGCCGACCGGCGGCTGGTGCTCGACGAGGGCCGTCTCGTCTCCTCCGGCGACGAGGTCGCGGTCGCCGGCGAGGGGCGGTAGGCCGGCGTGCTCCTGCGCAGCATCCGGTCGCACCTGGTCGCCTCGTGCGCGACGCTGGCGCTGGCCTTCGTGGTCGCGGCCGGCGCCGTCGCCGTCGTGGGTGCGTCCCGGGCCGGCCACACGCCGGCCGCGGTCGCCGCGATGCTCGCGCTGTACGGCGCGGTGGCGCTCGCCGAGCAGTCGGCCCGGTCGACGGTCGACCGCATCCACGACGTCGCCCTGGCGCGCCTGCGTGGCATGACCGGGCTACGGCTGGTGAGCTTCGCCGCCGCGCCGCTCCTGGCGGTGGGTCTGATCGGGGTCTCGCTCGGCACCGCCGCAGGCATCGTCCTGGCCCGGCAGATCGCCCACGGCTGGCACACGTCGTACAGCCTCGGAGCGCGCGAGATCGTCGTCGGCGTCGCCCTGCTGCTCGGCTCGTGGCTGACGGTCGCCCTGGTCGCCGCCTCGGTGATCCGGCGGCCGCTCGGGGACGCGTTGTCGGTGCGTCCCCGGCGTCGCGGCGGCTCCTCGATCGCCCTGTTCCTCGAGATCCTGGTCGTGGCCGCCGCGCTGCTGGCCGTCTACGAGGCACACCGTCGGGACGGCGGCTGGGTCTCGATCGCCGCGCCCGCGCTGGTCGCCCTGGCCGCCGGCCAGCTCGTGGCCTGGCTGCTGCTGCTGGTGCCCCGTGCCGGGACCGGGCTGGGGCCGGCCCTGACCACCCGCCGGCTGCGCCGCGACCCCGACCCGGCCTCGGTGGTGCGCATCCTGGTGGCGGCGACGGTGCTGCTGGCGGTCACGCTCACCGGTGGCCGGGCCGCCTCGGCCTGGCGCGACGATGCCGCACACCTGCGAGCGGGTGGTCCTCTCGTCGTCCCGTTCGAGGACGGCGCCGTCCGGGCCTACGCCGCGGCCCAGGACGCGGACCCCGACGGGCGGTGGCTGATGGCGGCGGTGTCCGTCGACGACCTCAGACCGGCGGAGCGCCGGGTGTACGTCGACGCCGCGCGCTGGCCGGCCGTGGTCGGCGACTTCATGGCCGGCACCAGTGTCGCGGGCGCCACCGAACGGATGGACGACCTGGCGGCGCAGCCCGACCTCGTGCTGATGCGCGCGGCCGCGCTGCGGGTGTTGGTGTCGGGCTTCGACGGCGCAGACGGGGCGGCGAGCCGCGTCGTGGCGCGCTACGTGAGCGACGCCGGCTATGCGAGGGCCGCTCGCGTACCGGTGACCGGCGACGGCTGGGCGACCTCGCCGCTGCGCGCGTGTCGCGTCGGGTGCTCCCTGCTCTCCCTGACCGTCGGCGGCACCGCCCCCCTGGAGGTACGCCGGGTGGTCGCCGGGACCCAGGACCTGATCGCCGACCCCGTCTCCTTCGCCGCCACCGGCACGGTCCCGCTGGTCTCCCTCCACGGCGACGGTCGGGCCTCGGCCGACCAGGCGATGCAGGCGCTCACCACCCCCGACGTCCGGCTGCGCCCGAGGCTGTCCGGCATCGACGGGAGCAGTCCCGCGGTGCGCGTCGTGGGCGGCGTCGGAGCGGTGCCGTTCCTCGGCCGCGACGGGAGCCTGCTGGACCTGCCGCGCGTCCTCCGCGGCGCTGTCGGCACGGTGGCCGACGCCCGGTCTGTGGTGGTGGCACGAGCCGACACACCGGGGGCGGTGCTGTCGAGGCTCCACCGGGACGGCGGCGGCGACCCCACGACGTACCCGTCGGTGCGGGAGGCCCTCGACGCCACCCCGGAGGCCCGCGCGGACAGCCTCGCGCTGCTGGTCGCGGTCGGAGTGGCGCTGGTCGCGCTGACCCACCTGGCCGCGTGGCTGGCCGGCCAGCGGGGGCGGCGCCGGGCGGAGGTGGCGGCGCTCCGCGTGGCCGGCCTGACGCCGCGCGTCGTACGCCGTGCCTACGTCGTCGAGGCGGTCGCGCTCGCCGGCATCGTCCTCGTGGCGGCCGTCGTGGCCTCGGTCGTCACGACCAGGACCCTGCTGGGCCCGATGCGGCTCGTCGGGGGCTGGGCCGTGGCCCCGGCCGTCGACCTCGCCGTCCGGCCGTGGGTGCTGACGCCCGTCGCCGTCGGCGTCGCGGTGGTCACCGCCGCCTGCTGCGCCTTCGTCTTCACCCGGTTCGGCCGCGGCGCCCGCCCCGCCGCGTTGCGGGAGGTCGAGGGATGACTCGCCTCCGATGGCTGCTGGCGACCAGCCTGCGCGGCCTCGCCTCCCGCACCGTCCTCACCCTCGGCTCGCTGCTGCTCACGGTGATCGCGATCGCCTCCGCCGTGGTCGGCCCGAGCTACCAGCTGAACGCGGCCAACTCGTTCGTGATCGCACAGCTCGAGGCGGAGCCGCTGATCAACACCGGCCTCACCTTCGACTACCAGCCCGCTCAGGGGGAGAGCGCCGACCGGGCGATCGCCACCGCCCTCGACGAGACGACCCAGGAGTCGGGTCCGTCGTACGACGCCGGGCATGCCCTTCTGTGGGAGCAGCTCCCGGAGACCGCCCTGCCCCGCAGCTCGGTCCCGGCCGTGGCGCGGCTGGTGTCGGTGCCTGGTGCCTGCCGGCACGTCGCGCTGACCGGGCGCTGCCCCTCCTCGCCGGGCGAGATCGCGGTGCTGGCCGCCGACGCCGCGACGTACTCGTGGAAGGTCGGCAGCCGGATCCGTCAGCCCGAGTACCCGGCGACCCTCGAGGTCGTCGGCATCTACACCCCGCGAGCGGAGGACGACGCGTTCTGGTTCGGCCCCCGGCTCCAGACGACCCCGGGGCGGCTGCTCCCCCAGCTCGTCCCGTCCCGCCTCTCGCCGTGGATCACCACCCAGGCCGGCATCGAGCTCGACGACGGCCCGTGGTTCGTGACGGTCGACCAGGGCCTGGCCGTCACGGCGGACCTCACGCCGGAGGACGCGGCGGCGGCGGCGACCAGGGTGCGCGAGCTGAGGAGGGCCTCCGAGCGCGGGAGCCTGATGAGGGGGCTGACGCTGGAGCCGGGCAACGCGGTGCCCGAGACCGTCCACCGGCTGCTGGTCCGCCGGAGCGTGGCGCGGTCGACGGTCGCACCCGCCGTGCTCTCCCTGATCCTGGTCGCGCTCGTGCTGCTGTCGCGGCTGCTGGCCGCGGCCATGGGCCTGCGCCGCGGGGAGCTGGCGCTCGCCTCGCTGCGCGGGTACAGCCGTCGTCAGCTGTGGTTCCTCGGGATGCTGGAGCCGCTGCTGATCCTGGCCCTGGCCACCCCCCTCGGCGTCGCGCTGGGCTACCTGACCTCCCGCGTGCTCGCGAGGGCCTGGCTGGTGCCGGGGCTGCCGGTGCCGTTCGTGCCGGCCAGTGCGCTGGCCGTGCTGGGCGTCGTGGTGGTCACCGGGCTGGTCGCCGCCCTGGTGGTGCGGGACGCGGTCAACGAGCCGCTCAGCTCCCAGATCGCCGGCGTACGACGGCCCGCCCGTGCCAGCCGGGCGCTGGTGATCGTGCGGCTGGCCCTGGTCGCCGCCGCGGTCGCCGCCCTCGTCGTGGCCGCCAGCCGCAGCCACCCGCAAGCCCCGGACGCGACCGACCTGGCGCTCCCGATGCTGCTGGCGGTCGCGGTCGGTCTGCTCTGCGGCCTGCTGGTGCTGGCCGTCTCCGAGCTGTGGGTCCGATGGTCCTCGAGGCGGCGCGCGCTGTCGTCGTACGTCGCGTCCCGGACCGTGCGCCGGCGTCGCGAGGGCACGCTCGTCATCCTCCCGGTGACGGCGGCGCTGACCGTGGCGGTCTTCACCGTCGGCGTCTCGCTGGCAGCCTCGTCCTGGCGGGCCAGCGCCGCCGCCACCCAGGTCGGCGCCCCGCTGTCGTTCTCGAGCAGCCTGCCCCTGTCTCGAGCCGTGGGCCTGACTCGCGAGATCGACCCGGAGGGGCGCTGGCTGATGGCCGCCGGCGTCAACACGCCGAACGCCGACGAGGCGTCGGTGACGCTGATGCCACGCGTCGTGGTCGACACCACCCGGCTGGCCAGGGTGGCGTCCTGGCCCTCCACCTGGACGCCCGGCATGTCGGCGGCCGAGGTCGCGCACCTCCTCGGCCCCCAGAGGCCGTCGGTGGTGCTGAGGGGCGCTCGCGTCTCGGTCACCGTCGACAACCAGGTGGACGGCGACTTCCGCGACCTCGGCCTGTCCCTCGCGGTCCTCGACGACGACGGCACGGCGCGAGAGGTCAGCCTCGGCCCCTTCCCGAAGGGTCGCTCCACCGCCACGGCCCGGCTGCCCGCCTGCGCGAAGGGCTGCGAGCTCCAGACGATCAGCTTCGGCGGCCCGTCGGCGCTGGTCGAGGCGATGCACGGCCGCGCGACGATCGAGTCGTTCACCGTGGACGGCGACCCGGTGCCGGGGGCCCTCGACGCCCCGTGGCGGGCCGCGGCCTCGCAGGTCGGTACGCCGATGGGGGTGCGCGCGCCGCCGAGGCTCGAGGACGGACACCTGACCGTGTCCTTCGACGCGCGCTCGTCGAGCTCCTACGCCGGCATCAGCCCGACCGACGTACCCGCGGTCGTGCCCGTGCTCTGGGGCCGTGACGCCACCCGGGCGAGCCGCCTCCAGACCGGGTCGTCGGGCCTGTTCGCGGTGCGCTCGGCCGGCACCGCCGAGTCCGTCCCCTTCCGGGGGCCCTCGGGCCTGCTGATGGACTTCACGATGTTCGCCCGCAACACGACCCAGGACAACAGCACCAACCAGGTCTACGTCTGGGCGCGCGCGGACACGCCTCGGGCCGTGCTCGACCAGCTCGCGGCGCGCGGACTGGCTCGGCCCCAGACCGAGGCGGCCGCCCAGGCGCTCCTCGACCAGGACGCGTTCGCCCTCGCCCTGCGGCTCTACGTCGTGGTCACCGTCCTGGTGATCCTGCTGGCGTTCGCCGGGCTCGCGGCCAATCTCGCCGTCCAGCTGCCCGCGCGGCGGCGTGATGCCGCGTCGCTGCGCGTGGTCGGGGTGAGACGTCGGTCGATCATGGTCGGCGTGGTGGCGGAGTTCCTGCTCGTCCTCGGTGCCGCCGCGCTCGCGGGCATCGCCGCCGGCGCGACCGCCCAGTACGTCGTCGTCCGTACCGTCACGCTCGGCTTCGCCGACACCGCGTTCACGCCGCGGGTCCTGCCGACGTTCCACGTCGCCACGGGCGTCCGGCTCGGCGTGGTGGTGATGCTCGTCCTGCTCGTGGTGGCCTCGGCGTTCGCGGCGCTGACCGTCCGCGGCGCCCGCACCTCGTCGCTGCGCGAGAACGCGCGCTGAGGCGAAACCCGGGTGCGCGCTCCCGGGGTCGTCACGGACAATGACTCCTCGTGGGTCACGTGGATGTCGCCGGAGTGCGTTACGAGCTGCCCGACGGCAGGGTCCTCCTGGACGACGTGTCGTTCCGGGTGGGTGACGGCGCGAAGGTCGCGCTGGTCGGCGCGAACGGTGCGGGCAAGACGACGCTGCTGCGCATCATCACCGGCGACCTGGTGCCCCATGCGGGCGTGGTCACCCGGACCGGAGGGCTCGGCGTGATGCGCCAGATGGTCGGGACCGACCTCGGCGACGACCCGACGGTGGCCGACCTGCTCCTGTCGGTCTCGCCCGAGCGGGTCCGCGCGGCCTCGGCTGACGTCGACCGCTGGGAGCTCGCCCTCATGGACACCGACGACGAGAAGACCCAGCTCCGCTACGCCGAGGCGCTGTCGGAGTACGCCGACGCGGGGGGCTACGACCTCGAGGTCGTGTGGGACGTCTGCACCGTGCGAGGGCTGGGACTGCCCTACGACCGCGCCCGGTACCGCACCCTGTCCACGCTCAGCGGTGGTGAGCAGAAGCGGCTCGTGCTGGAGTACCTCCTCGAGGGACCCGACGAGGTGCTGCTCCTCGACGAGCCCGACAACTTCCTCGACGTGCCGGGCAAGATCTGGCTGGAGCAACGGATCCGCGACTCCGACAAGACCATCTTGTTCATCAGCCACGACCGGGAGCTCCTGGACCACACGGCCACCCGGATCGTCACCATCGAGCTCGGCTCGTTCGGCGGCGGCAACAGTGCGTGGACGCACCCCGGTGGGTTCGCGTCGTACCACGAGGCGCGCCGCGACCGGTTCGCCCGCTTCGAGGAGCTGCGTCGTCGTTGGGACGAGGAGCACGCGAAGATCAAGGCGCTCGTGCTGCGGCTGAAGATCAAGGCGGAGTACAACGACGGCATGGCGTCTCAGTACAAGGCCGCGCAGACCCGGCTCCGCAAGTTCGAGGAGGCCGGGCCGCCGACCGAGCAGCCGCGCGAGCAGCAGGTCACGATGCGTCTCAAGGGCGGGCGCACCGGCAAGCGAGCTGTCGTGTGCACCGACCTCGAGCTGACCGGGCTGATGCACCCGTTCGACCTCGAGGTCTGGTACGGCGAGCGGGTCGCCGTCCTCGGCAGCAACGGCTCCGGGAAGTCCCACTTCCTGCGGCTGCTGGCAGCCGGCGGCTCCGACCCCGACGTGGAGCACCGTCCCGTCGACGCGACCGCGATCGAGCCCGTCCGCCACACCGGGAAGGCGAAGCTGGGCGCCCGCGTGCGTCCGGGCTGGTTCGTGCAGACGCACACGCATCCGGAGCTGCTCGGCCGCACGCTGCTGGAGATCCTGCACCGCGGCGACGGCTCACCCAACGGCCGCACCGGGATGGGTCGTGAGGCCGCCGCGCGGGTGCTGGACCGCTACGAGCTCGCCCATGCCGGCGAGCAGACGTTCGACTCGCTGTCGGGTGGCCAGCAGGCGCGCTTCCAGATCCTGCTGCTGGAGCTGTCAGGGGCCACCCTGCTCCTGCTGGACGAGCCCACCGACAACCTCGACGTACAGTCGGCCGAGGCGCTCGAGGCCGGCCTCGAGGCGTTCGACGGGACCGTCGTCGCGGTGACCCACGACCGCTGGTTCGCCCGCGGGTTCGACCGGTTCCTGGTGTACGGCGCCGACGGCGACGTCTACGAGTCCGACGGCCCGGTGTGGGACGAGACCCGGGTCGCCGGGCTCGCTGAACGCCGTACCGCCGCCGAGTCGTCGTGACCAGCGTCGCCGGGCTCGCTGAGACCAGAAGACGCGGACAGCCCGGCCGACGGGGTCGCCGTCGACGTGGGACTGCCCGCGTCTTCCTCGGGGGGTGCCGGGCCTCGAGGGTCCCGGCGTGCCGGACCCGGGGCGCTCCCGCACGGCGCGCCCCGGGTCCTGGTCTCAGGAGCTCGTGGTCGGCGCGTCCGAGTCGAGGGCGACGGTGACCGTGTGGGTCGAGCCACCCCGGGTGTAGGTGACCGATACCGAGTCGCCGGGACGGTAGGACCGGATGATCGCGATCAGCGAGTCGGACGTCGTGATCAGGTGGTCGTCGACCTTGGTGATGACGTCGCCTGACTTCAGGCCGGCCTTCGCCCCTGCGGAGCCGTCCTCGACCTGGGCGACCTTGGCGCCGTCGCTGATCTGCGAGCCGCTCGCGGCGTTGTCCACGCCGATGCCCAGGCGCGCGTGCGTCGGGGTGTCGCCGTTGATCATCTCCTGCACGATCGGGAGGACCGCGTCGATGGGGATGGCGAACCCGAGGCCGATGGAGCCGGGCTCACCCTGGCCGCTGGTGGTGTCGGTCGCGGTCTGGATCGCGGAGTCGATCCCGACGACCTCGCCGGCCAGGTTGACCAGCGGGCCGCCGGAGTTCCCGGGGTTGATCGCCGCGTCGGTCTGGATCGCGGGGTAGACGGCCACGTTGCCCTCGCTGACCTGGCCGACGTCGACCGGGCGGTTGAGCGCGCTGACGATGCCGCTGGTGACGGTCGCGTCGAGGCCGAACGGCGAGCCGATCGCCACCACGCTCTGACCGACCGCGAGGCTCGAGGAGTGGCCGATGGTGGCCGGCGTCAGGTCCGAGACGCCCTCGGCCTGGACGACGGCGGTGTCGGTGAGCGGGTCGGTGCCCAGGACCTTGGCCGGGGCGTGCGAGCCGTCGTTGAAGTCGATGCTGATCTGGCCGTCCTTGCCCGCGAGGGCGGCGACGTGGTTGTTGGTGAGGATCTTGCCGTCCGCGCTCAAGATGATGCCCGAGCCGGACCCGGAGCCGCCGGAGCCGCTCACGTTGATCTTCACCACGGAGGGCAGGACGTTCGCGGCGACCTTCTCGATGGAGCCGGTGGCCGCGGCCGGGACGGCCGAGCTGTCGCTCTGCCTGACGATGGGGGACGAGGCGACGGAGCTGTCGTGGGTGGACGTCCATGCTGCCGCGCCGCCGATGCCGGCGGCACCGCCGACGAGCAGGCTGGCGACCACGACGGAGGCCGCGAGTCCCTTGCCGCGCGGCTGCTTCGGCTGGGGCGCCTCGGGGGCTGCGACGGAGTCCTCGACGGGCGTGCCGAAGCCGAGGGGGCGGGTGTCGTCGGAGGTCTCGCCCGACGTCGAGAAGCCGTAGGGCGACCAGGTGGCGGGGGGTGCGGGCGGCTCGGGACTCCGGTCGTGACCGGGGTGCGGGTCCTGCCCGCCGTACGGGGACTCGTTGCTCATGCCCCTTACCCTCGCGGGTGAGTCTGTGACCTTCCTGAGACGTCGCTGGGCGCCGTCGAAAAAGGCGGACGGCGCACGTCGTCACCGACGCGGACGACCCCGCCGCGTACGACGCGGGCATTCAGACCCCGCAGGCGGAGGCGGCTGCCCTCCTCGCTGTTGACGAAGGCGACGGCGTCCGACCCGAACCGGTCGAGGAACTTCTTGCAACCGGCATGGGGCTTGGCGGTGACCTCGAGGACGACGTCGTCGCCGACCTCGATCCGGCTGCCGGCAGGGAGGTTGTCGTGGGAGAGGTCGAGGTCGACGTAGAGCTGGTCTCCGGCCAGAGCGCGCTCGGCATCGGTGTCACCGAGCAGCTCGACCATCCGGCTGCTCATCACCGTGACCTGCGCGTCGAAGTGCCGGCCGACGGCCTTCGCGCGCGACGTGGCCCGGGACAGCCAGCTGTCGCCGACCAGTCCCTCCGCCTCGTCGATGACGGCCTCGGCCAGCAGCTCGCGCGTCAGCCGTTGCGGCCGGCGTACGACGAGCGTCAGGGTGCCGGCGTCGGCCGGTGCGGCACGCAGGTGGTCGAGGGCGGACTCGAGCGAGGCCAGGGAGCGCGTCATCACGGGTCGATCCTCCCAAGCCGAGGATCGCGTTGTCGCGCGGGTTCCTGCGGCCTGCCCGGCGCAGCGATCTCGAACGCCTAGGGTGGCGCCGGTGAGGAGACCCTGGTCACGCTGGTGGCGATCGGCGTGCTCGCCTACGGCGCTCTCGAGCTGCTCGAGGGCGTCGGGCTGTGGCTGATGAAGCGGTGGGGTGAGTACGTCGCGGTGGTCGGCACCGCCGTCTTCATCCCGCTCGAGATCTACGAGCTGGTCGAGCGGGTCACCTGGCTGCGTGTCGTCGCGTTCGCGTTCAACGTCTTCGCCGTGGTCTACATCCTGTGGACCAAACGGCTCTTCGGCTTCCGCGGCGGCCGGGCGGCCTTCGAGGCCGAGCGGCACTCGCAGTCCCTGCTCGAGGTCGAGCACGCGGCGACGTAGAGACGTACGCCGACCGGCCGCCTGACCGGCGTACGCCGGCCCGGGTCCCGGAGCCTTCCCTCGCTGCACTCGGGTCCCAGCGGTCCCAGCTTCATCATGTTCAGGTAGGTGAACAGTCACTTCTCATGGTGAGTTCGCCATGAGAAGTGCAGGTTCGCCTACATCACATGATGAAGCAGTGAACGACGACCCGACGGCCGGGCATGGTGCGCGTGCAGGTGTCGAGCCACCTTGCGAGCAGGCTCGCATCGGTCTCGCTGCGGTCCTGAGCCCCTCCTTCGTCGGGGCGCAGGGTCCTCGCTCAGCTCCAGCGTTCGGAGGAGGGCACGAAGTCGAGGGTGCGCTGGCCGGTGTAGATCTGCTTGGGCCGGGCGATCTTCTGCTCCTTGTCCTGCACGAGCTCGAGCCACTGGGCCAGCCAGCCCGGCGTACGCCCGATCGCGAAGAGGACGGTGAACATCTCCGGCGGGAACTGGAAGGCCTCGTAGATCAGGCCGGAGTAGAAGTCGACGTTCGGGTAGAGCTTGCGCGACACGAAGTAGTCGTCCTCGAGCGCGATCTTCTCCAGCTCCATGGCGATCTCGAGGAGGGGGTTGACCCCGGTCACCTCGAAGACGTCGTCGCAGGCCTTCTTGATGATCTTGGCGCGCGGGTCGTAGTTCTTGTAGACGCGATGGCCGAAGCCCATCAACCGCTCGTCGCCGTTCTTCACACCCTGGATGAAGTCCGGGATGTTCTTCTTGTCCTTGATCCGGCGCAGCATCCTCAGCACGGCCTCGTTGGCGCCACCGTGCAGCGGCCCGTAGAGAGCGCCGACGCCGCCGGCGACCGCCGAGTACGGGTCGACCTGCGAGGAGCCGATCGAGCGGACCGCGTTCGTCGAGCAGTTCTGCTCGTGGTCGGCGTGCAGGATGAAGAGCACGTCGAGGGCCTTGACCAGCCGCTCGTCGGCGGCGAAACGGTCCTCGCTCATCCGGAACAGCATCGACAAGAAGTTGGCGGTGTAGCCGAGCTCGTTGTCGGGGTACACGAACGGCTTGCCCTGCGCGTGCCGGAACGACCAGGCGCCCAGCGTCGGCATCTTGGCGATCATCCGCACGATCTGCAGCTGGCGGGTGTCGGCGTCGGTGATGTCGCGGGCGTCGGGGTAGAACGTCGACAGTGCGCCGACCGAGGCCATCAACATGCCCATCGGGTGGGCGTCGTACCGGAAGCCCTCCATGAAGCTCTTGACGTTCTCGTGCACGAACGTGTGGTAGGTGATGTCGTGCACCCACGTCTCGTACTGCGTCCGGCTCGGCAGCTCGCCGTGGATCAGCAGGTAGGCGACCTCGAGGAACGTGGACTTCTCGGCCAGCTGCTCGATCGGGTAGCCGCGGTACTCCAGGATGCCCTCGTCGCCGTCGATGAACGTGACCGCGCTCTTGCACGAGGCTGTGTTCACGAAGCCGGGGTCGTAGACCGCGAGCGCCGTGCCGTCGCTGTCCTGGATCTTCCCGAGATCCGAGCCCTTCACCGCACCTTGCTCGATGGGTACGTCGTACTCCTGGCCGGTGCGGTTGTCCCGGACGGTGAGTGAGTCGTTCACCGCTCCAACCTAGTGCGGGGTACCCAGCAGGGCGAGATCGGGTGCGGAATTGGTCGCCGGCCGCTGCTGCCGGTAGATTGTGCGGTCGCGACTCCTGCCGCTCTGCGTCCTCCGGACCCAGGGCAGACCCGGATGAGGTGAAGCCGGGCAGACAACCTCCCTCGTGAGGCGTTCGTCAGAGGTCGTGGCACCACCGCCCGTGGGTGACCGCCCACCGGGCCCAACGAACGAGTAAAGGCAGACGCACGTGCGTACGTACAGCCCGAAGCCCGGCGACATCCAGCGCGAGTGGCACGTCATCGACGCCTCCGACGTCATCCTCGGCAAGCTCGCCGTGCAGGCCGCGAACCTGCTCCGCGGCAAGCACAAGCCGACCTTCGCCCCGCACATGGACGTCGGTGACTTCGTCATCGTCGTCAACGCGGAGAAGGTCGCGCTGACCGGCGACAAGCTCACCAAGAAGCTCATGTACCGCCACTCCGGCTACCCGGGCGGCCTGACCGCGACCCCGGTGGGTCAGCAGCTGGACAAGGACGCCCGCAAGGTCATCGAGCAGGCCGTCTGGGGCATGCTCCCGAAGAACAAGCTGGGCCGCCAGGTGCTGAAGAAGCTCAAGGTGTACACCGGGCCCACCCACCCGCACCAGGCCCAGCAGGCCACGCCGTTCGAGATCACGCAGGTCTCCCAGTGACCCCCACGACTGCACAGCAGAGAAGCGAAGGTAACTCCGTGGCTGACGACACCACCACCCCGACCGACGGCGCCATCGACGGCGCCACCGACGGCGAGGCCGGGACCGAGACGTTCCAGGCCGACGAGCAGGGCGTGGCCTACACGTCCGAGAGCGCCGGCGCCGCCGAGGCCGTCCGCCCGGCCACCATCGCCCCCGCGGCCGCCACCGGGCGCCGCAAGGAGGCGGTGGCCCGCGTGCGGATCATGCCGGGCACCGGTGTGTGGACCGTGAACGGCCGCACCCTCGACTCGTACTTCCCGAACAAGCTGCACCAGCAGGTCGTCAACGAGCCGTTCGCGGCGCTCGGCCTCGAGGGCCGCTTCGACGTGATCGCCCGGATCCACGGCGGCGGCATCACCGGCCAGGCCGGTGCCCTCCGCCTCGGCGTGGCCCGGTCGCTCAACGCCATCGACGTCGAGGCCAACCGCCCGACGCTGAAGAAGGCCGGCCTGCTCACCCGTGACGCCCGCGTCATCGAGCGCAAGAAGGCCGGTCTGAAGAAGGCCCGCAAGGCTCCGCAGTTCAGCAAGCGCTGATCCGCGGCTCTGCCGGGTGACCATGCCTCGCATCTTCGGCACGGACGGCGTCCGGGGGCTCGCCAACGGTGTGATCACCGCCGAGCTCGCGGTCGACCTCGGGGTCGCCGCGGCACGCGTCCTGGTGGCGCACGGCGGGTACGCCGGGCAGCGCCCGGTCGCGGTCGTCGGGCGTGACACCCGCATCTCCGGGCAGTTCCTCGAGCACGCGGTCGTCGCCGGGCTGGCCTCGGCCGGCGTCGACGTGCTCCGGCTGAGGGTCCTGCCCACGCCGGGTGTCGCCTACCTGACCGACGCCCTCGGTGCCGACCTCGGCGTCGTCATCTCCGCGTCGCACAACCCGATGCCCGACAACGGCATCAAGTTCCTGGCCCGGGGTGGGGTGAAGCTCGACGACTCGCTGGAGCGGGAGATCGAGGCCCGCGTCGGCGAGGAGTGGGACCGTCCGACCGGGGCCGACATCGGCCGGGTCACGCCGTACGGCGCGACCGTCGAGGAGTACGCCGACCACCTGGTCGGCACCCTGGACCATCCTCCGGCGGGCCTGCGCGTCGTGCTCGACTGCGCCAACGGCGCCGCGGCGGAGGTCGGTCCGCGGGCGCTGCGCGCGGCCGGCGTCGCGGTGGTCGCGATCAACGACCAGCCCAACGGGCTCAACATCAACGAGAACTGCGGATCCACCCACCTGGCGGGACTGCGCGAGGCGGTGCTCGGCCACGGCGCCGACGCCGGCTTCGCCCTCGACGGCGACGCCGACCGCTGCCTCGCGGTCGACCACACCGGGGCGCGGGTGGACGGCGACCAGCTGATGGCCATGCTGTCCCTCGACCTGCACGAGCGCGGCCGCCTGCCCCACGACACGGTCGTCGCCACGGTGATGAGCAACCTGGGGTTCCTGCAGGCGATGCGGCGTGCCGGCATCACCGTGCACCAGACCGCCGTCGGCGACCGCTACGTGCTCGAGGCCATGCGCGACGGCGGCTTCACGCTGGGCGGCGAGCAGTCCGGCCACCTCATCATGAGCGAGCACGCCACCACCGGGGACGGCATCCTCACCGCGCTCCACGTGCTGCAGCGGATGGCCCGGACCGGCTCGTCGCTGCGAGAGCTCGCCTCGGTGGTCACGCGGCTCCCCCAGGTGCTGGTGAACGTGCCCGACGTCGACCGGTCCCGGACCGACGACCCCGAGGTCGCCTCGGCGGTCGCCCTGGAGCAGGACAAGCTGGGCGACACGGGCCGGGTCCTGCTGCGGCCCTCCGGCACCGAGCAGTTGGTCCGCGTCATGGTGGAGGCGTCCTCACCCGCGGAGGCGCAGGAGGTCGCCGAGCGGCTGGCCGACGTCGTACGCCGTCGCCTCGCCCTCTGACCCGACAGGTCGTCCGCCCCACGAGAGGCCCTAGCACCCGGTCAGGCGGACGACCCGGTCAGGGAAAGGGTTCGCGCCTGATGCGCCGTCGGCTTAGCGTGCTCGCGTGATCGAGATCAGGGACGTCGACACGTCGGACCCGGCCCGCCTCCGTGCCTGGTACGACGTGTGGGCGGCAGCGCAACACCATCGGCCGGAGGCCATGGTGCAGACCTGGGAGTCGTCACGTCACGCTCTGGCGACTCCCCATCCCAGCTTCGCGTTCGAGCTCTTCGAGGTCCGTGCCGACGGGGAGCCCGCCGGCGCCGGGCTGGTGAACCTGCCGCAGGATGACAACCTGACGCTGGCCTACTTCGACGCGATGGTGCACCCCGGACACCGGCGTCGTGGCGTCGGCACCGTGGTCGTCGAGGAGGTCGAGCGGAGGGCGCGGGTCGCGGGCCGGTCGCGGGTCCTGACCGAGGTGTTCGACCAGCCGGGAGGTGACGGCGGCGACCTCGCGTTCGCCGAGGCGCGGGGCTACTCGCTGGCCAACCGCGAGGGCGTGAAGGCGCTCGACCTCGCTGCGTCCGAGCCGGCCTGGTCGGCGTTGGACGATGAGGTGGCAGCGCACGCGGGGACCTACCGCGTCGTCACGTGGCGCGACCGGTGTCCAGACGACCTCGTGGAGGGGTTGGGCGCGGCCCTGAGCCGGATCATGAGCCTCATCCCCCAGGGCGAGCTCGGACTGGAGGACACCGACTTCACCGTCGACCGCGTGCGTGCTCTCGAGGAGCGTCGCGTGGCCATCGGACTGGCGACCTTCGAGTCGGCGGCGGTGACGCCGGACGGTGACGTCGCCGGGCTCACCGGGGTGCGGGCCAACCTGCACGATCCCCGCGTCGCCCACATCGGGGTGACGATGGTGCTCCCCGGACACCGAGGACATCGCCTGGGCTTGGCGGTGAAGCTGGCGAGCCACCGCGCCCTCCGCGCCGGGGTGCCGGACTGCGAGCTCGTCGTCACCAGCAACGCCGACGTCAACGCGCACATGAACGCCATCAACGAAGCGCTCGGCTACCGCCAGCTCGAGACCCTGCTGGAGTACCACCGCACGCTCTGACGACCGATATGCGTTTGCCCGCGACCTTCGGGCGACCTAGCGTCACGGGATGCCTGCCGAGCTGGACGCCCTCTGCTTCGCGGCCGAGGACCCCGACGGTCTCGCCCGCTTCTGGTCCGACCTGCTGCGCTGGGAGCCGGGCGGCGACCCCGGCGTCATCGTGCCGACCGACGACACCGGGTTCCGGATCCGGTTCGAGCCGACCCGGGAGCCGAAGGTGCTCCTCAACCTGATGCACCTCGAGCTGACCAGCGCGTACCCAGAAGAGCAGCAGCAGACGGTGGAGAGGGCGCTCGCGCTGGGCGCCCACCACCTCGACGTCGGACAGCTCCCGGAGGAGGGACACGTCGTCCTCGCCGATCCGGAGGGCAACGAGTTCTGCGTCATCCCGGCCGGCAGCAGCTTCCTGGCCGACTGCGGCTTCCTCGGTGCGCTCTCCTGCGACGGCTCGCAGGCGGTCGGCTACTTCTGGAGCGAGGCGCTCGGCTGGCCGCTGGTGTGGGACCAGGACGAGGAGACTGCGATCCGCGCGCCGCACGGCGGGCCGAAGGTCACGTGGGGTGGGCCGCCGCTGAACCCCAGGAGCCGGAGGGAGCCGCACTTCGACCTCGCCCCACCGCCCGGAGGGGACCAGCAGGCGGAGGTCGACCGCCTGGTCGCTCTGGGGGCGACCGTGGTGCAGGCGGCTCGGGGCGACGGCCGCGTCTCGATGGCCGACCCCGACGGGAACGCGTTCTGCCTGCTGGCTCCGCAGGAGCGCTGAGCCGCCTCAGAGGCGGTGGACGCGCGACTCCCAGGGCCGCAGCGTCAGGTCGTACGGCGCTGCGTGGGTAGCCAGCAGCACCTCGGAGCCGGAGAGCTCCGGCACCGCCGCCGGGTCGACGTCGGCCGGCTCGGAGGAGCAGTTGGCCAGGACCAGCAGCACCTGCGAGCCCAGGGTGCGCGTGAACGCCCAGACCTGCGGGTGTTCCGGGAGCACCGGCTCGAACCGCCCGTCGACCACGACCCGGTCGCGGTGCCGCAGGTCGATCAGCCGCCGGTAGTGGTGGAAGACCGAGTCCGGGTCGGCGACCGCCGCCTCGGCGTTGACGACGTCGCGGTTGTCGTTCGCCGGGAGCCACGGCGTACCCGTCGTGAAGCCGCCGTGCTCGCTCGCGTCCCAGAGCATCGGGGTCCGGGCGTTGTCGCGGCTCTTGACGGCGAGCACCCGCAGCACCTCCTCCGCCGGTACGCCGCGCCCGACGGCGGCCGTGAAGTGGTTGAGCGACTCGAGGTCGGCGTACTGCTCGATCCGGGTGAAGCCGGCGTTCGTCATGCCGAGCTCCTCGCCCTGGTAGACGTACGGCGTACCGCGGTGCAGGTGGAGCACCGTGGCCAGCGTCTTGGCCGACGCGACCCGGTGCTCGGGGGAGTCGTCGCCGAACCGCGACACCGCCCGGGGCTGGTCGTGGTTGTCCCAGTACAGCGAGTTCCAGCCGACCTCGGCGAGCCCCACCTGCCACGAGGCCAGGTTGGCCTTGAGCACCGGCAGCGGAACGTCCTGCAGCGTCCACTTGTCCGTGCCGGGCACCTCGTCGAGGGCGACGTGCTCGAAGGTGAAGACCATGTCGAGCTCGCGCCGCGCGGGATCGGTCACCTCACGGGCCAGCGCGACCGTGCTGCCCGGCATCTCGCCCACGGTCAGCAGGTGCTGCTCGGTCAGGCCGACCTCGCGGTTCATCTCGGCCAGGAACTCCTGCAGGCGGGGGCCGTTCAGCACGCCCAGCGGCGGCGCCAGGTCACGGTCCGGCCAGATCAGCGGCCCGTCGGGCAGCGTGACGTCCTTGGAGACCAGGTTGATGACGTCCATCCGGAAGCCGTCGACGCCGCGCGCCACCCACCAGCGCATCATCGCGTAGACGGCGTCGCGGACCTCGGGGTTCTCCCAGTTGAGGTCGGGCTGCTTGGGGCTGAACACATGGAGGTACCACGCGTCGCTGCGCTCGTCGTGGTGCCAGGCGGGGCCGCCGAACGCCGACTCCCAGTTGTTCGGCGCCCCTCCGGGGGCGTCGGGTCGGCCGGGGCGCCACCAGTACCAGTCCCGCTTGGCCGAGGCGGGGTCGCGCGACTCGACGAACCACGGGTGCTCGTCGGAGGTGTGGTTGACGACGAGGTCCATCACCAGCCGGATGCCGCGGTCGTGGCAGCCGGCGATCAGCGCGTCGAGGTCGGCCAGGGTGCCGAACAGGGGGTCGACGTCCTGGTAGTCGCTGATGTCGTAGCCGTTGTCGTCCATCGGCGAGCGGTAGACCGGTGACAGCCAGAGCACGTCGACGCCGAGCAGCGCGAGGTGGTCGAGCCGGCTCGTGATGCCGGGGAGGTCGCCGACGCCGTCCCCGTCGCTGTCCTGGAAGGAGCGCGGGTAGACCTGGTAGACGACGGCGTTCTTCCACCAGCCGGGGGAGTGGAGGTCGGAGGTCACAGCTTGCGCAGCCTCACGTAGCGGACCGAGTGGTCGCGGTCCTTGCGGAGCACGAGCGTGGCCCGGGAACGGGTGGGCTTGATGTTCTGCTCGAGGTTGGGGCCGTTGATGGTGTCCCAGATCTGCTCGGCGGTGGAGGTGGCGTCGTCGGCCGACAGGGCGGCGTACCGCCGGAAGTACGACGCCGGGTCGGCGAACGCGGTCTTGCGCAGGCGCAGGAAGCGCTCGACGTACCACGAGCGGATGTCGGCGGTGGCGGCGTCGACGTAGACACTGAAGTCGAAGAAGTCGCTCAGGGCCAGGCCGCTGCGCCCGTCGTCGGTGGTGCGGGCGGGTTGGAGGACGTTGAGGCCCTCGATGATCACGATGTCGGGATGTCGCACCACGATCGGGTCGTCGGGCACCACGTCGTACACCAGGTGGGAGTAGGTGGGTGCCTCGACCTCCTCCTTGCCGGACTTGATGTCGACGACGAACCGCAGCAGGGCGCGCCGGTCGTAGGACTCGGGGAAACCCTTGCGCTGGAGGATGCCGCGGCGCTCGAGCTCGGCGTTCGGGTAGAGGAAGCCGTCGGTGGTGACCAGCGCGACGTTCGGGTGCTCCTCCCAGTGACCGAGCATCTGCTGGAGGACCCGGGCCGTCGTCGACTTGCCCACCGCGACCGAGCCGGCCAGCCCGATCACGAACGGGGTGCGCGGCGGCTGGGGTCGGTGCAGGAACTCCTCCTGCTTGCGGTGCAGGCGCCGGGCGGCCTCGACCCGCAGGCTGAGCAGCCGGGAGAGCGGGAGGTAGACCTGCCGGACCTCCTCGAGGTCGAGCTGGTCGCCCAGACCGCGCAGCCGGGTGATCTCCGCGGTCGACAGCGGCTGGTGGACCTGCTCGCCCAGCCCGGCCCACGCCGCGCGGTCGAGCTCGACGTACGGGGACGGCTCACCTCCCTGCACACCGTTGGGCATGGCGGGCATTGTTCCAGTACGCCTCCGGGCGGAGCGTGGCCCGGGTGGCGGGGACGACGCCGATAGACTCGGGCCCATGTGTGGCATCGTCGGGTACGTCGGGGAGAAGCAGGCTCAGGACGTCGTGATCGAGGGCCTACGCCGGCTGGAGTACCGCGGCTACGACTCGGCCGGGATCGCGCTGGTCTCCGAGGACCGGATCGCCTGGTCCAAGCGTGCCGGCAAGCTCGCCAACCTCGAGAAGGCGCTCGCCGACGACCCCCTGCCGCCGTCCACGACCGGGATCGGCCACACCCGGTGGGCGACCCACGGCGCCCCCAACGACACCAACGCCCACCCCCATCTCGGGAACCAGGGCCGGGTCGCGCTGGTGCACAACGGGATCATCGAGAACTTCGCCGCCCTGCGGGCCGAGGTCGAGGCCGCCGGCGACGACCTGCTCTCGGAGACCGACACCGAGATCGCCGCCCATCTGCTCGAGGCGGCGCTGGACCGGTGCGGCGACCTGACCGAGGCGATGCGGGTGGTGTGCGGACGGCTCGAGGGGGCGTTCACGCTGGTCGCCGTGGACGCGCAGGACCCGTCCCGCGTGGTCGCGGCCCGGCGTAACTCCCCGCTCGTCGTCGGTCTCGGCGAGGGCGAGAACTTCATCGGGTCCGACGTGGCGGCGTTCATCGAGCACACGCGCGAGGCGCTGGAGCTCGGTCAGGACCAGATCGTCACGATCACCCGCGAGGACGTCTCGGTGATCGGCTTCGACGGTACGCCGGCGTCCGGCAACCGCTACCACGTCGACTGGGACCTCTCCGCCGCCGAGAAGGGCGGTTACGACTGGTTCATGCGCAAGGAGATCTTCGAGCAGCCGCGGGCGATCGGCGACGCGCTGCTGGGTCGCCACGACGCCAACGGACGGCTGCAGCTCGACGAGGTGCGGATCTCCGACGACGAGCTGCGCGAGGTCGACAAGATCATCATCATCGCCTGCGGCACGGCGTTCTACGCCGGCCTGGTGGCCAAGTACGCCATCGAGCACTGGACGCGCATCCCCTGCGAGGTGGAGCTCGCCCACGAGTTCCGCTACCGCGACCCGATCCTGACCCGGTCGACGCTCGTGGTCGCGATCAGCCAGTCCGGCGAGACCGCCGACACGCTGATGGCGATCCGCCACGCGCGGCGCCAGCGCTCGAAGGTGCTGGCGATCTGCAACACCAACGGGTCGACGATCCCGCGCGAGTGCGACGCGGTGATCTACACCCACGCCGGCCCCGAGATCGGCGTCGCCTCGACCAAGGGCTTCATCACCCAGGTGATCGCCTCCTACCTGCTCGGCCTCTACCTCGCGCAGGTCAAGGGCACGTCGTACGACGACGAGATCGCGCGGGTGGTCGCCGAGCTCGGCGACATGCCGGGTCACGTGCAGCGCCTCCTCGACGACTCCGACCAGCTCTACGCGCTGGCCGAGGAGCTCCAGGACGCCAGGTCCGTGCTCTTCCTGGGGCGGCACGCCGGCTTCCCGATCGCGCTCGAGGGCGCGCTCAAGCTCAAGGAGCTGGCCTACATCCACGCCGAGGGGTTCGCGGCCGGCGAGCTGAAGCACGGTCCGATCGCGCTGATCGAGCCCGGGCTGCCGGTCTTCTGCGTGGTGCCTCCGCAGGGCCGCGACCAGCTCCACGACAAGATGGTCAGCGCGATCCAGGAGATCCGGGCCCGGGGCGCACGCACCATCGTGCTGGCCGAGGACGACGACCCGGACATCGCGGAGTTCGCCGACACCCTGATCCGGCTCCCCCGGGTCCCGACGCTCCTGCAGCCGGTCCTGGCCGTCGTACCGCTGCAGCTGTTCGCCTGCGAGCTGGCGACCCGCCTCGGTCACGACGTCGACCAGCCGCGCAACCTGGCCAAGTCCGTCACGGTCGAGTAGACCTGCTCCGTGGCGATCGTCGGGGTGGGCATCGACGTGGTGGACATCGCGCGCTTCGAGGAGTCGATGCGTCGTACGCCTGGGCTCGCCGCGCGGCTCTTCACCCCCGGTGAGATCGACCGACCGCCGGCCTCCCTGGCTGCACGCTTCGCCGCCAAGGAGGCCCTGGCCAAGGCCCTCGGCGCGCCCGGTGACATGGCCTGGCACGACGCGGAGGTGAGGTCGGAGTCGTCGGGGCGGCCGCTGTTCGCCCTCCGCGGGACGGTGGCGTCCGCCGCCGAGCAGCTCGGCGCCGTCCACGTGCACCTGTCGTTGTCCCACGACGCCGGCATCGCCTCGGCGGTCGTGGTCCTCGAGTCCTGAGTCGAGTCGCCGAACAGGCCCCGAATCACGCCGACGGGGCTCGGCACACGACCCCGGGCGATTAGGTTGGGCCCATGAGGGCCGCGCACACCGTCGAGCAGGTGCGGGCCGCCGAGGCGGAGCTGATGGCCCGGCTGCCCGAGGGTGCGCTCATGCAGCGGGCGGCGGCGGGGCTCGCCACCGTCGTCATCGACCTGCTGGGAGGCGCCTACGGCCGTCGGGTCCTGCTCCTCGTCGGCCCCGGTGACAACGGAGGGGACGCCCTGTACGCCGGCGCACTGCTGGCGCGCCGCGGGGCCGGCGTCGAGGCCCTCCTCCTCGCGGACCACGCGCACGTGGCGGGGGTCGAGGCGCTCCGGGCCGCCGGAGGGCGGGTCGTCGAGCTGTCCGCGGTCCGACCGCCCGACGTCGTGGTGGACGGGATCGTCGGGATCGGGGGCCGGCCGGGTCTGCGGCCGCCGGCGGTCGACGCCGTGCGGGCGGTCGACGGCGTTCCCGTGGTGGCGGTCGACGTGCCGTCGGGGGTCGAGGTCGACACCGGGAGGGTGGACGGCGCCCATGTGACCGCCGACGTCACCGTCACCTTCGGGACCCACAAGGTGTGCCACCTCGTCGAGCCTGCTGCGTCGGCGTGCGGCGTCGTCCAGCTGGTCGACCTCGGGCTGTCCCTGCCCGAGGCCACCGTCACGGCGTTCCAGGCCCACGACGTGGCGGCGCTGCTGCCCCGGCCGGAGCCGTTCGCCCAGAAGTACTCCCGCGGCGTGGTCGGCGTGCGCGCGGGCTCGGCGCGCTACCCGGGGGCCGGGGTGCTGTCGACCTCCGGCGCGGCCTGCGGGCTCGTCGGCATGGTCCGGTACGCCGGTGGGGCGCCCGACGCGGTCCGTGCCAGGCACCCGGAGGTCGTCGTCGGCGAGGGGCAGGTGCAGGCCTGGGTGGTCGGGTCGGGCGGCGACGCCGACGCGGCCGACGCGCTCTCCGCGGCCCTGCGTGACGGCGTACCGCTGGTCGTCGACGCGGACGCCCTCCAGCACCTCGACGCACCCCTCGACCGCCCGGCGCTGCTCACGCCGCACGCCGGTGAGCTGGCCGCGATGCTCGGCGTCGCGCGTGAGGAGGTCGAGGGCGACCAGCTGGCCTTCGCCCGCCGCGCGGCGCGCGAGTACGCCGCCACGGTGCTCCTCAAGGGACACCACACCCTCGTCGCCGCGCCGGACGGCCGGGTCCGGGTGACGACGACGGGGACGCCGTGGCTCGCCGTCGCGGGGGCGGGCGACGTGCTGGGCGGGCTGTGCGGCGCGCTGCTCGCGGCCGGCCTGACGCCGTACGACGCCGGGGCCGTGGGCTCCTGGCTGCACGGCGCCGCGGCCACCCTCGCCTCGGACGGCGGCCCGACCTCCGCCCCCGACGTCGCCGCGGCCCTGCCCCGGGTCATCGCCGCCCTCCTCTGACCCCACCCCATCCCCACGCAGCGCCAGCGCCGGCGCCGGGTCGATCTCGGGATAGTCCGTGACGTTTCGCATGCAAAACAGGTCGAAAACCATGCGTTTCGTCACGGACTATCCCTCCAGGCCTGTGGACAAAGGGGGGTGGGAGGATGGGCGCATGAGTCGCGAGCAGGTCCGCCGACCCGAGATCGTGGTGGACCTGGGAGCGATCCGGCGCAACGTCGAGCGGCTGCGCGACCTGGTCGCGCCCGACGGCTCCGACGTGATGGTCGTGGTCAAGGCCGACGGCTACGGCCACGGCATGCTCGAGTCGGCGTACGCCGCTCGGCAGGCCGGGGCGCCCTGGCTCGGCGTCGCCACGATCGAGGAGGCGGTCCGTCTCCGCGAGGCGGGAGACACGGGCCGCGTCCTGTGCTGGCTGACCGTCCCCGGCGACGACTGGGCGGCGGCGATCGACCGCGACGTGGACGTCACGGCGTACACCCTGGCCGAGCTCGACGAGATCCGCGCCGCGGTCACCGGGACGCCGGCCCGCCTCCAGCTCAAGATCGACACCGGCCTCTCCCGAGGCGGCTCGACCGCCGCGCTCTGGCCCGAGCTGGTGGCCGCCGCCCGCGCCGGCGAGGCCGACGGCGTGTGGCGGGTCACCGGCATCTGGTCCCACTTCGCCTGCAGCGACGAGCCGGCGCATCCTGCGAACGACGCCCAGGAACGCGCCTTCCGCGACGCGCTCTCCGGCGCCGCCGACGCCGGCCTGCGCCCGGAGGTGCGTCACCTCGCCAACTCGGGAGGCGCCCTCCTCCGGCCCAGCAGCCGCTTCGACCTGGTCCGCTGCGGCATCGCGGCGTACGGGCTCGACCCCGCCCCCGGCGTCAGCCCGGACGTCGGCCTGGAGCCGGCGATGACGGTCACGGCCCCGCTGGCCCTGGTCAAGGCGATCGGCAGCGGCGCCGGCGTGTCCTACGGCCACACGTGGGCCGCGCCGGGTGAGACCCGCGTCGGGCTGGTCCCGCTGGGGTACGGCGACGGGGTGCCGCGTCACGCCGGGAACACCGCCGAGGTGTGGGTCGGCGGCCGGCGTCGCCCGATCCGCGGACGGATCTGCATGGACCAGTTCCTGGTCGAGCTCGGGGCAGGCCCCGACGAGGTCGAGCCGGGGGACGAGGTGGTGCTCTTCGGGACGGGCGACGCCGGGGAGCCGACCGCCGACGACTGGGCACGCGCCTGCGGCACCATCCACTACGAGGTCGTCACGCGGATGGGCGGCCGCCTCCTCCGCCGCTACGTCGGCGGTGACGCGGCATGAAGGCCGCCAACAAGGTGCTCTCGGTCGCCGGGGCCGCGGTCGGCGTCGCCGCGGCCGGCACCGCGCTCCGCGTCGCCCAACGCCGCTCGGTCATCGCCCGCCGGGGCGCGGGCGACGCGACGGCGTTCAAGTCCCTGCGCTCGGCCCCGATCACCGTCGTGGCCGACGACGGCGTCCCCCTGCACGTCGAGGTCGACGAGCTCACCGCCACCGGGCGGCGGCGCGCCACCAAGGCACCCGAGCTGACCGTGGTGTTCATCCACGGCTACTCGCTGACCCTTGACTCCTGGCACTTCCAGCGCGCGGCGTACCGCGGACAGGTGCGCACCGTCTACTACGACCAGCGCTCCCACGGCCGTTCCGGCCGCTCGGACCAGGGCCACGCGACGATCGAGCAGCTCGGGCACGACCTCAAGCACGTCCTCGACACCGTCGTCCCGCACGGACCGATCGTCCTGGTCGGGCACTCGATGGGCGGCATGACGGTGATGGCCCTGGCCGAGGAGTACCCCGAGCTCTTCGGCGACCGGGTCGTCGGGGTCGGGCTGATCTCGACGACCGCGGGCGGCCTCGAGCCGCACCGGATCGTCGCGCCGTTGCTGCCCTCCACGGTCGGCGGCGTGGTGGCGGAGCGGCTGGTCGCGGTCCTGGCACGCGGGCACCGCCAGGTCGACGGCTTCCGTCGTCTGGGCCGCTCGGTGGCCATCGTGGCCACCGACGAGCTGGCCTTCGGCGACGACGTCCCGGAGTCGTACGTCGAGTTCGTCGACGAGATGCTCTCCTCCACGCCGTTCGGAGTGGTGGCCGAGTTCTTCTCCAACTTCGCCTCGCTCGACAAGTTCGAGACCGTCCGGGCGCTGTCGGTGGTGCCGACGAGCATCATCTGCGGGACGGCGGACAAGATCACCTCGATCGGGCACAGCCGCAAGCTCCACGCCTACATCGCCGGCTCGAGCCTGCTCGAGTGCCAGGGGGCGGGTCACCTGGTGATCATGGAGCGGCACGACGAGGTCAACGCCGAGCTCGACCATCTGATCGCCGCGGCCGGCGACCTGGCCGACCGCCGGTGACCGCGCCGGCGGAGGTCCCGACGGACGTCCCCGCCTTCGCCATCCGTCGGGTAGGGCCGGAGGACGCGCCGACCGTCGTCGCGATCGTGCGCGCCGCCTTCGCGGCCAGGCCACCGGTCCACCCGCCCGCCGACGCGCTGTCCGAGACCGCCGAGTCGCTGGCCGTAGCGCTGCGGAACGGCGGTCTGGTGGCCGGCAGCGGCGGGCGCGACGTCGGTGCGCTGGTGCTCGACCCGGAGGGCGACACCCTGTGGCTGCGCCGGGTCGGCGTCCTCCCCGAGGTCCGGGAGCACGGCGTCGCCACGGCCCTGGTCGCGGAGGCGCTGGACCGGGCCGCAGGGTTCCACGAGGTCGCGGTGCTGGCGCGTGACGAGCTGCCCGGCACCGTCACCTTCTGGCGCGAGCACGGCTTCGTGGAGACCGCCCGGCACACGCCGTACGTCGAGCTGCGCCGCCCGGCGCCGGCGGTCTACGACACCCCCGACGCGGAGACGATGCGCGCGCTCGGCAGGGCGCTCGCGTCGGTGCTGGGGCCGGGGGACGTGGTGGTGCTGTCGGGGGAGCTCGGTGCCGGCAAGACCACGCTGACGCAGGGGCTCGGCGCCGGGCTGGGGGTGCGGGGTGACGTGACCTCGCCGACCTTCGTGATCGCCCGGGTGCACCCGTCGCTCGCGGACGGACCGACGCTGGTGCATGCCGACGCCTACCGGCTCGGCGGCGTCGCCGAGCTCGACGACCTCGATCTCGACACGTCCCTCGACGAGGCCGTGACGGTGGTCGAGTGGGGGGAGGGGCTGGCCGAGGGGCTGGCCGACGACCGGCTCGAGGTGCGCATCGAGCGCGGCCTCGCGGACGTGGCGCCCCAGGACGGCGAGCCCGACCCGCGCCGGGTCCGGGTCTCGCCCGTCGGGCGCCGCTGGCTCGGCGTACGCCTGCCCGCCCTCACGCCCTGAGCAGGCCCAGGCGTCCGTGCGAGGGTGGGCGGCATGTTCGTGATCGCCCACGTCAGCGACACCCACTTCGGCAACGACCAGCAGGATCCCGGCGACCGGAACGCGCGCGTGATGGACCACCTGCTCGCCATGGACCCGCGCCCCGACGTCCTGGTCGTCTCCGGCGACGTGGCCGACCACGGACTGCCCGAGGAGTACGTCGAGGCGCGCGCCTGGCTGGACCGCTGGGAGGGGCCGCTCGCGGTGTGCCCGGGCAACCACGACGTGCGAGACGCCTTCGTGAGCGGGCTCGGGATCCGGTCGCGGACCGTCGTCCGGGTGGCGGGGTCGCGGTTCGTGATGCTCGACTCACTGGTCGATGCCGACGAGAGCGGCCGGGTCGACCCCGGCCGGCTCGGGGACGACCAGCTGGCGTGGCTCGACGACGTCCTCGCCGACGGCGACGGGCCGGCGTACGTCTGCCTGCATCATCCGCCGACCACGATCGGGTTGGAGCTGATGGACCCGATCCGGCTGCTCGACGGCGACGCCCTGGCGGCGGTCGTGGCGCGCCATCCCCACGTCGTCGCCGTCCTGGTCGGCCACGCCCACACGATGGCCACCACCACCTTCGCCGGCCGACCGTTGCTGATCGGCGGCGGGGTGGTGTCGGCGGTCACCGCGGACGCCGAGGCGCCGCCGACGATCTGGTACGACGCCCCGCCCAGCTTCGCGTTGCACCTCGTCGACGACGAGCGCCGGGTCACCACCCACTGGCGGGCGCTCCCGGGCTGAGGCCGGGTCAGTAACCTCGGAGCGTGCTCCTCGCCTTCGACACGGCCACGCCGTTCGTGACCGTCGCGCTCCACGACGGGGCGGACGTCGTCGCCGAGCGGCGCTCCGAGGAGCCGATGAGGCACGGTGAGCTGCTGGCGCCGCTGATCGAGGGGCTCATGGCCGACGCAGGCGTGGTGCGTCAGGACCTCACCGCGATCGCCGTCGGCGTCGGTCCCGGACCCTTCACCGGGCTCCGGGTCGGCCTGGTCACCGCGCGCACGCTGGCCTTCGTGCTCGACGTCCCGGTGTACGGCGTGTGCTCGCTCGACGTGATCGCGGTCGAGGCCGCTCTGGGCCCGGCGCCGACGGGGTGCGACTTCGTGGTCGCCACGGACGCCCGGCGCAAGGAGGTCTACCTCGCGGCCTACGACGACCGGGGCCGGCGGCTCGACGGTCCTGAGGTCGTCCGGCCCGCGGAGGCGGCGACCGACCTCCCGGTCGCCGGCCAGGGCGCCGAGCTCTATCCCGACGCGTTCCCCGACCGTCGGGGTCCGGCCCTCCCGAGCGCGGCCTGGCTCGCGGGCGCCGTCGTCGAGGAGCTCGCGGAGCTCAGGGACCCCGAGCCGCTCTACCTCCGGCGCCCCGACGCGGTCGCCCCGGCGGCACCGAAGCGGGTGTCGTGACGGTGGCCGAGGTCGAGGTCCGACTCGCCGGTCCCGACGACTCCGCCGCCGTGACGGCCCTGGAGCGCGACGCCCTGGGCTCGGACGCCTGGCCTCCCGGGCTCGTGTCCGAGGGCGTCTCGGGTCGGGTGCCGACGACGCTCTACCTGGTGGCGACGGACGACGACGTCGTCGCCTACGCCGCGGTGAGCATCGTCGCCGACGTCGCCGAGCTGCAGCGGATCGCGGTCGCGGCGACGCACCGGCGTACCGGCCTCGCCTCGGGCCTGCTCGCCCGGGTCGAGCATGAGGCACTGAACCGGTACGCCGACCGGCTGCTGCTCGAGGTGCGCGAGGACAACCACGGTGCGTGCGCGTTCTACGCCGCACGGGGCTTCACGGAGATCGACCGGAGGCCGCGCTACTACGCGGACGGCACGACCGCGGTGATCCTCGAGAAGGACCTGTCGTGACCGACGAGCCGCTGGTCCTCGGCATCGAGACCTCCTGCGACGAGACCGGCGTGGGCATCGTCCGCGGCCACACGCTGCTCGCGGACGCGGTGGCGAGCAGCGTCGAGGAGCATGCCCGCTTCGGCGGTGTCGTGCCCGAGGTCGCGAGCCGCGCCCACCTCGAGGCGATGGTCCCGACCCTCGAGCGCGCCTGCGAGACCGCCGGCATCCGCCTGCACGACGTCGACGCCGTCGCGGTGACCAGCGGCCCCGGCCTGGCCGGTGCGCTGCTCGTCGGCGTGGCCGCGGCCAAGGCGCTGGCGCTCGGGCTCGGCAAGCCGATCTACGGTGTCAACCACCTGGCCTCCCACGTCGCCGTCGACCAGCTCGAGCACGGGCCGCTTCCCCAGCCCTGCTTGGCGATGCTGGTCAGTGGCGGTCACTCGAGCCTGCTGCGTGTCGACGACGTGACCGGCCACGACGGTGGCGTCGTGCCTCTCGGCGCGACCATCGACGACGCGGCGGGCGAGGCGTTCGACAAGGTCGCCCGGCTGCTCGGGCTGCCGTTCCCGGGCGGCCCCCACATCGACCGCGCCGCGCGCGACGGACACGTGACCATCGACTTCCCGCGCGGACTGACGAGCCGGCGCGACCTCGAGCGGCACCGCTTCGACTTCTCCTTCTCCGGCCTGAAGACGGCCGTCGCCCGCTGGGTCGAGACCCAGCAGCGCGACGGAGCGGCGATCGACGTGGGTGACGTCTCGGCCAGCTTCCAGGAGGCGGTGTGCGACGTGCTGGTCCGCAAGGCGCTCGACGCCGCCGCCGACCAGGGGATCGAGGACCTCCTGATCGGCGGCGGCGTCGCGGCCAACTCCCGGCTGCGTGCGATGGCGACCGAGCGGGCCGAGGCCCGGGGGGTCCGGGTCAGGGTCCCGAGACCCGGGCTCTGCACCGACAACGGCGCCATGGTGGCCGCCCTCGGCGCCGAGCTGGTCGCCCGCGGGCGGCCCCCGTCGTCCCTCGACCTGCCCGCGGACTCGTCCCAGCCGATCACCGAGGTCGTGGTCTGACCTCAGCTGGTCGGCACCGCGCCGCCGGTCGGAAGGACGAAGGGGCTCTGGTCGTCGGGCCCCTTCACCGGCGCCACGGCGTACTCCATGGAGCCGTCGGAGGCGAGGCGCACGATCGCCCACTTCCCGTCCTGGGAGATCGGGGCGACCAGATGGCGTGTCGTCCTCCCAGGTGGCCTCGGTGAGGAACGCCTGCTGGACGCTGGGCGTGAGGCGCGGCGAAGAGCCGCGTGCCGTCCATGTCGTACATCCGATTCCGCCGGGGCCGAGCCCGTCGAAGTAGCTCGGCAGGGCCTCAGATGAGCCGACCGTCCGGGGAGAAGGAGTCCAGCTGGTTCTCGCAGGTCGCGAAGCCCTGGAACTCGCCACCACCGAGCAGCTTCGAGCAGGTGCTGGAGTCCGTGATCTCGGTGAGGCCGATCGTCAGGCCGGCGTGGCTCACGTCCTTGACGACGAGGTAGCCGCCATCGGTCAGAGGCTCCGAGGCGCCGGAATCGCTGACCTCCCAGGGCTGGAGCGTGCTGCCCTGGACGTTCACGATGACGGTGCAGCTCGACGCGGCGCAGTCCGGGCCGGGCTGCCCCGGGGGCGCCTCGCCGCTGCCCGTGACCGGGCCCAGGCGCACGTCGGAGCCGGGGACCGGGTCGCCGAGCGGCCTCGGCTCGCTGGCCCAGCCCTCCCAGATGGTGACCTGTCCGGCCGGGGTCAGCCAGGCGACGATGCTGTGGGGCCGGTTGACGCTGAGGCCCCAGCCGCTGCGCACCGGGTCGTGGAAGGTGCCGTCGGTGTCCTGGATCTCGACGTACGCCCGGCCGTTGTCGTCCGCGGTCTGCCAGACGCGCGCCCCGTCGGCCAGTTCCACGAACTGTCGGGGCACGTGCTGGGTGCGCACGGCCACGACGCTTCCGTCGGTGAAGTGGAGCCGGCCGTCGCGGAGGTCGAGGTAGTCCATCCGAGGAGCAGGCCCCGGTCGCGAGGTCGGACACGTCGAGCAGGCCCGGAGCCGGTTGCCGGTCCGCCGACGTCGTCTCGCTCGGGGTGGGGCTGACGCTGTTCGTCGCGGGCAGCGGCTCGTTGCTCCGGTCGATCTGGTGGGTGGCCAGCGCGGCGGTCGGGACGATCAGCGCGACAGCCGCGGCGGCACCGACCACCGCGGTGGCAGTCCGGCGGCGCCGGATGGAGCGGGCGCGGCCCTGCACGTCGGCCAGGCCGAGCGAGGTCCCGTCCATCGAGTGCGCGTGGTCCTCGAGCGTCCGCGACAGGTGGGTCGTCAGGTCGTCGTTGTCGTTCATCGGTCGTCCTCCTCGCTGATGCGGGGGTCGAGTGTCTGCGGAGCACGGGCCCGCAACGCTGCGAGAGCCCGGCTGGTCTGGGACTTCACGGTCCCCACGGAGATCCCGAGCACGGCCGCGGTCTCGGCCTCGCTCATCTCCTCGTAGTAACGGAGCACCACCACGGCGCGCGCCTTGCGCGGCAGGGTCTGCACGACGTCCCACAGCGCGGAGCCGGTGCCCTCGTCGTACTCGTCGTGCACGGGCCGGTCGAGGACCGTGTGCTCCTGGCTCGACTCGCGCCGCTTCCAGGCACGCCGCCACAGGGAGTTGTGCTCGTTGACCAGGATGCGGCGGACGTAGCCGTCGATCGCGCCCTGGTCGCGCACCTTGTCCCACGACAGGTACAGCTTCGCGAACGCCGTCTGCACGAGATCCTCAGCGTCGTGGCGGTTGCCCGTGAGCAGGTACGCCGTCCGCAGCAGGCTCGCCTGGCGGGCAGCGAGATACGCCGCGAAGTCGTGGTCGCGGGCGTCGTTCCGGTCGGCCACGGCGATCGCTCCCGTAGGTGGTCGGTCGGGTTCTGGCATCGTTCCTCCCCTCATCGCCACCAAGACGCGAGCGACGCCGGAGAGGTTGCAATCGTGGCAGAACCGCCGGGCACGCCGAGGTAGACCCTCGGAGGGCATCGGGTCAGTCCGTTGCGGCGGCGAAGCTGTAGCCGGTCCCCGGCCCCGCGGTCCTGACGACTCGTGTCGCCAGCGTCGGCGGGCGCCCCAGGAGGTCGAACCTCACGATCGCCGTGTCGCTGCCGGCGGCGTCCACCCGGCTCGCGACCACGAGCACCGTGTCGTCGCTGTCCCAGACCGGTCCTGCGACCTGGGTGAGCCCCTCCGGAAGCCGGAGCGTCTGCAGCAGCCGCCCGTCACCGGCGTCGAGCAGCCGGAGCTCGCTCGAGTCCGGCGACTCGGCGACACAGTAGGAACCGTCGTCGGAGAACGCGACGACGGGGGTGGAGGACCGCCACCGTGCGGCGCCCGTCCGCACGTCGACGACCGCGAAGCCGTCCCCGCTGTCGGTGCCCACCGTGACCTCGTTCCCGCTCGGGTCCAGCGCGAAGATGGACGACCTCGTGGGCACCTCGAGGGCCTGGTCCGAGAAGTCGGTGACAAAGGCGCGTCCCGCCGGCCCGCGTCGAGGCGGCCAGTAGGCGTATCCGACGGTGGTCTGCGTGACACCCGCCAAGGACACGCGGTGGTGGCCGGGGACCCGGTGAACCCACTCCTGGCCGCCCGCGCCGGCGGCGGAGGCCAGGTGGATGGAGCTGACCTGTGTCGCGCAGTCCCTCGTCTCGAAGGCCACCCGGCTCCCGTCGGAGCTCGTGGCCAGGCTTCGGGCTCCGCTGGCGCACGTGCTCCACAGGGGGCGGAGGTGGTCGTCCAGGCGGGTGAGCCGGGAGCCCTGACGGACGGTGTGCACCACGAGGAAGCCACCGTGGTACGCCGCGGCCTGCAGCCCGTACTCGCGGAACGGCAGCGTGGTGACCGTGCCGTCAGCCGCGTGGTAGCGGGTCCCCTGGACGTAGGGGATCGTGGGCGGCGGGCCGGGCTCCAGCCCGCTCCAGGGGCCGTCCGATTGGACGGCGGCCGTGGTGCTGCTCCCGTCGTGTCCGTCCGTCGCGAGGTTCGAGCGCGCGGACCCGCCCAGCCACATCGCCGCGGGACCGGCGAGGACCGCCGCAGCGGCGACCACCATCGCCGCCGTCCGGCGTCGGTGGGCGCGGAGTGCACGGGCGCGGGCGACCACCGTCGCCGTGGGGGTGTACGGGTAGTCGGACTCCACGGCGCGCTCCCGCAGTGTCTCGAGGTCCGCCGGCGTCAGCTGCTCGATGAAGCGGAGTGCGACGTCCGCCCGTTGGCTGCCCGGAAGGAGATCGACGAGCTCACGGACGGCGTGGCGGCGGTCGTCGTACTCCGCCGGCGTGGTCGGCGGGTCAGTGGCGGCCGGTGGTCTGCTCCGCCGTGAGAGTCGGCGCCAGGAGATGCGGTGCTCGTTCACCAGGATCCGGGTGGCGTGCGAGTCGACCGCGCCGGGATCGCCGATGCGGTCCCACGCCAGGTAGAGCCTGGCCAGTGTGTCCAGCACCAGGTCCTGTGCGGTGTGGATGTCGCCGGTGAGGAGGTGCGCCGTGCGTTGCAGGCTGCGCTCCCGTGCGGCGAGCCAGACGGGGAACTCCGCCTCTCGGGGCGCACGCGGCGGGGCTGACGACTCTGTCGGCTCCGCCGTGTCCTGCATCGCTCACCGCCTGGTCGTCGTCGATACTTCTATGACTGACGGGCCGGGGTCCAGGGTTGCATCGCGGCGCAACGATCAGGCGCCGGGCGCAGGAAACGCGTAGCCGTCGGCTTCCTGGTCGACCCGGACCATCGGCGCCGCCAGCGTGGCGGCGCCACCGGAGAGGTCGAACCTCAGGATGGCTCGGTGCATTGCCCGAACGCGGTCTCCGGCGGCCGGAGGCGCGCTGGGGTCGACATCGCTGACGGACACCAGGACGGTGTCGTCCAGGTCCCAGGTGGCGCCCCCGAAGTACAGACCCCGGGGAAGCGTGATGGTCGCCCTCTGGCTCCCGTCATCCGCGTCGAGCACGCGCAGCTCCCGGGGGACGACGCCGGACGGGCCGGTGGGCTCGAGGGTCAGTGCGTAGGAGCCGTCGAACGAGAAGGTGCAGCACGCCTCGGGGGTACGCCAGAGCGTCGCTCCCGACCGCTGGTCGACGACGGCGCTGCCGTGCGAGCCGACCCTGCCCGCGACCAGGCGCCCGGACGGGTCCGTCGAGATGGCCGGTCCCACGCCCTGGATGCGTCGATCGTTCCCCTGAAGGTCGGTCACGATGCTGTGGCCGCTCCCGTCCGCCGACTGGTAGCTGTAGACGACGCCCTCCGGCACGATCCCTGCGAGACGGAGATCGTGATGCCCAGGAACACGGTCGGTCCGCTCCTGGCCACGGCGCGGGTCCTCCGGGCCCAGGTGGATGGTGGTGACCCCGTCGCGACAACCCACGGTGGTGTACGCGACGCCGGTTCCGTCGGTGCTCTCCACGATGCTCGGTCCGACCCCGGCACACGTCGTCCACTGGGGCCGCATCTGCTTGTCCAGCCAGGCCAGGCGTGGGGCCTGCTGGTTGTACGCGACCAGCCACCCGTCTCGGTACGGCGCTACGCCGGTCACGTTGCTCACACGCAGCTGGCTGACCCTGCCACCGGCCCAGTGGTACTCGGAGCCCCGGAGGTAGTCGACTCCCGGTGGTGGTCCCTCCTGGATGCCCCGCCAGGGGTGAGAGGCCGGCTCAGGAGTGGACCGGGGCGCGTGCGCGGACCACAGGCCGGCCGCGGGGATCGCGAAGGCGGCAACGGCCGCGGCCGTGACGATGGCCGTCGTACGACGTCGCCGCGTGCGGACGGCTCGTGCCCGACTCACGATCGTGGCCATGGACGTCGACGGGTAGTCCGTGCGCAACGTTCGCTCGTGGAAGGTCTCGCTCAGCTGGTCCTCGAGGTTCATCACACGTCCTCCTCGGCGAATTCAGCGTGGTCCGGCAGCGCCGTCCGAAGCGCCGCGAGGGCTCGGCTGCTCTGTGACTTCACGGTCCCCTCCGAGATTCCCATGAGGTCCGCGACCTCCACTTCTGTCAGCTGCTCGTAGAACCGGAGCACGACGACTGCTCGTTGTCGCGGCGGAAGACCACACACGATCCGCCACAGGGCGTCACGCCGGTCGTCGTACTCCGCCTCGACCACCGGGCGGTCGGGGAGGTCCTCGGTCACCTGCTCCCGACGGCGGAACGGGCGACGCCACGCCGTGTGATGCTCGTTGACAAGGATCCTGCGGGCGTAGGCGTCGATCCGACTGCGGTCCTCGATCCGGTCCCAGGCGAGGTACAGCTTCCCCAGCGTCTCCTGCACCAGGTCCTGGGCCGCATGCACGTCCCCGGTGAGCAGGTGGGCCGTGCGTTGGAGGGCAGGCTCCCGCGCGGCCAGCCACTGCTCGAACTCCAGGTCTCGCTCGGGCCGCACAGGACCGACCGAGGGTCTCGGCACCGCTGTCTGGCGCATCGGCTCCATTCTGGCTGTCTTGACACTCCGTTGACGAGATCGAGCCCTCGAGGGTTGCATCGGGCCGGAAAGGGATAGTCCGTGACGAAAGTGTCGGTTGGAGCGTCCGCCAATGACATTGTCGTCACGGACTATCCCGAGAAGCCTGTGGACGAGGGAGAGGGAGGGTCGTCTCACGCGTGGCTTCCCCCTAGGGTGGCTGCACCGTCATTCAGGAGGGGTGCATGCAACAGGTCCAGGGAGTGGTCGCGCGAGCCAAGGGCGAGCCGGTGAGCATCGAGACGATCAACGTCCCCGATCCCGGACCCGGGGAGGCGCTGGTCCAGGTGCAGGCGTGCGGGGTCTGCCACACCGACCTCCACTACCGCGAGGGTGGGATCAACGACGACTTCCCGTTCCTGCTCGGGCACGAGGCGGCCGGGGTGGTCGAGGCGGTCGGCGAGGGCGTGACGTCCGTGGCGCCCGGCGACTTCGTGATCCTCAACTGGCGAGCCGTGTGCGGCAACTGCCGCGCCTGCCTGCGCGGAGAGCCGTGGTACTGCTTCGCCACCCACAACGCCACCCAGAAGATGACCCTCGCCGACGGCACCGAGCTGTCGCCGGCGCTGGGGATCGGGGCCTTCGCCGAGAAGACCCTGGTGGCGGCGGGGCAGTGCACGAAGGTCGACCCGTCGGCGCGCGCAGCGGCTGTCGGGCTGCTGGGCTGCGGGGTGATGGCCGGCCTCGGAGCCGCGATCAACACCGGCAACGTCTCGCGCGGCAAGAGCGTCGCGGTGATCGGCTGCGGTGGTGTCGGCTCGGCGGCGATCGCCGGCTCGGTGCTGGCCGGGGCGGAGACCGTCATCGCCGTCGACGTCGACGACCGGAAGCTGGAGGGCGCGACCAGGATGGGCGCCACGCACACCGTGAACAGCACGACCGTCGACCCGGTGGAGGCCATCCAGGCCCTCACCGGTGGCAACGGTGCGGACGTCGTCATCGACGCGGTGGGCCGGCCCGAGACCTGGAAGCAGGGCTTCTACGCGCGCGACCTCGCCGGCACGCTGGTGCTGGTCGGCGTACCCACGCCCGAGATGAAGATCCCGGACATCCCGCTGATCGACGTCTTCGGGCGCGGCGGCGCTCTCAAGTCGAGCTGGTACGGCGACTGCCTGCCGTCGCGCGACTTCCCCATGCTGGTCTCGCTCTACCAGCAGGGGCGCCTCGACCTCGACGCGTTCGTGTCCGAGGAGATCGGGATCGGTGACGTCGAGGCGGCGTTCGAGAAGATGCACCGCGGCGACGTGCTCCGCTCCGTGGTGATCTTCTCTTGACGACTGGCACCGGCCTCCGCGTCGACCACGCCGTCACCAGCGGCACCTTCAGCCTCGACGGGCAGACCTTCGACGTCGACAACAACGTGTGGGTGGTCGGTGACGACGAGTCCTGCGTGGTCATCGACGCGCCCCACTCCGTCGACGGCATCCTCGAGGCCGTGGGGGACCGCCGCGTCACCGCGATCGTCTGCACGCACGCCCACGACGACCACGTCCGGGTCGCGGTGGCCCTGCGCGACGCGGTGACGGCGCCGATCCTGCTGCATCCGGCCGAGCGGCCGCTGTGGGAGCTGACGCATCCGGACTTCCTGTGGGACGTCGACCTCTCCGACGGTCTCGCCGTCCCGGTGGCCGGCTCGTCCTTGACGGTGCTCCACACGCCCGGCCACTCGCCGGGGTCGGTCTGCCTGCTGGCCCCCGACCTCGGCTGCGTCTTCACCGGCGACACGCTGTTCCAGGGTGGTCCGGGCGCCACGGGGCGGTCGTTCAGCGACGGCGACCTGATCGTCGAGTCGATCCGGGCCCGGCTCCTGGCGCTCCCCGACGAGACCGTGGTCCACACCGGCCACGGCGACGACACCACCATCGGCGCGGAGCGGGCGGCGCTGGGCTGAGATCGGGCGCGGCGCACGAATGTTTCTGCGCCGGCACCGTAGGTCCCCCCGCAGGGGGACCCTTGGCCGCCGCGGTGGTGACCTCCAGCCCTACGGGACCACCGGGTGCGGGCAGCAGCCTGGAGCTACAGGGTCTTCGGAAGGTCCGAGAACCCGACAGAGAAGGTGAACATCATGCGCGCCACGCTTGACAAGTTGATCTCATGGCTCGGACTGCTCTTGGCCGTCATGCTCGTCGTCGCCGGCGGACTGCTGACCTGGGCCAGCACGTTCATCAACGACGAGGTCGTCAGCCAGCTCTCGGCTCAGCACATCACCATGCCGACCACCGAGACCGGTCTTTCCGACCTCCCCGCCTCCGACCAGGCCGCGCTGAAGGAGTACGCCGGCCAGAAGATGACCACCGGCCCCCAGGCCCGCGCGTACGCCGACCACTACATCGCCGTGCACATGAACGAGGCTTCCGGCGGCAAGACCTACTCCGAGGTCAGCGGTCAGTACATCCAGCAGTGCGCCAGTGACCCGAAGGCGGCGGCCACCCAGGAGTGCACCGACCTGGCCGGTCTGCGCCAGACGATGTTCATGGGCTCCACCCTCCGGGGTCTGCTGCTCTACGGCTACGCGTTCGCGACCATGGGCACGATCGCCGGTATCGCGGCCATCTGCTCCTTCGTCGGCGCAGCGCTCATGCTCCTGCTCGCGGGCATCGGGTTCTGGCACTCCCGCAAGCAGGCCACAGATGTGACCGCAGAGGGCCAGGTGGTGGGCGCGCACGTCTGAATCCCAGCGGTCCACCAAGGCCGGCGTCCCTCACGGGGCGCCGGTCTTCGGTCGTCCCCGCAGGTCAGACCGGCTACCTCTCGGCGTCGCGCCCGGACCAGGTCGTGCACGCCGATCGCCACCGCGATCGAGACGAAGCCGATGGCCACGGTCACGGCGTTCCCCAGGGCCTGCGAGTAGGACTCGACGCTGTCGCCGGTCAGAGAGGTGAAGAAGACCGCCCCGATCAGCGCCTGACCGATGGCCAGCCCGATCCGCTGCCCGGTCTGGAGCACCCCGCCGGCGGCGCTGCCCATCAACGGGTCCACGTCCATCAGCGCCAGCGTCTGGTTGGGCGTGATCAGCATTCCTTGCCCGCAGCCCATCACGAACAGGGGAGGCGCGAGCGCGAGGGTCGCATGCCCGTCGGGCAGGTGTCCGGCCACGACCGCCATCGCGATCGCGCCGAGTCCGAAGGTGACGGCTCCGGCCACCACGAGCTTGCGCCCGATCCGCGTGACCACGCGACCGGCGAGGGGCGCGGACACGGCGCTCCCCACGGCGTACGCCGTCACGCCGAGCGCCGACTCGAGCGCGGTGTAGCCGAGCCCACGCTGGTAGAAGAGGGCCAGCACGAGCGGCAGTCCGGCGATGGCCGGGAAGAAGGTCAGCGCGAGCGTGAGGCCGGAGACGTACGAGGGACGGCGGAACAGCCGGAGGTCGACCAAGGGGTCCCGCGACTCGGAGGTCAGCCGCCGCTCCCGGCGTACGAACAGCCCGAGCAGGGCGAGCGCGGGGACGGCCAGCCACGCGAGCCGGGAGTCCCTGAGCGCGTCGTACTCCACGCAGGCGAAGAGGACGCAGAAGGTCGCGCCGCCGAGGAGGAGGGCGCCCAGGACGTCCAGCCGGTGGGAGATGGTCTCGGTCGGGGCCGGGAGCAGGCGCCGGGAGAGGACCAGCACGACCAGGCCGACCGGGATGTTGACGAAGAAGACCAGTCGCCACCCGAGCGTGGGCCCGCCGAGCGCGATCAGGGCGCCGCCGACGAGAGGCCCGATCGCGGTGCCGAGACCGACCGTCGTCCCCAGGACGCCGAAGGCACGGCCCCGGTCCGCGCCCTGGAACATCTGCTGGATCAGTCCCGACGTCTGCGGGTTGATCAGCCCGCCGAACAGGCCCTGGAGCACGCGCGCGGCGATCAGGAAGCCCGCAGTGGGCGCGAGCCCCGAGAGCGCCGACGTGACGACGAACCCGGCGACGCCGACCTGGAACATCAGCCGGCGGCCGTGGTCGTCGCCGAGCTTGCCGCCGAGCACGGGGACGAGTCCGAAGGCCAGGGTGTAGCCGGACACGATCCACTGGAGCTGCGAGGCGCCCGCCCCGGTGTCGTCGCCGATCGACGGCAGGGCGACGTTGGTGACGCTCACGTCGAGCAGCGTCATGAACATGGCGCTGCAGCACACGACCAGCGCGATCCAGCGGCTGCGGTCGTCGTCGGGCGTCACCCGGGGATCGTGCCAGAGCCCGCGTCCTCGCCCGGCCGGGTGTCTAGAACGGCTGCACCAGCAGGGCGACGGCCTCGTCGGCGACGCGGGTGAGCACCAGCGTCGCCTGGTCCTCGCCCCGCAGCGCCAGCCTGGCCCTGAGCTGCTCGGGGGAGACGTCGATGCCGCGCTTCTTGATGGTCAGCGCGCCGATGCCGCGCTCGCGCAGGGCGGTCTTGAGGTACCGCTCCCGGAACGGCAGCCGCTCGACGACGCGGTAGCCCCGGGCGAAGGGGGTCCGGAACGACTCGTCGCTCGTCACGTAGGCGATCCTGCGGTCGAGCAGGGTCCCGCCCACGCCGGCCGCCACCGCGGTCACCAAGCCGGCGCGGATCACCGCGCCGTCGGGCTCGTAGAGGAACTCACCCACCGGACCGACCTCGGCCCCGGGGTCGTCCTCGTCGGTCAGGGTGGCCAGCCCGCCCCGGCCGATCACGGTGGCCCGGCGGACGACGGTGGCCAGCCGGGGCGACCACAGGGCGGCCTCCTTGACCTCGCCGTGGTCGCTGACCCACTCCGCCTCCACACCGTCCGGCACCAGCGAGTGCGGGATGCCCGGGGCCACCTTCACGCAGGCGCGACCGGTGAGCAGGGACTCCACGAAGGTCCACGGCGGCGTCCAGTCGTCGGCGCGGAAGGTGCGCCCCCGGGCGCTGCGGCGTGCCGGGTCGGCGTACGCCGCGCCGAACGGCGAGACGTCCAGCGTGGTGGCGTCGGCGACGCTCACCGCGCCCCCGAGGCCGAGCGCCGCGAGGTTCGCCCGGGCGATCTCCACGCGCAGCGGGTCGAGGTCGATCCCCGCGGTGGTCAGCCCGGCTCGCGCGCAGGCGACCAGGTCGCCCCCGATGCCGCAGGTCAGGTCGATCACGCTCGGCCCGGCGACCGCCAGCCGGGCGGCCCGGTGGTCGGCGACGGGCCGGCGGGTCGCCTGCTCGAGCCCGTCGCGGGTGAAGTACATCCGCGCTGCGTCGTCGCCGAGCTTGGCGACCGCGTGCGCACGCAGCTCGACCTGGCCCAGGGCCGCGGTGACCTGCTCCGCCGTCGCGGTCTCCCGCAGCGCCGCCTGCACCTGCAGAGCCGAGCCCTCCGCGGCGGTCGCGGCCGACAGCAACGCCTGGCCGTCGTCGGTGAGCAGCCAGCGGAACGTCTGGAGATCCACCTCCGCATCCTCGCAGCCGGAGCCGGAGGGGGGCACGTTGGCACTCGCCCCGGGTGAGTGCTAGTTTCGGCTCTGGCACTCTCGACCCGAGAATGCCAGTGCTTGCCCTGACGGACGGCCCCCGCGACGGCGTCCGCCATTGCAGGCTCCAACGTCCGGGAGCCTCGGCTCCCACCCTTCGAACATCTGTGGAGAAAGTGGAGGTCGACATCGTGTCGGTCAACATCAAGCCCCTCGAGGACCGGATCGTCGTCAAGCCGCTCGAGGCCGAGCAGACCACGGCCTCCGGCCTGGTCATCCCCGACACCGCCAAGGAGAAGCCCCAGGAGGGCGAGGTCCAGGCGATCGGCCCGGGCCGCATCGACGACAACGGCAACCGCGTCCCGCTCGACGTCGCGGTCGGCGACAAGGTCATCTACAGCAAGTACGGCGGCACCGAGGTGAAGTACGGCGGCGACGAGTACCTCATCCTCTCCGCGCGCGACGTCCTCGCTGTCGTCTCCTGATTCACCGGGTCGTGTGCCCCGGCCGCGCTGCTGCGCGTCCGCGGGCGCACGACCCGTCCTCTTCCACCCGTCTTCTGTGAAGGAAGCAACTGATGCCCAAGATCCTCGAGTTCGACGAGAGCGCCCGGCGCTCTCTGGAGCGCGGCGTCGACGCGCTGGCCAATGCGGTCAAGGTGACCCTCGGCCCGAAGGGACGCTACGTCGTCCTCGACAAGAAGTGGGGCGCCCCGACGATCACCAACGACGGCGTGACCGTCGCCCGTGAGGTGGAGCTCGACGACCCGTTCGAGAACCTCGGCGCCCAGCTCACCAAGGAAGTCGCCACCAAGACCAACGACGTCGCCGGTGACGGTACGACGACCGCGACGGTGCTGGCCCAGGCCATGGTCCACGAGGGCCTGCGCGCCGTCGCCGCCGGCGCCAACCCGATGAGCCTCAAGCGCGGCATGGACGCCGCCGCCGAGGCCGTGGGCGACGCCCTGCGCGACGCGGCCCGCGAGGTCGACTCCAAGGAGGACATGGCCTCGGTCGCCACGATCTCCAGCCGCGACGCCCTGATCGGCGAGCTGCTCGCGGAGTCCTTCGACAAGGTCGGCAAGGACGGCGTGATCACCGTCGAGGAGTCCAACACCATGGGCACCGAGCTGGAGTTCACCGAGGGGATGCAGTTCGACAAGGGCTACATCTCGGCGTACTTCGTCTCCGACCCGGAGCGCATGGAGTCGGTGCTCGACGACCCCTACATCCTGCTGCACCAGGGCAAGATCTCCGCGATCTCCGACCTGCTGCCCCTGCTGGAGAAGGTCATCGCCGCCGGCAAGCCGCTGTTCATCCTGGCCGAGGACGTCGAGGGCGAGGCCCTGTCGACGCTGGTGGTCAACAAGATCCGCGGCACCTTCAACGCGGTCGCGGTCAAGGCCCCGGCCTTCGGCGACCGCCGCAAGGCCATGATGCAGGACATCGCGGTGCTGACCGGCGGCACGGTCATCGCGCCCGAGGTCGGCCTCAAGCTCGACCAGGTCGGTCTCGACGTGCTCGGCACGGCCCGCCGCGTGGTCGTCACCAAGGACAACACCACGATCATCGACGGCGGCGGCGACACCTCGGAGGTCGACGGCCGCGTCAACCAGATCAAGGCCGAGATCGAGAACACCGACTCCGACTGGGACCGCGAGAAGCTCCAGGAGCGCCTGGCCAAGCTGGCCGGCGGCGTGTGCGTGATCAAGGTCGGCGCCGCCACCGAGGTGGAGCTGAAGGAGAAGAAGCACCGCATCGAGGACGCCGTCTCCGCGACGCGCGCCGCGATCGAGGAGGGCATCGTCCCCGGCGGTGGCTCCGCGCTCATCCACGCGGTCTCCGTGCTCGACGGCGACCTCGGCCTCACCGGCGACGAGGCGACCGGCGTACGCATCGTGCGCAAGTCGGCCGACGAGCCGCTGCGCTGGATCGCCGAGAACGGCGGCGAGAACGGCTACGTGATCGTCACCAAGGTCCGCGAGGGCAAGGTCGGCGAGGGCTACAACGCCGCCACCGGCGAGTACGGCGACCTGGTCGCCCAGGGCGTCCTCGACCCGGTCAAGGTGACCCGCTCCGCGCTGGTCAACGCCACCTCGATCGCCGGCATGCTGCTGACGACCGAGACGCTGATCGTCGAGAAGCCCGAAGAGGAAGAGGGCCAGCCCGCCGCCGGCCACGGCCACGGTCACGGTCACTGACCCAGCACCGAACAGATACGCGCCGAGTCGTCACCTGACGACTCGGCGCGTTCTGCATGTCACCTCGCGCCGACTCGGCGGGTCCCACCGGTAGGATGTGGGAGTGGAGCCACCTGTGGAACTGCCCGAGAAGTTCGCCCCGATGGGCCTCACCTACGACGACGTGCTGCTGCTCCCCGGCTACTCCGAGATCGCCCCGTCCGACATCGACACCTCGACCCGGCTGACGCGCGAGATCACGCTCAGGGCGCCGCTGGTCAGCGCCGCCATGGACACCGTGACCGAGAGCCGGATGGCGATCGCGATGGCCCGGCAGGGCGGCATCGGCGTCCTCCACCGCAACCTCTCGATCGAGGACCAGGCCTACCAGGTCGACCTCGTCAAGCGGACCCAGACCGGGATCATCTCCAACCCCGTGACGATCGGCCCCGACGCGACGTTGGAGGACCTCGACCGGATCTGCGGTGAGTACCGCGTCTCCGGGCTCCCGGTCGTGGACCTCGACCAGCAGCTGCTCGGCATCATCACCAACCGCGACCTCCGCTTCACGCCGGTCGCGGAGTGGGCCTCCACCAAGGTCGACGAGATCATGACCCCGATGCCGCTGATCACCGGCCGGCTCGGCATCTCCCGCGACGAGGCGACCCTGCTGCTGCGCAAGCACAAGCGCGAACGCCTCCCGTTGGTCGACGACGAGGGACGCCTCGGCGGCCTGATCACGGTCAAGGACTTCGTGAAGGGCGAGCAGTTCCCCGACGCGTCGTACGACGGCGACGGGCGCCTGCTCGTCGGCGCGGCGATCGGCTACTTCGGCGACGCCTGGCAGCGAGCCACCACCCTGGTCGAGGCGGGGGTCGACGTCCTCGTCGCCGACACCGCCCACGGACACGTCCGGCTGCTGCTCGAGATGGTGGAGCGGCTCAAGACCGACCCGAGGACCAAGCACGTGCAGGTGATCGGCGGCAACGTCGCCACCGCGGCCGGCGCGCAGGCGTTCATCGACGCCGGCGCGGACGCCGTCAAGGTCGGGGTCGGCCCCGGCTCCATCTGTACGACGCGCGTGGTGACCGGGGTCGGCGTACCCCAGGTGACGGCAGTCCACGAGGCCTCGCTGGCGGCCCGGCCCGCCGGCGTACCCGTGATCGCCGACGGCGGGCTCAAGCACTCCGGGGAGATCGCCAAGGCGATCGTCGCCGGTGCCGACGCGGTGATGGTCGGCTCGCTGCTGGCCGGCTGTGAGGAGTCACCCGGCGACCTGGTCTTCGTCAACGGCAAGCAGTACAAGGCCTACCGCGGCATGGGCTCGCTCGGGGCGATGTCGAGCCGCGGCAAGAAGTCCTACTCCAAGGACCGCTACTTCCAGGCCGAGGTGACCAGCGACGACAAGATCGTGCCGGAGGGCATCGAGGGCCAGGTCGCCTACCGTGGCCCGCTCGCCGCCGTCGCCCACCAGCTGCTGGGCGGGCTGAACCAGTCCATGTTCTACGTCGGCGCCCGCACCGTCGCGGAGCTGCAGGAGAAGGGGCGGTTCGTGCGGATCACCCAGGCGTCGCTCGCCGAGAGCCACCCGCACGACGTCCAGATGACCGTCGAGGCGCCCAACTACACCGGACGCTGACCACGCCGTCAGGGCCGTCAGGGCCGTCGGGCCCGTAAGAGATGTGCGCACCGTCCGGGTCTCTGCGACCCTGGGCGCGTGGCTGCCCCGTCCTCCTCGCTGGTCGAGCGGGTCGACGAGCTGGCGCAGCTGACCGAGCGACTGGCCGAGGTGACCGCCGGCGGTGAGGGACAGATCGTCCTGATCGGCGGCGAGGCGGGTGCCGGCAAGACCTCGCTGGTCCGCGAGTTCGCCTCCGCCGCCCCGGCGCGCTTCCTGACCGGTGGTTCGGAGCCGCTCCGGACACCGCGTGCGCACGGTCCCCTGCTCGACATCGCGGCCGAGACCGGCGGCGACCTCGAGCGGCTCGTGGAGAGCCGGGCCGGGCAGACCGAGCTGGTCCGCGCCCTGGCCCAGGAGGTGGGGGCGTCGCCGACGGTGCTGGTCTTCGAGGACCTCCACTGGGCCGACGAGGCCACCCTCGACCTGCTCCGGATCGTCGCGCGGAGGCTCCAGCGGGTTCCGGCCCTGATCCTCGGGACCTACCGCGACGACGAGCTCAGCCGGACCCATCCGCTGCGGATCCTCCTCGGCGAGCTGGCGACCGAGTCCCGGGTCCACCGGGTGGGCTTGTCGGCGCTCTCGGTGGAGGGCGTCTCGGCGCTGGTGGGGAACGCGCCCGTCCTGGCCCGTAGCCTGCACGAGCTCACCGGCGGCAACCCGTTCTTCGTCACCGAGATCCTGGCTGCCGGCACCGACGAGGGGGTGCCCGACACCCTCCGCGACGCCGTCTTGGCCCGGGTCGCCCGGCTGCCCGGGCTCGGTCGCCACCTCCTGGACGCCGTGGCCGTGGTCCCCGCCCGGGCCGAGCTGTGGCTGCTGGAGGCGATGGCGCCGCTGGCGCTCGGCAGCCTGGAGACCTGCCTGGCGTCGGGTGCCCTCCAGGCCGACCGGGAGGCGGTCCGGTTCCGCCACGAGATAGCCAGGGTCAGCGTCGAGGAGGCGATCCCCCCGGACCATGCGCACGCCCTCCACCGTCGTGCACTGGAGGCCCTGGTGGCGCGCGAGCCCGGCGTCGACCCGGCGCGGATCGTGCACCACGCCATCGCTCTGGGGGACGCCGCCACCGTGCTGCACCACGCGCCCGTCGCAGCCGAGAGAGCGTCGTCCCTGAGTGCCCACCGCGAGGCGGTGGCACACCTGGAGTCGGCCCTGCGGTACGCCGACCAGCTGCCGCGCAGCCGACGGGTAGCGCTCCTCGAGCGTCATGCCTACGAGTGCTACCTCACCAACCAGATGGCCGCCGCCACCGCCTCGCGGCGGCTGGCGCTGGCCGAGCACGTCGCGGCCGGGGACCTGCTGCGCCAGGGCGACACCCACCGCTGGCTGTCGCGGCTGGCGTGGTTCCAGAGCAGCCGGCTCGAGGCCGACGCCGAGGCACGCAGGGCCGTCGAGCTGCTCGAGCAGCTGCGCGGCCGGCCACGAGCTGGCGATGGCGTACAGCAACATGGGTCAGCTGCGGATGCTCGGCGACGACACCGAGGGCGCCCTCGAGTGGAGCAACCGAGCGGCCGCGCTGGCCGAGGAGATCGGCGACCGCGAGATCCTGTCGCACGCCCTGAACAACGCGGGCTCGGCGGAGCTGCTCAGTGGCGACCCGGCCGGGGCCCGGAAGCTCGAGCGCAGCCTGGAGATCGCGCGCGCCGACGGGCTCGAGGAGCACGTGGCGCGCGCCCTGACCAACCTCGCCAGCTCCGGCGGTGGGCCGGTACGACGTCCGCGACGGCCTGCGCCGCGTGCGCGACGGCATCGACTACTGCACCGAGCACGACCTCGACGCCTGGCGGCTGTACCTCACCGGCTGGCTGTCCCGCGGCGAGCTGGACCGTGGGCGGTGGGGCCCGGCCGAGCAGCATGCGGCGGAGGTGCTCGCCCATCCGGGCTCCGGGGCGACGAACCGGATCAACCCGCTCCTCGTGCTCGGCCTCGTCCGGGCCCGCCGGGGCGTCGACGGCGCCTGGCCGTTCCTCGACGAGGCCGCGGACCTGGCTCGGGGAGCCGACGAGCTCCAGCGCCTGATCCCCACCGCGGCGGCGCGGGCCGAGGTCTGCCTCCTGGAGGGCCGCGAGGAGGATGTGGCCGCGGAGACGGACGAGGTGCTGGCGAAGGTCCGACGGCTGCAGGCCTCCTCCGACGTCGCGGTGATCCTCGGGCTACGACGCCGGGCGGGCCTTCCGCCCGACGGTCCGGTCCCAGGTCTCCGGTCGCCGTGGGTGCTGGAGCTCGACGGTCGTGCCGGGGAGGCGGCCGACGCCTGGGGCGAGCTCGGGCTGCCGTACGAGCGTGCGTGGTGCCTGGTGATGTCGAACGACGAGGATCTGGCGCGCTCAGGTCTGGTCGAGCTGCAGGCGCTCGGTGCGGAGGGGGCGGTCACGGCCGCCCGGCGCATCCTGCGCCGGCGAGGCGTGCGCGGGCTCGCCCGGGGTCCGAGAGCGGCGACCGCCCGCACGGCGCACGGCCTCACCCCCCGTCAGCTCGAGGTCCTCGGCTTCCTGGTGCGGGGCCTGCGCAACGCCGAGATCGCCGACCGGATGGTGGTGTCCGAACGCACCGTCGACCACCACGTGTCCGCCGTCCTGCAGAAGCTGGGCGTCCAGTCGCGGACCCAGGCTGTCCTGGAGGCCGAGCGTCAGGGGCTGGTGCCGGTCGAGTGACCGGGGGTCGGGGCCGGCTACCGGGCGGACTCGAGCAGCGCCAGCACGGCGCGGGCGTACGCCGCCTCGACGTCGACGTCGACGAACCTCTGCTCGGTGTCGCCGAGCAGCACCCGGACCGCGTAGCCGGAGGTCGCGCCCGGGATCAGCTCGAGCGACATGAACGCCTCGCCGAGGGCCTCGCGGAGCTGGTCCTCGCGCGGCAGCCAGACCGCCTCGGAGGCCTCGAGGCTGTCGAGAGCCCACTCGGTCGTCCCGTTGAACGCCAGCACCTGCTGACCGCGCGGGAGGCGGAGGCTCTCGATGACCATGTCGCTGACCACGAACACCTGGTCGTCGAGGTCGCGGTCGGGGACCAGGAAGCGGTCGCCGTTGGCGGGTGCCCAGGCGAGCCCAGCGGTGCGTAGGGCCTCGGCGAGCGCTCGGGTGATCACCATGCCAGCCTGGCACACTGGCCCGATGGGACGCTGGGTCTGTGACACGTGCGGTGCCACGGGCCACGTCCCTGCCGAGGACGATCCCGACACCCTGCTGTGCCCGGTCTGCGGCGAACCGGTCCTCGCCGACTAGCGTGGCGACGTGTCCTTCGTCGTCCACGAGATCCGCCGCTACCCGGTGAAGTCGATGGCGGGGGAGTCTCTCCCGTCGGTCGAGGTCGACGCCCGAGGACTCGCCGCAGACCGGTGGTACGCCGTCGTCGACGGCGACGGCAAGCTGTCCTCGGGCAAGCACAGCAACCGGTTCCGCCGCCGCGACGCGGTCTTCGAGTTCGCCTCGCGGACGACCGACGACGGCGTCCGGGTGACCGGTCGCGGGGGCGAGTGGCGGGTCGGCGACACGGCCCTCGACACCGCGCTGACCGAGGCGATGGGCGACCCCGTACGGGTCCTCGCGGAGGCGGTGACCCCTCACCAGGACGCGGGCCAGGTCTCCCTCGTCGGCACGGCGTCCCTCGACTGGTGCCGCGAGCACCTGGGCGTCGACGCGGACCGCCGGCGGATCCGGCCCAACCTCGTCGTGGACACCAGCGAGCCGTTCGTCGAGGAGACCTGGCGGGGCCTGCTCACGGTCGGAGGGGCACGCCTGCGAGCCGTCGAACGGATCCCCCGCTGCCGGATGGTCGACATCGCCCAGGAGGGGCTGCCGCCCGAGCCCGGGTGGCTGAAGGCGCTCACCACGTCCCGGGACATGAGCCTGGGCGTCTACCTCGACGTGGTCGGGCCGGGCACCGTCCGGGTCGGTGACGAGGTGCGGCTCGACGGGTGAGCGAGGCTCAGGCGTGCGACGGCAGCACCAGCCGGCCCGAGAACGCCCCCGCCCGCGGCCCGGGCGTCTGGAGCAGGAAGCCGCCCGGCGCGCCGGCCGGGCGCCAGACCGGCCTACCTGCGGCGCTCACCACACCGATGCGGACACCGCCGTTCTGAGGGGCGACGAGCGTCGGGCTGGAGGTGACCTCCGAGCCCGTGCGCAGGGTGCGGGGAGCGTGCCAGGCCACCGAGTGCGGCGCGGTCGAGCGGACCACGACGCCGCCGTCGGTCCGCACGGCGGCGAGCCACAGCCGGCCGGCGGTGTCGACCGTCGTCGCCGGCGAGGAGTAGGGCGACCACTGTCCCGGGGACGGGACAGGACGGTGCCAGCGGGGCAGGCCCGCGTCGGTGTGCCGCGACCAGAGGACGCCCTGTGAGGACACCGAGGTCAGCCAGAGCCGCCCGTCGTCGGCGAGGGTGAGCGCGGGGGTCGAGGTCTCCGACCAGGTACGCCGGTCGACCGGTTGGAAGCGGGTGGACCGGTGGCCCTGGGTGAGCGTGTGCAGGACCTCCAGGCTGCCCTGCCGGGTCACCGCGGCGACCCAGAGGCGGCCGCGCGCGTCCGTCGTGGCGGTCGGTGCCGCGAACGGCGACCAGGAGCCTGCCGCCCCCATCCGGTCGCCGTGGCTCCACCGGTCCGTCCGGCTCGTGGTGTGCCGCTGGACCAGGTCGCCGGAGGCCGAGACCGTGAGCAGCCGCACCTGGCCCTGCCCGTCGAGGGCGAGCGTCGGGGTGGCCGTCGTCGACCACGGGCCGCCGACGATCGGGCGTAGCCGCGTCCACGCGTTCGTGTCGCCCCGGGTGTGCGCGGTGAGCACCCGTCCGCCGTCCGTGACGGCGGCGACCCAGGTCCGCCCGAGGGTGTCCGCGGTGATCGACGGTGCCGCCTGGTCCGACCAGGCGACCCGCGAGCCGAGGTGTACGGCGGGTCCCGAGGTCGGCGTCACGGTCAGGCCGAGGTGCTCGGTGGTGCGCGCGACCCAGCTGCCGCCTCCGGGGGCCGCGGTCGTCGCCGCCGCCCGCGTCGACCCCAGGCCCGGGTTCGGCGCGACGTCGGCCAGGTGCAGGTAGCGGAAGTCCGACGCCGGCACCGTGCGCACGTCGTACCCACCGGCGACGTAGTAGTTGTACTCCTCGACGGTGACCGTGCCGTCGCCCACGGCCGAGACCCAGGCGACGTGGCCGACCCGTCCCGTGTCGGTCTGCGCCACCGCCCCGACCGCGGGGATGTCGTCGACGAGGTAGCCGAGCGCCTCCGCGTTCTCGTCCCAGAGCCCGGCGTTGCCGAAGGAGCCGCCACCGACGTGGTTGGAGAAGTCGGCCATCCCGTTCGTCGTCCGGAGGCGCCACGCCACGAAGCTCGTGCAGTTGCGCAGCGCGAACCCCCACGGGTCGCCGTACGTGCCGTTGTAGTACCAGATGTGCTTCGCGCACTCGCGCGGCGGCGGCGGCTTGGTCGGCGTCGGCTCAGGCTGCGCGCCGGGGCCGTGACCGGGCTTGTCGTGCCCGCCGGGGTGGCCCGGCCCGGCCGGCTTGCCCGGCGTCTTCGGCGGGTGCGGTGGCAGCGGGACCAGGGGGCACTGGCCCAGGCCGGCGTACGGGTAGTCGTCGTCGGCGTGCGAGGGCGCAGCGAGTCCGACCAGGCTCACGGTGGTGACGATCCCGAGCATCCCGCCGATCAGCCGGTGGACGCGCCGGCCTTCTCGGTGGAATGGCATGGCGGCTCCGTTCACAGGTGTCACGAGAACGGTCGCAGCCGCCCTGCGACCTCGCTCGGGAACGCCGGATCCTTTACCTGCTCGCCGGTGTGAGTCCGGCGACACCCTCCGACGTCGATACGCTGACCACGTGAGCGAGATCGAGATCGGCCGTGCCAAGCGCGGGCGCCGGGCCTACTCCTTCGACGACATCGCGATCGTCCCGAGCCGGCGCACCCGCGATCCCGAGGAGGTGGGCATCGCCTGGCAGATCGACGCCTACCGGTTCGAGCTGCCGATCATCGCCGCCCCGATGGACTCGGTGATGTCGCCGGACACCGCGATCGCCCTCGGTCGCTACGGCGGCCTCGGCGTGCTGAACCTGGAAGGCCTCTGGACGCGCTACGACGACCCCTCCGACCTGCTCGCGGAGATCGCGGAGCTCGACGGACCCACGGCGGTCCGCCGGATGCAGCAGATGTACGCCGAGCCGGTCCGCGCCGAGCTGATCTCGGCGCGGCTGAAGCAGATGCGCGACGCCGGGGTGACCGTCGCCGGCTCCCTGAGCCCCCAACGCACCAAGGAGTTCGCGAAGACCGTCGTCGATGCCGGGGTCGACATGTTCGTCATCCGGGGCACCACGGTCAGCGCCGAGCACGTCAGCGGGCAGGCCGAGCCGCTCAACCTCAAGGAGTTCATCTACGAGCTCGACGTGCCCGTGATCGTCGGCGGCTGCGCGACCTACCAGGCCGCCCTGCACCTGATGCGGACCGGTGCGGCCGGCGTCCTGGTGGGCTTCGGCGGCGGTGCGGCCCACACCACGCGCACCGTGCTGGGGGTCAGCGTGCCGATGGCGAGCGCGGTCGCGGACGTCGCCGGCGCACGGCGCGACTACATGGACGAGTCCGGCGGCCGCTACGTGCACGTCATCGCGGACGGCTCGATCGGCCGGAGCGGCGACATCGCCAAGGCCATCGCGTGCGGCGCCGACGCGGTGATGATCGGCTCACCGTTCGCCCGCGCCAGCGACGCACCCGGGCAGGGCTTCCACTGGGGCGCCGAGGCGCACCACGCCGAGCTCCCCCGAGGTGAGCGCGTCGAGATCGGCACGGTCGGCACCCTCCAGGAGATCCTCTTCGGGCCCTCGCGCGTGGCCGACGGCACGATGAACCTCGTGGGCGCGCTCCGCCGGGCGATGGCGACGACGGGCTACACCGAGCTCAAGGAGTTCCAGCGCATCGAGGTCGTCATCTCCTGAGCCCACCCCGGCAGCCGAGAAAACCCTCTCGGCAATGTCCGTGGCGGGCAATACCATCCTCTTGGGTAGTGCGGCGAGGGTCATCGATGCGATGGTGCACAGGTGTCCCGCTCGGGCAGGCCGCAGACGTGACTGGGTGGTCGCAACCAGGGGGGACCAACGTATGACCATCACACCGGCATGGCCCGTGTCCTATCAGGACCCGTGGGCAGAACGCACCTCACTCACGCTCGAGCTCGACGACCACGCGGTCCGTGGTCTGCTGACGGCCCTCGGCCGGAGCGACCCCCCACGGGCGCTGCCGTCCGAGCTCGCCCGCCTCACCGACCGCGAGCTGACGGTCCTGCGGGCCATGGCGACGGGGGCCAGCAACGCGGAGATCGCCACCGAGCTCTTCGTCTCGATCGCCACGGTCAAGACCCACGTCGCCCGGATCCTCGCCAAGCTGGGCGTGCGGGACCGGGTCCAGGCCGTGGTGTTCGCCTACGAGTCACGGCTCGTCGTACCCCACTGAGGCGTGCGCCGGGCCGCGCCCGATCCGGTCGGGCCCGTCAGGTGCTGAGCCGGGTGGTGATGCCGGCCAGCCCGGACTCGACGAACGCCGGCCCGCCGGCGGCCTGGCCCCACAGCACGTCGTACCACGGCGTGAGGCGGTGCCAGTCCAGGGCGCGGGTCAGCTCGTCGTCGTGGACGCCGTACGCCGTCGCGACCGCCGCGGCGAACGGCTCGGGGGTGTCGAAGAGCGCCCACGCGAGATCGATGGCGGGATCGCCGACCCGGGCGTCCGACCAGTCGATGACCCCGACCACGCGGTCCTCGCGGACCAGCACGTGGTGGGGTCCGAGGTCACCGTGGATCAGCGTGGTGGGGGTCTTCAGCGCGATCCGGCGCAGCAGCGCGCTGCCCGGCTCCTGGAGCTCCTCGGGCAGCAGCGGCAGGACCCGCTGGAGGAGCCGTTCCAGGGTGGCGAGGAGCTCCGAGCGAGCCGCCACCGGGTCCGGGATGCCCGACTCGACGTAGATGTTGACGGGCATGTCGTGCAGGGCCCGGAGGAACTGGCCCACGCGCAGCCCGTCGTCCGACGTGAGCGTGCGGTCCGTCGCCAGGTCGCCGACGACCATCGGGTGCCGGACCCGGAGCGGCTCCTCCTCGAGGACGATCGGCACCGGCACCTCGAGCGGCAGCAGCGGCGCGAGCCGGGGCATCAGCCTGGTCTCGTTGGTCAGCTGCCTCGCCGCGTCGGGGTACTCCGGCACCCGGTCGATCCAGCGGTCCTCGACCACGGTCGCCACCGAGTCCCAGCCCTGCATCGGCGGGCTCTTCTCGGCGGCGCGCTGACGGAGCCAGTCGGAGAAGAGGGCCACGCTGTCGGGCATGAACGCGATCTCGGGATCGGCGAGCCGCTCGAGCAGTCGCTCGATGCTCAGCCACGCGCCGTACGCCACCTCCGACGGCTGGGGGGTGATCGGCCCGTCCCACGTGGTGACGTAGCGGAACGCGTGGTACGACGTGTGCATGTCGGCGTAGTCGGCCTCCCCGAGCGGCACCAGCTCGCTGGTGACGCCGAGCTCCTCGGCCAGCTCACGCCGTGCGGCGTCGAGAGGGTCCTCGTCGGCGAGGACGACGCCGCCCGCCGTGAAGTCCCAGTGGGCGGGATAGACGTCCTTGGTCGGCGTCCTGCGGTGGACGTAGACCCGGCCCCAGGGGTCCCGGACGATCACCCCGGTGGCCGCGTGCCGCAGGTTCTGGGCGCGCATCACCGACCGAGGGACCATGCCCGTGGGACGTCCCCCGTCGTCGTAGAGTGCAACGACCTCATCGTCCACGGGACTCATCCAACACAGAAAACCGCCTGCGCGCTCGGTAGTCCGTGTGTCGTGTCGCCGGGAGGTTGAGAGGATCGTGCCGTGACCCCGTCAGGTGCCCTCGACCCCACGTCCCGCTCGGACGCGCTGAGGGCGATGGCGGCCACCGCAGGCGATGGCACTCCGCTCGACGTCCTGGTGGTCGGCGGCGGCGTGGTCGGCACCGGCGCAGCGCTCGACGCGGTCTCGCGTGGACTGACCGTGGGGCTGCTGGAGCAGCGCGACCTGGCGAGCGGTACGTCGTCGCGCTCGAGCAAGCTCGTCCACGGTGGCCTGCGCTACCTCGAGATGTTCGACGTCGCCCTGGTGCGCGAGGCGCTGGAGGAGCGTGGCCTGCTGCTCACGCGGCTGGCTCCGCACCTGGTGCGCCCGGTGGCGTTCCTGTACCCCCTGCACCACACCCTCGAGCGACCGTACGTCGGCGCCGGGCTGGCGCTGTACGACGGGCTGGCGATGGCCGGCCGCTACGACATGGGGCTGCCCAAGCACAAGCACCTCTTCCGCCGACAGCTCGCTCGGGTCGCGCCCGACCTGCGCACCGACGAGCTGACCGGCGCGATCCGCTACTACGACTGCCAGGTCGACGACGCGCGGCTCGTGGTGACGCTGGCCCGGACGGCCGCGCACCACGGCGCGGTCGTGGCGACGCGGACCCGGGTGACCGGCTTCCTGCGTGACGGCGAGCGGGTCGTCGGAGTGCGCGCGACCGACCTCGAGAGCGGGGCGGAGCTCGAGGTGCGCGCGAAGGTCGTGGTGAACGCGGCGGGCGTGTGGACCGACGAGGTGCAGCGCCTCCTCGGCAGCGACCTGGCCCTCGACGTCGAGGCCAGCAAGGGCATCCACCTGGTCGTGCCGCGCGACCGGATCCGCTCCGAGTACGGCTTCATCACCAAGACCGAGAAGTCGGTGCTGTTCGTGATCCCGTGGGGGCGGCACTGGATCATCGGCACCACCGACACGGCGTGGGACCTCGACCTCGCCCACCCCGCCGCCTCGCGCGCCGACATCGACTACCTGCTCGAGCACGTGAACCGGATGCTGCGGGTCCCCCTCGACCACGACGACGTCGAAGGCGTGTACGCCGGGCTCCGCCCGCTGCTGGCCGGGAAGGCCGGCCGCGGCGTCGGGTCCGCGGGGGAGGGCGAGGCGCGTTCGTCGAGCACCACCAAGGTGTCCCGCGAGCACACGGTCACCAGCCCCGTGCCGGGGCTGGTCCTGATCGCCGGCGGCAAGCTCACGACGTACCGGATCATGGCGCGCGACGCCGTCGACCTCGCGGTGGCCGGCTGGCCCGGCGTCGCCGCGTCCCACACCGAGCGGGTCCCCCTGCTCGGGGCGGACACGTTCCTCACCCGGACGAACCAGCGCGTCATGCTGGCGCGGCGGTCGGGGCTCGAGGTGGGGCGGATCGACCACCTGCTGGGGCGGTACGGCGGGCTCGTGGACGAGCTCCTCGCGCTCGTCGAGGAGCGGCCCGAGCTCGGGCTCCCGCTGCCGGGCACCGAGGACTACCTCGCCGCCGAGATCGTGTACGCCGTCACCCACGAGGGCGCCCGCCACCTCGACGACGTCCTGGCCCGGCGTACCCGGATCTCCATCGAGACCTTCGACCGCGGCACGGTCGCCGTCGGTGCCGCCGCCGACCTGATGGCCGCCGAGCTCGGCTGGGACAGTGCCCGTCGCGACGACGAGGTCGACCACTACCTGCGCCGGGTCGAGGCCGAGCGCCAGTCGCAGCAGATGCCCACCGACCAGGAGGCCGACGAGGCCCGCGTCAGCGCCCCCGAGATCGTCTGACGTCGTCCCTCCTGTCTCAGCTTCATCATGTGAAGGTGTCGAAGCGTCGCTTCACACGGTGAATTCACCATGAGAAGCGGCGGTTCGCCTACATCACATGATGAAGCCGGGAACATGCGGCGACAGCCCCTCCGGCGCGCCCCGCATCACCGGTGATCACCGGGGACGACGAAACAGCCGCTCCGCCCGCGCCTTGATGGTGCGCGGCCGGTCGAAGTCGCTCCAGACCAGGCGCAGCATGCCCCACCCCGTCAGCTCTCGCAGGTCGTCCTCGCGTTGCTTCTCGGCGAACACGACCGCTCCCGGGTCCTGACCGGGCTCGAGGAGCCGGCCGTACTTGAGCCTGCCGTCGAACTCCCCGAGGACCTCTCTCATCGGGCCAGGCCCAGTCGCACGTTCCCCGCAGGACCCCGTCGGCGTCGTGAACCGGGAACTGGATCTCGGGTCGAGGCAGTCGGAGAGACCAGAACGCCCACAACCCACGGGATTCGCCCACGCTCTCGACGCGTGGGTCCGCCAGGCGGATCGGCACATGCAGGCGTCGAACGCCGGGCCACGCACTCATGGCGGCGAACTGTCGGTACAGGTCCTCCGGCGCGGCCAGGCCGCGATGGAGCAGCGAGTTGAAGAGGACCAGTGCCGCTTCTGCGCTCGTCATCGAGCCGGTCTCGATCGAGCATCGCACGGGTCGCAGGGTGCGGAGCCCGTCCACCTCGACGACCTCGCCGTCCGTGCACACCCCGACGTGGTGCACGACGTCGCCCTCCACCCGTCCGGCTCCGCCGTCCAGGCGGGTCACGTGGACCCGGGAGAGGTCGACGTCCCAGGTGTCGACGCGGTGAGCCACCAGGCCGGAGACGTGGCTGAGCGCCACCGCGTCGCCCAAGGCGTGGAGCACGGCGCGGGACCGCACGCGGTGGCGCTCGACGTCGTCCAGGGTCGCCCAGATGTCCGTGAACGAGTAGTAGCCGCGGCGGAACCGGTGCCAGACACCCTGGCGGATCATCGAGGCCATGGCCTTGTCGTCGTACCCGACCTCGCGCGCCATGGCACGCGTGAAGAACCCGTCCTGCTCGCAGATGAGGCGTAGAGGATCCATGCCGGACGTTGTCCCACGCCCGAGGAGGTGCTGACCCGGCTCGGTGATCGCTCGGTCGAGAGCCCTGGCGCGAAGGCTTCCTGTGGACCCCAGGCGGCTCGGTTTCATCATGTGAAGGTGTCGAAGCGTCGCTTCACACGGTGAATTCACCATGAGAAGCGGCGGTTCGCCTACATCACATGATGAAGCTGTGAAAGCAGAAACCCAGCCCGGAGGGCGGGCAGGTGTTACTCCGGGGTAGCCGGGGGACCGGTGCGGACATACTCTCGGCACATGAGCGCCCAGCACCCCTCCTCCGGGCCGGTCGTCGAGGGTCCCCACGACCCCGAGCACGACCCCACCGCGACCTACGCCCTCGACCGCACCTACGTGCGGTCGCTGACCAGCCGGATCGTCTCCACCACCGACCGGACCGTCGAGGTGCGGTCCCCGATCGGTGACCAGCCGCTCGCCCACATCCCGCAGTCGAGCGAGGCGGACGTCGAGGAGGCGTTCCGACGGGCGCGCCGCGCCCAGGAGCACTGGGCGCGGTACGCCGGTCGACGTCCGCGCCGCGGCGCTCCTGCGCCTGCACGACCTGCTGCTCGACCGGCAGCAGGAGATCATCGACCTGATCTGCTGGGAGTCCGGCAAGGCGCGCAAGCACGCCTTCGACGAGCCCCTGCACGTCGCGCTCACCGCGCGCTACTACGGCCGTACGGCGCACGAGCACCTCGACACCCGTCGCGTCCGGGGCCTCGTGCCGGGGCTCACCCGGGTCGAGCTCAACCGGGTGCCGAAGGGCGTCGTCGGGATCATCTCGCCCTGGAACTACCCCTTCACCATGGCGCTCTGCGACGGCCTCCCCGCCCTGCTGGCCGGGAACGCCGTCGTCGCCAAGCCGGACGCCCAGACCATGCTGTCGGCGCTGCTCGCCGCCGCGCTGCTCGAGGAGGCGGGGTTCCCGGCAGACCTCTGGCAGGTCGTCGCCGGCCCCGGCTCCCAGATCGGTCCCGAGCTGATCTCCCGCGCCGACTACATCTGCTTCACCGGCTCGACCGCCACCGGCAGGCTCGTCGCCCGGGGCTGCGCCGAACGGCTCATCGGGTGCTCGCTGGAGCTCGGCGGCAAGAACCCGCTGCTCGTCCTCCGCGACGCCGACCTCGAGAAGGCTGCCGAGGGAGCGGTCCGGGCGTCCTTCTCGAACGCCGGCCAGCTCTGCGTGTCGATGGAGCGGCTGTTCATCGCCGACCAGGTCTACGACCGGTTCCTCGAACGGTTCGTCGCGCGCACCGAGGCGATGACCCTGGGCGCCACGCTCGACTGGGGCAACGACATGGGCTCCCTGATCAGCCAGGCGCAGCTCGACACGGTCGTGGCCCACGTCGACGACGCCGTCGCGAAGGGTGCCCGCGTCCTCACCGGCGGCCGGGCCCGACCAGACCTCGGTCCGTTCTTCTACGAGCCGACCATCCTCGAGGCGGTCACGCCGGACATGACCTGCTTCGGCCACGAGACCTTCGGACCGGTCATCGCGGCGTACCGCTTCCACGACGAGGCCGACGCGGTGGCACGTGCCAACGAGGGCGAGTACGGCCTCAACGCCTCGATCTACAGCCAGGACGGGCCGCGGGCGCGCGAGCTCGCCCGCCGGATCCGCTGTGGCACCGTCAACATCAACGAGGCGTTCGGCGCCACCTTCGGCAGCATCGAGGCGCCGATGGGGGGCATGCGCGAGTCCGGCCTCGGCCGTCGCCAGGGCAGCGAGGGGATCCTCCGCTACACCGAGGCACAGTCGGTGGCGACGCAGCGGCTGATGCGGATCGCGCCGGCGTTCGGGCTGTCTGACGAGACCTACGCCCGGGTGATGACCACCAGCCTGCGCCTGATGAAGCGGATGGGACGAGCATGACGACCACCGAGCCCGACTACGACGTGCTCGTCATCGGGTCCGGCTTCGGTGGGTCCGTCACCGCCCTCCGGCTGACCGAGAAGGGCTATCGGGTCGGCGTGATCGAGGCCGGTGCGCGCTTCGAGGACAACGACTTCGCCGCGACCTCGTTCGACACCCGGCGCTACCTCTTCCGCCCGGAGCTCGGCTGCTACGGCATCCAGCGCATCGACGCGCTCACGGACTGCCTGATCCTCTCCGGCGCCGGTGTCGGTGGCGGTTCCCTGGTCTACGCCAACACCCTCTACGAGCCGCTCGAGCAGTTCTACGACGACCCGTCGTGGAAGGACATCACCGACTGGCGTGCCGAGCTCAGCCCCTACTACGACCAGGCCAAGCGGATGCTCGGCGTCACCGACAACCCGAGGATGACGCCGTCCGACGAGGTGATGAAGCAGGTCGCCGACGAGCTCGGTGTCGGTGACACGTTCCGGCTGACGCCGGTCGGGGTGTTCTTCGGCGGCCCCGACCAGGAGCCCTCGGACACGGTCGCCGACCCCTACTTCGGCGGCGTCGGACCCGATCGCAACCCCTGCAGCCACTGTGGGGAGTGCATGACCGGGTGCCGCCACAACGCCAAGAACACCCTGGTCAAGAACTACCTCCACCTCGCCGAGCAGAGCGGCGCACGGGTGCTGCCGCTGACGACCGTGACCCGGATCCGGCCGCGCGACGGCGGCGGGTACGACGTCGAGGTGCGCTACACCAAGGCCAAGCTCAACCGCCCGGGCGCGACGCGCACGCTGACGGCCGACCAGGTCGTGCTGTCGGCGTCGGCCCTCGGCACCCAGCGGCTGCTGCACCGGATGAAGGACGAGGGTCACCTGCCCCGCCTGTCCGAGCGTCTGGGTCATCTGTCGCGCACGAACTCCGAGTCGATCCTCGGGGCGATCGCCCCGGACACGAAGGTCGACTACAGCCAGGGTGTGGCCATCACGTCGTCGTTCCACCCCGACGAGCACACCCACATCGAGCCGGTCCACTACGGCAAGGGCAGCAACGCCATGTCTCTGCTCCAGACCGTGCTCACCGACGGCGACCTCGGGCCGCGCTGGCGCACGTGGGTCAAGGAGATGTGGCGGCAGAAGCGCCACATCCGCGACCTCTACGACATGAAGCACTGGTCGGAGCGTGCGGTGATCGCGTTGGTGATGCAGAGCCGCGACAACTCCATCCAGGTGTACTCCAGGGCCGGCCGCTTCGGCCGGCGGGTGCTGTCGTCGCGGCAGGGCCACGGCGAGCCGAACCCGACCTGGATCCCGATCGCCAACCAGGCGGTACGCCGGATGGCCGAGATCATGGGCGGCTTCCCGGGCGGCTCGATCGGCGAGCCGTTCAACATGCCGCTGACCGCCCACTTCATCGGTGGCTGCACCATCGGCGACTCCCCGGAGACCGGTGTCATCGACGGCTACCAGCGCGTCTTCGGCCACCCCGGCCTGCACATCGCCGACGGCTCGACGATCTCGGCCAACCTCGGGGTGAACCCGTCGCTGACGATCACCGCCCAGGCCGAGCGGGCGATGGCGTTCTGGCCCAACAAGGGTGAGGACGACCCGCGGCCGGCGCTGGGCACGGCGTACCAGCGGATCTCGCCGGTCGCACCGAAGAACCCGGTGGTCCCCGAGGCCGCGCCCGGTGCGCTGCGCCTGCCGATCGTCGCCGTCTCCTGAGCGAGGCCGTAACCCCGGCCGCGACCCGTCGTTGAAGGATCGAGTCGCGCCTCGAACTCCCTCCCCGGCGCGGCCCGATCCGGCCGCTGCTCCGCAGCCCGGACGCAGGACCCGGCCCGGCTCGACGATGGGCCGGGTCCTGGCGCGTCCGGGGTCGGGTCCGCGGCCGCACGCCGATAGGCTGGCGCCATGTCGCGAGTCACGGGCGAGGCGGAGCACGACCTGGTCCTCGTCGTCGACTTCGGAGCCCAGTACGCCCAGCTGATCGCCCGCCGCGTGCGCGAGGCGCGCGTCTACTCCGAGATCGTGCCCCACACGATGCCGGTCGCCGAGATGCTGGCCCGCAAGCCGGCCGCCCTGATCCTGTCGGGAGGCCCTTCCTCGGTGTACGCCGCGGGGGCACCGGCGGTGGACCCGGCGATCTTCTCCTCGGGCACCCCGGTCTTCGGCATGTGCTACGGCTTCCAGCTGATGGCGCAGGGCCTCGGCGGGGCCGTCTCCCCGACCGGCGCGCGGGAGTACGGTCGTACGCCGGTCAAGGTGGACCGCGGGGGCACCCTCCTGGCCGACCTCCCGGCCGACCACACGGTCTGGATGTCCCACGGTGACTCGGTGGTCGCGGCCCCGCCCGGGTTCGAGGTGCTCGCCTCCACGCGCGTGACACCCGTCGCGGCGTTCGAGGACACCGACCGCCGGCTCGCCGGCGTGCAGTGGCACCCGGAGGTGCTCCACACCGAGCACGGCCAGCAGGTCCTCGAGCACTTCCTGCACGACCTCGCGGGCTGCCGTCCGACCTGGACGATGGTCAACATCGTCGACGAGCAGGTCGAGCACATCCGCCGGCAGATCGGCGACTCCCGGGCGATCTGCGCGCTGTCCGGCGGCGTCGACTCCGCGGTCGCCGCCGCGATCGTGCAGCGCGCGATCGGCGACCGCCTCACCTGCGTCTACGTCGACCACGGGATGATGCGGCAGGGCGAGACCGAGCAGGTACGCCGCGACTTCGAGGCGGTCTTCGACACCCTGGACGTGGTCGACGCCTCCGACCAGTTCCTCGGAGCGCTGGACGGCATCGTCGACCCGGAGGAGAAGCGCAAGATCATCGGTCGCGAGTTCATCCGCGTCTTCGAGGCGGCCGAGGCGCGGGTCTTCGGCGACGCCGCCTCGGGCAGCACCGCCTTCCTGGTGCAGGGGACGCTCTACCCCGACGTCGTCGAGTCCGGTGGTGGAGCGGGAACCTCCAACATCAAGTCCCACCACAACGTCGGCGGCCTCCCCGACGACCTGAACTTCGCCCTCGTCGAGCCGCTCCGCACGCTGTTCAAGGACGAGGTGCGGATGGTCGGCGAGCAGCTGGGCCTCCCGCCGACCATGGTCTGGCGGCAGCCGTTCCCCGGGCCGGGCCTCGGCATCCGGATCATCGGCGAGGTCACCCGCGAGCGCCTCGACATCCTGCGCCAGGCCGACGCGATCGCCCGCGAGGAGCTCACCGCCGCCGGCCTCGACCGCGACATCTGGCAGTTCCCCGTGGTCCTCCTCGCCGACGTCCGCTCGGTCGGCGTCCAGGGGGACGGCCGTACCTACGGCCATCCCGTCGTCCTCCGCCCGGTGACGTCCGAGGACGCGATGACGGCCGACTGGGCTCGCCTCCCCTTCGACCTGCTCGAGACGATCTCGACGCGCATCACCAACGAGGTCGCCGAGGTCAACCGGGTCACCCTCGACATCACCTCGAAGCCTCCGGGCACCATCGAGTGGGAGTGACCGACCCCAGGTCGGCGTAGTCCGAACGGGCCATTTGTGCCCGGATCCCAGGCGCAACACGGGCTTTCGCGACCGACACGCGCACCTTTGTCTTGACGTGGCGGCCGTCTTGACCTCTAAATACGACTAAGTCAGTAGACATTGCCGACTTTTCTCGGGTCACTCGACCACACGGCCGCCGGCCGTACTCGTTCGAAAGAGGTGCTCATGCGCACACGCCTGCGCGTTCTCGGCGTCGCCACCGCGACGGCCGTCGCGGCCGTCGCGGTCCCCCTGGTGACGTCCTCGGAGGCTCACGCCGCTCGGTTCACCGGAGGCGACGTCGTCGTCTACCGGGTCGGCACGGGCGCCTCGGCGCTCTCCAACGCGGCTGCTCCCGTGTTCCTCGACGAGTACGGCCCCAGCGGCACCAAGATCCAGTCGGTCGCGCTCCCCACCGCCCCCGCGGAGGGGAACCACCGGCTGACCGCGACCGGACAGTCGCGGTCCGAGGGGCTGATCGATCGTTCCGCGGACGGCCGCTTCATCGCGGTCACCGGGTACGACGCGGCTCCGGACGCCACCGGCGCCGGCGGGCTGTCGCTGACGACCACCGACCCGACCCAGACCCCACGGGTCCTCGGTCTGGTGGACGCCAACGGCACGGTGGACACCACCACCGAGCTCGCCGGTGCCGGGGCGGCGAAGATCATCCGCTCCGCCACCACCACCGACGGCGAGCGACTCTGGGCCACCGGTGGCAACGGCGGCATCGTCACCGCCACGCGCGGCTCGGGCTCCAGCAGCACCGTGGCCGGCAACGCCACCAGCAACCTCAGCGCCCTCACCGTGCAGGGCGGCCAGCTGTTCAGCTCGGGCATCCTGGCCGACCGCCTGGCCGCGGTCGGCAGCGGGACCCCCACCTCGGGCTCGCTGAGCGACCTGCCCGGGCTGCCCGACAACCTGCTCACCTACGGCTACGCGTTCGCCGACCTGACCGCCGCCGGCTACGGCAGCACCGCTCTCGACACCCTCTACATCGCCGACGCCACGGCGCGTGGCGGCACGATCGACAAGTACCGCTGGGACGGCAGCACCTGGGCCTCCGCGGGCTACGTCGACGTCGCGGGCGCGTTCGGCGTCGTGGCGGACGTCACCGGCTCCTCGGTCAGCCTCGCGGTCACGACCCCGACGCAGCTCGTCACGCTGACCGACCCGAGCGGCCCGGCCGCCTCGTTCACGCCGTCCGCACCAACGGTCCTCGCGACCGCGGCGACGAACACCGAGTTCCGGGGCGTCGCGCTGGCGCCCACCGCGGCCGCGGGGCCGTCGGTGTACGTCCGGTCCCCGCTGGTGAAGGCCACCGTGGCCCTCGGCGGGACCGCCCAGGTGACGGCGTACGTCGACTCGCCGGACGGTGTCGGCTCGGTGCAGGCCAAGCTCGGCAGTGGCGCCTTCGTGACCGCCACCCAGTCCGGCCACCTCTGGACCGCGGACGTCCCGACGGCGGGCCTGAGCGCAGGTTCCTCCACGGTGACCGTGCAGGCCACCGACACCGCGGCCACACCCGCGACGACCACCGTCACCCGTTCGGTCACCCTGAGCGGGTCGAGCGTCCCGGCGGGCAACCTCGCCGCAGGCACCTACCCGTGGACGGTCAAGAAGGTGAAGCTCACCGGGAAGTGGAGCACCTACAAGACCAAGCACTCGCCCTCCGGCAAGGGCCGGACCTCGGTGAAGAAGAAGTCCACCGCCACGGTCAAGGTCTACGGCCACGGTCTGGTGCTGACCTTCGACCGCTCCGCCAAGGCGGGCAAGGTCAAGGTCACCGTCGACGGGAAGTCGACCACGCTCGACCTCTACCGCAAGGCCGCCAAGCCGCTGTCGAAGAAGTGGTCCTTCTCGGGGTCGCTGAAGAGCCACAAGGTCGTCGTCACGGTGCTCGGCAAGAAGGCCGCCGCCAGCAAGGGCGTCGCCGTGTACCTCGCCGCACTGAAGGTGAAGGCGTGATGACCACCAAGCCGACAGCCCCGACCACGAGAACAGGAACCCTCATGTCCCGACGTACTCTCCGCGCCGGCCTGGCCGCCTCGATGGCCGGTCTGACCGCGACCCTCACCCTGGTGGGAGTGGCGGCCCACGCCGACCCGAACCCGGCCCAGCCGGGAACGCCGATCGCCGGCAAGACCGACAGCCAGCTGTACGCCGCCGTGGGTGCGGATGCCTTCGCGGAGCTGACCAACAACGTCGTCGACGCCTACAACTCCCAGCAGCCGGCACCGACGAACCTGCTGGAGTCGTTCGACGCGGTCAACCCGGTCACCGGTGTGGCCGGGGAGCAGATCGTCACCAAGCCGGGCTGCTCGGTGGCCCGACCCAACGGCGCCAACGCCGGCATCACCACCATCCTGCTCAACCAGAAGAGCGACGTCGGGACCGGCGGTGACGGCACCAGCTACTGCGTCGACTTCGTCCGATCGAGCCGGTCGAAGGGTACGGCGCCCGGCGAGGCCAACCTCACCTTCTACGCCCAGAGCCGCGACGCGGTCTCCTACGCCGTGATCGGCAACGCGTACGCGCCGACCACGCCGCTGACGACCACCCAGCTCAAGGACATCTTCGAGTGCACCATCACCGACTGGAGCCAGGTCGGAGGTCAGGCAGGCCCCATCCACGTCTACCTGCCGCCCTCGTCGGCCGCGACGCTGACGTTCTTCCTGCAGGCGCTCGGCACCAGCCTCACCAACGTCAACGCCGGCTGCGCCGGCCTGCCGACCGTGTTCTCGCAGCAGCAGAACGACGGCCGCACGATGAACGGTGACCCGATGGGCATCGCGCCGTACGCCGTGACGAAGTGGGCCGCGCAGAGCAACGAGGCGCCGGGCATCGCGGACAACCGCGGTGGCACGCACATCGGGACGGTCAACACCACGACGTCGCCGACGACCACCCAGGTCCTGAGCGGGGTCACCTACCAGGTCCTCAACCCGGCCTTCACCGACGGTGACAGCGCGTCGTTCGGGCGGCTGTTCTACAACGTGGTCCGCAACGACGCCCCGCAGGAGCTCAAGGACGTGTTCAAGGCCGGCGGCTATGTCTGCCAGAACCAGGACGCGTTCCTCGTGCCCTTCGGCAACACACCGCTGGGCAACGACCAGAACCAGTCCCGGTTCTGCGGTCAGACGAGCTGACCGCACCCAGGCCGTGGTGGCGGGCCCAGGGTGAGCCCGCCACCACGTTCACCCTGACACCCACCCACGGGAGCTCCCATGCAGACACGGCGCCTGCGTCGACGCCTCGCGGCGGCCATCCTCCCGATGGTCGCCGTGGGGGTGCTCGCCCTCGCCACCCCGGCCCCGGCCACCTCCGCGAGCGCCGGGCGTACGTCGCCCGGCGGCGTGGTGCGGGTCCCGGCACCGGGGGCCGGAGACGGGGCGTCGGTCACCGTCAGTCGCACCCAGGGGCTGGTCAACCAGACCGTCGAGGTCTCGTGGGCCGGCTTCCGGCCGAGCTCGGCCAGCCGGCTCCAGAACGGTGGTGACTCCCTCGACGTCAACACCGCGAACCCGGTACGCGTCTACCAGTGCCGCGGTACGGACCCGGCGAGCTCCAGCGACTGCTACGGCTCGCCGGGCTTCCGGGGACTGGAGGCCACGTCCACCTCTCCGGCCTTCGCCGCGGTCCCGCCGTTCACCTACCCCGGGCAGTCGAACGCCTACGACGCGACCCCGGACGGGCCCGCCAACTGGCAGGACAACGTGACCCGTGCCGACGGCACCGGCCAGGTGACGATCCAGGTCTTCACCAAGCGCGAGTCCGCGGGGCTCGGCTGCGACGCGGACTCGCCCTGCTCCCTCGTGGTGGTCCCCAACTACGGGCGACCCCAGGGCGACACCGAGGACCTGATGGACGCGCCGTGGGCGTGGACGCGGCGCACGGTCGTGCCTCTCTCGTTCCTCCCGGTGGACGACGCGTGCCCGCTCTCGGGGGGGTCGCTGCGCGTCGAGGGCAGCCCGGTGGCGGCCGACCTGCTGGCCACCTGGCGGGGCGCCACCTGCACGCTGCCCGAGCACGCGGTCACCCTCGACTACACCGCGATCGGCGAGCCCCAGACACGCGGTGACGTGGCGTCCGGGACGACCGACACCGGGCTCGTGATCGACCCGCTCGACACGGACGCCGCGGAGGCCGCCGGGGTCGTCTACGCGCCGGTCAGCGTGACCGCGCTGGTGGTGGCGTTCCAGATCGACGACGCCCACGGTCGTCCGGTGACGTCGCTGCGGCTGAACGCGCGCCTGGTCGCCAAGCTGATCACCGCGTCGTACCGCTCGGGTGGCGACCCGGCCGTGATCGACAACCCGGTCAACATCTTCCGCGACCCCGAGTTCTTGAAGCTGAACCCGGGCGTGGACTGGCCGGGCGGCGCCCCGGGCAACCATCCACTGCTGCTCGGGGACCTGTCGGACACGACCTCGGCCCTGACCCGGTGGATCTGGCACGACCCGCAGGCGCGCGCGTTCCTGAAGGGCACGCCCGACCCGTGGGGCATGACCGTGAACACGCACTACAAGAACCTGGCGATGCCGTTCGCGAGCTACCCGCTCCTCGACGAGCAGCTGTCGAACACCTTCCAGCCGATCCAGGGCATGGATGCTCTCGCGCGGCAGCTGTCCATCGCCCAGTTCCCCGGCGCCCTGGTGACCCAGGAGGACGGGCAGAACATCGTCACCAAGCCGCCCCGGCAGAACCCCGGGGCGCGTGAGGTGATCGGGATCATCGACGCCGCAGACGCGGCCCGCTTCCTGCTCCCCACCGCCTCGCTGGAGAACACCGGCGGTGCGTTCGTGCCGCCCGACCACCGCCTCGCTGACCGCGGGCGTGACGCGCGCGGAGGTCAACGCCGACGGGGTCACCCGGACGGTGGACCTGGCCTCGACGGACCAGCGGATCTACCCGCTCACCGTGCTGATCTCCGCTGCCCTCTCCACGCAGGCCGACAAGGGCACCCGCGAGGAGATGGCCGACTTCCTCGACTACGTCGACGGCGCCGGGGCAGGTCCCCGGCGAGGAGGTCGGCCGGCTGCCCGGCGGACACGCGCCGCTGACCACGGCTCTGCGGGCCCAGGTCAGGTCCGCGCGGAGCGCCGTGCTGGCCGGGGCCTCGCGACCCGACGGACCAGCCGACCGACGGGCCGGACGACGGGCCGTCCGCCCAGCCGACGTCGGGCTCGCCCGGCCTGAACCAGCCGGGCATCGGTCCCGACGGGTTGCCGACCGGCCCCCAGGCGGCGCCGAGCGACGGCGCCTCGCCCGCGGGCGCGCCCGCCGGCAAGACCACCACGACGGCCGACGGCGCTCCCCAGATGATGGAGGTCTCGTCGCAGTCCGCCGGTGGTCGCCTGATGACGCTGCCCGGGCTGCTGGCGCTCGCCCTGGTCGGGCTGCTCGCCGGACCGCTCCTGCTCTGGCTCGAGCGCACGGGACGGGGGCCGCAGTGGCTGCGACGCTGACCCCCGTCACGCCCGACTCCGACGACGACACGGCCGGACGGCGTACGCCGAGGCGCGTCCTGCGGCTGGTGGGCGGTCGCCGGCCCGAGTCGACCCTCGCTCCCGACTCGCCGCCGCGCGAGCCCCGACCGGTCACCGTCGCGCAGGTCGTGGCCGGCTGTCTCCTGCTGGTGACCGGTCTGCTGGTCGCGTTCGCGGCCTACCTGGTGGTGGGTTCCTCGCTGGCCGCCCACCGGGCCCAGGACGTGCTCTACCGCGACCTCCGGACCGACCTCGCGGAGGCGACCGTCCCGGTCGCCGGCCCGATCGCGCCGGGCACCCCGCTCGGCGTGGTCACGATCCCCGAGATCGGGCTCGAGCAGGTCTTCGTCGAGGGCAGCTCGTCGGACCAGACCAAGTTCGGACCCGGCCTGAAGACCGACACCGTGCTGCCGGGGCAGACCGGGCTCTCCGTCCTGGTCGGTCACCGGAGCACGGCGGGCTCGGCGTTCGCGCACCTGGACGACCTCCGGCCGGGCGACCGGATCGACGTGGCCACCGGGCAGGGGCAGTTCCACTACGTCGTGGACCTCGTCCGCACCAGTGACGCACCGGCCACCGAGGTCCGGGTGGTGGCGTCGCGGCTGACGCTCGTCACCTCCGACCCCGCGTTCACCCCCGACCGGAACCTGACGGTCTCGGCCCGGCTCGTGGGGAAGGCGCTGCCCGCCAGCACCGGCACCACGGCTCCGCCGTCCGACCAGCCGGGGCACGGCACGGCGTCGCATCTCGTCGCGCTCCTGCTCTGGTCCCAGCTCCTGCTGCTCGCGACGCTCCTGGTCACCTGGACCGCGTTGCGGACCAGGCAGCGCCGCTGGCTGTGGATCGGCGCCACGCCGGTGCTCCTGGCCGTCCTCTGGATGGTCTTCGAGAACCTCGCCCTCCTGCTCCCCAACACCTTGTGAAGGTTGACATGACGCTGCTCGACGACTCCTCCGACCAGACCCTGACCATCCCGGTCACGCCGTCCGTGGTCGCGGGGAACCCCGCGACGCTCGTCGCGGACGGTGTCAGTGCCTGGTTCGGCGACCACCAGGTCCTCGAGGACGTCACGCTCACCATGCCCGCGAGCAAGGTGACGGCCCTGATCGGCCCGTCCGGCTGCGGGAAGTCGACCTTCCTGCGGATCCTCAACCGGATGCACGAGCTGGTCCCGACGGCCAGCCTGGCCGGCGAGGTGCGCCTGGACGGGGACGACATCTACGCGCCCGAGCGCCGGCCGATCGAGAGTCGCCGGCGCATCGGCATGGTCTTCCAGAAGGCCAACCCGTTCCCCACCATGTCCATCCACGACAACGTGCTCGCCGGGCTCTCCCTCACCGGGCGGCGCGTCCGGGGCCGCGAGGCCGACGCGCTGGTCGAGGGCAGCCTGCGCAGCGCGGGGCTCTGGGACGAGGTCCGGACCCGCCTGGACGCGCCGGGTGCCTCGTTGTCCGGCGGCCAGCAGCAGCGGCTCTGCATCGCCCGCGCGCTCGCCGTACGCCCGGACGTCCTGCTCATGGACGAGCCCTGCTCGGCCCTCGACCCGACGTCGACCCGCCGTGTGGAGGAGACCATCCGGGCGATCGGCCACCAGGTGACCGTGGTCATCGTCACCCACAACATGCAGCAGGCCCAGCGCGTCTCCGACCAGTGCGCCTTCTTCCTGGCGGCCGAGGGGCAGCCGGGCTACATCGTCGAGCAGGGCGACACCGAGGAGATCTTCGAACGCCCGCGCGACAGCCGGACCGCCGACTACGTGAACGGGCGCTTCGGATGACGGCCCTCACCGAGGCGCGGCCTCCCGCCGTACGCCGCACCCTGACCTACCGCCCGACGGCCCAGGACCAGTCGTTCGTGGCCGCGGCACGCTCCGCGGCCGTGTCGACCCTGATCATCATGGGTCTGATCGGCATCTTCCTGCTGATCGGCGCGTGGCCCGCCCTGCACAGCCAGGGCTTCGGGTTCCTCACCCGGACCGAGTGGCTGCCGGAGACCGGCACGTTCGGCATCGCGTCGCTGCTGTGGGGCACCATCCTGGTGGGTCTGATCGCGCTGGCGGTCGCCGTGCCGGTCGGGTTCGGTGCCGCCCTCTTCATCAGCGAGTACGCACCCCGCTCCCTCAAGCGCTCGCTGGTCTCCCTCGTCGACCTGATGGCGGCGGTGCCCTCGATCGTCTACGCGATGTGGGCCCTCTTCTTCCTCCAGGCACACCTCCTCACGATCGCCCAGTGGCTGTCGGTGCACTTCGGGTCCGTGCTGCCGTTCCTCCGGGTGGACACGCCCGACTCGCCGTCGTCCTACACGTCGTCGGCGTTCATCGCCGGCATCGCCGTGGGCGTCGTGGTGCTGCCGACGATCACCTCGATCATGCGCGAGGTGTTCGCGCAGGCCCCGATCGGCGAGCGGGAGGGCGCGATCGCGCTCGGTGCCACCCGCTGGGGGATGATCCGCGCCGTCGTGATCCCGTTCGGCCGGGCCGGCATCGTCGGCGCCGTCATGCTCGGCCTGGGGCGCGCGCTCGGCGAGACGATCGTGGTCTACGCGATCATCTCGCCGGCCTTCCAGATGACCACCCGGCCGCTCCAGAGCGGCACCAACACCATCGCCTCCCACATCGCCTCGCGCTACTCGGAGTCCAACGGGCTGGCGCTCGCCGGCCTGCTCGGAGCCGGCCTCGTGCTCTTCCTCTTCACCCTGGTCATCAACACCCTCGCCGGTGTCGTGGTCAGCCGATCGCGCTCCGGCGCAGCCACGGAGATCTGATGACCACCCTCCTGGCCCCCGACACCAGCACGACCGGGCGCGACCCGCAGGCAGTACGCCGTACCCCTCGGCGGGTGCGGATCGGCGGGGCCGACCCCGAGCTGGTCACCCACCTGGTCAGCGCGGCGGCCGGCGCCCTCGCCCTGACCTGGCTGGTCTTCGAGCGGCTGGTCCCGATGACCGGCGCGATCGGCTTCTGGCTCTGCTGGTACGCCGCGTTCCTGGCGCTGTTCGCGTGCATCAGCGCCACCACGCTCGACCGGGTCGGTGTCACCGACCGGCTCGTCGGTGCCCTGGTCACGACGGCGGGCCTGATCATGGTCGCCTGCCTCGTCGGCATCGTGGTCTTCACGTTCGTGCGCGGCCGCGAAGCGCTGTCGCACCTGAACTTCTACACCGAGACCACGGCCTACATCGGGCCCGAGGCTCCGCTCGACCAGGGCGGCATCGTCGCCGCCATGGTGGGCACCCTCGAGCAGGTGGCCATCTCCGTCGTCCTGAGCGTGCCGCTGGCCATCGCCACCGCCGTCTACCTCAGCGAGGTGCGCGGCCGGCTCGCCCGGCTGGTGCGCACCGTGGTGGAGGCCATGAGCGCCGTCCCGACCATCGTGGCCGGCCTCTTCATCTACTCCATGCTGATCCTCAAGTTCGGTCAGGAGCGCAGCGGCTTCGCCGCCTCGCTCGCGCTGTGCATCAGCATGATCCCGGTGGTCTGCACCACGGCCGAGGTCGTGCTGCGGCTGGTGCCGAACGGGCTCCGCGAGGCCTCACTGGCCCTCGGGACCACGCAGTGGCAGACCGTCCGCCGGGTGGTCCTGCCGACCGCCCGGCCGGGCCTGGTGACCGCGGTCCTGCTCGGGGTGGCCCGGGTGATCGGCGAGACCTCACCGGTGCTGCTCGTCGCCGGCTCGACCAACGAGCTCAACGCCGACCCGATGCACGGCCCGATGCTCTCCCTGCCCCTGTTCGCGTTCACCCAGATGAAGATGCCGCTCGACACCGCCATCGCCCGCGCGTTCGGGTCCTGCGTCGTGCTGCTCGTCGTCGTCGTCGTCCTGTTCGGCCTCGCCCGGATCCTGGGTGGCCGGCCGCCGGGCCACATCTCGCCGCGCAGGCAGCGTCGCCTCGCCGCGGCCCGCGTCCGTCGTAGCGAAAGTGAGTCGTCCCGATGAAGCTGTCCCTCCCGACCCGCCTGGTCCTCGCCCTCGTGGCGGCCTGCGTGGCCGGTCTCGTGATGGTGCCGGTGCCGGCGGCACAGGCGGCCGGGTACGTGCCGATCTCCGGCGCCGGGTCGACGTGGAGCCAGGTCGCCGTCGACGCATGGCGGGCCGACGTGCGCGCCAGCGGCGTCGTGGTCAACTACGCCGGGACCGGCTCCACCGACGGCCGCTCGCAGTACATCCAGGGGACCGTCGACTTCGCCAACACCGAGATCCCGTTCCAGAACCCGCCGGAGCCCGGCCAGCAGGCCGAGGTCCCGAGCCGCCCCTACGCCTACCTGCCGATCGTGGCCGGCGGCACGTCGTTCATGTACAACCTGACCGTCGCCGGCAAGCGGGTCACCGACCTGCGGCTCTCGGGCAGTACCTTGTCCAAGATCTTCACCGGCCAGATCACGCGGTGGAACGACCCGGCGATCACCAAGGACTACGGCAGGCCGCTGCCGAGCATCCCGATCATCCCCGTGGTGCGCTCCGACGGCGCCGGCGCCTCCGCCCAGTTCACGCTCTACATGCAGAGCCAGGCGCCGTCGATCTACTGCCCGTTCATCCGCAGCAAGCTCCACCTCAGCGGCAGCGCGTGCCCGAGCGTCTCCTTCTACCCGGCGTTCGGCAGCTCGAAGGCCCAGAACGGGTCGAACGGCGTCGCCAACTACGTCTCGGCGTCCTACGGCGCCGGCGCGATCGGGTACGTCGAGTACGCCTACGCCAAGCGGATCAGCTTCCCGGTGGTCAGCCTGCTCAACCAGGGGGGCTACTTCTCGCAGCCCACCGCGGGGAACGTGGCCGTCGCCCTGACGAAGGCCCGGATCAACGCGAACCTGACGCAGAACCTCCAGTCGGTCTACACCAACCCCGACCCGCGCGCCTACCCGATGTCGAGCTACAGCTACATGGTCGTGCCCACCTCGACCGCGGCCCCGTTCAACACCGACAAGGGCCGCACCCTGTCGACGTTCGTCAACTACTTCCTCTGCACGGGCCAGCAGAAGGCGGACATCCTCGGGTACTCGCCGCTGCCGAAGAACCTGGTGGAGGCCGGCTTCAAACAGGTGGCCCGGATCCCGGGCGCGGTCTCCTCACCGTCCATCAGCAAGTGCAACAACCCGGCCCTGAACATCCTCCAGTCGGCCCCGATGCCCGACAAGTGCATGAAGCTCGGCTCGTCCTGCACCGTCTCGAGCACGACCGGTGAGACGACCACCACCACGGGTGGCACCACCTCGTCGGGGACCGGCCCGGACGGAGGGACCACCTCGGGGTCCGGCACCCCCGGCTCCACCGGCAGCGGCTCGCCGGGCTCGGGGTCCGGCCCGGGAGCCGTCGACCCGCTGACCGGCGCCCCGGCCGGGGACACGGTCAACGCTGCGGGTGACAGCCTCTCGACGGCGGCGCCCGGGACGCCGGTCACGCTGGCGGCCGCGCGGACGGGTCAGGCGAAGGCCGTGGGCTGGGTGGTCGCGGCGATGCTGGTCCTGACGGTGCTGGTGCCACCCTTCCTGGTCCGCAGGAACGCACGGCGGTCGCCCTGACCGCCGCCCGAGCTCGCGTGCTGGCAGCCCTGGTCGTCGTCACGCTCGGCCTCGGCGTGGCCGTCCTCGTGGCGCACGCCACCTCCCGCCCGGCCCCGATGCTGCACGTCGGGTCCGAGGGGGTCCTCGTGGCGGCGCCCACCGGAAGCACCCGGCCCGCCGCGGCGCCGGCCACCGGCTCGAGGAGCACGAGGAGCACCACCGCGGTGAGCGGCGCCTGGGTCGACCGGACGGCGGTGGCAGCCGGGATCCCCGTCCCGGCAGTGCGGGCCTACGGTGCCGCGACGCTGCGCGCGCAGGCGGCGGACCCGCGCTGTCACCTGGCGTGGACGACGCTGGCCGGGATCGGCTGGATCGAGTCGCAGCACGGCACCCTCGGGGGCCTCCGCCTCGGCTCCGACGGCCGGTCGAGCAGCCGGATCGACGGGCCCGTCCTCGACGGCTCCGGTGACGTGGCGGCGGTGCCGGACGGCGCAGGCGCCTGGCAGCGCGCGACCGGCCCGCTCCAGTTCATCCCCTCCACGTGGGAGCGGTGGGCCTCCGACGGCGACGGGGACGGCGTCAGCGATCCGCACGACATCGACGACGCGGCGTACGCCGCTGCCCGCTACCTCTGCGCCTCCGGGGCCGACCTGGCCACCGGCCCGGGCTGGTCGACGGCCGTCTTCTCCTACAACCACTCCACCGCGTACGTCCGGTCGGTCTACGACGCCGCCCAGGCGTACGCGGACCGGACGTCAGGCTGACACCAGATCTTCGCGATTGCCCTGCGGCACGATCTTCGGGACACTCGAAGATGCGTCGCCGCGACGCCCGTGCCTCGCGCGACGGGGGAGACAGGCGATGTCCGGACCAGTACCTCGCGCCGAGCGAGACACCATCAGTGCCGAGGAGCACGATCAGCTGCGACGCGACTTCGCGGCTCTGCAGGAGCAGTTCGAGGCCGCCGACGGAGTCCTCTCGGCCATGGGACGTTCGGCCGGCGATCCCGAGGCGGTCCTCACCACCATCGTCGAGAGCGCGCGCAAGCTCTGCGGCTCGCACGCCGCTCATCTCTACCTGCTCGAGGACGGCCGCTACCGGCTGATCACCTCGACCGGCCTCAGCGACGAGGCGGTCAGGTTCATCGCCGAGCACCCGATGCCGGTAGACCGCGACACGCTCGTCGGGCGCGTCGGGCTGGACCGCCGGACCCTGCAGATCGCGGACGTGCTCGCCGATGCCGACTACGGGCGACACGATCTGCAGCAGATCGCCGGCTTTCGCACGATCATGGGAGCACCGTTGCTGGTCGACGAAGACGTCGTCGGTGCCCTCAACCTGACGCGCAACGAGGTACATCCGTTCGACGAGCGGGAGATGGCCATCGTCACGGCGTTCGCGGGTCAGGCCGCGATGGCCGTCAACGGCGTGAAGCTGGTGCAGCAGCTGGAGTCTCGTGGTGCCGAGCTCGCAAACAAGGTCCAGGAGCTGGAGGCGTTGCGCGAGGTCGGTGAGGCCGTGAGCTCGAGCCTGGACGTCGACCGAGTGCTGTCCACCATCGCCATGCACGCCGTCAGGCTCTCCGGGACCGACGGTGGCTCGATCATGGAGTACTCCGAGCGGGACCGCTGCTTCCGGGTCCGGAGCGTCTACCACACCCAGCAGGACGTCGTGGAGCGCCTGCGCTCCATCCGGATCGACCTCGACGAGACGCTCGTCGGGCGGGCAGCCCGCGAGCGGCGGCCGATCGTGGTCCCGGACCTGGGCGATACCGAGCTCGACCCTCACCTGCGGATCCTGCACGACGCCGGCTGGCGTTCGCTGGTCGCCGTGCCGATGCTGCGGGAGGACCAGATCGTCGGCTCCCTCATCGTCCGCCGCAAGCGGACGGGCGACTTCACGGAGGAGAACGTCGACCTGCTCGAGACGTTCGCCAGCCAGTCGGCGCTGGCCCTGCTGAACGCGCAGCTCTTCCGAGAGCTCAAGGAGCAGAGTGTCGAGCTGGAGCTGGCGAGTCGCCACAAGTCGGAGTTCCTTGCGAGCATGTCCCATGAGCTGCGCACGCCGCTCAACGCCGTCCTCGGGTTCTCCGAGGTCCTGCTGGAGCGCATGTTCGGCGAGATCAACGAACGCCAGGAGGAGTACCTCCGGGACATCCACGGTTCCGGCCAGCACCTGCTGGAGCTGCTCAACGAGATCCTCGACCTGTCCAAGGTCGAGGCGGGCCGGATGGAGCTGCAGTACTCCTCGTTCGACCTACGGTCGCTGCTCGAGGAGGCGGCGTCCATGCTCCGTGAGCGAGCCGCCGTCCACGGCATCGCCGTGCGCATCGAGGTCGGTGACGACGTGGGCGAGCTGTACTCCGACCAGCTCCGCCTCAAGCAGGTTCTCCTCAACCTTGTCACCAACGCCGTCAAGTTCACCGGTGACGGCGGTTCCGTGGTGGTGGGTGCCCAGCGCGAGGGTGGGGAGATGCTGTTCGAGGTGACGGACACGGGGATCGGGGTGCCGGAGGCGGACCGGGAACGGATCTTCGAGTCCTTCCAGCAGGGCGGTCGGGGCAGCTCGCGCGAGGAGGGCACCGGTCTCGGTCTCACCTTGTCGCGTCGGATCGTGGAGCTGCTCGGCGGGCGGATGTGGCTCGACACCGAGGTCGGCCGGGGCAGCACCTTCGGCTTCTCGCTCCCTGCCCGCGACGTCAGGCGCGCCGACCACGCGGGCGACACCAGGTCGACGCAGGTGCGCGGCGAGGTGGTCGTCATCGAGGACGACCGGCCGTCACTGGACCTGTTCAGCGCCTACCTGTCGGGGGCGGCGCTCGAGGTCACCACTGCGCGCGACGGCCAGTCCGGCCTCGCTGCGGTGCGCCGGACGATGCCGAGTGCCGTGCTGCTGGACATCCGGCTGCCCGGTATCGACGGTTGGGCGGTCCTGAAAGAGCTCAAGGCCGAGCACACGACCCGCGACATCCCGGTGATCGTGGTGTCGATCGTCGACGAGAGGGCGCGCGGTGCGGCGATGGGGGCCGCGGCATACCTCGTCAAGCCCATCGGTCGTGAGGAGCTGCTGACCGCCCTCGCCGCTGTCGGCGCGCCGGTGCACTCGCTCGGGCCAGGGCGCGGAGATGAGTGAGGACATGAGTCAGAGCCGCATCCTGGTGGTCGAGGACAATCCGAAGAACCTGAAGCTGGTACGCGACGTGCTGACCCACTTCGGCTACGAGGTGATCGAGGCGACCTCGGGAGAGGACGGCGTCCGGCTCGCTCATGAGTGGTCCCCTGACCTCATTCTCATGGACCTGCAGCTGCCTGGGATCGACGGCGCAGAGGCACTGAGGCGGATCCGGGACGGAGACCACCGTCAGGTCCCGGTCGTCGCCGTCACAGCCTTCGCGATGAACGACGACCGGGAGCGGGCTTTCGAGTCCGGCTTCGACGGCTACGTCGAGAAGCCGATCAGTGTGCGCGCTCTTCCTCAGCAGATCAGTGACTTCCTGAAGCTCGGAGGCAGCTCATGAACGACAACTCTTCGGCCGGACCGCGCGTCCTGGTCGTCGACGACCAGCCCCCGAACGTACGTCTGCTCGAGGCGATCCTGGCGCCGCGCGGGTACGACGTCCGTACGGCGTCGTCCGGGGAGGAGGCCCTGGCCGCGATCGACGGCGGCGACGTCGATCTCGTGCTGCTCGACATCGTGATGCCGGGGATGGACGGCTACCAGGTGTGCCGGGAGATCCGGGATCGGCCCGCGACGGCGTACCTGCCGGTCGTCATGGTGACCGCCAGCGGGGACGAGCAGAAGATCAAGGCGCTCGAAGCGGGGGCGGACGACTTCCTGACCAAGCCGGTCAACAAGAACGAGCTGCTCGCGCGGGTGGCGTCGCTGGCCCGGATCAAGCGCTACCAGGACACCATCAAGCGCCAGACCGACGAGCTGGCCGCGTGGAACCAGGAGCTCGAGGCGAGGGTCGCGGACCAGGTGTCCCAGATCGAGCGGATGGGTCGGCTGCGACGCTTCCTCTCGCCGCAGCTGGCCGAGCTGATCGTCGACTCCGGTGACGAGTCGTTCCTGGAGAGCCACCGGCGGGAGATCGTCGTGGTGTTCTGCGACCTGCGCGGGTTCACCCCGTTCGCCGAGGCGAGCGAGCCCGAGGAGGTGATGGCTGTCCTCGCGGAGTACCACGCTGCGCTCGGGGACCTGATCTTCCGCTTCGAAGGCACCCTCGAACGGTTCGCGGGCGACGGTCTGATGGTGTTCTTCAACGACCCGGTGCGCTGCGACGACGGTCCGGCGCGGGCGATCCGGATGGCGGCCGCGATGCGGACCAGGGTGCGTGGCCTGGCCGAGTCCTGGGCGCGCCAAGGGCATGAGCTCGCGCTGGGCATCGGGATCGCCCAGGGGTACGCGACTTTGGGCAGGATCGGGTTCGACGGTCGGCACGACTACGCAGCCATCGGGAGCGTGACCAACCTCGCCTCCCGGCTGTGTGACGAAGCCGATCCGTGGCAGATCCTCGCCACCGAACGGGTCTTCTCGGCGGCTGGTCCACTCGTCGTGGGTGAGGATGCGGGGACCCGGGAGCTCCGCGGCTTCAGCCGCAGCGTCCACGCGTTCGACGTGAAGGGGATCGACAACGCACGGGTCGGGTCATGAGCGGCGACCTCTGGACACCGGCTGCCCCCTCGCCTGACGTGCTGTCGAGGCTCGACGAGGAGGAGCGCTACCGCCGCTTCGACGAGCTCCAGGCCCGGATGAGCGAGGTCTGGGACGCGATGCGGCTCAACCACGATGACGAGTCGGTGGTCGTCGTGCCCTCGATCTCCCTCGATCGCGTCGCGGCGCCGAGTGGGACCATGACGCAGTCGATGGAGGAGCGGTTCCTGTTCCTGCTGATGCTGCTGCGGCAGCCGCGGCTGCGGATGGTGTACGTGACCTCGTTGCCGATCGCGCCGGAGATCATCGAGTACTACCTCGCGCTGCTGCCAGGTGTGATCCCCAGCCACGCCCGCTCCCGCCTGTCTCTGGTCCATGTCGACGACGCCTCGCCGCGTACGTTGAGCGAGAAGCTCTTGGAGCGGCCTCATCTCCTGGCGCAGATCGCCGCTCTGATCCCCAACCGCTTGCGCTCACACCTGGTGCCCTACAACACCACCGAGCTCGAGCGGGACGTCGCGCTGAGCCTCGGGATCCCCATGTACGGCGCCGACCCGCGGCTCGCGCCGATCGGCTCCAAGTCGGGCTGCCGTCGGATGTTCGGCGAGGTCGGCGTGCCTCATCCGCTCGGTGTCGAGAACCTCCGCACGCTGGACGACCTGGCCGAGGCCGTGATCGGCATGCGGACGAAGCGGCCCTCGATGGACAGCGTCATCGTCAAGCTCAACGAAGGCGTCTCGGGTGCGGGCAACGCCCTGGTGCGCCTGTCCGGCCTGCCGGCACCCGGCTCCGTCGACGAGAGGGCCGCCGTCATGGAGCGCCTACGGGCGATGGAGCTGGAGTCTGAGACCACACCGCTCGAGAGCTACCTGGCCAAGTTCGAGCAGGGTGCGGGGATCGCCGAGGAGCGGATCACCGGACAGGAGATCCGGAGCCCCAGCGTCCAGCTACGCGTGCTGCCAGGTGGCGCGGTCGAGCTGTTGTCGACCCACGACCAGCTGCTCGGGGGGGCGAGCGGACAGAAGTACCTCGGCTGCAGGTTCCCGGCGGCGCCCCAGTACGCGCGAGCGATCACCCAGCATGCGGAGGCGATCGGGCGATGGCTGGCGGCTCGGGGAGCCCTGGGCCGGTTCGCGGTCGACTTCGTGGTGGTGCGGGGCACCGATGGCGAGTGGGCGACGTATGCGATCGAGCTCAACCTGCGCAAGGGAGGCACGACGCACCCGTTCCTCACCCTGCAGTTCCTGACCGACGGTCGCTACGACCCGACGACCGCGCTCTTCCTGACTCCACGCGGGCACGAGAAGCACCTCGTGGCAACCGACCACCTGGAGTCCGAGCTCCTGTGCGGCCTGACCGCCTCCGACCTGTTCGACATCGTCGCCCGCCACGGCCTGCACTTCGACCAGTCCCGCCAGGTCGGGATCGTGTTCCACATGATCAGCTGCATCACCGAGCACGGCCGGATCGGCCTGACTGCCGTGGGCGACAGCCCGGCGGAGGCGGACCGTCGCTACCGTGAGGCCGAGCGCATCCTGCTCGAGGAGGCGCGGCTCTCCCTCGAGGAGGCGCCGTTGCCGGTGTGACGTGGACCCGGAGATGACGTCGCCGCGGATCTGGTACCTCACGTACGGCTCGAACCTGGCCTTGGCACGATTCCGGTGCTACCTGTCCGGAGGGCGCCCCGCCGGCGGTCAGCGCCACTACGCGGGTTGCCGAGACCGAAGCGAGCCGACGCTCACCGCAGGCATCCACGTGCCCGGTGGCCTCCGCTTCGCGGCTGAGTCCGGGGTGTGGGGAGGGGGGATGGCGTTCTTCGACCGGGCCGCGTCCGGTGTCGTGGCCGGCCGGGCCTACCTGATCACGGCTGACCAGTTCGGGGACGTCGCGGCGCAGGAGCGTCGCCGGCCACCAGGTGGCGAGTTCGCCCGAGACCTCGCCGGGCTGCTGCCCGACGTCGAGACCGTCGTCGCGACGGGACCGGGGCACTACGAGACCGTGGTGCGGCTCGGCGAGCTCGACGGCGCGCCCATGTTCACCATCACCTACCACGATGTGCCGAGCCTCGACCCCACCGCTCCGACGGCGGCGTACCTGTGGTGGATCATCACCGGGCTGCGCGAGGCGCACGGCTACGACGACGCCCGGATCGCCCGCTATCTCATCGACCGCACCAGGCGTGCGCGGCGCGTGGACCGAGACCGAGATCCTCGCGCTGGCCGCCACGGGACACTCGGTGGCCTGAGCAATCGGGAGCGTCCGGTTCCGTCCGGAGACCGTGCCGCTCACCGGATCCACGGGTGAGACCCGTACCCTTTGGTTCGTGCCGCTGCTGGAAGCTGTCAAGGGAGCCGTGCGCCGCAAGCTGGTGGCGCGGGCCGGTGGCATCGACCTCACCCAGCTCGACCGCGTGCCCGACCGCCTGACCTGGCCGCTCGACCGGGTCCTCGCCGACCCGGTGCCGCAGGTCACGCAGCTGCGCGAGAAGGACCCGGTCTCGAAGCTGATCACCTTCCTGGGCATGGACATCTGGCTGGTGACCGGCGCGGCCGAGGCGCGCGACGTGCTGGGCGACCTGTCGTCGTACTCCACCGACATCCGGCCCTACTACGGCAAGTCGGGTGAGGCCGACGGCAACATCGGCGGCCTCGGCTTCACCGACCCGCCCGAGCACACCCGGCTGCGCAAGCTGCTGACCCCCGAGTTCACGATGCGCCGCCTGGCCCGGCTCAAGCCCGCGATCGACCGGATCATCGAGGGGCAGCTCGACGAGACCGAGCGGGTGGCCGCCGAGAACGACGGCGTCGCCGACCTCGTGCAGACCTTCGCCTTCCCGATCCCGTTCCTGGTGATCTGCGAGCTCCTCGGGCTGCGCCAGGAGGCCCGTGAGACGTTCCGGAAGCTGGGCTCCGCCCGCTTCGACGTCACCCACGGCGGCCAGGCCGTGATGGGTGCGGTGGGGGAGTCGCGGGAGTTCCTCTTCGCCGAGTGCGCCCGCCAGCGGACCGACCCGGGGCCCGGCCTGATCGGCCAGATCATCCGGGAGCACGGCGACGAGATCAGCGACTTCGACCTCGGCGGCCTGGCCGACGGTGCGTTCACCGGAGGGCTCGAGACGTCGGCGTCCATGCTGGCGCTGGGCACGGTGGTCCTGCTCGGCCGCCCGGAGCTGTACGCCGGCCTGGTCACCGACCCCGAGTCGGTCACCCCGGTCGTGGAGGAGCTCCTGCGCCACCTGTCGGTGGTCCAGGTCGCGTTCCCGCGCTTCACCAAGGCCGAGACGACCGTGGCCGGTCACCGGATCCGGAAGGGCTCCTGCGTGCTGGTGCACCTGCCGGCCGTCGACCGGGACCCCCGGGCGTTCCCGGTCGGCGACGCACTGGACCCCAGCCGGGCCAACGCCTCACACCTGGCCTTCGGCTACGGCTTCCACCGCTGTGTCGGCGCGGAGCTGGCCAAGATGGAGCTCCGGGCGGCGTACCCCGCCCTGGCCCGCCGCTTCCCCGACCTGAACCTCGCGGTCCCCGCCGAGGACCTGCCCTACCACGCCAAGTCGATCGTCTACGGCGTCGAGTCGGTCCCGGTCCGCCTGCACCGCTGACCCCCGGCCGAGCCCGGGGGACGGCGGTCAGGCCTCCAGCGCCTCCACCTCGTGGGCCGCCTCGAGCGGGGTCGGCTCCTCGCCGCGGTCGAGGCGGCTCGGCCACCAGATCCGGCCACCGACGTCGAGGTTGATCGCGGTCACCAGCACCGACCGCACCACGAGGGTGTCGAGCAGCACGCCGAGGGCGACGGCCATCCCGATCTCGGCGAACGCCACCAGCGGCAGCGTGGCCAGGACCGCGAACGTGGCCGCCAGGACCAGGCCCGCCGAGGTGATGACACCACCGGTGGCCCCCAGCGCGATCAGCGAGGCCCGACGGGTGCCGTGCTGCGGGGTCTCCTCGCGGACCCGGGTCATCAAGAAGATGTTGTAGTCGATGCCCAGGGCCACGAGGAACACGAACACGAACAGCGGCAGCGAGGCGTCCGCCCCGGCGAAGCCCAGCACGTTGCGGAAGATGAGCGCACTGATGCCCAGCGAGGCGCCGAACGAGAGGACCACGGTCGCGATCAGGATCAGCGGCGACAAGATCGCCCGGAGCAGCACCATCAAGACGATCATCACCACGATCAGCACGAGCGGGATGATCAGCCGGTTGTCCTGGGCCGAGGCGTGCTCGATGTCGGCGTTGATGGCGGACGTACCGCCCACCAGGGCGTCGGCGCCGGGCACCTGGTGCACTGCCGCTCGGACCTCCGCGACGGTGTCGAAGGCGGCCTCGGACGTCGGGTCTGACTCCAGCTGCGCGGAGACCAGCGCCACGTCGTCCTTCACGACCGGTGGCGCGGGCTCGGAGATCCCGTCGATGCCCTTCATCGCCGCCCGGACGTCGTCCGCGGCTTGGACGGTCGTGACCACCATCACCGGGCTCGCGGTGTCGGCGAGGCCGTGGTCGGTCAGCACCTGCTGACCGGTCACCGAGTCGAAGTCCTTGGTGTAGGCGTCCTGCGTCGACAGGCCGTGGGCGTTGAGCTGGAAGATGCCGAGGGCGCACACGCCCAGCGCGAGGGCGGTCCCGATCCAGACCGCCCGCGGGCGCGGGGCGATCCGGGTGCCGACCTTGGCCCAGAAGCCCGTGGAGGTCGGCTCGTGGCTGTCGAACGCGGGGCGCTGCGGCCAGAAGATCCAGCGGCCGGTGATCACCAGCATCGCGGGCAGCAGGGTGATCATCACCAGCAGCCCGACGCCGATCCCGATCGCCGCGACCGGCCCGAGACCCGCCGTGGAGTTCATCTCCGCGACCGTGAGGCAGAGCATGCCGAGGATCACCGTCAGCGCGCTGGCGACGATCGCGGGGGCAGCCCGGTGGAGCGCGAAGGCCATCGCCTCGTGCCGGTCCTCGTGCCGGCGCAGCTCCTCGCGGTAGCGGGCCACGAGCAGCAGCGCGTAGTCCGTACCGGCGCCGAAGACCAGCACCGTGAGGATGCCCTGGCTCTGCCCGTTCACGGTCAGGCCGGCGTTCTTCGCCAGCAGGTAGATCACGCCCTGGGCCGTGGTGAGGGCGACGCCGGCCGAGATCACCGGCAGCAGCCACAGGATCGGGCTGCGGTAGGTCAGCAGCAGGATCACGACCACCACGATCACCGTGGAGTAGAGCAGCTTGCCGTCGATCCCCGCGAACGCGTCCGCCGAGTCGGCGGCCTGGCCGCCGGGCCCCGCGACGTACACGTTCGCCCCCGGGAGCTGGGCGATCTCCTCGATCTGCTTCTTGATGTCCGGCAGCTTGTTCCAGCCGTCCTTGCCGTAGTTGAACGTCACCTGCCCCTGCGCGACCTGCTGGTCCTGCGAGACCTGGATCAGCGCGCTCGGGGACACCGGGGAGCCGTCCGGGGCCTTGGCGGGCACCGCGCCCTCGATCTGCTGGACCTGGTCGAGCTGCTCGCCGATGGTGGCCAGGTCGGCCTTCGTCAGCCCGGAGCTCTTCTCGTAGACCAGCACGGTCGGGATGTCGTTCTCGTCCTGGAACGGCGCGAGCTTGTCGAGGGCCTGGGTCGACTCCGCGCTGGCCGGCAGCCACGACGACGCCTGGTTGTCCTGGACGTCGGTGAGCTTGCCGGCGAGCGGAGCCGCCGCGACCACGATGAGGATCCAGAAGCCGAGCACGAGCCATTTCGTCACCCGGCCGGTGAGCCGGCCGGCAATCTGTCGATGCATGGGAACCAGTCCAGCAGAGGTCGCCGACACGTGTCATCGGGGTTTACCCCGAGTTCACTCGACTTTGCAGAAACGTGACCTGCTGTGAGGTACCTCAGGTCAGCTCGGTCTCGACGCCGGCCTCGGCGTTCGCCACGGTCGGCAGGACCTCGCGGGCCGACGTCGACGACGGCTTCTGCTTGCGCAGCGTGGCCACCGACACGTGGGGCCACCGCAGCCCGTTGAAGTCGAGCATCACGGTCTGGGTGTACTGCAGCTGCAGGAAGTGACCGTCGGTGTGGGGCTTCTTGACCCGCTCGATCCAGAACGTCGCCGTGACGTGGTTCGCCGACGCGTTCTCGGTCAGGAAGAACGTGTTCGCGGTGCCGGTGCTCTCCGGCTTGGCGTTGGCGGCGTCCACCCGCAGCACGGTGGTCCGGACGATGTCCTGGCCCTCGATGGCCCTCTGCAGGACGAGGTTGGGGTTCTTCACCATCGCCTGGGTGATCCCCGGCTGGGTGGTCGCGTCGGCCGGCTGGCGGAACTTCGTCTTCTTCGACAGCTTCAGCTCCGGGAACGACTGCTGGGCGTCGGCGAACGAGCCCTTGGTCGACGGGTCGCGGCCGAAGAACGGGATGATGTCGGTGTCCTTGATGATCGGCGGGCCCGCGATCGTGAACGCCTTGCCCTGCGCCATGATCGCCGTGCCGTGCGGGATCGAGGCCATCCGGACCACCGTCGGCGGCTCCGGTGGGGCGGTGGTCCTCGGCACCGTGGCCCAGATGCCCGGCTCGAGGTGGATGCCGGCCGAGAGGCTGCTGTCGGAGACCTGCTGCATGTAGTGGACGCCGAACATCTCGATGTCCTTCTGGTCGAGCCCGCGGTTGGGGATCGCGCCCGGGATCTCCTCGAACACCAGCGTCTCCGACGTGAGGTTCAGCTCGAGGAACCGGTCCTGCGCCCCCGACGGGAAGTGCGGCCGCCAGATGGTGTTGAAGCCGGTCCCGATCCAGGTCCCGGGCAGGGCCGCGAGCGGTCCCAGAGGGTCGTCGATGCCGGCGAAGGGGTGGGGCTCGGCGTCGGCGACGGCCGGCACCGGCTCGAAGGCGAAGTGGGCGAGAGACATGGTCCTCCTCGGGGTGTGCGCACGGTCCCGTGTCCGGGCGCTCTCGACGTCAGGAGCCACCGGCGGTCCCGGAGATACGCCGGCCGCTCCGGTTCAGCCGTACAGGCCGTCGATCACGTCGGCGTACTTGGTGTGGACGACGCGCCGCTTCAGCTTCAGCGTGGGGGTCAGCTCCTCGGACTCCGCGGTCCACTCGACCGGCAGCAGGGCGAACGACTTCACCTGCTCGGGACGCGACAGGCGGGCGTTGGCCCGGTCCACGGCCTCCTGCGCCATGGCGAGGATCTCGGGCTTGGCCGCGAGGTCGGCGAGGTCGGTGAACTCGATGCCACCCATCTGCGCGATGACCGGCGCGACCTCGCCATCGAGCGTGAGGACCGCGACGACGTACGGCCGGTTGTCGCCGAACGCGAGCGCGTGGCCGACGATCGGCGACTCCTTGAGGAGGCTCTCGATGTTGGACGGGGCGATGTTCTTCCCCGCCGAGGTGATGATCAGCTCCTTCTTGCGGTCGACGATCGACACGAACCCGTCGTCGTCGATCGCCGCGATGTCACCGGTGTGCAGCCAGCCGTCGGCGTCGAACAGGTCGGCGGTGGCCTCCGGACGGCGGTGGTAGCCCGCGGTCATGATCGGCCCGCGGGCCAGCAGCTCACCGTCCTCGGCGATCGTGAGCTCGATGCCGGGGTACGCGCGGCCGACCGTGCCCAGCTTGAAGGCGCCGGGCCCGCACGCCGTGGCGCCGCCGCAGGTCTCGGTCATGCCCCAGATGTCGTAGATCGCCAGGCCGAGCCCGGCGAAGAAGCGGGCGACGTCGAGCGGCATCGGCGCCGAGGCGGAGCCGGCCCAGACCACCTGGTCGAGTCCGAGCATCCCCTTGATCGGGCCGAGGACCGCGGCGTTCACGGCGTCGTACCGGGCCTGGAGCTCCGGTGGCGTGGTGTGGCCGACCTGGAGCGACTCGACGTACTCCAGCCCGACCGCCATGGCGTCCTGGACGGCCGCCTTCTTCGCGGCGTCCGGCTCCATCGCCAGCAGCCCGGAGACGCCCGACTGGATCTTCTCCCACACCCGGGGGACGCCGAAGAACTGCGCGGGGTGGGTCTCACCGAGGACGCCGAGCAGGAGCGACGGGTCGGCGACGAGGTGGATGTGGCCGTCGCCGTAGTACTGCGGGACGTAGAGGCTCAGGATCCGCTCGGCGATGTGGGCGTAGGGAAGGTAGGACACGGTGCGGTTGGTGCCCTCGAGCTGCGTGACGCGCAGGCCCCCCTCGCAGTCGAAGAGGACGTTGCGGTGGCTGAGCTCGACGCCCTTCGGGTCGCCGGTGGTGCCGGAGGTGTAGAGGATCGTCACCGGGTCGTCGGCCTCGAGGGCGGCGGTCCGGGCGTCCACCGCGCCATGAGGAGCCTTCGCGCCGCGGGCCCGGAGCTCGTCCCAGGTGGCGAAGCGCGGGTCGTCGAGGGTGGCGTCCGCGATGCCCACGACGGCCACGATGCCGTCCTGCGAGGTCAACGTGGTGCGCCAGCGTTCCAGGTGGTCGGCGGTCTCGACGAAGACGGCCGCGGGGCGCGCCTGACCCGCGATGAACGCGATCTGGTCGGGGGAGAGGGTGTTGTAGATCGACATCGGCACCGCGCCGGCGAGCACCGCTCCCATGTCGGCCAGCAGATGCTCGATCCGGTTGGTCGCCATGATCGCGACCGTGCGCCCCGGCTCGACCCCCGCCTCGACCAGGGCCGCGGCGACCTCGCGCGCCGCGTCGTACATCTGCTGCCAGGTGAGGGTGCGCCACTCCTCGCGCCCGTCCGCCTTGTCGCTGTACGCCGGTCGGTCGCCGTACCGCTCGACGGTCGCCGCGAGTGCGTCCGGCAGGGTGCGGCCCTCGATCAGGGCCTCGATCTCGGCGCGGGCCGTCGGCGGTGTCGGTCGTCACGGTCATGCGCGTCATCGTCCCACCGCGCGACGACCGTCGGAAGGTGCTGGGATCACAGGCCGAGGGAGCGGCCGATGATCTCCTTCTGGATCTCGGTGGTGCCGCCGTAGATCGTCTGGACGCGGGAGTTCACGTACGCGCGGGCCACCGCGTACTCGGCCATGTAGCCGTAGCCGCCGTGCAGCTGGACGGCCTGGTCGACGACCTTCTTCTGCAGCTCGGTCAGCCACCACTTCGCCATCGAGGCGGTCTTCGCATCGAGCTCGCCGCGCACGTGCCGGGCCACGCAGTCGTCGAGGAAGACCCGCGCGATGTGGGCGTCGGTGGCCATCTCCGCGACCACGAACCGGTTGTGCTGGAAGGTGCCGATCGCGCGGCCGAACGCCGTGCGCTCCTTCACGTAGCGCAGCGTCTCCTCGAGGATCACCTCGCAGGCCGTCGCGGCCGAGGCGGCGATCGACAGCCGCTCCTGCGCGAGGTTGGTCATCAGGTGCCCGAACCCGGACCCCACCTCGCCGAGGAGGTTCGCCTTCGGGACGCGCACGTCGTCGAAGAAGAGCTCGGCGGTGTCCTGGGCGTGCTGGCCGATCTTGTCGAGGTTGCGCCCGCGCTCGAACCCCGCCATGCCGCGCTCGACGACGAGCAGGCTGATGCCCTGGTGCCCGGCGTCGGGGTCGGTCCTCGCCACGACGACCACCAGGTCGGCGAGGATCCCGTTGGAGATGAAGGTCTTCTGGCCGTTGAGGACGTAGTGGTCGCCGGCATCCACGGCCGTGGTGCGGATGCCCTGCAGGTCGGAGCCCGCGCCGGGCTCGGTCATCGCGATCGCGGCGATCGTCGTACCGGCGCAGAGGCCGGGGTACCACCGCGCCTGCTGCTCCTCGTTCGCACTGGAGACCAGGTAGGGCACGATCATGTCGTTGAAGAGCGGGAACGCGCAGCCGTAGATCCCGCGGCGGGTCATCTCCTCGTTGAGCACGACGTTGTAGCGGAAGTCGGGGGTGCCGCCGCCGCCGTACTCCTCGGGGAGCTGCAGCGCGAGCAGACCCTGCGCGCCGGCCTTCGCCCAGACCTCCCGGTCGACGATGCCGTCCTTCTCCCACTGCGCGTGGAACGGGACGGCCTCCTTGTCGAGGAAGGTGCCCACCGTCTCCCGGAAGGCCTCGTGCTCGGGCTCGAAGATCGCGCGGGTCATGCGTCAACTGTGACAGTGGGACTGTCAGGGTGCAACGGCTGGCGGGACTGGCAACAGGTAGGCAGCCCGGATCCGGGGAAAACGCGGACAAGTCGAGGTTCCGCTCCCGCGACGTCCGGAACCGGCCGCTGGACAGGGCGCACCACGCAATACTTCACCATATGGTGAAGTGTGACGTCGACCGGGTCGCCCACGCGATCGCCTCGGCGCCCCGCCGCACGATCCTCGAGCGGCTGGCCGGAGGTGAGGTGTCCATGTCCGTCCTGGCCGCCGAGCTCGACGTCTCCCTGCCGGCGGTGGACAAGCACGTGCGGGTCCTGACCGGGGCGGGCGTGGTGACGAAGTCCAAGTCGGGGCGCACCACGAGCGTACGGCTCGTGCCCGGCAGCCTCGACGACCTCGCCACCTGGGCGATGAGCACCCGGCTGATGTGGAGCAACGCCCTCGACCGCCTCGAGCAGCACCTGTCCGACTCGGAGGAGACCTCATGACGACGAGCACGATCACCCTGGCCCGCACCGTGGCCGCCGCGCCGCAGCGGGTCTTCGCCGCCTGGACCGAGGCCGAGCAGCTGGCCGCCTGGTGGTGGCCGCAGCTGGCCGGCACGACCTACGACGTGGACGTCCGGCCGGGAGGGCGGTTCCGCATCCAGAGCCCGGCGCTCGGGGTCACCGTGAGTGGCGTCTACACCGTCGTCGAACCGCCGCGTCGGCTGTCCTTCACCTGGGTCTGGGACGACGGGGAGCAGGGCGCGGTGGAGGACACGGTGGAGGTGACCTTCGACCCCGAAGGGGACGGCACCCGCGTCACCGTGGCGCACACCTCGGTCGCGCACGTGCCCGAGGGCGGAGCCGAGCAGGGGTGGAGCGACGTGCTCGACCGGCTGGCCCGGGTCGTGGGTCAGCCCAGCAGCTCGCGCAGCTGACGGATGGTCGCGGGCGGGTCGTCGGAGGCGGGCATGACCTGCAGGTTGGTCACGCCGGCCTCGGCGAAGGCGGCGATCCGCTCCTGGACGTACGACGCAGGGCCGACGAGGTTCCCGAGCTCGAGCAGCTCCAGCGGCACCTTGGCCTCCGCGTCGCGCTTGTTGCCGCCGAGGTAGAGGTCCTGGATCTCCTGCGCCTCCTGCTCGTAGCCGTACTTCACGGCGAGGTCGTTGTAGAAGTTCTTGCCGCGCGCCCCCATGCCGCCGACGTAGAGCGCGACCAGGGGCCGCGCGAAGTCCAGGAGCGCCTTCGTCTCCGGCCCCTCGCCGATCGCGACCATGCCGCCGGCACAGATCTCGAGCGGCCCGAGGCCCTCCTGCCGCTTCGCGGTGCCCCTGGCCAGGGCGTCGCCCCACACCTGGCCGGCCTTCTCGGGCACGAAGAGGAACGGCAGCCAGCCGTCGGCGTACTCCGCCGCGCCCTCGACGCTCTTGGGTCCGAGCGCGGCGATGTAGAGCGGGACGCTGGGGCGCTCGGGCCTGGTCAGCAGCTTCAACGGCTTGCCCAGGCCGGTGCCCTGGCCCTCGGGCAGCGGCAGGGTGAAGGTCCCGTCGTGCACGAGCGTCTCGCGGCGCAGACCCCGCCGGATCAGGTCGATGATCTCCTTGGTGCGAGCCAGCGGCTTGTCGTACGGCACGCCGTGGAAGCCCTCGATCACCTGGGGGCCGCTCGCGCCGAGACCGATGATCGCGCGGCCCTGACTGACGTTGTCGAGGCCGGCCGCGGTCTGCAGCAGGGCGCTCGGGGTGCGGGAGTAGATGTTGAGGATCGCGCTGCCGATCTCGACCTTCTCGGTCTTGGCGGCGAGGTAGCCCATCAGGGTGGGGGAGTCGAAGCCGTAGGCCTCGGGCACCCAGACGGTGTCGAGGCCGGCGTCCTCGAGCGCCCGCACCTGGTCGGCCGCCTCGCGCGGGTTGCCGGAGTACATCAGCTGGGTCGAGAGCTTCACGCTCCGACTGTGACAGAACCACTGTTTCCGGAGCGAATCTGGAACCAGGGAGAGCCACCTGGATTCACACACGATCCGCTGGTCTGCTGGTGGCCGGTTCGGTGGCCCGAGAGCCCGAATCTGGCCCGATCCGCCCCGGAACGACTGACGAGACGAGACATCAACGCCGCATGACGCGGGGCTGGTCTCAGGCTCTCCACCCTGATGAGCACCAGGCGGCGTCACAGCGCGGGTCAGCGCGGTCCTCAACCGAGCCCATCGGGTGATCTACTCAAACCCCCCAGCGGAGTCCGTCGCGGCGGTCTCAGGGCCGCCCCGCATCGCGGCGCGCTCCTGGTGCACGCATTGCGTACTGCGAGACGGCTTGGTTGGAGATGTCCGTCGCTTTGGCGAGGGAGGCGTTCCGAACGTGCGCAGGACGTGTTCGAGTGTGGAGGCGAGCAGTTCGTGGGTCGTGTCGCGGGTGGCCTCGTCGCGCAGCCACCGTCGTGTCGCGGCGCGGTTGAGACCTGTCCAGCATTCCAGCGCGTAGCGCAGCCGCGGCGAGTCCTGGGCGATGTCGGCATGGAAGGTTGCGATGAGGGCGACGGCGCGGCCTCTGAGGTCGGCGACAACACGCCTCACCTCGGGATCGGCGATGTCCTCACCGGGTGCGATGGTGCCGAGATAGATCAGGCGGTTCGCCTCGGTCCAGTCCAGCCAGCGCGACACGGTGTCCTCTACGCGAGCGCGAGCACTGCGTCCCTCAGGCTGCCGCAGTGATGCCTCGCGCATGGCGTCGAGCCGTTCGAGCAGCGCAATGTAGACCTCCGTGCGTCCGCCGAAGTAGTGGTGCACCAGGCCGCGTGTGACACCCGCGGCGCGCGCGATGTCCTCGACCGAGACCTCTTCGTAGCCACGCTCGGCGAACAGGTCGTTGGCCGCGTCGAGCATCTGGTCGCGCCGCTGCGCGGGGTCGAGACGTCGGTACTTCCTCTCCGTGCTCACCCGAGCAGTGTGCCAGGCATTGGCGATCCGTTAAGGCACGTTCTGGTTCCGCCAGCAGCGTGCCGCGCCCTCGCGCAGCGGTGTGATGCGACTCACCTTCAGATCGTCGTCGCAGGAATTGGCGATTCGTAAATTGCGGATTAGCGTTGTGTCAACAAAGCGGCGAGGAGTCGCCCTCAGCGTCGGAGGCCACGGCGTGCCTCAACCAAAGGAAAACCAATGCGTACCCGCGAAAATCCTCCTCGGCACCCTCGCCGCCGCCGCCGTGGCCGCTCCGCTGGCCCTCGCCGCAAGCCCGGCCAACGCCGCCACTGCGCTCACCAACGCCTCGTTCGAGGACGCCACCGTCGACCTTCACCGATGGTTACTCCGTCAGGTGAACGCGGGGCACCAAACCCTCACCGGCTGGACTGCCGGCGGCGCAGGCGTCGACATCGTGGACGCACGACCCTCTGGCAGCCGACGAAGGGTCGCGCAGCATCGACCTGAACGCCTTCAACGCCGACGGCTCCATCAGCCAGACCGTCATCGACACCCCGGCAGACGTACGACGTGTCTTCGGCATGTCCGGCGACGCGGACGCGATGCCCCAGCCCGAAGGTGCTCCCGATCACCGGATTCAACAACGACCAGATCTACGAGAACCCGACCGAGGACAGACGTTCCGTTCGCAGCGACAGGTCACGTCACGACGCTGACTACCAGGACGACACGACGACCGGCGCCGATCGCCGATCGGATCCGTGCGGCGGCTGGCCCCGTCATCGACGACGTGGCGGTCACGGCGGCGCCGAACGTCGTCAAGACCAAGGTCTGGAACGACCTGGACCGGTGGTCCCGTGACCTCGGCTCCCGGCCAACCCGCGTGGCACCCCACCAGCGGTGACCCGCAGTCGAAGCTTCACAAGCCGAGAACCACCAAGTAGGCGTGCCGTACTACGTCCAACAACGGCAACAAGGGCGGCGGCGCTGGTTCGTCGGCAAGACCGCCGATCCATCGCATCACCACACAGCCCGTCCCGCGTTCGGCGGGGCGGGCTGTTGTCATGCCCGCCCGATCGAGCAGTGTGGTTCGCCGACAACCGGGCTGCGAAGTTCTCCTCTCGCGACGAGCACTTCGGGCCTGAACTCGTGACACGAACGAGCCATCAGCAGGCGAAAGCCCACCTCAGCGGGGGTCTGCGACCTACCCACTGTCACGGTCGCAAGGGACCTCAGCCGCGGAGCACCTGACGCAGCGCCCGCTCGGTCGCGGGCTGCAGCCGCACGAACCGGTAGCGGTACGTCGCCGCCGGGAGCAGCCGGTAGACGTCGCACCGGAACAGGACCGAGAAGCGGCCACCCCACGCATCGCTGCCGCGCAGGAGCACCTGGGCGCCGGGCGCCAGTGAGCGGCAGTGGCTCGGCCATCGCGCGTCGGCGGGGCGACCGACGGCGGTGGCGAGGTCGCGGTGGAGCGCGGTCACCGCGGATCTCGGGAGCTCGACGGTGCGGGCGTCGTGAGCGGTGAGGACGCACAGCACCGACGTGGCGCCGGGGGCGGTCGGGTCCGCCGCCGGGTCCTGGAGCTGGTCGGAGACCGAGACGGCGTGCCGCGGGCAGCGGGGTCGGCGGGTGGAGGACGGCCGGCGACCCGTCCTGGCGCCGCTGCCGGAGCAGCGCGGCGAGGTAGGCGTCGTAGACCCGTTGCGCGCCCCAGCGCTCGGTGATCCCGACGCGCAGGTCCCAGCAGCCCGCGTTGTCACCGGTGATCGTGCGCGTGCCGCTGGGGTAGCGCAGCACCAGCGCCCAGCTGCTGCCGCCCTGCTGGGCACAGCCGGTGCCGGGCTGGGCGCCGACGATGCGCCGGGAGTTGACGAGTCGCACCAGGTGGTCGAGGCCGGTGCGCAGGTCGCCGGAGGGAGCCCGCCAGGCAGGACTCGTGCCGGACACGCCGCAGAGCCGGGCGGCCGTCGCGCCCGTCGGCAGGATGTCGGCGCCGGTCGGTTCGACCTGGTGGGTCCGGTCGGGGCAGACGTACGGCGCGTTGTCGATCCCCGTCGGGGCGTCCGGGCCGCTCCCCGCCCCGCCGGTGTCCTGCGACGAGGAGCCGGCATCGCACCCGGCCAGCAGCAGCGCGAGAGCGCCCAGCCCGACGAGCCAGCGACGCCGCATCGCGCCTCCTCGCCGCTCGTCGTGCGGACCCGCAGCTCCGGCCCGGCGCGGGGCCCCGAGTCCCCCACGCCGCCGAGAGCGTGCCTGCCTCGGACACCAGGCCACGCTCGGACCGAGCTCGAGAACCATTCCCGCTACAGCATGCCCCTAAACCCGGCGATCAGCGACCGAGACCGCTCACGATCTCGGCGCCGGGGAGGTCGCCCAGCAGCCGGCCGCGGACGACGAGCTTGGAGCGGCGTACGCCCGAGCCGATCACGGCGGCGTCGAGATCGAGACACGCGGAGTCGACCAGCACCCGCCAGCCGGCCGGGAGGCCGACCGGGGTGATGCCGCCGTACTCCATCCCGGACTCCTCGACCGCGCGCTCCATCGACAGGAACGACGCCTTGCGCACGTCGAGGGTCCGCTTGACCAGGTTGTTGACGTCGGCCCGGGTGTCGGCGCGGACCACGCAGGCGGCGACCCGCTCCTCGCCGTCGCGCCGGCCCATCACGACCACGCAGTTGGCACCCGACTCCAGCGGGACGTCGTACCGCTCGCTCATCGCGGCGGTGTCGGCGAAGGCGGGGTCGATCTCCACGACGGCGACGTCCTCGGCGCCGGGCCAGTCCGCCAGGGCGGTCACGACCGGCGGCCCGAGCAGCTCGGGATGGGCGAGGGCGGGCAACGACTCCAGCGAGCCCAGGCGCGGCAGCGGCATGGGACCACTCTGGCACGCGGGTACGCCGGGCCACCGGGCCGCAGGCCCGCGGTCACCGGGTCAGTCGCGTGCCCCGCGGAGGCGCGGTGCGGTCGCGACCAGCCCGACCGCACCCGCGACCACCCACGGCACCGGCAGCATCCAGCGCAGGTCGGAGGCGGACGCGGCGCCGGACTCGAGGAGCGCCCAGATGACCGCGAGCCCGAGGAACGCGACGCCCATCACCAGGTGGCCGATGTTGACCGGGTGCCGCCCGGACTCGGTGGTCTGCTCGTTCATGGTCGCTCCTCTAGCGGGTGGCGGTGGAGAGGTCGATGGCGCCGATGTGGAGGTCGGCGTCGATGGTCAGGGTCGGCGCCCCCGGTCCGGCGCGGTGGACGGTGTCGACCGTGGTGTCGACGCCGCCGGAGTCCTGGCCGAACGCGGTGATGCCGCCGGGTCCGCTGACGGTCGCGTGGGTCACCACCGTCACGCCGTCCGGCACGGTGATGTCGAGGTGGCCGACGCCCCCGCTGACCTGGACGGTGCGTCCGTCGAGGGCCTCGGGGATCGGTGACCTGGGACAGGTCCACCTCGAGGTTGCCGGCGTCGAGGTGGTAGCTGCTCTCGACGGAGGCACTGCTGAGCGGACGGACCACCTCGCGGTGGGGGTCCCACTGGTCGCCGACCGTGGCGCCGGCCGTGGCCGCGGCGGCGAGGAGGCCGACCACGATCAGGCCGCCGGCCCGGCCCCAGAAGGCGCCCAGGAGGAGGAAGCCACCGCTGAGTGCCAGCACCAGGGCGGGGTACGCCGACGGGGCCACCGAGGCCCCGGCGAGGTCGACCACCCCGAGCACGCCGACGGCGACGGCCATCACCGCGAGCGCGAACCAGAAGAGGATCGGGCCCTTCTTGCGCGGGTTCACCGGACGCGGCTGCTCCACGTACGCCGTGGGCGCGGCGTAGGTCCGGGTGTCACCGTCGGGCGGAGCGGCGGCGACCTCCGGACCTCCCTGCGGCTGCGGTCGCGCCACGGTCGCGCCGCGGGAAGGCGGTGGCGATGAGCGCGATGATGCCGGCGACGATCAGCAGGCCCCAGGGGTACCCGCTGCCCCACCAGGTGTGGCCCGCCAGGATCACCACCACGAGGGCTCCCACGAGGATCAGCGCGACGGTCCGGCTGCGACGGTCGAGCGGCACCCGGGCCCAGTCGCTGCCGTCCTCGGGGACCAGCAGCCAGCAGGCGATGTAGAGCAGCAGCCCGGCGCCACCGAAGAAGGTGAGGACCACGAAGGCGACCCGGACGATCAGCGGGTCGATGTCGAGATGACGCGCCAGACCACCGGCGACACCGGCGACGCGACGGTCGCCGGTGCTGCGCCGGATCCGGGCCAGGTCGCGGATGTCGTCCCAGCCCACGCGGGGGCCGGAGTCCGGGCCGGGTGTCGACGGGGGCTGGGTGTCGGGCGGTGTCGTGCTCATGGGACAACGGTGCGCCACCGGCGCGGCGTACGCCATCGGGGGAACCCCTGGTCCCGGCTGGTTCCCCGGGGTCCGGGGTCAGGGGTCGGCCGGGGTTCCTCCTCGTGGTCCGCGGCCCGGCGCTCTGCGACGATGGAGGCACCATGACCGCCTCCCTGCCCGCGCACGACGTGCCCCGCGACCTGCCGCGCGACGTACGCCGTGCCGTGCGCGACACGCAGCACCCGGTGATCGGGGGCGTCGCCGGCGGCCTCGCCCGCCACCTGGCCGTGCCGGTGGTCTGGGTACGCGCGGCGTTCCTCGTCGGGGCGGTCCTCGGCGGCATCGGGATCGCGTTCTACGCCGGCCTCTGGCTGGTCCTCCCCGCCGCGCCGCCGTTCCAGGCGGAGGCCCCCGGGCTGGAGAGTGCCGCCCGCCAGGGCCGGCGCCCCGGCCGGATCCGGCGGCTGGCCGACTCGGGTCCGGCGATCGCCCTGGTCGCGCTGGGCCTCGGCCTGGTGCTGACGGCCGAGGCGATCTTCGGCAACGGCGTGGTGATCTGGGCCCTGGTCCTCGCCGGTGTCGGCTTCGGGCTGCTGTGGCGTCAGGCCGACGAGGCCCAGCGCGCACGCTGGCTCGACCAGTCCGAGCGGCTGAACCCGGTCCGCGCGGTCTTCGGCACCGGTGGCTGGGCGGCGTACCTCCGGGTCGGCGCCGGCGTGGTGCTGGTCGCGGGCTCCGTGGCGCTCTTCGCCCTCCGCAACGGCCAGGCCCACGAGCTGTACGACGTGCTGATCTCGGCCGCGCTCGGCGGCATCGGGCTGGCGATCACCCTCGGTCCCTGGGTGTGGCGGCTGACCAACGACCTGGCCACCGAGCGTGCCGAGCGGGTCCGCAACCAGGAGCGGGCCGACCTCGCCGCCCACCTCCACGACTCGGTCCTGCAGACCCTCGCGCTGATCCAGAAGAACGCCGGCGACCCGGCGACCGTGGCCCGTCTCGCCCGGTCACAGGAGCGCGACCTGCGCTCGTGGCTGTTCGACTCGACCCCCGTCGGCGACGGCACCCTGGCCGGCGCGTTGCGCGAGGTGGTCCGCGAGATCGAGGACACCTACGGCGTCGACGTCGAGCTGGTGACGGTCGGCGAGGCGGCCGCGGGGGAGTCGCTCGCCCCCATCCTGGCGGCGACCCGCGAGGCTGCGGTCAACGCGGCGAAGCACGCCGGCACCCACGTCGTCGACATCTACGCCGAGGTCTGCGAGACCCAGGTCGAGGTGTTCGTGCGCGACCGCGGCAGCGGCTTCGACCCCGACGCCATCCCGGCCGACCGGCAGGGCGTGCGCAGCAGCATCGTCGACCGGATGATGCGCCACGGCGGCACCGCCGAGATCCGGTCGACGCCGGGCTCCGGCACCGAGGTGCGGCTCAGGCTGCCGCGAGAGGAAGGAACGTCATGACCACCCGTGTCCTGATCGTCGACGACCACGCCATGTTCCGGGCCGGCGTCCGCGCCGAGCTCGGGACGTCCGTCGAGGTGGTGGCCGAGGCCGCCGACGTCGACGAGGCGATTCTCGCCGTGCGGCAGCACCATCCGGACGTCGTCCTCCTCGACGTCCACCTGCCCGGCGGGGGCGGGGCGGAGGTGATGCGCAGGCTGTCCACCTCGATGTCGGCGGCCGACGCGCCGCGCTTCCTGGCCCTGAGCGTGTCGGACGCGGCAGAGGACGTGATCGGCACCATCCGCGCCGGCGCCCGTGGCTACGTCACCAAGACCATCACCGGCCCGGAGCTCGTCGACGCGATCCGCCGGGTCTCCGACGGTGACGCGGTGTTCTCCCCCCGCCTGGCGGGGTTCGTCCTGGACGCCTTCGCCGGGACGATCGAGATCTCCGCCGTCGACGAGGACCTCGACCGCCTCACCGAGCGGGAGCGCGAGGTGATGCGCCTGATCGCGCGCGGCTACGCCTACAAGGAGGTGGCCAAGGAGCTGTTCATCTCCATCAAGACCGTGGAGACCCACATGTCGAGCGTCCTGCGCAAGCTCCAGCTCTCCTCCCGCCACGAGCTGACCCGCTGGGCCAACGACCGCCGCCTGCTGTAGCCGGTTGCGGCACCCTCAGCCGCGGGTACGTCGGCGCGTCAGGACGGCGCCCGCCAGTGCCGCGACGGCGCCCAGGCCGAGGAGCCCGTGGTGCTGGGAGGCCCACAGCTGGGGCGAGCGCGTCGTCGACTCGTCGTCGAAGATCCCGTGGGCACCGAAGTCGTGGCCGCGGTCGCTGTCCGCCGGTGCCCAGAGGTTCGCCGGCTGGTCGGGATCCCGGGGCGCCGGCGTCTGCTGTCCCTGGAACCCGGTCCGTGCCAGGTAGCGGTCCAGCAGCCCCGGGGCCACGGCGTTGACGGCCAGCGTCGCGGCGGTGCTGCCGCCGACCCAGTACTCCCGCCGGCGTGGGTGGTCGGCGGCGTACACCACGGCACGCGCGGCGACCTCGGGCTGGTAGATGGGTGCGACCGGTTGGGCCTGGTGAGGCAGCCGGGACAGCACCCACGAGAACTGCGGGGTGTTCACGGCCGGCATCTGCACCATGGTGACCCGCACGCTGCTGTGGTCGTGCAGGAGCTCGGTCCGGACCGACTCGTGGAAGCCCTGCACCGCGTGCTTGGAGCCGCAGTACGCGCTCTGCAGGGGGATGCCCCGGTACGCCAGCGCCGAGCCCACCTGCACGATCGCGCCGCGGTCCCGCGGGAGCATCCGGCGCAGCGCCGCGCGAGTGCCGTTGACGTAGCCGAGGTACGTCACGTCCGTGACGCGCCGGAACTCCTCCGGCTCGATGTCCATGAACCGCGCGAACACCGACGTGAAGGCCACGTTCACCCAGACGTCGATGTCTCCGAGCTTCTCCTCGACCGTCGACGCGGCGTCCTCCACCTGCTGCGGGTCCGCCACGTCCACCTGCAGGGCGAGGGCGGTGCCACCCGCCCGCTCGACGTCGGCGCGCACGCCGTCGAGGCCGGAGTCGCCCCGGGCCAGCAGCGCGACGCTGTCGCCGCGGGCCGCGAACGCGCGAGCGCTGGCGCGCCCGATGCCTCCCGAGGCGCCGGTGACGACGACGACCCTGGGTCCGGTGGTTCTCCGCACGTCGACCTCCTCGCCGGACGACGTACCCAGCCCGTCGACCTACGATGCATGTCTCGACCACCGGGCGCTGCGAGGGAGATGCGGATGCGGATCAGCGACACCAGCGACCTGTGGTGGAAGACGGCGGTCGTCTACTGCCTCGACGTCCAGACGTTCATGGACTGGAACGACGACGGGATGGGCGACTTCCCCGGCCTCGCCGAGCGCGTCGACTACCTCGCCGAGCTCGGGGTGACCTGCCTCTGGCTGATGCCGTTCCACCCGACGACCGACCGCGACGACGGCTACGACATCACCGACTACTACGGGGTCGACCCGCGGCTCGGCAGCGCCGGTGACTTCGTCGAGCTGGTCCGCACGGCCCGCGACCGCGGCCTGCGGGTGATCATCGACCTGGTCGTCAACCACACCTCCGACCAGCACCCCTGGTTCCGGGCGGCGCGGTCGAGCAAGACCTCGCCGTACCGGGACTTCTACGTCTGGCGCGCCAGCGAGCCACCGAGCACGAAGAAGGAGGTGACGTTCCCCGACCAGGAGAGCAGCATCTGGGAGTACGACGCGAAGACCGAGGAGTGGTACCTGCACCGCTTCTACCGCACCCAGCCCGATCTCAACATCACCAACCCCCGGGTCCGCGACGAGATCGTCAAGGCGATGGGCTTCTGGCTCGAGCTGGGGATCTCGGGCTTCCGGGTGGACGCGGTGCCGTTCATGCTGGAGACCACCGGGGTGGACCAGGCCGAGCTGGACCGCTTCCCCGACCCGCACGAGTTCCTGCGCCACCTCCGGTCGTTCGTCGGCCGGCGTACCGGTGACGGCATCCTGCTCGGCGAGGTCAACCTGCCCAGCAAGGACCAGAAGACGTTCTTCGGTGGCAGGGACGGCGACGAGCTGACCATGCAGTTCGACTTCATCAGCATGCAGAACCTGTACCTCTCGCTGGCCCGCCAGGACGCCCGTCCGCTGGCACGGGCGCTCCGGCGACGCCCGGCCGTGTCGCGGGAGTCCCAGTGGGCGACCTTCGTGCGCAACCACGACGAGCTCACCTTGGACAAGCTCTCCGACAAGGAGCGCGACGAGGTCTTCGCGGCCTTCGGGCCGGAGCCCGAGATGCAGCTGTACGGCCGGGGTCTGCGACGCCGGCTGCCCCCGATGCTCGACGGCGACCCGCGCCGCATCAAGATGGTCTACAGCCTGCTGTTCTCTCTTCCCGGCACCCCGGTGCTGTTCTACGGCGAGGAGATCGGGATGGGCGAGAACCTCGACGTACCCGGGCGTCTCGCGGTGCGCACGCCGATGCAGTGGACCGACCAGCGCAACGGCGGCTTCTCCCACGCGGCCCCGTCGCGGCTGCGACGGCCGCTGGTGGACGGCGCCTTCGGGCCCGAGCACGTGAACGTCGCCGCGCAGCGGGCGGATCCCGACTCCTTGCTGGCGTTCGTGACCCTGCTGATCAAGAGGTACCGCGAGTCACCGGAGCTCGGCTGGGCGGACTTCCTGGTGCTCGACCAGCCGCACCACCAGGTCCTGGCGCACGCCTGCTCCTGGGACGACCGCCGCATCGTCGCGGTGCACAACCTCGGCCCTCAGCCGTGCACCGTGCCGCTGACGCTGGAGGGCTGCGACAGCAGCCACCACCTGGAGGACCTGCTGCAGCAGGGCGGTCCCGTGGAGGTCGACGATCGCGGCCGGGTCGAGGTGGTGCTGGAGGGCTACGGTCACCGCTGGCTGCGGCTGATGCCCCGCGACGGCCGGCGCCTCGCCTGAGCCGGGGTCCCCTCAGCCGCGCCTCCCGCACCCCACGACGTACGCCGCCTACGCTGCGGCCATGAAGGTCGTGCAGGTCGCCCTGCTCGTGCTGCACCTGCTCGGCGTGCTCGCACTGCTGGTCGGCCTGCTGGTCCAGGTCCGCCGCCCGGAGAAGCGGGTCACCGGCCCGATGCGGGACGGCATCGGGACGAGCGTCGTGGCCGGGCTGCTGCTGGTCGGCGTGCTGGAGGCGCGCGACCAGGAGTTCGACCACGTCTCGGTCGCGGTGATGTTCGGGATCGGCCTGCTGATCCTGGTGCTGGTGATGGCCAACGTCCGCAAGCCGGCCATCCCCGCCTGGCTCTACTGGGTGATCCTCGTGCTCACCGTCGCCAACATCGGCGTGGCCTACAGCTGACCCGGGACGCCGTCCGCGCGGGGGGTGTCGACACGTAGGGTGGACGGGAGATGAGCGACACCCTCCCGATCATCGGCCAGACCCTCGGCCGGAGCAGCGACCCCGGGACGTCCGCCGACCGTCCGGGCACGCTGTCGCCCGACGACCTCCTGGCCGGGCTCAACGAGCCGCAGCGCGCCGCCGTCGTCCACGAGGGGGCGCCGCTGCTCGTCGTCGCCGGTGCCGGCTCCGGCAAGACCCGGGTGCTGACCCGACGGATCGCGTGGCTGGTCTCCCAGCGCCGGGTCCACCCGGGCTCGATCCTGGCCATCACCTTCACCAACAAGGCGGCCGCCGAGATGAAGGAGCGGGTGGAGGCGCTGGTCGGCCCGCGGGCGCGGCTGATGTGGGTCTCGACGTTCCACTCCGCCTGCGTCCGGATCCTGCGCAAGGAGATCGACAAGCTGGGCTTCCGGTCGAGCTTCACCATCTACGACGCCGCCGACTCCAAGCGGCTGATGACCATGGTGCTGAAGGACCTCGACCTCGACCCGCGCCGCTACCAGCCGGGTGCCGTCCTCCACTGGGTGTCCGGCCACAAGAACGAGCTGCGCGGTCCCGAGGAGGTCTCGGCCGACACCCACAACAAGTTCGAGGAGGCGTACGCCGCGGCGTACGCCCGCTACCAGCAGCGGCTCCGCGACGCCAACGCCCTGGACTTCGACGACATCCTGACGCTCACCGTCGACGTCTTCGCGACCTTCCCCGAGGTGCGCGAGACGTACCGGCGCCGCTTCCGGCACGTGCTCGTCGACGAGTACCAGGACACCAACCACGCGCAGTACGCCCTGATCCACCAGCTCTGCGCCGACGCCCTGGAGGAGACCCTCGACGAGACGGCCGCCGAGCGGGTGCCGCCCGCCGAGCTGATGGTCGTCGGCGACGCCGACCAGTCCATCTACGCCTTCCGCGGGGCGAACATCCGCAACATCCTCGACTTCGAGCAGGACTTCCCGAACGCGACCTCGATCCTGCTCGAGCAGAACTACCGCTCGACCCAGAACATCCTCAACGCCGCCAACTCCGTGATCGGCCACAACCAGGGCCGCAAGCCGAAGAACCTGTGGTCCGACGCCGGCGCGGGCGCCAAGATCGTGGGGTACGTCGCCGACGACGAGCGCGACGAGGCCCGGTTCGTCTCCGGTGAGATCGACACGCTCACCGACGCCGGCTCGCGCCCCGGCGACGTCGCCGTCTTCTACCGGACCAACGCCCAGTCCCGCGTGTTCGAGGAGGTGTTCATCCGCCTCGGCATGCCCTACCGCGTGGTCGGCGGGGTGCGCTTCTACGAGCGGCGCGAGGTCCGCGACGCGCTCGCCTACCTGCGGATGCTGGTGAACCCCGACGACGAGGTCTCGTTGAGACGGGTCCTCAACACGCCGAAGCGCGGCATCGGCGACCGCGCCGTCGAGTGCGTCACGTCGTACGCCCAGCGCGAGCGGGTGACGTTCTGGGAGGGGCTGCGCCGGGCCGACGAGGCACCCGGTCTGGTGACCCGGTCGCTGGTCGCCATCCAGGGCTTCGTGGCCCTGGTCGAGGAGCTCCAGTCGATGGTCGAGGCCGGCGAGCGGGCCGACGTGGTGCTCGAGTCGGTGCTGGCCAGGTCCGGCTACCTCGACGAGCTCGAGGCCTCCGACGACCCCCAGGACGGCACCCGGCTGGAGAACCTCGCCGAGCTCGTGGCCGTCGCCCGCGAGTTCTCCGACGACCCGGTCGCCGGCCCCTCAGCGGACCCCGCGGACGTCGACGCGGGCACCGTCACCCCCGGCCTCACCGACTTCCTCGAGCGGGTCGCGCTCGTCGCCGACACCGACCAGATCCCCGACGCCCCCCACGAGGACGACGGCGGCATGGTCACCTTGATGACGCTCCACACCGCCAAGGGCCTGGAGTTCCCGACCGTCTTCCTGACCGGGCTGGAGGACGGTGTCTTCCCGCACTCGCGCAGCCTCGACGACGGCCGCGAGCTGGAGGAGGAACGTCGTCTGGCCTACGTCGGGGTGACCCGCGCGAGGGAGCGGCTGTATCTCTCCCGCGCGCTGGTCCGCTCGGCCTGGGGTGCTCCGGCCCACAACCCCGCCTCACGCTTCCTGGGCGAGGTCCCCGACGAGCTGGTCGACTGGCGCCGGACCGAGGCCGACCAGGTCCACTGGCAGCGCCCCGACCTCACGCGGACGACGGGGACGTCGACCGGGTTGGGGGCGCCCACCTCCGCCGGGCGCCGCAACTTCACCGCGGCCGCCGCACGCGCCGACGCGGCGGCGAAGTCCAAGCCGGCCCGCGCGGTGCCGTCCCTGTCGCCCGGCGACCGCGTGGTGCACGACTCGTTCGGGATGGGCACGGTGGTCGCCGTGGACGGCGTGGGCGACAAGTCCGTCGCCTCGATCGACTTCGGGTCCGAGGGCGTCAAGCGGCTGCTGCTGAGGTACGCCCCGGTGGAGAAGCTCTGACTCGGCGCCGGTCTGCGGTCGCCGATCGCTCAGGGCTGGAGGCCGTGCACCACGAGCGCGGAGTAGGGGTCGACCGGGTCGCCGCCGCCGGGGTGGACCTCGAGGTGCAGGTGGGGACCGGTCACGTTGCCGGTCGAGCCGACGTAGCCGATCACCTGCCCGGGACGCACGGTGGCGCCGACGGTGGTGCCGAAGGTGTTCTGGTGGCAGTACCAGAGCTCGGTGCCGTCGGCCAGGGTCTCGATCGTGCGGTTGCCGTAGGCGCCGGAGTAGCCGGTCTCGGTGATGGTGCCGCCGGCGACCGCCATGACCGGCGTCCCGGTCGAGGAGGCGAAGTCGAGACCGGTGTGGAAGCTGGACCACAGCGAGCTGTAGTCACCGAAGCGTGCCGTCAGGTGGTAGGCGCCGGGGGCGACGGGGAGCACCCAGGCGTGCAGCTTGATCTTCTGAGCCTGCTTCTCCGCCTGGGAGGCCAGCCCGGAGAGCGCCTCGGCGCGCTGCTTGGCCTGCTCGTCCGCGCTGGCCTGCAGCCGGTCGGAGCTGCGGCTGAGCACCGGCGTCCGGTCGCCCATCAGGCTCGCCGAGCCTACGCCGCTGCTGCCGGAGAGCGCGCTGGCGGGTGCGAGGTGATGGGCCTCGGCGACCGCACCGGCGTCGGTGTGCATCGCCTGCAGGGCGCCCCCGGCCGAGATGGCCAGGACCGCCACGCCCATCAGCAGCGGGGCGCCGGGCAGCGGGATCGGCGAGCGCCGTCGGGCCACGCGCCGGCCGGTGGTGGCACGCCCGGGCGTCACCCGGACCTGCGGCTGGGGCTCGTGGGTCAGCGGCTGCAGGGCCACCGGCTTCTCCGACAACGGCTCGGTGCCGACCGGAGAGGCCGCGAGCGTGGTCAGCGCGATCGGCTCGAGCGAGAGCCCGGGTGGCACCGCGACCGCAGGGGTCGGCTCCGCCACCGGCTCGACCACGGGCGCGATGACCGGCGCGATGACCGGCGCGATGACCGGGGTGGCGACCTCGACGGGAGCCTCCACGAGCGTGGCGTTCACCGCGACGGGGACCTCCTCGACCACGCGCAGCGCGCGGCGGCCGGGAGCCGGAACGCCGGGGAGCGACGAGGGAGGAGACGGCTGGGAGCCGGGCTCGGCCCGGCGGCGACCGGGCGCCACGGCGACGCGGCGACCGGCGTACGGCTGGTCGGTGACCTGCTCGGCGGAATGGCGGGCGATCCGCTTCCCGGTCGGCTGGGCGACGTCTGAGCCGCCCGTGCCGGCGCGGAGGTCGCCCATGTAGTAACTCCCGGAAGTCGAAGAAGAAGAGGGGGTCAGCGAGCCCCGACAGTAACGGATGCGTCACGGCGGGTGAAATCCCCCACGCCCTGGCGGTGAATACCAGGCGGACAACGGGATACACGTGTGGTTGGAGTCACGTCCTGCGGTGGCAGGAAGCCCCGTCCGGAGCGTCGGTTAGTCTGCGCTCATGGCTGCTTCCCCTTCGTCGCGGATCCGCATCGTGGTGGCCAAGCCCGGCCTGGACGGGCACGACCGCGGCGCCAAGATCGTCGCCCGGGCGCTGCGCGATGCCGGTCACGAGGTCATCTACACCGGGTTGCACCAGACCCCGGAGCAGATCGTCGAGACCGCGATCCAGGAGGACGCCGACCTGATCGGTCTCTCGGTGCTGTCGGGGGCCCACATGACGCTGTTCCGTCGCCTGCTCGAGCTGCTGGCCGAGCGTGACGCGGCCGACATCCGCGTCTTCGGCGGCGGGATCATCCCCGACGAGGACATCCCGGTGCTCGAGGAGCTGGGGGTCGCCAAGGTCTTCACCCCGGGCGCCACGACCGGCGAGATCACCGGCTGGGTGGCCCAGGCCTTCGCCGATCAGCCCTGAGCAGCTCCGCGCCGCTCGACGTCCAGGACGATCCGCACCCGCTGACCCGTCTGCTCGGCCCGGCGGAACCGCATCCGCGCCGAGGTGATGCGGCGTGGCAGCAGCGGGCGTCCCGCCCCGAGCGTGACCGGGGTCATCCCGAGCTGCACCTCGTCGAGCAGGCCGGCGTCGTCGAACTGTCCGACCAGGTCGCCGCCGCCGACGAGCCACACGTCCCGGCCGGCCGCCGCGCTGACCAGCTCGTCGTACACCGCCCGGACGTCGCCCGACACGAGGTGCACCTCGACGCCCGGGATGCCGGGCAGGTCCTGGTGGGTGAACACCCACAGCGGCCGGTCGCCGTAGAACTCCTGCCACTGCTCCGGGTGCTCGGAGAAGTGCCGGTCGAGCATCCAGCGGTACGTCGTCGTGCCGGTGACGAGCGGCCCGATCCCCCCGATGAACGACTCCCAGCTGTCGTCCTCGTCTCCGTGCGGCACCTCGAAGAGCCAGTCGAGGGAGTCGTGCTCGTCGGCGATGAAGCCGTCGAGGGTGCAGGCGGTGAAGTAGATGACCCGGGTCATGCCTCGACCGTAGAGCCCGTCACCGACGTCGGGCTCGACCCGGCTTGCGGGTCGCTCGCGACGCGGGGCTAAGGTGCGATCGGCTTTCCGGTCTCTCAGGAATGGGTGCAACGTGGATCTGATGGAGTACCAGGCGAAAGAGCTGTTCGCCAAGCACGGCGTCCCCGTCACGGTCGGCACCGTGATCACCGCGCCCGAGGAGGCCGAGGCCGCGGCCGAGGCCGAGGGCGGCAGGGTCGTGGTCAAGGCGCAGGTCAAGACCGGCGGTCGCGGCAAGGCCGGCGGCGTCAAGCTGGCCACGGACCCGCAGGACGCCGTCGCCAAGGCGCGCGAGATCCTGGGCATGGACATCAAGGGCCACACCGTGCACCGCGCGCTGGTCGCCCCGGCGGCCGACATCGCCGAGGAGTACTACTTCTCCTTCCTGGTCGACCGCGCCCACCGCAACTACCTCTGCATCGCCTCCACCGAGGGCGGTGTCGAGATCGAGGTCACCGCCCACGAGAACCCGGACGCGATCGCGCGCGTCTCCATCGACCCGCAGGTGGGCGTGGACGACGCCAAGGCGGCCGAGATCGTCGCGGCGACCGGCTTCGACGCCGACATCGCCGAGCAGGCCGCCGCCGCGATCAAGAAGCTGTGGGTCGTCTTCATCGAGGAGGACGCCACCCTGGTCGAGGTCAACCCGCTGGTGAAGCTGGGGGACGGGTCGCTCGAGGCACTCGACGGCAAGGTGTCGCTCGACGACAACGCCGACTTCCGGCACGAGGACCACGCCCGCTTCGAGGTCACCGAGGACGAGGACCCCCTGGAGCTCGCCGCCAAGGAGAAGGGCCTCAACTACGTCAAGCTCGACGGCGCCGTCGGAATCATCGGCAACGGTGCGGGCCTGGTCATGTCGACTCTCGACGTCGTCGCGTACGCCGGCGAGAAGCACGGCGGCGTGAAACCGGCGAACTTCCTCGACATCGGGGGCGGCGCCTCGGCCGAGGTGATGGCCAACGGCCTCGACATCATCCTGGGCGACGCCCAGGTGAAGGCGGTCTTCGTCAACGTCTTCGGCGGGATCACCGCCTGCGACGAGGTCGCCAACGGGATCGTCGGCGCCCTTCAGCGGCTGGGCGACGAGGCGAACAAGCCACTCGTCGTACGCCTCGACGGCAACAACGTCGAGGAGGGCCGGCGGATCCTGAACGACGCCAACCACCCGCTGGTGACGCTGGTGGACACCATGGACGGCGCGGCCGACAAGGCCGCCGAGCTCGCCCACGCCGCGGGCGCCTGAGAAGGACGAGGACTGACGAGATGGCGATCTGGCTGACCGAGACCTCCAAGGTCATCGTCCAGGGCATGACCGGCTCCGAGGGCATGAAGCACACCCAGCGGATGCTCGACTCCGGGACCCAGGTGGTCGGCGGGGTCAACCCTCGCAAGGCCGGCGAGTCCGCCGCGTTCGCCGACGTGGCGGTCCCGGTGTTCGGCACCGTGGCCGACGCGATGGCCGAGACCGGCGCCGACGTCTCGGTGGTCTTCGTCCCCCCCGCGTTCACCAAGGCCGCCGCGATCGAGGCGATCGACGCCGGGATCGGCCTGCTCGTGGTGATCACCGAGGGTGTTCCCGTCCACGACACCGCGGAGTTCCGGGCGTACGCCGAATCCCGGGGCACGACCCGGATCATCGGGCCCAACTGCCCGGGCCTGATCAGTCCCGGCAGGTCCAACGCCGGGATCATCCCCGCCGACATCACCAAGGCCGGCCGCGTCGGGCTGGTCTCGAAGTCCGGCACGCTGACCTACCAGATGATGTACGAGCTGCGCGACCACGGCTTCTCCTCCTGCATCGGCATCGGCGGTGACCCGATCATCGGCACCACTCACATCGACGCCCTCGCTGCGTTCGAGGCCGACCCGGAGACCGACGCGATCGTGATGATCGGCGAGATCGGTGGCGACGCCGAGGAGCGTGCGGCGGCGTACATCAAGGACCACGTGACCAAGCCGGTCGTCGGCTACGTCGCCGGCTTCACCGCCCCGGAGGGCAAGACCATGGGCCACGCGGGCGCCATCGTCTCCGGCTCCTCCGGGACCGCCGCGGCGAAGCAGGAGGCCCTCGAGGCCGTCGGCGTCAAGGTCGGCAAGACCCCGTCGGAGACCGCCGAGCTGATGCGTCAGATCCTGGCCGGCTGAAGGCGAAGGGCACCCTCGCGAGCGAGCTCGCCTTCGGTCTCGCTCGGACGCTCCCGGCTCGGCTGGCACCGATCCGGGAGCCTCCTCACTCGGGCATCTCCGACAAGCGCTCGGAGGCCCGGCGGACCAGCGCGACGAACTGGGCCGTGGTCATGGAGTGGGTGCGGTCGGGGACGAAGCCGACCTGGGCCACGGCGCCGCCGTGCCGGACGACGCCCATGTAGAAGGTCACCGTCTTCTTGTCCGACACCTGGGTGCGTACCCGCCAGGCGGACAGGTCCTGGCCCCCGGCCAGCCGCTCGACCTTGGTCCCCAGCTCGCGGTCGCTGCACGACGCCAGCTCGGCGCGCACCCCGTCGACGAACGAGCGCGCCCGATCGGCAGGCAGTCGCCCCACGGTCTCGGTGAGCCCGAAGGCCGTCGCCAGGTGTGCTCCCGGGACCAGGAAGGACCGCGTCGCGTCGTGCGTCCAGCCGTGACCGTGGAAGCTGCTGTCGTCGCAGGTCGTGGCGGCGACGTTGAGCAGCGCCCGGCGGGGCGTCGTGCCCATCCACGGGCGTTGCACGCCGGTGACCGGCGGCAGGTCGTACTCGCTGAGCATCATCGGCATGGGGCCGGCCGCCGGCGGCGCCATCGGGGTGGCCTTGGGCGTGGCCGAGCAGGGCCCACCGCCGGGGGTCACGCAGAGCTCGTCGACCGCGGCGACGAGGAGGCGCAGGTTGCCGGCCAGGTCGGGTGTCCGGGAGCCGGCCGTCCTGGTCACGGTCACGGTGGTCACCTGACCGGTGCGGGCCAGCCCGAGGACGAACGTCATCGCGGGTCGGTGCCAGGCCCGCACGGCGTACTGCTGGGCCTCGTCGCCCAGCCCGGTCACGCGGCGTACGCCGAGCAGCTGGGCCTGGGGCATCGTGCAGCCCGCGAACCACCCGGCCGCCGTGTCGAAGGCGCGAGATCGCTCCAGCGACGTCCCGCGAGTACTCCATGGTCTGGACCGCCGCGAGCTGGGGCCGGCCCTTCTCGCGCTGGGAGGTGAAGTTGCGGACCAGGGCGGTGACCGCCTTCGGGTCGGCGTACCTGCGGCGCTGGCACGGCAGGGTGGTGTGCTGCGCGGGGTCGGTGCCGGTCACCTGCCAGGTCCGGCCGCGCACGGCGCGCGAGACCTGGGCCCTGCTGAGCAGGGACGCCGTGGTCACCTGCGGGGCGTCGGCGGCAGCGGGGCTCGCCGAGCCCCCGGCCGGCACGTCGGTGATCCGGTCCCGCGCGGACTCGAGGGTCGGCCGTACGCCGTGGGAGTCGGCGACCGCGAACCCGCTGACGACCAGGGTGCCGGCGACCAGGGCGGCACCCGCCAGGGCATGGGTACGCCGCCTCGCGGCGCCGGCGCGGCGGATGATCGTGGCCCGCGGCCAGCGCGTGTCGGCACAGTGCTCGGCCAGTCGCTGGAGCGTCGACCGGATCTCCACGGCCGGGACCCCGCGGTGGTCGACGAAGTGCACCCGCGCGTCGAGCGCGCGGCGCTCCGCCTCGTCGACCGGCAGCCCGAGCTCGCGAGCCCGCTCCTCCGGCGACGCGGTCGACAGGTCGGCCAGGACGAGTGCCTTGCGCTGGACGAACGAGAGCGTGTGGAGGGCGTCCAGCGTGGCCTTGAGGTCGGGGTCGAGCTGGCGGTCACGGTGGAAGATGCGGGCGGTGTGGCGACGTTGCGCGTGGGTGAGCGCGTGGGGCCGCACCCAGGACGTGGGGTCGTCCAGCCGTTTCAGCTTCGGCCAGCGGTGCCAGGCGGCGATGAACCCGTCGCGGACCGCCCCGCGGGACGCCGGCAGGTCACCGGTGAGCGCGAACGCCTGGACGAGCAGTCGGTCGCGGGCCTCGGCGTAGAAGAGGTCGAACTGCTCGGCATCGGACATGGCCTCCCTACGGTACGTCGCCACACCGGGCACCCCGAAAACCCGGGAGCGGCCCGGCCTCACGGCGTGGCGGCCCGGATCGTCGCCGGCAGCCGGGCGACAATGAGCCCGCCATGACCTCGTTGCTGCCCGCTCCACGTCGTACCCGGCCGACGGGGGAGGCCCGGGCGGACGCGGCCCACCGCCGCCCCCTCGTGTTGCTGGGGCTTCTCGCGGGCGTGGTGGCGGCCGCCAGCACCCTCCTGGTCTGTCTCGCCGGCGGTGTCGTCGGCTGGTTCCTGACCGATGCCGGCGCCCACGGCGCGCCGCGGGACGGCCTCCACGTCGGTGCCCTCGGGTGGCTGATGGCCCACGGCTCCGGAGTGCACGTCGAGGGTGTGGGCGTCACCGCGGTTCCGCTGGGACTGACGCTGCTGGCCGCCATCGTCGTCTGGCGTCTCGGGCTGAGGCTCGGCGACTCCGTGTCGGGCCACGGGCCGGACGCCGACGCCATCGCGGACGGTGTGCGCGACTGGACGGTCGCCTCCGCGACCGCGCTCTTCACCGCCGGGTACCTCGCGGTGGCGGTGGTCACCCACTCTCTCGCCGCGACACCCGCCACCGCGCCCTCCGTCGCCCGGCTGCTCCTGTGGACCGTGCCGCTGTGCGGTCTCGTGGGCGGCACCGCGATCGCGGTCGGCTCCGGGCGTGCGGCGATCTGGACGGCGTTCCTGCCGCTGTCCGTCCGGGCCGCTGCTGCCGCAGCCTGGCGCACCCTGGTCTGGTTCGCCGGTCTGTCCGTCCTGGTCCTGGTGGCTGCCCTCCTCGTCCACTGGGACGGTGCCGCCGACGTGATGTCCCAGCTCCACACCAGCCCGGGTGCCGCGACGCTCCTGATCGGGCTCTCGGCGCTGCTGGTCCCGAACGCCGCCCTGTTCAGCGGCTCCTTCCTGCTGGGCCCGGGCTTCGCCGTCGGCGCCCACACGCTGGTCAGCCCGACCGCCGTCGTCCTCGGCCCGCTGCCGTTGTTCCCGCTGCTCGCCGCGCTGCCCGGTACCGGCCCCACGCCGGGCTGGACCGTCGCCCTGCTGGCCCTCCCGCCGCTGCTGGCCGCGGTGTGCGTCCACCGGACCCTGATGCGCTACCCCACGCCCCGGTGGGACGACGCGGCGCTGCGGGGCGTGGGCGCCGGTCTCGGCTGTGCGGTCGCGTTCGCCGTCCTCGCCTCACTCTCCGGGGGCGCGATCGGGCCGGGACGGATGGCGGAGGTGGGCCCGTTCGCCTTCCAGGTCCTGCTCCACGGCATCGCGACGTTCGGCCTCGGCGGTCTTCTCGGCTCGATGACCGCCACCTGGCGCGTACGCCGGTCGGCCGCCTGAGGCAGCCCGGTCCCGGCGAGGCGACGACTCGCGCGTCAGCGTCGGGAGGTGACCATCACCGGCAGGTAGGAGATCTCGATCGTCGCGTCGCGGCCGTCGATCCTTGCGCTGCTGCCGTCCGCCCGGTGCAGGCGCAGTGCTCCGCGCGGCAGGGCGACCCGCACCGGCCGCTCGGGGTTCCACAGGATCCACCGCACGCCTTCGGCGTACCGCACGACGCAGGTGTAGGTACCCAGGGACCCCCGCCGGCACGGCGGGTGCCCGTGCCGCCCGACCAGACGACCGTGGAGCCAGCGCTGCACGGTCCGCAGCGCGACCCCTGCTCGGGTGATGGTGGTGGGGGAGCCGGGCACCGAGAGGAGCGTGTTGCCGAGGGTCCCGCCCCCCGACGAGGCCGGCAGGAGGCCCCAGTCGTAGCGGTACCAGAACATCCGGTCCAGCCCGCGCGCGGCGCCGAGCACGTAGGTCCGGATCACGTTGGCGACCTGCTCGTTCTCGCTGATCGCGTCGGCGGCACTGGGCTCGCCGGTGAGGCCGTAGTTGACCTCGGTGGCCCACAGCGGCGTCCTGCGCGGTACGCCGGCGCGGACCAGCCGTTGCTTGGCCAGGGCGAGGAGCCGCATGGCGTCCTCGGGACCGCCGGCGCGGGTCCCGTACCACGCCTTGGGGTACAGGCTCAGGGCGTTGGCGTCGTAGAAGTCGCGGACCGGGTGACCCCCGAGGCGCTGCCGCTCGTACGCCGAGAGCCACCGGCGCTGGCCGTCCAGCCGCACGGCGAACGAGGGCGCCACGATCGTGGCCCGGGGGTCGACGTGCTGGTGGATCCGCCAGACCGTCCGGGTCATCCGGGCCAGGCGACGCGGACTGCTGTCCCAGAAGTAGGGCAGGTTCCCCTCGTTCCACACCTGGTACGCCGCGATCCCGCGGTGGCCGTGGAAGCTGCGGTAGCGCCTCATCACCGTGCGGACGAAGTCGCGGTAGTGCCCCATCCGGCGCGGAGGCAGGTTGGGCGCCGCGCTGTAGAAGGACGGCGTCATGGCCAGGACGAGCGTCACCTGCACGCGGTGGCGCTGGGCGTGCCGCACGTAGGAGTCGAGCCAGCTCCAGTCGTAGTGGCCCGGAGAGGTCTCGATGTCGCGCCACGTCACGTGCGAGTCCCACAGGCGCAGGGAGCCGAAGTCGAGGTTGCGATACGCCTTCATCGACCCGTCCTGGAGGCCGAAGTAGTGGCGCGGCACCCGAACGGTGCCGGCGTCGGCGGACGCGGACGGGGCGAGAGCGGCGAGCAGCCCGACGAGGACCGCTGCGACCAGTGCTCGGCGACGAGGGATCTGCACGGGTGGGCCTTCCTGCTCGGTCCCCCCTCGTTCTCGGACCGAAGCGACGAGTGGCCCCCCACACGTGGGTCCCCGGTCGGGTCCGGGCGCTTCGGTCAAGAGACTTCTCTTTACCTTCGGCCCCGGCAAGGGAAACCACGAAGACCGGTCGTTCGGCGGCGCACCCTGGCCCGTTCGGACCAGGTCCTCTAGTGCGAAAGGACTAGCCGCTCGGGCTCGTCCCGCGGGGGCCTAGACTCCCCGCCGTGTCCGAGAGCCCGCTCCGTGTGGTCGTCCTGGTGTCCGGCTCCGGAACCAACCTCCAGGCCCTCCTCGACGCTGCGGACGACCCGGCGTACGGCGCGGAGGTGGTCGCCGTCGGCGCGGACCGGAGCGGGATCGAGGCGCTGGCCAGGGCTGAGCGAGCCGGCGTCCCGACGTTCGTGCGCCGGGTCGGGGACGTCGAGACCCGCGAGGAGTGGGACGCGGCGCTGACCGCCGGCGTGGCGGCGTACGACGCCGATCTCGTGGTCCTGGCCGGGTTCATGAAGCTGGTCGGTCCGGCGTTCCTGGCCGCGTACGGCGGGCGGGTCCTGAACACCCACCCCGCGCTGTCTCCCTCCTTCCCCGGCATGCACGGACCCGCCGAGGCGCTGGCGTACGGCGTGAAGGTGACCGGGTGCACCCTCTTCGTCGTCGACGCGGGCGTCGACACCGGCCCGATCGTGGCGCAGGCCGCCGTGCCCGTGCTCGACGGCGACACCGTCGGGTCGCTGCACGAGCGGATCAAGACCCAGGAACGGTCGATGCTGGTCGAGGCGGTGGGTCGGATCGCTCGCGAGGGGTTCTCGGTCGACGGCCGGGTGGTGCGTTTCGGCCGGTGAGACCACGCGTTAGGCTGCCGCCACACGACTGGCGCAGGTGGGCAACCACCAGGGAGTGACCCGGGTCCCGGGTGACATCAGAGCATCGAACGCCTGGGTGCTCCGGACGACAGGAGTGACCTCATGAGCGACCGCACAGCCATCCGACGAGCCCTGGTCTCCGTCTATGACAAGACCGGCCTGGACGACCTGGTCCGGGGCCTGGCCGAGGCCGGGGTCGAGCTGGTCTCCACCGGCGGCTCGGCCGCCCGGATCGAGTCCCTCGGCCTGCCCGTGACCAAGGTGGAGGACCTCACCGGCTTCCCGGAGTGCCTCGACGGCCGGGTCAAGACGCTGCACCCGACGGTGCACGCCGGGATCCTCGCCGACCGGCGGCTGGAGTCCCACGTCCAGCAGCTGGCCGACCTGGGCATCGAGCCCTTCGACCTGGTGGTCTCCAACCTCTACCCGTTCGTGCAGACGGTGACCTCGGGGGCCACGCCCGACGAGTGCGTCGAGCAGATCGACATCGGCGGGCCGTCGATGGTGCGCGCGGCGGCCAAGAACCACCCCTCGGTCGCGATCGTGACCTCACCCGACGCGTACGCCGAGGTGCTCGCCGCCGTGGCCGCCGGCGGCTTCACCCTCGAGCAGCGCAAGCGGCTGGCGGCCGAGGCGTTCGCCCACACCGCGGCGTACGACGTGCAGGTGGCCTCGTGGATGGGCAACGTCCTCACCGACACCAGCGACGGCACCGGCTTCCCGGCGTTCACCGGCGCGACCTGGCAGCGGAGGGCGGTGCTGCGGTACGGCGAGAACCCGCACCAGCCGGCCGCGCTCTACGCGCACTGGCGCGGGGGCCTGGCCGACGCGGAGCAGCTGCACGGCAAGGAGATGTCCTACAACAACTACGTCGACACCGATGCCGCGCGCCGTGCGGCCAACGACTTCGACCTGCCGGCGGTGGCGATCATCAAGCACGCCAACCCGTGCGGGATCGCCACGGGCAGCGACGTGGCCGACGCTCACCGCAAGGCACACGCCTGCGACCCGGTGTCGGCGTTCGGTGGCGTGATCGCGGTGAACCGCACCGTCTCCACGGAGATGGCGGAGCAGGTCGCCGAGGTCTTCACCGAGGTGATCGTGGCGCCGGGCTACGAGGACGGCGCGGTCGAGGTGCTGCAGGGCAAGAAGAACATCCGGATCCTGCGGTGTGCCGTCGACGAGCACCCGGACCCGGTCGAGTTCCGGGGCATCTCCGGCGGGGTGCTGATGCAGCGGGTCGACCATGTCGACGCACCCGGCGACGACCCCTCCACCTGGACCCTCGCCACCGGTGAGGCGGCTCCCGACGACGTCCTGGCCGACCTCGCCTTCGCCTGGCAGGCATGCAGGTCGGTGAAGTCGAACGCGATCCTCCTCGCCTCCGACGGAGCAGCGGTCGGCATCGGCATGGGCCAGGTCAACCGGGTGGACTCCTGCCGGCTCGCGGTCTCGAGGGCGGGCGAGCGGGCCCGAGGCTCGGTGGCGGCGTCCGACGCCTTCTTCCCGTTCGAGGACGGGCCGCAGATCCTGATCGACGCCGGCGTACGCGCGATCGTCCAGCCCGGCGGGTCGGTGCGCGACGAGCTGACGGTCCAGGCCTGCCGGGCCGCCGGCGTGACCATGTACCTCACCGGCACCCGCCACTTCTTCCACTGACAGGATGACCAGATGACCGCACGCGTCCTGGACGGCACCGCGACCCTGCGCACGATCAAGGCCGAGCTGGCCGAGCGAGTGGTCGCCCTGAAGCAGCGCGGCATCACGCCGGGCCTCGGCACGATCCTGGTCGGCGACGACCCGGGCTCGCACTGGTACGTCGGCGCCAAGCACAAGGACTGCGCCTCCGTCGGGATCACCTCCATCCGGCGCGACCTGCCGGCCACGGCGACGCAGGCCGAGGTCGAGGCGGTGATCGACGAGCTGAACGACGACCCGGCCTGCACCGGCTTCCTGGTCCAGCAGCCGACCGGGCTCGACGAGTTCGCGCTGCTGTCGCGCGTCCACCCCGAGAAGGACGTCGACGGGCTGCACCCGATGAACCTCGGCAAGCTGGTCCTCGGCAAGCCCGGCCCGCTGCCGTGCACGCCGGTGGGGGTCATCGAGCTGCTGCGTCGGCACGGGGTCGAGATCGCCGGCGCCGAGGTCGTCGTCGTCGGGCGCGGACTGACGGTCGGGCGCCCGCTCGGGCTGCTGCTGACCCGGCGTACCGAGAACGCGACGGTGACGCTGTGCCACACCGGCACCCGTGACCTCGCGGCCCACGTCCGCGACGCCGACATCGTGGTCGCGGCGGCGGGGGTGCCGGACATCATCACCGCCGAGATCGTCAAGCCCGGTGCGGCGGTGCTCGACGTCGGCGTCTCGCGGGTCGACGGCAAGATCGCGGGCGACGTCGCAGCCGACGTCGCCGAGGTCGCCGGCTGGGTCTCGCCGAACCCGGGCGGGGTCGGGCCGATGACGCGCGCGATGTTGCTGTCCAACGTCGTCGGCATCGCCGAGGAGGCGGCGCCCTGAGCCCCGTGGAGAGCCGCGACCCGGAGCCTCCCACCGACGTCCCTGCGGAGAGCGCGGAGCCGGCGGGTCGGCGCTACCCCTCGACCGTCGGCGGCGCCTGCTACCTGGTGCTGCTCGGCACGTCGACCGTCGGCCTCTGGATCACCGCCCGCGGTGACTGGCGGCTCGGGGTGCGGTGGCTCGCCGTCTCGCTGCTCGTGGCAGCCCTGCTGCGCCTCGTGCTGCGGTCCCGCGACGCCGGGATGCTCGCCGTCCGCCGCCGCTGGGTCGACGTCACCCTGCTCGCGGTCGTCGGCGTCGCCCTCCTGGTCCTCACCACCACCATCCCCAACCAACCCCCCGTCTGACGCCGAGTCGGCGCAAACAGGCGTTCAGATCACGCCGAGTCGGCGCAAACAAGCGTTCAGATCACGCCGAGTCGGCAGGTGACGACTCGGCGTCAGATGAGGCCGAGGGAGGTGACGGCGTCGCGCTCCTCGGCCAGCTCGGCCACGGAGGCGTCGATGCGGGACCGGGAGAAGTCGTCGATCTCGAGCCCCTGGACGATGCTCCAGTCGCCGCCGGCGGTGGTGACCGGGAACGACGAGACCAGGCCCTCCTGGACGCCGTAGGACCCGTCGGAGACGACGGCCATCGACACCCAGTCACCGTCGGCCGAGCCGAACAGCCAGTCGCGCGCGGCGTCGATCGTGGCCGACGCCGCGGACGCCGCCGACGACGACCCCCGCGCCGCGATGATCGCCGCGCCGCGCTTGGCGACGGTCGGGATGAAGGTGTTCTCCAGCCAGTCCTGGTCGCCCACGACCTCGGCGGCGTTGCGGCCGCCGACCTCGGCGTGGAACAGGTCGGGGTACTGGGTCACCGAGTGGTTGCCCCAGATCGTCATCTTCGTGATGTCGGTGACCGGCGCGCCCGTCTTGGCGGCGAGCTGCGAGATGGCGCGGTTGTGGTCGAGCCGGGTGAGGGCCGAGAACCGCTCCTGCGGGATGTCGGGGGCGTTGCGCAACGCGATCAGGGCGTTGGTGTTCGCCGGGTTGCCGGTCACCCCGATGCGTACGTCGTCGGCAGCGACCTCGTTGAGCGCCTTGCCCTGAGCGGTGAAGATCGCGCCGTTCGCCTCCAGCAGGTCGCTGCGCTCCATGCCGGGACCGCGCGGCCGCGCGCCGACGAGCAGGGCGAGGTTGACGCCGTCGAAGATCTTCTCCGGGTCGGAGCCGATCTCCACGCCGGCGAGCGTCGGGAAGGCGCAGTCGTCGAGCTCCATCACGACGCCCTCGAGCGTCTTGAGCGCGGGCTCGATCTCGAGCAGCTGCAGCTGGATCGGACGGTCCGCCCCCAGCAGCGAGCCACTGGCGAGGCGGAAGAGCAGGCTGTAGCCGATCTGGCCGGCGGCGCCGGTCACGGCGACCTTGAGGGGACCTGTGCTCACGGGATCACTCCTACGACGTGCGGGTCTCGACTTCGCTCGACCAGCGAGAGGGACGCTCCCGACGCTAGCAGCGGGCAGCCCTGCGGCCACCGGCGGGCTGGCATGCTGCACCCATGAGTCGGCGGCGCGCGCAGGCAGCCCGCGCCGTCACCCTGACGCTCGCCTCGGGCCTGCTCGTGGGCTGCGGCGCGTCCCCCACGCGGCAGCCGCCCACCGGGATCGACGGGCTGACGATCCCGACCCCGAGCGCGACCCCGGCGGACTTCGTCGACGCGGTCGACAACCCGTGGTTCCCGCTCCGGCCCGGCACCCGGTGGACCTACCGTCTGGTCGAGCACCGGTCGCTCCGAGACGGTCACCGCCACCGTGCTCCAGCGCCCTCACCCGGTCGCGGGCGTCGCCACCACGGCCGTGCGTTGGGAGGTACGCCGGCCCGGCCGGCCCCCCGCGACGCTCGCCGTCCGCTGGTACGCCCAGGACACCGCGGGCAACGTGTGGTGGTTCGGTCAGCGCGTGGTGCACCGGCACCCGGAGGTGGATCCTCTCGCGACCCGACCCTGGGCAGCCGGGAGCGACGGCGCCCAAGCCGGCCTCGTGGTGTCGGCCGCGCCCCGGGTGGGCGACGGCTACGCCAACGGCTACCAGCCCGGGGTGGTCGAGAGCCGCTCGACCGTGGCCTCGCTCGACGCCACGGTCGCGCTCGCGACGCGCGAGTACGCCGGAACGCTGGCCGTGCACGGCCTCAGCCCCCTCGAGCCGACCCGCCAGGTCCAGTCGTTCTACGCCCGCGACGTCGGGCTCGTCGCCCAGCAGACCAGCGAGGTCGAGAGCATCGACCTGTCGCTCGTGAGCACCCGCCGGGTGCCGCCGACCTGAGTGGATCGCTGGTTTGCCTGAGCCGCGCGCGCCCAACTAGCGTCCGAGAGGTGACCGACGCCGCGCAGCCCTCCCCGATCATCTACACCCACACCGACGAGGCGCCGCTGCTGGCGACGTACTCCTTCCTCCCCATCGTCCAGGCGTACGCCGGACAGGCGGGCGTGGCGGTCGAGACGCGCGACATCTCCCTGGCGGGCCGGATCATCGCCCGGTTCCCCGACCGGCTCACCGAGGAGCAGCGGCTGGACGACGCCCTCGCCGAGCTGGGTGCGCTGGCCAAGCGTCCCGAGGCCAACATCATCAAGCTGCCCAACGTCTCCGCCTCGATGCCGCAGCTCAAGGCCGCGATCGCCGAGCTGCAGAGCCAGGGCTACGACCTCCCCGACTACCCCGACAGCCCGTCGACCGAGGAGGAGAAGGACGCCCGCAGCCGCTACGACAAGGTCAAGGGCAGCGCGGTCAACCCGGTGCTCCGCGAGGGGAACTCCGACCGCCGCGCCGCCGACTCGGTCAAGCAGTACGCCCGCCAGCACCCCCACTCGATGGGCGCCTGGACCGCCGAGTCGAAGACCCAGGTCGCCACCATGGGCGAGCACGACTTCAAGTCCAACGAGAAGTCCGTGGTCCTGGCGAGCGACGACACCCTCCGCATCGAGCACGAGTCGGCCGACGGCACCGTCACCGTGCTCAAGGAGTCCCTCCCCGTGCTCGCGGGCGAGATCGTCGACGCCACGGTGCTCGAGGTCGCCCACCTGCACGCGTTCGTCGCCGACGCCATCGCCCGGGCCAAGGCCGACGACGTGCTCTTCTCGGTCCACCTCAAGGCGACGATGATGAAGGTCTCGGACCCGATCATCTTCGGCCACGTCGTCACCGCGTTCTTCCCCGAGGTCTTCGCGACCTACGGCCAGCAGCTCGCGGCCGCGGGGCTGAGTCCCAACAACGGCCTCGGCGGCATCCTGGCCGGCCTCGACGCCCTGGAGAACGGCGCCGAGATCAAGGCGGCCTTCGAGGCGGCCCTCGCCGCCGGGCCGGCACTCGCGATGGTCGACTCCGACCGCGGCATCACCAACCTCCACGTGCCGTCGGACGTGATCGTCGACGCCTCGATGCCGGCGATGATCCGGACCAGCGGTCACATGTGGGGTCCCGACGGCCAGGAGGCCGACACGCTGGCGGTGATCCCGGACTCGTCGTACGCCGGGATCTACCAGGTCACCATCGACGACTGCCGCAAGCACGGCGCCTTCGACCCCACGACGATGGGCTCGGTGTCCAACGTCGGCCTGATGGCGCAGGCCGCCGAGGAGTACGGCTCGCACGACAAGACCTTCGAGATGGCGTCGGCCGGCACGGTCCGGGTGCTCGACGCGTCCGGCACGGTGCTGATCGAGCACGACGTGGAGGCCGGCGACATCTGGCGTGCCTGCCAGACCAAGGACGTCCCGGTCCGCGACTGGGTCAAGCTCGCGGTGACCCGCGCCCGCGCGACCGGTGCGCCGGCGGTGTTCTGGCTCGACGAGACCCGGGCGCACGACCGCAACCTGATCGCCAAGGTCCGCGACTACCTGCCCGAGCACGACACGAGCGGCCTCGAGATCCAGATCCTCGCTCCCGAGCTCGCCATCGCCTACTCCCTCGAGCGCATCCGCAAGGGCGAGGACACCGTCTCGGTCACGGGCAACGTCCTACGTGACTACCTCACCGACCTGTTCCCGATCCTCGAGCTCGGGACCAGCGCGAAGATGCTCTCGATCGTCCCCCTGATCGCGGGCGGTGGCCTCTTCGAGACCGGCGCCGGGGGCTCGGCGCCCAAGCACGTGCAGCAGCTGGTCAAGGAGAACTACCTGCGCTGGGACAGCCTCGGGGAGTTCCTGGCGCTGGCCGAGTCGTTCGCGAAGTACGCCGAGGTGCACGACAACCCGCACGCCGGGATCCTCGGTGAGACCCTCGACCGGGCCACCGGCACGTTCCTGAACGAGAACAAGAACCCGGCCCGCCGGGTCGGCTCGATCGACAACCGCGGGTCGCACTACTACCTGGCGCTCTACTGGGCCCAGGAGCTCGCGCGTCAGGACGACGACCCCGAGCTCGCCGCGGCCTTCTCGGGCCTCGCCGAGACGCTCGCCGAGCACGAGTCGACGATCACCGAGGAGCTGATCGCGGTGCAGGGACGGCCGGTCGACCTGGGCGGCTACTACCGTCCCGACGACGCCAAGGCGACGGCCGTCATGCGGCCGTCACCGACGCTCAACCAGGCGCTGGCGTCGCTCGGCTGACGCCGGGCGACGCTCTCGGGAAAGCGTGACGGGGTGAGACCCGCCGTGCTCGCGCTCGCGACGGGCGGGTTCGCGATCGGCACGACGGAGTTCATGGCCATGGGCCTGCTCCCGCAGGTGGCCGACGGCGTCGGCGTCTCCATCCCGCAGGCAGGGCACCTGATCTCGGCGTACGCCCTCGGCGTGGTCGTCGGTGCCCCGGTGCTCGCCTTCTTCGGGGCGCGGCTGCCGCGACGCGGGCTGCTGGTCGCCCTGATGACGGCGTACGCCGGCGCCAACGCCCTGTCGGCCCTCGCCGGCTCGTACGGCCTGCTCCTGACCTCGCGCTTCCTGTGCGGCGTCCCCCACGGCGCCTTCTTCGGCGTCGCGTCCCTCGTGGCGGCGAGCCTGGCTCCCCGAGGCCGGGAGGGCCGGGCCGTGGCGACGGTGATGATCGGGCTGTCGGTGGCGAACGTGCTCGGGGTGCCGGTGGCCACCTGGCTCGGCCAGACCGTCGGCTGGCGGGCGGCCTTCTGGGTCGCCGCCGGCCTGGCCCTGGTGACCGCCGTGCTGGTCACCGTCCTCCTCCCGGCCTGCCCGGGCGACGCCGACGCCACCGGGCGGCGTGAGCTGAGCCTGTTCGCCGAGCCCCAGGCCTGGCTCACGCTCCTTGCCGGCGCGATCGGGTTCGGCGGCATGTTCGCGCTGTACTCCTACATCGCCGAGGTGGTCACCGAGGTCGGCGGTCTCCCCGAGGGCGCCGTACCGCTGTTCCTCCTCGCCTTCGGCCTGGGCATGGTCGTCGGCACCTGGGTCGCAGGGTGCCTTGGCGGACTGGTCGGTGTTCCGCTCGCTGCTCGGCTCGTCGCTCGCCATGGCCCTGCTCCTCCTGCTGTACGCCGTGCTGGCACCGGCGGGCTGGTGGGCCCTGGTCCCGGCGTTCCTGGTGGCGGTCGCGTCGTCGGTGCTCGTGGTGAACCTCCAGCTCCGCCTGATGTCCGTGGCCGGCGATGCCCAGACCCTGGGCGCGGCGATGAACCACTCCTCGCTCAACATCGGCAACGCCATGGGTGCCTGGCTCGGCGGGCTGGTGATCGCCGCCGGCTGGGGCTACCGGGCTCCCGCGCTGGTCGGCGTGGCCCTGGCGGTCGCGGGGGTCGGCATCCTGCTGCTGTCGGCCCGTCAGGACGCGGGCTCGGGGCAGGTGCCCCCGCGCCGCTCGGGATCGGGGATCACGTCGAAGTCGGACGTCAGGACGTAGGTGCCGGGTCGTCGCGCGTGGAGCAGCGTCCACTCGCCGTCCTGGGACAGGCACCCGCGCGCCCGCACGCCGAGCGACACCGGCTGCGTGCCGTCGAGGACGGCCAGGTGCTCCGACCACCGGATCTGGAGCGGCACCAGCCCGGCCTGCGGCACCTGGAGGCGTACCTGGTTGCCCGACACCGAGATGACCTGGGCGTTGCGGGCGAGCGGCTGGGCGTCGGCCACGCGGTACAGCTTCCAGTCGGCGTTGCTCCACACCTGGTGCAGGTAGGGCAGCCCGGTCGCGATCAGCGCGGCCTCGTCGACCGACGCGAAGTCGAGCCTGGTGGCCGGCACCGCGACGTAGGCGACGGCCAGCTGGTCGAGCCAGGCGCGGTAGGAGTCGGGGGTGAGCGCGCCGTCCTCGTAGAAGATCGGGTTGTCGACCATGTCGGCCTGGCGCTCCCAGCCCCGGGCCACCGGCATCGACTCCCCGACGTAGCGGGCTGCGCCCTTGCTCTGCGGCTCCACGACCTCCACGCGCTGGCCGACGTCGTCGCCGGTCGAGAGCCGTTCGTGCAGCTGGGCCAGGAGCGGCTGGTAGTAGCCCTCCTGCGCCGACGGGGACTCCGCCTGGGCCAGCTGCCAGGTGACGTCGACCATCGGGAAGACCAGCGCGAGGCAGGTGAGCGCGACGACGTGCCGGTCGGGCCGGTGGCCGTAGCCCACGATGAGCGGAGCGGCGAGCAGCCAGACCATCCGGGTCAGGTTCAGGCCCACGCTGTTGGGGATGATCAGGCAGATCACCAGCCCGACGGCCACGATCAGCGCACCGGCGCGGATCGTGGGCTCGCGGCAGGCGGCCCAGACCAGCGCGATGCCGACCAGCGCGAACAGCATCTGCAGCGGCGGCGACGCCATCACCCCGGGGTTGTGGAAGAGCACCGCCAGCACGCCCAGCGACCCACCGGTGGCGATGCCGACGAACAGCGCCTCGCGGCGACGGCTGCGATCGGTGAGCAGCACCGCGGCCGCGACGATCCCCGTGAACAGCCCGGCGAGCGGGCTGCCCAGCACGCTGACCACGGTGGCCGTCGCGGCGAGCCAGGGATGGCGGCGGACCAGCGCCAGGACCGCGAGCGTCGCGGCGGCGAGGCCGACCAGGAAGGTGATCCGGCCACCGAAGAGGTTCAGCAGCACGGTGGCGGCGAACACCACGCTCGCCGCCCGCGGGCGTGCCGAGTCGCGGAGCATCTGGTGGGCGGCCCACATCGAGATGGCCGCCGCGATGACCCCGGTCGTCGCGACACCGATGGTGGCCATCAGGCCGGGTGCGATCACCGAGTACGTCGGCAGCTCGAGGCCGCCGTACCAGCCGGGCCACCAGGTCGCGGAGCCGAGCTGGCGGAAGATCGCCGCCCGCGTCGCCTGGGCGGCGAAGTCCGGGACCGGCGGTACCAGGATGAGATAGAGGGCCAGACCGACGACCGGGACGAACCAGGTCAGCATCCGCCGCGTACGCGCGGACGCGATGCTGCTCTGCAGGCTCACCCATCCCCCTCGTCTCGGCCCTTGTGCCATTGTGCCAAGCCCGGGGATCAGCCCGAAATCCCGCGCCGGGGCTGCGGGCGGGAGGGCCGCCACTCCTCGACCAGCACGTCGTACTTCATGGCGTCGACGCGGCCCTCGGGACGGATGAACGTCCCCAGCCTGGCCACGCCGGCCTCGAGCAGGCCACTCGCCTCGAGCACGTGTCGGGAGGCGGCGTTGCCCAACGCGGCGTGGCCCTGGATCCGGACCAGGTCGAAGGTCGCGAAGCCGTGTCGGAGTGCCAGCACCGACGCGCGCGTCGTGAGCCCGCGTCCCCGGGCGTCCGGGTGAGCCCAGAAGCCGACCTCGGCGCTGTTGCCCGGCTGGAGGTCGAACAGGTTGACGACCCCCTGGAGGACGTCGTCGTCGGCGCCGGTGAAGGCCCAGGTGACGGTCCGCCCGGTCGCGGCCTCCTCGGAGACCTGCTCCAGCCACGCCGCCGCGTCGACCTCGGTGTAGGGGGAGGGCATCCGGCCCAGCCAGCGCCTGGTGCGCTCGTCCCCGGCGGCCTCCACCACCCGGTCGACGTCGCCGGCCCGGAGGGCGCGCAGCCGGACGACGCCGTCGGTGAGGGGCGGCGCGACGAGCCAGAGGCCCCGCGGTCGCCGGTCGTCGGTCGACAGCAGCGTCCCGGACCAGGCGTCCACCAGCTCGTCACCGCGGTGGCGCACGTACCCCCGCAGGACGCCGCCGAACGAGAAGCCGAGCTTCCAGGCGAGCCGTCGGGAGGCCCAGTTGCCGACGTGGGCGTGCCAGACGACGGTCCGGACGCCCTGCTGGGCGAACCCCCACTCCAGCACCAGGCGGCAGGCCCGCTCCATGGCGCCCGTGCCGCGTGCTCGCGGGTGGGAGCCGAAGGCGAGCTCGGCCCGGCCACCGCCCTCGTCGCGCAGCTCCACGGTGCCGGCGTACCGGCCGTCGGTCTCGACCGCGAAGCCCCAGCGGCCGTCGGGCCACCCGTTCGGCATCACCTCGCGCACGAAGTGCTGCGCGTCCTCCGGTCCGTACGGCGTGGGCACGGTCGTCCAGCGGACGCTCTCGGGGTCCTGGCTCTGCTCGACGACCGCCGGCACGTCGTCGTCGCGGTGAGCCCGGACCGTGACCGTGCCGTCGGTGAGGGTCGGGGGCCCGGACATGCCCGCACCCTGCCAAGCCGACCGCCCACCGGCAACCTCTTTGCCGCCTGACACAATGCCCGCCATGCCCAGTGCGACCACGTCACCGGAGCTGACCGTCCCGGAGGTCTCCTCCGGGGCCAGGCCCCGGGTGCTGTCCGGCATCCAGCCGACGGCCGACTCCTTCCACTTCGGCAACTACCTCGGCGCCCTGCGGCAGTGGGTGGACCTGCAGCGGGAGTACCAGCCGTTCTTCTTCATCGCCGACCTGCACGCGATCACGCTGGAGCAGGATCCCAAGGTGCTGCGGGAGCGCACGCTGCGGGCAGCGGCGCAGCTCGTCGCGATGGGCATCGACCCGGAGCGCTCCTCGATCTTCGTGCAGAGCCAGGTGCCGGCCCACGCCCAGCTGGGCTGGGTGCTGCAGTGCCTCACCGGCTTCGGCGAGGCGCGCCGGATGACCCAGTTCAAGGACAAGTCGGCCAAGGGCGGCGAAGGCGCGGCCAGCGTCGGGCTGTTCACCTACCCGATCCTCCAGGCGGCGGACATCCTGCTCTACCGGCCGCACTTCGTGCCGGTCGGCGAGGACCAACGGCAGCACCTCGAGCTCACCCGCGACCTCGCCCAGCGCTTCAACCACCGCTACAAGAAGACCTTCCGGCTCCCGGAGCCCTACATCTTGAAGGCGACAGCCAAGATCACCGACCTGCAGGAGCCCACGGCGAAGATGTCCAAGTCGTCGTCCTCGCCGGCCGGCATCATCGAGCTGCTCCAGGACCCGCGGGCCAGTGCCAAGAAGATCCGCTCGGCCGTCACGGACTCCGGCAGCGAGATCCGCTTCGACCCCGAGGAGAAGCCGGGCATCTCCAACCTGCTCACCATCTTCTCGGCGCTGTCCGACCGCTCCGTGCCCGACCTCGAGGAGGAGTACGCCGGTCGCGGCTACGGCGACCTGAAGAAGGACCTCGCCGAGCTCGTCGTCGACTTCGTGACCCCCTTCCGCGACCGCACGCTCGAGCTGCTCGACGACCAGGCCCACCTCAGCGGCATCCTCGAGCAGGGCCGGGAGCGGGCCGCCGAGATCGCCGAGGCCACCCTGCGCGACGTCTACCAGCGGGTCGGCTTCGCGGCCGTCGCCCGCGACGACCGGCGCGTAGGGTCGTCGTCCATGCCCACCATCGGCGTCTCGATCGCGGTCCCGGAGCCGTGGGGGAGCCGGCTGCAGGAGTACCGCGTCACCAACGGTGACGCCCTGGGCTCGACGATCCCGACCCACATCACGCTGGTGCCCCCCGTCGAGGTCGACCAGGACCGGCTGGGCGACGTCGAGGACCACCTCGCGGAGGTCGCCGGACGGTCGGCGGCGTACGGCATCCACCTGCGGGGGTCGGGCACCTTCCGGCCGGTCTCACCGGTGGTCTTCGTGAACCTGGTCGAGGGCATCTCCCAGACCGAGCAGCTGGCCCATCGCTGCCGCCGCGGCCCGCTCGCGCTCGAGCTGGAGTATCCCTACCACCCCCACGTGACGGTGGCCCACCACCTCGACGACGACCGGCTGGACCGCGCCTTCGCCGAGCTCGAGGGCTTCGACTGCGCCTTCACCGTGGACGTCTTCCACCTGTACGTGCACGACGCCGACCGCGGCTGGAAGGCCACGCACGACTTCGCTCTGGCGGGTCCCGGCCTCTGATGCCGTCGCCGCTGGCTCGCGGGAAGACGGCGCTGGGTCGAGTCCGTTCCACGTCGCCGCTGGTCGACCACCTCGTCCGGATGCAGCAGCACTACGGGCGGGTCAACGCCGGTTCGCAGGCAGGGGCCGTGACGTACTTCGCGTTCCTGTCCTTCTTCCCCCTCGTCGCCCTGGCGTTCGTCGCGGTCGGTTACGTCGCCCGCTACTTCCCCGACGCCCAGAGCAACCTCGTCGAGGCCATCGAGCAGGTGTTCCCGGGGTTGATCGGCTCCGGCCCGGGACAGATCACCCTGAAGTCCATCCAGCAGGCGGCCGCGACCATCGGCATCATCGGAGTGGCCACCTTGATCTATGCCGGCCTGGGCTGGCTGTCGGGCATGCGGACCGCGCTCCAGGTCGTCTTCGAGCTGCCCGCACGACCGCCGGCCCACCTACCTCCTCGGCAAGCTGCGCGACCTGCTGACACTGGCGGTGGTCGGGAGCACCCTCTTCGTGAGCGTGGCGGTGTCGGGGGTCCTGACGCGGTTCTCCACCTGGGTGCTCGACCTCGCGGACCTCGAACCACGATCTCTCGTGGACGCTGGAGCTCGTGGCGGTCGTGGTCGCGATGACAGCGACCACCCTGATGTTCTTCGTGCTCTTCAAGGTCCTTGCGCGTCCGCCCACCCCGGACCGGGCGCTGTGGCAGGGAGCGCTGCTCGGTTCGGTCGCGTTCGAGGTGCTCAAGCAGCTCTCGAGCGTGCTGCTGGCGGCCACTCATCGCAGTCCGGCGTTCCAGGCCTTCGGCATCGCGCTGATCCTGCTGGTCTGGATCAACTACTTCTCGCGAGTCGTGATGTACGCCGCCGCCTGGGCCCACACGTCGGGCCCGGCCAGCCGCGACACCGAGTCGACGCCACCGCTGTCGTCGTGCCCGAGCCGACGACAGGGACGTCCGGTGCCCGGCCGTCGACAGGTCGCGGCGCCGACCCGCGGGTGGCCTTCGGGGCAGGCGCCGTGACGGCTCTGGGACTGGTGGCGCTGGCGCGCCGGCGTCGTCGCTGACGACCTCGGAGTCCGGAATCTCACACCACCCGGGTACGACGGGCGAACGGCCCGCGCGATAAGTTGCTGTGCGCTCGTGCCTGTGGTGGCGGCAGGCGCGCCCGGTCTGGGAAGGACGAGGATGTCAACTGGAGTGCACGGCCCGACGAGGGCCCGCATCGAGGCGAAGACGCTGCGGACCGATCGGTGGTGGCTGTACCCGCTGACCGTGTTCGTCGTGTTCACCGCGTTCATCGTCTACGCGACCATCCGGGCGTTCAGTGGGAGCAACTACTACTCCGAGCCCTACCTGTCCCCGTTCTACTCGCCGTGCCTCGGCGACTGCGTCTCGGGCGCCTCCGACTTCGGGCAGCCGTTCGGCTGGTGGCCGCTGTCGGCCTCGCTGATCGTGCTGATCTTCCCGCTCGGCTTCCGGATGAGCTGCTACTACTACCGCAAGGCCTACTACCGGTCGTTCTGGCTGAGCCCGCCCGCCTGCGCGGTCGCCGAGCCCCACCAGGCCTACTCCGGTGAGACCCGGCTGCCGTTGATCCTCAACAACATCCACCGCTACTTCTGGTACGCCGCCGTCGTGGTCGCGCTGATCCTCAGCTACGACACCGTGCTGGCCTTCGGCCCGGCCGAGGGCGAGTCCAGCGGGGTGCACATGGGCCTGGGGTCGCTCGTCTTCCTGGTCAACATCGTGCTGATCTGGCTCTACACCCTCTCCTGTCACTCCTGCCGCCACACCGTGGGTGGCCGGCTGCGCCACTTCAGCAAGCACCCGGTCCGCTACCGGCTGTGGACCTGGGTCTCGAAGATGAACCACCACCACGCCCGCTACGCCTGGCTCTCGCTGTTCTCGGTCGCCTTCGCCGACCTGTACGTGCTCCTGCTCTCGTCGGGAGCCTTCTCCGACCCGAGGTTCTTCTGATGACCGACTCGCCGGCCCACGACGTCCCGATGGAGGACCGTCACCCGATGACGGGCAACCGCATGTCCAGCGACGAGGACCGTGGTCGCGGGGTCGAGAAGCACGTGTACGACGTCGTCGTGATCGGCGCCGGCGGGTCCGGGCTGCGCGCGGCGATCGCCGCCCAGGAGGCCGGCTCCAAGGTCGCGATCGTCTGCAAGTCGTTGCTCGGCAAGGCCCACACGGTGATGGCCGAGGGCGGCGCGGCAGCGGCGCTGGGCAACCTCTACCCCGACGACAACTGGCAGGTGCACTTCCGCGACACGATGCGTGGCGGGAAGATGCTCAACAACTGGCGGATGGCCCAGCTGCACGCGCAGGAGGCGCCCGAGCGCGTCCTCGAGCTCGAGGACTGGGGTGCGCTCTTCGACCGCACCAAGGACGGCCTGATCTCGCAGCGCGACTTCGGTGGCCACCGGTTCGCCCGCCTCGCCCACGTCGGCGACCGCACCGGGCTGGAGATGATCCGCACGCTCCAGCAGCGCGCCGTCCAGCTCGGCATCGACGTGTTCATGGAGTGCACGATCACCGACCTGCTCCGGGACGGTGACCGGGTCTCGGGGGCCTTCGGCTACTGGCGCGAGACCGGGCGCTTCATCACCTTCGAGGCCCCGGCGGTCATCCTCGCCACCGGTGGCATCGGCAAGAGCTTCAAGGTCACCTCCAACTCCTGGGAGTACACCGGCGACGGTCACGCGATGGCCCTGCGCGCCGGCGCGACGCTGATCAACATGGAGTTCGTGCAGTTCCACCCGACCGGCATGGTGTGGCCGCCGTCGGTGAAGGGGCTGCTGGTCACGGAGTCGGTCCGCGGTGACGGCGGGATCCTGAAGAACTCCGAGGGCAAGCGGTTCATGTTCGACTACATCCCGGAGTTCTTCAAGAGCGAGACGGCCGACAACGAGGAGGAGGCCGACCGCTGGTACGAGGACAAGACGAACAACCGCCGGCCCCCCGAGCTGCTGCCGCGCGACGAGGTCGCCCGGGCGATCAACTCCGAGATCAAGGCCGGCCGAGGCAGCGAGCACGGCGGCGTCTACCTCGACATCGCCTCGCGGCGTACACCGGAGTTCATCCGCAAGCGCCTGCCGTCGATGTACCACCAGTTCAAGGAGCTGGCCGACGTCGACATCACCCAGGAGGCCATGGAGATCGGGCCGACCTGCCACTACGTGATGGGCGGCGTCGAGGTCGAGCCCGACACCGAGATGAGCGGTCTCCAGGGCCTGTACGCCGTCGGCGAGTGCTCCGGCGGCATGCACGGCTCCAACCGGCTCGGCGGGAACTCGCTGTCGGACCTGCTGGTCTTCGGCAAGCGCTCCGGCGACGCGGCCGCGCAGTACGTCGGGGGGCTCGACGGTGCTCGTCCGACGGTCTCCGAGGAGGACGTGAAGGCGGCCGAGAAGCTGGCCCTGGCCCCGTTCGACGGCTCCGGCACCCAGAGCGAGAACCCCTACACGATCCAGCAGGAGCTCCAGCAGACGATGAACGACCTCGTCGGCATCATCCGCACCCGCGAGGAGCTGGAGAGGTCACTGGCGGAGATCGAGGCGTTCAAGGAGCGGGCGAAGAACCTGCTCGTCGAGGGCCACCGTCAGTACAACCCCGGCTGGCACCTCGCGATCGACCTGCGCAACATGCTGCTCGTCTCGGAGTGCATCGCCAAGGCGGCGCTCGAGCGGGAGGAGTCGCGCGGCGGGCACACCCGGGACGACCATCCCGGGTTCAACGAGGAGTGGGGCACGAAGAACATCGTGCTGTCGATCAACTCCGCCGGCGACGGCGTCGACCTGGCCACCCAGCCGCTCCCGGTGATGCCGGACGAGCTGGCCGCCTTCTTCGAGGAAGGGCACTGACTCCATGGGATACACGCTCAAGATGCGGCTGTGGCGCGGGGACCAGTCCGGCGGCGAGCTCCAGGACTTCGACGTCGAGGTCGAGACCGGTGAGGTGGTGCTCGACGCCATCCACCGCGTCCAGGCCACGCAGGCCGGCGACCTCGCCGTGCGCTGGAACTGCAAGGCCGGCAAGTGCGGCTCGTGCAGCGCGGAGGTCAACGGGCGCCCGAAGCTGATGTGCATGTGCCGGCTCTCGGACTACGACGAGACCGAGACGATCACCGTCACCCCGATGCGGAGCTTCCCGGTGATCCGCGACCTGGTCACCGACGTCTCCTACAACTACGAGAAGGCCAAGGAGCTCCCGTACGCCGAGCTCCCGCCGCGCGACGCCGACGGCAAGCGCCGGATGATGCAGGAGGACGTCGAGCGCGGCCAGGAGTTCCGCAAGTGCATCGAGTGCTTCCTGTGCCAGAACACCTGCCACGTCGTCCGTGACCACGAGGACAACAAGGTGCACTTCGCCGGTCCGCGCTTCTTCCTGCGGTACGCCGAGCTCGACATGCACCCGCTCGACACCGTCGACCGTCGCGAGGTGACCAAGGAGCAGGCCGGACTCGGCTACTGCAACATCACCAAGTGCTGCACCGAGGTCTGCCCCGAGGGCATCCACATCACCGACAACGCGATCATCCCGATGAAGGAGCGCATCGTCGACAAGAGCTACGACCCGCTGGTGTGGCTCGGCAACAAGATCGGGTTCCGCGACAAGGACCGCGACAGCCGTACCGAGGCCTGACGCCGGACGCCGTACGGCCTTTGGTCCCGTCCGGGGTGGCGAACGTCCCACCGAGTGGCTCGTGCCGTCGCCGCACTCCTACCCTGGGGACATGACGGACGACGCGGCCGCTGAGGTCGTCGGTGGGCTCGATGAGCCGCCGGACCTGCAGCCCGAGCACGGCTCGCTGCGGCTGGCCGCTCCCGAGGACGACTGGTCCCGGGCCGACTGGGAGAAGGCGGCAGCCGCCGCGCTGCGGAAGTCCCGTCGCCTCCGTGACGACGATCCCGACGACGCCGTGTGGTCGGCGCTCGCCCGGCACGACGTACGACGGCATCACGATCCCGCCGCTCGGCACGCCGGACCTGCTCGACGACCTCGCCACGTCGGGGCGGCCCACGCGCGCGGGCGGCTGGGACGTCCGCACCCGGACGTCCGGGGACAGCGCGGCCGCCGTGCGCGACCTGGAGTCCGGCGCCAGCAGCCTCTGGCTGCTCGCCGACGAGGTCGGGGCCGACCTCGCCGCGGCGCTCGACGGCGTCCGGCTCGACCTCGCGCCGGTCGTGCTCGAGTCGCCGACCCTCGAGCAGGCCGAGTCCCTGGTCGCGCTCGGCCCGCTGCACCCCGACAGCAACCTGGGTGCCACCGACGACGACCGAGCTCGCGGCCTTCGCACGGCTCGGGCTGCAGGCGGGCGTGCGGGCCGTGGTCGTCGACGCGACGACCGTGCACGAGGACGGTGCCTCCGACGGCCAGGAGCTCGGCTGGCTGCTCGCCCGGGGCGCCGCCGTGCTGCGCACGCTCGAGGCCGCCGGCATCCCGGCGGAGCAGGGCTTCGGCCTCGTCGAGCTCCGGCTCGCTGCCACCGACGAGCAGTTCGCGACGATCGCGAAGCTCCGGGCGGCGCGGCGCCTCTGGGCGCGGATGGCCGAGCTGTGCGACGTGCCCGACCCGCGCACGCGGATCCACGCGGTGACCAGCCGCCCGATGACCAGTGCCTTCGACGTCCACGTGAACCTGCTGCGCGCGACCGTCGCCGCCTTCGGTGCCGGCGTCGGCGGTGCCGACGTGCTCACCGTCGTCCCGTTCGACGAGCCGACCGGCGAGGTCTCCGAGCTGGCCCGCAGGATGGCGCGCAACACCAGTGCCCTGCTCGTGGCCGAGTCGCACGTCGCGGCCGTCGCCGACCCGGCCGGCGGCGCGTACGCCGTCGAGCGGCTCACCGACGACCTGGCCCGTGTGGCGTGGGCGGAGCTCGGCAGCGATCGAGACCGAGGGCCTCGATGCCTTCGGGCGCCGGGTCGCCGAGGTGCGGCGCCGGCGCGAGAGCGACGTCGCCACCCGCCGCCGGCCGATCACCGGCCTCACCGAGTACCCCCGCCCGGAGGACCCGGTGCCCGGGCGCCGCAACCTGACCTACCGCTGGGGTGCCGCGTTCGAGGCGCTGCGCCGGGAGCCGCCTGCCGCCCACGTCTTCCTGGCCACGCTCGGCGCGGTCGCGGCCCACACCCCGCGCGCCGGGTTCGCCACCAACCTCCTGGCCGCCGGCGGGATCGCCGTCGACGTCGCGGGGCACACGGCAGGGGTGGACGACCTGGTCGCGGCGTACGCCGGGCAGGGCGTCGTGTGCGTGGCCGGCACCGACGCCGCCTACGCCGAGTGGGGACGCGAGGCTGCCGACGCGCTGCGGGACGCGGGTGCCACCCGGGTCGTCGTCGCGGGCAAGCCCGCCGACTGGGCCGACGACTCGTGCGCGCTGGGCGTCGACGCCGTCGACTTCCTGACCCGGACCAGAGAGGCACTGAGATGACCACGGTCCCGAGGAGCTTCGCGGGGCTGCCGCTGGTCTCGGCGGGCTCGACCGACGGATGCGGGCTCGACCGGAGGAGCGGCGGTCTCGACAGGCTCGACCGACGGTGCAGGCTCGGCCAACGAGGGTGCCTGGCAGAGCCCCGAGGGGATCGCGATCAAGCCGCGCTACGACGCCACCGACCTCGACGGCCTCGACGCGCTCGCCACCTGGCCCGGCCTCACGCCGTACCTGCGGGGGCCGTACCCGACCATGTACACCACCCGGCCCTGGACGATCCGGCAGTACGCCGGCTTCTCGACCGCCGAGGAGTCCAACGCGTTCTACCGCCGCAACCTGGCGGCCGGGCAGAAGGGGTTGAGCGTCGCGTTCGACCTGGCCACCCACCGCGGCTACGACTCCGACCACCCGCGAGTTCGCGGTGACGTCGGGATGGCCGGCGTCGCGATCGACTCCATCTACGACGCGCGGACCCTGTTCGGCGGCATCCCGCTGGACCAGATGAGCGTCAGCATGACCATGAACGGCGCGGTGCTGCCGATCATGGCGCTCTACATCGCGGCGGCCGAGGAGCAGGGGGTGAAGCCCGCCCAGCTGTCCGGGACCATCCAGAACGACATCCTCAAGGAGTTCATGGTCCGCAACACCTACATCTACCCGCCGGCGCCGAGCATGCGGATCGTCGGCGACATCTTCAGCTACACCGCCGAGCACATGCCGCGGTTCAACTCGATCTCCATCTCGGGCTACCACATGCAGGAGGCGGGGGCGACCGCCGACCTCGAGCTCGCCTACACGCTCGCCGACGGCGTGGAGTACCTCCGCACCGGCGTCGCCGCGGGGCTCGACGTGGACCACTTCGCGCCCCGGCTGAGCTTCTTCTGGGCCGTCGGCATGAACTTCTTCATGGAGGTCGCCAAGCTGCGCGCCGCGCGGGCGCTGTGGTCCCGCCTGGTCCGCGACTTCGGCCCGTCCGACCCCAAGAGCCTGAGCCTGCGCACCCACTGCCAGACCAGTGGCTGGAGCCTGACCGCGCAGGACGTGTTCAACAACGTCGGCCGGACCTGCATCGAGGCGATGGCCGCGACGCAGGGCCATACCCAGAGCCTGCACACCAACGCGCTCGACGAGGCCATCGCGCTCCCCACCGACTTCAGCGCCCGGATCGCGCGCAACACCCAGCTCCTGCTGCAGCAGGAGAGCGGCACCACCGAGACGATCGACCCCTGGGCCGGCAGCTACTACGTCGAGAGGCTGACCCACGACCTCGCCGAGCGGGCGTGGGCGCACATCCAGGAGGTCGAGCAGGCCGGTGGGATGTCGAAGGCGATCGAGGCCGGGATCCCCAAGCTGCGGATCGAGGAGGCAGCGGCCCGGACCCAGGCGCGGATCGACTCCGGCACCCAGGCCGTGATCGGCGTCAACACCTTCCGGCTCGCCGACGAGGACCCGCTCGACGTACGCAGGGTCGACAACGACGAGGTGTACCGCCAGCAGATCGCCAAGCTCGAGCGGCTCCGCGCCGAGCGGGACGCCGACGACGTCCGGGCCGCCCTGGACGCCCTCACCCGGGCCGCCGGGACGCCGGACGGGCGACAACCTGCTCGCCCTCGCGGTGGACGCGGCCCGGGCGAAGGCGACCGTCGGCGAGATCACCGGCGCCCTGGAGAAGGTGTGGGGCCGGCACCAGGCGACGATCCGTACCATCTCCGGTGTGTTCAGGGACGAGGCCGGCGCCGACGGCGACCTGCTCGTCGACGACGTGCTCGCCGCCACGGCGGCGTTCGAGGAGGCCGAGGGCCGGCGGCCGCGGATCCTGGTCGCCAAGATGGGCCAGGACGGCCACGACCGGGGCCAGAAGGTCATCGTCAGCGCCTTCGCCGACATGGGCTTCGACGTCGACGTGGGTCCGCTGTTCTCCACCCCGGAGGAGGTCGCCCAGCAGGCGGTCGACGCCGACGTCCACATCGTCGGCGTGAGCAGCCTCGCGGCCGGCCACCTCACCCTGCTCCCGGCGCTGAAGGCGGCGCTGGCCGAGCTCGGTCGCGACGACATCATGGTGGTGATCGGTGGGGTCATCCCGCCGGACGACGTCCCGCTGCTGGAGGAGATGGGCGCCGCGGCGGTCTTCCTGCCCGGCACCGTGATCGCGGAGTCCGCTCTCGACCTCCTCGCCCGGCTGCGGGAGCAGCTCCACCACCGATGACCGACGGCGAGCCGCTGGCGCAGGGCGTCCGCGCCGGTCGGCGGGCCGCGGTCAGCCGCGCCATCACGCTGGTCGAGTCGAGCCTGCCCGAGCACCGGGTGCAGGCCCGAGAGCTCCTGGCGGCGCTCGAGGCGCCGGCCACGCCGGCGGTCCGGGTCGGCATCTCGGGGGTGCCGGGGGTCGGGAAGTCGACGTTCATCGAGACCCTCGGGCGGCAGCTGACCGCGGCCGGCCACCGGGTCGGCGTGCTGGCGGTCGACCCGAGCAGCCAGCGCACGGGCGGGTCGGTGCTCGGCGACAAGATCCGGATGCCGACGCTGTCCACCGATCCGGATGCCTACATCCGGGCCAGCCCGAGCGCGGGCACGCTGGGTGGCGTGGCCAGGGCCACCAGCCAGGCCATCGTCGTGCTCGAGGCCGCGGCGTACGACGTGGTGCTGGTCGAGACGGTCGGGGTCGGCCAGTCCGAGACCACGGTGGCCGGCATGGTCGACACCTTCGTGTTCCTGACGCTGGCCCGGACCGGCGACCAGCTCCAGGGCATCAAGCGCGGGATCCTCGAGCTCGCCGACGTGATCGCGGTGAACAAGGCCGACGGGGACCGGCTCACCGAGGCCCGAGGTGCCGCCCGCGAGCTCTCCGGCGCGCTCCGGATGGTCCACGGCCGGGACGCGGCCCCGGCGGTGGTCACCTGCTCGGGCCTCACCGGCGACGGCGTCGACGCCGTCTGGCGCGGGGTGCTCGAGCACCGCGCCCGCCTCGGCGCCGACGGACTCGCGGACAAGCGCTCCCACCAGCAGCTCGACTTCGCCTGGCGGCTGGTCCGCGACGAGCTCGAGCAGCGGCTCCGTCGCTCCGCGGCGGTACGCCGGGTGCGCGCCGAGGTGAGGGAGCAGGTGCTCCGCGGCGAGCTGCCGGCGGTGGCCGCCGCCGACCGTCTCCTCGCGGCGTACGACGGCGAGGCGGATGACCGGCCCGACCGGCCGGTGAACTAACCTCATCGGGACATGTCCAGACACGCTGCGCTCAGCCTCGTCGAGACGGTGGTCGACAAGAACGCCGACGACCTCCTCGACCTGCGCCGCGACCTGCACGCCCATCCCGAGCTGTCCTGGCACGAGACCCGCACCACCGACCTCGTCAGCCACCACCTCGACCAGGTGGGCTGGCGGCTCACCCGGGCCGGCGACTCCGGCCTGATCGCCGACCTCGGCGACTCCGGGCGGCGGGTGGCGCTGCGGGCGGACCTCGACGCGCTGCCGGTCAACGACACGACCACCGACGCCGTGGCGCAGCCAGGTGCCCGGCGTCGCTCATGCCTGCGGTCACGACGTCCACACCACCGCGCTGCTCGGTGCCGGGCTGGCCCTCGCCGAGGTGCACGCCGCCGGTCTCCTGCACGGGCGGGTACGGCTGGTCTTCCAGCCCGCCGAGGAGGTGATGCCCGGCGGCGCCTCGCGGATGATGAACCTCGGTGCCCTCGACGAGGTCGACCGGATCTTCTGCCTCCACTGCGACCCGACCATCGACGTCGGCCGGGTCGGTCTCCGCGAGGGACCGATCACCGGTGCCGCCGACAGCCTCGAGATCCGGGTGACCGGCAGCGGCGGCCACACCAGCCGTCCCCATCTCACCGAGGACCTCACCTTCGCGCTGGCCAAGCTCGTCACCGAGCTCCCGGCCGTGCTGTCCCGCCGTCTCGACCCGCGCGCCGGCGTCAGCGTGGTCTGGGGCCGGGTCCAGGCGGGCCGGGCGACCAACGTGATCCCGGACAGCGGCAGCCTCGGTGGCACGGTCCGGATGCTCGACGCGGTCGCCTGGAGCGACATGGAGCAGCGGATCCGCACCTACGTGCACGAGATCGTGGCGCCGTACGGCGTCGAGGCGGTCGTCGACTACAAGCGGGGCGTCCCGCCCGTCGTCAACGAGTCCGCGTCGGTCGCGCTCCTCGGCCGGGCCGTGGACGCCGTCCTCGGACCCGAGGGCCGCGCGCCGACCGCGCAGAGCCTCGGTGGGGAGGACTTCGCGTGGTACCTGACCCGGGTCCCGGGGGCCATGGGCCGGCTCGGGACCCGCGAGCCGGGCGGGCCGACGTACGACATCCACCAGGGCAACCTGCGCATCGACGAGCGGGCGACCTGCCTGGCCGCGAAGCTGCTCGCGACCGTGGCCCTCGGGCTCCGTTCGTGACCATCTGCCCTGGCGCCGAGCGCCCCGGTGGCTCGTGGCACTAGGGTGAGCCGAACATTTCTCCCGCCCCACGGTGGAGCGGGTCGAACGAGGAGATTCCTTTGCGTCACGCTTTCAAGATCGCCGCGGCCGTAGGCGCCGCGTCCCTGCTCTTCGCCGGGTGCTCGAAGCCGGCCGACAGCTCGAACGCCTCGGACGGCAGCTCGTCGCCCAGCAGCGGCACCACCGACACCGCCGGCGGCAACCTGAAGGCCTGCATGGTGCTCGACATCGGTGGCGTCGACGACCACTCGTTCAACCAGTCGTCGTGGGCCGGTCTCCAGGCCGCCAACAAGGCGAACCCGAACATCAAGATCTCCTACGTGCCGTCCTCCTCGCAGAACGACTACACGCCGAACCTGACGGCGGAGACGAACAAGGGCTGTGACACCGTGATCGCCGTCGGTGGTCTGATGACCGACGCCGTGACCAAGATCGCGAAGAAGAACCCCGACCAGCAGTACGCCCAGATCGACTCGTCGTCCTCGGGCGCCAACGTCTACGGCCTGCAGTACAACACCGCGCAGGGCGGCTTCCTCGGCGGCTACCTCGCGGCCGGCATGAGCAAGACCGGCAAGGTCGCGACGTACGGCGGCCTCAACATCCCGCCCGTCACCATCTACATGGACGGCTTCTGGGAGGGCGTGCAGTACTACAACGAGCAGAACGGCACGAACGTCCAGGTGCTCGGCTGGGACGAGAAGAACCAGAAGGGCGGCACGTTCGCCAACTCCTTCACCGACGCCAACAAGGGCAAGCAGATCACCCGCAGTTCCAGCAGCAGGGCGCGGACATCGTGTTCCCGGTCGCCGGTGGCACCGGGGTCGGCTCGGCCGCGGCCGCTGCCGCCTCGGGTGGTCAGCTCTCGGTGATCTGGGTCGACACCGACGGCTGCGAGAGCGTCTCGCAGTACTGCAAGTACTTCCTGACCTCGGTGACCAAGAACCTCACCGGCTCGGTCGACGAGTACGCCACGCAGGCCGCCACGGGCACCTTCCCGACCGGCAACTACATCGGCACGCTGGAGAACGACGGGACCGGCCTCGCGCCGTTCCACGACTTCGACAGCAAGGTCCCCTCCGACCTCAAGGCCCAGCTCGACCAGGTCAAGGCCGACATCATCTCCGGCAAGATCAACATCGCGTCGCCCAGCCAGCCTCAGTGAGCTCGACTCTGAGACTGTCGCGGTACGTCGTTCGATGACCGGCGGGGGAGCATCGGTGGCCCGGTGCTCCCCCGTGGTCGTGCGGTCCCTGACGAAGGAGAGGTACCCGTGAAGCTGGAGCTGCGGGGAATCACCAAGCGCTTCGGATCACTCACCGCCAACGACTCGATCGACCTCGTCGTCGAGCCCGGCGAGATCCACGCGCTGCTGGGCGAGAACGGTGCCGGCAAGAGCACGCTGATGAACGTGCTCTACGGGCTCTACCAGCCCGACGAGGGCGAGATCCTCGTCGACGGCGTAGCCGGTCACCTTCGCCGGCCCCGGCGACGCGATGCGGGCCGGCATCGGGATGGTGCACCAGCACTTCATGCTGATCCCGGTGTTCACGGTGGCCGAGAACGTCGAGCTCGGCCACGAGCGCACCCGCTTCGGCTTCCTCAACCGACGCGCGGCCCGGCGTGAGGTGCGCGAGGTCTCCGAGCGGTACGGGCTCCAGGTGCCCGTCGACGCCCTGGTCCAGGACCTCCCGGTCGGGGTGCAGCAGCGCGTGGAGATCATCAAGGCCCTGATCCGCGACGCGCAGGTGCTGATCCTCGACGAGCCCACCGCGGTGCTCACCCCGCAGGAGACCGACGACCTGATGGAGGTGATGCGGTCCCTCAAGGACGGCGGCACCTCCATCGTCTTCATCACCCACAAGCTGCGTGAGGTCCGCGCCGTGGCCGACCGGATCACCGTCATCCGGCGGGGCAAGGTCGTGGGCGAGGCCAGCCCGACCTCCACCTCGGCCGAGCTGGCCTCGATGATGGTCGGCCGCCCGGTGAAGCTGGAGATCGAGAAGGACGCCCGCGAGCCGGGTGCGGAGATCCTCGAGGTGGCGAACCTGCGGGTGGTCGACCCGACCGGACAGGTCACCGTCGACGACGTGAGCTTCTCGGTCCGGGCCGGCGAGATCTACGCCCTGGCCGGCGTCCAGGGCAACGGGCAGACCGAGCTCACCGAGGCGCTCGCCGGGCTCGAGCCCGTCGAGTCCGGCACCGTCACCCTCGAGGGCCGGGACGTCACCCGGGCCGGCATCGACGCCAAGATCGGGCTGGGCGTCGGCTACGTGCCCGAGGACCGGCTGCACGACGGCCTGGTGAGCAGCTTCTCGGTCGCGGAGAACCTCGTGCTCGACCTCTACCACCGCGAGCCGTTCTCCCACGGCATGTCGCTCGACCGTCGACCGGATCCGCCAGAACGCCACCGAGCGGATCGAGGAGTTCGACGTCCGTACGTCGTCCATCGAGCACCCCGCCTCGACGCTGTCCGGCGGGAACCAGCAGAAGGTCGTCCTCGCCCGTGAGCTGTCCCGCCCGTTGAAGCTGCTGATCGTGGCCCAGCCCACGCGCGGCCTCGACGTGGGCTCGATGGAGTTCGTGCACAGGCGGATCGTCGCCGAACGCGACAACGGTGCGGCCGTGATCGTGGTGTCCACCGAGCTGGACGAGGTGCTCGGCCTCGCCGACCGGATCGGCGTCATGTACCGCGGCAAGATCATCGGCGAGATGCCTGCCGGTGCCGACCCGGCCGAGATCGGCCTGCTGATGGCCGGGAACGTCCTGGACCACGACCAGGAGGTGTCGGCGCCGTGAGCGAACAGACCGCCGACCCGGCCGCCGACCCGCAGGCGGCCGTGACCCCGCCGGGCCGCAGGAGCCCGCACCCACCGGCCTCTGGAAGCGGCTCAGCGCCAGCAGCCTGATCGTGACCGTGCTGGCGTTCGTCACCGCGATGCTGCTCGGCGGGATCCTGATCGCCGTCGCCGACCCCCGGACGCAGGACGCCTCCCACTACTTCTTCCAGTACCCGTGGGACACCTTCCAGTACGGCTTGACCGCGATCTGGAACGGCTACGTCGCGCTGTTCCAGGGCGCGATCTTCAACCCGCACACGGCGTCCAAGGGCACGCTGGCCGGCTACGCCGGACCCATCTCCGAGACGCTGACCAACGCGACCCCCCTGATCCTGGGCGGCCTGTCGGTGGGCCTGGCGTTCCGGGCCGGCCTGTTCAACATCGGCGGCCAGGGCCAGGTCGTCATGGGCGCGGTCTGCGCCGGGTTCGTCGGCTTCCACTGGCACCTGGCCCCCGGTCTCCACCTGCTGCTCGCGGTCCTCGCCGGCATGCTCGGCGGCGCGGTCTGGGGCGGCCTGGCCGGCCTCCTCAAGGCCAAGACCGGCGCGCACGAGGTGATCACCACGATCATGCTCAACTACATCGCGGTCTACTTCCTGGCCTACCTGCTGTCGGTCAAGGGCTTCCAGGCCCCGCCGTACGGCCAGGCGATCTCCAACCGGGTCTTCGAGAGCGCGCAGCTGCCGCCGCTGCTCGGCGGCAGCGTCCGCGTCCACGGCGGCCTGATCCTCGCGGTGCTCGCCGCGGTGCTCGTCGGCTGGCTGATCGACAAGAGCACGCTGGGCTTCCGGCTGCGGGCCGTCGGCGCCAACCAGTTCGCGGCCCGGACGGCCGGCATGAGCGTCGAGAACAGCTACATCACGGTGATGCTGATCGCCGGGGCGCTGTGCGGCCTGGCCGGCGTCAGCCAGATCCTGGGCACCAACAGCCAGCTGACCGGGGACATCGACGCCGGCATCGGGTTCGACGCGATCACGGTCGCGCTGCTCGGGCGGGCCAACCCCAAGGGCATCATCGCGGCCGGCCTGCTCTTCGGCGCGCTCCACGCCGGCGGCACCCAGATGCAGTCGGCCACCGGTACGCCGATCGACCTGGTGCAGGTGATCCAGTCGCTGATCGTGCTGTTCATCGCGGCCCCGATGCTGGTCCGGGTGATGTTCCGGCTCAAGGGGCCGTCGAGCGTGGTCGGCGGCCAGCTCGCGAAGGGGTGGAACGGATGACGACCACGGCTCAGCCCGCCGACGAGCTCACCGTCGAGCACGTCGTCACCCGGGTCCCGGTCTCGCGCGGCCCAGCGACTCGGGGCCGGCCTCTCGCTGGTCGCCCTCGGGCTGCTGACGCTCTGGCGCTTCGGCCTGAACGGGCACCACGACCAGGACGCGACGATCCGCCTGGGTGCGCTGAACGCCGCCCACGTGCCGCACTTCACGGTCCCCGCGGTCCCGGTGGCCTGGGTCGCCGGCGTCCTGATCATCGCCCTGGGCGTGGTCTGGCTGGTCGTTCCCCGACGCCGCTGGTTCGGAGCCGTCATGGGCGCCGGGCTCGGCCTGTTCGTGGTCGCCCTGATCTGCTGGCTCGCCTCGGCCAGCTCGTTCGCCTTCGTCGACGTCGTCGGCCTGCTCACCAGCAGCATCAACCTCGCCGTGCCCGCTGATCCTGGGCGCGCTGTGCGGGGTGATGTGCGAGCGGTCGGGCGTGATCAACGTCGCGATCGAGGGCCAGATGCTGGCCGGCGCCTGGACCGCGGCCCTGATCGGGACCCTGGTCGGCGCGACCGCCGGGATGGTCGCCGGAGCCTTCGCGGGTGCGCTGATCGGCAGCCTGCTCGCCGTCTTCGCGATCCGCTACCTCGTCAACCAGGTGGTCCTCGGGGTCGTGCTCAACGTCTTCGCGGCCGGACTCACCGGCTTCTTCTACGACGCGTTCATGCAGCCGCACGCCGCGGCGCTGAACGAGCCGCCGCTGCTGGAGAACATCAAGATCCCGCTGCTCGGCGACATCCCGGTGATCGGCCCGCTCTTCTTCGACACGACCGTGATCGTCTACCTCACCTACGTGCTGATCGTCGCCGTCGACGTCTGGCTGTTCCGCACCCGGTGGGGGCTGCGCACCCGCGCCGTCGGCGAGCACCCGAAGGCGGCCGACACCGTCGGCATCAAGGTGCTGGCGATGCGCTACCGCAACGTGATCATCGGCGGGGCGATCGCCGGCCTCGCCGGCTCCTACTTCATCTTCCAGGTCGGCCAGTTCCAGAAGAACATCACCTCCGGGCAGGGCTTCATCGCCCTGGCCGCCCTGATCTTCGGCCGGTGGAGCCCCCGTGGCGCGGTGGCGGCTGCCCTGCTGTTCGGCTTCGCGTCGGCGATGCAGGTGACGCTGTCGATCAACGCACCGTCGATCCCGTCCACGTTCATCGCGATGCTGCCCTACATCGCCACGATCGTCGCGGTGGCCGGGCTGGTCGGGAAGGTACGCGCGCCGGCCGCCGACGGCGAGCCGTACGTCAAGGAGTGAGCCACCGATGAGCCACCGGATGAGCCCGGACGAGCTCGACTGGGACGCGCTCCGCGCCGCCGCCGTCGAGGTGTCGCGGCGCGCGTACGCGCCGTACTCCCACTTCCCGGTCGGAGCGGCCGGGGTCGCCGACGACGGCCGGGTGCTGGTGGGCTGCAACGTCGAGAACGCGGCGTACGGCGTCGTGCTCTGCGCCGAGTGCGGCCTGGTCAGCTCGCTGCACGCCACCGGGGGCGGCCGGCTGACCCAGGTGGTGTGCGTCAACGGCCGCGGCGACGTGATCATGCCGTGCGGCCGCTGCCGGCAGCTGCTGTGGGAGCACGGCGGCGCCGAGCTGCAGCTGATGACCGCCCACGGCGTACGCCGGATGGCCGAGGTGCTGCCCGACGCGTTCGGGCCCGAGGACCTGGAGGCCGTGGATGGCGCCTGACCCCCGACCCGCCGCGACGCACGACGCGGTCGAGGTGATCGCCGCCAAGCGCGACGACGGTGAGCTCAGCGACGGCCAGATCGACTGGGTCGTCGACGCCTACACGCGTGGCGCGGTCGCCGACGAGCAGATGTCGGCGCTGGCGATGGCGATCCTGCTCAACGGCATGAACCGCCGCGAGATCGGTCGCTGGACCGACGCGATGATCGCGTCCGGGGAGCGGATGGACTTCTCGTCGCTCTCGCGCCCCACCGCCGACAAGCACTCGACGGGTGGCGTCGGCGACAAGATCACGCTGCCGCTGGCCCCGCTGGTCGCTGCCTGCGGGCGTCGCCGTCCCCCAGCTCAGCGGGCGCGGGCTCGGCCACACCGGCGGCACGCTCGACAAGCTGGAGTCGATCCCGGGCTGGCGGGCGACGCTGTCCACCGACGAGATGCTGGCCCAGCTCGAGTCGGTCGGCGCGGTGATCTGCGCCGCGGGCGACGGCCTGGCGCCGGCCGACAAGAAGCTGTACGCCCTGCGCGACGTCACGGGCACCGTCCCGGCGGTCCCGCTGATCGCGTCGTCGATCATGTCGAAGAAGATCGCCGAGGGCACCGGCGCGCTGGTGCTCGACGTGAAGGTCGGCACCGGGGCGTTCATGACCACGGTCGAGGAGGCCCGCGAGCTGGCCTCGACGATGGTCGCGCTCGGCCAGGACGCCGGGGTCCACACGGTCGCCCTGCTCACCGACATGTCGACCCCGCTCGGCCGCACGGCCGGGAACGCCGTCGAGGTGGCGGAGTCGGTGGAGGTGCTGGCCGGTGGCGGGCCGGCCGACGTGGTCGAGCTGACCCTGGCGCTGGCCCGCGAGATGCTGGCCGGGGCCGGGCGTGACGACGTCGACCCGGCCGGCGAAGCTCGCCGACGGGTCCGCGATGGACGCCTGGCGGGCGATGGTCGCGGCCCAGGGCGGCGACCCCGACGCGCCGTTGCCGACGGCCCGTGAGTCGCACGTCGTGCCCGCCCCGGCGACCGGCACGCTGACCCGGCTCGACGCGATGGCGGTCGGGCTGGCCGCCTGGCGGCTGGGGGCCGGGCGCGCCCGCAAGGAGGACGCCGTCCAGGCCGGCGCGGGCGTCGTGTGGCACGCGCGCCCGGGCGACGAGGTGCGCGAGGGTGCGCCCCTGTTCACCCTGCTGAGCGACGACACCGACCGCTTCGACCGCGCTCTCGACGCCCTCGAGGGCGGCTACGACGTCGGGGACGCGCTCGTCGTACGCCCCGTCGGCCGCTCGTGATCGACCGGATCGGCTGAGGGTCGCGCCGAGGTCGTCGCCCTCGGGACCGAACCGATCGGGGGCGCGGAGCATCGGACCAGGCGAAGCACTTTGGTCCAACCGGTCCTGGCCCCGTCAGCGGGTCGAGGACCACGAGAGAGGTTCCGATGTCCAGCACGCCATCCACGAGGGCTCGGGTCGGCAGTGTCGCTGCTGATCGCCGTGAGCGCCGCGTTCGCCATGACTCCGTCCGCCTGGGCCGCGGCCCCGTCCAACGACAACCGGGTCGATGCCACGCTCGTCGATCCGCCGCAGTCGCTGACCGGGACGCTGGTCGAGGCGACGCTGGAGCCCACCAACGACTCCAGCCTCTGCGGCTCCACCGACGGGTCGGTCTGGTACCACTTCACCGCGCCGCCGCGCGGTGAGATCGTGATCCAGCTCGACGCCGGCGGCCAGATGGACGCGACCGTCGACCTGTTCAAGTCCGTCCGCTCCAAGCTGGGGTTCGTCGACTGCCGCGCCACCGACTCCGTCGGGAACGCGACCATCGACCGCGACGGGCTGGACGGCGGCGCCAACTACGCCGTCCGGGTCGGCAACCAGACCGGGTCGGTCGCCGACACGTTCCAGCTGCGCGTGCTGGTTCCGAAGGCCCCGCCGACGCCCGCCAGGCCGCCACCTGCCCGCCCGGGGCATCCGCAACCACGTGGACCGGGTCCTGAACCCCGGAGACGCGTACTGGACCACGATGGTCGCGGGCCGGACGATGCGGCTGAGCCTGCAGACCCGGCACTGCACCTCCCTGGAGGTCTTCGGGCCGGGCACCAAGGACTTCACCGACCAGCCGGCCCTCAAGCGGCTGACCTGCGGTGGGTACGGCGTGTTCACGCCGACGCAGACCGGCCGGCACTACCTCGTGGTCCGCGCCGCTCGTGACCGCGACGTGCAGCGCTACCGGCTCCGCGTCGCCCCCGCCCGCCAGGACGACACCGCTCCGGGGGTGCTGATCCACAACCACGCCGAGATCAAGGGCAGCGTCAACGGGGGGATCGACAGCCGCGACCTCTTCCGGTTCGACGTCACCCGGCGCAGCGCCCTGACGTTGCGCCTGGCCGGCTCGCCCGAGATGAGCCTCGTGTCGTACGACGGGTCGCGCCTCGGCAGCGGCTCGGTGATCAGCCGGCGCGTCGGCGCGGGACGCTACTACGTCGCCGTGTCGGGCTCCGGGAGGTACACGCTCCGGCTCGCGCTGAAGACGATCACGCAGACCACGATCCTGGTCAACGGTCATCACCGCACGACGATCGGGCCGACGCCGTCGCTCGGCTGGCGCTCCGGGTCCGTCCCGCCGTCGCCGGGCCGAGCCTGGTCACCGTCGAGCGGTTCGACCCGCTCGAGGGCTGGCAGTTCCTGCGCCACTACCGCCCGTTCGTGTCCCGCGGGACCGCGACGGTGACCTTCGACCCGCCCGAGGTCGGTCGCTACCGGATGTACGCGTCGTACCTCGGGACCCGCGACGCCGCGCCGTCCAGCACCGGGATCGCGCACCTGCGCGTGCAGCGTCCGCTGACGTCGTAGCCGACGTGATCGAGCCGGGCCGGGTGGTGGACCACCTGGCCCGGCTCGACGGTCAGGGGAGCAGCAGGACGACGGTCTCGGCGACGCAGGCGGGCTTGGCCTGACCCTCGATCTCGATCGTGTGACGCAGGGTGAGCTGCTTTCCGGCGGGGAGGTCGGTGACCTCGCCCATCGTCACGTGGTCGCGGATCCGCGACCCGACGCGGACCGGATGCGGGAAGCGCACCTTGTTGACGCCGTAGTTGAGCTTGGCGCCGGGCGTCTCGAGGGAGAACACCTGGCTGCCGAGGAACGGGATCAGCGACAGCGTGAGGTACCCGTGCGCGATGGTGCCGCCGAACGGCCCGCCCGCCGCGCGCTCGACGTCGACGTGGATCCACTGGTGGTCGCCGGTGGCGTCGGCGAAGCCGTCGACCCGTGCCTGGTCGATCTCCAGCCAGTCGCTGGTCCCGAGCTCCTGGCCGGTCAGGCCGGCGAGCTCACCGAGGTCGTCGAGGATGCGCATGGGATCTCCGGGGGTCGTGGCCGTGGTCTCGACGAGCTCGACCGTCGGCATGGGGTGTCTGCGAGGATCGGGACATGGCCGAACCTAGCCCACCCCCGGACCGTCGGCCGGGGCGGCCGAGCCGCGACCGGATCCGCGAGGTCCCGAAGGTGCTCCTGCACGACCATCTCGACGGCGGCCTCCGCCCGGCGACGGTGCTCGAGCTGGCCGACGAGATCGGCCACGTCCTGCCCGCCGACGACGCGGACGCGCTCGGTCGCTGGTTCGCTGCGTCCGCGAACTCCGGCTCGCTGGTGCGCTACCTCGAGACCTTCGACCACACGGTCGCGGTGATGCAGACCGAGGCCGCGATCGAGCGGGTGGCCCGCGAGTGCGTCGCGGACCTCGCCGCCGACGGGGTCGTGTACGCCGAGGTCCGGTACGCGCCGGAGCAGCACGTCACCACCGGGCTCGCCCTCGACCGGGTGGTGGGCGCGGTGCGCGCGGGCTTCGAGGCCGGGATGGCCGAGGCCGGCGGCCGGATCGTCGTCCGCCAGGTGCTCACCGCGATGCGGCACCAGGCCCGGTCGCGCGAGATCGCCGAGCTCGCCGTGGCGTGGCGCGATGCCGGCGTCGTCGGCTTCGACATCGCCGGTGCCGAGGCGGGCTTCCCGCCGACCCGTCACCTCGACGCGTTCGAGTACCTGCAGCGGCAGAACTTCCACTTCACCATCCACGCCGGCGAGGCCTTCGGCCTGCCGTCGATCTGGGAGGCCATCCAGTGGTGCGGGGCCGACCGGCTGGGACACGGCGTCCGGATCGTCGACGACATCACCGTGGGCGACGACGGCGTGGCGCGCCTGGGCCGGCTCGCGGCGTACGTCCGGGACAAGCGGATCCCGCTCGAGCTCGCTCCGGCGTCCAACGTCCAGACCGGAGCAGCCACCTCGATCGCCGCCCACCCGATCGGGCTGCTGACCGCGCTCCGGTTCCGGGTCACGGTCAACACCGACAACCGGCTGATGAGCCAGACCTCGATGACCTCGGAGATGGACGCCCTGTGCGAGGCGTTCGGCTACGGCCTCGACGACCTGCGGTGGTTCACGATCAACGCGATGAAGTCGGCCTTCCTGCCCTTCGACGAGCGGCTCGCGATCATCGACGACGTGGTCAAGCCCGGGTACGCCGCCCACGGCGCCGGCTGAGCGCCACTCGGGCCCTCTGGGCCACGCGTCCGTCCCACTCAGCCGTGGTCGCCGTCTCCAGGCCAAGACGGTCGAGTAGTGGCGCAATGGGTCATCTGCCTCGTTGACCCAGCACTCCTGAGCCCTCTGGGACTGAGCGCACCGGGTCGTCCACAGGCCGGTCGATGAGCGGCGCGGGCCACGTCGGGTCCGACCTACGCTCCGAGCCGTGATGATGACCGGGCGGGCGGCGGCACGAGCTCTGAGGGGAGCAGTGGGCAGCGACGAGCAGGCGCGGATTCTGCTCCGTGCCGGCGTCTGCGGCACCGGCCTCCGGGTCGGGGGAGTCGTCGCTTTACGACGAGCGCCGGGTGACCGAGGTGGCTCAGCGTCCGCTCGTCGACGAGAGCGTGCTGGCCGCCGCCTGCCCGCGCGGGCTCTACATCGGACGCGTGGCGCGCACCGATGGCCCGGCTCGAGGCTGGTCGGTCGCCTCCCGTGGGTGGCCACGCTGTGTGGCTTCGTGGTGCACGGCGCGGACCTGACCGGGTTCGACCACTGGCAGGACGGACACGACGCCTTCCGTCTGGAGCCGCCGCGGCCGCCTGGTTCGTGCACCTGCAGCGGCGCTGGTTCCCGACGGGCCGCGGCGGGCGTCCGTGGGTGGTCTGGGACCCCCGGCTGCCGCCGGTCCCCCTCACCTCAGCCCGGGGCTGAGGCGAGGGCGCGGATGCGCTGGCGCTCGCCTCGTGCGGCGAGACCGGCGTGCACCCGTGCGCGACGGCGTCGTCGATCACCTGCCGTTGCTCGCGCATCAGCACCCAGCCGCGGCGCACGAGCACGAGCGGCGGCTTGCGGCGCTCGCGCAGGTCCCGCGTCAGGCGGCGCCAGAACGTGACGAGCGGGTGCTGACGCAGGCAGAAGGCGGCGGCGAGGACGCCGTGCTGCACGCACGCCGCCACGATCTCCTGCGCGAAGATGCCCTCGGCGACGAACAGCCGGGCCTCTCCCAGGGTCACGGTGTGCACCCCGCTGGGGCCGTTGCGGCCGATGTCGTAGACCGGCGCCACCGTGCGTCCGGTCGCCGGCCAGGTCGCAGATCGCCCGGACCGCCTCGTCGGCGTGCCACGACCCGGGGTCGTCCCAGTCGACGAGCCCGGCGTTCGCCCCGTGGTCGATCAGCGGCAGCGCCGGGTCGTCGCCGCTGCGGTAGAAGTCGTCGAGCCGCAGGACCGGGAGTCCCGTGGCCCCGGCGAGCCGCGACTTGCCGGAGCCCGAAGGTCCGGCGAGCACGACGACGCGGGCCGCGACCGGACGAGGGAGCACCGGGTCATTGTGCCGGGTGCCGCTCGGACCACGGCCCCCGACCGGTCGGACACTCTTCCCGCGTTCGCCTGCGGGCCCCGGACATCCTTCGGATACTGCTGATGGCTCGCGACGAGCCGCCCCCACCGCAGCACGCGACACTCGGAGACCCGATGCCCCCCTCCTGCCCCCGGCCCCGTGCCGCGCGTCTCGGCGTGCTGCTGGCGTCCGCCCTCGCCGTCACCCTGGCCGCACCGGCGGTCGACGGCCGGGCGTCTGCTGTCGAACCCGCGGCGTCGGTGACCGCGTCCCAGCAGCGGGCCAAGCCGATCAAGGTCAAGGTCGACCCGCGCCTGTTCGGCGTCCACGACTACAACCTGAACTCGCTCTCGCGGCGTGGCACCGGCTCGATCCGGCTCTGGGACGCCGGCACGACCTGGGCCGACATGCAGCCCACCGACGGGATGGCCCCGGACTTCACCCGTCTCGACGAGGTCGTGGCGAAGGCGTGGGCCAACCACACCGAGGTGACCCTGGTGACGGCGATGACGCCGCCCTGGGCGGGGCTGGATCCCTACGTCACGGCGCTGCGGACCGACATGCCGGACCCGGCCAAGTACCAGACCTACCTCGCGGCGGTCCTGGCCCGCTACCAGAACTACCTGGGCTCCGGACGGCCCGGGATCGCCAACCTCCAGGTCTGGAACGAGGCCAACGTCAGCGCCTCGTGGACGGGGACCACGGCCCAGATGGCGACGCTGGTCAAGGCGGCCTACGACGTCCGCAACCAGACCGACCCCCAGGTGAAGCTGATCGCGCCCGCCCTCGTCGCGCGCCTCGGCTACCAGAAGACCTGGATCAAGGCCTTCTACGCCGAGAAGGTGAGCGGCCAGCCGGTGTGGAAGTACGTCGACGCCATCTCGCTTCAACCTCTACCCGCTGGACCGCTACCCGTCGGGCTCGGGCACCCGACCGAGCACGCCCGAGGACTCCATGGCCCTCCTGGCCGCCGCGCGTGTGCTCCTGGCCAAGGACAAGGTGCCCTCGACCATCCCCGTCTGGGACAGCGAGGTGAACTACGGCCTCACCTCCGGCTCGAACGGCGGCTACGCCGCCACGCCGATCTCCACGGACCTCCAGGTCGCCAACGTGATCCGCACCTACCTGCTGAACGCCGCACAGGGCGTGCGCCGGGTCCACTGGTACGCCTACGACATGGGGAACCTCCCCGACGTCCGCGGTGGCGGCCCGCTCGGCAACACCCTGCTCACCGACCCGGACGACCGAGCGGCCGGCATCCTGACGCCGGCAGGGCTGGCCTTCCGGCGCGTCCAGCAGTGGATGGCCGGCACGCTGGTCGGGACGGCGACCAAGCGCCCCTGCATCGCCGACAAGAACGGCACCTACACGTGCCTGGTCCGCTACGCCAAGGGTGTCGGCCGGGTCTACTGGAACCCGTACCGGACCGCCAAGGTGACCCTGGCGACGTCCGCCACCAAGAAGGTCGACGAGTACGGCGTGAGCCGCACGGCCAAGGGCGGCAGCAGGCTCAAGGTCGGCGCCAAGCCGGTCCTGGTGAAGTCCAGGAAGTAAGGACCGCTTGTTAGGCTCCACCTCCGACCGACTGGAGGCGCCCGTGTCGATCCTGCCCATCTCGAGGTCGACCCTGCGGACCCTCCTCACCTGGGTGGTCAGCACGGTCCTGGCCCTGACCGGCACCCTCGCCTCCACGACGGTCGCGGCCTCGGCGGACCAGGTACGGATCTCGCACACCCTGTTCGGGATGCACGAGAACACGCCCACCGGGTCGTCGTTCGGCGCGGTCCACGAGGGTTGGATCCGGCTCTGGGACACCGGCGTCCAGTGGCAGGACATCGAGACGTCGCCGGACCACTACACCTGGACGAGGCTCGACACCCTGGTCGCCGCCGCCCGCGCCCACTCCGCGCGCGTCACGCTGGTCGTGGCCGGTACCCCGTCGTTCTACTCCTCGACCCCGTGGAACGTGCCGGCGGGGCGGATCGACGAGTACCAGCGGTTCGTCCGTACGGTGATGAACCGCTACCACGGCCGGATCGACAGCTACCAGGTCTGGAACGAGTCGAACATCTCGACGTTCTGGACCGGCACCCAGCGCCGGATGGCGCAGCTGACCAAGGCCATGCACGACGCGCGCGACGCCGTCGGCGCCCCGGGCCGAGGTCGTGGCGCCGCCGCTGGTCACCAGGCTGCAGTACCAGCTGGACGCGATCAGGAGCTACGAGACGCAGCGCGTGGGTGGCAAGCCGGTGTGGCGCTACTACGACGCCGTCGCGCTCAGCCTCTATCCCCTCGCCACCTACCACGGGCGCACGGGTGTCCCGGAGGACTCGATCAGGCAGCTCAGGGCCGCCCAGAAGCAGCTCCGGCGCTCCGGGGTCCCGGCGTCGAAGCCGATCTGGGACACCGAGGTCAACTACGGGCTGCAGAGCGGCGCGAAGGGCGGAACGGCGGCGGCGCCGGTCTCCGCCTCCCGGCAGGCCGCGAACGTCGTCCGGACCTACCTGCTCCAGGCGGCGGCCCACGTCAAGCGGATCGCGTGGTACCGCTACGACTGGGGGCGGATCCCCGGCGGCGGCACCCTGGGCAACACGCTCCTCACCGACCCGGACGACGCGAGCCGCCTGACCGCGGCGGGCCGCGCGTTCGTGATGGTCCAGGCGTGGATGCACGGCACCCTGCGGGGGAGGCCCGGGCACCGGCCGTGTGCGAAGGACCTCCGCGGCACCTACACCTGCGTGGTCTCGGACTCCTCGGGCACCCGTCGCATCTACTGGAACCCGTTCCGCCGGGCGACGGTGAAGCTGGCGGCCTCCGCGCGGCACCGGCAGACCGTGCTGGGAGGCGTGTCCAGGGTCGACGGGGGGACCCGGATCAGGGTCGACTACCGCCCGGTGATGGTCTACCGCTGACCGTCTCGCGGGTCACACGCCGACCGGGTGCCAGACGGTCTTCGTCTCGAGGTACGCCGTGATCCGGTCGAGGCCGGGGTCCTCGGACCAGTCCGGCTCGGCGGCCGGGGCGCGGCGTACCCGCTTGAGGTTCTCGGCCGCCGCCACCTCGAGTGCCGTCGCCTGCTCGGCGTCGCCGGCGAGGCCCGTCAGGTCGATCGCGTTGACGTCCATGTGGGAGGCCAGGGTGGGAGCGGTGGCGGCGAGCGGCCCGGTCAGCAGGTTGACCACCCCTCCGGGCACGTCGGAGGTGGCCAGCACCTCGGCGAACGTGACGGCCGGCAGCGGTCGCTCGGTGGAGGCCGCGACGACGGCGGTGTTGCCGGTGACGACGACCGGGGCCACCACGCTGACGAGCCCGAGCAGGCTCGAGCCGGCCGGCGCGAGCACGGCGACCACGCCGGTGGGCTCGGGGGTCGAGAGGTTGAAGAAGGGGCCGGCGACGGGGTTGGCGTTGCCGACCACCTGGGTGATCTTGTCGGCCCAGCCGGCGTACCAGACGAGGCGGTCGATCGCGGCGTCCACGGCCCTGCCGGCCGCGGCGGCGGTGCCGCCCTCGCCCTGCCGGACGGCGTCCACGAACTGCGGGCGGCGGTCCTCCATCACCTCGGCGACCCGGTAGAGCACCTGCCCGCGGTTGTACGCCGTCCTGCCGGACCAGCCGGGGAACGCCTTGCGGGCGGCGACCACGGCGTCGCGGGCGTCCTTGCGGGACGCCGACGCCGCGTTGGCGACGAAGCGGCCGCGCGCGTCGTTCACCACGTAGGAGTGCCCGGACTCCGAGCGCGGGAACTCGCCGCCGATGAACAGCTTGTAGGTCTTGCGGACGTCGATGCGTGTCATCGCGGGCCCTGCCCTCTCAGATAGCCCTCGAGCCCGTGGCGGCCGCCCTCGCGGCCGTAGCCCGACTCCTTGTAGCCGCCGAACGGGCTGGTCGGGTCGAACTTGTTGAACGTGTTGGCCCACACCACGCCGGCGCGCAGGGCGTCGGCCATCTTGAGGATCCGGGAGCCCTTCTCGGTCCAGACCCCGGCGGACAGCCCGTACGGCGTGTTGTTGGCCTTCTCGACCGCCTCGGCGGGGGTGCGGAAGGTCAGCACCGAGAGCACCGGCCCGAAGATCTCCTCGCGGGCGATCCGGTGGGCCTGGGTGACGCCGGTGAACAGCGTCGGCGGGAACCAGAACCCGTGGTCGGGCAGCCGGCAGGGGGGCGACCACCGGCCGGCACCCTCCTGCTCGCCGATGTCGGACAGCTCGCGGATCTTGGCCAGCTGCTCCGCGGAGTTGATGGCACCGATGTCGGTGTTCTTGTCGAGCGGGTCGCCGACGCGGAGCGTGGCCATCCTGCGCTTGAGCCGGGCGAGCACGTCGTCCGCGACGCTCTCCTGCACCAGCAGGCGCGAACCGGCGCAGCAGACGTGGCCCTGGTTGAAGAAGATCCCGTTGACGATGCCTTCGACCGCCTGGTCCAGGGGGGCGTCGTCGAACACGATGTTGGCGGCCTTGCCGCCGAGCTCGAGGGTGACCCGCTTGTCGGTGCCGGCCACCGCCTTGGCGATCGCGCGGCCGACCTCGGTCGAGCCGGTGAAGGCGACCTTGTCCACGTCCGCGTGGGAGACCAGCGCCCGGCCGGTGTCACCCGCTCCGGTGAGGATGTTGACGACGCCCGCCGGCAGGTCGGCCTGCTGGCAGATCTCGGCGAACAGCAGGGCGGTCAGCGGGGTGGTCTCGGCCGGCTTCAGCACGACGGTGTTGCCGCAGGCGAGCGCCGGCGCGATCTTCCACGCCAGCATCAGCAGCGGGAAGTTCCAGGGGATGACCTGGGCCGCGACGCCCACGCTCCGGGTGCCGTAGCCGCTGTACTCCAGCTTGTCGGCCCAGCCGGCGTAGTAGAAGAAGTGCGCAGCCGCGATCGGGACGTCGACGTCGCGGGTCTCCTTGATCGGCTTGCCGTTGTCGATGGACTCCAGGACGGCGAGCTCGCGGCCACGCTCCTGGATGATCCGGGCGATGCGGAAGAGGTACTTGGCGCGCTCCCGGCCGGGCATCCGGCTCCACACGCGCGTGTGGGCACGACGGGCGGCCTTGACGGCCGCGTCGACGTCGGCCTCGTCGGCCTCGGCCACCTCGGCCAGCACCTCCTCGGTCGCCGGGCTGATCGTCTTGAAGCTGCGGCCGTGGCCGTCGACGAACTCACCGTTCACGAACAGGCCGTACGACGGCTTGATGTCCACGATGGCCCGCGACTCGGGGGCCGGGGCGTAGTCGAACGGTCCGCCGGTCGAGCCGGGTCCGTCGGTCGAGCGTGTCGAGACCACGGGGTCCTCCTCAGTCCAGGGTGACGTAGTCGGGACCGGAGTAACGCCCGGTCTGCATCCTGGTGCGCTGCATCAGCAGGTCGTTGAGCAGCGTGGAGGCCCCGAAGCGGAACCAGTCGGGGTCGAGCCAGTCGGGGCCGGCGACCTCGTTGACCATCACCAGGTACTTGATCGCGTCCTTGCTGGTGCGGATGCCGCCGGCCGGCTTCACGCCGACCATCCGGCCGGTCTGGTCGCGGAAGTCGCGCACGGCCTCGAGCATCACCAGGGTGACCGGCAGCGTCGCGGCGGGCTGCACCTTGCCGGTGGAGGTCTTGATGAAGTGGGCGCCGGCCATCATCGCCAGCCAGCTGGCGCGGCGTACGTTGTCGTAGGTCTGGAGCTCGCCGGTCTCGAAGATCACCTTGAGGTGCGCGTCCGGGCCGCCGGGGCGCGCACACGCCTCGCGGACGGCGACGATCTCGTCGTGCACCTGCTGGTAGCGGCCCGACAGGAACGCGCCGCGGTCGATGACCATGTCGATCTCGTCGGCGCCTGCCGCCACCGCGTCGCGGACGTCGGCGAGCTTCACCTCCAGGGCGGCCCGGCCGCTCGGGAACGAGGTCGCGACGGACGCGACGTGGACCGGGCTGGCGCCCAGTGCCTCCTTCGCCGTGGCGACCAGGTCGGGGTAGACGCACACCGCGGCCGTGGACGGGCAGGACGGGTCCGCGGGGTCGGGGCGCATCGCCTTCGCGGCGAGAGCCCGCACCTTGCCGTGGGTGTCCTGGCCCTCGAGCGTGGTGAGGTCGACCATGCGGATCGCCAGGTCGATGGCGTAGGCCTTGGCCGTGGTCTTGATCGAGCGGGTCCCGAGCCCGGCTGCGCGGGCCTCCGCCCCCACCTGGTCGACGCCGGGCAGGCCGTGGAGGAACCGTCGCAGGGAGGCCTCGGAGGCGGTGACGTCGACCCGATCGTTACCCGGGCCGGCCGCTGCCGTGGCTGTGCTGGTCATCTCGCCAGCATAGGGTTGGCGGCCCGGGACCAGGAATCCGACGAGTGCGAGGAGGCGCCCGATGTCCGAGGAGGTCCAGACCTTCCGTGCCACCAACGGGCGCGTCACCGGCGTGATCGGTCTCGTGATGGCGGCAGGGGTCGCTGCCCTGTTCGTCCTCACCGAGCGACGCCTCGGTCGCGGTGCCCGGCGTCCTCGGGTGTGCCTTCGCGGCGGTGCTGGTCTGGGCGGCGCTGCTGCGCCCCGGGGTCTCGGCGACCGCCTCCGAGCTGCGGATGCGGAACCTCTCCGAGGACGTGACCATCCCGCTGGCCTCCGTCGACACCGTCGCGGTGCGGCGCTACCTGCTGGTCCGCTCCGGCGGCGTGAAGTACATCTGCCCGGCCATCAGCAGGTCGCTGCGCAAGACCGTGCGCAAGGAGATGGGCTGGCACGGCAGCTCCCAGCTGCTGGCTCCCGGCCTGAGGTCGGGCGACTCCGGGCCCGTCCAGACGGAGGTGAAGGGGTCCAAGGGCGTGGACTACGCCGACTTCGTCGAGACGCAGATCATGCACCTCGCCGACGCCGACCGGGCGCACCGCGGGATCGAGGCGCGGTCCGAGGAGGAGTACGAGCTCGGCTCCCAGGTGGTACGCCGTCGGGCCTGGCTCGAGATCGGCGCGCTGGCCGTGCTGGCGCTGGCCTTCGTCGTCTCCGTTCGTCGTGGTCTGAGTCTCATCACGCTCGACACCGCTCGACACCGAGTGCTAGATCCCGGCCGCGGCCTTGATGTCGTCGCGCAGGGCGTCGAGCCGCGCGGCGGCCGAGATGCGGGCTGCGTCGACCCCGGCCACGGGGTCCACCGGCACGACCACCTCGAGGTAGCACTTGAGCTTGGGCTCGGTGCCGCTGGGCCGCACGACCACCCGGGCCCGGCCGCCCATCCGGTAGCGCAGCCCGTCGGTCGGTGGCAGGTCCTCCGAGCCCTCGGACAGGTCGTCGACCGTCTCCACGGGCAGGCCGCCGAGGCTCGTCGGGGGAGCGGTGCGCAGGCGCTCCATGGCGGCGGCGATCCGGCCGAGGTCCGTCACCCTGACCGACAGCTGGTCGGTGGCGTGCAGCCCGTGGGCCAGTGCGAGGTCGTCGAGGACGTCGACGAGCCCCCGGCCCCGCGCCTTCTGCTCCGCGGCGAGCTCGCAGAGCAGCAGCAGCGCGGAGACCCCGTCCTTGTCCTTCACGTGCTCGGGGTCGACGCAGTACCCGAGCGCCTCCTCGTAGCCGAACACCAGCCCGTCGACCTTGCTGATCCACTTGAAGCCGGTCAGGGTCTCCGCGAACGGCTGGCCGGCCGCGGCGGCCATCTTGCCGAGCAGGCTCGAGGAGACGATCGAGCAGGCGTACGTGCCGCGGTGGCCCGTGGTGAGCAGGTGGTGGGCGAGCAGTGCGCCGACCTCGTCGCCGCGGAGCATCCGCCAGCCGTGGGCGTCCGGGACGGCAGCGGCGCAGCGGTCGGCGTCCGGGTCGTTGGCCACGACCAGGTCGACCCCACGCCGGGCGGCCAGCGCGGTCGCCAGGTCCATCGCCCCCGGCTCCTCGGGGTTGGGGAAGGCCACGGTCGGGAAGTCCGGGTCGGGCTGCTCCTGCTGCTCCACCACGAACGGCGCCGCGAAGCCCGCGGTCTCGAGCACCTGCACCACCGACGTGCCGCCGACACCGTGCAGCGGCGTGTAGACCAGCCGCAGGTCGCGCGGGCCGTCACCGGCCAGCCCGGCCACGGTGTCGAGGTAGGCGTCGACGATGTCCTCGGCGAGCGTCCGCCAGCCACCGCTGCGCGGCACGTCCGCGAGCGAGCCGACCGCGGCGATCCGCTCGGCGATCTCGGCGTCGGCCGGCGGCACGATCTGGCTGCCGTCGCCCAGGTAGACCTTGTAGCCGTTGTCGCGGGGAGGGTTGTGGCTCGCGGTCACCATCACCCCGGCGACGCAGCCGAGCTCGCGGATCGCGAACGCCAGCAGCGGGGTGGGCAACGGCCGCGGCAGCACGCAGTGCGTGCAGGCCGGCCCCGGTCATCACGTCGGCGGTGTCACGGGCGAACACGTCGGAGTTGTGGCGGGCGTCGTAGCCGATCACGACCGAGGCGTGTCGCTCGGCGCCCTGGTCCTTCAGGTACGCCGCGAGCCCGGCCGCCGCCCGGATCACCACCACCCGGTTCATCCGGTTCGAGCCCGCGCCCAGCTCACCGCGGAGACCGGCGGTGCCGAACTCCAGCGTGCCGTCGAACCGGTCCGCCAGGTCCTCGGTGTCACCGGTCCCGATCACCCGCTCGAGCTCGGCACGGGTCTCCGGGTCGGGGTCCTCGGCGGCCCAGGCCAGCGCGCGTTCCGTCAGGTCGGCGATCGGGTCGGTCACGCCTGGCAGGCTAGCGGGCAGAATCGGGGTGTGAGCGACCTACCGGCCCCGGACGACCGGGACGTCCCGGTCGCGGCCCGGATCCGCGAGCTGGACGTCCTCGTCGGCCGACGACGCTTCGTGGAGGTCTGCTGCGACCTGCTCGGCGGGGCCGACCGCACGGCGTACGTGCCCGAGCTGCGCTACCTCACCGGGCACCGCTGGGAGGCGGGCGACCCGGTCCTCGACGCCGCCGTCTGGAAGGACTACTGGGTGCGGACCTGGGGTGCCCGGGGCCTGCTGCACTGCTGGGACGACGCGGCGACCGACGCCGTCGTCGCCGGGCTGGCCGACGAGCACTACCGGCCGGCCGAGATGTGCCTCAAGGTCGCGGCGAAGCACGACGTGGCCGGAGCCGGTCCGGGTGCGGCCGGGCTGGTCGGCCACGACCTCCCGCGGGTGCGCGTCCAGGCCGTGCGGACGCTCGGCTTCCTGGGTGACACCGAGCACGTCGCGGTGCTGCGCGGCGCCCTCGACGATCCCGACGAGGGCGGTGCGCCGGCAGGCGGAACGCGCCTACGAGCGGATGGCCCGACGGCTCGACCTGCCCCACCTCGCCTAGGGTCGCCGGATGGCACCGACCAGGAAGCAGGAACGCCGGACCCGGCTGATCGTCGAGACCCTCGACGACGCGTTCGCGCCGCTGATGGAGGCGGACCCGCCGGCGTTCCGCGCCAAGTACCGGAAGATGGCCCGGGACCCGCACGCCTTCTTCCGTGGCACCGCCTGTCTCTTCGACGCCGACGTGACCGCGGCCGACGACCCGTTCGTCGACGACCGCTGCTCGCGGATCTGGATCCACGGCGACCTGCACGTCGAGAACTTCGGCACCTACCTCAGCTCCGACGGCGTGCTCGTCTTCGACGTCAACGACTTCGACGAGGCCTACGTCGGTCACTTCACCTGGGACCTGATGCGCTTCTGCGCGAGCCTCGCGCTCACCGGCTGGCAGAAGGCGCTGCCGGAGGACGACGTCCGCCGGCTGGTCGCGCGCTACGTCCGCGCCTACCTCCAGCAGATCAACCACTACCTGCGCACCGACGACGACACCGACTTCGCTCTCGACCTCGAGACGGCGCAGGGGCCCGTGCTCGAGGCGCTGGTCGAGGCGCGGTTGATCCGACGTGCCGACCTGCTCGACTCCCTGACCTACGTCGAGGACGGTGTACGGCGCTTCCAGGACGGTGGGTCGGTGCGCCGGCTCTCCGGCGCCGAGGACGCTCGGGTCCGGCGGGCCTTCGGCGCCTACCTGGAGACGATCCCGGAGTCCAAGCGCTTCGACCGCGACCTGTTCTACGAGGTGCGCGACGTCGTCGGCATGTCCGGGTTCGGGATCGGGAGTGCCGGGCTGCCGGCGTACAACGTGCTGGTCGAGGGCTACAGCCAGGCCCTCGACAACGACGTCGTGCTGTCGATGAAGCAGGCCAACGTCCCGGCGCTGAGCCGTTTCGTCGGCTCGCAGGAGGTGCGCTCGTACTTCGAGCACGAGGGACAGCGCACCGCGGTCAGCCAGCGCGCCCTCCAGGCCCACACCGACCCGCTGCTCGGTCACACGACCGTCGGCGGGGTCGGCTACGTCGTCTCCGAGGTCTCGCCCTACGAGGTCGACCTCGACTGGGACGGCATCAACGAGCCGGACCAGATCGCCGTGGTCATCGACCAGCTCGGCCGCGCGACGGCGAAGATCCACTGCGCCTCCGACGAGGACAGCGAGCAGGACCTGGTCGACTTCCAGGTCGAGGAGGCGATCGCGACCTGCCTCGACGGGCGTCGCAAGGAGTTCACCGAGCATCTCGTCGACTTCGCGCTGTCCTACGCCGACCAGGTGCGCCAGGACCACGCGCTCTTCGTCGACGCCTTCCGCGAGGCCCGGATCGGGATCAGCGCGACCTGAGTGCCCCGAGCAGCGCGCGAGCCTTGGCGTAGGACTCGGCGAGCTCGTCGGCGACGTCGGACCGGACCGTGACGCCGCCCCCCGTCCCGAGCTCCCAGCGGCCGTCGCCGGAGGTGGTCAGCGACCGGATCACGACAGCGTGGTCGGCGCGGCCGTCCGGCCGGATCCACCCGAACGTCCCGGCGTAGACGCCGCGCGGGGTCGTCTCGACCTCGTCGATGATCTCCATCGTCCGCAGCTTGGGCGCTCCGGTCATCGAGCCCGGGGGGAACACCGACCGGAGTGCGCCGACGGTGGACACGTCGTCGCGCAGGTGCCCGGTGACGACCGAGACGAGCTGGTGCACCTGGGCGTAGGACTCGACCTGCATCAACGACGGCACCTCGACGGTGCCCGGTCTGCAGACGCGGCTCAGGTCGTTGCGCAGCAGGTCGACGATCATCAGGTTCTCCGCGCGCGACTTCGGGTCACCGGCCAGCCGCGTGGCCAGGTCGCGGTCCTCGGCGGGCGTCGTGCCGCGGGGCAGCGTCCCCTTGATCGGGCGGGCCTCGGCGACGCGTCGCGCGTCCACGCCCAGGAAGCGCTCCGGGCTGGCACTGAGCAGCCAGCCGCGCGCGCCCGCGACGTCGTGCTGGAGGAAGCCCGCGTACGGCGCGGGGCTGCGGCGCCGCAGGTCGAGGTAGACGCCGGCCGGGTCCGCCGACGAGGCGGTCTCGACCCGGTAGGTGAGGTTGACCTCGTAGCTTCGTCCGGCGTGCAGGTGCTCCTGCACGGTGGCGAACGCCTCGGCGTACCACTCCTCGTCGGTGAGTGCGGCGCCGTGGTGGGTCACGCGAGCCGGGGTCGACGGAGGCCCGTCGGGCAGGCTCACGATCCGGCGCGGGTCGACCCGGAGCCACACGGCGTCGGGCTGCCGGGCGCCGGGCCGGGCCGGGAGATCCGCTCGTGCGGCGTAGCCGAGGTACCCGACCCAGAGTGCGTCCGGAGGCCCTGCGGTGATCTCCGCCTCGAGCGCCGCGAACACGTCGGCGCCGACGACGTCCGACCTCCTCCCGGCGTGCCGCAGCACCCGCCCGGCGCTCGCGTCCAGGCTGAGCGACACGTCGTCGTCCTCCAACCACCCGGCCACGGAGCCCAGCCCGGGCCACCCGGTCGGGTGGGCGCGGTCCAGCCAGAAGCACCGCGGGTGCGCGGCTGCGAGCGCGCGGAACGCCGCGGACGGGTCAGCCATCGGCGCCTCCCAGGTCGCCCACGAAGGTGGCCACGAGCTGCCGCCCGTGCTCGCTGAGCACGGACTCGGGATGGAACTGGACGCCCTCCAGCGGGCGGGTGAGGTGCCGGACGCCCATCACCGTGCCGTCCGCGTCCGTCGCGGTGACCGTGAGGCCCGGCGGCAGGCGGACGGCGGCCAAGGAGTGGTAGCGCACCGCCCGGAACGGGCTGGGCAGCCCGGCGAACACCCCCGCCCCGTCGTGCTCCACCGTGGCGACCTCCCCGTGTGCCGGACGGACCCGGTCCACCGAGCCGCCGAGGGTGGTCACGATGCCTTGGAGGCCCAGGCACACGCCGAGCACCGCCACGTCCGCGCCGTCGGCCACCCGGCGCACGACCTCGCGGCCCACCGCGAAGTCCTGGGGGTCGGCGGGGTGTCCGGGCCCGGGGGAGAGGACCACATGGCTGAAGGCGAGGACCTCCTCGGCCCCGACCTCGTCGTGCTCGACGACCGTCGGCAGCTCGCCGGTCACCGCGGCGACGAGGTGGACCAGGTTCCAGGTGTAGGAGTCGTGGTGGTCGACCACGACCACGTGCGGGCGCGTCACGGCGTCCTCGCCCAGGTGCGCTCGAGCGCCGCCGCGACCGTGCGGGTGACCGGGCCGGTGGGCCACGGTCCGGCCACGTCGCAGGTCGCCACCGGGCGGACGCCGCCGATCGAGCCGGTCACGAAGACCTCCGAGGCGTCCGCGAGCTCGGCGAGCGTCACCGGCCGCGACCGGGCGCCGACGCCGAGAGCCTCGAGGAGGCGGAGCACCTCGTCGCGGGTGACACCCGGCAGGATCCGGCCGTCCAGGGGCGGGGTCGCCACCTCGCCGTCGGTCACCAGGAACACGTTGCCCCGGCCCGACTCGAGCAGCCGGTCGTGCTCGTCGACGAGCAGCGGGTCCGTCGAGGGGTCCTCCGCGTCGGCCCATTCCTCCAGCAGCGACCGGTCCCGCCACTTGTGCGCTCCCCAGCCGCCGGGGACCCGGCGTACGACGAGATGCCACGGCCCGCGAGGACGGGCGTCGAGCGGGCGGGCCACCACCGTGACGCCGGTCCCCGGGACGAAGTCCACGCGGACCCGCTGCAGGTCGACCCCGGTCGCCGCGACCATCCCCGACACCTCCTGGGTGAGGCCGGCCGCGTCGAGCGAGACGCCGTACAGCGCGTGGACGCTCGCCACCAGCCGTCCCACGTGCGCCTCCAGGGCGACCGGTGCCCCGGCCTGCACCAGCAGGGTGTCGAAGACCCCGACCCGGGGGTCGGGTCGTCCGCTCACAGCCGCGGGACGATCCGCCCGAGGAGGTCACCCATCCGGTCGGCCGCCGCCCGGCCGGCGACCAGCACCTCCTCGTGGTCCAGCGGTGCGTCGGAGATGCCGGCCGCGAGGTTGGTGACCAGCGAGATGCCGAGCACCTCCATGCCGGCCTCCCGGGCGGCGATCGCCTCGAGCGTGGTGCTCATCCCCACGAGGTCGCCGCCGATCCGGCGCGCCATCTCGACCTCGGCCGGGGTCTCGTAGTGCGGCCCGGGGAACTGCACGTAGACGCCCTCGTCGAGCCCCGGGTCGACCTCGCGGCACAGCGCGCGGAGCCGTGCGGAGTAGAGGTCGGTGAGGTCGACGAAGTGGGCGCCCTCGATGGGGGAGTGGGCCGTCAGGTTGATGTGGTCGCGGATGAGCACCGGCGTCCCCGGCGTCCACGACGGACGCAGGCCCCCGCAGCCGTTGGTGAGCACGATCGTCGCGCATCCCGCGGCGGCGGCCGTGCGGACCGGGTGCACCACCGCCGCCACGCCCTTGCCCTCGTAGAAGTGGGTGCGGCTGCCGAAGACCAGCAGGTTGCGGTCCCCGGCCCGGATGCTGCGGATCCTGCCGGAGTGGCCGGCCACCGCCGCCGCCGAGAAGCCCGGCAGGTCGGTGGCGTCGATCTCGGCGGTCGCCTCTCCCAGCGACTCGGCGGCGGGGAGCCAGCCCGAGCCCAGCACCAGCGCCAGGTCGTGGCGTGGGACGCCGGTGAGGCGCGCCAGCGTTCCGGCGGCTTCCCGGGCCAGGTCCTGGGCGGTCACGGCGCGAGCCTAGGCCACGACGATCGGGCCAGGAGATTTTGCGTGGCGGTCGTTGCCCCGGAGGCCGCGGTACGCGACCATGGGCACTGGTCGATTGGGGGATCGGACCGTGGGGGTTCTGCGTTGTGCTGTCCTGGCGCTGCTGGCGCCGGTCTTCGCCATGCCCGCAGCCGCCGTCGGCGCCACCTCGGCGCCCGACGCGCACCCGGCCTCACGCAGCGTCCGGCAGAGCGTCGACGTGGCCGCCGACCGGGTCGTCGTCCGGCACCGCGACGGCGTCACCCGGGGTGCCGGGTCGGCCCGCCTGAGCTCGCTGCAGGCCCCGTCCTCGATCCGGCTGCTCGCCGCCCGCCTCTACTGGGGCGACGCGCCGCCGGCGTACCCCTCGACGCGCAGCGCCCGCGCCGACCTCGACCGCACGGCCGCCTACTTCGAGCGGGTCTCCCGCGGTCAGCAGACGGTTCCACGTCAGGCTGACCCGCTGGGTCCACGTGAACGCCGCCCAGGAGACCATGTGCAGCCGCCAGGCCGCGTCGGCGCGCATCGCGCGGCGCGCGCTCGCCCGCGCCGGCTACCACCCGCGGCGCTTCAACCGGCTGATGCTGCTGACCGAGCAGTGCAACGCGGCCGTGTCCGTCGCGCAGCAGCCGGGCAGGGTGAGCTGGATCCGCTACCGCAACCCCGGCATGGCCACGCTGGTCCACGAGCTCGGTCACAACCTCGGCCTCCGCCACGCCTACGGCCTGGTCTGCCGCCAGGACGACCTGCGCGTCCCGCTCGGTGGCCGCTGCCGCTCGGTCGAGTACGGCGACAGCTGGGACGCCATGGGCCACTCGCGCGCCTCGTTCTCCGTGCCCGTCCTGGACCGGCTCGGCTGGGCCGGTGAGGTCGCCACGGCCACGGCGTCGGGCAGCTACCGCCTCGCGAACGTCGAGCACCCGGGCACCTCGCTCCAGGGCGTGCGGATCCCGGTGGGCGACGGGGTCACGTACTGGGTGGAGTACCAGCCGGAGCACAGTCACGCAGGTCGGCCACGGCATCCCCGGCGTCACCGTCCGTCGCCAGGTGGGCCACGGTCCGGTCGAGCTCGTCGACGCCTCGCCCGGCAACCCGTCCGGCATCGCCTACCCCGACAGCGACCTGACCAACCCGGCGCTGCCGGCCGGCAGCAGCATCACGACGCCCGAGGGCGTACGGCTCACCACGGTGTCGACCGGCCGGACCGCGACGTTCGAGGTCCGCTTCGCGGAGGACGCCGGTGCCCCGGCGGCCCCGACGGTCGAGTACGCCGCGCTGCTGGCCAACGGGCAGTACCGCGTGCACTGGCAGACGCCGGCCGACAACGGCCAGATCGTCCTCGGCTACGAGGTCACCGCCGAGCCGAGCGGCACCGTCACGTTCGTCCGGAGCCCGGCGGCCTACCGCACCTCGACCGTGGTGCCGGTCGAGCGGCATGCGCCGGCGCAGACGTTCACCGTCAAGGCGGTCAACCAGGCCGGCTGGTCCGCCGTGAGCGCGCCGGTGGCGGGAGCGGCGTACGGGCCGGACGTCACGATCACCTCACCCGCGGCGCAGGCGCACGTGAGCGGGTCGTTCGAGGTGACCTTCCTGGCCACCGCCGACGAGCAGACCGGTGCCCGGCCGGTGCGTGGCTGGGTCGAGGCCGACGGTGCGACCTGCGGCGCGGTCGACGGCGCCGGCCCCTACACCGTCACCTGCAGCGGCCTGGTGCCCGGCCGTGCCCACCTGAGCGTCAACGTCGTCAACGCCGACGGCGTCACCACCGCCGTGCCGCTGTCCCTCTTCGTGCAGTGAGGCCCGTCCGGCCGCGGCCGGGTCACGGGCCGTTCGAGCGGCACGGACGCAGCCTGAGCCCGGCCACGTAGTCCGCCGGGGCGTCCGCGGCCTCGGCGGCCTCCGCGATCACCCCGAGGTACGACGCGCTGGGCAGACCGCCCTCGAAGGCGTCGAGGACGTAGGTCCAGGCCAGCAGCTCGCCGGTCATCGTGGAGACCCGGACCTTGGTCTTGCGGTAGAGGCCGGTCTCGGTCGACTCCCACCCGTCGAGCGCCGACTCGTCGTCGCGGGACACGTCGTACACGGCGACGAAGACCTGCTCGATCGGGTCCTCGACGATCGTCGAGAGGGCGCCGTCCCAGCCGAGGTCCTCGCCCCCGAAGGTCAGCCGCCAGCCGGTCAGCCAGCCGGTCGTCTGGAGGGGGGAGTGAGGGCAGCGGAGGCCCATCCGCTGCGGGTCGAGGTTCGACGCGTACGCGGCGTAGAGGGGCACGGCGACAGGCTAGTGGGTTCCCCTAGGCTGGACGACGTGAGCGACCAGACCGACAGCCGACACTTCGACGTCCTCGTCCTCGGGGCAGGCCCCGGCGGCTACGTCGCCGCGATCCGCGCCGCGCAGCTCGGCAAGACCGCCGCCGTGATCGAGAAGAAGTACTGGGGCGGCGTCTGCCTCAACGTCGGCTGCATCCCGTCCAAGGCGCTGCTGCGCAACGCCGAGCTCGCGCACGTGCTGACCCACGAGAAGGACGTCTTCGGCATCCAGGGCGAGGCCACCATGGCGTACGGCGCGACCCACGAGCGGTCCCGCAAGGTGAGCGCCGGCATCGTCAAGGGCGTCCACTTCCTGATGAAGAAGAACAAGATCACCGAGATCGACGGGTGGGGCACGCTGCGTCCGCGCGAGGGCGACGGGCCCGGGGCGGTCGACGTCGAGCTGGACGACGGCTCGACCGCGACGTACACCTACGGCGACCTGATCATCGGCACCGGCGCGACCACCCGGCTGATCCCCGGCACGACGCTGAGCGAGCGGGTGGTGACCTACGAGGAGCAGATCCTCGACCCCGAGCTGCCGGAGTCGATCATCATCGCCGGCTCGGGCGCGATCGGCGTGGAGTTCGCCTACGTGATGGCCAACTTCGGCGTCGACGTGACGATCGTGGAGTTCCTGGACCGGATGGTGCCGACCGAGGACGCCGACATCTCCAAGGAGCTGCTCAAGCACTACAAGAAGCTCGGCGTGAAGGTGTTGCTCGGGACCAAGGTCGAGTCGATCTCCGACGCCGGTGCCGAGTCGGGCGAGAAGGTGAAGGTGACGGTCTCGACGGGCTCGACCGACGGAGACCGGTCGTCGCAGGTGCTCGAGGCCGACAAGGTGCTGCAGGCGATCGGGTTCGCACCCCGGCTGGAGGGCTACGGCCTGGAGTCGCTCGGGGTGGCGACCGAGCGCGGCGCGATCGTCATCGACGACTTCTGCCGGACCAACGTCGAGCACGTCTACGCGATCGGCGACGTCACGGGGAAGCTGATGCTGGCCCACGTGGCGGAGGCGATGGGGATCGTCGCGGCGGAGACCATCGCCGGCGCCGAGACCATGCCGGTCGCCTACGACTTCGTCCCGCGCGCGACGTACTGCCAGCCGCAGGTCGCCTCCTTCGGCTACAGCGAGGCGCAGGCGAAGGAGAAGGGGTACGACGTGAAGACCGCGACGTTCCCGTTCTCGGCCAACGGCAAGGCGCAGGGCCTGGGCGAGGCCGTCGGCTTCGTGAAGGTGGTGGCGGACGCGGAGTACAACGAGATCCTCGGCGCCCACCTGATCGGCCCCGACGTGACCGAGCTGCTGCCCGTGCTCACCCTGGCCCAGAAGTGGGACCTGACCGCCGACGAGGTCGCCCGCAACGTCTTCGCCCACCCGACCCTGACCGAGGCGGTCAAGGAAGCGGTGCACGGCATCGCCGGGCACATGATCAACCTCTGACGGCCCGGCGCGCCGAGGTAGGTGTGGGCAGTGCAGGGTAGTTGAGGCCACGTGGCCTCAACTACCGCTGCACTCGACGGACCCCTCGCCGGGGTCGGCTGTCCACGGGGCCGTGAGCGAGCGGAGACCGGAGCACCGGTTCCGCGATCTAGCCTGCAGACGTGATCAGCGAGCGGGAGGCGGCCGGGATACTCGCTGTCCGTGGCCTCGGGCGCGAGCAGGCGCGCCAGCTGTTGCTCACCGGAGCGGCCGGCCGCGGTGAACGCCTGGGTCGGGTCACGGCCTACGACGAGGACAGCGTGCGCGCACTGGCGGCGCGGCCGTTCGTCGTCGAGCGAGCCCTGGCCGAGCGGTGTCCGCACGGGCTGTACGTCGCGCGGGTGCGACGCGGTCGCCGGGTGCGCTACGACGAGCCGTGGGAGGTGCGGGCGGCGGCACTCAGGGTGCAACCGCGGTTGACCGAGATGACGAGGGCCCTGGTGCTGGGCGTCCCGCTGGCGGCACGCGGCGGTATCCCGTGGGTGGCCACGGTGTCCGGGTTCGTGGTGCTCGCGGCCACCGCCAGGGGAGTGAGCGTCGCCGAGGACGGTGCGACGGAGTTCGAGCTCGGTGCGGCGGGCGAGTGGTGTGGAGCGGTCCAGGACCGGTGGTTCCCCACGGGCCCAGGTCGGCACTGGTGGGTCTGGGACCCGGCCCGGCTGCCACAATGAGCCCATGCCCAGCCCCGACCGCGTCGTCATCGTCGGCGGCGGGCCGGGTGGGTACGAGGCGGCGCTGGTCGCCGCCCAGCTCGGCGCCCGGGTGACCCTGGTCGACTCCGACGGCGTGGGCGGCTCGGCGGTCCTCACCGACTGCGTGCCGAGCAAGACCCTGATCGCCACGGCCGAGCTGATGACCGACGTCGAGGGTGCCGCCGAGCTCGGCGTGAACCTGACCGACCGCCAGGGCGACGAGGCCTCCTCGGTCCACGTCGACCTGGCGAAGGTCAACGCCCGCGTCCTCCAGCTCGCCCGCGACCAGTCCGACGACATCACCGCGCGCCTGGAGAAGGAGGGCGTCGAGGTGGTGCGTGGCCACGGTCGGCTCGAGGACGCCGGCACCGTGGTGGTGGGAGACCAGCGGCTGAGCGCCGACGCCGTCCTGCTCGCCACCGGCGCCGCCCCGCGCACGCTCGCCACCGCCCGGCCCGACGGGGAGCGGATCCTCACCTGGGAGCAGGTCTACGACCTCACCGAGCTGCCCAGCCACCTGATCGTGGTCGGCTCCGGCGTCACCGGCGCGGAGTTCGCCAGTGCCTACCTCGCCCTCGGGGCCCGGGTCACCCTCGTCTCCAGCCGCGACCGGGTGCTGCCGGGCGAGGACGCCGACGCCGCCGGGGTCCTCGAGGAGGTCCTGCTCCGGCGCGGCATGCAGGTGCTGTCGCGCTCGCGGATGGAGTCCGTACGACGCACCGGCGACACCGTGACGGTCACCCTCACCGACGGCCAGGTGGTCGAGGGGTCGCACTGCGTCCTGGCCCTGGGCTCGGTGCCGCGGACCGAGGGCCTCGGCCTCGAGACCGCCGGCGTCGAGACCGACGACGCCGGCTTCGTCACCGTCGACCGGGTGTCGCGGACCACGGCGCGCGGCGTCTACGCAGCCGGTGACTGCACCGGCGTGCTGATGCTCGCCAGCGTCGCCGCGATGCAGGGCCGGATCGCGATGTGGCACCTCCTCGGCGACGCGGTCGGCCCGCTCGACCTCAAGCGGGTCTCCTCCAACGTCTTCACGGCCCCCGAGATCGCCACCGTCGGCTGGTCGCAGCAGGCGGTCGACCGCGGCGAGATCCAGGCCAACCAGGTGCTCCTCCCGCTGGCCGGCAACGCCCGCGCCAAGATGCAGGGCATCCACGACGGCTTCGTGAAGCTCTTCTGCCGCCCCGGCACGGGCATCGTCGTCGGCGGCGTGGTCGTCGCTCCTCGCGCCAGCGAGCTGATCCACGCCGGTCTCGGTGGCGGTGGCCGAGTCGCTGACCGCCGACCAGCTGGCCCAGGCGTTCACCGTCTACCCCTCGCTCAGCGGCTCGGTCGCCGAGGCGGCCCGCAGGTTGCATCGGGTCTGAGTTCGTGATGCCCTGGGTGCTCGCCGCGACCCGTCACATCCGTCACGGCAGCCACAGCACACACGGGGAGACCAGCTTGAGCACGCGACGTACCACCACCGGGGGCCTGCTCGCCGGCCTGGTGGCCCTCACCGCGGCGGCTTCCGCCGCGCCCGGCCCTCGGGGTCGCCACCGAGCCCGGCCTCCGGATCCCGGTCCACGGGTCGGTCACCATCGACGGCCACGGCTACGGGCACGGCCACGGCCTGAGCCAGTACGGCGCGGAGGGCGCGGCCCAGCAGGGGCTCAGTGCCCGGCAGATCGTGCGGTTCTACTACCCGACGACCACCTGCGGGCACCGCGAAGGGCCCGGTGCGGGTGCTGATCACCGCCGACACCGACGACGCCACGACCGTGCTGGCCCGGTCCGGCCTCGCGGTGCGCGACCTGGCCACCGGCTCGGTCACGCGCGTCCCGACCACGGGCCCGGCGAGCAAGGCCACCCGCTGGCGACTCGCGGGTGGCTCGGGCGGGGCGACCACGGTGTCCTACCGGACGGACGCCTGGCACCTGTGGAAGCGCCTCGACGGCGACGGCGAGTTCCGGGCAGCCGGACCGCTCCGCCTGGTGCTGCCGTCGCAGAACCTCACCTACCGCGGCACGCTGCAGTCCCGTACCCCCGTCGGCGCCCAGGCGTCGCACCGGGTCACGGTGAACCGCGTCCCGCTGGACGCCTACGTGCAGGGCGTGATCCCGCGCGAGATGCCGGCCCTGTGGCACCAGGCGGCGCTCCGCGCGCAGGCGATCGCGGCCCGGACCTACGCCGCCTACGAGGAGGCCCACTCCACCAACCCGGTCTGGCAGCTGTGCGACACGACCAGCTGCCAGGTCTACGGCGGCAAGTCGGGGGAGTACCCGTCGACCAACCGTGCGACCGCGAAGACCGCGCACCAGGTACGGCTGGCCGGAGGCCAGCCGGCGTTCACCCAGTTCTCGGCGAGCAGCGGCGGCTGGACCAGCGACGGCGGCAAGCCGTACCTGCCGGCCCGGAAGGACCCGTACGACGCGTGGCCGGGCAACGCGGTCCACTCCTGGTCGACGACGGTGGGCTCCGCCGCGATCGAGAAGGCCTGGCCGGCCCTCGGCAACCTGACCGGGATCACCGTGGACCAGCGCGACGGCAACGGCCAGTGGAACGGCCGGGTGCTGACGATGACCCTGCACGGGAGCGACGACCCCGATCTGTCCATCACCGGGGACGAGTTCCGCTCGCGGCTCGGGCTGCGCTCCACCTGGTTCACCCTGTCGACCTGAACCGCTGTTCAGGCTAGGGTGGGCGCGCCATGATGATGAAGACGACGCCCTTCTACCCCAGGCTCAACGAGCTCAACCAGACCGGCCTCTACGGCCACTGGGCGGGCCACCTCTCGGCGTTGCGCTACGACCTCTCCGCGAAGCACGAGTACTTCGCGGTCCGGAACTCGGCGGGGTTCTTCGACACCTCGCCGCTGTACAAGTACCGGATCACCGGGTCCGACGCCGAGCGGTTCCTCGCCGGCGTGATGACCCGCGACGTACGCCGGTGCCGGCCCGGACAGGCCATGTACACCGTGTGGTGCGACGAGGCCGGCTACGTGCTCGAGGACGGCGTGCTGTTCCGACATGCCGACGACGACTGGCTGCTGACGGCGGCCGACCCCAACCTCGGCTACCTCGACTCGCTGGTCGGGCGCCTGCACGTCTCGATCGAGGACGTCAGTGCGGACTACGGCGTCCTCGCCGTCCAGGGTCCCCGCTCACGCCAGATCCTGTCGGCGCTCGCCCCCGAGGTCGGCGACCTGCCGTACTTCGGTCTCACGCCCGCCAAGATCGGCGACGCCCCGGTCACGATCTCGCGCACCGGCTACACCGGTGACCTCGGCTACGAGGTCTTCGTCGGGGCCGACGACGCGCTCGGCGTGCTGGACCAGCTGATCCGCGCCGGCGACGGCCAGGGGCTGCGGCCGTTCGGCGAGGACGCGCTGCTGATGCTGCGGATCGAGGCCGGCCTGGCCCTGATCAACGTCGAGTTCTCCTCCGCCCGCTACGCGTTCACCGACGCCGAGCGGTTCACCCCCAAGGAGCTCGGCTTCGGGTGGATGCTGGGCAAGGAAGGCGCGGCCCTGGGGGAGGACCGCCCGTTCATCGGCCGTCGTGCCCTCGAGCGTGAGCTCCGTGAGGGCACCTCGCGCTGGGCGACGGTCGGTCTGTGGGTGGACTGGCAGGAGTTCGAGCGCCTGCACCTCGAGCGCGGCCTGGTCGTGCCCAAGGACGAGACGCCCGTGCCGTGGGAGTCGATGCTGTACGGCGGGGCCGACCGCGACGAGCGGGTCGGCTACGCCACCAGCCTGATGTACTCCCCGGTGCTGCAACGCCACATCGCGATGGCTCGGGTGCTGCCCGAGTACGCGGCGAAGGGGTCGACCGTGCATCTGGAGATCACCGTCGACCACGAGTACCTCTCGGTGCCGGCGACCACCGACCGGCTGCCCCTCTACAACCCCGCGCGCAAGACCGGCTCCACCGTCGAGCGCGCCCCGATCTCTTCCCGGATGGAGCAGTGATGGCCAGCAACGTGGGCGGCGCGAACAGCTACGACGCGATCGTGGTCGGCGGGGGCCACAACGGCCTGACCAACGCGGCGTACCTCGCCCAGTCGGGGCTGAACGTGCTCGTGCTGGAGCGCCGCGGCTTCGTCGGCGGCGCCGCGATCACCGAGGAGCTGCACCCGGGCTTCTCGTTCACGACGTTCTCCTACGCCCTGAGCCTGCTGCGCCCGGAGATCATCCAGGAGCTCGAGCTGGTCAAGCACGGGTTCCTGCCGCTGCTGATGCCGACCCACTTCGCGCCGATGGAGGACGGGGACTACCTCCTGCTCACCGAGGACGAGCAGTTCAACGACCAGGAGATCGCGCGGCACAGCAAGCGGGACGTCGACGGCTACCACCGCTGGGAGCACGACCTGGAGAAGGTCATCCAGCTCGCCCTGCCGTTCTTCAACGCGGCCCCGCCCGACATCTTCAGTGACGACCCCGCCGACCAGGCCGACGTCGCCTGGATGGTCAAGCAGCTGCGCGGCGCCGACCGGAAGACGCTGCACGACCTGATCCGGTTCCTCACCGGCAGCTGCGCCGACCTGCTCGACGACTACTTCGAGTCCGACATCATCAAGGCGTCGATCGCGTCGTCCGGCATCATCGGCAACAAGGTCGGCCCGATGTCGCAGGGCTCCGGACTGGTGCTCCTCTTCCACCTGATGGGAGAGCAGGACGGGCACCACGGCGCGTGGGGCTTCCACAAGGGTGGCAACGGCGGCTTCACGCAGGTGCTGAAGAGGGCGGCCGAGTCGTTCGGGGCGACGGTCCGCGTGGAGGCGCCCGTCGACCACGTGATCACCAAGGACGGGAAGGCGACCGGCGTCGTCCTGACCGACGGCACCGAGTTCTCCGCGCCGATCGTGGTCAGCGCCCTCGACCCGCGCCGTACCTTCACCGAGCTGGTGGACCCGCGCGAGCTGCCGAGCGACCTCAACGAGGCGATCGACCGCTACCGCTTCCAGGGCACCTCGGCCAAGGTGAACTTCGCCCTGGACGACCTCCCCGTCTACCCGGCGCTCAAGGGCCGGATCGACCACTTCGGCGGGTTCGTCAACATCGGGCCGTCGATGGAGTACCTCGAGCGCGCCTACGACGACGCCAAGTACGGCTGGTACTCCAGCACGCCCTACATCGACGGTGCGATCCAGTCCGTGGTCGACCCCGACATGGCGCCGCCGGGCAAGCACGTCATGAGCTGCTTCATCCAGTACGCGCCGTACGAGCTCAAGGGCGGCGACTGGGACACCGAGCGGGAGCCGTTCGGCGACACCGTGCAGGCGGTGCTGGAGTCGCACTTCCCGGGCTTCGGCGACCTGGTACTCCACCGCGAGGTCGTCACCCCGCTCGACATCGAGCGGGTCGCCGGGCTGACCGAGGGCAACATCTTCCACGGTGAGTTCCTGGCGCCCCAGATGTTCTTCAACCGGCCGGCGCCCGGGTACGCGCGCTACAACACCCCGATCGAGGGCTACTACCAGTGCGGCTCCGGCACCCACCCGGGCGGCTGCGTGACCGGTGGGCCGGGCAAGCTCGCGGCCCAGCGGATCCTCGCCGACCGGGCCCGCTGACCCGGCTCGAGATGGCCACCTTCAGCCTGACCTGCATCGGGGACGACCGGCCCGGTCTGGTCTCGGCGCTGTCCGCAGCCGTGCAGCGGCACGGCGGCAGCTGGGAGCACAGCCAGATGGCACGGCTGGCGGGCAAGTTCGCCGGGATCCTGCAGGTGACGGTGCCCGAGGAGCGGGCCGAGGCGCTGGCCGCGGACCTGACCGCGTTGAAGGAGATCGGGCTGCTCGTCGCCCTCGAGCGGGCGGACGAGCCGGCCGAGCGCGAGGTGGTGCGGCTGAACCTCGCGCTGCTCGGAGCCGACCACCCGGGGATCGTGGCGGAGATCTCCGCCTCCCTGGCCGGCCGGGGCATCGGCATCGAGGAGCTCACCACCACCGTCCGGGAGGCCCCGATGGCGGGCGGCATGCTGTTCGAGGCGCGTGCGGTGCTGGAGGCCCCACCCGACACGAGCACGGCGTCGCTGAGCGCCTTGCTGGAGGACCTCGCCGACGAGCTGATGGTCGAGATCTCGCTGTCCGAGAGCTGAACCCGGCGACCCGGTGACCGCCGGACCGGTCAGGCCAGGAACTGGTCGAGCAGGCGAGCCTGCGCGGTCCGCGCGATCGCGAGGGCGTCGTCGGCGGGGACGTCGACGACCCGGACGAACTGCCGGCCGCCGGCGGTCGTGGCGACCAGGTCGGTCAGGCCCGCCCGGCGCTGGAACCAGGTCGCCTGCAGGTTCCAGCCGATCACCGACGGGGTCGCCAGGGCCTCACGTCGGCAGGTGAGGCTGCCCGACCGGGCGACCAGGTGTCCGTCGACGACGGTGTGCCCGAGGGTGCGGACGCGGTCGGCCGCGAGGGCGACGCCGACCAGCAGTGCGGCCACGGCGACCACCTCCAGCCACGGAGTCAGGTAGTACGCCGCCGCGGTCGACGCCGCCGCGATCGCGGATGCCGGGACGAGGGCCCGCGTCCACCGCCGGCGTACGGCTCGGGGACCGTGAGGTACCAGCGGGCTCGTGACCGGTCCGTCCCCGCCCAGGACGGCGACCGCGACCCGGTCGACCTCGGCGCGGGGTGCCGGGGGGACCAGGACGGAGCTGCCCTGCTGCTTGCGGCCCAGGCCGGTGACGATCGCCGACAGCCGTGCCCCGCCGGCGAGCCGGAGGCTGAGCGGCTCACCGATGCTGACGCCCGAGACGCGGGCGTCGTCGAGGCTGGTCTCGCGGGTGGTGAACAGGCCGCGGCGGAGGTGCCAGGCGCCGTCCACGGCGGTGTGGCTGAGCACGAAGCCGAAGTTCGTGACGACGTACCCGACGACCGCGAGCAGGCAGAGCACGACCAGGACCACGGCCAGGCCACCGAGCGCGAGCACGGTCACCCCGAGCCGTCTCGAGCTGCTGCTCGTCGACGGTCGGTGCCCACTCGAAGGTGCGCAGGCCCTGGGCCAGGACGCCGAGTGCGGCGCCGGCGATGACGACGCCGGACGACGTGAGCGGGGCGAAGCGCACCCAGCGGGGATCGAGGGTGAGGACGACTCGTCGTGCCCGGTCGGGCGACGACTCCGGGCCGGCTTCGGCAGACCGACGTGCAGCAGCCGGGCGCGCAGCCGCTCGGCGGCCGGGACGGAGAGGCCGTCGAGGCTGAGCTTCCCGTCGCCCTTGTCACGGCTCTCGCCGGTCCCGACCCGCACGGTGACCAGCCCGAGCGCGCGGTGGATCGGGGAGGCGGTCAGGTCGACCGTGCGGACCCGGTCCAGCGGGGTGGAGACCACCTGCTTGTTGAGCAGCCCGTTGCGTACCTCGATCCGGCCGGCCGTGAGCCGGTAGCTCGTCGTCACGTAGCGCAGCAGCCCGAGCCCGACCGGGATCGCGACGCCGACCAGGGCCCACGGACCGCCGTCCGAGCCGCGCCCGAAGAGCAGCAGGCCGATCAGGACCGGTAGGAACCGGACGACCTCGCGGACCGGGTGGACCAGGAGCATCCGACGGTCGAGCCGGTGCCAGTCGACGACCTCGTCGACCGCGCTCATCAGGTCGCGTCCCCGGGCACGCGAGTCGGCCGTCCGGGTGAGGTCCTCCACGATCTGGAGGGCACGGTCGCGGTCCAGCCCCTCGATGGTGAGCGCGCCCGGCGGACGAGGCAGTGGTGACGCGCACCGTGGCGAGGCCGAACAGCCGTGCGACGGCACCCTCCCGGTGGTCGACGGTCTGGACGCGGGACATCGGCGCGATCCGGCGCTCGCGGGTCCACCAGCCGGTCTGGGTGTAGACCGCGGTGTCCGTGACCTCCCAGCGGTGGACGAGGTAGCGCCACTGGGGCACCAGCGCGGCGTACGCCAGGAGGAGCGCGCCGACCAGCCAGAGCACCCAGCCGGGGAGGTCGAACCAGTTCCAGGGGCCGGTGGCGAGAAGCAGGAACGCCATCACCAGGACGCCGCGCAGGGTGTCACCGGCGATCCACATCAGGCGGGCGCGGGGGCTCACGCGCTCGCGCGGCGCGCGCAGGCGGACGGCGTCGTCGGCCGGGTCGGCTGCGGTCATCAGTCCTTGAGCTCGCAGATGACGGCTCCCTGGGTGACCGTGGCACCCACCTCGGCCACCAGCCCGGTGACCGTGCCGGCCTTGTGGGCCTTCAGCGGCTGCTCCATCTTCATCGCCTCGAGGACGACGACGACGTCACCCTCGGCCACGGCCTGGCCCTCCTCGACGGTGACCTTCACGATGGTCCCCTGCATGGGGCTGGTCACGGCGTCACCGCCGGCGGCCGCACCGGCCTTCTTGCCGGCCGCGCGCCGCGGCTTCCTCGCCCCCCCGGCGGAGCCGGCCGCAGCGTCGCCACCCAGCGCGCCTGGCAGCGACACCTCCAGCCGCCGGCCGCCCACCTCGACGACGACGGTACGGCGCTCGTCGGGCTCGGCGCCCTCGGCCGGCGTGCCGGCGTACGGGGTGATCCGGTTGTCGAACTCGGTCTCGATCCACGAGGTGTGGATGGCGAAGTGCCCGTCTGTGTCGGAGCCCTCGCCGATGTACGCCGGGTCGTCGACCACGGCGCGGTGGAACGGCACCACCGTCGGCATCCCGTCGACGACGAACTCCGCCAGCGCCCGGCGCGAGCGCTCCAGCGCCTGGGTCCGGTCCCGGCCGGTGACGATGACCTTCGCGATCAGCGAGTCGAACGCGCCGGGGATGGTCTCGCCGGCGACGTAGCCGCCGTCGACGCGGACGCCGGGACCACTGGGCGGCTCCCAGCGCGACAGCGTGCCCGGAGCGGGCATGAAGTTGTTGCCGCCGTCCTCGGCGTTGATCCGGAACTCGATCGAGTGGCCCTCGACGACCGGGTCGCCGTAGCCCAGCTCCTCGCCGGCCGCGATCCGGAACATCTCGCGCACCAGGTCGAGGCCGGTGACCTCCTCGGAGACCGGGTGCTCGACCTGGAGCCGGGTGTTGACCTCGAGGAAGCTGATCGTGCCGTCCTGCCCGACCAGGAACTCGCAGGTGCCGGCGCCGACGTACTCCGCCTCGTGCAGGATCGCCTTGGACGCCTCGTAGAGCCGGGTCACCTGGCCCTCGCTCAGGAACGGCGCGGGCGCCTCCTCGACCAGCTTCTGGTGACGGCGCTGCAGCGAGCAGTCGCGCGTGGACACGACCACGACGTTGCCGTGCTGGTCGGCCAGGCACTGGGTCTCGACGTGCCGCGGCCGGTCGAGGTACTTCTCCACGAAGCACTCGCCGCGTCCGAACGCACTGACCGCCTCGCGCACGGCGGACTCGTAGAGGTCGGCGACCTCGTCCATGGACCGCGCGACCTTCAGCCCGCGCCCGCCACCGCCGAAGGCGGCCTTGATCGCGATCGGGAGCCCGTGCTCCTCGGCGAAGGCGACGACCTCCGAGGCGTCCTCGACCGGGTCCTTGGTGCCCGCGACGAGAGGTGCCCCGACCTTCTCGGCGATGTGGCGGGCCTTGACCTTGTCGCCGAGGCTCTCGATGGCCTCGGGCGGGGGTCCGATCCAGACCAGGCCGGCGTCGATCACGGCCTGGGCGAAGGCGCGGTTCTCGGCCAGGAAGCCGTAACCCGGGTGCACCGAGTCGGCGCCGGCGTCCAGGGCCACCTTCACGATCTTGGGGATGTCGAGGTAGGAGTCGGCGGGGGTCGCGCCGCCCAGGCTGTGGGCCTCGTCCGCGAGCCGCACGAAGAGCGCGTCGCGGTCGGGATCGGCGTACACCGCGACGCTGCCGATGCCGGCGTCCCTGCAGGCGCGGATCACGCGCACGGCGATCTCACCGCGGTTGGCGATCAGGACCTTCTGCAGCGGCTTCACATCGGGCAAGGCGCACTCCTGGTCTGGGCTTCGGGGCCTGGGCATCGGACTCCGCCGTGCACACTATCGCCCGCTGTGGCCGGGACGCGCGCCACCGCTGTAGCCTCCGGCCATGCCCATGGACGACGACCGCTGGGCGGACTACTACGCCTATGTCGGGTCCCGGCCGGTCCGGCCGCTGTTCGCGCGGGCGCTCCAGGAGTACGGCGAGGTGATGCCGGGTGCCGTGGCCGTCGATCTGGGATGCGGCTCCGGCATCGAGACGCGGGCACTGCTCGAGGCGGGGTTCGCCGTCACGGCCGTCGACTCCTCGGACGACTCGATGCGGATCCTGGGCGACCTCCCGGATCCGGACGGCCGCCTGACGGCGGTGCACCGGGCGATGCAGGACGCCGACCTGCCGTCCGCTCGTCTCGTGTACGCCGGCTTCTCGCTGCCCTTCTGTCCGCCCGAGCGCTTCGACGGGCTGTGGAGCGCGGTCCGGACCGCGGTCGAACCCGGTGGCGTGCTGGCCGTCGACCTGTTCGGGGTGCGGGACGCCTGGGCCGACGAGCCGGACCTGACGTTCGTCACCCGGGAGCACGTGCTCGACCTCCTCGCCGGGCTCGACGTCCGCTCCGTGCACGAGATCGAGGAGGAGGGCCAGGCGTTCGCCGGTCCCAAGCACTGGCACCGGTTCGAGCTCGTCGCGCGGGCCTGACGGGGGCTCGAGAGACAGACGGGGTTACAGCCCGAGCGTGCGGGTCAGCTGCCGCAGCTGGTAGTCGAACCACGCGTCGTCGTCGTGGACGGCGTTGGTGAGCCGCCCGAACAGCTCGAAGCTGATCAGTCCGAACAGGGCGGCCCAGGCGCCCATGCCGCGGGCGAGCAGGGCCGGTGGCAGGCCCTCGAAGCCGGGGAGTCCGAGCACCCCCTCGAGGTCGGAGCGCACCGGGGCGGGCAGTCGCTCGTGGGGGAGCGCCGCCAGGGTGCCGCTCTCGACCCCGTCGCGCAGGATGGCGGCCATCACCACCACGGTCCGGGTGGCGGGGCCGATGGTGTCCTCCGGAGCCGCGTAGCCGGGCACGGGCGTGCCGTAGAGCAGGCCGTACTCCGCCCGGTTCGCCCGGCTCCAGTCCCGGATCGGCGTGCGCCGTCGTCAGCCAGCGGCCGCGGAGGTCGGTACGCCGGACGGCGGCCTCGGCCTGCTCCGTCGCCTCGCCGAGGTCGTCGTAGGCGTCGATGATCAGGGCGGTGAGCAGCGCGTCCCGGCTGTCGAAGTAGCGGTAGACCGCCGAGGAGGCCATGCCCAGCTCACGAGCCACCGAGCGCAGCGAGAGGTCGGCGCCGTCGGTGGCGAGGTGTGACCGGGCGACCCGCTTGAGGTCCTCGATCGTCTGGGCCCGGGCTCGTGCGCGGGTGCCTGTGCTCGGTGTGGGCATGGACCCAGTGTGACACAGAAATGTGAGCAGTGCTCTTGCTTTTGCCCATTTAAGTGAGCAATGCTCTCAAACAAGAGCACTGTTCACATCAAAGGAGAAGTCATGGACACCCACCTCGTGGTCGGAGCCGGCCCGGTCGGGACCGCCACCACCCGTCGTCTGCTCGAGGCCGGTCATCGGGTGCGGGTCGTCACCCGCAGCGGCAGCGGCCCGGACGGGTCCGAGCGGGTGGCGGCGGACGCCGGCGACGCCACCCGGCTGGCCGAGCTCGCCGAGGGCACGGTGGCGATCTACAACTGCGTGAACCCCACCTACTCCCGGTGGGAGCAGGACTGGCCGCCCGTGGCCGCCGCGCTGCTCGGCGCCGCGGAGTCGAGCGGCGCCGTCCTCGCGACGGTGGGCAACCTCTACGGCTACGGGCGGGTCGACGCGCCGATGACCGAGCAGACCCCGCTGGCCGCGACCGGCCACAAGGGCAAGGTGCGCAACGCGATGTGGGGCGATGCCCTCGCCGCTCACCGGGCCGGACGCATCCGCACCTTCGAGGTGCGGGGGAGCGACTACCTCGGGGGCAACTCGCTGCTGTCGGTCCTGGTCACGCCCGCGCTGCGCAAGGGCCGTCGCGCCTTCGTGCCGGCCGATCTCGACGCCCCGCACACCTGGACCTGTGTCGAGGACGTGGCCGCACTCCTGGTCACCGGCGCGCAGGACGAGCGAGCCTGGGGTCGCGCGTGGCACGTGCCGAGCGACGAGCCGCGGACCCTGCGCGAGCTGGCTGCGATCGCCGCGTCCCAGCTCGGCGTCGAGGCGAGGCTGAGCGCGATGCCGTACGCCGTGCTGTGGGCAGCGGGCCTGGTCAACCCGATGGCCAAGGAGCTGCGCGAGACCCAGCACCAGTTCCGCCGGCCGTTCGTGCTCGACTCCACGGCGGCCCAGGAGACGTTCGGCCTGGGCCGACTCCTACGCCGGAGGCGGTCGGCATCGACCTGGCGGCGGGTGCACCCACCGGCGTCCGGGCCTGAGCGCTGCGCCGCGTGGTTCCATGGCCCCATGCAGACCAGCGGTGACGCCGCGCTCGAGGAGCTCCGCGCCGTCGCTCCCCGGTGACGTGGTCGTCAGCGGCGGCGCCGCGGTCGAGAAGTACCGCTACGACTGGTCCCGCGACCGCTCCGCCGGGACGCCCCTCGCCGTCGTCCGCGCCGAGGACGCCTCCCAGGTGCAGACCGCCGTGCGCTGGGCGGCGGCCCACCGGGTGCCGGTCGTCCCGCGCGGCGCCGGCAGCGGGCTGTCCGGGGGAGCGAACGCGGTGGACGGCGGGATCGTGATCGGTCTCGAGCGGATGGACGGCATCGAGATCGACCCGTCGTGCCAGGTCGCCGTGGTGGAGCCGGGCGCGTTCAACAAGGACGTCAAGGCCGCCGCCGCGAAGGAGGGCCTCTGGTACCCGCCCGACCCCTCGTCGTACGAGATCTGCTCCATCGGCGGCAACGTCGCGACCAACGCCGGCGGGCTCTGCTGCGTGAAGTACGGCGTCACCACGGACTACGTGCTCGGCCTCGACGTGGTGCTCGCGGACGGTACGTTGGTGACGCTCGGTGGGAAGCGGATCAAGGACGTCGCGGGCCTGAGCCTGGTCAAGCTGTTCGTGGGCAGCGAGGGGACGCTCGGCATCGTGACGCGGGCGATCCTGCGGCTGGTGCCGGTCCAGGACGCGCGGTCCACGCTGGTGGCCACCTTCGCCACCGTCCACGCCGCCGCCGAGGCGGTGGTCGCGATCCGCTCGACGATGCGGCCGTGCCTGTGCGAGCTGATGGACCGCGCGTCGGTGAACGCGGTCGAGGACTACCGGTCGATGGGGCTCGACCGGAGCGCCGGGGCCCTGCTGATCGTGCAGTCGGACGCGCCGGGGGAGTGGCGGACCGCGGAGCTGGCGGCGATGGACACGGCCTGCGCCGCGGCAGGAGCCCTCGAGTGCTTCACGACCGACGACCCGGACGAGGGCGAGCTGTTCGTGCAGGCCCGGCGGATGTCGTTCCCGGCGCTGGAGTCGCGAGGCTCGCTCCTGCTGGAGGACGTCGGCGTACCGGTGCCTCTGCTGCCCGACCTCCTGGACGCGATCGGCCGCGTGGCCGCGGCGTACGACGTCGAGATCCCGGTGGTCGCGCACGCGGGCGACGGCAACACCCACCCCAACATCGTCTACGACCCCGCGGACCCCGACTCCGAGCGGCGGGCGCGGGCCGCGTTCGGTGAGGTGATGTCCGCGGCGATCGCGCTCGGCGGCACGATCACCGGTGAGCACGGCGTCGGCAAGGCCAAGGCCGGGTCGCTCCCGGAGCAGCTCGGGCCCGACGTGATGGCGCTGACGCGGAGGATCAAGGACGCGCTCGACCCGGACGGCATCCTCAACCCCGGCACGATCGTGGAACTGGCTAGCCTCGAACGGTGATCACCGAACGACATCTCTTCGGCCCCGGACCGTCGAACCCCTACCCGGAGGCGACCGACGCTCTCGCGCGGCCGCTGCTGGGGCATCTCGATCCGGCGTTCCTGGAGATCATGGACGAGGCGTGCGAGATGCTCCGCACGGTCTGGGGCACGACGAACGCCCGGACCCTCCCGATCTCGGCCACCGGCTCGGCCGGGATGGAGGCGGCGTTCGTCAACACCGTCCACGACGGCGATGTCGTCGTGGTCGCGGTCAACGGTCTCTTCGGCCAGCGGATGTGCGAGGTCGCGGCCCGCTGCGGTGCCGAGGTCGTCGCGGTGGAGCACGCGTGGGGGCAGCCCGTCGACGTCGACCGCGTGCTCTCCGCCCACCCGAGCCCGGCGATCATCGCCGCCGTCCACGCCGAGACCAGCACCGGTGCGCGCTCCGACATCGCGGCGCTCGGCGCCGGCAAGGGCGATGCCCTGCTGATCGCCGACGCGGTCACCAGCATCGCCGGGATCGAGCTCGCCGCCGACGACTGGGGCGTGGACGTCGGGTACGCCGGCACCCAGAAGTGCCTCGGCGTCGCGCCGGGCCTGGCGCCGTTCACCATCAACGAGCGGGCCTTCGAGCGCCGGGTCGAGAAGCCGCGCAGCTGGTACCTCGACCTCAACCTGCTCGGCGGCTACGTCGGCGAGGCCGGGGTCAGGGGCGGTGGCCGCACCTACCACCACACGGCGCCGGTCGCGATGGTCGTCAGCCTCCACGCGGCGCTGAGGCGGATCCTCGACGAGGGCCTCCCCGCGGTCTGGGCACGGCACGCGGAGGCCGGCCGTCGGCTCCAGGAAGGGCTGGTGGACCTGGGCCTCGAGCTCTTCGCCGCCGAGGGCTGGCGGCTGCCCGAGCTGACCACCGTCGCGGTGCCCGACGGCGTCGACTCGGCCGCCGTCCGCCGCTACCTGCTCGACGTGCACGGCCTCGAGATCGGCGCCGGCGCGGGCGCCTACGCGAGCACGGTGTGGCGGATCGGGCTGATGGGCCACAACGCGCGACCCGACGCCGCCCTGCTCGTGCTGTCCGCGCTGGAGGAGGCACTGGCCCGGGTGGGCTGACATACCGCGTATGCGGGATGCACGCGGACCGGGTCGATGCTCGGATGGCCCCGCAGCAGGGTGGAGTCTCGACCTCCGGTGGTCGGGGACCCCTCGGTGAGAGTGGTGACATGGCCGTACGAGCGCTCGTCCGGTGGGCCTCGGCCCTGGCCCTCCTGCTCGCGTCACTGGCCCTGCCGCTGGCCCTCCCCGCGCCGGCCGAGGCGGCCACGCTGTTCGTCGCGGGCACCCCGTCGCCGGGCTACCAGGTCGACGGCACCGTCTACACGACGCTCATCGTCGGCGACACGGTCTACGTCGGGGGCCAGTTCAAGAACGCCGTCGCGCCCGACGGCACTCTGGTGCCCCGCGCCAACCTCGCCGCCTTCCGGATGTCGACGGGCGAGCTCGTGACGTCGTTCCGCGCGGATGCCTCGACCACCGTGCGGGCGCTGGCGACCGACGGGGCCTCTCTCTACGTCGGCGGCGCGTTCAAGACGGTGGCCGGGGCGACCCGGAACTACCTCGCCAAGGTCAACCTCGTCACCGGCGCGCTCGACCCCGCGTTCGCCCCGAGCGCCAACGACTCGGTGCGGGCCCTGCTCTACCGCGGGGGCGCCCTGTACGTCGGCGGGAACTTCACCCAGGTCAACGGCGCCTCGCGGTCCCGGATCGCCCGGCTCAACCCGAGCGACCGGAGCCATCGACTCGACGTTCACGGCCACTCCCAACAGCTCGGTCTACGCGCTCCGGATGAGCCCCGACGGCGCCACCTTGTACCTCGGCGGCAACTTCGGCACGGTGGGCTCGGTCTCCCGCAACGGCATGGCGGCCGTGAACGCCCAGACCGGCGCCGTGGGGCCGCTGGTCTTCGCGAACGCCGCGAAGCCGACGTTCGCGATCCAGGTCAACGAGGACGGCAGCCGGCTGTTCGCCTCCGGCGGGTCGGCCACGAACGCCACGGCGGCCTGGAACACCACCACCGGCGTGCGGATCTGGCGCAACGTCACCGACGGGGACAACCAGGCGCTCGCCTACTACCGGGGCGAGGTCTACTTCGGCTTCCACGACGGCTACCAGGGCAACGGCTCGCTCAAGATGCTCGCGGCCGACGCCACCACCGGCGCCGTCGACCCGCAGTTCCGACCCACGTTCGACCAGTTCTGGGGAGTCTGGACGATCGACATCTCCGACAAGGGGCTCGTCGTCGGTGGCGACTTCACCTCCGTCGACGGCCTGCCCACCACGGGCTTCGCCCGCTTCCCGGCGGTGTCGACCCCACCGCCGCCGGCGCCGTCGACCGTCCCGCTCCTCGGCCCGAACACCAGCTGGGGCTACTGGGACAAGGGCACGACGCCGGCAGGGTGGAACACCTCGGCCTTCGACTCCTCGGCGTGGCCGTCCGGGATCACCCGTCTCGGCTACGGGGACACCTTCGACACGACGCTGGTGGGGTACGGGTCCTCGTCGACCAACAAGTACATCACCACCTACTTCCGGGCCTCGTTCGACCTCACCTCGATCCCGGACAGCCTCCTGCTCGCGCTGTCCTCCGACGACGGGGCCGTGGTCTACCTCAACGGGACCGAGGTCGCCCGGGACAACCTCCCCGGCGGCGCCATCGCCGGCTCGACGACGGCCCTGTCCGACCGCAGCGGCGGAGCGGAGACCGCGCTCACGTCGTTCCCCCTGACGAGCTCGCTGCTGACCACCGGCCGCAACGTCCTGGCGGTGGAGGTGCACCAGTACTCCCGCACCTCCTCCGACATGGGCCTCGACGTCGAGCTGGACGGGCTCGTCAGCACGCCGACCGACACCAACCTGTCGCCGACCGGAGCGTTCACCCCGACCATGAACGGCCTCGACGGCAGCTTCGACGGCACCGCGTCGAGCGACCCCGACGGCACGGTCACCTTCTACGCCTGGGACTTCGGGGACGGCACCACGGCCACGGGACCGTCGGTCACCCACACCTACGCGAGCGGCGGTGACTACGAGGTCACGTTGAGCGTGCTGGACAACGACGGCGCGCTGGCGACCACGACGCAGACGGTGACGGCAGACTCCCCGAACCAGACGGTGGTGGCGAACGGCTCCTCCTGGCGCTGGAAGTACGACACCACCGCGCCCGCCGCCGGCTGGAACACCCCGGCCTTCGATGCCTCGGCCTGGCGCCAGGGCAACGCGCCGCTCGGCTTCGGGGCGAGCTCGGTGATCACCAACATCGACTCCTTCGCCAGCACGACGAACCGGCCGCAGGCGGCGTACTTCCGCTCGACGTTCACCGTCACCAACCCGTCCCGGGTCAGTCAGCTCCTGATCAACACCGTCGCCAACGACGGCATCGTGGTCTACGTCAACGGCACCGAGGTCGGTCGCACCAACATGCCCTCCGGCACGATCACCCCGACCACGTATGCCTCCACCGCCCCGAAGGTGGCGGCCGCTCCGGCCGTGGCCATCAACGCGAACCCCGCCCTGCTGGTCGCCGGCACCAACGTGATCAGCGCCGAGACGCACCTCAACTACCGGGGCACGCCGGACGTGACCTTCGACCTCACCGCGACCGTGCTGAGTGGCAACGCGCGCCCGACCGCGGCCTTCACCACCTCCACCAGCCAGCTCCAGGCGGCGTTCGACGCCTCCGGCTCGACCGACAGCGACGGCACGGTGGCGTCGTACGCCTGGGACTTCGGCGACGGGACGACCGGGTCCGGCGTGTCGCCGGCCCACACGTACGCCACGTCGGGCACCTACCCCGTCACCCTGACCGTCACCGACGACGACGGAGCCATCGGGACCGTCAGCCACAGCGTCACCGCGGTCACCGCCGACCCGAACGTCGTGCCCTACGGAGCCACGTGGCGCTGGCGCTACCTCGCCACCGCGCCGCCGGTCGCCTGGGCGGCCAACGCGTTCGACGACTCGGCGTGGAGCGCCGGCGGGGCGCCTCTGGGCTTCGGTGACAGCTCGGTGGTCACCAACATCGACTCCTTCGCCAGCACGTCCACCAGGCCCGTCGCGGCCCAGTTCCGGCGCACGTTCTCGGTGGCGAGCGCGGCAGCCGTCACCTCGCTGACGCTGACCACGTGGGCCGACGACGGCGTCGTCGTCTACGTCAACGGCACGGAGGTCGGGCGCTCCAACATGCCGACGGGGATCATCTCGTACACGACCTACGCCTCCTCGGCCCGGTCGACGGCCACGGCCAAGGCCGCCCCGGTGACGATCTCGGTGCCGACCGGCCTGCTCGTCGACGGCACCAACACCATCGCGGCGGAGACCCACGTGAACTACCGGTCCACGCCGAACGCGACCTTCGACCTGCGTGCCACGCTGCAGACGGGCCCGTAGGCACCGGGCGCATCAGCTCGGTCAGGCGGGCTGAGGCTGAGCCGCGGTCCCGCGGACGATCTCGGCGAGCTCGTCGCGGGTCGGCCCGGGCGCGTACGCGGGGCGCCAGCCGCCGGCGTACACCTCACGGGCGATCGGCTCGGCTGCCCGGAGCGACGCCGGGGGCGCTGCCATCGACAGGTAGCCGCCGGCGTGCTGCATGATCTCGGGCCGCACCTGCGCGGCCGACAGGATCAGGTCCGAGGGCAGCGGGGCGTCGACGTCGACGTCGACACCGTTCCAGCGGTCGACGTGGGCGGCGTCCATGTGGATGTGGTCCTCGACCCACGGTCGCATCGTGTCCGAGCTCCAGGCGTCGAAGGCGTGGCCGGTGCCGGCCAGGTCGTCGCCGTCGTGGTCGAGCAGGCTCACCAGCGCCTCGCACTGCCACAGCGTGGTGGTGATCCCGCGGCCGAAGACCGGGGTCGTCGTGGCGACGCTGTCACCGACGAAGAAGAGGCCGGGCAGGACGAGGTCGCCGTTCTCGTCGCACTGGCCGCGGAAGACGTTGAGCAGCGCGCCGCCGGCGAGCACATCGGTGACGGGCGCTGCTCGCCGGGGATCGGTCCACACGTCGAGGCCGGGGATCGCCCGGGCCGCCGCCTCGAAGGCGCCGGCGTGCCGTAGCCCCCGCAGCTCGACGTCGTCGGAGCGCCGCACGACCAGCACCGAGAACAGGCCCTGCTCGTGCCGGAAGACCAGGGCCAGGTAGCCGTCGAGGTCGGCCTGCCAGGCGATGGGGTTCGTCATCGGACCGGGCTCGGCGCCGGGCGCGAGGCGGTAGACGCGGTCGACGTACGCCTGGCCGCACGGGCCGCCGATCCCAGCACGCTCGGCCAGGCCACGGGTGGCCCGACCGGCCCGCCCCGAGGCGTCGACGACCAGCTCGGCAGCGAGGGGAACGCCGTCCACGACGACCCCCGCGGCTCGGCCGCGGTCCTCGAGGACGGACGAGACGTGACCGCGACGCAGGGAGAACCCGGGCGTGGCCAGGGCGGCCGCGCGGAGGCAGCGCTCGAAGGTCTCGCGGCGCGAGCGCACCCCCAGCCGGGTCACGGCACCGTCGTACTCGTCGAGCTCGATCGGCTCCACGCCGGAGGCGAGCCAGAGGTCCAGCGCCTCGGGCACCTCCCGCCCGAGCGCCTCCGCCACCGTCTGCCGGAAGGCGTGGGCGTGGTGGAACTGCATCACGCCGCGTCGCGCCCACGTGGTCTCGTCGGCCGGCCCGGGGTCGCGGTCGACGGCCGTGACGCGGTGTCCCCGTCGCGCGAGCGCGCTGCCGAGGAACAGCCCTGCCGGACCGGCTCCGATGATCGCGATCTCCATGGCTGCCCCTTCGCCTCGACTCCGCATGGTCGAGTGTGACCGGACGCCCGGTGGGCGTCGACGGAAATAGAGGAGCGCGCACTCCGGCCGGACGGACATCGGACTTCGAGGTAGCTGGCACGGTGCCTGGACACGGTGCCCCGGCTGGGTGGCTGAACACGGTGCCTGAACGGGGTGCCTGCATAGGGTGTCCGCGTGACCGAGACCAGGTGGGAGCAGGCGCGGGCCCAGGAGCGGGCCGAGGGCCGGGGCGGGTACGGGGAGCACTTCGCGAAGCTGCTGGCGGACGGAGCGGACGTCGAGGGCGAGGCGCGTCTCGCCGACGCCCTGGTCGGCCGGGGTGCCGCGATCCTCGACGCCGGCTCGGGGATGGGCCGCGTCGGCGGCGCACTGGTACGCCGTGGCCACCGGGTCGTGGGCGTCGACTTCGACGAGGAGCTCCTCGCGCAGTCCCGGGCGACGTACCCCGACCTGCCGGTGGTCGCGTCACGGCTCGACGAGCTCACGCCCGATCAGCTGGCCGCGGCCGGTCACCCGACGGCGTACGACCTCGTGGTCTGCGTCGGCAACGTGATGGTGCTGCTGGCTCCCGACACCGAGCGCACGGTGCTCGCCCGCCTCGGGGCGGTCCTCGGCCCCCAGGGCAGGCTGCTCGTCGGCTTCAGCCTCCGGGACGCCCCGGCTGCGGTGTCGCGCGAGTACGCCGAGGAGGACTTCGTCGCGGACGGCGCCGCCGTCGGGCTCGAGCTCGAGAGCCGCTTCGCGAGCTATGACCTGCGCCCGTTCACCGACGGCAGCACCTACGCCGTGCACGTGCTCCGGCGCGGGTGACCCAGAGCCGCCGTCACGTGCGTCGGTGGAAGGTGTAGTCGCCGTCGGGTCGTCGGCGGAGGTCGAAGCGGGTGTCGTGGGCTCGGCGGTGGTGGTGGCCGCACAGGGGGAGGCCGTTGTCGAGGTCGGTGGGTCCGCCGCGTCTCCAGGGGAGTCGGTGGTGGTGGATCTCGCACCAGGCGAAGGGTCGTTCGCAGCCGGCGACCGCGCAGGTGTCGTGGAGCAGGGCGAGGGCTCGGCGTTGGGTGCGGGTGTGGAGGCGGCGGGTGCGGCCGAGGTCGAGGGGCATGGAGGCGCTGTCGAGGACGGCGGGGACCAGTGCGGCGGTGCAGGCCAGGCGGCGGGCGTCGCCGGCGGTGATGGCGATGCCGGTGTCGAGTCGCGCGGTGCCGAGGCCGGTGAGCAGCGCGTCGAGCTGCAGGGTGACGATCACCTCGCAACCGTTGCCTGCGAGCTCGCGGGTGGGCAGGTGCTCGATCAGCTCGCACAGGGCGGCGCCCTGGAGCTCGTAGAAGTTGGCGCCCCAGTCACCACCGGGGGCGGCGAGGTCGACCACGGGCTGACCGGCCTTGTCGCGGCCCAGCCGGCGGGGGGCGGTGAGGCGGTCCAGGGCGGCGGTGAGGAGGTGGCCGTGGAGCTCGGGGATCCGGAACCGGCCGGAGTAGGACCCGTCGCCGTTGTCGTGGAGCATCAAGAACGTCTCGGCCTGCGCGGTGCGGGTCTCCCGACCGAGCAGGATCGCCTCGTGCCGGACCGCCAGCTCGGGGTCGACGACGGCGAACATCCGGCGCGCGACCTGCCGCAGCCGCCTGGCGTCGGTGGGTCGTCCCGACCGGGTCCCGGCGCCGGTGGCCCGGGCCACCAGCCACTCCTCGGCCGCCGCGACCTGGGCGGGCGTGGCCTCGGCCGGCGCCTGCTCCGCGGCCTCGACGATCACCCGGACCTGCTCCACCCGCAGCGCCCCGGCGGCGAAGGCCTCCCGGGTCGCGGCGTACCGGTCCTGCAACAGCCCCGCCAACCGGAGCCCGCCGGCCATCTGCTGCCGGGTGCTCCCGGTCAACCGCGCCAACCAGGCATCGGTCCCGGTCTCCGCGGTCTGCTCGGCCACCCGCCGCCGGTCCGCCTCCGCGGAGACCGCCAACCGCACCGACTGCACCCGCGACTCCAACCGCGCCAGCTCGGAGACCAGCTCCCCCAACGCGCCATCATCGAGCACCTCGACCCGCGCCCGCCCAACCCTGGCCAAGAGCTCCCCGGCCCGCGCCACCATCGCCACCGGCTCAGCCGGCGCCGGAGCCGGCGGTGAGAGCTGCGCGATACTCATACAAGTATGGTATCGAACAGGTGTTCGATCCACAAGAGGCCCGGGCGACGCTGTGGACGACCCTGGTCCGCCAGAGCGGACCAGGGCGATGGCCCGGCGGCGGGGCTCCACAGCATCGCTACGGTGAGAGCACGACGAGCCAGGAGGTCCTGATGTCCGGCTACCCCGTGCTGCTGCACACCGCGATCGACGCGCGGGACTGCCGCGGCGTGGCCGAGTTCTACCGCGAGCTGCTGGGGCTGCACTATCGCGACGGTGAGGAGCCGCCGACCGACGGCAGCCCCGACGACGCGGACTGGCTGGTCCTGCTCGACGACGCCGGGAACCGGGTGGTGACCGTCCAGGAGAAGAAGGACACCACGCCTCCGACGTGGCCGTCCGAGGAGGTCCCGATGCAGATGCACCTGGACTTCAAGGTCCCCACGGTCGAGGACCTGGAGCGGCACCGCGGGCGTGCCGAGGCTCTCGGCGCCCGGGTGCTGCACGACCGCTCGCAGGACGAGGACGAGCCCCTCTACGTCCTCGCGGACCCGGCCGGGCATCCCTTCTGCCTGCTGGTCCAGTAGCCGCGACGGCGAAGTTAGCGATCGTTAACCGGCCGGGCTAGCATGACCGCCATGACGTACGAGCTGTCGCGCGAGCACGAGGAGTTCCGCCGGAGCGTCCGCGACTTCGCGGAGGCCGAGATCGCCCCCCATGCCGCCCAGTGGGACCGCGACCACCACTTCCCGACCGACGTGGTCCAGCAGATGGGCAAGCTCGGGCTGATGGGCCTGACGGCTCCGGAGGAGTACGGCGGTGCGGGCGAGCACGGCGACTTCACCAGCCTGTGCGTGGCGATCGAGGAGATCGGACGCGTCGACCAGTCGATGGGCATCACCCTCGAGGCCGCGGTGGGGCTCGGCATCAACCCGATCCAGACCTACGGCACCGACGAGCAGAAGGCGCAGTGGCTGCCCGACCTCGTCGCCGGCACGACGCTGGCCGGCTTCGGCCTGACCGAGCCGGGCGCCGGCTCCGACGCCGGCGCCACCCGCACCCGGGCCGAGCTCGTCGACGGCGAGTGGGTGGTCAACGGCGCCAAGCAGTTCATCACCAACTCCGGGTCCGACATCACCTCGTGCGTGACGGTCACGGCCAGGACCGGCGAACGGGTCTCGACGGGCTCGACCGACGGGACGAAGCCCGAGATCTCCGCCATCATCCTGCCGTCCGGGACGCCCGGGTTCACCGTCGAGCCGGCGTACGACAAGCTCGGCTGGCACGCCTCGGACACTCATCCGCTCAGCTTCGACGACTGCCACGTGCCGGAGGGCAACCTCCTCGGCGAGCGGGGTCGCGGATACGCCCAGTTCCTGGCCACCCTCGACGACGGACGGGTCGCGATCGCCGCCCTGGCGGTCGGCTGCATCCAGGCCTGTCTCGACGCCAGCCTCCAGTACGCCGGCGACCGGCAGACCTTCGGCGTGCCGATCGGCCGCAAGCAGGGCGTGGCCTTCCAGATCTCCGACCTCGAGGTGATGCTCCGCGCCAGCCGCCTCCTGACCTACCAGGCCGCCGCGATGAAGGACGCCATGCGCTACGGGGGAGGCCCGAAGGCCGGCGAGTTCAAGCAGGCGGCCGCGGTCGCCAAGCTCTACGCCACCGAGTCCGCCGTCACGGCGACCCGGATCGCCACCCAGGTCTTCGGGGGCTACGGCTTCATGGAGGAGTACCCCGTCACGCGGCTCTACCGGGACGCCAAGGTGCTCGAGATCGGTGAGGGGACCTCGGAGGTCCAGCGGATGCTGATCGCGCGGGGTCTCGGCCTGCCGGTCGAGTAGCGTCGCGGGGTGCGACTGTTCCGTGACCTCCCGCCGGAGGTACGGGCCCTGACGGGCGTCGCCTTCATGGTGGCGCTGGGCTTCGGCCTGGTGGCCCCGGCGCTGCCGCTGTTCGCCGCGGAGTTCGGGGTCGGCAAGGCGGCCGCGGGAGCCGTGGTGAGTGTCTTCGCGCTCATGCGTCTGGTGATGGCGCCCTTCGTCGGGCGGCTCGTCAACGCCCTCGGCGAGCGCGTCCTGCTCGCGTCCGGCATCGCGGTGGTCGCCGTCAGCAGCGCTCTGGCCGGCCTCTCGCAGTCCTACTGGCAGCTGCTGGTGCTGCGCGGAGCCGGCGGCATCGGCTCGATCATGTTCAGCGTCAGCGCGGCCAGCCTCCTGGTCAGGGTCACCCCGAGCCACCTGCGGGGCCGGGCCCAGGGCGTGTGGGCCGGAGCCTTCCTGATCGGGCTCGTCGCGGGGCCGGCGGTCGGCACCGTGGCGACGTTCTCGCTCCGGCTGCCGTTCTTCCTGTACGCCGGAACGCTCGTCGTCGCGGGGCTGCTCGGCCTCGGAGCCCTACGCCACAGCGAGCTGGCCGCCCGTCAGGCGGACCGCTCCGAGCCCCTGGCCCTGGCCGTGGCGCTGCGCAGCCGGGCGTACGTCGCTGCGCTGGCCGCCGCCTTCGCCGGCGAGTTCGCGCTGATCGGCGCCAGGTCCGCGATGGTGCCGCTCTACGTGCGCGACTCGCTCCACCTGTCCGCGAGCTGGGCGTACGCGGCGTTCCTCATCGTCAGCCTGGTCAGCGGTGCCCTGCTGCTGCCCACCGGCAAGCTCGCGGACACGGTCGGCCGCCGGCCGGTGATCGTGGTGGGCCTGCTGGTGGGGGGTCTCGCCTTCCTCACCCTCCCGGCCCTTCCGGCGATCGCGGGGCTGGTCAGCGCCACCGTGCTGATCGGCGTGTCGGCGGCGTCCGACTCGGTGGCCCCGGGGGCGGTGATGGGTGACGTCGTGGCCGGGAAGGGCGGCACGGTGGTCGCGGTCTTCCAGATGGCAGGCGACCTGGGGCTGGTGCTCGGCCCGGTCGTGACCGGCCTGGTGGTCGACGCGGCCGGCTACTCGCCGGCGTTCGTCCTCTGCGCCGTGGTGTGCGTCCTGCCGGTCTTCCTCGTCCTGGCCGCTCCCGAGACCCTCGTGCGCGCCACGTCGGCCCCGGCCGTCGCGGCCGAGGACGCGGCTCGCGACGCGCTCTGAGGCCGTCCGGCAACCTCCGGCGGGTGTTGCGCGTCACAGGTGTGTGGTGGCGGCGAGGCGGCGCAGATCGGGGCTGTGCGGAGTGCGACCGTCCTGCTCGCGGTGCTGACCGCGTGCGGGTCGGACCGGTCCACTCCGGCGCAGGGCTCCGCCTCCCGCTCACCACGCCAGCAACCGGGTGGTGGCCCCTGCCGGCGCCGGCGTGACGTGGCAGCCGATCCTCGCCCGCTGGTCCCACGATCCGGGAGACGCTTCTCTAGACTGCTGGGGTGCCGCGCCTGCCTCATCTGTTCGTCGAGATCGGGCGGTTCATGGTCTCCGGGGGCCTGTCGACCCTGGTGTCCTTCTCGGTGTTCAACTTCTTGGCCCACGGCCTCTACCTGACCCGCGACCCGTGGCTCGAGTCCCAACCGATCACGGCGTTCGTGATCGCCAGCCTGGTCGGCATGATGGTCAGCTACCGGCTGAGCCGGTACTGGACGTTCCGGCACCGCCCGCCCGTGCACGCCGACGGCGGCCGCACGGCCTTCTTCGTGATCAACCTGGTGACCCTCCCGCTGTCGATCTTCTGCCTGTGGTTCAGCCGGCACATCCTGCACCTGACCGACCCGGTGGCCGACAACATCGCCGGCAACGTCGTGGGTGCGCTGCTCGGCCAGGCGGCGCGCTTCTACCTGTTCCGTCGGTTCGTCTTCCGCAAGCCGGTGGACGTGGCAGAGCTGGTGCGGCCGCAGCCGGAGCCGCTGCACGCCAAGGTGGACCCGGACCCGGCCCAGCAGCCCGGCGCCTGACGGCTCACGACCAGAGACCGGTCCAGGCGTGGCCGAGCTCGGCCAGCAGGTCACGCAGCAGGGGAAGGCTCAGCCCGACCACGTTGTGGTGGTCGCCCTCGATCCCGGTCACGAACGCGCCACCGAGGCCGTCCACGGTGAACGCGCCGGCGACCTGCAGCGGTTCGCCGGTCGCGACGTACGCGGCGATCTCGGCGTCCGTGACGTCCGCGAAGTGCACGACCGTCGACGCCGTCGCCGAGGCACGGGTGCCGGCCGCGGTGTCGCGCAGGCAGTGACCGGTGCGGAGGACACCGGAGCGACCGCGCATCGCCGCCCAGCGGCGTACGGCCTCGGCCGCGTCGTCCGGCTTGCCCAGCGCCTCACCGTCCAGCTCGAGCACCGAGTCGCAGCCCAGGACCAGCGCCCCGTCGGTGGTCTGCTCCGCCACGGCGTCGCACTTGAGCTCGGCCAGGCGCAGCGCGAGGTCGCCGGGCGCCAGGCCGGAGACCACGGTCTCGTCGACGCCGGAGACCACGACCCGTGGATCGACGCCGGCCGCGCGCAGGGTCGAGAGCCGGGCGGGTGAGGCGGAGGCCAGCACGAGGACGGTCATGGCGTCATTGTCGCGAACCGGAAGGGCGGCGTTACGTCCGCCCGCCGGTGCCAGGCCTTCCGGCACGGCCGGTTACCCTTCCCCGGTGTCCGACGCGCCGACTGCTCCGCACGGAGGCTCGCCGTCGATCCTGCAGCCCGACTACTGGTGGTACCGGGCCCGCTCGGAGATGTTGCAGACCGTCCTCGGACCCTTCGTCGGGGACGCCCGACGCCTGCTCGACGTGGGCAGCGCCGACGGCCCGAGCGTGGGCTGGCTGACGGCTCCCCACAAGGTGTCGCTCGATCTCGACCCCCGCGGGCTCCGGCCGCCCGGTGGCGTCTGCGGGTCTCTGCTCGCCCTTCCCTTCGCCGACGGCAGCTTCGAGGTCGTCAGCGCGTTCGACGTGATCGAGCACTGCGAGCCCGAGGGCGACGCCCTCCGCGAGCTCCACCGGGTGCTCGAGCCGGGCGGTCGCCTGCTCGCGTCCGTGCCGGCCTACCAGTGGGCTTGGAGCGACCACGACGTCGCGAACGGCCACCATCGCCGCTACACCCGACCGCGGGCGGCGGCCGCGCTCGAGGACGCCGGCTTCGAGGTGCTCCGCGCGACCCACGGCTTCGCGGGCGTGTTCCCGCTGTTCGTGGCCGAGCGGGTCGCGCGGGCAGCCCGGCACCGGCTCGCCCGGCGCACCCACCGGCCGGCGGACGTGGTCGACGTCCCCGAGGTCGGGCCGGGCGTCGAGCGGGTGCTGCTGGGCCTGTGCCGCCTCGACGAGCGCGTCCTGGCGCGGCGTGACCTGCCGTTCGGCTCGTCGGTGTTCCTGGCGGCGGTCAAGCCGTGACCTCGCCCCGTCGGGCCGAGGCCGTCTGGATGGCCGCGGCGGCGCTGACGGTGCTGGTCGCGATGGGCCTGCTCCTGGCGGGCGACCACCGCTACTTCTGGTACGGCGACACCCCGGCCGCCTACTACGGCTGGTGGTTCCACCTCGGCGACGTGGTGCGCGACGGGCAGTGGCCACCCGTGGTCGACCCCCACGCGTGGCGGGCCGGCGCCATCGCCGCCGAGGGTCAGTGGGGCGCGTGGTCACCCCTGACGGTCGGGATCGGGCTGCTCGCGACCGTCACCTCCCACCTGCTGGTGCTGACCGACGCCGTCAAGATCGGCCTGGCCCTCGTCGCCGCGCTGGGCGTCTTCCGCCTGGTCCGCTCCTACGACGCCCCGCCGGCCGCGGCGTACGTCGCCGCCGTCGCCGTCCCCATGGGCGGCATGACGCAGTACCTCGACCTGCCCTCGTGGGTGGCCGCCGAGATGATCTGGGCCCTGCTGCCGTGGGTGTGGTGGGCGCTGCGCCGCACGATGCTCCGTGGTGCCAACCCGTGGCCGGCCCTCGCCCTGGGCTACCTGCTGGTCAGCGTCGGCTACGTCTTCGGCACGATCATGCTGGTCCTCGCGTTGCTCGCCTGCCTCATCGACTGCGTGCTCGGCCGCGACTGGTCGGCCCTGCGCCGGATGGTGGCCGCCGGCGTGCTCCTCGGGCTCGTCGCGGTCACCGTCTACCTGCCCGGCGTGATGACCGCCTCGGTGACCGCTCGCGACGAGACGTTCCGCGGGTTCTTCGGAGGCAAGTTCACGACGAACCCGATCGAGCTCCTGTCGTCGGTCCTCCCGACCGCCGCGGTCACGAGCGGTACCGCTCACCTCCTGCCCTATGCCTACCTCGCGTGGTTCGTGCCGACGCTCCTCTGGCTGGACTGGCAGCGGGCGCGCCGCGAGTGGCGACCCCTGGGTGGCCTGCTGGCCTTCACGCTGCTGACCGTCGTCCTGGTTGACGGGCCGGCGCAGATCGGCCCCCTGCGCTGGCCGCTCCGGCTGCAGCCCTTCCTCGTGACCGCTCTCGTGGTGCTGACCACCGTCGCCTGGCACCGGTTCGGCGTCCGCCCCACCCGGCTCCGCCTCGGTCTCTCGCTCGCCTGGGTCGCCCTGGCCGCGGTCCCCACCGTCATCGACACCCCGTCGACGTGGGACGCCAACCTGTGCGCCGTCGCCCTGGTCGGCGCGGCCCTCGGCCTGGTCTGGTGGCTGGTCCGGCGAGACCGGCTCGCCTGGGTGGCGCCGGTCGGCGGAGCCGTCACCGTGGCGGTGATGGTGCTCCAGCACGGGTTCTTCCCCACTCCTCCCTCGCCGCAGCGCAACGCACCCACCGACCTCGCGGCCTACCAGGCCGCACTGCCCGGCGCCGTCGGCGACGTGCTCCAGGTCGGCGCGACCGACGAGCTCGTGCAGCAGGACCCGGAGGCGGCCCGGCAGCTGCTGCTCGGGTCCGGGTGGTACCTGAACGACCACCCGATCCAGAACACCTACACGGCGGTCAGCTACCGCTCGTACAAGCAGCGCTACTGCGTCTACTACCAGGGCGACACCTGCCCCGAGCTGCTGCAGACCCTGTTCACCGTCGAGCCGACCACGGGCAGGCAGCGGGTCGACCTGCTCGGGGTCAGCTCGCTCCTGCTGGTCCGCGAGGACTTCCCCGCGTCGCGGCTGGCGCAGCCGCCCCCGGGCTGGCGGGTGGCCGGACGCACGCCCTACGCGGTGCTCTGGACGCGGCGTACGCCGGTCGCCGGCGCCGGGAACGTGGTCTGGACGTCGCCGGGCACCTCGGTCTCAGCGGTCGACGCCGCCACCGACGGCACGTCGTTCCGCGTCGAGGAGCTTCCGCCGGACGGAGGAACGGTCGTGCTCAGCCTGCTCGACTGGCCCGGGTACGCCACCGACGTGGGGAACCTCGCCGATCCCGTGGACGGGTACCTGGTCACGGTCGACCTGCCGGCGTCGGCGCGGGGCGAGACGGTGCACGTCGACTTCCGCCCACCGGGCTGGGACGCGGAGCTCGCGACCTGGACGATCGCGCTGGTGGGAGGCGCCGGCTGGTCGCTGTTCGCCGCCGTCCGCCGTCGCCGCAGGGCTTGACCCAGCAGGGCGCCTCAGCCGCGGGCGCGCACCGTCAGCACGACGGCGACCATCATCAGCAGCCTCACGGGAGGGCCGAGCCGCGCCAGGCGCCCTGACCGTGGCGCAGCACCCGCCGCTGCAGCCGGGCCGGCGCGTTCCAGACCGGCGTACGCCGGGTGGCGGCGGTGGCCGGGCCGCCCAGGGAGGCGACCACCGCCACCAAAGCGGCCAGCTCCTCCGGGGTCGGGTCTCCCGTCACCACGCGCAGCAGGGGCTCGACCGGCTCGACCGGCTCGACGCGCGGCGCCTCGTCCGTCACAGCGGGATGTTCCCGTGCTTCTTGGGCGGGAGCGTCTCGCGCTTGGTGCGGAGCAGGCGCAGCGCCTTGACGATCTCGACCCGGGTCTCGTGCGGCGGGATCACCCCGTCGACGTAGCCCCGCTCGGCCGCGACGTAGGGGTTGGCGAGCGTGTCGTCGTAGGCGGTGATCAGCTCGGCCCGCTTCGACTCGGGGTCGTCGGCGGCCTTGAGCTCGTTGCGGTAGAGGATGTTGACCGCGCCCTGCGCGCCCATCACCGCGATCTGCGCCGTCGGCCACGCGAGGTTGAGGTCGGCCCCGAGGTGCTTGGACCCCATCACGTCGTACGCGCCGCCGTAGGCCTTGCGCGTGATGATCGTGACGAGCGGGACGGTCGCCTCGGCGTAGGCGTAGATCAGCTTCGCGCCGCGCCGGATGATGCCGTTCCACTCCTGGTCGGTGCCGGGCAGGAAGCCGGGCACGTCCACGAAGGTGAGCACCGGGATGTTGAAGGCGTCGCAGAAGCGCACGAAGCGGGCCGCCTTCTCCGAGGCGTCGATGTCGAGCGTGCCCGCGAACTGCATCGGCTGGTTGGCGACGACTCCCACCGACGTGCCCTCCACGCGGCCGAACCCGACCACGATGTTGGGGGCGAACAGCGCCTGCACCTCGAGGAACTCCTCGTCGTCCAGGACGGCCGTGATCACCTCGTGCATGTCGTAGGGCTGGTTCGCGCCGTCGGGGATCAGGGTGTCGAGGGTGCGGTCGAGGTCGCTGATGTCGAGGTCGGCGGGCTCGTCGAACGACGGCGCGGGATCCAGGTTGTTCTGCGGGAGGTAGGAGATCAACGCCTTGACGTAGTCGATCGCGTCCTCCTCGTCCGCGCCCATGTAGTGGGCGTTGCCCGACTTGGTGTTGTGGGTGCGCGCGCCGCCGAGCTCCTCCATGGTCACGTCCTCGCCGGTGACGGTCTTGATCACGTCGGGGCCGGTGATGAACATGTTGGAGGTGCCGTCGACCATCACCGTGAAGTCGGTGACCGCCGGGGAGTAGACGTGCCCGCCGGCGCAGGAGCCCATGATCATGCTGATCTGCGGGATCACGCCGGACGCGTGCACGTTGCGGCGGAAGATCTCGCCGTACAGCCCGAGGGAGACCACACCCTCCTGGATGCGCGCACCGGCCCCCTCGTTGATGCCGATGATCGGACAGCCGGTCTTGATCGCGAGATCCATCACCTTGGTGATCTTCTCGCCGTAGACCTCGCCCAGCGAACCGCCGAAGATCGTGAAGTCCTGGCTGAACACGCAGACCTGGCGGCCGTCGACCGTGCCGTAGCCGGTGACGACGCCGTCGCCGTAGGGGCGCCGCTTCTCCAGGCCGAACGCCACGGAGCGGTGCCGGGCCAGCTCGTCGAGCTCGACGAACGAGCCCTCGTCGAAGAGCATCGCGATCCGCTCGCGTGCGGTGCGCCGGCCCTTGGCGTGCTGCTTCTCGACCGCCTTGGCCGATCCTGCGTGGACCGCCTCGTCGAGGCGCCGGTCGAGATCGGCGAGCTTCCCGGCGGTGGTGTGGATGTCGATGTCGTCGGGGACGTCGGTGCCCTCGCCGGGCGTGGTCGTGGGTTCAGCGCTCACCTGGGTGGCCTCCTCGCGTCTGCGGGGGCCAATCTAGTGCCATGGACTCCTCCCGCCCCGCCCGGTCGCCGCTCGACCAGGCCGCCCTGCAGGAGGTCGCCGGTCCGCAGTGGCAGGTACGCCTGTACGCCGAGGCGGGCTCGACCAACGAGCTCGCGGCGGCCGACCCCGTGCCTCATCGCGTGGTGGTGGCCGACCACCAGCAGGCGGGGCGCGGGCGCCTCGACCGCGCCTGGGTGACACCGCCCGGCGCGGCGCTCACCTTCTCCGCCGTCTTCGACCCCGTGGTGGACACCGAGTGGTGGCCGGTGCTCCCGCTCGTGGCGGGGTACGCCGTCGCCCGGGCGCTGGGAGACTTCGCGCGGCTGAAGTGGCCCAACGACGTCCTGATCGGTGACCACAAGGTCTGCGGGATCCTCGTGGAGCGCGTGAACACCCGCCCTCCCCTGGTGGTGATCGGGATCGGCATCAACGTCGACCAGACCGCCGACGAGCTGCCGGTGCCGACGGCCACCTCCCTCGCGCTCGCCGGGCACCCCGTCGACCGCACCGCGTTGTTCGGCGAGGTGGTGCGGTCCCTGCGGCTGTGGTTGGGCCTCTTCGCCGGGTCACCGAACACCTTCATGAACCAGTACCGCGGGCGGAGCGCGACCCTCGACCGGGACGTCCGGGTCGCCCTGCCCGGCGACCGTGCCGTCGAGGGACGCGTCGTCGAGCTGGACCGGCACGGACGGCTGGTGCTCGCCACGGCCGACGGTCCGGTCTCACTGAGCGCGGGCGATGTGGTGCACCTGCGGCCCGCGGAGTGACACACTCTCCGCCGTGGCCCTGAACCCCAAGCTCCTGACCGACGGAGAGTCGGTCATCGTCGACACCCGGACCCACCCGAAGGCCGTCCTCTGGCCCGCGATCGTCCTGGTCGTCACCGTGGCCGCCGCGATCTACCTGATCCAGCTGGCGGGCAACCGGTACGTCACCTGGGTGGTCGCGATCATCGCCCTGGTGATCCTCGCGGTGTGGTCGGTCAAGCCGTTCCTCGAGTGGCTCACTGCGACGTACACGATCACCACCAAGCGCCTGATCACCCGCGAGGGACTGGTGTCCCGCCGCGGCCACGACATCCCGCTCCTGCGGATCAGCGACGTGGCCTACGACATGGGCCCCATCGACCGGGTCCTCGGGTGCGGCACCCTCGTGATCAGCGACGCCAGCACCCACGGCCAGGTCAAGCTCCACGACATCCCGGACGTCGAGCAGGTGCAGCACCAGCTGATGGACCTCCTCGGTGGGCTCCACCGCCGCGACTCGGGGAGGGACGACGACGCCTGACGAGCGGCCCGACCCGACCGCCCCGGAGCAGGTGACCCAGACCGAGCCGTCCCACCTGCTCGAGCAGGCGATCCTGGGTGAGGAGGTCGTCTTCAACGCCCTGGAGGTCGCCGACGAGACGGGGGCGACGATCGACCAGGCGCGAAGGCTCTGGCGGGCACTCGGCTTCCCCGACCGCGGGAGCGAGCGCGCGTTCACCCGGTCCGACGCCGAGGCGGTGTCGACCCTCCTGCGCCTCGTCGACGGCGGCGTCATCGACTTCGACATGGCGGTGAACCTGACCCGGGCCGTCGGGCAGACCATGGCCCGGCTGGCCGACTGGGAGGTCGCCACGCTGGTCCACCGGGTGCAGGAGCTCGAGGCCGGCGACGACGCCACCGGGTCGCGGGCCACGACCGCGCTGCAGATGGTCGACGCCCTGAACGAGCCCTTCGAGGAGCTGCTGGTCTACGTCTGGAAGCGGCACCTGGCGGCGGCGGTGAGCCGCGTGGAGGCCCTCGGCGCCAACGAGGAGGACCTCCACACCACCCAGGTCACCGTGGGCTTCGCCGACATCGTCGCCTTCACCGCCCTCACCAACCAGCTCGACCACGACCGGATCGGCGACCTGGTCGAGATCTTCGAGTCACGGTGCGCCGACGTCGTCGCCGGGCAGCACGGGCGGGTGATCAAGAGCATCGGCGACGCCGTCCTCTTCGTGAACGAGGACCCGATCCGCGCCTACGACACGGCCGAGGGGATCATCGCCGTGGTCGGGCGCGACCCGCGGATGCCCGACGTCCGCGTGGGGCTGTCCACGGGCTCGGTCGCGATGCGCCTCGGTGACGTGTTCGGGGCTCCGGTGAACCTCGCCGCCCGGCTCACCGCGGTCGCCCGGCGCAACCGGATCATCGTCGACCGCGACACCGCCGAGCTGCTCCCCGACGACCAGTTCGAGGCCCGCCCGCTGCCCGCCCGGCCGGTCCGCGGCTTCGGCGTGGTCGAGCCGGTGGCCGTCCGCCGGCACTGATCCGCCACCGACCCCGCCGCCTGACACAGCATCGGGCGCTGCGCTGGCGTTTCGAGATTTTACCTTCGTCGGACCGCGAGTTGGTCGATTCCCCGGCGCAAAGGGGTGCTCGGTACCTATTTTCATCGTGTGCTCAGAGTTCAGGACGTCCGCCTCGACCCGGCTACCCGCCGCGTCTGGCGCGACGAACGCGAGATCGTGTTCTCGCGCAAGGAGTTCGACCTCCTGCATCACCTGATGCAGCGGGCCGGTGCTGTGGTGTCCCGGGACGAGCTCATGCTCACCGTGTGGAACACCACCTTCTGGACCTCGTCCAAGACGATCGACGTCCACCTCGGCTGGGTCCGCCGCAAGCTGGGCGACGACCCGAGCCAGCCGAACCTGATCACCACCGTCCGCGGTCACGGGCTGCGCTTCGAGCTCGAGGCACCCGGCCTCCCGGCAGCCGTACGGCCGGCCCAGGCCGCCGCGGTCTGACCCCGCAGGTCGCGACCCCGCGAGACCTCCTACGCTTGCGCAGGTGAGCCACGCCCGCCCGGACGCGCCGATCGTCGCCGTCGTCGGAGGCGGACAGCTCGCCCGGATGATGGCCGAGCCCGCCGCGGCCCTCGGCATCCCTCTCCGTCTCCTCGCCGAGGCGCCCGGGGTGTCCGCGGCCCAGGTCATCCCCGACCACGTCGTGGGCGACTACACCGACCTGGCCGTCCTCCAGGACCTGGTCACCGGCTGCCGTGTCGTCACCTTCGACCACGAGCACGTGCCGACCGACCACCTGCACGCGCTGGCCGCCTCGGGGACGGCGGTGCGTCCCGGTCCGGGGGCGCTGGTCCACGCCCAGGACAAGGTCGTCATGCGCGAGGCGCTGGCTCGCATCGGCGCCCCGCTGCCGCGGTTCCGCGTCGTGGAGCGGATGGAGGACGTCACCGACTTCGGCTTCCCCTGCGTGCTGAAGACCTCGCGCGGCGGGTACGACGGCAAGGGTGTCTGGTTCGTCGGTACACCGGCCGACTGCGCGCCGGCCTTCGAGGTGGCCGAGCGGAGCGGCGTACGCCTGCTCGCCGAGGAGCACGTGGCCTTCCGGCGCGAGCTCTCCGCACTGGTGGCGCGCAGCCCGAGCGGGCAGTCGGCGGCCTACCCGGTCGTGGAGTCCACCCAGGTCGACGGGGTCTGCCGCGAGGTGATCGCCCCGGCGCCCGGGCTGGACGCCGACCTCGCCTCGGGTGCGGAGGCGCTGGCCCTGCGCATCGCCCGCGAGCTGGACGTGACGGGCATCCTCGCCGTCGAGCTGTTCGAGACCGACGACGGCGTGCTGGTCAACGAGCTGGCGATGCGGCCGCACAACACCGGCCACTGGACGCAGGACGGCGCCGTCACCTCGCAGTTCGAGAACCACCTCCGGGCGGTCCTCGACCTGCCGCTCGGCTCGCCGGTCGCGCGGGCGCCGTGGACGGTGATGGTCAACATCCTCGGCGGCTCCACCGACGTCGGCGGCCGGCTGTACGACGGGTACCCGCATGCCCTGGCGCGAGACCCCCGGCTCCGCGTGCACCTCTACGGCAAGGAGCCGCGGCCGGGCCGCAAGGTCGGGCACGTCAACGCGTACGGCGACGACCTGGCAGATTGTCTCGAGCGAGCCCGCCACGCGGCGGCGTGGTTCGCCGGAGAGCTGGGGAATGAGAGTGAGTGACCATGACTGAGGCACCCCGGGTGGGCATCGTGATGGGCTCGGACTCCGACTGGCCGGTGATGGAGGCGGCGGCGGAGGCGCTCAAGGAGTTCGACGTCGCCTACGAGGCCGACGTCGTCTCGGCGCACCGGATGCCCGACGAGATGCTGGCCTACGGCAGGGAGGCGGCCGAGCGCGGCCTGGCGGTGATCATCGCCGGGGCCGGGGGAGCGGCCCACCTGCCGGGCATGCTCGCCGCCGTCACGCCGCTGCCCGTGATCGGCGTACCCGTGGCCCTCAAGCACCTCGACGGCCTGGACTCGCTGCTCTCGATCGTGCAGATGCCCTCCGGTGTCCCGGTGGCCACCGTCGCCGTCGGCAACGCGCGCAACGCCGGCCTGCTCGCCGTGCGGATCCTCGGCGCCTCCGACGCCGACCTGCGCCAGCGCATGCTCGACTTCCAGGCCGACCTGCGCTCGACCGCCCAGGAGAAGGGGAAGAAGGTCCGCTCGTCGGTGGGCTCCCGCAAGCTCGGCTTCTGAAGCGGCCCAGCGGGCTCCCGGGGTCTGCGGGGATGCCAGGTCAGCGAGGGATGTCAGGGACCGGGCGTGGGTACGACGTCCGCATGAGCAGCTACAGCGAGGACCAGGCCCAGCCGGACGACACTCTCGACGACCGGGGCGTGGACGACGTCCTCGACGAGGGGATGTCGCCGCCGGAGCGGCCGAGCCGACCGGTGGCCCGTGCGCTGACCGCCCGCGAGGACGCGGAGGGGGAGACGCTGGACGAGCGGCTCGAGCAGGAGGAGCCCGACCCGGTGGCCGCGATCGACCACAGCGCCCAGGCCCAGGTCGACGACCTCGCCGCTGCGGACGCGACGACCGACCCGACCGACGGGTTCGAGGTGGGCGACGACCGCACCGGTCGCCTGGTCGAGCCCGTCGACGGCTCCACCGACGACGCCAACCAGCTGCCGGCCGCCGACGACGCGGGCGTGGACGGGGCCGCGGCCAGTGCCGAGGAGGCAGCCGTCCACACGGTCACGGAGGACCAGGTCTAGGCGGCGCGCCTGCGCCACTCGATGGCCGGGCACGCGTCCATCACCATCGGCACCCCTGCCGCCGTCGTACGCCGGAACGCGTCGGCGTCGACCACTCCGAGCTGGAACCACACGGCGCGAGCACCCACCGCGACGGCCTGGTCGGCGAACTCGCCGGCCGCCTCGGAGCGCCGGAAGACGTCGACGACGTCGATCGGGAAGGGGACGTCCGCGAGCGTCGCGAAGCCGCGCTCACCCAGTACCTCGTCGTCCTCGTCGGCGAACCGTGGGTGGATCGGCACGATCCGCTTGCCGCGCCGCTGGAGCAGCTCGGCGATCGAGTACGCCGTCCGGCCGGGGTCGCCGGAGAGGCCGACGACCGCCCAGGTCTCGAGCTCGTCGAGCATCAGGTCGACCCACTCCGTGCGCTGCCACTCGCCCATGCTCCGAGCCTAGCTCCGGGCCCGACCCGTCCCTCGGGCGCCGTGACGGGCCCGGTGGGCGGCCGCCTTGGTCCGGCTCTGGCAGCGCGTCGAGCAGAACTGCCGACCGCCGTTGCGGGAGGCGTCGAGGTACACCCGGTCGCACGACTCCGCCCCGCACACGCCCAGCCGGCCCGCGTCCGGCGTACCGAGGGCCATCGCGAGCCCGGCCGCGATGCCGGCTGACCAGCCGACACCGAGCGAGTCGTCCGGTCCGTGGAAGTGCAGGCCCCAGGCGCCGTCCTGGTCCGCGTCGAGCTGGGGGCGCGCGCCGGTGTCGAGCAGCAGACGGTTGGTGAGCCGCGCGGCCCTGGGCAGGTCGCCCGCGTCGATCGCCTCGATCACCCGGCGCGCGACCGCCACCGCGTCCGCGATCCGGCGCGCGTCCCCGACGCTCGGAGACCGGCGACCCAGCCGGTAGCCGCGCGTCTCGAGCACCTCGCGGACGGCTGCGCGCAGGGTCGCGTCGTCGTCGGGGACCGCGACGGGGTGGCCGCCGTCGTGGCCGGGGGAGAGCCGGTTGGAGAGCAGGACGGTGGTGAGCAGCAGGTTCTCCACGTGACTGTCGAACAACACTTGACCAGTCATAGCGGAGAGTGCCAGGCTGGTCAACATGATGACTGTCGAAATGCCAGACACCAGTCACCATCTGCCGCGCCAGGCGCGCATCCTGATCGCCGCCCGGGTCGTCGACCGGCTCGGCGGCTTCACGATGGGGTTCCTGCCGGTCCTGCTCGTCACGGCGTACGGCGCGTCCCTGCGGTGGGCCGGCCTGGTGGCGGCGGCGTTCGGGCTCGCCACGATCCCGAGCCGGCTGCTCGGTGGCCGGCTGGCGGACACGCTCGGCCGGCGGGCGACCATCGTGCTCGGCCTGACCGGCTGCGCCGTCGCGCAGCTCGGGCTGGCGGTCGCCCCGGGCCTGGGGACCGCTGCCTGCGCGGCGGTGCTGCTCGGACTCTGCTTCGAGATCTACGAGCCGCCCAGCCAGGCCCTGCTCGCCGACCTGACGCCGCCGGCGGCCCACGTCCGGGCCTACTCCGCGCTGGGCGCGGCGATCGCGGCCGCGGGTGTCGTGGCCGGTGTCCTGGCCGCGGTGCTCGCCGGTCTCGGGCTGCGCTGGCTGTTCGTCGCGGACGCCCTGACCTGCCTGGCCTGCGCGGTGCTCGTGCGCTGCGGCCTGCCCCGCGGAGGCTCGACCCCACGCGGCGCCGGGCCGCTGGTGAGCCCGTGGCGTGACCGGCGCCTCCTCGCGATGCTGGCCTCGGGGACGGGGTTCGCCGTCGTCTACCTGGTGATGCTCGGCGGCCTCCCGCTGGCCCTGCGTTCCGGCGGCGTCCCGCTCGCCTGGTCCGGCGCCCTCCTCGCCGTCGGCGCCGCGACCGTGGTGGTCGGCCAGCGGTTCCGGTCCCGGCTGCCGTCGGGGGGTGGCACCCCCTTCGAGCGGATGCGGACGGGGTACCTCGTCCTGGCCCTGGGCCTCGGGCTGGCGGCCGTCGTGGCCGCGCTGGGGCCGTCCGGGCCGGCGTACCTGCTGCCGGTCGTGGTCTGGAGCCTCGGGAGCCTGCTCCTGCTCGGCGAGCCGTTCGCGGTCGTCGCCGGCCTCGCCGGCACCGGGGACCGCGGTCGCTACCTGGCGGCGTACGGCGTGAGCTGGGGGGTGGCCACCACCGCTGCCCCGCTGCTCGCGACGGGGCTGCTGGCGGCTGCGGGGCCGGCCACGCTCTGGGGCGCCTGTGCCGGGGCCGGCGTGGTCCTGGCGTGCCTCCAGAGCCGCCTCGGGGTCGCGGTTACCCGCGAGTAGAATCCGACCCATGGCCAACGAGTACCCCCTGTTCGCGCTCTCCGAGGAGCACCAGGCGATCCGGGAGGCGGTGCGTGACCTGTGCGCGGCCAAGGTCGCGCCGTACGCCGCCGAGGTGGACGAGGACTCCCGGTACCCCGAGGAGGCCGCCCGGGCCCTCCAGCAGGCCGACTTCCACGCCCCGCACGTGCCGGAGGAGTACGGCGGCGCCGGCGCGGACGCCCTGGCCACCGTGCTGGTGATCGAGGAGATCGCTCGCGTCTGCATGTCCAGCAGCCTGATCCCGGCGGTCAACAAGCTCGGCTCGCTGCCGGTCATGATCGGTGGCTCGGAGGAGCTGAAGAAGAAGTACCTCAGCCGGCTGGCTGCCGGCGAGGGAGGCTTCTCCTACTGCCTCTCGGAGCCCGAGGCGGGCTCCGACGCGGTGGCGATGAAGACCCGAGCCGTCCGCGACGGCGACGCGTGGGTGCTCGACGGCGTGAAGCGCTGGATCACCAACGCCGGGGTGAGCGAGTTCTACACCGTGATGGCCGTGACCGACCCGGACCAGGGCAGCCGCGGCATCTCGGCGTTCGTGGTCGAGAAGGGCGACGAGGGCGTCACCTTCGGGGCCAAGGAGAAGAAGCTCGGCATCAAGGGGAGCCCGACGCGCGAGATCTACCTCGACCACGTCCGGATCCCCGCGGACCGGATGATCGGCGAGGAGGGCACCGGCTTCGAGACGGCGATGAAGACCCTGGACCACACGCGCATCACGATCGCGGCCCAGGCCGTGGGCGTCGCTCAAGGGGCGCTGGACTTCGCCCTGGGCTACGCGCGGGAGCGGCAGCAGTTCGGGCACGCGATCGCGGAGTTCCAGGGGCTCCAGTTCCTGCTCGCCGACATGGGCATGAAGGTCGAGGCCGCGCGCCAGCTGACGTACGCCGCCGCCGGCCGCTCCGAGCGCGGCGACCCCGACCTGACCTTCTTCGGCGCCTGCCGCCAAGTGCTTCGCGTCGGACGTCGCCATGGAGGTCACCACCGACGCCGTCCAGGTGCTCGGGGGCTACGGCTACACCCGCGACTACCCGGTCGAGCGGATGATGCGCGACGCCAAGATCACCCAGATCTACGAGGGCACCAACCAGGTGCAGCGGATCGTGATCGCCCGTCAGCTCCTCGCCGGCGTCCAGTCCGAGCTCTGAGCGGTCCGGACGTCGGGGCTACAGGCCCCACTCGAGGAGCCGCGGGTCCCGCGGGGGACCTGTCCGGTCGCCGGGCCACACGTCGGAGCTCGCCGCCTGGTTGAAGGGCTCCAGCGCGGCCATCAGGCGCTGCCGGTCGGCGTCGGACATCCGGTCCACGATCGTCGCGAGCTCACGCTCGCGTCGTCGCATCAGCTCCTCGACGAAGGCCGGTGCCGTCGTCGGTGAGCGTGAGCGAGACGTGGCGCCGGTCGACGGCCCGTTCGGCGCGCAGGACCAGGCCGGCGGTCACCAGCCGGTCGACGGTCCGGCTGGCGTTGGAGGCGTTGACCCCGAGTCCCTCGGCCACCGCGGAGACGTTCAGCGGCTCGCCGGTCCACAGCAGCACCAGGACCCGCATCTGGGGCACGGTCACGCGGGGGCCGAGGCTCGCCAACGCCCGGACGGCGGCGGCGAGCACGGCTCGGCTGGCGAGCATCAGCGCACCGATGTCACCGGCAGGACCCCCCTGTGCCGTCACAGGTCGACCATAGAGGGCACGGTTGACAACCGATCCGTTCCTTGGGCCCCTTGACACGGGACCAAGGTCCCTGACCTCCGCGGGGTCCCCGGGGAATTGTTGGCGCTGACGCAAACATCTGCGGTAGAACGATCGAGGTCGACCGAGGAGCAGCGCATGGCCACGACAGCCGTACCGACGACCACAGTGAGCAGCCGGGCCGGGGTGATGCTCGGCCTGGCGACCCTGGGTTTCGCCCTCAACTTCTGGGCGTGGGCGCTGCTGTCCCCGCTGGCCGTCTCGTTCACAGCAGCCCTCCACCTGTCGCCGTTCCAGCAGTCCCTGCTGGTCGCGGTCCCGGTCGTGGTCGGCTCACTGGGCCGCATCCCCGTCGGGGCACTGACCGACCGGTTCGGCGGCCGGATCATGTTCCCCGTCGTCTCGCTCGTCACCGCCCTGCCGGTGCTCTACCTCGGACTGTGGGGCCATTCCAGCCTGGCCGCGCTGCTGGTGGGTGGCTTCTTCCTGGGCGTCGCCGGCACCGCCTTCGCCGTCGGCGTGCCGTTCGTCAGCGCCTGGTTCCCCCCTGAGCGGCGCGGCTTCGCGGTCGGCGTGTTCGGTGCCGGCATGGGCGGTACCGCGATCAGCGCGCTCACCACCGTGAAGCTGGTCGACGCCCACTCGCTGAGGACCCCGTTCGTCATCACCGCCGTCGCGCTCGTGCTGTACGGCGTGGTGGCCGCCGTCGTCCTGCGCGACGCCCCGGGGCGAGCCGTCCAGACCGGATCCGTCGTGGCCAGGATGCGCGGTGCGCCTGGGGCTGCGGATCACCTGGCAGGCGGCAGCGCTGTACGCGATCGGGTTCGGCGGCTACGTCGCGTTCAGCGTCTACCTGCCGACCTACCTGAAGAACGCCTACGGCCTCACTCCCGCGGACGCCTCGAACCGGATGGCCGGCTTCGTGGTCCTCGCCGTGGTGATGCGTCCCGTCGGTGGCTGGCTCTCGGACCGGATGCGTGCGGCCTCGGTGCTGACGGTCGCCTTCGCGGTGGTCGCCGTCGGAGCGCTGGTCCAGTCGACGACTCCGGACGCTGGCCCCCGTCGGGACGATCGACTTCCTGGCCATGGCCGCCGCGCTCGGGACCGCCTCGGGAGCGACGTTCGCTCTGGTCGCGCAGCGGGCGCCCGCGAACCAGGTCGGCTCCGTGACCGGCGTCGTCGGCGCGGCCGGGGGACTCGGCGGCTTCGTCCCCCCGCTCGTCATGGGCTCGATCTTCGGCCACTCCGGTGACTACGGCACCGGCCTGCTCGCCCTCTCGGCGATGGCCGGTCTCGTGCTGCTGCTGGCGCTGTCGATCCGTCGTACCTCGACCGTCCGCGCCGCATGACCGACGAGTCCGCCGCCCCCGGCCTCGACGACGCGGTCAGTGAGGCACTGGTCCGCAGCCGCCGGTTCTTCACCAGGGCACGCGTCTCCGACGACCTGCGGACGCTGACCAAGGTCGGCGGGCGACAGGCCGACGACTTCTACCGGGACCGGTGGAGCCACGACAAGGTCGTGCGCTCCACGCACGGGGTGAACTGCACCGGGTCGTGCTCGTGGAAGGTCTACGTCAAGGACGGCATCATCACCTGGGAGACCCAACAGACCGACTACCCGTCGGTCGGGCCGGACTCCCCCGAGTACGAGCCGCGGGGCTGCCCGCGCGGGGCCGCGTTCTCCTGGTACACCTACTCGCCGACGAGGGTGCGCTACCCCTACGTCCGCGGAGTCCTGCTGCAGATGTTCCGCGAGGCCAAGGAGCAGCACGACGGCGACCCGGTCCGCGCCTGGGAGCACATCGTCGAGAACCCGCTCCGGGCCAGGGCCTACAAGTCCGCTCGCGGCAAGGGCGGGCTGGTGCGGGCCGGCTGGGAAGAGGCGGCGGAGATCGTCGCCGCCGCACACATCCACACGATCAAGAAGTACGGCCCGGACCGGGTCGCCGGCTTCTCGCCGATCCCGGCGATGTCGATGGTCTCGCACGCCTCGGGCGCTCGGTTCGTGAACCTCGTGGGCGGGTCGATGCTGAGCTTCTACGACTGGTACGCCGACCTGCCGGTGGCCTCACCCCAGGTCTTCGGCGACCAGACCGACGTCCCCGAGTCGGGGGACTGGTGGAACGCCGGCTACCTGATCATGTGGGGCTCCAACCTTCCGGTGACCCGAACCCCCGACGCGCACTGGATGACCGAGGCGCGGTACCGCGGCCAGAAGGTCGTCGCGGTGGCCCCCGACTACGCCGACAACGTGAAGTTCGCCGACGAGTGGCTGCCCGCGAAGCCCGGCACCGACGCCGCCCTGGCGATGGCGATGGGCCACGTCGTGCTGAAGGAGTTCTTCGTCGACCGCGCCACGCCGTACTTCACCGAGTACGTGAAGACCTACACCGATCTGCCCTTACCTGGTGCGCCTCGAGGCGGCGGGCGACGGCGCCTACACCGCCGGGAAGTTCCTGACGGCGGCCGACCTGCCCGAGCACGAGAGCCGAGGAGAACGCCGCCTTCAGGACCGTGCTTCTCGACGCCCGCACCGGGGACCCCGTCGTCCCGAACGGCTCGCTGGGCCACCGCTACGGCGAGGAAGGCGTCGGCCACTGGAACCTCGAGCTCGGAGACGTCGACCCGGCGCTCTCCCTGCTCCACGGCGCCGACGGAGTCGGTCCTGGTGCGGATGCCGCGCTTCGACACCCCCGACGGCGCGGCAGCCGACCTGCCACGCGGCGTCCCGGTCCGGCGCGTCGGCGGCCACCTCGTGACGACGGTGTTCGACCTTCTCCTCGCGCAGTACGGCGTCGGCCGGTCCCTCGGGGGGCAGAGCCTGCCGGGGGAGTGGGCAGCGGGGTACGACGACGCCCACTCGCCGTACACCCCGGCCTGGCAGGAGGCCATCACCGGGGTCCCCGCCGCGACCGCCGCCCGGATCGGCCGCGAGTTCGCCGCCAACGCCGAGGAGTCGCGCGGCCGCTCGATGATCGTGATGGGAGCGGGCACCAACCACTGGTTCCACTCCGACACGATCTACCGGGCCTTCCTCACCCTGACGAACCTGACCGGCTGCCAGGGCGTGAACGGCGGCGGCTGGGCGCACTACGTCGGGCAGGAGAAGGTCCGGCCGATCACCGGCTACACCCAGATCGCCAACGCCCTCGACTGGAGCCGGCCGCCCCGCAACATGATCCAGACGGCCTTCTGGTACCTCCACACCGACCAGTTCCGCTACGACCGCTTCGGCGCCGACACCCTGTCCGCGACGACGGGCGCGGGGCAGCTGGCCGGGAAGTCCACGGCCGACGTGATCGCCCAGAGCGCCAGGATGGGGTGGATGCCGTCGTACCCGACCTTCGACCGCAACCCGCTCGACCTGTGTGACGATGCGGCCGCTGCGGGCAAGCCGGTGGCGGAGTACGTCGTCGAGCAGCTGGAGAGCGGCGCTCTCGACTTCGCCGGCGAGGACCCGGACGCCCCCGGGCAACTACCCACGCATCCTGTCGATCTGGCGGGCCAACCTGCTGGGCTCCTCCGGCAAGGGCAACGAGTACTTCCTGAAGCACCTGCTGGGCACGGACTCGTCGGTCCGGGCGACGGAGTCGCCGGAGGGCCAGCGACCCGTCGACGTGCGCTGGCGGGACGAGGCGCCCGAGGGGAAGCTCGACCTGCTGATGACCATCGACTTCCGCCAGACGAGCACGACGGTCTTCTCCGACGTCGTGCTGCCGGCCGCGACCTGGTACGAGAAGCACGACCTCAACACCACCGACATGCATCCGTTCGTGCACTCGTTCAACCCGGCCATCGCCCCGCCCTGGCAGACGCGCACCGACTGGGACGCCTGGCAGACGATCGCCGAGAGGTTCAGCGAGCTCGCCGCCACGCACCTCGGCGTCCGCACGGACGTCGTGGCGGTCCCGCTCACGCACGACACCCCGGACGCGATGGCGAACCCGCACGGCGTCGTCCGCGACTGGAAGAAGGGGGAGTGCCGAGCCGATCCCGGGCGTCACCATGCCGAGGCTGGTCGAGGTCGAGCGCGACTACGGCGCGGTCGCTGAGAAGATGAACGCCCTCGGGCCGCTCGTGGACACCCTCGGGGCCACCACCAAGGGCGTCACGTTCGAGCTGGGCGAGCCAGGTCGACTACCTCCGCCGGAAGAACGGGCCGGTCCGCGGAGGCGTCGCCGACGGTCGCCCGTCCCTGCGGCGCGACGTCCACGTCTGCGAGGCCATCCTCGCCCTGTCGGGGACGACGAACGGGCACCTGGCCACCCAAGGCTTCACGACCCTCGAGAAGCGCACGGGCGTCGCGCTGGCAGACCTCGCCCGGGAGCACGAGGGCAAGCAGATCACCTTCGCCGACACGCAGGGGCCACCCGTGCCCGTGATCACCTCGCCGGAGTGGTCCGGCTCGGAGACCGGCGGCCGGCGGTACTCGCCGTTCACCATCAACGTCGAGCGCAAGAAGCCCTGGCACACGCTCACCGGGCGGATGCACTTCTACCTCGACCACGACTGGATGACCGAGCTCGGTGAAGGGCTGCCGGTCTACCGGCCACCGCTGAACATGGCGGCGCTGTTCTCCGAGCCGGCTCTGGGCACCGTGTCGGACGGCTCCGCCGTCGACGGGGTCGACCAGGTGGAGGGCCTCACCGTGCGCTACCTGACGCCGCACAACAAGTGGTCGATCCACTCGGAGTACCAGGACAACCTCTTCATGCTCTCGTTGTCCCGAGGGGGCCAGAACATCTGGATGAGCGACCGCGACGCCGCCAAGGTCGGCATCGTCGACAACGACTGGATCGAGGCGGTCAACCGCAACGGGGTGGTCGTGGCACGCGCCATCGTGTCGCACCGGATGCCCGAAGGCACGGTGTACATGTACCACGCGCAGGACCGTCTCATCGACGTACCGCTGGCCGAGACCTCGGGCAGGCGAGGCGGCATCCACAACTCCCTGACCCGGCTCCTGGTCAAGCCCTCGCACCTGATCGGCGGCTACGCCCAGCTCACCTTCGCCTTCAACTACCTCGGGCCCACCGGCAACCAGCGCGACGAGGTCACCGTCATCCGCAAGCGCTCGCAGGAGGTGACCTACTCGTGAGGGTCATGGCACAGATGGCGATGGTGATGAACCTCGACAAGTGCATCGGCTGCCACACCTGCTCGGTCACCTGCAAGCAGGCCTGGACGAACCGCTCCGGCACCGAGTACATCTGGTTCAACAACGTCGAGACCCGGCCCGGGCTCGGCTACCCGCGCACCTACGAGGACCAGGAGAAGTGGCAGGGGGGCTGGACCCTCACCCGGCGCGGCCGCCTCACGCTCAAGGCCGGCGGCCGGTTCAAGAAGCTGGCCACGATCTTCTCGAACCCGAAGCTGCCCTCGATCGGTGAGTACTACGAGCCCTGGACCTACGACTACGCGACGCTCACGGACGCACCCGCGCAGGAGCACACGCCGGTCGCCCGGCCGAAGTCGCTCATCTCGGGTGCCGAACATGAAGATCGAGTGGTCCGCCAACTGGGACGACGACCTCGGCGGCTCGACCATGAACACCCACCGCGACCCGATCCTGGCCAAGATCTCCGAGAAGGTGAAGCTCGAGTTCGAGCAGACCTTCATGTTCTACCTGCCCCGGATCTGCGAGCACTGCCTGAACCCCTCGTGCGCCGCCTCGTGCCCCAGCGGGGCCATCTACAAGCGCGAGGAGGACGGCATCGTCCTGGTCGACCAGGAGCGATGCCGGGGCTGGCGGATGTGCGTCTCGGGCTGTCCCTACAAGAAGGTCTACTTCAACCACCGCACCGGCAAGGCGGAGAAGTGCACCTTCTGCTTCCCGAGGATCGAGGTCGGTCTGCCGACCGTCTGCTCGGAGACGTGCGTCGGACGGCTGCGCTACATCGGCCTGATGCTGTACGACGCCGACAAGGTGCTCGCGGCGGCCTCCACGCCCGACGACCAGGGGCTGTACGAGGCGCAGCGCGACGTCTTCCTGGACCCGTTCGACCCCGAGGTGATGCGGGCGGCCGAGGAGGCAGGCATCGCCCGCGACTGGGTCGAAGCAGCCCAGCGGTCGCCGATCTACGCGCTGATCAACACCTACCGGGTGGCCCTGCCACTGCACCCGGAGTACCGCACCATGCCGATGGTCTGGTACATCCCGCCCCTCTCGCCGGTCGTCGAGGTGGTCCGTGACACGGGCGAGGACGCCGAGGACAGCCGCAACCTGTTCGCGGCCATCGACGCGCTGCGGATCCCGGTCGAGTACCTCGCCGAGCTGTTCACGGCCGGCGACGTCGAGCCGGTGGACGGCGTGCTCAAGAAGCTCGCCGCGATGCGGTCGTACATGCGCGACATCAGCATGGGCCGCGACCCGGACCCCTCGATCCCGGCGGCGGTCGGGATGAGCGAGGAGGACATGTACGACCTGTACCGGTTGCTCGCCATCGCCAAGTACGACGAGCGCTACGTCATCCCACCGGCCCACGCGGAGCAGGCGCACGCGCTGGAGGAGCTGGCCACCGAGTGCTCGGTCTCGGAGTACGGCGGTGGGCAGCAGGGCGCGTTCGGGGAGGGCTCCGGGACGCCGACCCCGATCGCGGTCGAGAACTTCGCGATGCTCCAGGACCGCCAGACCTCCGACTCCCTCGCCGGTCCGGACGACAAGAGGAACCGGGTCAACCTGCTCAACTGGGACGGCAAGGGGTCGCCGCCGGGCCTCTTCCCCCCGAAGGGACCGGACGCATGAGCCGCCGGGCCGGTCTGACCTGCCCCGGAGCAGCTCTCCGTCACGTGGCAGTCGGTCTCGCTGCTGCTCGACTATCCCGACGAGGAGCTGCTCGCCCGCGCTGAGCTGATCCGTTCAGCGGCCGACGGCCTGCCCGGAGCAGTCGGCCGCCCGATCCTCGACTTCGTCGACCACCTCGAGAAGACCCCGCTCACGGACCTCCAGGCCGAGTACGTCGAGACGTTCGACACCCGCCGCCGGTGCAACCTCTTCCTGACCTACTTCGCCCACGGCGACACGCGGAAGCGCGGGCATGGCGCTGCTTCGGTTCAAGCAGACCTACCTGCGGTCGGGCTTCGATCTCGACGAGGCCGAGCTGCCCGACCACCTGTGCGTCGTGCTGGAGTACGCCGCCACGGTCGACCGCGAGCGAGGGACGGGACCTGATGCTCGACCACCGGGCCGGGCTGGAGCTGCTACGCCTCTCGCTGCGCGACCGGGGCTCCCCGTGGGCCGGTCTGGTCGACGCGGTCACCGCCACCCTGCCGCCGCTCCGCGGCGACGAGCGGGACGCCGTACGCCGGCTCGCTGCGGAGGGGCCGCCCGAGGAGGAAGTCGGCCTGGCACCGTTCGCGCAGCCCACGTTCAGCCCGGGCGCCGGCGTACCCGGGCCCACGCTGCTGCCGGTGCCGTCGTTCCCAGGAGCCCGCCGATGAGCCAGTTCCTGTTCGTCGTCGTCCCCTACCTCTGCCTCACCACGTTCGTCGTCGGGTCACCTGTGGCGCTACCGCTACGACAAGTTCGGCTGGACCACGCGGTCGTCCCAGCTCTACGAGAACCGGCTGCTGCGGATCGGCAGCCCGCTCTTCCACTTCGGCATGCTCGGGGTCGTCGGCGGCCACGTCGTCGGCCTGCTGGTGCCCGAGTCGTGGACGGATGCCCTCGGGATCAGCGAGCACACGTACCACGTGGCGGCCGTCGTGGGCGGCCTCCTGGCCGGTGTGATGACGGTGGTCGGCATGACCATCCTGGTGTACCGCCGACGCACGGTCGGGCCGGTCTTCTCCGCCACCACGCCCATGGACAAGGTGATGTACGCGTTCCTCGCGACGGTGATCGCGTTGGGCATGTGGAACACCGTCGCCGGATCGATCATGACCATCGACGGTGAGTACGACTATCGCCAGGGCGTGTCGGTCTGGTTCCGCTCGTTCCTCGCCTTCAACCCCGACGCCTCGCTGATGGCGGACGCGCCGCTGGGCTTCCAGCTCCATGCGCTGGTCGCCTTCGGGCTGTTCGCGCTGTGGCCGTTCACCCGTCTCGTGCACGTCTTCAGCGCCCCGCTGGGCTATCTGACCCGTCCCTACATCGTCTACCGCAGCCGGGACGACACCCAGCTGGGCAGCCACCGTCCCCGTCGAGGGTGGGATCGCGTGGGCTGACGGGCCGCAGCGGTCACGTCGCCGGACGCAGCCCGCCCGGCTCGTTGTACGGCGTGACGACGTGGATCTGGGACGGCATGCTCACCGGGGCCCCGGGGATCACGCCCTGGGCCTGGAGGATCGCCCGGCAGGCGCGCCGCATGTCGGCGCGCAGGTCGTGGTGCAGCACCGCGGAGACCTGCCGGCTGCGGAGGAGGGCGCGGTTGTCCTCGTCGAGGTCGTGGGCGACGAACACGGTCGGCGTGCGGCCGGCTGCCCGGAAAGCCGAGAGCGTCGCGGTGTTGCCACCGCCGATCGAGTAGACGGCGTCGAGCGACGGGTCGGCCTCCAGCGCCTCGCCGACGGCCCTCAGCAGGCTGCTGTCGAGACCGTCGGTGTCGGTGACCTCGACCACCCTCCTGCTCGGCGCCAGCTCACGCAAGGTCGTCCGGAACCCGACCTCCCGCTCCTCCTCCCCGCGGAAGGTCGCGCTGCTCAAGGTGACCAGCACCCCTCCGGGCGCCGAGCCCGACCACTGCGTCACGAGGTACGCCGCCGTGGCGCCGGCCGCTCGGTTGTCGACGCCGACGTAGGCGATCCGCCGGCTGAACGGGAGGTCGGTGACGAACGTGACGACGGGGATCCCTGCGGCGGACAGGGAGTCGACAGCCTCGACCACGGGCGGGCTGTGAGGTGCCTTGAGGATGACGCCGTCGGAGCCGCGACGCCCGATCGCGACCAGGTGAGCGGCGGCGGCCTCGGCGTCGCTCTCCTCGGTGAGCCGGAACCGGGCCCGGAACGCCGCGGGCCGCAACGACGGCAGCTCCTGCTCGAGCGCCGTCCGGACCGCCGTCCCGAAGCGGTCGGGGGTCTGCATCACCAGGTCCACCAGGAAGGTACGACCCGAGAGCCGGACCTGCGACTGCTGCCGGTCGAGCTCGGCGACCGCCTGCTCCACCTGGGCCGTGGTGGCGGCCCTGACCCCGGGCCGCCCGTGCAGCACCCGGTCCACCGTGGCGCGGCTCAGGCCGGCCTGGGCGGCGATGTCGAGCACCCGGTGGGTGCGCTGGCGAGCGGCCACGAGCGGTCTCCCGGCGTGAGGCGTTCTTGAGGCGTTCGCGACGCACGCAATGCCTCGCGGCCGCCTAGTGTGACAGAGACCACTCGACCGCACGTCCGCCCAGGAGGCGTCCGATGTCCCGTCCCCACACCCTTGCCCGTACGGCGCGGCTCCGCGCCGCCGACTGCGACCTCGACGAGCTCGTCGCGCTGGTCGGTCAGGCCACCGACCCTGCCGACTTCCCGCTGGCGACCGAGGTGGTCGACCGGGTGCTGGTCTACGACGCCGACCGGCTCCGCACGGAGCCCGGCGACGTCGAGGCGGCGGACGTCGTCGCGGCCGAGATCGTGCGTGCGCTGACCGACGGGCCGGGCGTGGTCGCGGTCCGTGCGGCGTTCCCCGACACCGAGGTCGTGGACCGGGCGACCGCGGCCTTCGACGCCATGATCGCCGACGAGAGGGCCGCCGGCGGGGCGAAGGGCGACCACTTCGCGAAGGCCGGCGCCAACGACCGGGTCTGGAACGCGCTGGAGAAGCTGGCGCTGCGCGACCCGTCGACCTTCGTCGACTACTACGCCAACGACGTCATCGCCCTCGTCTCCCGGGCCTGGCTCGGGCCCGGCTACCAGGTGACCTCGCAGGTGAACGTCGTGCGTCCGGGCGGGCAGGCGCAGGACCCGCACCGCGACTACCACCTCGGCTTCCTCGAGAACGACGTCGTCGAGCAGTACCCCGCGCACGTCCACCTGCTGTCGCCGGTGCTGACGTTGCAGGGGGCGGTCGCCCACTCCGACATGCCGGTCGAGAGCGGGCCGACGATGTACCTGCCCTACTCCCACCAGTACGCCCCCGGCTACCTCGCCTGGCGCCTGCCGGAGTTCCGCGCGCACTTCGCCGAGCACCACGTCCAGCTGCCTCTCGCGAAGGGCGACGCCGCCTTCTTCAACCCCGCCCTCTTCCACGGCGCCGGCAGCAACGTCTCTTCCGACATCCAGCGGGTCGCCAACCTGCTGCAGATCTCCTCGGCGTTCGGGCGAGCGATGGAGACGGTGGACCGCGACCGGGTGCTCCGGGCCGTCTATCCCGTGCTGCTGGAGCGGCGGGCGACGGGCGCGACCGCCCGAGGCGCTGGCCCGCGCCCTCGCCGCCGCCGCCGAGGGCTACCCGTTCCCGACCAACCTCGACCTCGACCAGCCCGTGGGCGGGATGACCCCGGCCTCGCAGGCCCAGCTGGCGGCCGACGCCCTGGCCGCGGGCGCCCCGGCCGACGCCCTGGCCGCGGTGCTCGACGCCTACGCCGCACGCCGCGCGACGTCCTGAGCGGACGTCCGGAGGGTCCGGCTAGTCTGCCGAGCGTGCCGTACGACGTCGCCCGGGTGCGCTCCCACTTCCCCCAGCTGAAGCAGGGTCCCGGCACCGGTGCCGCCCACTTCGACGGGCCGGGTGGGTCGCAGACGCCCGACGTGGTGGCGCAGGCGATGTACGACGTCCTGGTCGCGCCGCTCGCCAACCGCGGTGACGTGACTCCGGCGGAGCGCAACGCCGAGGCAGCTGTCGTCGCTGCCCGCGCCGCCGTGGGCGACCTGCTCGCCGTCGAGCCGGCGGGTGTCGTCTTCGGCCGGTCGATGACGCAGCTGACCATGGACCTGGCGCGCACCCTGGCCAAGGACTGGGGTCCGGGCGACGAGGTCGTGGTCACCCGCCTGGACCACGACTCCAACGTGCGCTCGTGGGTCCTGGCCGCCGAGGCGGTGGGGGCCACGGTCCGGTGGGTCGACTTCGACCCGGAGACCGGCGAGCTCGACCCCGCCCGGGTCGCCGAGCAGCTCGGTGACCGGACCAGGCTGGTCGCGTTCACCGGGGCGTCCAACCTGGTCGGCACCCTGCCCGACGTCCGGGCGATCGCCGACCTCGCGCACGCCGCCGGCGCCCAGACCTACGTCGACGGGGTCCACCTGGTGCCCCACGCGCCCGTCGACCTGGCGGCCCTCGGCGCGGACTTCCTGGCCTGCTCGCCGTACAAGTTCCTCGGCCCTCACTGCGGCGTGCTGGTCGCGCGTCCGGAGACCCTCGCGCCGCTGCGTCCCGACAAGCTGGTCCCGTCGTCGGACGACGTACCGGAGCGCTTCGAGATCGGCACCCTGCCCTACGAGCTGATGGCGGGCACCACCGCCGCCGTCGACTTCCTGGCCGCGCTGGCCTCCGACGACCTGCCTCCGGGTGCCGGCCGGCGCGAGCGGCTCGTCGCCTCGCTGACCGCGCTGCAGGAGCACGAGGACGCGCTCCGCGAGCGGGTCGAGGCCGGTCTCGGCGCCCTGCCGGGGGTCACCCTGTGGTCGCGCGCCCGGCGTCGTACCCCGACGTTGCTGGCGACCTTCGAGCACCGCGACGTGCAGGACGTACGCCGACACCTGGCGACCCGCAACGTCAACGCGCCCGCGGGCTCGTTCTACGCCTACGAGGCGTCCCGGCGACTCGGGCTGGGCACGGCCGGTGGTCTCCGGATCGGGTTGGCGCCCTACACCGACGACGCCGACGTCGACCGTCTGCTCGAGGCCCTGGGCGAGGCGCTGGCCGGCTGAGCGGGGTCCGTCAGCCCCGGCCCCCACACAGAACCGGCCACGGGGCCGGACCTCGGCGCATCCCCCCGGTGCGCCGTGGTCCGGCCACACCGTGGCACGGCCCTTCGTGTGGGTCCGGCCTGCTGTTCCCCCGAATCAGCAACCCGGACTCTGACACTCAGGAGCGGGGAGGGGCGGCGCTGATACCGCCGTCCGGAAGTATTTACCCGGGGCCTGCGGATGCCGTGGTCAGAGCGCGAACGGCGGGGTGACGAACGGCGCGACGCGGGTCCGCGAGCCGTCCGTGGCACGGCGGCATCAGCCAGAGCCGGACCATGCCGGTCGCCGCCGTCGTGAGCTCGAAGCGGCCGTCGGCGTCCGACTCGGTGCTCTGGCGGATGTGGGCCCTGGCGCCGTCCTGGTCACCGAGGACCACCCGCAGCCGGACGCCCGGGACGACCCAGCCGTCGATGCGGCGGCGCCCGTCGACGGTGCTGATCCGCACCAGCACGCGGTGCGACGTCCCGGCGAACTCCAGCGCCACGGTGGCCGCGTCGTTCGGTGCGGCCTCGGACACCGCCCGGGTTCCGGCCGCGTGGTCGAGGTGCTCGACGAGGCGTGAGCAGCTCGTACTCCTCCTCGACGTCCTCGACCGCCAGCCTCGCCAGCACGCCCTCGACGAGGTCGGCGGGAGCGGCGTCGACGGCGGCGTACAGCACGGCGATCGCGTCGAGCAGCTGCTCGTCGGTGCGGGTCACGACGCGCCGCCCAGCTCGACCCGGAGCTTCTCCAGGCAGCGACGACGCGTGGGGCCGATGCTGCCGACCGGCATCTCGAGGGACTCGGCCACCGAGGAGTAGTCGGGTCGTGGCTCCCAGGCCACGATCCGCAGCAGCTTCTGGCAGCGCTCCGGGAGCCGGCCCAGCGCGTGCCACAGGCGGGCGTTCTCGTCGCCGGTGACCACCTGGGACTCGGGTGAGGTCTGGGCCGGCATCCGGGCGTCGAGCACCTCGTCCTCGACCGGGCGGGTCCGGGTCGACGCCTTGCTCACGCGCCAGGCCTCGCGGCGCGCGGCCGTGCAGAGCCAGCGGGTGATCGCCTGGGGGTCGCGGACGGAGTCGGCGGAGCGGACCAGCGTCAGCCAGGTGTTCTGGACGACGTCCTCCGACGCCTCCTTGTCCAGGCCCGTGGCCCGCACGACGTGCCAGAGCACCGGGCTCATCACGCGGACCAGGTCGTCCAGCGCCGACTCGTCGTCGTCCCGCCAACGGCGGAAGGCATCCGTGGCGGCGTCGTAGAGCCCCGAGGATGTCGGACCCCCCGGTGCGCCGTGCATGGTCATCACATCCCCCGAGGAGCTCCGCCCGAGCACCCCTGATACGTCGCATCGCTCTGGTGAGCCGTGGTGAGACTCGAAAATAGCGTGTCCGGGCCGTCCGGCGACACCCGGTACCAGCCGTCGATCCGAGCGCGGCGGCTGGCCCGTCGGACTCAAAGTAATGTATCTTGATCGATCTTATCCAAAATGAGTCGCGACCTGGAGTGAGTGCCCGATGACCCAGACCACCACGATCGGAGCGAGCCCCGCGGCGGCGTGCTCGCGCGGCCGCCGTACCGCACCGAGCTGCTCGACCTCCTGCGCGAGGAGTGGCGGCCGGTCTTCCGCGACATCGCGGCCGGCGCGGTCCAGCGCGAGCTCGACGGCGCGATGCCCTTCGAGGCCGTCCGCCGGCTGAAGGACGACGGCTTCGGCGCACTCCGGGTCCCTCGTGCCTACGGCGGCCGGGGCGCCACGTGGCCGGAGCTGACGGCCCTGTGGATCGAGCTCGCGGAGGCGGACGCCAACCTCACCCAGGCGTTCCGCGGACACTTCGCGTTCGCCGAGGACCGCCTGTGGCAGCACCGCCTCGGGCACGACCAGTCGGTGTGGTTCGGCCGGTTCGTCGACGGCGAGATCGCCGGCAACGCGTGGGCCGACGTGGGACGGACGCGGCGACCGGCGTCGAGCAGACGGTGCTCGACCCGCAGATCGACGGGTACCGGCTGACCGGCACGAAGTCCGACACCACCGGGAGCATCTTCGCCGAGTGGGCGGACGTCCACGCGCGGCGCCACCGGCACGGGCTGGAGGACGACTTCGCGACCGCTGTCGTCGACACCCGGCTCAGCGGGGTCACCGTCAGCGACGACTGGGACGGCTTCGGGCAGCGCGGGACCGGCAGCGGGACGACGACGTTCGAGCACGTCCCGGTCCCCGCGGACCACGTCCTCCCGTCCGACCGGCGCTTCCCCTACCAGACCGCCGTCCACCAGCTGAACCTGCTGGCGACGCTGAGCGGCATCGCGCGGGCGGCCGTGGCCGACGCCGTGGGCGAGGTGCGTCGTCGCGAGCGTCACGACGCGGACGTCGACCAGGCCCTGGTGCGCGACGACCCGCAGGTCCTGGCGAGGGTCGGGGAGATGGCCGCCGCGGCGTTCGCGGCGGAGTCGGCCACGCTGCGCGTCGCCGAGGGGGTGCAGGCGGCCTCGATCACCGCGCAGAAGGGCCGCGAGGCGGTGCTCGCCGCCAACGCAGCCGTCGCGCTGGACTCGGCGGCCGCGCAGGTGGTGGTGAGCGACCTGGTCCTCAAGGCGACGTCCGACCTGTTCGACACCCTCGGCGCCTCCGCCACGTCGCGCACCCGTGCGCTCGACCGGCACTGGCGCAACGCGCGCACGGTGGCGTCTCACGACCCCCGGTTGCTCGAGGCCCGGTCGGTCGGTGCGCACCTGGTCAACGGCACGCCGCCGCGGGGCTGACCTCCCGTCGCTAGCCTGGCCGGCGTGGACCTCATCGACCTCGAGACCCCCGACGGCAGCGTGGAGGCCTACCTCACCGGCTCCGGACCGGGGGTCCTGCTCTTCATCGACGCGATCGGGCTGCGCCCACAGATCGCCCGGATGGCGGACCGGATCGCCTCCTGGGGCTACACCGTCCTCGCGCCCAACACGCTGTACCGGTCGGGCACGGCGGCGGAGACGTCGCCCACGGGCGACCTGCGCGAGCCCGGGGCGCGGGAGGAGTTCTTCCGGCACGCCGGTCCGCGGATCGCGGCGCTGACGCCGGAGCGACTGGGCCGCGACCTCCCGGCGTACCTCCTCGCGCTGCGGGAGCTCAGCGACAGCGGCCCCGGTGGTGACGTCGGCGTGGTCGGCTACTGCATGGGCGCCCGGCTGGCGGTACGCGCGGCCGACCTCGATGCGGCAGTCGTGGCCGCAGCCGCGTTCCACGGCGGCGGGTTGGTCACCGACGACCCCGACAGCCCGCACCTCGCGCTCCGGAGCGCCCGGGCGGAGCTCGTCTTCGGCCACGCCGACCAGGACCGGGGCATGCCGCCCGAGGCGGTCGAGGAGCTCGGCCGCGTGCTCGCGGACGCCGGCCTGACGGCGGTCAACGAGATCTATCCCGGCTCACCGCACGGGTACGCGATGAACGACACCTCGATGTACCACGAGCCCGGAGCCGAGCGCTCCTTCGAGGCGTTGCACGCGCTGCTCGACCGGACGCTGGCGCGCGCCTGAGTTTGCGGACCTCGCTCAGGCGGGTACGGGGCCTGCGGCTCGGGCCGCCGGTGGCGCATGCCACCTGGGGCCTCGAGCCGACCATCGTGGGCGGTGCACGCCGTCACGGCAGCGACGACCGGTCAGGTGGTGGAGCATGCGACTCGCCGAGGGATCCATGGACCGGGGCGCGGCCGAGACCGACTGGGCCGACGCCACACGTCGGGTGCTCACCCGCGACCTGCTGCTGCGGGCCGCCCGCGCCCAGCCGGCCGAGAGCCACGCGCTGCAGTTCCGTGCGCTGCACCTGAACCTGCCGCTCGTCGGCGAGGTCGCCGACGGCCTCGACCTGGACCGCGCCGAACGCGGCGGCCCTCGAGCACGTGGCCCTCGACGGGCTGGCTCAGGCGATGCGGCTCTTCGACCCCTTCGGGCAGGACGAGTTCGCCGACTTCGCGATGGCCGTTCGTCGAGCACCAGATCGTCAGCCACCTCCCGCCGGACGTCAGCCGGCGAAGAGGGTGAGCATGGCGTCGTTGAACGCCGGCAGGTCGTCGGGCTTGCGGCTCGTCACCAGGTTGCCGTCCACGACGACGTCCTCGTCCACCCACTCGGCGCCGGCGTTGCGCAGGTCGGTCTGAAGGCTGGGCCACGAGGTCAGCCTGCGTCCGCGCACGACGTCGGCCTCGGCCAGCGTCCACGGGGCGTGACAGATCGCGGCGACCGGCCGGTCGGACTCGACGAACGCGCGCACGAACGCCACCGCGTCCTCGTCCATCCGGAGCGCGTCCGGGTTGGCCACGCCGCCCGGCAGCACCAGGCCGTCGTACGACTCGGGGTCGGCGTCGCCGACGACGGCGTCGACGGGGAACGTGTCGGCCTTGTCCAGGTGGTTGAACGCCTGCACCTCACCGGACTCCAGCGAGAGCAGCTTCGGGGTGCCGCCCGCCTGCTCGACGGCCGACCACGGGTCGGTGAGCTCCACCTGCTCGATGCCCTCGGGGGCAACCAGGAAGGCGATCGTGCGTCCGGTCAGGTCTGCCATGGGTCTGTCTCCTCCGGTGGATGCGTGGCTACGTCGGCCCGATCCGTACCCGGGCACGGTCGCGGTGATGCGTAGGAGGCGCGGCGGACCTGGCGACGCGGTGCAGAGGCGTGCAGAGGTGTGACGCATGGCACCGAACGCAGTGGGTACGACGCCCGACGGCACAACCAGGATCTCGAGGAGGACCCATGGCGAGCGGTGTGGAGACCGGCACGATCACCACCGACATCCCGGCACGGCTGGACCGGCTGCCGTGGTCGCGGTGGCACTGGATGATCGTCATCGGCCTGGGGACGGTGTGGATCCTCGACGGCCTCGAGGTGACGATCGTGGGGTCGATGTCCGACGCCCTCAAGCCCTCCGACACCGGCCTCGGGCATGAGCAGCTCCGACATCGGCATGGCCGGCGCCATGTACGTCGCGGGCGCCTGCATCGGCGCGCTGGTGTTCGGTCAGCTCACCGACCGGTTCGGCCGGAAGCGGCTGTTCCTGATCACGCTGGCGTTCTACATCTTCGCCACCGTGCTCACCGCGTTCTCGATGAACGTCGCGTGGTACTTCGCGGCGCGCGCCCTCACCGGCGCCGCGATCGGCGGCGAGTACGCCGCCATCAACTCCGCGATCGACGAGCTGATCCCGGCCAAGTACCGCGGTCGCATCGACGTCACCATCAACGGGTCGTTCTGGGTCGGCGCCGCGCTCGGCGCCCTGCTCACCATCCCGCTGCTCGACCCGACCATCGTCAGCGCCGACCTCGGCTGGCGCCTCGCCTTCGGGCTCGGGGCGATCCTCGGCGATCGGCGTGCTGCTCGTCCGCCGCCACGTGCCCGAGAGCCCGCGCTGGCTGTTCATCCACGGCCGCGAGGACGAGGGCGAGGAGATCGTCCGCGACATCGAGCGCGAGGTCCACGAGCACGACCGGCAAGGACCTGCCGTCGGTCAAGGACACGATCACGTCCGGCAGCGCAAGGCGATCGGGATCCCGCTGATCGCCAAGACCGTCTTCACGCTGTACCCCAAGCGGACCGTGCTGTGCTTCTCGCTGTTCGTCGGCCAGGCGTTCCTCTACAACGCGTTCTTCTTCACCTACGGCGACACCCTCACCACGTTCCTGGGCGTCGGCCAGACCGGCTACTACATCGCCGATCTTCGCGCTCAGCAACTTCGCCGGCGCCCTGCTGCTGGGTCCGCTGTTCGACACCGTCGGCCGGGTCAAGATGCTCACCGGCACCTACGTCCTCTCCGGCGTGCTGCTCGGGATCGCCGGCTTCATGCTCGGCGACCTGACGGCCACCACGCTGACCGTCTTCGGCGTGGTGATCTTCTTCTTCGCCTCGGCCGGCGCCAGCGCGGCGTACCTCACCGCCAGCGAGGTCTTCCCGATGGAGACGCGGGCCCTGTGCATCGCGTTCTTCTACGCGATCGGGACGGCGGTCGGCGGCATCACCGGCCCGCTGCTGTTCGGCAAGCTGATCGACAACGCGTCCGCCAGCGGAGACATCACCGGGATCGCGCCGGGGTACTTCCTCGGCGCCGGCCTGATGATCGCCGGCGGCATCGTGGCGGCGTTCCTGGGCGTGCAAGGCCGAGGGACAGTCGCTGGAGAGCATCGCCCAGCCGCTCACCGCCGCGGACGCCGAGGCCGGCGGCCAGCAGCCCGAGCACGCCAACGCCTGACGAGCCACCCCCGACCACAGGAGGAGACACACCGATGCCCATGCCGCCGCCGAAGGCCAGCACCGAGGGCCGCCGCGACCGCCAGGTCTTCCACGAGATGGGACAGATCGTCCGCGCCCTGGAGCAGCAGGGGCCGCAGACGCCCGGACGAGCTCCGAGCGGCTCGTCGGCGCGACGCTACTGGGAGCACCACCGCTTCGACCGGGCGCTCGCCTTCGCCGTCGCCGACGGGCTGGTCGACCCGGACCGCCGACGACCGGCTCCAGGCGATCTGACCGCAGGCGGCCGGCGACGGGCCGCGGCGCAGCGTCACGCCCCTAGGGGTGTGGGGCCGGGTGGGCCACGGGTGATAGACCGGAGGTGAGTGGTCGAGACCCCCTGCCACGCACTGCACTGATCCCTGAGAGGGAGTGCCGTGGCAGCATCTGTGATGGAGTCACCCCCGGACTACGCCGATCTCCTCGAACCCGAGATCGAGAGCCTCCCACGCCGGGAGGCCACCCAGCGCCTGCTGGCCCTGGCCGCGGCGGCTCGCGACGACGACGAGCGCCAGGACTACCAGGACCGGGTCGTCGAGCTGAACATGCAGATCGCGGTCGACGTGGCCCGTCGCTACCGCTCGCGAGGGGTCTCCCTGGACGACCTCGAGCAGGTGGCCTACCTCGGGCCTGGTCAAGGCCGCCCGCGGCTTCGACCCCGAGCGCGCGACCGACTTCCTGAGCTACGCCGTCCCGACGATCCGGGGCGAGGTACGCCGCTACTTCCGCGACCACGGCTGGGTCGTCCGGCCGCCGCGGACGGTCCAGCAGGCCCAGGCCCGGATCACGTCGGTCGAGTCCGACCTCTGCCAGGAGCTCGGCCGCGCGCCGCGGCCCACGCGAGATCGCCGCCCGGCTCGACCTCGACCTCGACCTGGTCGTCGAGGCGCTGGCGGCCAACGGCTGCTTCGCACCGACCTCCCTCGACGGCACGCCGGCCGAGGGCGAGTCGGCGATCGGCGACCGGCTCGGCGACGACGACACGTCGTTCGACAGCGCCGAGGCGCGGATCGCGCTGAAGCCGCTGCTGAGCCACCTCGACCGTCGCGAGCGGATCATGCTCGAGATGCGCTTCTTCAAGGGCTGCGACCCAGTCCGAGATCGGCGAGGTGCTCGGGATCACCCAGATGCAGGTCTCGCGGCTCCTCTCGGCCCTGCTCGCCCGGCTGCGCGACGAGCTGGGTGGCGTGGCCCTCTGAGCGAGGACGAGTCCACCTCGACCGTGCTGGTGGCCGGGGCCGCGAACCTGCTGATCGCGGTCGCCAAGCTCGTGGCGGGCCTGGCCTCCGGCTCGTCGGCGATGCTGTCGGAGGCCGCCCACTCGCTCGGCGACACCATGAACCAGGTCTTCCTGCTGGCGTCGCTGCGCAAGAGCCGCAGGCCGCCGGACGAGGAGCACCCGTTCGGCTACGGCATGGAGCGCTACTTCTGGTCGCTGCTCGCGGCGGTCAGCATCTTCGTCCTCGGCGCCGGCTTCTCGGCGTACCAGGGGATCGAGGCACTCACCAGCTCCGGTGAGCCGGGCTCGCCGACCTGGGCGTTCGTGGTGCTCGGGGCCTCGTTCGTCTTCGAGGGGACCTCGTTCGTCAAGGCGGTGCGCCAGCTGCGCAACGACGCCGCGAGCCACGACTCCGGGATGCGGCACCACCTGCGGCACGAGGCGGACCCGGCGCTCCGCGCCGTCGTCTGGGAGGACGGCGTCGCGCTGGTCGGCCTGCTGCTCGCCGCGGCCGGCATCGCCGCCGACACCCTGACCGGCGGCCGGACCTGGGACGGCGTCGCCTCGCTGGCGATCGCGGTCCTGCTCGTGGTCGTCGCCTACGGGCTGGGCCGGCAGAACCAGCAGTACCTGATCGGCAAGGCCGCCTCACCCGAGGTGCGGGCCGGCATCGTGGAGGCGATCCGCGAGACCGACGGCATCGACTCGGTGCTCGAGCTGATGACCATGCAGCTCTCGCCCGAGCAGGTCCTGGTCGCCGCTAGGGTCGACCTCGCCGACCACCTGTCGCCGGAGGGCATCGAGCGCGCCGCCGACGAGGTCGACGACCTGATCCGTGAGCGCTTCCCGGAGGTGAGGCACGTGTTCCTCGACCCGACTCCCGACCGGGCGGAGGTCGTGACCCCCGAGGAGACGGCTCGTCGCAGCGCGGAGGCGATGTGGGCCGACGACCGGGCCAGCCAGGCGCTCGGCATGTCCCTCGACGCGGTCGGGCCGGGATCGGCGACGCTCTCGATGACGCTGCGCGACGACATGGTCAACGGCCACGCCATCGGCCACGGCGGGCTCACCTTCACCGTCGCCGACAGCGCGTTCGCCTTCGCCTGCAACTCCTACAACCGGGTCACGGTCGCCGCCGGCGCCGACATCCGGTTCCGGCAGGCCGACCCGGCTCGGCGACCTGCTCGTCGCGACGGCGACGGAGCGCGAACGCGCCGGCGCGCGACGGCGTGTACGACGTGCTGGTCACGGTGGGCGACGAGGTCGTCGCGGTCTTCACCGGGCGCAGCAAGGAGATCGGCGGCACCCTGTTCGACGCCGCTCAGGCGCAGGCCCGCCCCTCGTGACCGGTGAGATCCCGACGCCTGACCCGCGCGGAGCTCGAGGCCCTCCAGCTGGAGCGGCTCCGCGACACCCTGCACACGGCGTACACGCGGGTGCCGCACTACACGCGCGCCTTCGACGCGGCCGGCGTCCGTCCCGACGACCTGGCCACGCTCGCCGACCTGGCGCGCTTCCCGTTCACCACCAAGGCCGACCTGCGCGAGAACTACCCGTTCGGGATGTTCGCGGTGCCGCGCGAGCAGGTGAGCCGGGTCCACGCCAGCAGCGGTACGACGGGCAGGCCGACCGTGGTCGGCTACACCCGCGACGACCTCGACACCTGGGCGGAGCTGATGGCCCGGTCGATCCGCGCCGCCGGCGGCCGGCCGGGCGACGTCGTGCACGTCGCCTACGGCTACGGGCTGTTCACCGGCGGGCTCGGCGCGCACTACGGCGCGGAGCGGCTCGGCTGCACGGTGGTGCCGGTCAGCGGCGGGATGACCGAGCGGCAGGCGCAGCTGATCGTCGACTTCCGGCCGCGGGTGATCATGGTGACGCCCGTCGTACTTCCTGTCGATCCTCGACGAGCTCGAGGCGCGCGGGGTCGACCCGAAGGACACCAGCCTCGAGGTCGGGATCTTCGGCGCCGAGCCGTGGACCGACGAGATGCGGCACGCCGTGGAGGCGCGGACCAACCTGAGGGCCGTCGACATCTACGGCCTCAGCGAGGTGATGGGGCCGGGCGTCAGCCAGGAGTCGGGGGAGACCCAGGACGGGCTGCACGTCTGGGAGGACCACTTCCTGCCCGAGGTCGTCGACCCGTTCACCTTCGAGCCGGTCGCCGACGGCGAGGAGGGCGAGCTGGTGTTCACCAGCCTGACGAAGCAGGCGATGCCGGTGGTCCGCTACCGCACCCGCGACCTGACCCGCCTGCTGCCGGGGACGGCGTACCCGGCCTTCCGGCGGATGCAGAAGGTGACCGGCCGCACCGACGACATGATGATCGTGCGCGGCGTCAACCTGTTCCCGACCCAGGTCGAGGAGCAGATCCTGACCGTCGAGGGGCTGGCGCCCCACTACGTGTGCGTGCTCACGCGGCCGGGCAACCTCGACGAGCTGACCGTCCGCGTCGAGTCGGTCGGCGAGCCGGACGAGGCCTCCGCGGCGACGCTGGCGGCGACCCTGGCCGGGCGGATCAAGCACGGCATCGGGGTGACGGCGCGGGTCGAGGTGGTGGCACCGCACGCCCTCGAGCGGTCCCAGGGCAAGGCGAGGCGGATCAGCGACCAGCGAGGTCCGCTGAGGTCAGCTGTTCGGCAGGCCCGACTTGGTGCAGAGGCCCTTGCCGATCGCCGACGGTGTTGTCGTCGCGCGATGTCCTTGAACATCTGCTTGGAGCGGGTCGGGTCCCAGGTGACCGCGAGGTTGCTGATCGGGACCGGGCAGGTGAGGTCGCTGTGCGTCATGCGCCCAGCCGAAGCGGCCCATGCGCCGACGACCCCCATGTCCTTGTCGACGGTCAGGTTGTCGGTCGTGGAGGTCCAGAGGTTCCAGTAGCGGAACGGGTTGATCACCGTCCACGGCGAGATCGCCTTGTGCCCGACCGAGGCCATCACCTCGCGCTGCTGGCCGCCGCGGGCGATGTCGCCGAGCTGGGGGTCGGCGTGGCGCGACCGCGCGTAGGCGAGCGCCACCGTGCCGTCGGCGTGCTGGCAGCCCTTCTTCACGTGGAGGTTGGCCAGCTTGTCGTTCATGGTGTGGGTGGGGCAGATCGTGATCCCGCCGACGGAGTCGACGATGTTGACGAAGCCGCCGAGCCCGATCTCGACGTAGTGGTCGATGTGGATGCCGGTGTTCTGCTCGACGGTCCGGACCAGCAGCTTCGGACCGCCGTAGGCGAAGGCGGCGTTGATCTTGGTGGTGCCGTGACCGGGGATCGGCACGAGGGAGTCGCGGGGGATCGACATGGTCAGCGTCGGGCCGCTCCCGGTGTGGACGCAGCACGATCGTGTCGGTGCGCTGGCCGGACGCGTTGCCGGTGTGCAGCTTCTTGCGCTGCTGCCGGGCTGAGGCCCGCGCGCGAGTCGCTGCCGACGAGCAGGTAGTTGGTGCCGGCCTGGTCCTCCGGCCGGTCGCCGGCGCGGGAACGCGTCGATCTTGTCGACCTTGGACCAGGCGAAGAACGGGACGGCAACGAGGTAGACCAGCCACAGCGCCAGCAGGATCCAGAGGTAGCGGAGCCGGAAGCGGGGCCGCCCGGTGCCGGCGAACCGGCTGCGCAGCCCCGAGCCGAACCCGCCGTCACCGCCGCCGCTGCTGCTGCTCGCCGGCGGTGGCACGGGCCGCGGCGGCGTCGGCGCGGCGGTCGGCCGTGCGGACGTCGCGGGCAGCGGCGCTCGGCGCTCTCGGGGGTCCGCGGCATCGTCGGCATCATCCGCGTCTCGTCGGGACGCGGTTGCCGTGGCACGGGGCGGGTGGCGTCACCGGGATCCGAGCCGGACTGGTCGCCGGTGTGCTTGCCCCCCGGCGAGCGGCCGTACAGCCAGTCGTCGGACATGACGGGCAGATTACCGGGGACGACCCAAACCCTCCGCTTCGGCGCGTCGTGCCGGGCTGTGACCGCTGTGGCTGGTGATACTGGCGGGGCTACTTCCCCGCGCACAGAGAGACACGTCCATGGGGCTGCCCGCCTCTTCCCCCGGGTTGCTCGACCCAGTCACATCGGGCCACCGCCGCCGACCGCGCCGCGCGTGTGCGTTACCGCCGCGCCCTGATGCTGATGGTGATGACCCTGGTCGTGCCGGGCTCGGCGCAGCTGGTCGCCGGGAGACCGCCGGGTGGGCCGTGTCGCCACCCGGGTCTGGGCGACGCTCGTGGCGCTGGCGCTCGTCGGCGCTGGTGCTGGCCGCTCTGGCACCACCAGTACGCCTTCTGGTTCGCCTCGGACACCACGGTGCTGGGCGTACCTGCGCCTGGCCCTGATGGTGCTCGCCATCGGCTGGGCCGCCCTGTTCCTCGACGCCTGGCGGATCGGCCAGCCGCTGTCGCTGTCGCTTCCCCACCGGCGCACCGTGGTCGGGCTGAACGGCGTCCTCTGCCTGTCGGTCGCCGGGACGCTGCTGTTCGGCGCGCACCTGGTCGGCGTGCAGCGCGACTTCATCCTGACCATGTTCGCCGGCGACACGGTGACCGGGCAGCACGACGGGCGCTACAACGTGCTGCTGGTGGGCGGCGACTCCGGCGCCGGCCGGTGGGGTCTGCGGACCGACTCGATGACCGTCGCCAGCATCGACGCCGCCACCGGCAAGACCGTGCTGATCGGGCTGCCGCGCAACATGACGAACTTCCCGTTCGCGAAGGGATCGGTGATGCGCAAGGCGTGGCCGCACGGCTACGACTGCGGCTACCCCGACTGCGAGCTGAACGGCATCCCGACGTGGGTCGGTGACCACGCCGCGCTGTTCAAGGGGATCAAGAACCCCGGCATGAACGGGACGGTCTCCGCGATCGAGGGGATCACCGGGCTCAACATCAACTACTGGGCGATGGTGAACCTGGCCGGCTTCCGGGGCCTGGTCGACGCCGTCGGTGGGGTGACCCTCAACGTCCGGCAGCCGATCCCGGTGGGCGGGCTCGGCGACGGACGTCACCGGCTACATCCAGCCCGGCGTGCGCAAGCTCAACGGCATGGACACGCTGTGGTTCGCCCGGTCGCGCGACAGCTCCGACGACTACTCGCGGATGGCGCGCCAGAAGTGCGTGATGAACGCGATGCTGCGCCAGGTCAGCCCGCAGACGGTGCTCACGAACTTCGAGAAGATCGCCAAGGCGTCCTCGGCGATGATCTCCACCGACATCCCCGCGAGCGAGGTCGACCGGTTCATGGCGCTCGCGCTGAAGGCGAAGAGCCAGCCGATCGCGACGCTCTCGCTGGTGCCGCCGCTCGTCGACACCGGGAACCCCGACATCGCCCTGATCCACCGCAAGGTCGCCCAGGCGCTCGCGGCCTCGGAGCACCCGGTCGTCCGACACCACCAGCAGAAGGCGCCCGCGACGGTCACCGGCGGTTCGATCGGCTCGCTCCACACGGGGTACGCCGCGAACCACTCCGACGACCTCGGCGCCGTCTGCTGAACTGGCCCCATGGAGCTGGTGTTCGCGGGACCGCTGTTCGAGTGGCGCGGCCCCGCGCCGTACCACTTCGTCGAGGTGCCGGACGACGAGGCGGAGCAGCTGCGCGAGACCGCGGCCGCGGTGACCTACGGCTGGGGGATGATCCCGGTCCGCGGGCGGATCGGGAGGACCGAGTTCACCACGTCGCTGTGGCCGCACGACGGTGGCTACGTCGTGCCGGTCAAGGACGCCGTGCGCAAGCCGGAGCACCTCGAGCTGGGCGACGTCGTCGAGGTGCGACTGACCGTCGACGTGTGACCGGCTACGGGGCGTCGAGTCTGCCGGACCCGGTCGGCCAGGAGCGCGATGTCGGCGGGACCGGTGCCGCAGCAGCCCCCGACGAAGCGCGCGCCGGCCTCGACCCACGCGTCGACGAGATCGAGGTCGAGGGGACCGGCGTAGTCCCAGGTCTTCGTGTCGCTGTTCCAGCTGCCGCCGCGGTTGGGGTAGGCAACGGCCGGCAGCCCCGTCGCGGCCACGGCGGCACGCACGGCACCGAGCACGTCGGCCTGCTCGGAGCAGTTGACGCCGGCCGCGAGGACGGAGCGGCTGCCGGCCAGGACGGCGTACGCCTCGGGCAGCGGCTGGCCCGCGCTGGTGGTCGCGCCGCGCACCGAGTAGCTGAACCAGGCCGGGAGGTCGTGCTGGGCCAGCAGGTCCACCAGCACCTCGGCCTCGTCGGCGTCCGGGATGGTCTCGACCGCGAACAGGTCCGGGTCCGGCCGCGGCCAGCAGCTCGAGGCGCGGTCCGTGGAAGTCACGCAGTCGCGACCGCGGGGACGCCGTAACGGCCGGTGTACTCCGAGCCGTCGGCCAGGAACGCGCCGTACGGGCCGACGGACGCCGCCACGAGGACGCCCGGGTGGGAGGTGGCCAGCTCGTCGCGCACGTCCTGGGCGACGCTCACGCTCCGCGTGATCAGTCCTCGTGACTGAGCCGCGTCGTAGCCCGCTGCCACCAGGCCCTCGACGCTGGCCTGGTAGCTCGCCGTGGTCGATCACCCGGGCGCCGCCTCGATGTACGCCCGATGGGCCCGGGCGATCCGCTCCGGCGCCTCGCCGAGCAGGCGGGCCGTCCACAACGCCCCGCCGAGGTCGACCCCCTGCTGCTCCAGGGCGGTCGAGAGACCTCCGTCGAGGACGGTGACGCCGTCGGCGACGTCTCTGAGAGCCATGCGCCCATCCTGCCCGTCGCCCGCGTGGGCCGCGCAACGGGCCGGCCTACCCGGGGCCGGTCACGCCTCGCGTCTCTCCCGATTCGCGGTGTCGGCGTCGCGTGAGTAGTTCGGGTCGGTGACGAGCCGGCTGCGCTTGGCCGAGTAGGAGGCGTAGACGACGATCCCGATCGCCATCCAGACGAAGAACCGGACCCAGGTGGCGGCCGGGAGGTTGAGCATGAGGTAGATCGCCGCCAGCACGGCCAGCACCGGGACCACCGGCACGCCGGGGCAACGGAACGCGCGCTCGAGATCGGGCCGGGTGCGCCGGAGCACGATGACACCGATCGCGACGAGGACGAAGGCGAAGAGGGTGCCGATGTTCACCAGCTCGGCCAGCTCGGTGAGCGGGACGAAGGTCGAGATGACGGCGACGACGACACCGGTGAGGATCGTGGTCCGCACCGGGGTCCCGAACCGCGGGCTGACCTTGGCGAACCCGGCCGGCAGCAACCGGTCGCGGCTCATGGCGAAGAAGACCCGGCTCTGCCCGAGCATCAAGATCATCATCACGGTGGTCAGGCCCACCAGCGCACCGACCGAGATCAGCGTGGCGATGGCCGGCTGGCCGACGGAGCGGAAGGCCTCGGCCAGCGGGGCGTCGACCTCGACCTCGTCGTACTTCACCATGCCCGTGACCACCAGGGAGACCGCGATGTAGAGGAGTGTGCAGATGCCCAGGGACGCCAGGATGCCGATCGGCATGTCGCGTTGCGGGTTCTTCGTCTCCTCCGCGGCGGTCGCCACGATGTCGAAGCCGATGTAGGCGAAGAAGACCAGGGCCGCACCGGTGAAGATGCCGCTGATCCCGAAGGATCCGGGGGCGACGCCCAGGTCCTGGAGCAAGGACGGGGTGGCCGCCCCGCCGCTGGCCGGCGTGGAGCCGGAGGGCGGGATGAACGGGGTGTAGTTCCCCGACTTGATGAAGAAGAGCCCGGCGACGATCACCAGGAGCACGATGGCGATCTTGATGGCCACGAAGACGAAGTTCACCTGCGCCGAGATCTTGATCCCCGTGCAGATGACGGCGGTCAGGATGAGCACGATCGCGGCGGCGACCAGGTTGTGACCCTCGCCGTAGGCCCAGCCCGGGATGGTGATCCCGGCCTGGTCCATCACGTCGGCGAGGTACGTCGACCAGCCGACGGCCACCGTGCTGGCACCCAGGGCCAGCTCCAGGATCAGGTCCCAGCCGATGATCCAGGCCACGAGCTCGCCCAGGCTGGCATAGGAGAAGGTGTACGCCGAGCCTGCCACCGGCACGGTGCTGGCGAACTCGGCGTAGCACAGCGCGGCGAGCGCGCAGGCGATGCCGGCGAAGGCGAACGACAACGCCACCGCCGGACCGGCCTTCTCGCCCGCCGCCTCGCCGGTGAGCACGAAGATGCCGGTGCCGATGATCACGCCGACCCCGAAGACGGTCAGCTGGACCGCGCCGAGCTCCTTGCGGAGCTGGTGTTCAGGCTCTTCGGTGTCGGCGATCGACTGTTCGATGGTCTTGGTGCGCGTGAGGTTCACCCTGTCGCCTCTCGTCCGTGGTGCAGCCGTGCCGCACCGTGCTCCCACGCTGGCAGGGTGATCCGCGCCACAACACACCCCGAGAGGGGAGCCGTCCCACGGCCGGGGCGACGCGCCCCGGTTTCGGCGATACCGGATGATGACGCCCATGAGCCGGCGTCGCGGACTGCTCCTGGGGGGTGGGGTGCTGGCTCTCGCCTGCCTGGTGGGGGGCTACGCCGTCCTGCGGGGCGGCAGCGACAGCAGCCTCGACGCCGATGCCGGGATCGGGGTCTACATGTCCGGCAACAACGCCGGCCTGGACGCCTACACGGCCGACTGGGAGGTGCAGCCGAACGTCGCGTCGTTCTATCTGAACTGGAACTCGAGCGTTCCGCCGTTGATGGGCACCTACGCCGCACAGGGCCGGACGCTCCAGGTGTCGTTCTCGACGCGGGCCACCGACGGCAGCTACGTGCGGTGGAACGACATCGCGGCGGGGCGGTACGACGCCCATGTGGTCGAGATGATCACGGCGCTCGACCGGCTCGGGGTCACGGTGCGCCTGTCGCTCGACGTGGAGCCCGATGCCCAGTACGACGCCCAGTTCGACGCGACGGGCACCAGACCACCCGGGGTCGCTCCCGGCCAGACCCCGGCTCAGTACGTCGCCGCCGCGGACCACGTCGCGGACCTGATCCACGCCCACGCGACCCACGTCCAGTCGCTGGTCTGGCTCGCGGGGTTCAAGGACGCGGCCACCTCGGCGTCGTTCCTCCCGGCGCGCTCCAAGCTCGACAACGTCGGCTGGGACCCCTACAAGAACAGCGACCACCCGGCCGACGAGACCCCGACCCAGCTCTTCGCCAGGTTCATCGACACCGTGCTGAAGCCGTACGGGTACGGCGACGTCCCTCGACACATCGACGAGACCGGCATCCAGACCGACGCCTGGCCCTCGGGAGGCCGGTTCACGACGTCCCAGCAGAGCGACTTCTTCGAGGGCATCCCGGACGCGATGACCGCCGACCGCATCGAGTCGGTGATCTGGTTCCGCGCCGACTCGGGGAACCATCCCTACATCCCCACCGATCCTGCGGTGGACCAGGCGTTCGCCTCGATGCTCGCCGACGCGCTGCCCTCCGACCCGGCGCACTAGGGTTCTCCGGTGACCTCAGCCGATCGACGCATCGCCGCGGTCGTGGTCACGTTCAACCGGCTCGACCTCCTGCAACGCCTGGTCACCGAGCTCGTCGCCACCGACGACCTCGACGAGGTCCTGGTCGTCGACAACGCCTCGACCGACGGCACGGGGGAGTGGCTGCGCTCCGCCGAGCGGGAGTCCCCGCGCCTGCACGCCCGGCTGCTCACCGACAACACCGGCGGCGCCGGCGGCTTCCACGAGGGCCTGCGCTGGGCGGTCGAGCGCGGCGCCGACCTGGTCTGGCTGATGGACGACGACGGGATGCCGGAGGCGGGCTGCCTGAAGACGCTGCTGGCGCACGACGGAGACCTCGACTTCTGGGGACCGGTGGTCGTGGACGAGGCCGACCCGGGTCGACTGGTCTTCCCGATCCGGCTGCCCGGCGGTACCCGCGTCGTGCATGCCATGGACGACGTCCGCGCGGCTGCGGTCGACGGCCTGATCCGCGACATCGTGATCCCGTTCAACGGCGTGCTGGTGACCCGCGCGCTGGTCGAGGAGATCGGGCTGCCGCGAGCCGAGTTCTTCATCTGGGGCGACGACCACGAGTACCGCCTCCGGGCCGAGCGCAGCGGCGCCCGGGTCGCCACCGTGGTCGGCGCCCGGGTGCTGCACCCGTCGGTCGGTGCCCTGGGCACGCCGATGGCGTTCGGGCGTACGACGTACAACGACACGCCGAGCGACCTCAAGCACTACTGCATGGCGCGCAACAACCTGGTCAACCTCCGTGAGTACGGCGGCCGGCTCCACGCCGCCGCGTTCGTCGCCAAGACGCTGTGGTTCTACACCTTCACCCGGCGCGACCCGGCTCGGATCCGGCTCAGCGTCGAGGCCTGGCGGGCGGCCCGGCGGGGCGACTACACCGGTCATCGGAGGTTCCTGGGATGACCGACCTGTCCTCGACGGGCCCGACCGACGGCCCGCGGGAGACCGTCGCCGTCGTCGTCGTCACCTACAACCGCGCCGACCTGCTCGGCCGGATGCTCGACGGCCTGGCCGCCCAGACCCACGAGCCGGACGCCGTGATCGTGGTCGACAACGCCAGCGAGGACCACACCCGCGAGGTGCTCGACGCCCACCGCGGGCTGACGCCTGCAGCGGATCCACCTCGCCGAGAACACCGGCGGCGCCGGCGGCTTCCGGGCCGGCGTCGAGGCGGCGTACGACCAGGGCTTCGACCGGATCTGGCTGATGGACGACGACGTCGTGCCCGGCGCCCGACTGCCTGGCGCTGCTGATGGCCGAGGACGAGGCGTGCCTGATGTCGGTCCGCGAGGACGTCCACGGGCGGCTGATGGAGAAGGCGGCGACGGACTTCGACCTCACCCGCCTCTGGTCGATCCACCCCAAGCGGCGGATGGTCGAGACCGACTACGGCGACCGGCACGCGATGCCACGCCGCGTCGAGCTGCAGAACGTCGCCTTCGAGGGGTTCCTGTTCCGGCGCGAGGTGGTCGACGCGATCGGCGTCCCGGACTCGTCGTTCTTCATCTTCTACGACGACGTCGACTTCGCCCTCCGGGCCCGCCGGGCCGGCTACCGGATCTGGGCGCTGCGCGACGCGGTGCTGGTGCGCCAGCTGGACTTCAGCCAGCAGCACGACCTGGCCGGCTGGAAGGGCTACTACATGTACCGCAACCTGTTCGCGGTGCACTTCCGCTACGGCGCGAACCCGCTGGTCCGCGCGAAGCCCTACGCGATCACGGCGGCGGTGGTCGCGCTGAGCCCGGTCCGGGGCGGCCGGGCCGAGGCGGGCAACGTGATCCGCGCCATGCGCAGCGCCCGGGGCATGCGCTCGATTCCAGGTTCGGAGCCCGCCCCTCGCTAGACTGACGGGCCACGACCGATCAGGAGTTCTGACCTTGTCCAAGCCCGACCTCGTCGTCGTCGGCTCCGGATTCTTCGGCCTCACCATCGCAGAACGGTGCGCCAACGAGCTCGGCCTCGACGTGCTCGTCCTCGAGCGTCGCCCCCACCTCGGCGGCAACGCGTACAGCGAGGTCGACCCGGAGACCGGCATCGAGGTGCACACCTACGGCGCGCACCTCTTCCACACCTCCAACGAGCGGGTCTGGGAGTACGTCAACCGGTTCACGACCTTCACCGGCTACCAGCACCGCGTCTTCGCGCGCTACCAGGGCCAGGTCTACTCCTTCCCGATGAACCTCGCGCTGATCAACGCAGTTCTTCGGCCGCAGCCACACCCCGGACGAGGCGCGCGCGCTGATCGCCGAGCAGGCCAGCGAGATCGACACCGACCGGGCGGAGAACCTCGAGGAGAAGGCGATCAGCCTGATCGGCCGGCCGCTCTACGAGGCGTTCGTCAAGGGCTACACCGCCAAGCAGTGGCAGACCGACCCCAAGGAGCTCAGCCCCGACATCATCACCAGGCTGCCGGTCCGCTACACCTTCGACAACCGCTACTTCAACGACACCTACGAGGGCCTGCCCACCGACGGCTACACCGCGTGGCTGACCCGGATGGCCGACCACCCGAAGATCGAGGTGCGGGTCGACACCGACTTCTTCGACGTCGCGGACGAGTACCGGGGCCAGGTGCCGATCGTCTACACCGGCCCCGTCGACGAGTACTTCGGCAACAGCGAGGGCCGGCTGTCGTGGCGCACGGTCGACCTCGAGCGCGAGGTCAAGGACGTCGACGACTTCCAGGGCACGTCGGTGGTCAACTACAACGACGAGGAGGTGCCCTACACCCGGATCCTCGAGTTCAAGCACTTCCACCCCGAGCGCACCTACCTGCCCGGCAAGACGGTCGTGGTGCACGAGTACAGCCGCTTCGCCGAGCCGGACGACGAGCCGTACTACCCGATCAACACCGCCGAGGACCGCGCCACGCTGCTGAAGTACCGCGACCTGGCCAAGCAGGAGCCGATGGTGCTGTTCGGCGGACGGCTCGGCACCTACAAGTACCTCGACATGCACATGGCCATCGGGTCGGCGCTGAGCATGTTCGACAACAAGCTGCGGCCGCACTTCACCGACGGTGAGGCGCTGACGCAGCGGAGGAGTGGACGCATGAGCGAGACGGTCACCCGGTTGCTCCAGCGGCAGATCCTGCCCCTGGACCGCGACTTCGACGTGATGGCCCTCTACGTCGACCCCGAGGAGGCCACGCCTCGACGCCGACCGCTACGAGATCGGCGGCAACCGCGCGGCCAAGGACCTCAACAACGCCGCGATCCGGCAGTCGACCTCCACCGGCGCCGCGATCCACCCCGACCAGATCGAGTCGCGCACGGCGTTCCGGGTGAGGTCGGGGGAGCGGCTGTCGTTCGGCACCTACTTCAACGCGTTCCCGGCCAGCTACTGGCGACGCTGGACGATCGTCGACGACGTCACCCTCACCGTCGAGGTGCAGGGTGCCGGGGCGACCGTCATCGTCTACAAGTCGATGGCCAAGGGCCACTCGCAGCGGGTCTCCGCCGAGATCGCCGAGGACGACCAGGCCACGCGGTTCAGCTTCGACCTCCCGCTCAAGCCGTTCATCGACGGCGGCTGGTACTGGTACGACGTCGTGGCCGGTGACGACGACGTCGTCGTGAGGTCGGCCGAGTGGACCGCCGAGGTGCCCGCCGACCGCGCCGCCCACGGCACGGTCGACATCGCGATCACCACCATGAACCGCCCCGACTACGTCGCCAAGCTGGTCGGCCAGATCGGCGAGACCGAGGAGCTGCGCCCCTACCTCGACCAGGTGATGGTCATGGAGCAGGGCACCCAGCTGATGCGCGACTCGGAGTTCTTCCCGGCCGCGGAGAAGTCGCTCGGCAACCTGCTCCGCGTCATCGAGCAGGGCAACCTCGGCGGCTCCGGCGGCTACGCCCGCGGCCAGCTCGAGTCGGTCCGCAAGGGCACGGCGACCTACGCCCTGATGATGGACGACGACGTCGTCTGCGAGCCCGAGGGCATCATCCGCCAGGTCACGTTCGGCGACCTCGCGAAGCGGCCCACGATCGTGGGCGGCCACATGTTCAACATCTACAACCGCTCCCAGCTGCACAGCTTCGGCGAGATCGTGCAGCCGTGGCGGTTCTGGTGGCAGACCCGCCTCGACGGCTACAGCCAGTGGGACCTCGGCGCCCGCAACCTGCGCTCGGCCCGCTGGCTGCACCGCCGTGCCGACGTCGACTTCAACGGCTGGTTCAGCTGCCTGATCCCGCGGCTCGTGCTCGAGCAGATCGGGCTGTCGCTGCCGCTGTTCTTGAAGTGGGACGACTCCGAGTTCGGGCTCCGGGCCAAGGAGGCCGGCTTCCCGACGGTGTCGCTCCCGGGTGCCGCGGTCTGGCACGTCCCGTGGACCGACAAGAACGACCACGTCGACTGGCAGTCCTACTTCCACCAGCGCAACCGCTTCGTCGCGGCGCTGCTCCACTCGCCGTACCCCAAGGGCGGGCGGATGGTGCGCGAGTCGCTCAACCACCAGATCAAGCACCTGGTGTCGATGCAGTACGCCACCGTCGAGCTGCGCCACCGCGCCCTCGAGGACGTCCTGGCCGGCCCCTACGCCCTGCACGGCCAGCTGGCGACGAAGCTGGCCGAGGTCAACGCCTTCGCCAAGCAGTTCAGCGACATGCAGCTCGAGCCCGACCGCGACGCCCTCCCGCCCGTCCGCCGCGAGAAGCCGCCGAAGAGGGGCAAGGAGGACGCCGAGATCCCCGGTCGCCTCTCCCAGCTGGTGACCGCGGGGCTCGCCCCGATCCGCCAGCTCCGCCCGGTGCGGGCGATGTCGCGCGACTTCCCCGAGACCGAGCTGCCCGCCATGGACGCGACCTGGTACCGGCTGGCTCGCTACGACTCGGCCGTGGTGTCGATGAACGACGGCACCTCGGCCGCGCTCTACCGCCGTGACCCCGAGCGGTTCCGCGACCTGCTCCGCAAGACCCTGGAGATCCACGACCGGTTCCGCCGCGAGTGGCCGCAGCTGGCCGCGGAGTACCGCGCGGCGTTCGGTGACATCACCTCGCCGGAGGCGTGGGACGAGACGTTCCGGCCGTGGACCGAGGCGGCCGATGAGTAGGCGGGACGGGAACCTCCGTGGCTGACACCCTCGCCGACCCGGCCCCGCAGAAGCGCCGGGCGGTCGACGCGCCGCTGGGGCCGCCGTGGGCCGAGCAGGGCCTGCTCGAGGTGTTCCGGCACCGCTACATCCTGAGCCTGCTGGTGCGCCGCGAGATCGCCGCCCGCTACCAGGGCTCGGTGCTGGGCCTGGTCTGGTCCTACGTGAACCCGCTCACGCAGTTCTTCATCTACTACTTCGTGATGGGCATCCTCTTCGGCCGGGCCAACCGCGTCGAGGACTTCGCGATCCACGTCTTCGCCGGCCTGATCATCGTGCACTTCTTCACCGAGACGATGAACGCCGGCACCCGCTCGATCGTGCGCAACAAGTCACTGGTGCAGAAGATGGCCGTGCCCCGTGAGATGTTCCCGGTGGCCTCGATGCTGGTCTCGCTGTTCCACGTCGTTCCCCCAGCTGGTCATCCTGCTCGTGGCCACGCTGATCGCGGGCTGGCAGCCCGACCCGGAGGGCCTGGTCATCGGCGTCGATCGGGCTGCTCATCTCGATGACGCTCGGCACCGCGCTGGCCCTGATGTTCAGCGCCGCCAACGTGTTCCTCCGCGACGTCTCCAACGCCGTCAACGTGCTCAGCAACTTCGTGCGCTTCGGCGTGCCGATGATGTACCCCTACGTGCTGGTGAAGGCGCGGTTCCACGGCCACACCGACCTGTACCTGCTGAACCCGATCACCGAGGCCGTGCTGGACTTCCAGCGGGCGTTCTGGGTCGGCGCCACCAGCCATCCCGCCCGCACCGCAGCCATCGACATGCCGCCGAACCTCTTCCTGCTCAGCCTCCGGGCGCTGCTGATCAGCCTGGTGGTCCTCGTCATCGCGCAGATCGACGTTCTCGCGCCTGGAGCGCCGGATCCCGGAGCGCCTGCTGTGAGGGCGCGGGTGAGCACGCGATGAGCAAGGCAGACCGGTCGATCGTGGTCCGCCACGTGTCCAAGCGGTTCACGCTGCGCTACCACCGCACGATCAAGGAGATGAGCGTCGCGATGATGCGCCAGCAGGAGCTCTCGGACTCCTTCCTGGCCGTCAACGACGTCTCGTTCACCGTCAACCAGGGCGAGTCGATCGGGCTGATGGGCCTCAACGGCTCGGGCAAGAGCACGCTGCTGAAGATGATCAACGGGATCATGCGCCCCGACGCCGGGAAGGTGCTGACCCGCGGCCGGATCGCGGGCCTGATCGCCACCGGGGCCGGCTTCCACCCCCAGCTGACCGGGCGCGACAACGTCTACCTCAACGCCGCCATCCTCGGGATGACCGAGGCGGAGACCCGTCGCAAGTTCGACGACATCGTCGAGTTCGCCGACATCGGCCGCTTCCTCGACTCGCCGGTGGGTCACTACTCCTCCGGCATGTTCGCGCGTCTCGGCTTCGCGGTCGCGATCCACGTGGACGCCGACGTCTTCCTCGCCGACGAGGTGCTCGCGGTCGGTGACCGGCCGTTCAAGCGCAAGTGCATGGCCAAGATGCAGGAGATCCGCGACGGCGGCACCACCTTGTTCTACGTCAGCCACTCCACCGGCAGCGTGCGCAAGATGTGCGACCGGGTGCTGGTGCTCGACAAGGGCCGGCTGGTCTTCGACGGCGACGTCGACAAGGGCATCAAGTTCCTGCACTACGACGACGAGTCCGACGAGCTGAACGACGAGCTCGCCGACGACGAGATGGGCGCCGACATCTAGCGCTCCGCCCGCAGCCTCGGAGCAATCTGGCCCTTCGACGGCGTGTCGAGTGGAAATTACAGGTTTGTAGTTACTCAGAAACCATATCGCTACGCCTGTGACCAGTGTGAAACTTGCTACCCGTGTGACTCTTCCCCCGCACTGGAGTAGCCGGAATGACCCCCTCGCGCTCGCGCTTCGTCACGGCCTGTCAGCAGCTGCTGGCCCTGGCCGTGGTGCTCGCTGTGCTCACCCCGGCCGCGAGCCTGGTCACCCTCGACGTCGTCGGCGCCGGCCCCGAGGGGCGGGCGGGGAGCGAGACCCTGGCCCGTCCGACCGCCGGCACCGCGGCGTACACCGCCGAGGCCGTGCGTCCCTCGAGAGTGCCCACCGCGCCGGTCGACCCGCACGTCCGCGAGGTACAGCTGACCTCCCCGGTCGCCGCGCCGGGCCGGGCCGCGCGCAGCACGTCGGCCGCCCGCGTCGTCCCGGCAGCCGGGGGCGCCAGCCGCCTCGTCACGACGCCCCAGCCGGTGACCGGCTTCGGTGAGGTCGGCGTGACCTGGGGCTCCGGGATCTCCCTCGCCCAGGACGCCATCCGGGTCGCGGCGCGGACCCGCACCGACGGCACCTGGTCGGCCTGGCGCACCATCCCCTACGACCCCGAGCACGGCCCGGACCCGGGCTCCGCCGAGGCCCGGCACGCCCGGCCCGGCACCGACCCGATGCTCGTCGGGAAGGTGGGCAGCGTCCAGGTACGGGCGGTCAGCCGGAGCCCGCTGCCGGCGGACATGAAGCTCGCGGTGATCAGCCCCGGTCACGCCACCCGGACCGCCAGCGAGCACGCTGCGCTCGACACCGCCACCATGGACGGCGACACCGGGACCGACTCCGTCTATCGCGCGGTCGACCCGCAACCGGTCACCGGCGACTCCGCGCAGCTGGCGGCCGCGGTCTTCACCCCACGTCCGGTGATCTACTCGCGGGCCCAGTGGGGCGCCGACGAGCGGATGCGGAGCGCGTCGTCCCTGCACTACGGCGACGTGCACGCCGGCTTCGTGCACCACACCGTCAACGCCAACGACTACACGCGGGCCGAGGTGCCGGCGCTCCTGCGCAGCATCTACGCCTACCACGTGCGGTCCCGCGGCTGGAGCGACATCGGCTACAACTACCTCATCGACCGGTTCGGCCGGATCTGGGAGGGCCGGTACGGCGGCATCGACCGCGCCGTGGTCGGCGCCCACACCCTCGGCTACAACGACGACTCGTTCGCGGCCTCGGCGATCGGCAACTACGAGCTCACCAAGCCGAGCAAGGCGACGCTCCAGGCCTACGCCGCACTCTTCGCCTGGAAGCTCTCGTTGCACGGGGTGGATGCCTCCTCCTCGCGGCAGTACGTCACCTCCACGTGGTTCCGGGCCATCAACGGCCACCGGGACGCCGCCGCGACCGCCTGCCCGGGCCAGTACCTCTACGACAAGCTGCCGGCCATCCGGAGGATGGCGGCGGCCGACCAGCGCGGGTGGAGCGGGCGCCAGCTCGAGTCGAACCTCGCCTCCACGCCGGCGCCCGGACCTCGTCGCTGCGCCGGGCGAGCGACGGCGAGGCGTTCGTCGTCCCGACCGGCGGCCTGCTGCGCTTCCCGGGCGCGACCACCGCCGCGAAGGGGGTCACCGGCTCCGACGTCCTGGTCAGCCGCGACCTCACCGGCGACCACCGTGCCGACCTCCTCGTCCGGCAGGCCGACGGCAGCCTCGCGCTCCGGCAGGGCACCTCGACGGGCACGTTCGCGGCCACCGACCGCGTGATCCGTGGCTTCGTCGGCAAGGACCAGGTGACGGCACCGGGTGACCTCAACGGCGACGGGCGCAACGACCTCACGGCCCGCAACCCGGCGACGGGTGCCCTCGTGCTCTTCCTGCAGCGTGCCGACGGCTCGTTCCGGCACGTCGGCGCGGGCACCCGGTGGAAGTCCTACGACCGGATCTCCGCCGGGGGCGACCTCACCGGGGACGGGCTGCCCGACCTCGTGGCCCGCGACCCCGCCGGCGCCCTCTGGCTGTACGCCGGCGACGGGCACGCCGGCTTCGCCGACGCCGTCCGGGTCCCTGGCCGGTTCGGGGGCTACACGACCGTCACCGGCGGCGGGGACTTCACCGCCGACCGGCTCGGGGACCTCCTCGTCCGGCAGCGGTCGACCGGCGACACCTACGTGCTGCCCGGTCGCGGCGACGGCACCTTCGGCCGCCGGCTGGGTCCGGTCGGTGGGCTCACGGAGGCGGCCCGGCCCGCCGTCGGCAACATCGGCGGCAACGGGCGGGCCGACGTGGTGGCGCTCGTCGGCGGCAGCGTCCGGGCCTGGGTGAACCCGGGCACCTTCGACCTCGGCCGCCCGATCGACACGGGCGTGAGCTTCGCCGGAGCCGACCGGATCCTGAGCGTCGGCGACTGGGACCGGGACGGCTACGCCGACGTGGTCACCCGCCAGTCCCGGTCGGGCAACCTCGTCCTGTGGCTCGGCGACGGGCACGGACACCTCGCCCGGACCCAGGTGCTGGCCACGTCCTTCGACACCGTCGCCCGTCTCGCGGCCGTCGGGGACATGACCGGCGACGGCTATCCCGACCTGCTCGGGCAGCCGAGGGACGGCGTGATGACGATCTACCCCGGGCGCGGGCTGGCCGGGCTGAAGAAGGCCTACCCGGCGTACGGCGCGATCACCGCCGGGTCCCAGATCGGGATCGGGCGGTGGAACGCCGACGGCGCGCCGGACACCCTGATCCGCAAGGGGGCGCGGCTGACGCTGTACCCCGGCAACGGCCCCGGCGGCCTCTCCCGGCCGTCCCGGCTCCCGGTGGACCTGTCGCCCTACGACTGGGTGATCGGCGTCAGCGACCTGACCAGGACCAAGCATCCCGACCTGGTCGTGCGCGCCGAAGGGAACCGGCCGGCTCTACGCCCTCCAGGGCACGACCTCGGGCTTCCGGGCCCCCGTCTACCTCGGCCAGGGGTTCGGGGGTTACGACCTGACGGGCTGACCCGGGTCGAAGCGCGCGGTGACGCGCTCGTCGGCCGCGATCCGCTCGCGTCTCTCCTCGGACGCGGCGGTGACCAGGACCATGGAACCGTTGCGAGCCAGCGGTTCGATGAAGGAGGCGAGACCGGAAGGGGAAGCCGGACTCGTCTCCGAGAGGAGGCGGCCGCCGTCGGTGATCTGACTCCCGGCGGCGGCCGCTCTCCACAGGTCCGCCTGGGTGACTCCCGCGACCGCCCGGTCGTCGTCGGCCGGGGCCGGCCACGCGACGTACGCGTCGGGCTGCGACCACACCTCGACGCCCAGGTCGTGGACGCCGGCGGGCAGGGCCGTCGGGGAACCGTCCCGCCAACGGGAGCAGCGCGCTCGCGAGCACCGGGACGCGGGCGGCCTCGCCGGCCCACCGGTCGACCCCGTCCGGCCCGGTCACCACCGCGTCGGCCTCCCCGTCCCACACCACCTCGAGCCCGGCCGCCCACGTGGCTCCCAGCACCACGGGGGCGAGCCAGTGCGCGGGCAGGTCCACCAGCACCCGGCTGCCGTGCTCGATCTCGAGCTCGTCGGCCAGCAGCGAGGCCACCTTCGCGACCCAGTTGGCGTACGTCGTGACCGACAGCTCCGTGCGCTCGCCGGTCGCACCGTCGTAGAAGGTGACCAGGGGGCGGCCGGCGTCACGCGCCAGCAGCCCGGCCAGCACCTGCGGGAAGGTCGTCATCAGGCGATCACTCTAGGGTGACCCCCATGGCTGCGATCGAGCACTTCTGGGCCGTCGTCCCGGCCGGTGGCTCGGGCACCCGGCTGTGGCCGCTGTCGCGGGCAGCGGCCCCGAAGTTCCTGCACGACCTCACCGGCACCGGCCGCTCGCTGCTCCAGGAGACCGTCGCCCGGGTCGCCGCGACCGCCGGCGACCGGGTGCTGGTGGTGACCGGTGCCGCCCACCGGGAGCAGGTGCTGGCCCAGCTGGCGGACCTCCCGGCCGGGCGCGTGCTCGCCGAGCCCTCGCCGCGCGACTCCATGGCGGCGATCGGGTACGCCGCGGCGCTGCTCGAGCGCGAGGACCCGGACGCGGTGCTGGGCTCCTTCGCCGCCGACCACGTGATCGGCGACCCGGCGGCCTTCGACCGGGCCGTGGCGCTCGCGGTCGAGGTCGCGGCCGACGACTGGCTGGTCACCGTCGGCATCCGGCCCACCCGGCCGGCCACCGCCTTCGGGTACGTCCGCCAGGGGCCCCCGCTGCCCGGTCACGACGGGGCGTTCGTGGTCGAGGAGTTCGTCGAGAAGCCGTCGGCCGACGTCGCCCGGCGCTACCTCGCGTCCGGTGAGTACCGCTGGAACGCCGGGATGTTCGTCGTCCGTCCGCGGGTGCTCCTGGACCTGCTCGCCGCCGGCCACCCCGGCTTCGCGGCGTCCCTGCGCGACCTCGCCGCGTCCGCCGACCGGCTGGACGACGTCTGGCCGACCCTGCCGAGGATCGCCATCGACCATGCCGTCGCCGAGCCGGCCGCGGCGGCCGGGCGGGTCGCGACCGTGCCCGGGGAGTTCGCCTGGGACGACGTCGGCGACTTCCGCTCGCTGGCCGACGTGCTCGGGCCGTCGCCGGACGGCGTGCAGGTGCTGGGCGACCGGGACCTCGTCCGGGCCGACGCGGCCTCGGGGCTCGTGGTGCCGGACAGCGGCCGGCTGGTCGCGCTGGTCGGCGTCGACGACGTCGTGGTCGTCGACACCGCCGACGCCCTGCTCGTCACCACCCGGGCCCACGCCCAGGAGGTCAAGGCGATGGTGGACCGGCTGCGGGAGACGGGCCGCGCGGACCTGACCTGACGGCCGTACGCCGCTACATCCCCGCGGGCTCGGGGGAGTCGCTGAACGGGTAGTCCTCCATGTACGTCTCGAGCGCGGCGCCGGAGACGCTCGAGCAGTACTGCCAGACGCCGACCTGCTTGTCGGAGCCCTGGGACGCCTTCTGCGTGCCCCCGACCGACCAGTGCGTGAAGGCGACGTGCTGGCCGCTCGGGGAACGGCTTGCCGTCCGACGACGTCCACGGCACGGCCTTGAACTTGTCGCGGAGGTCGGTGGTGCCGGCGAACTTGCCGGCGATCGCCCGGATCTGGTCCATCTGGTCGGAGTCCCCGGCCGCGGTGTCGTCGTACCAGAGGATCGTGTAGCCGTGCTCCTCGTTGTGCACCAGCGCCCCGAGCGTCGGGCCGGTCCTGGGCGGTGTAGAACTTCCGGCCCATCTCGTCCGGCGTCAGGTAGTGCTTGCCGAACGCGGGCGGGGAGTCGGAGTAGGTGACCTGCGACCCGTCGGGAAGGTGCTGCTGGTTGCCGTCGGCGGGCTTGGTGGTGACGTCCTGGCACACCGAGGCCGGCGAGCCGATCTGGTCCAGCGCCTTGCCGCTGTACTTCGCGGTCCGGTAGTGGTCCATGATCGGGCCGATCGCGGCCGCGGCCACGATGCCGACCGCCACCAGGACGCAGGCCGCCACGATGATCGTCCCGCGCCGGCGCTCGGCCGCCTTCTGCTGCGCGCGCATCTGCTCGACGACCTTCGCCCGCTCGGAGCGGGTGGACTTGGACGACTTGGCCATGGGTGCTCTCTCTGCTTCCGGGCGTGCCGGACCGGTGGGGTGCGCAGAGTCTACGGAGTGGACGGGCGCAACCGGAGACCCGGCTCGGGGGCCGCGACGGCCTGCCAGCCGTGGGCGTACGCCGCCACCTCCACCGCCCATCGGGTGCGCGGGTCGTCGGTGGTGACCACCACCTCGTCGTCGCGCCGCACGACCGGTGAGCCGGTGAGCCCGGTCAGGACCGCGACGAGCTCGTCCGGCTCGACCGCGACGCCGAACGCCGTACGGGCGCCGGCCCGGGCCTCGAGGGCGGCCAGCACCGCCTCGCGGGCCCCCAGCCCGAACAGGTCCGCACCCTCGGGGCGGAGCAGCGCCGCGGCGCCCGGCCCGTGCTCGCCCGGGGGCAGCACGAGGTCGCCACGACCGCGGACCACGGTGAAGGGCCGGCGGCCGAGCTTGCCGGCGGCGAGCTCGGCCACGCCGGCCAGCTCGTCCGCGACGGCCGGTGCCGTCACGGCCAGCTCGTTGCCGTAGCCGTCCGCGCGCCCGGCGTGGTCGTCCAGCACGGGCAGCCCCGCCGCTCCGACGGCGATGTCGGTCTGTCCCTCGCGCCAGGTCCGGCCGGCGGTGTCGGTGACGAGCACGGCCACGTTGGCCCCCGTCCGGGAGGCCACGGCGTCGCGCAGGACCCGGGCGGAGGCGTCCGGGTCCTCGCGGCAGCAGGACGACGTGGCCCGGCTCGACGTTGGAGGCGTCGACGCCGGCGGCGGCCATCGTGATCCCGAGCCGGTTCACCACGATGGCCAGCGGACCGCGGCGCGCCACCACCCGGCGGGTCTCGGCGACCACGGCCTCGGCCCGGTCGCCCGCCACCACCCGGCCCTCGGCCTTGCTGACCACCTTGCTCGTCACGCACACCACGTCGCCGTCGGCGAGGTGCCCGGTGGGGTCGGGATCGCCCGCTGACAGGGCTCCGAGCAGCAGCTCGGCGAGGTCGTCGCCGCGGCGTACCTCGCCCACGCCGTCGGGCGCCCAGACCGTGATCACCCGCGGATCACGTGACCAGGTCGAGGGCGGCGGACGCCATCGCCGCGGTGGCTCCGGGCGAGGTCATCATCAGGGGAGCGGCGGCGCACGCGAGGCCGCCTGCGCGGACCCGACCGACGTCGCCCGCGTCGACGGTGTCGACCAGCCAGCCGTCGAGCACCCCGCCCTCCGATCGGGCGCCGTAGTGCAGCCCGACGCCCGCGGCCGAGACCTCGACGCCGATGGCGGTGAGCATCTGGTGCGCCATCCCGCGGACGTGCGTGCCTCCGACGATCGGGGAGAGCCCGACCACCGGAGCGCGGGTGGCGACCAACGCCTCCCGGACGCGGGGGACGCCGAGGATCGTGCCGACGCTGACCACGGGGTTGCTCGGCGGGACCAGCACCAGGTCCGCGTCGGTGATCGCGTCGATCACACCCGGGCCCGGGGACGACTCCTCGAGCCCGACCACGATCACCGCCTCGGCCGGGACCTCGGCGTGGAGCCGCACCCAGTACTCCTGGAAGTGCACGACCCGGCGCCCGCTCGGGCTGTCGGGGTCGGCGATCGCGATGTGCGTCTCGACGCGGTCGTCGGTCATCGGCAGCAGGCGGACCCCGGGCTCCCAGCGCCGGCACAGCGCGGCCGTCACCTCGGAGAGCGGGAAGCCGGCGTCGAGCATCTGGGTCCGGACCAGGTGGGTCGCGAGGTCCCGGTCGCCGAGACCGAACCAGGTCGGCTCGACGCCGTACGCCGCGAGCTCCTCCTTGGTGCTCCACGTCTCGTCGCGACGACCCCAGCCGCGCTCGGCGTCGATCCCGTCGCCGAGGGTGTACATCACGGTGTCGAGGTCGGGGCAGATCTTGAGCCCGTGCAGCCAGATGTCGTCGGCGGTGTTGGCGACCACGGTGACCTCGGCGTCGGGGTCCACGCCGCGGAGCGCGCCCGTGCGGATGCCGTGCAGCAGACCGCGCAGGAACGTCGCCCCGCCCACCCCGCCCGACAGGACCGTGAGAGCTCGCATGGGGGTAGCCTGCCGCACCGCGGCGCGCGCGGGACGCAGCCCCCCGTCCGCCCCGGGTCGATCCGGGGAGCCGGGTGATGTTACACAGGTGTCATTCGCCTGTCAGCAGATTGGCCAATACCAGATCACGCCTTGACTTCCGGTGTACGACAGGCGTGTAATTCCCACAGTGTTCTTCGGACGGTATGGGCGTCCGAGCGGGTAACAGCCAGGGTCGAAAGGGCGATGACCGTGAGGGAACTGTTTCTCCTCGACGCGGACGCCGAGGAAGCAGGATGGCAGGAGCGTGCTCTCTGCGCTCAGACCGATCCGGAGGCGTTCTTCCCTGAGAAGGGTGGCTCCACCAGAGAGGCCAAGAAGGTCTGCCTGACCTGCGACGTGCGGGGCGACTGCCTCGAGTACGCGCTGATGAACGACGAGCGCTTCGGGATCTGGGGCGGGCTGTCGGAGCGTGAGCGTCGCAAGCTCAAGAAGCGCGCCGTCTGAGCGGAGCAGGGTCCCCCGGGTGACCCTGCTCACCTCGGCGACGAATGCGGGGCCGCTCCGGCCCGACGCTAGGGTGGCTGACCGTGAATCCGACGGTCGTGGCTCTGCTCGTCAGCCACGACGGGGCCCGCTGGCTGCCTGCGGTCATCGACGGGCTGCGTAGCCAGACCGTGCCGCTGGGCGGCGTCGTCTGCGTCGACACCGGCAGCCACGACGAGAGCGTCGACCTCCTGCTCGACGCCTTCGGCGAGGTGGCCACGGTCTCCGGCCGTACGGCGTACCCCGAGGCGGTGCGGATCGGCCTCGAGCAGGTCGCGGCCGACGCCGCGGAGTGGGTCTGGCTGCTCCATGACGACGCCAACCCCGCTCCCGACGCGCTCGCCCGACTGCTGGACGCCGCGGCCGCGGACCCGTCGGCCGACGTGCTCGGCCCCAAGCTGCGCGAGTGGCCCTCCCTCAAGCGGCTGCTCGAGGTCGGGGTGACCATCTCCGGCACCGGCCGGCGCGAGACCGGGCTCGAGGCCGGGGAGTACGACCAGGGTCAGCACGACGAGGTCCGACAGGTGCTCGCCGTCAACACGGCGGGCATGCTGGTCCGCCGCAGCGTCTACGACCGGCTCGGCGGGCTCGACGACAACCTTCCGATGTTCGGCAACGACCTCGACTTCGGCTGGCGCGCGGCCGCCGCGGGCGTCCGGACGATCGTGGTCCCCGACGCCGTCGTCTTCCACGCCGAGGCCGCGCACCGCGGCGTCCGCCGTACGCCGCTGACCGGCCGGCACACCCACTACCACGAGCGCCGGGCGGCCCTGTTCACGCTGCTCGCCAACGCTCCTGCCCGAGCGTTGCCCTGGCAGGTCGTCCGCCTCTTCTTCGGCACCCTGCTCCGGATGGTCGGGTTCCTGGTGGTCCGCTCGGCCGGCGAGGCGCTCGACGACCTCGCGGCACTCTTCTCCGTCTACGCCGCGCCGGGTGAGATCCGCCGTGCCCGCAAGGCGCGCCGGACCTCCGGCGAGCACGACCCGAAGCCGCTGCTCGCGGCCTGGTGGGTGCCCTACCGGCACGGACTCGACTTCGTCGGCGACATCGCAGCCGCTGCGACGAACCAGGCCCAGGACGTCGCCGACCGGCGGCGCGCGGCCAAGGACGCCGCGGCGCCCGCTCCGCTGCGCCGGCCGGTCGTCGTGGTGGACGACGACGACGCGGTGGCCGAGGACACCGGGCTGGTCGCCCGCTTCTTCACCAACCCGCTGGCGGTCGCGCTGAGCGTCGTGGTGGTGCTCTCGGTGATCGGCGTGCGCGAGGCCTTCGGCCTGGTCACCGGAGGAGGCCTGGCCCCGGCGCCGGCCGACGCCGCGACGCTCTGGTCGCTGTGGACCGAGCCGTGGCACGCCCTGGGCACCGGTACCGCCGTGCCCGCACCGGCGTACGTCGTGCCGGTGGCGATGCTCGGGTCGGTGCTGGGCAACAGCGCCGCCGCGGCGGTGTCGGCGCTCCTGCTCCTCGCCGTACCGCTGGCGCTCTGGGGTGCCTGGCGCCTGCTCCGCGTGGTCGGCCGCCTGGTCGACCCGGGGGGCTCGCCGCGCTGGCTGGTGGCGCTGGGCGCCGTGACCTACGCGCTCGTGCCGGTCACCTCCGGCGCCTGGGGGGACGGCCGGCTGGGCGTGGTGGTGGTCGCCGTGCTGGTGCCCTGGATCGCCCACGCCGCTCTCGGCTTCTCCGACCCCGAGCCCGACCGGCGCTGGCGTGCCGGCTGGCGGACCGGGCTGCTGCTCGCGCTGGCCGCGGCGTTCCAGCCGGTCCTCTGGGTCTTCGCCGTGGTGCTCGCCGTGGTCGTGACCGTGATCGCGTACGCCGTCACCCGGAGCCTGCCCCGCGACCGCAGCGTCTGGGGACCACCGGCGGTCGCCCTGGGCGTCACCCCCGTGCTCCTCTCGCCGTGGTGGCTGCCCGCCCTCTGGCACGGCGCCGGGTCCCTGCTGCTGATGGAGACCGGCCGCCAGCCCTACCCGTCCCTGGGCTTCACCGACCTGCTGGTCGGCCGGTTCGGCGGGGACGTCGGCGGTCCCTGGTGGCTCGGCGCGCTGCTGGTCGTGCTGGCCGCGCTGGCGCTGATCCCGCGGGCCACCCGGATCCCCGTGCTCGTGGCGTGGCTGGTGGCGTCCGTGGCGGCGCTCACCGCAGCGGCACTGTCCTTCGTCCCGCTCCCGCTGCCCGGCGGGTCGGTGCGCCCGGGCATCGCGGTGATGCTGGTGGTCCTGCACGGGTGCTTCGTGCTGGCCGCGATGCTCGGTGCGCAGGGCCTGGTCACGATCCTGCGGAGGTCGCGGGCCGAGCACCACCAGGCGCTCCTCGTGGTGCTGGCCGTGGTCGCCGCGATCATCCCGGCGATCGGGCTCGGCTGGTTCGTCTGGCAGGGGCCCGGCGACCTGGCCAGCAGCGAGGACACCGGGATCCCGGCGTACATGACCGACGCCTCCATCGACTCCGAGGCGAACGGGATCCTGGTGATCCGGGGCGATGTCGCGTCCGGGCTCCGGTTCACGATCCGTCGGGGTGACGGCGACACGCTCGGGGAGAACGAGATCCAGTACGCCTCCGAACCGGACCAGGCCTTCACCGACGACGTGCGCGCGCTCGTCTCGCGGCCCACCCCGGCGGTCGTCTCCGACCTCGCGGCGGCCGGGATCCGCTACGTCGTGCTGCCATCGCCCGCCGACGGGGACGTCGCGGCGGGCCTCGACGCCACGGACGGGCTGGTCCAGGCCAGCGCCGAGAGCCGGACCACGCGCGCCTGGTCCGTCGCCGAGCCCGTCGACCCGGACGCGACGAACGGCCCCGGCTCCCCGGCCCGGGACGTGCTGCTCGTGGTCCAGGGCATCGCGCTGCTCGTGGTGCTGGTCCTCTGCCTGCCGACCTGGCGGGCCACCCGACGCCGGAGTGACGAGTCATGAGCCGCGGCAGACGCGTCCGCGGACCCGAGGTGGTGCGGCGCAGCCGCACGCCGCGGCTCGACCTGACCTCCGTCCTCGCCGTGGTCATCCCGCTGGTGACCCTCGGGCTGCTCGCGCTGGTGCGCATCCCGCCCGTGCACAGCACCGACCAGGCGCCCTCGCTCACGAAGCTGACCAACGCCCTGGTGGTGTGTCCGTCCGGCAGCAGTGGCTCGCCCGACGCCGCGGTCTCGACGGCATCCGGCGCCTCGGGCGACGTGACCGTGCTCGCCGCGGGCGAGACGCAGACCGTGGCGGTCAGCACCGGCGCGTCCTCGCCGGTCGACAGCCCGGCGGCCCTCGTCGTCCGCGGCTCCGACGACCTGGCCCCGGGCCTGGTCGGGCTCCGGTCCGGTACCGCGCCGCTCACGCGCCGTCGCCTGCACGGTGCCGTCTCCCGAGCAGTGGTTCACCGGCGTCGGCTCCCGGGCCGACCACGACTCCGTGATCGAGCTGGTCAACCCGGACGCCGGACCGGCGGTCGCCGACATCACCCTGCTCGGCGGACGGCTCCTCAGCTCGAGCCGGCTGCGCGGCATCCTGATCCCCGGGCACAAGACGATCAGCGTCGACCTCGGCGCGGTCGTCCCGCGCCGAGGTCTGTTCACCGCGCACGTCGTGGTCTCACGCGGTCGGCTCGCGGTCGACGTCCTCGACTCCTCGACGGACCTCGTGAGCCACCGCACCCAGCGCGAGTGGCTGCCCCGCCAGCTCGCACCCGCGCTCGCCAACCAGCTGCTCGGGCTCCCCGAGGGGCCGGGCGACCGCACGCTCCAGCTGGCCAACCCCGGCGACGACGTGGTGCGCGCGGAGATCAAGGTGGTCACCGGTGACACCAGCTTCGTGCCCAACGGCCTGGAGCCGGTCTCGGTGCCGCCGGGGTCGACGATCCGCGTGCCCCTCGGCAGCGAGCTCACCAAGGCGCTGCGCGACGGCGCGCTCGGGGTGTCGGTGGAGGCCGACCAGCCGATCACGGCTTCGTTGCTCACCACCCTGGCCAAGGACCGGGTCCTCACCGTCCCCGCCTCCGACGTGGTCGCCGAGGCGGCGACCCTGCTGCCGGTCGTGACCGGTCCGGGCGCGAAGAAGGACCAGGTGACCGCGCGGCTCCTCCTGTCGGCGGACGCGGCCGGCTCGGCCGCGGTCACGGCGTACGACACGTCGGGCGAGGAGCTGCTGAGCCGGACGGTCGCCTCGCAGCAGGGACACACGGCGGCCGTCGACCTGCCGCGCGGCACCGCGTTCGTGCACGTGGTACCGCGGGGTACGCCGGTCCGCGGCGCGGTGCTGGTCAGCGGCGACGGCGTCGGCGCCACGGTGCTCCCGCTGACCGAGCTGCTGACGCAGGGACTGGTCCCGCAGATCTCGCCCGGCCGGAGCTGAGGCCGAGCCGAGCCCGGAGCGGGGCGGAGGCCGTCAGCCGTCGCGGGGGTAGCGCGGGTCGACGTCCTCGGCGTCGACGCCCAGCAGCTCCGCCACCTGCTCGACGACGACGGTGAGCACCATCGCCTCCAGGTCGGCACGATTCTCGCAGCGGTGCTCGATCGGCCGGCGGAAGAGCACCAGCCGGGTCGGCGTCGTGCCCTGTCCGCGCACGAGCGAGGACAGGGGCACCGTCTCGCCCGACCAGTCGTCGGGCAGCTGCGGGGTGTCCTCGACGGCGTACTCCACGAGGCCGAGGCGGTCCTGCCAGCGGGTGTCGATGTCGCGGACCGTCTCGAGGACCAGCTCGTCGAAGCGCTCCCCCCGCGTGGGCAGCTCCGGGCGCCCGGGCAGGCTGGGGGTGATGGCCGGGCCGCGCATGCCCCGGCCACGGCGGTCGCGGGTCCGGCGGCGGCCGGCGGGGGCCACGGAGGTCACAGGGCGAGGGTAGACGACCCGCGAGCCTGCTCGGGCTGTGGCGAGGTCGGCGGTACCGTCGGCGCCGTGACTCCGGCCCGGCGATGTTCGCGCACTGCGTGCGGCCGCCCGGCCGTCACCACGCTCACCTACGTCTACGCCGACCAGACGGCCGTGGTGGGGCCGCTCGCGACGTACGCCGAGCCGCACTCCTACGACCTCTGCGAGGTCCACGGCGCCCGGCTGTCGGCCCCCCGCGGCTGGGAGGTGCTGCGGCTCGCGCCCGACCCCAGCACGCTGCCACCGTCGACCGACGACCTGCTCGCCCTCGCCGACGCCGTCCGCGAGGCCGGCCGGCCGATGGTCGCGGCCACGCGGTCGCCGAGCGCGCCGCCGGTGACCGGTGCGGGCCGCGAGACCGCCCGGCGCGGTCACCTGCGCATGCTCAGCTCGGAGTGACGCCGAGCCTGCCGACACCGGTGGTTAGGCTCCACGCTGTGAGGCTCGTATGAACACCACCGACGCCGCGAACACCGTCGCCGTCTTCAAGGCGTACGACGTGCGGGGCGTCGTCCCGGACCAGATCGACGAGACCCTCGCCCGGCGTACCGGAGCAGCCTTCGTGCCCGTCGCCGGCGCCAAGACGGTCGTGGTCGGTCACGACATGCGGCCCAGCTCGCCCGCCCTGGCGGCGGCGTTCGCCGAGGGCGCGGCGGGCGCCGGCGCCGACGTGGTGCTGATCGGTCTGGCCTCGACCGACCAGCTCTACTTCGCGTCGGGCCACCTCGGGCATCCCGGCGCGATGTTCACCGCCAGCCACAACCCGGCGCAGTACAACGGGATCAAGCTGTGCCGCGAGGACGCGCAGCCGATCGGGGCCGACACCGGGCTGCACGCCATCCGCGACGCCGTCTCGGGCCCCGCGCCTGCCGCCGGTCGAGCGCCCCGGCGACATCTCGCAGCTCGACGTCCTCGACGCCTACGCCGCCCACCTGCTCTCGCTGGCCCCGGTGGGTGGCCGCCGGCTCAAGGTCGTCGTCGACGCCGGCAACGGGATGGCCGGCCTCACCGCTCCCGTCGTCTTCGGCCGCGTCGGGCCGGCCGTCGAGCTGGTGCCGATGTACTTCGAGCTCGACGGCACCTTCCCGCACCACGAGGCCAACCCCATCGAGCCGGAGAACCTGGTCGACCTCCAGAAGCGGGTCCTCGCGGAGGGGGCCGACCTCGGTCTGGCCTTCGACGGCGATGCCGACCGGTGCTTCGTCGTCGACGAGCGCGGCGACGCCGTGTCCCCGTCGACCCTGACCGCACTCATCGCGGCGCGCGAGCTGGCCAGGTCGCCCGGCTCCGCGGTGATCCACAACCTGATCACCAGCCGTTTCGTCCCGGAGCTGGTGCGCGAGCTGGGCGGCCGGCCCGTGCGGACCCGGGTCGGGCACTCCTACATCAAGGCGACCATGGCCGAGACCGACGCGGTCTTCGGCGGCGAGCACAGCGGGCACTTCTACTTCCGGGACTTCTGGCGCGCCGACTCGGGGATGCTCGCCGCGCTGCACACCTTGGCTGCCCTGTCGGAGACCGACCTCCCGCTGTCGCGGCTGCTCGCGGACTACCAGCGCTACAGCCTGAGCGGGGAGATCAACTCCGAGGTCACCGACCAGGCCGCCACCGCCACGGCGGTCGAGGCGGCGTACGCCGGGACGGACGGCGCGCGAGGTCGACCACCTCGACGGTCTCACCGTCACCACGCCCACCTGGTGGTTCAACCTCCGCCCGTCCAACACCGAGCCCCTGCTGCGCCTCAACGTCGAGGGCGCCGACGAGGCGACCATGACCCGTGTCCGCGACGACGTCCTCACCCTGATCAGGAGCCACTGACGCCATGAACCTCGACCCGAAGCTGCTGGAGATCATCGTCTGCCCGGACTGCCACGGTGCGCTCGCGCCCGTCGAGGAGGAGCTGGTCTGCCAGCGGTGCGGCCTGGCCTACCCGGTCCGCGACGACATCCCGGTCCTGCTGGTCGACGAGGCCCGCCGGCCGGCCTGAGGACGGGCTGACGACATGGCGACCTGGTTCGACGAGTCCCGCCTCGACGACGAGGCAGCGCTGGTCACGGCCGACCTGCGCCTGCGCGAGCTCGCGGAGGCGGGCGCCCGGGTCCGCCGGGAGGCGGTGGAGGCCGCCCCCGGCATCGCGGCGGCCGTGGCCGCGGCGCGCGACGTGGCCCGGCCCCGGGCCATCGTCGCGGCCGGTCCCGACTCGCGCCTCCTGCGCGCGGTGCTCGAGCCCTGGTGCCCGGTGCCGTTCGTGGCCTGGCCGGGTCCCGCGCTGCCCGGGCTGGGCCGGCGGGCTCGACCTCGTCGTCGTGCTCGCCCCCGACGGCAAGGACCGCGGGACCGCCGCCGCGGTCGCCGAGGCCGTACGCCGCGGCTGCCAGGTGGTCGTCGCCTGTCCGGCCGAGCTCGCTCGTCGCCCGCCATGCCGAGGGACGCTGGTCGACGATCGTGCCGACCGTGGCGCGTGACCAGCTGGCCACGGCGGTCGTCCTGCTGGAGTACCTCGACCAGGTCGGCCTCGGTCCGCGTGCCGACCACGCCGACGTCGCCGACGCCCTCGACGAGGTGGCCGTCTCGTGCTCGCCCCACCGCGACCTCGCCGTCAACCCCGCGAAGATGCTGGCGATCGCCCTCGCCGACACCCGGCCCGTCGTCTGGGGCGGGTCGTCGCTGGCCGCCCGCGCTGCCCGTCGTGTCGCCGAGACCATCCGTCGCGCGTCCGGGCAGTCGGCGATCGCCGGCGACGCCGAGCACCTGCTGCCCCTGATCGAGGCCGCCCGTCCCCGCGACGTCTTCGACGACCCGTTCGCCGACGGGGAGGGCGACGTGCGGCCGATGCTGCTGGTGTTCGACGACGGCACGGTCGACCCGGTGGTGCGCGAGGACCACGACCGGCTGCGCGCCGCGGCCGACGGAGCACGGCGTACGCCGGGAGACGGTGACGACCGAGGCCGGCACCGAGATCGCGCGCTACGCCTCGCTCGTGCTCAACGGCCGGTACGCCGCGGAGTACCTCCGCCTGGGCCTGGTCAGCGACTGAGCCGCCGACATCGGCGCGCTAACGCCGTTGCCCGGGGGTGGCCGCACGCGATCTGAGGTGTGGACGATGCTCAGGCTGCGAGGAGGCGGACGTGGACCAGTCGTGGAACGAGCAGGAGCGGCGTCGCCTGGCGCGGCTGTGTGCCGTCCTCACCGGGGACTCCGCGCGCCGCCGACGACCTCGCCCAGGAGACCCTGCTCGAGGCGTGGCGGATCCGGCACCGGCTGGTCGACCCCTCGGGTCGCGGCCCGTGGCTCGACGCGATCGCCCGCAACGTCTGCCGACCGCTGGCGGGTCCGCCGGGGCCGGCTCGCCGCCCGCGAGCTCACCTGCGACCAGCCCGGCGACCTGCCCGGGACGACGTCACGCCGGGCCCGACGAGATGGCCGACCTCCTGGACCACGAGGAGCTCGTCGACCTGCTGGACCGGGTCCTGTCCCTGGTCCCCGCCGAGACGCGGGCCGCCCTGGTGGCCCGCTACGTCGACGAGCTGGCGCCGCAGGAGATCGCGCGCCGCCTGGCACTCACCCCGGAGGCCGTGTCGATGCGGCTCACCCGGGGCCGGGCGAGGATCCGCGAGCTGCTCGAGACCGAGCTCGCGGAGGAGCCGCTGGCCCAGGTGTGGGTGAGCCGCCACGGTGCGGCCTGGCGCCCGACGCGCTTGAGCTGTCCGACGTGCGGGCGTCGGACCACCCAGCATGCGACGCGACCGCGGCGCCGGCGAGGTCCAGCTCCGGTGCGAGACCTGCGAGCCCGACGGAGTCGCCTCCGCCTGGCGGCTCGACAACCCCACCCTCGGCGTGCACCTGGCCGCCGTGAGCCGGCCGAGCGCGGTCGTGGACCGGATGGCCACCTGGTGCCAGGGCTGGTGGCCGGCGGCGATCGCGACCGGCCGCGTCGACCTGCACGCGGTGCGGGGCGGACGTGCCGGTGGCGCCCTACGAGCGGCCGGAGGTCGCCGAGCCGCGAACGCGGTGGGGGTGGCACGCCGGCTGCGCCGCGTGCGGCGAGGAGCTCACCACGTCGTTGCTGGGGCTGGCGCTGTCCTCCCCGCAGACGCGGCGGCTGCGGTCGACGCGACCGCGGGCGCACGCCGTACCGACGCGGCACACCGAGCACGCCGGCCGGCCGGCGCTCGAGGTCGGGCTGCGTGACGACGTCTCGGGCGACGGACGTGGACGTGCTGGTGGACGTCGCGACGATGCGCCCGGTGGCCGTCGTCGCGACCCGTTGATCGGGGTTCTCCGCCACCGCGACTTCGCCCTGCTGTGGTGGGGCGGTCTCGTCTCCGTGGCGGGCGACTGGATGCTGATGGCGGTCCTGCCGTACGTCGTCTACGTGCGGACCGGCTCGACGGTCGCCACCGCGGGCATGACCGTCGCCGAGCTGCTGCCCGGGATCCTGCTGGGCTCGGTGGCCGGCGTGCTCGTCGACCGGTGGGACCGCCGGCGGATCCTCGTGGTGGTGAACCTGCTCCAGGCGGGCACCGTGCTCGGCCTCGCTGTGCTGGTGCTGGACGAGGGCCTGCTCGGGCGTGGTCTACGTCGTGGCGGCCGTCCAGTCCGCGCTGTCGTCGTTCTCGCTGCCGGCGGAGAACTCGCTGCTCCCCACCCTCGTGCCGGACGACGAGCTGGTGTCCGCCAACGCGCTGAACGCGCTGAACAACCGCATCGGCCGGCTCGCGGGGCTGCCCCTGGGGCCGGTGCTCTACGCCACCGGGGGGCTCGGCGCCGTCGCGGTCGCGGACGCGGCCACCTTCCTGGGCGCCGCCGTCCTGCTGGCCCTGATGCGCGGTCGACAGGGCGCTCGGACCGTGGCGCCGCCGGTGGCGGCGCCCGAGGGGTTCGCGACCCAGTGGCTCGACGGCCTCCGGCTGGTGCGCTCGGACCGCTCGATCCGGCGTGCTGTTCGTGGTGTTCGGGCTGATGACCTTCGGGGGCACGATGCTCGATCCGCTCGCGGCGCCCTGGGTCCGCGACGTGCTGCACGGTGGCGACGGCGTCTACGCGCTCCTGATGACCGTGCACGCGGCGGCCGGCATCGGCGGATCGGTGCTGGTGGGTGCGCATCGGCCACCGGCTCTCGCCCCGGTTCCTGTGCGGGGTCGGCTCCGTGGTGGCCGGCGGCCTCCTGCTGGTGCGGTTCAACGTGCCGGTCCTGGCCGTGGCGGTCGTGCTCAGCCTCGTCTCCGGCATCACCTCGGTCGCCTCGTCGGTGGGCGTCGGACACCCTCGCCCAGCAGCGGGTGCCCGACGCGTACCGCGGCCGGGTCTTCGGCTCGCTCCAGGCCACGATCTGGCTGCTCAGCCTGCTCGGGGCGGCCGTCGGAGGGATCGGTGCGGAGCATCTCGGGGTGGTCGGGATGCTCGACGTCGCCTCGGTCCTGGTGGGTGTCGCCGGCGTCGTCGTGCTCGTCTCCCTGCCCGGCGCGGGCGGAGGAGCTCGCGGCGCACGGCGCCCGGTAGCCTTCCGCGCATGTCGACCGAAGGCAGCACCAAGGCGGTCGTCGCTGCCCTCCTGGCCAACACCGGGATCGCGGTCACCAAGTTCCTGGCGTTCCTGCTGACCGGTGCGTCGTCGATGCTGGCCGAGGCCATCCACTCGGTGGCCGACTCGGGCAACCAGGCGCTGCTGCTGCTCGGCGGCCGCCAGGCGCGCAAGCGCCCGACCGCCGAGCACCCGTTCGGCTACGGCCGCGAGCGCTACATCTACGCCTTCATCGTCTCCATCGTGCTCTTCAGCGTCGGAGGTCTCTTCGCGCTCTACGAGGCCTACCACAAGGGACACGAGCTCCACGCGACCCACGGCATCCCCGACGACTCGCTGCTGACGAGCCGGTGGTGGTGGGTGCCGATCGTCGTGCTGCTGGCGGCGATCGTGATGGAGTCGCTGTCGTTCCGGACGGCGATCCGCGAGACGGGCCACGTCCGCGGCGACGCGTCGTACGTCGAGTTCATCCGTCGCGCCAAGCAGCCCGAGCTCCCGGTCATCCTGCTCGAGGACTTCGCGGCCCTCGTCGGCCTGGTCTTCGCGCTGCTCGGGGTCGGGCTCTCGCTGCTCACCGAGAACCTCTGGTTCGACGTGGCCGGCACCGCGCTGATCGGGCTGCTGCTGGTCGCCGTGGCGGTCGTCCTGGCGATCGAGACCAAGAGCCTGCTGCTCGGTGAGTCGGCGTCCGTCGCTGCCGAGGACCGGATCGCCGACGCCCTCCGCGGCACCGACGGGGTCGACCGGATCATCCACCTCAAGACGATGCACCTCGGCCCCGACGAGCTCCTCGTGGCGGCGAAGATCGCCGTCCACCGCGACCTCTCCGCCACCGACATCGCGAGCGCGATCGACGCGGCCGAGGCAGCCATCCGGACCGTCGAGCCGATCGCCACGCGTCATCTACCTCGAGCCCGACATCGACCGCGGCTGACCACGGCTGAGGGCTGGCCGCCCTCCGGATCCCGGGCTAGCCTCCCGCCATGCGTCACTTCTCCGGCCACACCTGATTCTCGGCCCGCGTACCCGGCACCCGGGGCTTCGTGCCGCGGGTGCTGCTGTACCACGCCTCGCGGGACCTGGTCCCGCTCTACGCCGTCTACTCGCTGCTCTTCGCCGACCACGGCATCAGCGCCTCGCACATCTCGCTGCTCCTGATCATCTGGTCGGCCACCTCGTTCGTCTTCGAGGTGCCGTCGGGCGCCTGGGCGGACGCGTTCGACCGGCGCCACCTCCTGGTCGCCTCGGCGTTCGTGTACGCCGCGGGCTTCGCGACCTGGATGGTCTGGCAGACCTTCCCCGGCTTCGCCCTGGGCTTCGTGCTCTGGGGACTGTCGAGCTCGCTGATGTCGGGCACCTTCGAGTCCCTGGTCTACGACGAGCTGGTCGAGCGCGACGCGGCCGAGGTCTACCCGTCCCTGATCGGGTGGGCGCACTCGACGGCGATGGTCGCCAACCTCGGCGCGACCGTCGTCGCGGCGCCGTTGCTGGCGACGGGCGGCTATCCGCTCGTGGGCTGGGCGAGCGTGGCGATCTGTGGCGGCCAGGCCGTGCTCGCGGCGACCCTCCCGGTGTCCGACCGCGCGCGTCGGCCCGCGCACGACTCGCCGCTCGCCGAGACCGAGCGCGCGACGTCGCGCTACGTCGCCATGCTCCGCGCCGGCCTGGCCGAGTCGCGGCACCATCCCGACGTACGCCGGGTCCTGCTGCTGGCGGCGGCCATGGTCGGTCTGACGGCCTACGACGAGTACTTCCCGCTCGTCGCACGGGCCCACGGCGTGACCACGGCCGACATCCCGCTGCTGGTCGCGATCACGGTCGCCGGCCAGGCGATCGGCACGGCGCTGGTCGGCCGCACCGCCCGGCTGCCGGCGCGTGCGGTCGGCGGGCTGCTCGCCGTCGGTGCGGTGCTGGTCTCGGTCGGCGCGCTCGTCACGCCGTACGTCGGCTTCGTCGCGATCGGCGTCGGCTACGGCCTGCTCAACAACGCGATGCTCGTCGGCGAGACCCGGCTCCAGGACACCATCACCGGCCCCGCCCGGGCCACGGTCACGAGCGTCCTCGGGTTCCTCGAGGAGGTCGTCGCACTGCTGGTGTACGCCGCGTTCGCCCTCGGCTCGCACGTGCTCGGCTTCCCGGCCCTGGTGGCCCTGCTGGCGGTCCCGGTGCTCGTGGTCGCCGGTGCGGTGGCGCGTCATCTGCCGCCCGCCGGAAGGGTCCGCGAGGATTCTTCTCTCGACGTGTCCCCGTCCTAACCTGAGAGGCACGCGGCCGCGGCGAGGGTGGCCGGGATAGCGGGAGGCAGCAACAGATGGACTTCAAGGTCGCAGACCTGGCCCTGGCCGACTTCGGCCGGACCGAGATCACGCTCGCCGAGCACGAGATGCCCGGCCTGATGGCGATGCGCGAGCGCTACTCCGAGAGCAAGCCGCTCCGGGGCGCCAAGATCGCCGGCTCGCTCCACATGACGATCCAGACCGCGGTCCTGATCGAGACCCTCGTGGCGCTCGGCGCCGAGGTGCGCTGGGCCTCCTGCAACATCTTCTCCACCCAGGACCACGCCGCGGCTGCCGTCGCCGTCGGGCCGAGCGGCACCGTCGACGCACCCTCGGGCGTGCCGGTCTTCGCCTGGAAGGGCGAGACGCTCGAGGAGTACTGGTGGTGCACCCAGCAGATCCTGCGCTGGCCCGACGGGCAGTTCGCCAACATGATCCTCGACGACGGCGGCGACGCCACCATGCTCGTCCACCTCGGTGTCGAGGCTGAGAAGACCGGCGACGCGCCCGACCCCGCGACCGCGAAGAGCCACGAGCAGAAGGTCGTCTTCGACGTCCTCAACGCCTCGCTCGGTCGAGAGCCAGGACCGCTGGACCCAGATCGCCGCCGAGCTCAAGGGCGTCACCGAGGAGACCACCACCGGGGTGCACCGCCTCTACGACATGATGAAGGAAGGCTCGCTGCTCTTCCCGGCCATCAACGTCAACGACTCGGTCACCAAGTCCAAGTTCGACAACAAGTACGGCTGCCGCCACAGCCTCATCGACGGCATCAACCGGGCCACCGACGTGCTGATCGGCGGCAAGGTCGCGGTCGTCTGCGGGTACGGCGACGTCGGCAAGGGCTGCGCCGGAGTCCTGCGCGGCCAGGGCGCGCGCGTCATCGTCACCGAGATCGACCCGATCTGCGCGCTGCAGGCCGCGATGGACGGCTACCAGGTCGCCACCCTCGACGACGTGGTCGACGTCGCCGACATCGTGATCACCGCGACCGGCAACAAGGACGTCGTCACCGTCGACCAGATGTCGAAGATGAAGCACCAGGCGATCCTCGGCAACATCGGCCACTTCGACAACGAGATCGACATGGCCGGCCTCGAGACCTACGACGGCGTCGTGCGCAAGAACGTCAAGCCGCAGGTCGACGTCTGGACCTTCCCCGACGGGAACGTCGATCATCGTGCTCTCCGAGGGCCGGCTGATGAACCTCGGCAACGCCACCGGCCACCCGAGCTTCGTGATGTCGAACTCCTTCACCAACCAGGTGCTGGCCCAGGTCGAGCTGTTCACCAAGCCCGAGGCCTACCCGGTCGGCGTCTACGTGCTGCCCAAGCACCTCGACGAGGAAGTCGCCCGGCTGCACCTCTCGGCCCTCGGCGTGCGGCTCACCGAGCTGACCGACGACCAGGCGTCGTACCTCGGGGTGGACGTGCAGGGTCCCTACAAGTCGGACCAGTACCGCTACTGACCGGACCCGCGCCGACGCCGTACGGCGCGATTTCTGTGTCTCGACTGGCAAGATTGCAGCCGTGACCCAGGGCGAGGACTTCCGCGCGCGCGTGCTCGTCGTCGACGACGACGCGTCCTTGTCGGAGATGCTGTCGATCGTGCTGCGCCAGGAGGGCTTCGACGCCCACCTCGTGGAGCGCGGCGACGAGGCGCTGGAGGCGTTCCACGCCTACCGCCCCGACGTCGTCCTGCTCGACCTGATGCTGCCCGGCAAGGGTGGCATCGACGTGTGCAAGGAGATCCGCGCCGAGTCCGGCGTGCCGATCGTGATGCTCACCGCGAAGGGCGACACCGTCGACGTCGTGGTCGGCCTGGAGTCCGGGGCCGACGACTACGTCGTGAAGCCGTTCAAGCCCAAGGAGCTGGTCGCGCGGATCCGGGCCCGGGTACGCCGTAACGACGCCCCCGGCGCGGACGCCCTCACCATCGGCCCGCTGGCCATCGACGTCGCCGGACACGCCGTGACCCGCGACGGCGTACCCGATCAACCTCACCCCGCTCGAGTTCGACCTGCTGGTCTGCCTGGCCCGCAAGCCGTGGCAGGTCTTCACCCGCGAGGTCCTGCTCGAGCAGGTGTGGGGCTACCGCCACGCCGCCGACACGCGGCTGGTCAACGTCCACGTGCAGCGGCTCCGCTCCAAGGTCGAGACCGACCCGGAGAACCCCGAGATCGTGCTGACGGTCCGCGGGGTCGGCTACAAGGCCGGCAGCAGTGGGCAGCAGTGAGATGACCCCGTGGTGAGGGGGAGCGGACCGGTGGCTGACTGGGCCGGACGACGCAGCGTCCCCGAGGCGCTACGTCGCGGCCTGACCTTCTGGCGCCGCTCGATCCAGGCGCGGGTCGTGGTGAGCACCGTGCTGCTGTCCACCGTGGTCCTCGTCGCCGTCGGCTGGTTCCTCCTCCGACAGGTGCAGCAGGGGCTGCTCGACCACCGCGTCGAGACGGTCGTGCGCGAGGTCGGGACCGAGAACCAGGAGGCCGCAGGACCGGCTGGACGCCCTGCCCGGCACCGACACCAACGCCGACGCCCAGGCCAGGGACCAGGCGGGCCCGATCATCGACAGCGGCCAGGCCCGCGGCTTCAGCGTGGTGATGGCCGGGCCGGGCTCCCGCAACACCTCCCTGGCCGACCGCGGCCACCACGCTGACGCCCCAGCTCGACCTCGCGAGCGTCCCGCCGTCGCTGGTCGACCACTTCGACACCGCACAAGACCGCCGGCGTGGACCTACACCACGATCGACTTCCGCAGCAACGGGCAGACGGGAAGCTGCTCAGCTCGACGGCCGGGATCGTCGTCGGCTCCACGGTCACGATCCCGGCCGACCAGTCGACGCGCACGGTGTACTACCTGTTCCCGCTCGACGACGTCCAGCAGACCCTCGCCCTGGTGACCCGCGCCCTGCTCACCGCCGGCGTCCTGCTGCTGGCCGCTGATCGCGGCCCTCACCTGGCTGCTGACCCGCCAGATCGTGACGCCGATCCGGATGGCCCGGCGGGTGGCCGAGCGGCTGGCGGCCGGGCAGCTCCAGGAGCGGCTCCGGGTGACCGGCGAGGACGACCTGGCGCGACTCGCGACGTCGTTCAACCAGATGGCGACCAACCTGCAGCGCCAGATCCGTCAGCTGGAGGAGCTGAGCCGCGTGCAGCGACGGTTCGTCTCCGACGTGTCGCACGAGCTGCGCACCCCGCTGACCACCGTCCGGCTGGCCGGCGCGGTGCTGCACGACGCGCGCGACACCTTCGACCCGGAGGCGGCCCGGGCGGCGGAGCTGCTGCAGCGGGAGCTCGACCGGTTCGAGACCCTGCTGGTCGACCTGCTGGAGATCAGCCGCTTCGACGCCGGCGCCGCCGCGCTCGACCTCGACGACGTGAACCTCACCGACGTCGCCCGCCGGGTGGTCGACGAGCACCCGGGCCCTCGCCGACGCGCGTCACACCCGGGTCGTCGTCCGGGCGCCGACGACGCCGTGCATCGCCGAGGCCGACGTACGCCGGGTGGAGCGGATCGTGCGCAACCTGGTCACCAACGCGATCGACCACGCCGAGAGCCGCGAGATCGTGGTCACCGTCGCCGCGGACGAGCAGGCCGCCGCGATCGCGGTCCGCGACCACGGGGTCGGGCTGGCGGTCGGTGAGTCGGCGATGGTGTTCAACCGCTTCTGGCGCGCGGACCCCGCCCGCGCCCGCACCAGCGGCGGGACCGGACTCGGCCTGGCGATCTCGCTCGAGGACACCCACCTGCACGGTGGCTGGCTGCAGGCCTGGGGCAAGCCCCACGAGGGCGCGCAGTTCCGGCTCACCCTGCCGCGGCACGCCGGGTACCCGCTGCGGCACAGCCCGCTCCCGCTCGTGCCCGAGGACGCCGCGGAGGTGGTGGCATGAGCCGGCGTACGTCGTGGCGGGTCGCGGCCGTGGCCGGGCTCGCCGGCGCCTGCCTCACCGGCCTGCGTGCAGGTGCCCGACCGACGGCCCGGTCGTCCAGTTCGAGGAGTCCGTGCAGGGCGCTCCGAGCGACAACCCCGACAACAACCCGCCGCCGCCGCAGCCCGGCATGTCGACCCGCGCAGATCGTCACCGGCTTCCTCGACGCGATGACCGCGACCCCGCTCCAGACCAGCGCGGCCGTGAAGTACCTCACCACGCCGGCCGCTCGGTCTGGACCCCGCAGCGCGGCGTCGTCTCCTACACCGGGCTCCGGCCGCCTCCGAGCGGGCCGCAAGACGGTCCGCGTGCGGCTGCGTGGAGCCGAGCGGATCGGCGCCGGCCGGTCAGTGGCTCGGACCCGTCGGCCCGGCCGCGTCGCGAGGCTGACCTTCCCGATGCGCGTGGAGAACGGCGAGTGGCGGATCGCCGTCGGCGCCCGACGCCCTGCTGGTGCCGCGCACCTTCTACGACGCAGGCCTTCCAGGACGCCGTCGCTCTACTTCTTCGACCCGACCGGCGCGGATCCTGGTCCCCGAGGTCGTGCACATGCCGCAGGGACAGCAGCTCATCACCGCGCTGGTCCACGCCCTCCTCCTCGGCCCGCGACCCTCGCTCGCCGGGGTGGTCGCGCACGTTCGTCCCGCCGGGCCTGTCGGTCGAAGCCGGTGGTGGTCAGCGGGACGGCTCCGCCGAGGTGACGCTGAGCGGGCCGGATCCCGGACCGCTCGGTCGCCGGACCACCCGGTTGATGCTGAGCCAGCTCGCCTGGACGCTCCGGCAGGACCCGACCGTCAGGACCTTCAGCGTGAACATCGCCGGGCGCCAGGTGACCGACGCCTCGGGCTCGTCGACGTTCCGGGTCGACAGCTCCGGACACCAGGTACGACCCGTCGGTCCCCAACGCCAGCAGCCAGCTCTACGCCTTGCGCCGCGGCCGGCTGGTCTCCGGGCAGGCCAACCGCCTGACCCCGGTCGGTGGCCCGTTCGGGACGAGCGTGACCAGGGGATCGGCGCCTTCGCGGTCAGCCTCGACGACGACCAGGTGGCCGCCACCACGCCGGACTCCCTGCTGGTGGGCCCGGTCCGCAGCGGCGCGCAGCCGACCCAGGTCCTCACCGGGGACCGGGCTGCTGACGTCCGGCCTGGGACTTCGCCAACCGGCTCTGGGAGGTCCAGAACCGGCGCCCCGGTGGAGCCGTCGTCCTCGACCGTCTCGCGCGGCCGCCCCCATGTGGTGCCCGTGCGCGGAGTCAGTGGTGAGGACGTACGCCGCTTCCTGGTCTCGCGCGACGGCTCGCGCCTGGTCGCGGTGGTCCGAGGGTCACACCACGACCACGTCGTCGTGAGCCGGCTCCGGTACGACGGCAACGGCCGGGCGGTGTCCGGCACCCGGGCGCGGCCCATCCGGTGGGCGACCGGCGCCGGCACGCCCGCATCCGCGACATCGGCTGGATGTCGCCGACCACGATCGCCGTGCTCGACCAGGTGTCACGGGCACAGGCCGAGGTCGCGCCTGCTCGACGTCGACGGGTCGATGTCGCCGGACGAGGTGCACGCCATCGTCGTCCAGGGCCAGGCCCTCGGGCTGGCGACGTCGCCCGCATCGGCCAGCCTGACCACGCCGTTCGCGGTCCTGCCCGGGGAGCTGTTCGACCTCGCGCAGGTGGACACGAACCAGCAGCAACCCGTCGCCGGCCTGCGCCACATCACCTACGCGGGCTGATCCACAGCGACGGCCGGCGGCCGTCGACGACCGGCGGTCCGTGTGGTCGGCTCGGCTGGTGCTCGACGCCTTCCGCGACCTGGTGCTGGGCGGCCGCTGCGTCGGCTGCGACCGGGCCGGCCGACTGCTGTGCGAGCCCTGCGCCGCCGGGCTCGAGGTCGTGCCGCGGCCGGCGTGGCCGACCCCGGTGCCGGCCGGGCTGGTCGCGCCCTGGGCCGCGACGACGTACGACGGGGTCGTGCGCGCCATGATCGTCGGTCACAAGGAGCACCGCCTCCTCGCGCTCGCCCGGCCGCTGGGCGACCTGCTGGCGCTGCACGACGTACGCGGCTCTCACGGACCTGGTGGGCGAGCCCGCTCCGGTGCTGCTGGTGCCGGTGCCGTCGCGGCCGGGCAGCGCGCGCCAGCGGGGCTACGAACCCACCACCGCGATCACCCGGGCCGCAGCCGCGCGGCTCGTCGGCCTGCGGCGTCGAGGCCGGCGTGCGGCGCGGCTGCTCCGCACCCGCCGCGGCCTCGCGGACCAGGCCGGGCTCGACGCGGCGTCGCGTGCCGCCAACCTGGCCGGCGCCTTCCGCGCGCACCCTCCGGCCGTGCGCCGCCTCGCCGCGCGAACCGGACGCGGGCGCGCCCGGCCGGCCCACGTCGTGGTCTGCGACGACGTGCTCACCACCGGGGCGACCGCCGCCGAGGCACAGCGCGCCCTGCGGGCCGTCGGGCTGCCACCGCTGGCGGTCGCGGCGGTGGCCGCGACCCGGCGTCGCGCGCCCGTCGCGGGCGGGCACGTGACGCATCAGCCAGGTCCGGGTTCTGGGGGAAGGTTCCACGATCACCGGCCGGGGGCTAGCGTCGGACCATGGAGTCCGCCCGGGTCCGTGGTTGCGTCGTCCAGACGCCCCGGTCGTCCGGGGTGTCAGGTCGGCAAGCCGATGCCAGTCGCAGGCGAAACGGTCCACGTAAGGCGCACCGCACGGAGGCGGTCCGGTACCGGTCACCGGCGGGGCGCCGATCACGGTGCGGCTTAGTCGTAAGTCCTGCCTCGCAGCCTCCGTCAGACACGGAGACCCTTCGGGGGCCCTTGCGAGGGCACTGCGGGAGAAGGGGAGTAGTGGCACTCGAGCTGCGAGACCCTCAGCAGGCGGGTGTGGGGACGAAGACCAGGTCGGCCGGGCGGGCTCCAGCCGGCAGCACCCTGCGCTCAACGGGGCCAGCAACCGGGCCGACAAACCGCACAACAGGAGGATTCCATGGACGTGGTGGTCACCGGACGGCACTCGAGCTGTCGGAACGCTTCCGAGACCATGTTGCCGACAAGCTCGGCAAGCTCGAGAAGCACGACCACCGCATCATGCGCGTCCAGGTGGAGGTCGAGAACGAACGCAACCCCCGCCAGTCCGACCGGGCGGTCCGCGTCGAGCTGACGGCGTACTCCAAGGGCCCGGTGATCCGGGCCGAGGCCGCCGCCGTCGACAAGATGGGGGCCCTCGACCTCGCGGTCGACAAGATGGCGGCCCAGATGAGACGCGCCAACGACCGGCGGGCCCGCGCACACCGCAACCGCTCCGGCCACCGGGGAGCTCCCGACCCTCGCCGAGCCCGTCGGCCGACGAGGACGAGGTCGTCACCGAGCGTCAGGTCGGCCCGATCACCGTGACCGGCGACGGACCGCCGGTGGTCCGCGAGAAGACCCACACCGCGCGTCCGATGACCCTGGACCAGGCGCTCTACGAGATGGAGCTGGTCGGGCACGACTTCTACCTCTACGTCGACCAGGACACGCGAGCGGCCGGCCGTCGTCTACCGCCGGCGCGGCTACGACTACGGCGTGATCTCGCTCGACGTGGAACCCGCCGGCTGACCAGTCCCGCATGGCCCAGAGGGGCCAGCTCGCAGGCGTCCGGATATCGCCCAATCGGCCCATACCGACCCGGGATCGTGACATGCTACGGGCGTGCCTCTTTCCTCAGGCGGCGACCCGGAGCCGATCCGCGTCATCATCGTGGACGACCAGGAGCTGTTCCGTCGCGGGCTGAAGATGCTGATGGACTCCGAGCCCGGCCTCGACGTGGTCGGCGACGCCGGTGACGGTGCGGCCGGCATCGAGCTCGCCAGCGCGGTCGCGCCCGACGTGGTGCTGCTCGACGTCCGGATGCCCAAGGTCTCGGGCATCGAGGCCTGCGTGGCGATCAAGGAGGCCGTGCCGGCCGCCAAGATCGTGATGCTGACCGTCTCCGACGAGGAGTCCGACCTCTACGAGGCCGTGAAGAGCGGCGCCAGCGGCTACCTCCTCAAGGACTCCTCGATCGAGGAGGTCGCCCAGGCGATCCGGGTGGTGGCCGACGGCCAGTCGCTGATCAGCCCGTCGATGGCGGTCAAGCTGATCGACGAGTTCAAGCAGATGTCGCAGCCCGACCGCGGGCCGACCACGACGTTCCGGCTCACCGAGCGCGAGCTCGAGGTGCTCCGCCTCGTGGCGCAGGGCCTGAACAACAAGGACATCGCCAAGCGCCTGTTCATCAGCGAGAACACGGTGAAGAACCACGTCCGCAACCTGCTGGAGAAGCTGCAGCTGCACTCGCGCATGGAGGCCGTGCTCTACGCCGTCCGCGAGAAGCTCGTCGACCTGCCGTAGCCGCGCCCGAGGCACGAGGGCACGCGTCGGTCGAGGCCGTCGGTCGAGCGTCGCGACGAGGACGAGCCGCGCAGCGCGTCGAATCCGGTGACGGTCGCCTGGGGCTCAACCGCGGGCTCTCGACTGGCTCGACCACGGCTCAGCGCTTCAGCGGGCCGTGACGCCGGAACGTCGCCATCATGCCGTCGTCCTCGTGGTCGAGCATGTGGCAGTGGAGCATGAAGTCGCCGGTGTAGTCGGTGAACCGGGCGGCCACGACCACGCTCTCGCCCGGGTCGAGCCGCCAGGTGTCCTCGTAGCCGCGCTCCCACGGCGGTGGACGCTTGCCGTCGCGCTCGCAGGGTGCGCCACAGCTCCTCGTGCAGGTGCACGTAGTGGGTGGTGTCGCTGGTGTTGCGGAGCTTCCAGCGCTCGACGCTGCCCGAGCCGCACCCGGTGGTCGACCCGGCTGGGGTCGAACCGCTTGCCGTTGATCGACCAGAAGGTCCCGTGCCGGTCCTTGCTCACCCCGAAGGTCCAGGTCATCGCGATCCGCTTCGGGGTCGCGCGGGTCGCGCTGGATGTGGCCGAGCGTGAACGGGACCCGCGCGCGCTGGTCGGTGGTGCCGTGGACCCGGAACTTCATCAGCGCCGCCTCGCGTGAGCCGATCCCGGTGGTGGAGCCGTCGATGCGCTGGATCGAGGAGAGCAGGACGCCGCTGGCCGGCCTCGCCGCGGAAGTCCACGACCACGTCGGCCCGCTGCGCCGGGCCGAGCAGGATGTCCTGCCGGGTGACCGGGTGGGGGAGCAGCCCTGCGCCGGTGCCGATCTGGACGAACGGGCGGCCGTCGGAGAGCGCGAAGTCGTAGCTGGAGAACAGGGAGGCGTTGAGGATCTGCAGCCGGTAGCGGCCCGGGCGGCACCCATCTGGTACGGCGCGAACCGGCCGTTCACCAGCACCTTGGTCCCGACCGTGCCCGGAGCGGGCTCGCCGGCCATCCGGTGCGCCGACATGCCCGACATGCCCGAGCATGCCGACGTGCCGGCCTCTCATCGGCATCGACATGGCGTGGCGGAACGGGTTGCGCAGCGTGTTGTCGGCGCGGAAGCTGCGGTCGGTCACCATCAGCGGGAGGTCGAACCTCCCGTGCGGCAGCCCCAGCTGGGCGTCGTGCGGGTCGGTGGTCAGGAACAGTCCCTGCAGGCCGAACCAGTTGTTGCGGGCGGTCCGGTCCATCCGGTGGTCGTGGTAGAACCGCAGCGCGGCCGGCAGCGGTGCGCCGTCGTCGGTCAGCGGGAAGTCGTAGGTACGCCGGTCGCCGTGCCGGATCAGGTGCCGGGTCGGCTGGCCGTCGTCGGCCGAGGTCTGGTGCCCGCCGTGCTGGTGGATCGTCATCGCGCCGGCCTTGCGAGGCAGGTGGTTGACGAAGGTGACCCGCGTGTCGCGTCCGGTGCGGCGGACGATGGTCGGCCCGGGGAAGGTGCCGCCGTAGGTCCACATCGGCGTCCGCGGCCCGTGGGGGAGGACCCGGACCTTGGCCTTCTTCATCACGATCCGGAGGTGGTGCCCGCTGAGCCGCGGCGGCATCACCAGGGGCTGCTCGAACGTCGGGGACGGTCGTCGGCTGACCCGTCGGCGGACCTTCGATCGTCAGCGTGCCGGTCATCTGTGGGTGGATCCGGCAGTAGAAGTCGTAGCGTGCCGCCACCGAGCGCGGAGACGGGGATGGACTTCGTGGCGCCGGCCGGGACCCGCACGTCGAACAGCGGGTCCCCGTCGCCGTCGATGGCCTGCGAGGTGAAGGTGTGCGTCATCGTGTCGTTGTTGGTGACCGTGAGGGTCCCGCCCGGGTTCAGGTCGACGGTCCTCGGCTCGAACCCGCCGAGGATGCTGTTGACGACCACCGTGGCGGAGTCCTGGCCGGCCGCCAGGACGGACGCCGGCGGCGCCTCCGTTCGCGGAGCACCGGCCGCGACGGTGTCGGACGAAGCCGACGAGCATCACGAGCCGCGCCCGCCGCGGCCAGAGCCGCCACGGCGCGGGTGGTCCGGTGTCGACGCATCGGCATGCTCGCGATTGTGCGGTCAGCGGTCCGGTCGCCGCCAGCGTCGACGGCCCGGTTCGGCCAAAGATCATCCCCGAGGAGTACGCCGGACCCGACCTGTCGGTGGCTGCCGTTAGGTTCGGCGCGTGCGCTCCCTCTCCCAGGCCCAGGCACGCCGGGTCGCGCTGGCGGCGCAGGGCTTCCTCGACCCGCCGCACGAGCAGCCGACGATGCGCACGCTGGCGCGCACCCTCGGGCGCACCGGGGTCCTGCAGGTCGACTCCGTCAACGTGCTCCAGCGCGCCCACTACATGCCGCTCTACTCCCGGATGGGGCCCTACGACGTCGACCTGGTGCGCCGCGCGTCGGAGACCAGGCCACGACGGATGGTGGAGTACTGGGCCCACGTGCAGGCCTTCATGCCCGTCGACCTGTGGCCGGTGATGCGGCACCGGATGGCCCGCTACCGCAACGAGCGGCACAAGTGGTGGGGCACGGTGGTCTCCGCCGAGCTGCTGAGCCGGCCTGCTCGAGGAGATCGCCGACCGCGGCGCCTCGACCGCTCGCGACCTCGACGACGGGCTGCCCCGGACCAAGGAGCACTGGGGCTGGAACTGGTCGGCCACCCGGCGCGCCCTCGACTACATGTTCATGGTCGGCGACGTCGCGATCGCCGGGCGCAACAGCCAGTTCGAGATCCGCTACGACCTCCCGGAGCGCGTGATCCCGCGGGTCCACCTCGAGGCGCCGACGCCGTCCGAGCCCGAGGCCGTCCGGGAGCTGGTCCGGCGCGCGGCCCGGTCCCACGGCGTCGCGCACCGCCCGCGACCTGGCCGACTACTACCGGATGCGCCAGCTGCCCAGGGCCGGCGCCAGCTCGGCGCAGGACGGCGGTCGCTCGAGCTGGTCGAGGACGGCGAGCTCGTCCCGGTCACGGTCGAGGGCGTCCGGCGACCGGCGTACCTCCATCGCGACGCCCGGCTCCCGCGCCGGATCGGCGCCCGCGCCCTGCTCAGCCCCTTCGACCCGGTGGTGTGGGAGCGGGAGCGCACCGAGGCGCTGTTCGACTTCCACTACCGGATCGAGATCTACACCCCGGCCGAGAAGCGCATCCACGGCTACTACGTCCTGCCGTTCCTGCTCGGCGACCGGATCGTCGGACGCGTCGACCTCAAGGCCGACCGCCGGATCGGGCTGCTGCATGGTGAGGGGGGCGTACGCCGAGCGGTGCGCGCCGCCGGAGACCGCCGAGGAGCTCGCCGCCGAGCTGCGAGCGGCTCGCCGGCTGGCTCGGCCTCCACACCGTCGTCGTCGAGCCGCGCGGCGACCTGGCCCCGGCCCTGTCGGCGGCGGTGGCGGCCGCGGGCCGCTGACGCGACCACGGCGGCGCGCGAGGCGTCCCGGCGAATCGGCCCGGTTCCGGCCGCTGGGTAGAGTTGGCCGAGTTCATCCGACGTCCACACCGGGAGCCCACCCGTGCCTGCCATTCTCGACAAGCTGCTCCGCATCGGCGAGGGCAAGATCCTCCGTCAGCTGGAGGCGGTCTCCCGCGCGGTCAACGCCATCGAGGACGACTTCGTGGCCATGACCGACGAGGAGCTGCGGGCGCAGACCGTCGAGTTCAAGGAGCGCCTGGCGGCGGGCGAGTCGCTCGACGACCTGATGCCGGAGGCCTTCGCCACGGTGCGCGAGGCGGCCAAGCGGGTGATCGGCCAGCGGCACTACGACGTGCAGATCATGGGCGGCGCGGCGCTCCACCTCGGCAACATCGCCGAGATGAAGACCGGTGAGGGCAAGACGCTGGTCGCGACCCTGCCGGCGTACCTCAACGCCCTCGAGGGCAAGGGCGTCCACGTCGTCACCGTGAACGACTACCTCGCGAAGTACCACGCGGAGTGGATGGGCCGGATCCACCACTTCCTCGGCCTCACCACCGGGCGTCATCCTGCCGTCGATGAAGCCCGACGAGCGCCGCGAGGCCTACGCCTGCGACGTCACCTACGGCACCAACAACGAGCTCGGCTTCGACTACCTGCGCGACAACATGGCGGGGTCGCTGGAGGAGTGCGTGCAGCGCACCCACCACTACGCGATCGTCGACGAGGTCGACTCGATCCTGATCGACGAGGCGCGCACCCCGCTGATCATCAGCGGCCCCACCCAGGACGAGGTCCGGTGGTACGGCGAGTTCGCCAAGCTGACCCGCACCCTGACCAGGGACGTCGACTACGAGGTCGACGAGAAGAAGCGCACCATCTCCGTGCTCGAGCCGGGCATCACCAAGGTCGAGGACCACCTCGGCATCGAGAACCTCTACGAGTCGGCGAACACCCCGCTGATCTCCTTCCTCAACAACTCCATCAAGGCCAAGGAGCTGTTCCACAACGACAAGGAGTACGTCGTCATGGACGGCGAGGTGCTCATCGTCGACGAGCACACCGGCCGGATGCTGGCCGGCCGCCGCTACAACGACGGCCTGCACCAGGCGATCGAGGCCAAGGAGGGCGTCGAGGTCCGCGAGGAGTACCAGACCCTCGCCACGGTCACCCTGCAGAACTACTTCCGCCTCTACGAGAAGCTCTCCGGCATGACCGGCACGGCGATGACCGAGGCCAGCGAGTTCGACAAGATCTACAAGCTCGGCGTGGTCCCGATCCCGACCAACGAGCCGGTGGGCCGCGTCGACCAGCCCGACCTCGTCTACCGCACCGAGGAGGCCAAGTACGACGCGGTCACCGACGACATCGCCGAGCGCCACGCCAAGGGTCAGCCGATCCTGGTCGGCACGGTCTCGGTCGAGAAGTCCGAGCACCTGTCCGAGAAGCTCCGCAAGCGCGGCATCCCGCACTCGGTGCTGAACGCCAAGGTCCACGCCGACGAGGCCAAGATCGTCGCGATGGCGGGCCACAAGGGCGCGGTCACGGTGGCCACCAACATGGCCGGTCGCGGCACCGACATCATGCTCGGTGGCTCGGTGGAGTTCCTCGCCGACGCCGAGCTCCGCAAGCGCGGCCTCGAGCCGACCGGCGAGACCGCCGAGGAGTACGAGGCGGCCTGGGCCGGCACGCGTGGAGAAGATCAAGGCGCAGGTCGCGGCGGAGCACGACGAGGTGCGCGCGGTCGGCGGCCTCTACGTCGTGGGCACCGAGCGGCACGAGTCGCGCCGTATCGACAACCAGCTGCGCGGTCGGTCCGGCCGCCAGGGAGACCCGGGCGAGTCGCGGTTCTACCTGTCCCTCGAGGACGAGCTGATGCGGCTGTTCAAGTCCGACTGGGTCGACCGGATCCTCCAGGTCCTCAAGATCCCCGACGACGTCCCGATCGAGAACAAGCGGGTCACCGGCGCGATCGCCAACGCCCAGGGGCAGATCGAGGCGCAGAACTTCGACTCCCGCAAGAACGTCCTCAAGTACGACGACGTGATGGACCGCCAGCGCCACGTGATCTACGCCGAGCGCCGCAAGGTGCTCGAGGGCGCCGACCTCGAGGAGCAGATCGCCGGCTTCATCGACGACGTGGTCGACGGCTTCGTCACCGGCGCCACCGAGGGCTTCGCCGAGGAGTGGGACCTCGACGCCCTGCAGGCGCAGCTCAAGCAGCTGTGGCCGCTGTCGCTCGACCTCAACGCCATGGCCGAGGAGGTCGGCGGGGTCGAGGGGCTCGACCGCGACGAGGTGATCGAGGCGCTGCAGAAGGACGCCCACGAGGCCTACGCCCGCCGCGAGGAGGAGATCGGCTCCGAGGCGATGCGCGAGCTCGAGCGCCGCGTCGTGCTCTCCGTGCTCGACCGCAAGTGGCGCGAGCACCTCTACGAGATGGACTACCTCCGTGAGGGCATCGGCCTGCGCGGCTACGCCCAGCGCGACCCGCTGGTGGAGTACCAGCGCGAGGGCTTCGACATGTTCATGGCGATCATGGACGGCATCAAGGAGGAGTCGGTCGGCTTCCTGTTCAACCTCGAGGTCCAGCTGGTCGAGGACGACGAGCAGGAGCAGGGTTTCGTCGAGGAGGAGGAGGAGCCGCTGCGCCGCGAGCTCCGGTCCGAGGAGCAGCCGCGGCCGAGCACGACCACCGGCCGCAGATCACGGCCAAGGGCCTCGACCGGCCGCAGACGCCGCAGCAGCAGCTGACCTACTCCGCGCCGTCCGAGGACGACACCGCCCTCGCCGTGCCCGGCCGCCTTCGGCGGGGAGACCGCGCCGCCAGCGTCCGGCCGGCCGGACGGTCACCAACGCCGACGACGAGTACGCCGACGTGGGCCGCAACGCGCTCTGCCCCTGCGGCTCGGGCAAGAAGTACAAGCGCTGCCACGGTGCACCGGGCGGCCCGACGGGCCTCACCGCCCGGATCAACGGCTGACGCCCTCCTCGTTGGACCGCCTGTCGGACCACCCGCCGCTGGTCGAGCCTGTCGAGACTCGCCGCGACCTGCCGAGCCACGCAGCCCGCTCGTTCTTCCAGGCAAACTCCAGCGCGCAGACCTGCCAGCGGTCGCGGATCAGCTCGAAGCGGGCGGCGACGGCGCGGGAGCGGTCGCCGTAGCGCACGTGCAGGCTGACCTCGGCGCAGCGCTCGGAGACGAAGCTGATGTGGGCGGCGACCAGCTGGGGGCGCACCGACTGGATGCCGCCGCTGCCGGGGCGGCGCCCGACCGCGCGCGCCACCAGGTGGGCGCGGCGGGCGAGGTCCTGGTAGACCTCCGGGCGTCGTCCAGCGCAGCAGCTGGGAGACCGGCCGGTCGCCGCCCACGATCTCGACGACCGCGGCGCCGATCCGGGCGGCGTGCTGCTCGAAGCGGCGCCGCTGCACCAGGTCGACGTGGACGACGTCGTGCACGCGCGGAGTCGCCGGGACGGCTCGCGACGTCGGGCTCGGGGACGTCGAGCCGCGGGCCGAGGTCGAGCGCGAGGGTGCCCTGCACGGTGGCGACCGGGGTCAGCGGGCAGGGTGACGACGGTGCCGCCGGTGGGCGCGGGCGAGGAGACCTGGTGGAGCATCATGACGGGTCCTTTCCGGGGAGACGGAGCCGCTGACCCGGCACGATCACGTCGGGGTCGGGGCCGATGAGGGAGCGGTTGGCGGCGTAGATCGCGTGCCAGCGCGCGGCGATCCGCGCGTCGGTGCTGCCCGCCGGCAGGTCGTCGGCGGCGATCGACCACAGGGTGTCGCCGGGGCGCACCAGCACGGTCCGCGGTGTGCCGGGCCCGGACGACGAGGTCGCCACCGCGCGGTCGGGGAGCGGGAGCCCGGCCAGGAGCGGGCCGGACCGGTGGTGCGGCGGGAGCGGCCGACGGACCCGCCGCCTGCGACGGCTGCGCCAGCCCGCCGGCGAGCGCCACGCCGCAGGCGGCCAGCACCACCCGGCGTACGCCGGCCGGGACGCCGCGGGGTGCCGCGCCGGGGTGGTCCGCGGCCCCGGAGCGCCTCGACGACCACCGCCGTGGTCACCACCCAGATCCACGCCGCACAGGCGAGGAGGGCCAGCGCCGCGAGGTCGGCGAGGGCGACGTCGAGGGGCGTGCGCGCGGAGCGCGGACGCGGTGCAGCGGCAGCGTGCGACGCCGCGCGCGCGCGCCCCGACGCCGACGAGCCCGAGGCCGGCGAGGCGGCCGTCCAGACGACCAGGCAGCGGGTCCGGCTGCCGCGGCTCCCGAGAAGCACCGCAGAACCTTTCGTTTGCTTGTGTTTGATCCAGTCAAAGACGTTTCAGCGGCTTTGACAAGGGCGTCGGGCGCCGCTGTGGAGAACCGGCGACTCCGGCGGCCACGTGGCAGGGTGGGAGCGTGGAGTGGGACGAGCGCCTGTTCGCCTTCCTCGACGACCTCGAGGGTCGCGCCGAGGCGCTCTACGACGCCGAGCGCGACACCGACCTCGCCGACCGCAGCCGCGCGGAGTACGCCGCCGTCACGCTGGCCGGCCGGCTGATGGCCTCGCTGGGCAGCGACGTCGTCCTCGACGTGCTCGGCGCGGGGCCGGTCGCCGGCGTGCTGCAGCGGGTCGGCCCGGACTGGTGCCTGGTCGCACGGCGCCGCCCAGGACTGGGTCGTCCGGTCTGGCCGCGGTCGTCAGCGTCGAGGGCGCCTCCGGCCGGGCCGTGCCGGAGGTGGCCTGGTCACCGGTCGCGCGGCTCGGGTTCGGCTCGGCCCTGCGGCGCCTGGCGGACGCGGGCGAGCCGTGCGTCGTCCACGGCGTCGACGGGACCGCGCGGCCGGTGGTGCCCGCGCGGGTGGGCAGCGACTTCGTCGAGGTCACGCGTCGGCGACGGGCGCTCCCTCCTGCTGAGCCACGACGCGATCGCGGCGGTGCAGAGCCGGACCTGAGGCCGCCCGCTACGGTCGCGTCCTCGTCCCAGGGCGGGCGCTCGCCGTCGGCGAGCGGGACGACCCGGGCGGTCGCCGGGCCGTGGGTCCTCGTTCATCGCCTCGACGATGTGCTTGCGCACGATGGCGCGGGGGTCGAGGTCGCGGAGGTCGAGGTCGGCGTACTCGGGGCCGAGCTCCTCGCGCAGCTCGTCGCGGGCCTCGTGGGCGAACTCGCGCACCTTCCGGGCCATCCGGCCGGCCTGGCGGGCGAAGTCGGGCAGCTTGTCGGGTCCGAAGACCAGGACGGCGACGAACACGATCACCGCGATCTCCGGAAGCCCGACTCCGAACATGGGTCAGAATCTACTGCTCGGAGTGAGGCCCAGCTGGCGTCCTGCCAGACCTCGTCCCCGCGAGTCGAGCCGGTCGGCCACCGCGGTGAGCACCTGGGCGGAGTCGGCGGTGGGGTCGGAGTCCACCACCGGCTTGCCGGAGTCGCCGCCCTCGCGCAGCGACTCCTCGATCGGGATCCGCCCCAGCAGCGGTACGTCGTACCCGAACCGGCCGGTGAGCGTCGCCGCCACCCGGTCGCCGCCGCCGCTGCCGAAGAGCTCGAGCCGGTGGGACGGGCCGCAGTGGGGGCAGACCAGGAAGCTCATGTTCTCGATCACGCCGACCACGCGCTGGTGGAGCATCGAGGCCATCGTCCCGGCCCGCTCGGCCACCTCGGCGGCAGCCTCCTGCGGGGTGGTGACGACCACGATCTCGGCGTTGGGGAGGTGCTGGCCCAGCGAGATCGCCATGTCGCCGGTGCCGGGCGGCAGGTCGAGGAGGAGGACGTCGAGATCGCCCCAGTACACGTCGGCGAGCATCTGCACCAGCGCCCGGTCGAGCATCGGGCCGCGCCAGGCGACGACCTGGTCGCGACGCGGCTTGAGCATGCCGATCGAGATCACCGAGACCCCCGACGGCGTCGGCACCGGCATGATCATGTCCTCGACCTGGGTCGGCCGGGAGTCGGCGATGCCGAGCATCGCGGGGACCGAGTGGCCGTAGATGTCGGCGTCGACGATGCCGACCGTGCGGCCGGCCTTGGCCAGCGCGAGCGCGAGGTTGACCGTGACCGACGACTTGCCGACCCCGCCCTTGCCGCTGGCGATCGCGAACACCTTGGTCAGCGAGCCCGGCTGGGCGAAGGGGATCTCCTTGGCCGGCGCGCCGCCACGGAGGGTGGTCTGGAGCTCGGCCCGCTGCTCGGGGGTCATCGCGCCGAGCGTGAGCTCGACGCCGGTGACGCCCGCGACGGCGCCCAGGGCGCTGCGCACGTCGCGGTCGATGGTGTCCTTCATCGGGCATCCCGAGACGGTCAGCAGCACCGTGACCTGCACCAGTCCGGCCGCGTCGACCTCGAGGTGGTCGACCATGCCGAGCTCGGTGATCGGTCGCTTGATCTCGGGGTCCTGGACGGTGGCGAGGGCGGCGGTCAGCTGCTCGGTGGTGGGGACGCTCATGATGGCTCCAGCGTAGTTCCGCGGTCCTCACGCCGGGGCGGCGGCCTCGTCCTCGTCCTGGTCGGTGAGGTCGTCGCGCAGGGACCGGAGCTCCGAGCGCAGGAAGTCGCGGGTGGCGACCTCGCCGACGGCCATCCGCAGCGAGGCGACCTCGCGGGCCAGGAACTCCATGTCGGCGTGGGCGCGGGCGTTGACCTGGCGGTCCTGCTCGGCGATCACCTTGTCGCGCGACTCCTGGCGGTTCTGCGCGAGCAGGATCAGCGGGGCGGCGTACGACGCCTGCAGGCTGAGGATCAGGGTCAGGAAGATGAAGGGGAAGGGGTCGAAGCGGAGGTCCTCGGGGCGCCAGCGTGTTCCAGCCCACCCAGACGACGACGACGACCGTCATCCACATCAGGAACCGGGCGGTGCCCATGAAGCGGGCGAACTGCTCGGCGAAGATCCCGAACGCGTCGGTGTCGTACGACGGCGCCCGCAGCAACGGGCGCCGCTGCTCCTTGGGGGTGTCGAGCCGTCCGCTGCGGCGCTCGGCCCGGCGCTCAGCCATGGCTCACCTCCGGCGGGGTGCCGGAGACGGCCGGCTGGTCGCGCCAGTTCTCCGGGAGCAGGTGGTCGAGCAGGTCGTCGACGGTCACCGCACCGAGCAGGCGTCCGGCGTCGTCGACCACCGGTGCCGCGACCAGGTTGTAGGTGGCCAGGTGGGCGGCGACCTCGTCGATCGTGGCCTCGGGGTGGAGCGGGTCCATGCTCTGGTCGAGGGCGGCCGCGACCAGGGTCGACGGCGGCTCGCGCAGCAGGCGCTGGAAGTGCGCCACGCCCAGCAGCCGGCCGGTGGGGGTCTCCAGCGGCTGGCGGCAGACGTAGACCATGGCCGCCAGCGAGACCGGCAGCTCGGCGTGCCGGATCTGGGCCAGCGCGTCGGCGATGGTCGCGTCCGGCCCGAGGATCACCGGCTCGGGCGTCATCATCGCGCCGGCCGTCTCCTCGGCGTAGGACATCAGGCGGCGCACGTCCTCGGCCTCGTGCGGCTCCATCAGGCTGAGCAGCGTCGCGGCCACCTCGGGCGGCAGGTCGGCGATCAGGTCGGCCGCGTCGTCGGGCGACATCTCCTCGAGGACGTCGGCCGCGCGCTCGCTGCCGAGGTAGCCCAGCACCTCGACCTGGTCCTCGTCGGGCAGCTCCTCGAGGACGTCGGCGAGGCGCTCGTCGTCGAGCGCGGCGACGACGGCGGTACGCCGCTCGGGCGGCAGGTCGTGGATCACGCTGGCCGCGTCGGCCGCCCGCATCTCGTTGAGCGCGGCGATCAGGTGGGTCGCGCCCTGGGTCGGCTGCGGGGCGACGAGGCCGACCACGTCGCGCCACTCCACGACGTAGGTCTGCCCCCGGCGCCGCAGCCCCTTGCCGGGCTCCTGGACCGCGACCCGGCTCAGCACCCAGTCCCGGGTCCGCGTCTGCTCCATCGCGACGTCGTAGACCGTGCCCGCGGACCCCGGTGGGCTCGATGGTGACCGTCCGGTCGAGCATCTGCCCGATCACCAGCGTCTCGGTGGGGCGCTGCTCGAAGCGACGCATGTTGAGCAGCCCGGTGGTGTAGACCTGCCCGCTGTCGATGTGGGTGACCCGGGTCATCGGCACGAAGATCCGGCGTCGCGCCGAGCACCTCGCCGACGAGCCCGAGCACGCGGGGCTGGCTGGTCTCGGAGCGGATCGCGACCACGAGGTCGCGGACCTTGCCCACCTGGTCGCCCTGTGGGTCGAAGATCGGCAGGCCTACCAGCCGGGCGGCGTAGACGCGCGTCGGGTGTCGTGCTCACGGGCCTGAGACTAGGGCGACGGCCCGAAGACCGTGAACGTCTGATCGGAGTCCAGCGTGCTGCCGGGCACCCGGGGCATGCCCAGGGCGGTGGTCACCAGGTTGGCGACGTACCCGTTGCGCACCGGCTGCGGACCGGCGTACCGCACCCGGCGCGGAACCGGGGTCGGTGAGCTGGGGGTTGAGGGCGTAGAGGTCGGTCGCGGGCGGGACGGAGGGCCCGGTGGCGAAGAAGGGGATGCGGTAGTCGCGGCCGGCTTCGTCGGGTCGGACTCCTGGGTACCGTCGCTCGCCCGAGTCGGCGGTGACCACGAGCAGCGTGGTGCCGGCCAGCGACGGCGTCACGTCGATCGTCTGCTGGATGCGCCCGACCAGGGCGGACACCTGGCTGACGGCGGCGGCGTACTCCGGGCTGCGCCAGCCGTACCGCTGGCCGATGCTCGCGGGACGGGCCAGGTGGGCGTAGGCCAGCGTGGGGGCTCCGCCGGCCAGCTGCTCGGCGAGCGTCCTCACCACCTTGCCGTCGGTGCGGAGCAGGGCGTACTGCGAGATCTTGTCTCGGCCGTTGTTGGTGCCGTACCGGTCGACGCTGCCGTCGCCGGGGCCCCAGCTGCTGTCGACGATCCCGAGGTCGTTGCCGTGGGCCAGGAACGAGGTGGTGTAGCCGTAGTCGTGCACGAGGTCGTACACGCTGTTCACGTAGTGGCCCGCCGCCGCGTGCACGGTCGAGGCGGGCGTCGGCCGCCAGCCCACGCCGTGCCCGCCGCGCAGCGGGTTCACCGGTCGACCGGTCAGCATGCCGACGACGTTGGCGGTGCGACCGGTGCGCTCGACCTCGGTCCGGGCGTTCAGCGTGGACGTGCCCGTCGGTCGTCATCCGGGCCAGGGCCGGGGCACCGAGCTCGCGCCGGCCCGGCGTACGCCGGCGGAGGTGAGGCCCTGCACCGAGACGACGACGACGTGCTGCGGCGATCGGTGGCGTGCGGGGAGCGATGGTCGCGTACGCCATCACGATCGGGTGGTCGGTGGTCTTGCGGACCAGGTCGTCGCGGAAGGCGGTGTAGGCGTCGAACCGGACGTCGGAGGTGCCCATCACCCAGTCGATGGCCAACGGTGCCGGGGGCTGGACGCACTGGCCGTTGCTCCAGGAGCCGCCGTTCGGCGGAGTGGAGGATCGAGTGCTCGGCCATGTAGCAGAAGTACTTCTCGCGCTCGTTCTTGTCGCCGGTGTCGATCACGGCGGTCGACGGGTCCGCGGCGCGGAGGCGGGCGACGAGGGCGGCCTCGATCCGGTAGCCCTGCCGGCGCCACTTCCACGCGTCGCCGTGGGTGTTCGGCGGGGTTGTGGGAGTTGTAGAACCAGACCCTCTCGCCGGTGGCGATGTTCTGCAGCAGCACGTACGGCATCTGGATCATGGCGCCGTTGAAGTACGGCACCCGGATCGTGTGGGCCTCGACCATGCCGCCAGGCGTCGCGGCGCCAGGCGATGGAGTTGTGCACGCTGGCACGCCGTCCGAGCCGGACGCCCGGGTAGACCCCGAACCGGCTGCCGGTGAGCTCCTTGAAGCGGTCGTACTGCGTCGCCTGGAACTCCTGGAAGCCGATCACCTGGAGCTGGCTCTCGTCGATCAGCTGCACGGCCCACGCCATCCGGCGGTCGGAGTCGGCCCAGCCCGGGCCGCTGGCCGGTGTCGGTGTGGATCGCGCCCGAGCACGTTGAAGGAGGCGAGCTTGAACGTCGTACCGGGGCCCTTGCGGACCTTCGTCCCGGACAGGGAGCCACGGTCGCCGTGGTCGCCGACGTGCTGGACGCCGAACGGCGGCGAGCGCCGAGGACGGCGGCGGCGGAGGCGAGGATGCCCAGGCGGACCCACCAGCTCGCAGGTCGACGGTCGCGCATCAGGGCCCTCCAGGGGAAGCGGGGGACGAGGCAGATCGGACCGAGCGGCCGTCGCCAAGCGAGCAGCCTACTGGGTCAGCAGTGACTTGTGGTGCTTTTGGGACGATCGGCGCGGGCCGGCACGGTGGTCAGCGGGACGTGCTGGGGGCGGTGCCGGCCGACGGCGGGCCGGTAGGCTGCCGCGCTGACGACCCCTACCCCCGACTGGAGCTGCCGTGGTGACCACGCCGCGGGCCTGGACGCACGCCCCGCAGGTGCGCGTCGACGCCGAGGGGATCACCGCCCGGTCGGGGCGCGAGCTGGTGCTCGACGTCCTGTTCGACGGACGCCGGATCTGGTCGCTGTGGCTGCACCGCGACGGCGAGGCGCGCGGCCACGAGACCGTGGTGGCGTGGCCGAAGGGCCTGCGACGCTTCCTCGACGGCCGTGCGCGGGTCTCGGTCGTCGTGCACAGCACCGGTGAGGTGCTCTACGACCAGGAACACACGTTCGGGACCTCCACGGCCCGGATCGAGGTCGTCGACCGCGACGGGAACCCCCTGGCCACCGACAAGACCGGCAAGCTGGTCAAGACCTTCGCCAACCGCAGCTCGGAGCACGTCGCGCCGCTCCTCGACGCCACGGCCGAGGTCCTCGAGGCGCTCGGCAAGGCCGGCGTCGAGCCCTTCCTCGCCTACGGGACGCTGCTCGGGGCCGTCCGCGAGGGCCGGCTGCTCGGGCACGACAGCGACGCCGACCTCGGGTACGTCAGCCGGCACACCACCCCGGTCGACGTGATGCGCGAGTCCTTCCGGCTGCAGGCGCAGCCTCGCGGAGATGGGCTACGAGACCCAGCGCTACTCCGGGGCGGCGTTCAAGGTGAAGGTGGCCGAGGCGGACGGCTCGATCCGGGGCCTCGACGTGTTCGGCGGCTTCCTGCGCGACGGGATGCTCTACCTGATGGGCGAGATCCGGACCCCGTTCCGCGAGGAGTGGGTCTTCCCCCTCGGCACCGCCGATCCTCGAGGACCGGACCTTCCCGGTGCCCTGCCGATCCCGCCCGGCTGCTCGCGGCCACCTACGGCAGCGGCTGGCGTACGCCGGACCCGGCCTTCCACTTCGAGACGCCGTCGTCGACGCACCGCCGGCTGAACGGCTGGTTCCGCGGCATCCGCGTCGACCGCCCGTTGTGGGACCGCGTCTACCGCGTCCGGCCGGTCCCCGACTCGTGGGAGCCGAGCGCCCTGGCGCGGGACGCCTTCGCTGCCCACGGCACCGAGGCGTCGTACGTCGACCTCGGCTGCGGGCACGGCGTCGACGCCCGCTGGCTGGGCGAGCAGGGGGCCACCGCCTGGGGACTCGACCACGTGCCCGAGGCCTACCAGGCAGCCGCCGAGGCGCACCGCGCGAGGCGAGCCGGACGCACTACCTGTACCTCAACCTGATGGAGCTGCGCTCGGTGCTGTCGACCGGCGCGCTGCTCGCCCGTGGCCCGGCCCCCCGGGTCGTGCTCGGCCGCCACCTGGTCGACGCCCTGGACCGCGCGGCGCGGACGGAACCTCTACCGCCTGGCCGGACATGCTGCTGCGCGACGGCGGCGAGCTCCACCTGGAGTTCCTGTCGCGGAGGGGCAACGACGGCTACGCCGCGCGCCACCACCTCCGGCCCCGTCGTCCGGACCGGATCGCGGCCGAGCTGGAGCGGGCCGGAGCCACGATCCGCGACCGGAGCATCCTGCTAGCCTCGGATCCGGTAAGCGGCCGCGAGGGGGACGTCGTCCCCTCCAGGATCTGTCGGATGGTGGTGTCGTGGGATCGCTGAAGACCGCCTTCGACCGCAGCGCCGCGCCGTCGGGGAGAAGCTCGCGGACGTCTCCGTCCTCGACCTGCGCGCCCGCGTGGGTCGTCTCGAGGAGGAGGTCCAGGAGTGCCGGGCCCTCAACCTCCGGCTGGCCGAGCTGACCGACCTGGTGACCGAGCTCCTGCTGCCCGTCGCGCAGCGTGACGAGGCGCAGGGTCGAACGAGCTGGTCGAGCGTTACCAGCGCTCCTTGTGACGAGATGGCCCAGCGCGTCTATCTGCACGTCGGCCTCCCCAAGACCGGCACCACCTTCGTCCAGACCGTGCTCTGGGAGAACCGTCCGGCTCTCGCCGAGCAGGGGATCGTCTACCCGGGCGTCCGACGACGCGAGCACATGTGGTCGTCGCTGGTCATCCGCGAGCGCCCCGGGCTGGAGCGCCGCAACCCGCGTGCCGCCGGCGCGTGGGACCGGCTGCTCGAGCAGGTGGCAGGCCGCGCCCGACGGCGCGCTGATCAGCCACGAGTTCTTCGGCGCCGCGTCGGCCGAGCAGGCCAAGCGGGCGCTGGCCGACCTCGGCGACGTCGAGGCGCACGTCATCGTCACCGCCCGCGACCTGCTGGCGGTGCTGACCAGCTACTGGCAGGAGTACGTCAAGCACGGCTTCGACAGCACCCTCGACGCCTTCCCGGCCACCGACGAGCTCGGCGACGAGTGGGGCTGGGCGGCGGTCGACCTGCTACGGGGTGCTCGAGCGCTGGGGAGCCTCGCTCCCGCCCGAGCGGGTGCACGTGGTGGTGCTGCCCGAGCCCGGCGCGCCGCGCGAGACCCTGGTGCTCCGCTTCGCCGAGGTGATGGGGGTCGACGCGCGCGGCTTCGACTTCGAGGACGCCAAGCCGAACTCCTCGCTCGGGGTCGTCGAGGCCGAGCTGCTCCGCAGGATCAGTCCCCGGCTGGACGACTTCACCAGCGCCCTCGACCGCGGCGTGTGGATCCGCAGCTACCTCGCGCACGACGTGCTCGTGCCCCGCGGCGGCGACGCGTTCCTGCCCTCGCCCGCCCGGGTCGCCGAGCTCGCCGCACGCGCCGACGCCGCGGTCGACGCCGTCCGCGCCGGGGGCTACGACGTGGTCGGGCGACCTCGACCGGCTGCGCGTCGGAGCCGTCCCCGACCTCCGCCATCCCGAGGACGTCACGGAGTCCGAGCTGCTCGACGCCGCCCTCGACACGATCGCCACGATGATGGGCGACCTGCGCGAGATCCGGCGCGAGAACACCCGGATGCAGCGCGAGCTCGCCGCCCCGCCGACCCGGTGGGACCGTCTGGGCGAGCGCCTCCGGCGGCTCGATCCCCGTCGTTAGGATGACCGCCATGCCGTCCCGTCGTCTCTATCTGCACATCGGCCTGCAGAAGACGGGGACCTCCTACCTCCAGAGCATCATGTGGCGCAACCAGGACCTGCTCCGCGAGCTCGGCCTCGACCTGGTGCCGCCCTCCAAGCGCGAGACGTTCCACCTGATGCTCGACGTCCGCGAGCGCTACCGGCCCGAGTTCGACCCGCCGGCGGTGGCCACGGCCCTCCAGCGGCTGCCCGGCGCAGCTCGCCGCGGCCTCCGGTCCGACGGCACTGATCAGCGAGGAGTCGCTGGCCCCGGCCGACGACCAGCAGATCGGTGACCTGCTCGCGGCCTGCGCCGAGCGCGAGGTGCACCTGATCGTCACCCTGCGCGACCTCGGCCGCCAGATCCCGTCGGCGTGGCAGCAGACCCTGCAGGCCGGCCGGTCGCTGCCCGTACGCCGAGTACCTCCGCCGGCTCCGCAGGAACGAGGGCGCCGCGTCCACGAAGCTGTGGACCAGCAAGGACGTCGCGGCGATCCTCGAGCGTTGGTCGAGGCACGTGCCGGCCGACCGCATCCACCTGGTGACCGTGCCGCCCCAGGGAAGCCCCCAGGGACGCTCCTCGAGCGCTACTGCCGGGTGCTCGGGCGTCGACCCCGAGCGCCTCGACCGCGACGTCGAGCGCAGCAACGAGTCCGTCGGCCGGATCCAGGCCGAGCTGCTGCGCCGGGTGAACGCCCGGCTCGCCCCGGAGTTCCGCTCCCGTGACGTCTACGGCGACATCGGCAAGCGCTACCTCGCGGTACGCGTCCTCGGTCCGCAGGGTGGCGAGAAGCTCCGCGTGCCGCACGAGCACGAGGAGTGGTGCCGCGACGTGTCGCAGAGGTACGTCGACGCCATCGTCAAGGGCGGGTACCCGGTGGAGGGCGACGTCCTCGACCTGGTCCCGACGCCGTCGTCGTTCGCCGACGAGCCGAGGGTCACGCACCGGCAGGTGGCCGACGCGTCGGTGGCGGCGCTGACCACGATGGTGACCGACGACATGACCACGCTCCGGGCCAGACGAGCCCGGCAGCGGCGGCGCGGCCCGCCGCACTCTGAGGGCGGTGCGGCGCATGTCGAATCGGTTGTTTCGCGGCGACCGGATAAAGTGACGCCCCATCGTCGTACTCGAACAGTCGTGTCCAACAAGGCTCGGGGGGCCCTGTGATCCGCAAGCTTCTGATGTGCACGGTCGTAGGGCTCCTGCTCTGCGTCGGCGCCAGCGTTCCGGGCACCGCCCAGGCCACGACCGGGCGGCGACGGCCCGCAGCCGGGTAGCAGCCCCCACACGACCTGGAAGCCGGCCGCCGGCGCGGCGTTCAACTACCCCGTGGGCGGGGTGAGGACGCGGACGGTGCTGGTCCGGCGCGTGATCGCGGCGATCGACCACACGCTCGGCGGGGAGACCATCCGGATCGCGGCGTACTCCTTCGACCGCACCGACGTGATGAACGCGCTGCTGCGCGCCCACCAGCGCGGCGTCCGGATCAAGATCGTCCTCAACGACAACTGGACCTCGCCCCAGACCCTGCACCTGCGCCGGGTGCTCGGGCACAACCGCAAGCACAAGAGCTTCGTCGTCATCTGCCACGGGTCCTGTCGCGGGGGGCCGGGCAACCTGCACATGAAGGTCTACGCCTTCAGCCGGAGCGGCGCCGCCCGGAACGTCGTGATCACCGGCTCGGCCAACATGACCGACCGTGCCGTGTCGCTGCAGTGGAACGACCTCTACACGATGAACAACGAGCGCGTCCTCTACGACACGTTCGTCCAGGTGTTCAACCAGCTCAAGCGGGACCGGGCGGTGTCGCCGCGGTGGGTGTACTTCCACGACGGCACGATCGACGGCCAGTTCTACAAGACGGCCGACGGCACCCGGACGACGGCAGGCAGCCGGTCAGCACGCGGACGTTCACCGCGTCCAAGCTGCCCGGCCCCAGCGACGACCCCGTGCTCCAGCGGCTGAAGAAGATCCGCTGCTCAGCGGTCGCCGGGCGCCGGCATCAACGGCCACACCGTCATCCGGATCACCATGTACGGCTGGAACGGCACGCCGCGGCAAGTGGCTGGCCAACCAGGTCGCCGACCTGAAGCGGCGCGGCTGTGACGTCAGGGCGATCCTCGGCGTGCCCGGTGGCGGGATCGTGAAGATCCTCCACGGGGCGCAGATCCCGGTGAAGAGCTCCGACTACAAGTACATCAACACCGGCACGGAGACGGACCCGGTGTGGGTGGTCGACTTCTACTCCCACCTCAAGGTGCTCGCGGTCAACGGCAACATGGCGGGCAAGCCCGTGCACAGCGTCTGGACCGGCTCGGAGAACTGGTCGCCGATGTCGTTCCGCAACGACGAGATCATCCTCCGGGTCGACAGCGCGCCCAACTACCGCAAGTACGCCGCCTGGTTCGACTTACATGTGGAACCACGGCACCCACAAGTTCGGGATCCGTCCGGTCGGCAGGCCCGGCCAGCCCCTGGTCGACGCCTCCGACGCTCCCTCGACCGTGCGCTAGCGAGGCGGGACAGAAGACCGCGCCCCGGTCGTGGGGGGCCGGGAGGCAGCGCGTCAGCGATGCGCAGCGCCGGGAGCGTGGCGGTCGCCTTGATCAGGTAGTGGTCGCTGAGCCGGCGCGACTCGGTCGACGTGTCGCGGAGGTAGCCGCTGAACCGGACCGACGTCGTCCCGGTGATCCAGTCCACCGGCGTCGGGGACACGGTGTGGCAGCCGGCGGCGTCGCGGTAGGCGCCGTCCGCCCCGTGCAGGGGCGCCAGGGTGCTGATCCGGCAGAAGAAGCTCTCCCGCTCGTTCATGTCACCGGTGAGGACGACCGGGTAGCCGTCGTCGACGAAGGCCCGGGTGGCGGCGGCCTCGATCGCCGTCGCGGCGATCCGGGCGCCCTGGGCCGGGTGGAACTTGTCGGCCGGGTTGTGGAAGTTGCCGAACCACACCTCGCGCCCGGTGTGCACGTTCTCGCAGCAGCACCTGAGGCATCGGCGACCCGGTTGTAGAAGTAGGGGACGGCGGTCGTCTGCGATCGGACCAGCCGCCAGTCGGAGGTGCGCCAGGCGATGGAGTTCTGCAGGGCCTGGGTGCCCGAGGGCCCAGCCGGGGTAGGTCTGGAAGTCGGGCGCCATCGCGTGGAAGGTCGCGTACTGCGGGCCCTGGAGCTCCTGGAAGCCGATCACGCTCGGCGTCCTGCGCGCGCAGGATGCCGACGACCGAGCGCATCCGGGTCGTGCCCGGAGCCCAGCCCGTGCGGTCGCCGCCGCGTGGCGGTGTGGGAGAAGCCGAGGGCGTTGAAGGAGACCACGTTGAACGTCGTCTCCTGCGACAGGCGCTTGGAGACCTTCACGTAGCGCCGCGGGATCGCGGGCTTGTGGTGGTGGTGCTTGCGGACCGGCTTCTTCGCCAGCTTCTGGTGGTGGGAGGCCTGGGCGGTGGTCGGGGTGGACGTCGGCGCCGGGGACGACGTGGTGGTGGGCGGGTCGACCCGGGCCGCCGCGTTGTGGGACCCGGGGGAGGCGAGGTTGAGGGCGATGCCGACCACGGCGAACAGGACCAGGGCCAGGAGCAGGGACATCAGCGAGAGGTTCCGGTTCGCCGAACCGTCCCGCGGCAGCGAGTGCCGGGGAGGCTCGGATACGGACCGGCGGCTCATCTCAACCCTTTCCTGCGTCCGTGGAGACGTCACCCGAGCTGGCGCCCGCCGACGCGGCGCAGGTGCAGGGCTCGATCATAGCGAGGGACCGAGCGGCCCGAGGGCGGGTCGAGTAAGTCACAGTCGGTTCCCGGTGGCAGCGCCCGCCGACATACTGGCGCGCATCCCCTGACCCCGACGGAAGGACCCGCCTCGCCATGGGCCGCCTCTGCCAGACCGACGGTCTCACCGACGACCAGACGGAGATCCTGAAGGCGGTGCGCGGCTTCGTCGAGCGCGAGATCCTGCCGGTCGCCACCGAGCTCGAGCACGCCGACGAGTACCCGACCGAGATCGTGGAGGGCCTCAAGGAGCTGGGCATCTTCGGCCTGATGATCCCCGAGGAGTACGACGGGCTGGGCGAGTCACTCCTCACCTACGCGCTCGCGGTCGAGGAGATCGCGCGCGGCTGGATGAGCGTCAGCGGCATCATCAACACCCACTTCATCGTCGCCTACATGCTGCTCCAGCACGGCACCGAGGAGCAGAAGCGGAAGTACCTCCCGCGGATGGCGACCGGCGAGGTGCGGGGCGCGTTCTCGATGAGCGAGCCCGGCTGCGGCTCCGACGTCAGCGCGATCACCACCAAGGCCACCAGGACCGACGGCGACTCGGGGGACTACGAGATCACCGGCCAGAAGATGTGGCTGACCAACGGCGGCTCGGCCAACCTGGTCGCCGTCCTGGTCAAGACCGACGAGGGCGCCGACTCCGTCTACCGGAACATGACGACGTTCCTGGTGGAGAAGGAGGAGGGGTTCGGCGAGACGGCCCAGGGCGTCACCATCCCCGGCAAGATCGAGAAGATGGGCTACAAGGGCGTCGACACCACCGAGATGATCCTCGAGGGCCACCGGATCTCGGCCGACCAGATCCTCGGCGGGGAGCCGGGCAAGGGCTTCTACCAGATGATGGACGGCGTCGAGGTCGGCCGCGTCAACGTCGCCGCCCGCGGCTGCGGGGTCGCCAACCGCGCCTTCGAGCTCGGCGTGGCGTACGCCCAGCAGCGCGAGACCTTCGGCAAGAAGATCGCCGAGCACCAGGCGGTGCTGTTCCGGCTCGCGGAGATGGCGACCAAGATCGAGGCGGCCCACCAGATGATGGTCAAGGCCGCGCGGACCAAGGACAAGGGCGAGCGCAACGACCTCGAGGCCGGGATGGCGAAGTACCTCGCGAGCGAGTACTGCTCGCAGGTCGTGGAGGACTCCTTCCGCATCCACGGCGGCTACGGCTTCTCCAAGGAGTACGAGATCGAGCGTCTCTACCGCGAGGCTCCGATGCTGCTCATCGGCGAGGGGACCGCCGACATCCAGCGGATGATCATCGGTCGCCGTCTGCTGGAGGACTACCGGCTCTGACGCGGGCTCGACCGTGACCCATCCGCAGTCCGGCACGTGTCCGCGAGCAGGCGCCGGCGTGCGACCGGCTCGGCTCGCCGATGTACGGCGAGCTGCTGGGGCGGCTCGCCGACGACCTGGACGCCGGCGGTCCGACCGCGGCCGTGCTCCGCGGCCACGAGCAGGATCCCGGACCGTGCGGCGCTGGCCCTGCGCCTGGTGGGCAGCGTCCACCGGCTCGTCCTCGCGCGGAGCGCGCGCGCGAGCTGGCCACCTTCTACCCGAGCGTCGGCGGCACCTGGCGACCGCGACGGCTGGCCGGCGTTCCGCCGGCTGCTCGCCGACCAGCCGGACGCGGTGCGGGCCTGGCTCGACCAGCCGCCGCAGACCAACGAGGTCGGTCGCGCGGCCGCGCTGGTGGGCGGGCTGCTGCCGCTCGGCCGACCGGTGCCGCCTGCCGGTGCGGCTTGCGGAGATCGGCTCCTCCGGCGGGCTCAACCTGCAGGCCGACCGGTTCCGCTACGTCGACGCGCCGACGGCTCGGTGGGGCGACCGGTCAGCCCGGTGGTGCTCGACCCGGCCTGGACGGGGCGGCCGCTGCCGCTCGCGGGTGCTGCCGACCGTCGTCGAGCGTGGCGGCAGCGACCTGCGGCCCGGTCGACGTCACGCACCACGGAGGGCCGGCTCACGCTCACGGCGTACGTCTGGCCCGACAGGTGGCCCGGCTCGAGCGGCTGGCCGGTGCTCTCGCCCTGGCCCGAGCAGGACGCCGTACGTCGAGCGCCGGCAGTCCGCGGCGGACTTCGTCGACGGGCTCGCCCTGCGGCCGGGGCACCTGACGGTGCTCTGGCACAGCGTGATGTGGCAGTACGTCCCGGCCGCCGCAGCAGGCCCGGGTGACCGCCCGGCTCGGCGGAGCTCGGCCGGTCGGCGAGCGAGGACGCGCCGCTCGTCCACCTGTACGCCGAACCCACCCGGCGTAGCCGACGCCGACGAGCACCGGTTCTGGGTCTGGGCCGAGACCTGGCCCGGGCGGGGGCGAGCCGGAGGTCCTGGGCCGGATGGCAGCCGCACGGGCTCCCGGTCGTGTGGGAGTGACACGGCGTCCGCGCGGACCCGCGCCCCACCGCGGCACGCCTACGCTGGCGCTGCGCGCGCCGCGGGCGCCATGGACGACGTAGACACGGAGGGCCCCATGTTGGTGGTGACCAGCAACGACATCCCCGGCTGGGAGATCCGGCAGGTCTGCGGGGAGGTGTTCGGCCTGACCGTGCGCTCCCGCAACGCGTTCTCGCAGATGGGCGCCGGCTTCAAGTCGCTGGTGGGCGGCGAGCTCAAGGGCATGACCACCAACCTGGTCGCCAGCCGCAACGAGGTGATGGGCCGGATGATCGACGAGGCCCGCAACCGCGGCGCCAACGCCGTCGTCGCGATGCGCTTCGACACCTCCGAGATGGGTGACACCTGGACCGAGATCTGCGCCTACGGCACCGCCGTGATCGCCGTCCCGGTGACCGACGCGGCGCGCGAGACGGCGCCAGCGGCTCGGCTACGGCCAGGCCGCCCCAGCCGCAGCAGCCGCGACCGGACCGACGGCGGCGGCAGCGGCCAGTGAACCGCCTCGACCGGCGACCGGTCGGATGGCATGGTGGAGGCATGACTGCGGACAACCACGCCGACCGACGACCTCGCCGACATCAAGGCCAAGATGCGCGAGGCCCTGGACCGCAAGAACGCCAAGGCCAAGGGTGTCTCGGAGGACGCGCCGCTGAAGGAGAAGGCCCACGGCTCAGAGGTGCAGGGCGGCACCGGCCCGAAGATGCACCGCCGCAAGGCCGGCGGCGGGGGCTCCTGAGCCTCAGCCGCTCACGAGGAGGGCCGGGACAGGTGCAGGTTGAGGCGCCATCCGGCCCACAGCAGGGCGCCCAGCGGGATCGGTAGCCAGAAGGCGATCAGCCGGTAGAGCAGGGTCCCGACCACGGCTTGGTCGGCGGTCACGCCGATCAGCACGAGCAGGGTCGTCATGCCCGACTCGACGAACCCGAGGCCACCCGGCGTCAGGGGGATCAGCGCCAGCGCCTGCGCGACGGCGTACACCATCAGCACCTGGGACGGTCGGGCATGGGCACCGAGCGCGGTCAGGGCCGCGACGAGGGCGGCGAAGTCGAACATCCGGTTCCCGGTCGCGGCGATCATCGCCCGGGTCCGGCGACCCTCGAACGACGCTCGCCACCCGGTCCCGAGCGGTGATGAGGGCGACCGAGGCCGAGTCGGCGGTGACCTCCGTGCGGACCAGGTGGATCGCCCGCCCCGCGAGCCGGCCGACCACGCGCACGAACGGCGTCCAGACCAGGATCGCGATCCCGAGCGCCACGATCGCGATCCCGACGACGAGCGAGACCAGGAGCCCGCAGCTCGAGCTGGCGGGCCAGCGGCGGGCCGATCAGGAGCGCCGGGACGGTCAGCACCGGGAGCAGCAGCAGGACGCCGGTGGTGAGCAGACCCATCGCCGTCATCGCGGACGCCACGGCCGCCGGGAGCCTCGCCCGCGTCGATGAGCACCTTGGCCTGGACGACGCCGGCCGTGGCCGGGCCGCCGGGCACGATCTTGCCGGCGGCGTTCCCGGCCAGGTGGGCGGTGGCCGCCGTGCTCCAGGAGACCGTCGGATGGGTGCCGTCGGGCCCGGGGGGACCTCGCAGGGCGAGCCGGGTCAGCCACCACATCGAGCCCATGCTCAGACCCACCAGGACGATCAGCACCACGAACCACCAGGGCTCGACGTCACGGAGCCGCGGCCACGAGCCGAACAGGGCGAACAGGCCGGGCGCGACGATGTAGAGGCCGATCGCCGTCAGCACCAGGCCTACGGTGCGGGGGCCCCATCTCCGCACCAGACGTGACATGTCACCGCACGCTACTGGTCGGCGGCTCTCCACCCAGCCGGTACGCGCGCCTCGATCTGCGACCCTCGGCTCAGCGTGCCGGCCAGCCGGCGCCGGGGACGTCGACCGCGTCGCCGCAGCACCTGCCCGTCCCACTCGGTGTGGGTCATCAGGCCGCCGCGCCCGGGCCAGACCGCCGCGACGACGTAGAGCGCCGGGGAGGCGTCACCGCCGAGCATGCACGGCGAAGCCACCGCGGTCGAGGTCGACGGTGTCGAGCACCTCGCCACCCTCGGCCACGCGCACGCAGACCTGGTGGGGAACGTCGGCGTACCACGCGGCTCCGTCGGCATCGAGGCAGATGCCGTCCGGGTTGTGATCGCCGAGGTCGGCCCAGACGCGGCGGTCGGAGAGCGAGCCGTCCGGCCCGATGGTGAAGCCCGCGAGGTGGTGGCGGTAGGAGTCGGCCACCACCAGCGTGCGACCGTCGGCCGAGACCGCCATCCCGTTGGGGAAGGCGAGGTCCTCTGCCACGATCCGGGTCTCGCCGTCGGGTGTCACCAGGCCGACGAGCCCGGGTTGCACGTCACCGGCGGGCGGGCCATGGGCGAAGTCGAAGTCGGGGCTGTTCACGTAGGCGTTGCCGCGGCCGTCGACGACGAGATCGTTGCAGCCGTGCGTCGAGAGCGGCGACAGGTCGGCGTACGGCGTCGAGCGTCCCGTCGGCGTCGAGGGTGAGCAGGGCCTTCTCCCGGTTGGAGACCAGCACCAGCCGGCCGTCGGGCAGGAAGTCGAAGCACATCGGCAGCGACCGGTGCTCCACGACGACCTCGGTCACGCCGGCGTCGTCGACCGCGACGATCCGGCCGCCCGTCCAGTCGCTGAACCACAACCGCCCCTCGTGCCAGCGCGGCGACTCGACCAGCCCGAAGCCCGCGCACAGGACGTCCATGGGGGCATGCTCCCACCGGGAGGAAGGCGCGCGCCTCAGCGCAGCTGCGTGGACTGCGTGGACTGCGCGGTCACGGTGAAGATCTGGCCCTGAGGGCCGTGCCAGGTGTAGGTGCCGTCCCGCTCGCGACGGTAGCGCCAGCGGCCCGCAGTCTTGGCGCGGTGGTGGCGACGGCAGAGGGGAGCGAGGTTGCGCGGGTTGGTCTGGCGAGGTGGCCCTCCCTCGTCCATCGGGACGTAGGGCTCGATGTGGTCGAGGTCGCAGGCGCGGGCTCCCCGGGCACACCAGGGGAAGACGCAGTGCCGGTCACGGAGGATGACCGTCTCGCGCATCCACGGTGGCGGGTCGTGCTGCGTCGACGGCGTCCTCGCGCTCGAGGTCGAGCACCGGGACGATCGTCGCTCGTGAGTTGCGGAGCCACTCCTTGATCCGGGCGATCGTCGCCGGGCCGAGCCGCTCCGCCTCGCCGACCGCCGTCGTACCGACGGGCTCGTCGAGCAGGTCGGCCGCGGTGAGGTGGAGGTAGAGGCGGGTCTTCGCGAGGCTGGGCCGACGCACCGGCTCGGACCCGGTCGCGCGGCCGAGATCGAGGGACCCCTGGGCGTCCGCGATCACGCCGAGCGCCTTGGCCTTGCGGGCACCGAGGTCGTCAGGATCGCCGAGGGCGGCGAGGCGGGCGGCGTGGTCGCAGACCACGTCGTAGAACCGCGTGAGGTCGAGGGTGTCTCCGGTGGCCTCGAGATGGCTGGTGCCGGCCCAGGTGCCGTCGGTGGGGTGGATGAGGGTGACGTCCCACCCGTCGCGGCCGCGACGCTCGGCGTCGACCTGGGCGTCGGGGTCGTACATCGCCGCAGCCTGGGCGACGGCCTGCTCGAGCATCCGTGCGCCACCGGTGCCGACCCGGCCCTCGAGGCGCCGGTCGACGTGGGCCGCCGCCTCGCGCGACAGGTGGTGAGTGGCCTGGGCGAGGCGTCGCGCCTTCCACGCGGGAACCTCGAGGGCGCGCACGGCGGCCCACGCGCGCGGGAGTCGATGGGCCAGGTCGAGGACGTCGGCGAGGAGCTGCATCCCGGCCACGGTGGAGATGCCGAGGGCGGCTGCGAAGGGCTCCGGCGCGAACGCCGCCACCGCGGGGCAGCCGTCGCCGCCGAGGCGCTCGTCGCAGTCGGAGAGCCCGGGCAGCCCTGCGTCTCCCCACACCGCGCTGCCCGTCTCGGACGTGGCCGGGTGGAGCACGCACCACTGCAGCGCGAGCTCGAGCTTGTCGAGCGCGGCCGTCCGCTCGGCTCGTTCGGCACCGGTCACGCGCGCGAGCAGCTCCGCCGGCCCGAGGTCCTCCACCCCGGCCGCCGTTGCCGTCGCGATCACCGTCATGCGTCGATTCAAGCACCGACCACCGACACTCGAGATCGCTCAGATCCCTTTGTCCACAGGGTCCTGAGTCAATTTCATGAGGTGTCAGAGTCATGTGGCGAGCGCCTGAGATCGGAGCAGGCAAGGCTCCAAACTGGGATGACCTGCCGCCGCGAGGCAGAGGAGCAGGTGGGTCGTCCGGAGTGACCCAGTCCATGTCCACCCGTGCGGCCTGCCAGGATGGCGCCATGCTGCTGACGGTGCGGGTCGCGGCCTGGGAGCTCGAGGCGAGCGGCCGGATCCTGAGCGTCGGTGACCAGGTTCGGTGCTGGCTCGACTTCGAGGTTGCCGAACGAGGCACGCCGGCCACCGAGCCCGGAGAGGCGTTCGAGGTCGTGCTGGCGGTCCCGGGCCCGGCGCGGGGGATCCCGGTCGGGACGACGGAGACGAGCTGGACCGGCGTGCTCATCGACCTGGAGACGGCGGAGTCTGACGGGGTGTGATGGACGCTGCGGCGACCTGAGCGACCGCGTCCACGTACCCGACTCTCGTGGGTGGTGAGGTATCCCACGGCCTGCCGCGTCCTGGTGTGGTGGTGCCTGCGGCAGGATGGCGGCCATGCAGTTCGGACGCAGCTACGAGGAGTTCGAGGTCGGCGCGACGTACCGCCACTGGCCCGGCAAGACGGTGACCGAGTACGACGACCACCTGTTCTGCCTGCTCACCATGAACCACCACCCGTTGCACCTCGACAGCCACTACGCCGAGGAGACCACGCAGTTCGGCCGCAACGTCGTGGTCGGCAACTACGTCTACTCGATCCTGCTCGGGATGAGCGTCCCGGACGTGTCCGGGAAGGCGATCGCGAACCTCGAGATCGAGTCGTTGCGGCACGTGGCGCCGACGTTCCACGGCGACACGCTGTACGGCCAGACCACGGTCCTCGACAAGTGGGAGTCGACCTCGAAGGACGACCGCGGCGTCGTGCACGTCGAGACCATCGGCTACAACCAGGACGGCAAGGTCGTGTGCGTCTTCCGTCGCAAGGTGATGGTGCCCAAGGACAGCTACCTCGAGGCCCGCGGTGGCGAGCAGCCCGGTCGCCCGGTGCCGCAGCCGGACAAGAACTGGCCGGGACCTACCGGCTGACCGGAGCGAAGGCCCGCGCCAGCGGCAGGATGCCGAGCACCAGCACCATCGGCACCGCGAAGCCGATCCGCAGGTTGCCGGCGCCGGCCAGGCCGATCATCACCGCGCCCAGCAGGGAGCCGGCGTAGTTGAACTGGTTGAAGCGGCCGATCACCGCGTCGACCCGCGCATGCCGGATCACCGGGTCGGGCTCGTCGGAGCCCGCGATGCGGGCCGCGGCCGAGAAGCTCAGCGGGGCGACCACCGCGACCCCGCCGCCCATGATCGTGAACCCGAGCACCGCCACCGGCCACACCGGCGCGAACACCGTGACCGCGAGCCCGAGCGAAGGCGACGACGGTCCCGACCCGCAGCACCCGCACGGCGCCGTACCTCGCCACCAGGGTGTCGCCGGCGAGACGGACGCTGCCGCTGGCGAGCAGGTAGGGGAAGACCGCCAGCGCGACCAGGTTCGACGGGGCGTGGAACACCTGGTCGAGATACTGCGGACCCCAGGTGAACGCGGCCGTGTCGACCATGTAGAAGAGCACCATCGCCAGGCCGACCATGATGATCGGCCGCCACGGCACGCGCACCCGGCTCGCGCCCTGCACTGCCTGCTCCGCCCGCCGCAGGTACGGCGCGAACGCCATCGCCAGCGGCACGACGGCCACGATCGCGGTGGCGGAGAGGGGGAGATGCCCCATGGCGAGCGCCAGGCCGGAGCCGATCAGCCCGCCCAGGGTCCAGGCCCCGTGGAACGACGGCAGGATCGGCCGGTCGTAGAGGTGCTCCAGGGCCACGGCCTGCATGTTCGTGGTGGCGTCCACGGCGCCGAGCGCGACGCCGTACAGCGCCATCGACGCGATGAAGACCTCCTGGTCGGGCGCGAGCGCGAACACCGGGACGGCCAGCGCGATGCCGAGCAGCCCGACCCGGAGGATCGCGGCGCTGTCGACCCGGGTGCTGGCCGTCTCCGCGACCACCGAGCCGAGCCCGGCGAGCAGGACCATCATCAGCAGGAGGAGGGAGAGCGTGGTGTCGCTGTAGCCCCACTGGTCCTGCACCCTGGGGAGCTTGGTGGTGAGGCTGATGAACACGAAGCCCTGGGTGAAGAACGCACCCGCGGCCGCTCGCCGCTGGCGCGCGAGCAGCGGCACGGCGAGCGCCGGGGTCGTGGCCATGGGGCGCATCGTGGCACGCGTGCGGGCGCCGCGTCATGAACGGGGCCAGAATGGGGCCATGGCGAGCGACGAGGTCTGGCTGGTCCGGCACGGCGAGACGGAGTGGAGCCGCGACGGCCGGCACACGTCGACCACCGACCTGCCGCTGACCCCCGACGGCGAACGCGTGGCGGCCGGCATCCGGGACCGGCTCGACGACGACGACTTCTCCCTGGTCCTCACCTCCCCGCGGCGGCGGGCGAGCGAGACAGCGAGGTTGGCCGGACACCCCGAGGCCGAGGTGGACGGTGACCTCGCCGAGTGGGACTACGGCGACCTCGAAGGCCTGACCACGCCGGAGATCCGCGCATCCTTCCCCGGCTGGACCATCTGGACCGGGCCCGTCCCGGGCGGCGAGACCGGGCAGCAGGTGTCGTCCCGGCTGGACCGGGTGGTCGCCCGGTGTCGCGCCGTCGACAGGCCGGGTGCTGGTGTTCGGCCACGGTCACGCCCTGCGCGCACTGGCCGCCCGCTGGCTGGAGCTGCCGGTCGCCGACGGGCGACACCTGCGCCTCGACACCGCCACCGTCTCGGTCCTCGGCTACGAGCGCGAGGCGCCGGTCGTGCTGCGGTGGAACTCGTGACCGGCGAGGTCCCGGCCCCGGCGGCGGTGGCAGCGGGCTCCGGGCGGAGTGCCCGCGCTGCCCCACACCCATCCCGCACCACACCGCCGGCGGCTGGGCGTGCCCCGACCACGGGCCGACGGCACCGCTGCTGCGCCCCTCCGCCTCGACGTACGACGGGTTCGTCGCAGGCGCTGGCCGTCGCCGGCGACTTCCCGACGTACCTGCCCTGGCCGAGGAGCCCCGGCTGGACGGTCAGCGACTTCGCCGTGGTGGCCGAGCACGGTCGTGGGCGTGCCACGCTGACCTGCAGCTCGGGGACCAGCGCCCTCGACGGTCCCGTGGACGTGTTCTGCATCAGCGAGGAGTCCGGGATCGGGCTCGGGGCCCGGTGCGCCGGCGTGTCCCAGGTCGACCCCGGTCCCGACCTCGGCGTCGGTCGGCCCGACGTCCGGATCCGGATCAGCAGCCAGTCGGTGCCGCTGTGGCAGGTCTCGACCGCGGCCGCGGACGTCGAGCTCGACCGCGCCGTGTTCGCGGGCGAGGCCGGAGGGCGGTGGCTGTGGGTGATCCTGCACCCGGCCTCGGCGATGCTGCTTCTCCGCGACGAGTGGATCCTGCGCGACGTCTCGGACGTCGGGCCGACGCTGGTGGAGATGGCGTTCGGAGGACCTCAGCCGACCTGGTGACACGGCGGTCGACCGGCCTTCTCCGACATCGCCGAGCCTGGCGTAGGGCACGCAGGGCACCCGGGTCAGCGGCGACCCAGCCCCTGGAAGCGCTGGAGAACCGCGGTCGGCACGTGCCTGCTGACCGACACGATCAGCTTGTACCGGCGGCTGGGGACCGACAGGTGCCTGCCGGCGTCCCAGTCGGCGAGCGCCTCGTCGACGACCCGGTCGACGTCCAGCCAGAGCACCCGCGGCACGGACTCGCGACGGACGTCCATGCGCTCGTGGAACTCGGTCCGGGTGAAGCCGGGGCACAGGGTCATGATGTGCACGCCCTGCGGGGCGTACTCCCGCGAGGCCCAGGCGCCGAAGGTGGTGACCCACGCCTTCGCGGCGCTGTAGCTCCCTCGCGGCTGGAAGGCCGCCACGCTCGCGACGTTGATGATGCCGCCGGACCCGCGGGCCGTCATCGGGCCGAGGGCGGCGTGCGTCAGCCGCATCACCGCCGTGACCAGGACGTCGAGGGAGGCCTGCTCCTGATCGACGGAGTTGCTGGTGAAGCGGCGCTTGAGCCCGAACCCGGCGTTGTTGACCAGCAGGTCCACCGGACGGGACTCGTCGGTGAGGCGATCCTCGACCAGCGCCATCCCGGCACGCTCGGACAGGTCCGCCACCAGCACCTCGCTCCGGACGTCGAAGGTCCGCGACAGCTCGTCGGCCAGCGCCTGCAGCCGGTCCTGGTCGCGGGCGACCAGGACGAGGTCGTGGCCGCGCTCCGCCAGACGGAGCGCGAGCGCCCGGCCGATCCCGGCGGTGGGACCGGTGACGAGTGCGACAGGACGGGCGTTGGCCGGAGACATGCAGCCACCCAACCCGCCGGTGCGCACTCCCGGCAAGTCGGTCCGGCATGATGGTGCCGATGACCACCACACTCGCGGTCGCCAACCAGAAGGGCGGCGTGGCCAAGACGACCTCGGTCGCCTCGATCGGCGCCGCGCTCGCCGAGCTCGGACAGCGGGTCCTGCTCGTCGACCTCGACCCGCAGGCCTGTCTCACCTTCTCGCTCGGGATCGACCCCGAGGACCTCGAGCTCTCGGTGCACCACGTCCTCACCAAGGGCCTGGACCCGGCCGAGGTGGTGATCGAGACCGACGACGGCGTCGACCTGCTGCCGGCGACCATCGAGCTCGCGCGGGCCGAGGCCGACCTGCTCACGCGGACCGGGCGCGAGCAGGTGCTCAGGGGCGCGCTCGACGACCTCGCGGCGTCACCGACCGCGACGGCGTACGACTGGGTGCTGCTCGACTGCCCGCCCTCCCTCGGCGTGCTCACGGTCGCGGCCCTGACCGCGGCGGACGGGGTGCTGATCCCGCTCCAGTGCGAGACGCTGTCGCACCGCGGCGTCGGGCAGCTGCTCGACACCGTGCACGACGTCCGCCGGTTCACCAACCGCGACCTCGAGGTGTGGGGCGTGCTGCCGACGCTGTACGACGGACGCACCAACCACGCGCGCGCGGTGCTGGAGAACATCTCCGAGACCTACGACCTCGAGGTGATCGGGCCGCCGATCCCCAAGACCATCAAGTTCGCCGAGGCCCCCGCGGCCGGGCGCTCGATCCTGGCGACCAGCCGCAGCAGCAAGGGCGCCCGCGCCTACCGCGACGTCGCCGCGACGTTGATGGAGCGCAGCACGCGCGGCGGGGCGAAGGCCGCCCGATGAGCAACCACCGTCGGGAGGTGCGGCCCCGGTACGGCCGGATCGCAGCCCTCTCGACGGCGCTGACCGTCACCATCGTCGCCGCCCTGGGCGGCCTGGGCGTCCTCGCGTCGAGCACGGCGAACGCCGGGGTGAAGGCCGACCCCGCGGCGTACACGAGCAGCGCACCGACGCCGTCACCCGATCCGAGCGACCCGGTGTCGGACTCGCGTGACCGCGCCCGAGACCACCACGTCGTCCTCCTCGACGGCCCCGGCGGGTGCCTCGACCGATCTCACCGCCGACACGGCCCTCCCGGCCTCGAGCGGCACGGGACTGCGGATCGTCTTCAGCCAGAGCCGGCAGCGCGTGTGGCTGGTCGACGCGAGCGACGACGTGGAGCGCACCTACCTCGTCTCCGGCAGCACGACCGACAACCTGCAACCGGGCACCTACGAGGTGTACTCGCGGTCGCGCTGGGCGGTGGGCGTCGACGACTCGGGGGTGATGCAGTACTTCGTCCGCTTCACCCAGGGGCCGACGGGTGCCGCGATCGGGTTCCACACCATCCCCACGCACAACGGCGTACCCCTGCAGAGCGTGGCCCAGCTCGGCACGCCGCAGTCGCACGGGTGCATCCGGCAGACGGACGCCCGACGCGATCGCGCTGTGGAACCACGCGCCGGTCGGGACCAAGGTCGTCGTCGTCGCCTGACGCGCGTCAGGCGGCGACCCGGGACGGGTCAGGACGCCGTGGACGAGCCCGGGCTGCGGCGTCGGCGGCGACGGTTGCGCGACTGCCCGGCCGGACGCTCGGAGCCGTCGGTCCCGGTCGCTGCGGACGAGGCGGCGGGCGGCGCGGCACTCGCCGGCGACCTGCTGGCCGCCACGGGTGCGGGACCGCGAGCGGGAGCGGGCGGCCGGTCGCCGGAACGCGCGGGCCGGCCGCCGTCGTCCTTGCGCGGCTTGGGCTCCACCGGGGCGGGGTCGACGATCCGGCCCTTGGTGCCGGCCGGGATGCCGAGGTCGTGGAACAGGTGCTCGGAGGTGGAGTAGGTCTCCTGCGGCTCGTCGAAGGGCAGGTCGAGAGCCTTGTTGATCATCTTCCAGCGGTGCAGGTCGGCCCAGTCGACGAAGGTCACCGCGATGCCGGTGGCGCCGGCGCGGCCGGTGCGGCCGATCCGGTGGATGTAGGTCTTCTCGTCCTCGGGGCAGGTGTAGTTGATGACGTGGGAGACACCCTGCACGTCGATGCCGCGCGCGGCGACGTCGGTGGCGACCAGGACGCGGATCTTGTCCTCGCGGAACCGGGTGAGCGCCTTCTCGCGCGCCACCTGGGCCATGTCGCCGTGCAGCGGCGAGGCCTTGAACCCGCGCTCGGCGAGGTCCTCGGCGATCCGCTGCGCCTGTCGCTTGGTGCGGGTGAAGACGATGATCTTCTCGGCGTCGTCGGCCTGCAGGATGCGGCCGATGATCTCGGGCTTGTCGAGGTCGTGGGCCTGGAAGATGAACTGCGCGGTCGCCGGCACCAGCTGGGTGTCGTACGACGACTCGGCCCGGATGTTCATCGGGTGCCGCATGTGGGTGCGGGCCAGCGAGACGATGGCGCCCGGCATGGTGGCCGAGAAGAGCATCGTCTGGCGGGTCTCCGGGGTCATGCTCAGCAGCTTCTCGACGTCGGGCAGGAAGCCGAGGTCGAGCATCTCGTCGGCCTCGTCGAGGACCAGCGCGTGCACGTGGGAGATGTCGAGCGACCGGCGGTTGCACAGGTCGATCAGGCGCCCGGGCGTCCCGACCACGATGTCGACGCCGCTGGAGAGGGCGTCGAGCTGGGGCTCGTAGGGCACACCGCCGTAGACGGTGAGGACGCGGAGGCCGAGGTCCTTGCTCGCCAGGGCGAGGTCGCCGCTGACCTGGAGCGCGAGCTCGCGGGTCGGGGCGACGATCAGCGCCTGCGGCTTGCCCTGCGGCAGGTCGGCGTACGCCGGGTCGGTGGAGACGACGCTGCGCTGCATCACCGGGATGCCGAAGGCGAGCGTCTTGCCGGTGCCCGTGCGGGCCTGGCCGATCAGGTCGGTGCCGAGCAGGGCGACCGACAGGGTCATCTCCTGGATGGCGAAGGGGGTGGTGATGCCGCCACGCTCGAGCGCGTCGCAGATCTCGGGGAGCACCCCGAGCTCTCGGAAGGTGGTCACGGTGTGGAGTTCGCTTTCCGGTCTGAGTCAGTGCTAAGTCAGCTGGTCGTGCGGCTGACCCAGGCTCGTACCGTTGCGTCTGCCGCGCACATGCACACGGCGCTCCCTGACTCGTTCGAGGGAGCGCGCGCCCTCACCGCTCACGCGGGGACGGGCCCAGTCTATCGGTAGCGTGTGCCCATGACGGAATCCCGGCCCGAGCAACCCGCGGGACACGCCGCCCAGGTCGTCTTCGAGGACACCGAGTACCGCCTGGCCGTGATCGACCTCCTCGGTGCGGTCGCCTACGGCGAGCTGTCGGCGTTCGAGCGGCTCGTCGACGACGCGAAGCTCGCGCCCACGATCCGCGACAAGGTCGAGATGAGCGGGATGGCGAGCCTGGAGTTCGGCCACGTCGCCCGCCTGCACGACCGGATCCGCGAGCTCGGGGGCGACCCGTTCGAGGCGATGGAGCCCTTCGAGGCGCCGATCGACCTCTTCCACGTCCACACCGCTCCGGCCGACTGGTACGAGGGACTGATCAAGGCCTACGTCGGCGACGGCCTGGCCGCGGACTTCTACCGCGAGATCGCGGCGTACCTCGACGCGGGGACGCGCGACCTGATCATCGCCTCGCTCGAGGACTCCGGCCAGGCGGACTTCGCCGTACGCCGGATCCGCCAGGCCATCGCGGACGACCCGAAGCTCGGCGGCCGGCTGGCCCTGTGGGCCCGGCGGCTGATGGGGGAGGCGCTGACCCAGGCCCAGCGGGTGGCGGCCGAGCGCGACGCCCTGAGCGCGCTGCTGGCCGGCGGGATCGACCGGCCGGGGCTCGACCTGGCCGCGATCGGCCGGATGTTCACCCGGATCACCGAGCGCCACAACGAGCGGATGGCCGAGATCGGCCTGTCGGCCTGAGTCTCGACCCGCTCGGCCGACGCTCGTTCGATGACAAGGCAGGACCCCGCCCCGGCGGTGCCGGGACGGGGTCGCTGATCGTGCTCGGTGCGCGCCGGGTCGGGCCCTGCGCGGGGTGAGTCAGATGCGGCGGCTGCGGCCGGTGGCCATGGCCGCGATCACGACCAGGACGGCCGCGGTGATGATCTGCACGATGTGGCGCAGCCAGTCGACGCCGCTGGTGGCGCACTTGCCGCCGAAGACGTCGACGTAGAGCCAGTTGCCCAGCAGGATGCCGACGATGCCGCACACGACGGTCAGCCACAGCGGGATGTTGTCGCGCGAGCCCGGGGCGAGGAACTTGCCCAGGAGCCCGATGATGACACCACCGATGAGCAGGATGATCAGGGAGCCGATGCTCCAGGCGTGGTTGTCGCACGCGCTCGAGGTCATGGCCATCGGGGAGATGGTCGAGGTGGTCAGTGTCACGGGTGTCCCTCCAGGTTGACAGCATTCACAGCCGGCCCTCGGGGACCGGCATGCGAACCCACCGTTCCCCCTCGACGGCCGGCCAAACGCGGCACGGACGGCACGACCCCGCTCCGGCGGTGCCGGGGCGGGGTCGGGACGAGGTGTCGGTCAGACCTTCTTGGTGCGTCCGGTGACTCCGGCAGCGATCACGACGAGGACCGCGGCGATGATGATGGAGACGAAGAACGCCGTCCAGTCGATGCCCTTGGTGTCGCCGAGCCAGCCGTAGCCGATCAGCACGCCGACGATGCCGCAGATCACGGTGAGCCAGAGCGGGATGTTGTCGCGGTTGCCGGGGGCGACGAACTTGCCCAGCAACCCGATGATGATCCCCATCACGATGACGAAGAACCAACCCATGTGAGCCTCCTGTGTGAGACCGGGCTCCCACGTCGGGACCCCGGACTGGTCCGATTCTGCCGGTTCGCCGGGATCCGGCGCGAGAAGCGGGCCTCCGGGCGAGCCGCTCAGCCGCGGAAGCCGACGGTCCCCGTCGTCCCGGTGCCGATCTCGAGGTAGGCGATGGCGTGGCCGGGGACGATCACCCGGCGTCCGCGCGTGTCGGTGAGCGTGAGGGTGGCGTGGTCACCGCTCAGCGCGTCGGCCAGGGCCGTCTCGACCTCTTCGGCGGTGCTCGTGACGTCCACGACCAGCTCGCGGGGTGCGTGTCGCACTCCGATCTTGACTTCCATTGCTCTCCTTCGTCGGTGGTCAGTGCTCGTCGGTCAGCGGGTAACCGCGGATCCCGCGCCAGGCCAGACCGCTGACCAGCTCCACCGCCTGGGCCTGGTTGATGCCGGCCGCCTCGGAGATCCAGAACCGCGCGCTGACCTGGGCCATTCCCACCAGGGACACCGCCAGCAGCCGCGACGCCTCGCCGGGCAGGCCGGTGTCGTCGTGGATGACGTCGGCGATCATCGCCGCGCACTCGCTGGTGACCCGGTCGACGTGCTCGCGCACGGCCGGCTCGCTGGTCAGGTCGGACTCGAAGACCAGACGGAACGCGCCGCCGTCGGCCGCGACGTAGGCGTAGAACGCCGCCATCGCGGCCGCCACCCGCGTCTTGTTGTCGTGGGTCGCGGCCAGCGCCTGCCGGCAGTTGTCGATGACGTCGTCGCAGGCTGCGTCGAGCAGCGCGAGGTAGAGGTCGAGCTTGCCCGGGAAGTGCTGGTAGAGGACCGGCTTGGACACGCCGGCGCGCTCGGCGATGTCGTCCATCGCGGCAGCGTGGTAGCCCTGGGCGACGAACACCTCCAGCGCGGAGTCCAGCAGCTGGGCGCGCCGCTCCCGGCGCGGCAGCCTGCCGCCCCGAGGCTTCTGCTCCGTGGTCCCCACGTGGGCACCCTACTGGCCCCTCGGGCACGTCCGGATGACGGACGCGCACGGGGCGGACCCGCCCGCTCGGGACCATGGAGGGAACATGACGGGTGCGCCGCCTGTTGCCACGGTGCACCGGTTTCCCTCAGACGCACAGGAGTACGACGTGTCCTACCCGCCGCTGGTCGAGCCGGCCACCGAGCTGACCCTGGACGAGGTCCGCCGCTACAGCCGGCACCTGATCATCCCCGACGTCGGGATGAGCGGGCAGAAGCGACTGAAGAACGCCAAGGTGCTGGTCATCGGCGCCGGCGGGCTCGGCAGCCCCGCCCTGCTCTACCTGGCCGCGGCCGGGGTCGGCACGATCGGGATCGCGGAGTTCGACGAGGTGGACGAGTCCAACCTGCAGCGCCAGATCATCCACGGGCAGTCCGACATCGGGAAGCCCAAGGCGATCTCGGCCCGGGAGTCGATCGCCGAGACCAACCCCCTGGTCGAGGTCGTCGTGCACGACGAGCGTCTCGACAACGACAACGTCATGGACGTCTTCGAGGGCTACGACCTGATCGTCGACGGCACCGACAACTTCGCGACCCGTTACATGGTCAACGACGCGGCGTACTTCCTGGGGATCCCCTACGTCTGGGGCTCGATCTACCGCTTCGACGGGCAGGCCAGCGTGTTCGCCCCGACCCTCGCGCCCGACGCGCCCTGCTACCGCTGCCTCTACCCGGAGCCGCCGCCGCCGGGCATGGTGCCCAGCTGCGCCGAGGGCGGCGTGCTCGGCGTGCTCTGCGCCAGCGTCGGCGCCATCCAGGTCACCGAGGCGATCAAGCTCCTCACCGGCATCGGCGACCCGCTGGTCGGCCGGCTGATGATCTACGACGCCCTGGAGATGGAGTACCGCAAGCTCAAGGTGCGCAAGGACCCGAACTGCGCGCTGTGCGGGGAGCACCCGACGGTCACCGGGCTGATCGACTACGACACGTTCTGCGGTGCCGTCTCCGAGGAGGCCTCCGAGGCGGCGGCGGGGTCGACGATCTCGGTGACCCAGCTCGAGCACCTGCTCAAGGAGCGGGAGAACGGCGACCGCGACTTCGTGCTGGTCGACGTGCGGGAGCCCAACGAGTTCGAGATCAACCAGATCCCGGGCGCGACCCTGATCCCCAAGGGCGAGTTCCTCAACGGCAACGCGCTCTCGCAGCTCCCGGCCGACCGGCAGGTGGTGCTGTACTGCAAGACCGGGGTGCGGTCGGCCGAGGCGCTGGCCATCGTCAAGGGCGCGGGCTACGCCGACGCCGTGCACGTCGGTGGCGGCGTGGTCGCCTGGGTGAACCAGATCGACCCCAGCCAGCCGCGTACTGACCGGTCAGCGGGGGCAGCGTGCCGCAACCGTGACCTCCGCGTCGTGGAACCGTGAGCGAGCGGACGGTTACCGTGCATCCATGACGGCCAGACGGGCGGGCGCGAGCGCGGTCGCGCTCACGGTGCTCGCCGTCGGCCTGATGCTGCTGCTGATCATGTTCGCCGCCCGCACCGGCCCGCAGCGGATCGTCCACGGCACCCTCCGCGACCCGCAGCTTCCGGGCGGTGGACCCGTCGTACACGCCCCCGACGCCTGGGCCCCGCGGGTCCGCGCCGCGGGCAACGGCGCGGGGCTGATCCACGGCAACAGCGTCCTGCACGCGATCGGGTTCGGGATCCGGGTGGCGCTGGTGGCCTGCTTCCTGTGGCTGGTCTACCGCCTGGCCCGGCGCCTGCTCACCGCCTTCGTGCACCGCCGACGCCCGCCCCCGCTGCCCGCCGACGTCGCGTTCGACGTGCTCGACGACCCCGCGCCGCTGGCCGACGAGATCCTCCGGGACTCCGCCGACCAGCTCGCCCTGCTCCTCGACGGGTCGCCGCGCAACGCGATCGTCGCGTGCTGGGACCGGTTCGAGGAACAGGCCGAGCGGGTGCGCGCCGCCCGGAAGCCGTGGGAGACCTCCTCGGAGTTCATCATCCGGCTGCTGGACGCCGTCGCGGCGGACGAGGCGGCCGTCACCCGGCTCGAGCTGCTGTACCGCGAGGCGCGCTTCTCGGCGCACGAGATCGACGAGGTGCGCCGGGAGGCCGCCGTCGAGGCGCTCGAGGCGATCCACGGCTCGCTCGGCGCCCGCGCGGTGCGGCGATGAACGCGCGCCGCCGGTGGACCACCCGGGTCCTGGTGGCCGCGCCTGCGGTGGCGGGGCTGCGTGGTCTTCGCCCGGGTGGAGCACACGACCCCGCTGCTGCTGCCGATGGTGCTGCTGGTCGGCGCGGTCGTGGCCATCGCCGGCCTGGTCAACGACAGCGGCGGCGCGGACCCGCCGGACTGGGACGTCTCCGCGCACGTCACGCGCACCTCGGCCGGCCAGGACGCCGCCCTGGCCGCCACCATGCGCCTGCTCGAGAACCATCTGACGCTCACGCCAGGCCGACGCGTGCCCTGCAGAACAAGCTCGCCCGGCTCACCGACGAGCGGCTGGGACGGCAGGGCCTCAGCCGGGCGATCCCGAGGTGGCCGGACGGCTGGGACCGACCCTGATCGGTGTCCTCGACGGCCCGGCGCGGATCCTGCACCCGACCGAGATCGACGAGTGCCTACGCCGGATCGAGGAGCTGTCCCCATGACCGCAGACCCCCGCAGCCGCCGATGTCGGTCCCCGACGCGTCGGAGCTGGCACGTCTCGTGCTCGACGAGGTCGAGAAGGCGGTCGTGGGCAAGCGGCTGCCGCTCACCCTGGTGCTCTCGGCCGTGCTGGCCAAGGGACACGTCCTGCTCGAGGACTTCCCGGGGCTCGGCAAGACGCTGGCGGCCCGGAGCCTGGCGCGGGTGCTCGGGCTGGACTTCGCGCGGGTGCAGTTCACCCCCGACCTGCTGCCGGCCGACATCACCGGCTCCTTCCTCTACAACCAGAAGGAGGGCAGCTTCGAGTTCCGACGCGGTCCGCTGTTCGCGGGCCTGGTGCTCGCCGACGAGATCAACCGGACACCGCCCAAGACCCAGTCGGCGCTGCTGGAGGCGATGCAGGAGCGGCAGGCGACGGTGGAGGGCGAGACCTTCCTCCTCGCCCGACCCCTTCCACGTGCTCGCGACGGCGAACCCGATCGAGTACGAGGGCACCTACCCGCTGCCCGAGGCCCAGCTGGACCGGTTCCTGATGCGGGTCAGCTTCGGCTACCCCACCGCGGACGAGGAGTACGACGTGGTGCAGCGCCGTCTGGAGCGGCAGCGCGAGGAGGTCGAGCTGGCCCAGGTCACCGACGCCTCGGGGCTCCGGGCGGTGCAGGCGGCGGTGGAGACCGTCACCGTGGACGAGTCGGTGGCCCGCTACTGCGTGGAGCTCGCGACCGCGACCCGGGAGCACCAGGACGTGCTGACCGGGTCCTCGCCGAGAGGCTCGCTCGGCCTGGCCCTGGCCGCCCGCGGCTTCGCGGTGATCCGTGGCCGCGACTACGTCATCCCCGAGGACGTGAAGGCCGTGTCGAGAGCGGTGCTGTCACACCGGGTCACGGTGAAGCCCGAGCTGTGGATGACCCAGGCCAGCGGGCCGCGGGTGGTCGACGCCGTCCTCGCCCAGGTCGCCACCCCTCGGGCGCTCGAGCACCGGTGACCGACGTCGCGTCGCGCTGGCGCCCCACCTCGGCCCTCGCCCGGGGCCTGACCGCGGGCGGCATCGGCGTCGCGCTGGCGCTGACGCTGGGTCGTCCGGCGGTCGTCGTCCTGGTCGCGCCGCTGCTCGTCGCCGCGGCGATGGGGCTGCTGCACAAGCCGACCCGCGAACCGCGGGTGCACGCCGCCTTGTCCCACGTCCTCCTCCACGAGGGGCAGGGCACGCGGTCGCGTCTGGAGGTCACCGGCGACGACGACGCGGAGGTCGTCTCGCGGGTGATGGGGGAGGCGTCGTTCGTCGCGCTCCATCCGCCGGACGGGGCGCTGGCCTACCGGTCCGGCGCCGACCGCGGGATCGAGGTGTCGCCGCGGCGCTGGGGCAGCCGCATGATCGGGGCCGAGAAGGCTGCGCTGACGACTCCCTGGGCGGGGTACCGGTGGGGCCCGGTGCTGCTGCCCGGCCGTGAGATGTACGTCCTGCCGACGCTGGTCCATGCCCGCTCGGTGGGGGAGGCACCCCAGCCGCTCGGGCTGATCGGCGCACACCGCTCGCGGCGTGACGGGGAGGGCTCGGAGTTCTCCTCCATCCGCGCGTTCCACTCCGGTGACCGCCTGCGCCGGATCAACTGGCGGGTGTCGCTGCGGCAGGGCACCCTGCACGTGGAGTCGACCCGCGCCGAGGAGGACACCGCGATCCTCCTGATCGTCGACGCCCTGGCCGACTTCGGCGCTTCGGGAGGGGTGGGCGCGGCCGAGAGCAGCCTCGACGTCACCGTCCGCGCGGCGGCGGCCCTCGCCGAGCAGTACCTGCGCGGTGGTGACCGGGTCTCGCTCCGGGTGCTCAGCCCGGCCGGCGAGTACGCCGGGTACGGCACCGGCACCAGCCACCTGCGTCGCATCCTCTCCCTGCTGTCCCGGATCCAGCCGGGCCACCCACGCGACGTCGAGATCGAGCGGATCGACTTCCGTGCGAACGCCGGCACGGTCGTGGTCGTCCTCAGCCCGATGCTGTCGGAGGCCCTGGCGAGCGCGACCGTCCGGCTGGTCCGTAGCGGCCTCTCGGTGATCGTGGTCGACCCGCTCGCCACGGGGGTCACCCCCATGGTGTGGCCCGACGGCGACGAGGGCATCAGCGCGCTGGCCTGGCGGATGCGGCTGCTCGACCGCGAGCACCTGCTGGCCGGCCTCGCCTCCGTCGGGTGCCCGGTGGTGCCCTGGCTGGGCCCTCGGACCCTCGAGGAGGTGCTGCGCCGGCTGGCCCGCCGGGCGCAGCTCCCGAGAGTCGGTGGCTGAATGGTGCGCCGGGTCCCCTGGAGCGTGTGGTGCCTGCGCGCGGTCGCGGCGCTGGGGCCGCTGCTCGCCGTGACGGCGGGCGCGCCCGAGGGCTTCGTCCCGTCGCTGTTCGTCGTCGTGGTCACCGCCGCGCTCGGCCTCGCCTACGCCGTTCCTGCCCGAGCACTTCATCGGGTCGATCGTGCTGGTCGTGGTCCTGCTCTGGTGGTCGCTCCATGTCGGGTCCTCGATGCCCGGAGGAGCCCTGGTCGCGGCCGCCGCCCTCGTCGCAGCCCACGTGGCCGGCGTCCTGCTCGGCTACGGGCCGCCGCGGATGGCGGTGGGGGCGGACCTGGTGCTGCCCTGGGTGGTCCGGGGGGCCCTGGTCTGGCTCGCCGCCCCGGTGGTGTGGGTCGCGGCGCGCGCCTACAGCGGCGAGGCGAGCCCCACGTCGTACTGGCTCGGGGGCCTGGCGGTGGCCCTGGTGGGCGCGGTGGTCGGCGCCGTGCGGGTGCCGACGCGCAACCTGAGGCCACGCGTCGTGAGCGGGTCGCTCGACCACGAGGCCTACGTCGAGCTGGTGCTGCGCTGCGTCGAGCAGGTGCCCCGCGGACGGGTCACGACGTACGGCGCGATCGCCGAGGTCGTGGGGCCCCTGGTCGGTGGCGGCGGCCCCCGGCTGGTCGGCTCGGTGATGGCGGCGCACGGCGGCCCGGTGCCCTGGTGGCGCGTCGTACGGTCCGACGGGTCGTTGCCTCCGAGCCACCAGGACGAGGCGCGCCAGACGTACCTCGAGGAGGGCACGCCGCTGCGGCCCTCGGGGAACGTCGACCTCAGGCAGGCCTTCTGGCGGCCGCCCGCTCCCGGGTGAGCTCGGCGAGCCGGCTCAGCGCGGCCGGGAAGATGCTCCCCGGGGGCGTCACCAGTCCCGCGCCGACCTGACCGACCCCGGCCCGGCGACCGGCCATGCCGGTGTTGATCTGGGGCAGGATCCCGGTACGGCACACCGGCGAGACGTCGATGCCGGTCGGGACGCCGGCGAACTCCAGCACCGGGATGCTCCAGCGCGGGTTCTCGCCGAGCGTGATCTCGCGCATCCGGCGGGTCGTGGCCAGCGCGTCGGGCACCGAGCCGCCGACGAAGCGCACGATGGCCGGTGCCGTGGCCATCGCGAACCCACCGAGACCCGCCGTCTCGGTGATCGCGGAGTCGCCGATGTCGGGGTTGGCGTCGTCCGGTCCGTAGTCGCCGAGGTAGAGGCCGTCCGCGACCTGGGCGGGGCCGGTGAACCACGCGTCGCCCGTGCCCGAGACCTGGATCCCGAAGTCGGTGCCGTTGCGCGACATCGCCACGACCATCGTCGAGCCGGGTTCGTCCCGTGCGGCGTCGAGGGCCAGCTTGCAGGCGGGCATCGCGAGGTTGAGGAAGAAGTGGTCGTTGCCGCCCACGAAGCGGAGCACCTCGGCCACGTCGGCGGCGTCCGCGCCGCTGGTGACCAGGGCCGGGCCGAGGTCGCGGAGCAGCATCAAGGTGCCCGCCCGGTTGCGGTTGTGGGCCTCGTCGCCCATCTGGAGCATCTGGCCGAGGATCGCGGTGACGTCCACGGCACCGCTCGCGCGGACCGCCCCCTGCAGCAGCGGCCCGAGCACGTCGCCCATCCAGCGCAGGCGGGTCAGGACCTCGGGGGCGTAGGCGCCGTAGCGCAGCACCGCGCCCAGCCCCTCGTTGAGCGTGCAGTGGGTCCGGGCACCGGTCTCGGGGTCCTCGAGCACGAACATCCACATGCTCGGACTCACCACGCCCGCCATCGGTCCGACCGCGCCGCGGTGGTGACACGGCTCGAGGCCGACGCTCGCGCCGCTCGAGAAGAGCGCGGGGGCGTCCTCGGGGTCGTCGACCAGGCCCTCGAGGACGGCGGCGCCCATCAGCGCACCGCGGAGCGGCCCGGAGGCGCGGTCCCAGGTGATCGGAGGTCCGGCGTGGAGGAACAGCCCGGTCTCCAGGCCGAGCGCCTCGCGGGCCGGGACGACGTCCACGAGGCGCGCCCGGACCGCCAGCATCCGCTCGAGCGCCCGGCCGTTGGCGGCCGGGCGGAGCGGGTCGAGCGCGACGGTGGCGAGATCGGCCTCGGTGCCCGGGAGGGGAGGGCGCCAGTCGACGCGGGTGACGTCGACCGCCTGCTGCTCGACGGCCTCGGCGAGCAGGTCGAGCCCGGCGCCGACGACGTGGGCTGACCGGGCTCACGACGCCCCTCCGAGCAGGGCGAGGGCGCGCCGGGTGGCGCCGGCGTTGGACAGGTGGACCTCGGCACCCGCCGCCACGAGTGCGGCGACCTGGCGGTCGCGGCCCTGGGGATCGTGCGCGGTGCCGACGACCGTGACGACGACCGGGCGGTCGACGGACTCCAGCGCCGGCGCCAACGATGCCGCGGGGTCGTCCTCCGCCCCGTGGCCGAGCACGACGTCGAGCAGGATCACGGCCGTCGCCGGATCGGCCGCGACCTCGGCCAGCCGTTCCAGCCGCAGCCCGGGGTCGATCATCGGGTGGGCACGGCCGGCGGTGAAGGCGTCGTCGCCGAAGTCGACGAGGTCCGCGTCGGCGCCGGCCTCGGCGCACAGCAGGGCGGCCTCCTCGGCGAGGGTGCCGCCCACGAAGAGGCCGTGCAGACGCTGGCCGCCGGTCGCCGGCGCGGCACGCCCCGCGACGGGCCAGGCCGGCACCTCCCGGCCGAGCCGGCGCAGGACCTCCTCGGTGACCGCCGTCAGGTCGGGGCGGCCGGGACCGAGCAGGGCGGAGACCACCGGCGTGCCGAGGCCGTCGGCGTACGCCGTCAGGGCGTCGGCGACCTCGGCGTCGGGAGGCTTGGAGACCAGCAGGACCAGCTCGACACCGGGGTCGGCGTCGAGCCGGCCCAACGCGGTCCGGGTCGAGATCCCGCCGATCTCCGCCGACAGGTCGCGACCGCCCACGCCGTACGCCGTGCCGACCCCGACGCCGGCGTGGTCGAGGAGCGCGAGCACCTGCTGGCAGCCGGTGCCGGAGGCAGCGACGATCCCGACCGGGCCGGGGGCCACGACGTCGGCGAAGCCGAGCCCGAGGCCGTCGACGATCGCGGTGCCGCAGTCGGGCCCCATCACCAGCAGGTCGTGGGCGGCGGCGTACTCCTTGAGGGCGCGCTCCTGGGCGACCGGGACGTTGTCGCTGAAGACCATCACGTCGCTGCCGGCCTCGAGGGCGTCCATGGCCTCGACGGCGGCGCTGGGACCGGGGACCGACACGAGGGCGATCGCCCCCGGCGAGCGCAGCAGCGCCGAGCCGGTGGTGCGGGGCGGAGCCTCCGCGGAAGGGCCGGTGGTCGTCCGGCGGGTGGCGGTGAGGGCGCGGTCGACCTCGGCCCGCACGTCGTCGAGCGCCTCCGCGTCCTCCAGCCGGACCGCGACGACCAGGTGGTCGACCGTCGCGTCGGACGGGACGTCGAAGCGCATCCGCTCCAGCACCTCGACGTTCAGCGGCGTCGCCATCGCCACCTGCGCCGTCACCACGCCGGGCAGCTGCTGGACCTGCCGGCTGACCTGGAGCAGCGTCACCGAGTCGGCGTAGGCGCCGGCACGGACCTCGACGTGGTCCGTGCTCATGGGGGTGCTCATGCGGCCAGCCCGGCGGTGAGCTCGGCCAGGGCCAGGTCGATGCCGTGGGCCAGGCCGCTCCCGGAGCTCTGTCCGAAGGACTCCAGGGCCGCCCGCGCCGCGCCCGCGCCCGGCGTACCGAGGGAGCGGAGGTAGGCCGCGACCGGGTCGGCGACCTCGCCGGCGAGGGCGCACTCGAGGAGGGCGGCGGAGAACGTGGTCGTCCGGGGGAGGAGCCGCCCGACGGCCTCGTCCACCTCGGGCGTGGGCACTCCGGCGGCGCGGTGAGCCGCGAGCCACCCGCAGACGACGTCGTCGCCGAGGGGGGTCAGACCGTCCCCGGAGCCGATCAGCGCGCGGACGGAGGCAGGGTCGATCGCGGGGCGCGAAGGCGACGAGCCCGGCCGCGCGGGACCGGGGGGTTCCCATTGCGGCGACCGGGCTCGCCTTCGGAACCCAAGCCGCATCGATGCGTGGCGCGCGAACATCCACGAGCCGACCGGTCACCAGAACGCGTCCGCTCCAGTGAAGGATCCCACCTTCAAGATAAGGCGTCGCGACCCCAGATGACGACAACGTGGCCAGATTGGTTCGCACGGTGAGTGGGAGCCCCGGGCTCCTCCGGCCGCCGATGCTGACCCCTCGACCGGCCACGTCGAGGTGGATCGCGTCCGGGCAGGAGTGCAGGATCCGCGCCGGACCGTCGGGTGCGGAGCGCAGCCAGGCGGCGACGCGGGGAGGCGTCGCGACGGCGAGGATCCGCGGACGCGGCGCCGGGCTGCTCATCTCGCCCACGCTAGCGGCTGGCCCGCCGGCCGACGCCTGGGAGCAGCGCGCGCTCCGGCGTTCCTCCGACGGAACCCGGAGGTCCGGGTGTGTGATGTGGGTCACCAGACTCACGTGTTCGGTCCCCTTCACTCTCAGGAGGAACCAGATGTCGACGATGTTCAGCTGGCGGGAGGTGACCCCGGCCCCCGGAGAGCCGGTGGCACCCGACGAGCGTCTGCCCTGGGGCAGGACGGTCGGGATCGGCGCCCAGCACGTGGTGGCGATGTTCGGGGCCACGTTCGTGTTCCCGGTGGTGATGGGGCTGGATCCCAACCTCGCCATCTTGTTCTCCGGGATCTGCACGATCCTCTTCCTGCTGGTCACCTCCAACAGGGTGCCCGAGCTACCTCGGGACCAGCGCGTCCTTCGTCGCCAGTGTGGCCGCCATCCGTGCCCAGGGTGGCGACTCCGCCGACGTCACCGGGTCCATCCTGGTCGCCGGGCTCGTGCTCGCGGCCGTCGGCGTGCTCGTGCACGTCGCGGGCTCGGGCCTCATCCACACCGTGCTGCCGCCCGCGGTGACGGGCGCCGTGGTGATGCTGATCGGCTTCAACCTGGCGCCGGTCGTCGCCGGCGTGTACTGGCCGCAGGACCAGTGGATCGCTCTCGCCGTCGCGACGTTCATGGTGTGTGCCGCGTGCCTGCTGCCGGGCTTCTGGGCACGCATCGCGGTGCTCCTCGCCCTCGTCTTCGGCTACCTGCTCTCGTGGCTGGCCGACGTGCTGTTCGGGATGATCAACTCGGTCCTGCCGACCAGCAACGGCGAGAAGGTCGAGCACTACCGCGTCAGCTGGAGCGGGGTGAGGAAGGCCGACTGGATCGGCTTCCCGAGCGGGGACCTGCCGGTCGACGGCGTCTCGGTCGTCCACGCGACCGAGCTTCTCGCTCACCTTCATCCTCCTGGTCCTGCCCGGGGTGATCGCGCTGATCGCCGAGAACACCGGGCACGTGAAGGCCGTCGCGGAGATGACGCGCACCGACCTCGACCCCCTGATGGGCCGGGCGTTGTTCGCCGACGGCGCCGCGACGGCCCTGTCGAGCGCGTTCGGCGGCTCGCCGACCACGACGTACGCCGAGAACATCGGGGTGATGGGGGCGACCAAGGTCTACTCGACCGCGGCGTACTACGTGGCCGCGGTCGTGGCGATCCTGCTCGGCCTGTGCCCCAAGTTCGGGGCGATCGTGAGCGCGACCCCCGGGGGCGTGCTCGGCGGCATCACGGTCATCCTCTACGGCATGATCGGTCTGGTGGGGGCCAAGATCTGGGTCGAGAACGGCGTGGACTTCGGCGACCCGGTCAACCTGGTGGGTCTCTCCGCGGGCCTGATCGCCGGGATCGGCGGGGTCACCCTGGAGATCACCAGCGACTTCTCCCTCGGCGGCATCGCGCTGGGGACCATCATGGTCATCGTGTACTACCACCTGGTCAACGGCCGAGGAGGTCGCGGCAGCGGCCAGGTGACCCGTGTGCTGTCGCATCCCGACGTCGACACGCCGCCTCACCAGCCCGGGCACCGGGCGGACCCGAGCCAGGAGTGAGTTGAAGCCCGCACCGTTCTCGTTCCTCCGACCGCAGGGCCTCGAGCACGCGCTGGAGGCCCTGGCGGCCGATCCGGGGTCGAAGGTGCTCGCGGGCGGGCAGAGCCTGGTCCCGCTCCTCAACATGCGGCTGGCCGCGCCGACGACCCTGGTCGACATCAACGGCCTGCCGGACCTCGGCCACGTGCGCGTCGACGCGACCGGCGTCCGCGTCGGTGCCCTGGCGCGGCACGCCGACGTGCTGGCCTCGTCCGACGTACGCCGGGTGCAGCCGCTGCTGAGCCTCGCCCTCCAGCACGTCGCCCATGCGACGATCCGCAACCGGGGCACGGTCGTCGGCTCGCTGGTCCACGCCGACGCGGCGGCCGAGCTCCCCGCCGTCCTGGCGCTGCTCGGTGGCACCGTGCTCGCGACGTCGACGCGGGGGAGCCGGGAGATCGCGGCGGCCGACCTGTTCGCCGGACCGCTGGAGTCGACCGTGGCCCACGACGAGATCGCCGTCGAGGCGTTCTTCCCGGCCCTGGCCGCCCGGCGAGGGCGTGGGCTTCGTCGAGATCGCCCGCCGGCACGGCGACTACGCGCTGTGCGGCGTCGCGGCCGTCGTCCGCGTCGCAGACGGTCAGGTGGTCGCCGCCCGGGCCGGCTACCTGTCGGTCGCGGACGTCCCGACGGTCGTGGACCTCGCCGAGCCGCTGCGCGGTGGCGTCACCGACGCCGCTCTCGCGGCCGCCGGCGCCCTCGCCCTGACCTCGCTCGATCCGGCCGACGACATCCACGCCACCGCTGCCTACCGCGGCCGCCTGGTCGAGGTGCTCACCGCCCGCGTCCTGCGAGCGGCGTACGAGGACGCGAGGTCCCGGGCGTGAGCGAGGACCTGCACGACGTCCGCCTGGTCGTCAACGGCGTCGCCCACGACGTGCACGTGCCGGCGCGACGGCTGCTGTCCGACGCCCTGCGCCACGACCTGGGCCTGACGGGCACCCACGTCGGCTGTGAGCACGGCGTGTGTGGCGCGTGCACCGTGCTCGTGGACGGCCGTCCCGTCCGCTCCTGCCTGATGTTCGCCGTGTCGGCGGTGGACTGCGAGATCACCACGGTCGAGGGCCTGACCGTGCCGGACGGCTCACCCGGGGGCCGGCTGGGTCCGGTGCAGCAGGCCTTCCTGGAGTGTCACGGGCTCCAGTGCGGCTTCTGCACGCCGGGCTTCCTGACCACGATCACGGCCGGGCTCCGCGAGCAGCCGGCGCCGACCGAGGACGACGCCCGCGAGATGATCGCCGGCAACCTGTGCCGGTGCACGGGGTACACCAACATCGTGAGGTCCGTGCTCCGAGCCGCCGAGCTGGTCGAGGAGGGCGGGACGCCATGACCACGCGGATGTTCGGCGAACGGGTCCAGCGGGTCGAGGACCAGCGGTTCCTCCGCGGCGCGGGGCGGTACGCCGACGACGTCGCCGTCGGCCAGGACGTCCTCCATGCCGCGGTGCTCCGGTCGCCGCACGCCCATGCCCGGATCGTCGACATCGACGTCTCCGGCGTGCTCGACGTCGAGGGCGTGCACCTGGTCTGGACCCATGACGACCTGGCGGCCCTGTCGGCGCCGATGGCCGAGCCGCTCCCGCTGCTCATCCCCCACCCTGCGCTGACCCACGGCCGTACCCAGTTCGCCCTGGCGCGCGACGAGGTCAACCACGTCGGGGAGGCGATCGCCTTCGTGGTCGCCGAGGACCGCTACCTCGCCGAGGACGCGCTGGCCAGGATCCGGGTCGACTACGACCTGCTGCCGGCGGTGGTCGGGATCGACGCTGCGCGGAAGGCGACCGCCCTGGTGCACGACGACGTACCCGGCAACGTCGCGGCCCGGATGGAGCAGGAGAACGGCGACGCCCGCGCCGCCATCGCAGCCGCGCCGCACACCTTGACCCTCGACCTCACCGTGGAGCGCAGCGCCTCGATGCCGCTGGAGGGACGCGGCACGGTCGCCCGGTGGGACCCGGACGTCGGCCGGATGACGGTCTGGACGTCCACCCAGACCTCCACCGGGGTGCGGGCCGCCGTCGCCACCAAGCTGGGCCTCGACCTCGGTCAGGTCGACGTGGTGACGCCCGACATCGGCGGTGGCTTCGGCGTGAAGATCAACCATCCGTGGCCCGAGGAGCTGCTGGTCCCGCTGGCGGCCCGTCTCCTCCGCCGGACCGTGAAGTTCACCGAGGACCGTCGTGAGCACTTCATCTCCTCGGCCCACGAGCGCGGGCAGGTCCACCACGTGGAGGTCGGCTACGACGACGAGGGACGGGTGCTCGGCCTGGAGGTCGAGTTCTGGCACGACAACGGCGCGTACATCCCCTACGGCCTGATCGTCCCGATCATCACCTCGACGCAGCTGCTCGGCCCCTACAAGCCGGGCGCGTACCGGGTCGTCTTCGAGAGCCTCTACACCAACGCGCTCATGGTCACCCCCTACCGCGGGGCGGGGCGGCCGCAGGGCTGCTACGTCATGGAGCGGACGATGGACGCCATCGCCGAGGCGCTCGGCCGCGACCGGACCGACGTCCGGGCGGTCAACTTCATCCAGCCCGACGAGTTCCCCTTCGACCAGGGGCTGATCTTCCAGGACGGCCGCGAGCTCGAGTACGACTCCGGTGACTACCCCGCGTCGCTGGCGAAGCTCAAGGACCTGATCGGCTGGGACGAGTTCCCGGCGTTCCGCGACGAGATGGTCCGCGAGGGACGCCGGGTCGGGATCGGGCTGGCCTGCTACGTCGAGGGCACCGGCGTCGGTCCCTACGAGGGCGCCCACGTCCACGTCGAGACCTCGGGCAAGGTGAAGGTCGCCACCGGCCTGACCACGCAGGGCCAGGGCCACGCCACGGTCTTCGCCCAGATCGCCGCCGACGTGCTCGGCTGCCGGTTCGAGGACGTCGAGGTGGTCACGGGGGACACCCGCCGGATGCCGTACGCCGTCGGCACGTTCGCGTCGCGCGCTGCGGTGATGAGCGGCTCGGCGGTCCACCTCGCTGCGACCCGCGCGCGGGAGAAGGCGCTCCGGATCGCGGCCGACGCGCTCGAGGCGTCGCCCGACGACCTGGAGATCGTCGACGGGGTGGTCTCGGTGCGGGGCACGCCCGACGGGACCGCCTCGATCGATCTCGGCACCGTCGCCGTGCTCTCCAACCCCCTGCGCTACGCCTTCGACGAGGCCTCCAAGGCGGCCACCCAGTTCTCGGTCGGTGACCCCGGCCGGCCGCCGGTCGCCGAGGACGACGAGCCGGGGCTCGAGGGGCGCGACTTCTACAGCCCCGAGCGGTCGACGTTCGCCTCCGGCATGCACGCCGTGATCGTCGAGACCGACCCCGACACCGCCGAGGTGACGATCCTGAAGTACGCCGTCGTGCACGACTGCGGACCGCTGATCAACCCGATGATCGTGGAGGGGCAGATCCAGGGCGGCGTCGCGCAGGGCGTCGGCGGCGCGCTGCTCGAGCGGATGGTGTACGACGACGCCGGACAGCTGCTGAACGCCTCGTTCATGGACTTCCTGATGCCCTACGTCACCGAGGTGCCGGCGCGCATCGACATCGACCACCTGGAGACGCCGTCCCCGCTCAACCCGTTGGGCATCAAGGGCGCCGGCGAGGCCGGGGTGATCCCGTCGGCCGCCGTGTTCGCCTCCGCGATCTCCGACGCGGAGGGCTTCGCGATCACCGCGATGCCGATCTCCCCGTCCGACCTGTTCGAGCTGCGGCGGGCCCGCGCTGCCGACCCCGTCGAGACCGAGGAGACCCGATGAAGATCACCGGCGAGCAGACCATCGCCTTCCCCGTCGAGCAGGTCTGGGACGCGCTCCTGGACCCGGCGGTCCTCGTGCGCACGATCCCCGGCTGCGAGCGTCTGGAGACCACCGGCGACCACACGTACGCGATGACCGTGACCGCGGGTGTCGCCTCGGTTCGCGGCACCTACGACGGCACCTGCGCGATGTCGGACCTGGCCCCCCACGAGTCCCTCGTGATGCGGCTGAGGGGCGCCGGAGCACCGGGCACCGTCGACGCCACCGTCGACGTCGGCTTCGCGGCGACGCCCGACGGCGGCACGCGCGTCACCTACGACGCCGACGCCGTCGTGGGCGGGATGGTCGGCGGCGTCGGACAGCGGATGCTGGGCTCGGTCTCGAGGCGGATGGCCGGCGAGTTCTTCGACAACGTCGCGCAGGCGATGGGCGGCGCCGGGGAGCCGGCTGGGACGGTCCCCGCCGCTGCGCCGTCCGGCGTGCCGGAGGTCGGCCAGGTGTTCACCGCGCCGCCACGCGCCGCCGCCCCCGACGACTTCCTGCGCGGCGTCGCCGTCGGCGCCGGGCTGGTGCTCCTCGGCGTCCTCGCCGGCCGCTGGCTGGGGCGCGGCCGATGACCATGTGCTCCCACGAGTCCGGTCGGGGGTGATCGTGGGCGACCTGACCGTGGACTCCACGGCGCGCGCGATGGTCGAGGCCGTACGCCGGCGCGAGATCTCGGCGCGCGAGCTGCTCGAGCTCCACCTCACCCGGATCGCCGAGCGGAACCCGCAGCTGAACGCGATCGTCTCCCTGGACGAGGAGCGGGCCCGGGCGGGCGCGGCCGAGGCCGACGCGGCGACTGCGCGCGGCGACGGGCTCGCACCCCTGCACGGGCTCCCGTTCGCCTTCAAGGACACACACGACGTCGCCGGCTGGCGCACGACGTACGGCTCGCCGCTCTTCGCCGAGCACGTGCCCGACACCGACGACCTCGTCGTCGCCCGGATCCGGGCTGCCGGAGCGGTCCCGATCGGGAAGACCAACGTGCCGGAGTTCGGGGCCGGCTCCCACACCTTCAACACCGTCTTCGGCACCACGCTGAACCCCGTCGACCCCACCCGATCGGCAGGTGGCTCGAGCGGGGGCGCAGCATGCGCCCTCCGGACCGGCATGGTCCCGCTCGCGGACGGCTCCGACATGGGCGGCTCGCTGCGCAACCCCGCGTCGTTCTGCGGCGTGGTGGGTCTACGACCGTCGCTCGGGAGGGTCCCGTCGTGGCCGACCGACAACCTCTGGGAGACGACGAGCACGAGTGGTCCGCTGGCGCGAGACGTGGGCGACATGGCCCTGCTCCTGTCGGTGATCGCCGGCCCGGACCCCCGGGTGCCCACGGCGCTGGCGGACCCCGGCGCGGCGTTCGCTCCGCCGGTCACCGGCGACCTCGGCGGGCTCCGGGTCGCCCTCAGTCGCGACCTCGGCGGGCTGCTGGACGTCGACGCGGAGGTTGCACGGGTGGTGGACGAGGCAGGCTCACGACTCGCCGCAGCCGGCGCCCGCGTCGAGGCGGCGTACCCCGACCTCGCCGAGGCGGACGACACCTTCCGGACCCTGCGGGCCTGGGCCTTCCAGGCCGGCCTCGGCGATCTCCTGGCCGCACATCCCGAGGCGTTCAAGCCGTCTCTCGCCGACAACATCCGGGCGGGGGCCAGCCTCACCGGTGCCGACGTGGCGCGGGCCTACGCCCGGCGGAGCGCGCTGGCGGAGCGGATGCGCCGGTTCTTCGAGGCGTACGACGTGCTGGTGCTGCCGACGTCGCAGGTGCCGCCGTTCCCGGCCGACCAGGAGTACCCGACCGAGATCGACGGCCGCCCGATCGCGACGTACCTCGACTGGATGCGCTCGGCCTACGTGATCACGGTGACCGGCTGCCCGGCCGTCTCCGTGCCCGGCGGCACGACGCACGACGGACTGCCGGTCGGGGTCCAGATCGTCGCGCCGTTCGGCGCCGACCGTCGGCTCCTGGAGGTGGCGGCGGCCTTCGAGGCCGACCGGGTCCTGAGCCGGGACTGGTCCAGGCCAGTCGTCCACAGGCGACGGTCGTTCCTGTGGACGAGGGCGCCCGATCTGTGGAGCAGTGCCCGACCGGCTGTGGAGGACACGCCGGAAACCCAGGTATGTCGAAGAATTGGTCCGCCAGCCCTTGTGGCACCAGGCCTCCAGGACATAGAACTCTCCTCACGCACTCCCTCCGGGGAAGGCGGGATCGGCCGGAGAAGAAGATCCCTACGGTGGCCACCCAGCTTGCTGGGAGAGGTACCGCGGTGGCCAGGTGACGGGGCTGCCGGGGTCGGAGGATCCGGCTGGATCGATCGGGAGCGTCACCAGTACCGGTCCATGGAGAGGGCCACGGGCTTGCCCGGGGTACTCCCCAGCGGAAGGGCCCTTGTAGCTCATACCTATGAGGGCCCTTCTCCCATTTCCCCCTTCTCCCCTCTCGCAGGGCTTCGCGTGCGAGCAGCCGCTCCGCGAGCCGACGGACGCCGCCACCCGGCGCCCCCGAGGGGCCGGGTCACGCCCCGGTCTGTGGAGGATCCGGCGGAATCTGTGGAGAGGGACCGGGCTGTCTGTGGAGGACACGCCGGAACCCGAAGTATGTGGCAGAAATGAGCGGAAAACCCTTGTGGTGCAAGGGCTTGTGGCCATAGAACTCTCCTCACGCGCTTCCTCCGGGAGGAGCGGGATCAGGTCGGAGACGACGATCCGTACGGTGGCCGCCCAGCGTGCTGGGAGAGGTGCCGCGGAGGCCCGGTGACGGGGCCGCCGGGATCGCAGGAGCCGACAGGATCGACCGGGAGCGTCACCCGGACCGGTCGCTGGTGAGGGCCACGGGCTTGCCCGGGGTGATCGCCACTGGAAGGGCCCTCGTAGCTCATACCTACGAGGGCCCTTCTTCCATGTCCGCCCGTGCCGCTCGCTCGGGCGGGCGTCGCATATTCCAGTCGCGCCACGTGGCCGGAGGCAGGATGCTGAGCGTCCCGACGGCGACGAGCAGGAGAACGATGACCGACGACGCTGCCGCGCTCCTTGCGGCGTACGACGCCCAGCTCCGCGGCGTTGCGGAGGTTCAGGGCTCGCAGAGCTGGGACAGGTCAGGTCCGCTGTGGCGCGCGGTCTCCGGGACCAGCGGGTTCGTCAGCTACGAGAGCCTCGAGGGTGTCGGGGACGTCGGGGACGTCGACGCGCTGATCGCTGCGACCGTCGACCACTTCGCCGGCAACCCCGTGGTGCAGGAGTTCGAGTGGAAGACGCGCGGTCACGACTGGCCGCCCGACCTCGGCGCGCGGCTGGAGGCGCACGGGCTCGTCCCCGAGGAGCTGGAGACGGTGATGGTCGGCGAGGCGGCCGCGCTCGCGGTCGACGTCGACCTGCCCGCAGGCGTCACCATCAGGCGCGTCGACCACCTGCCCGAGCGGGACGCCCTGGTGGTCGAGGCCAGCGCGGTGGCGGCCGAGATCTTCGGCGGGGGCCCGTCCGGGGAGGAGATGCTCGACCGTCTCGACCGGATGCAGGGGCTCGAGCAGTTCTGGGTCGCGGAGGCCGAGGGCCACGTGGTCTGCTCCGGGCGCCTGGCGATCGTCGAGGGCACCGAGTTCGCCGGGATCTGGGGCGGGTCGACGCTGCCGCGATGGCGCGGGAAGGGCATCTACCGGGCGCTCACCGCCGCCCGCGCGCAGGCCGCCCTCGAGGCGGGGGTGCGCCTCATCAACAGCGACTGCACGGTGATGTCACGCCCGATCCTGGAGCGCTCGGGCCTGGTCGCGGTGACGACCAGCACGCCGTACGTCTGGCACCGCTGAGACCCTGCCGGGCCGGCCCGGACGGGTGCGGCAAGATGGCCGCGTGCTCTACCGGTTCCTGCACTCGGTCATCCCGCCGCTGGGCAAGGCGGTGTGGCGACCGACCGTCATCGGCCTCGACCGGGTGCCGGCGACCGGTCCGGTGATCCTGGCGAGCAACCACCTGAGCTTCGTCGACAGCATGGTGATCCCGATCGTGGTGCCGCGCCCGGTCGTCTTCCTGGCCAAGTCCGAGTACTTCCAGCTGCCCGGCCCGAAGGGGCGGTTCGTCAAGGCGTGGTTCGAGATGCTCGGGGCCCTGCCGGTGGACCGGGACGACTCGAAGGCCGCCATCGCCAGCCTCGACACGGCGCTGGACGTCCTCGCCGGCGGCGGCGCCTTCGGGATCTACCCGGAGGGCACCCGCTCCCGCGACGGACGGCTCTACCGGGGCCGGACCGGCGTCGCGCAGCTCGCCCTGACCTCGGGCGCCCCCGTGGTCCCGGTGGGGCTGCAGGGCACCGCCGAGGTGCAGCCGGTCGGGTCCCGGCGGCTCCGCCTGGTCAAGGTGACCGTCGCCTTCGGTGAGCCGATCCACGTCCGCGGCCAGTACGACGGCGTACCCCCCGGGAAGGCGCGGCGCGAGATCACCGACCGGATCATGGGCGAGATCCAGGCGCTCACCGGCCAGGAGGCCGCCGGCGTCTACAACGAGCGGCCGGCGGACGCCTGATCCCTCAGGCCGCCTCCACGCTCCACCGCACCGCGGGCGGGTCGACCCGAGCACACCGGGGGCCGCCCCGGTCGTCGGTGAGCACGACGTCGGCCACCAGGCAGCGCCCGTCGCGGGTCGCCTCGTCGACCAGGGCCGGGTCGACGCGCGAGAGCATCAGCTTGGCGCGTCGGAACATCGCGAAGCGACCGTCGGACAGGTCGCCCCAGGTGAGGTAGACGAAGCGCTCACCACGCCTGCCGTGCACGGCCGGGCCGCGGAAGTCGTCGCCCACCACGGCGACGTCGGTCTCCCACCGGGCGTCCGTCGGCATCGCCCGCCACGACGCCCACGGGGTCGGTCCGGACCTGGAGCGCGACGCCGATCCGGCCGTGACCGAGGTGCGACGCACCGGGCAGCTCGCGCCCGCGGATCACCAGCCTCATCCCGCCATTGTGCACCGGAGCCGCGTCCGGCCGAGCCTGCTTGAATCGACCCCATGCAGACGCGTCGGCGGATCAGGGTCGGCATCGACACCGGCGGCACCTTCACCGACGTCGTCGCCCTCGACGAGGACACCGGCGAGCTCGTGACCACCAAGACGCCTTCGACGCCGGCCAACCCGGCCGACGGCTTCCTGGCCGGCATCGACAAGGTGCTGGCGCTGCTCGGCGGCCTCGGCGGCGAGTCGGTCGACGCCGTCAGCCACGGCACCACCGTCGCGACCAACCAGCTGCTCGAGGGCAAGGTCGACCGGCTCGGCTTCGTCACCACCGAGGGCTACGACGCGATGCTCGAGATCGCCCGGCAGTCGGTGCCCGACGGCTACGGGAACTCCTACTTCTGGGTCAAGCCGCCCCGGATCGTGCCCCGCGACCTGGTGCGCTCGGTCGGCGGCCGGCTGGACTTCACCGGGGCGGAGGTCCGCCCGTTCGACGAGGGGGGCGCGCGCGAGGTCGCACGCTGGTTCCGCGAGCGTGGCGTGAACACTCTCGGCGTGTGCTTCCTCCACTCCTACGCCGACCCCGGGCACGAGGTGCGGATGCGGGAGATCCTGGCCGAGGAGCACCCCGAGGCAGTGGTCAGCATCAGCAGCGAGGTGCTGCGCGAGTACCGGGAGTACGAGCGGGCGATGACGACCCTCGTCGACGCGGCGGTCAAGCCGCGCCTCTCGGCGTACGTCGCGAACATCGGCGCCCGGCTCGCTGCCTACGTGGGTGGCGAGGACGGCCGCGAGAACGTGCCGTTCTACGTGATGAAGTCGAACGGCGGCGTGCTGAGCGCCGAGGAGGTGGTGCACCAGCCGATCACCACCGTGCTCAGCGGTCCGGCGGCCGGCGCCCTCGGAGCGGCCCTGATCGCCCGGGCGGCCGGCTTCGACCGGGTCCTGACCTGTGACGGTGGCGGCACCTCGACCGACGTCTCGGTCGTCGTCGACGGCGAACCGACGCTGACCACCGAGGGCTCGGTCGGAGCGTTTCCCAGCAAGATCCCGATGATCGACGTGGTGACCGTCGGTGCCGGCGGCGGCTCGATCGCCTGGCTGTCGCCGGAGGGAGCACTCAAGGTGGGGCCGCAGTCGGCCGGCGCCGACCCCGGGCCGCTCTGCTACGGCCGCGGCGGCACCGAGGTGACGATCACCGACGCCCATGTCGTCCTCGGCCGGATCCCGCCCCACCTCCTCGGCGGGGAGATCCCGCTCGACGTGGCCGCGGCTCGGGCCGGCGTCGAGAGGCTGGCTGCCGAGCTGGGGCTGAGCCCGGAGGCAGCCGCCGCCGGGGTGCTGGAGATCTCGGCGTGGAACCAGGCCAACGCACTGCGCCAGGTCACGGTCAAGCGTGGCCTCGACGTCCGCGACTTCACGCTCACCACCTTCGGCGGGTCCGGGTCGCTGCTGCTGTGCCGCTTGATGGACGTGCTCGGCATCCCCACCGTCCTGGTCCCGCCGGACCCCGGCAACGTGTCGGCGTTCGGGCTGCTCACCGTCGACGTGAAGAACGACTACGTGCTCACCCGGGTCTCGCTCGACGAGCACCTCGACGCGGCGGCCCTCGACACGGCGTACGCCGACCTGACGGCGCAGGCCCGGGACGCGCTGCTGCGCGAGGGGTTCGCGGAGAGCCGGCACGTGTTCGCACGCACCGCCGACCTGCGCTACTTCGGCCAGGCCTTCGAGGTGCGCGTGCCCGTGCCCGAGGGGGCGCTGGACCGGACCGTGCTCGACGGCGTCGTGGCGGCGTTCCACGCCGAGCACCGGGGGCTCTACGGCTACGACTTCGCCGGCGACCCGACCCAGCAGGTCGAGTGGGTCAACCTCCGGGTCTCCGGCATCGGCCCGATCACCCGCCCCGAGCGAGGACGCCTCACCCCGGCTTCGCCGGGGGGAGCGACCGGAGCGAGCGGCGAAGCGAGCTTGCTCGTGAGCCCCACCAGAGCGGTCTGCTTCGACGCCGGGGAGGGGTACGTCGACACCCCGATCCTCCAGCGCAGCGGTCTGGTGCCGGGCGACAGCGTCGCCGGGCCGGCGGTGGTCGAGGAGTACGGCTCGACGGTGCCGCTCCACCCCGGGTTCACCGCCACCGTCGACGACCTCGGCAACCTGCTGGTCCGACGGACGGAGGCCGCCCGATGAGCCGGCAGGCGGTCCCCGAGGGGCAAGGGAAGCGAGCGTCGCGAAGGGTGCCGACCGCCTTCCCGTTCGGGCCGCTGACGCCGGACGCGGGGGCCGCGGCCGATCCCGTCCTGGTCGAGATCGTGCAGGGCTCGCTCGCCAGCGTGGAGGCCGAGGTCGAGACCGCGATCGCGCGGACCAGCCGCAGCCCGATGATCCGCGACGCCCACGACTTCCGGGCCGGCATCCACGACCGGCTGCTGCGCAAGCTCACCGGGCGCTCGTACTCGGCCCTGGTCCACCCCGTCGCCCGCGACTTCCCGCTCGCGGAGATGCGCGAGGGCGACGTGTTCTTCCACAACGACGTCTACCGCTCCGAGGGCGGTATCGGGCACCTGCCGGACCTGTGTGTCACGGTGCCGGTGTTCGCGGGCGACCCCGCGGGGCCGGGTGGCCGACGGGTCGTCGCGTTCGTCCAGGCGTTCGGCCACCACGACGACATCGGCGGCGCGGTCCCGGGCTCGATGCCGAGCGCCGCGACCAGCGTCTTCGAGGAGGGGCTGATGGTCCCGCCGATCCGTCTGTGGGACGCCGGCGTCCCCAACCGCGCGGCGTTGACGATCATGACCCGCAACTCCCGGATGCCCGAGTCGCTGGCCGCCGACCTCGACGCCGAGTGCTCGGCGTGCCTGATGGGGGCGCGTCGCCTCGGCGAGCTCTTCGAGCGCTACGGCGTGGCGCAGGTCGAGGCGTGCTTCGACGCGATCATCGACCGCACCACCGAGACCTACCGGCGCGAGATCCTGGGCCGGATCCCGGTCGGCTCCTGGGTCTGGGAGGACTACGCCGAGCACGACGGTGTCGACGAGCCGCGGCTGCACACGCAGCGGATCACCCTGACCCGGACCGCCGCCGACGACCCCGACGGCGAACGGCTGGTGCTCGACTTCGACGGCACCGGGCCGCAGGCGAGGGGCCCGATCAACCACTGCGGCGACTACAGCGACGGCGTCTTCCTCAAGAAGTGGCTCGCCCCGATCCTGCGCAACCTCGCGGCCACCCCCGAGCGGATGGCGGAGCTCGACGTCAACGAGGGCGTCGTACCGCTGATCGAGCTGCGCTTCCCCGAGCCCGGCACGCTCCTGACGCCGGTCTTCCCGGCGCCGACCAACGCCCGGACGTTCGTGATCCTGCGGCTGTTGGGGGTGCTGGCCGGCGTGCTGGCCAAGGCCGTGGACGGGCAGATGCCCGCCGACCAGGAGACGATCCGCTACACCGGGGTGTACGGCGAGGACGCCGACGGCCGCAGCTACCTGATGCGCGAGGTGCTCGGGGGCGGCTCCGGTGGTCGCCCGTACGCCGACGGCGAGGACACCATCCACGTCGTCCCCGACTCCCGCAACCTGCCCACCGAGTTCACCGAGGCGCGCTTCCCCTTCCGGGTCGAGGCGCTGTCGCTGGCCGTGGACAGTGGGGGAGCCGGTCTCCACCGCGGCGGCTGCGGCTACGAGAAGCACATCCGGATGCTGCGCGACGCCCACTTCATGTCGATCGCGGACCGGTCGATCCTGTCGTGCTGGGGTGTTCGCGGCGGAAGGGCCGGGCGCCCCTTCCAGGTGACGATCGACCCGGGCGGTCCGGGCGAGCGCGAGGTCGACGCGCTCGCCGACGCCGAGCCGGTGCGTGCCGGTGAGGTGATCCGGATCAGGACCACGGGGGGCGGCGGCTGGGGCGACCCGCTCGGCCGGGACCCCGACCTGGTCGTGCGCGACGTGCGGTGGTGCAAGGTGTCGCGGGAGGCCGCCCATGCGCGACTACGCCGTCGTGCTGACGGGGTCGGGCGACGACCTGGGGTTCGACGAGGCGGCGACCGCCGCCGAGCGCGACCGGCGTACCGCCGCCCGGACCGCCGAGCCCGAGGCGCCGTTCTTCGACCGCGGTCCCGGCTACGCCCGCCTGGCCGGCGGGGCGGCGTACCCGGGCGTGGACGTGGTCTGAGACCTCGACGGGGCGCCGGCGGGCCGGGCGGCTCCGGACGGACGAGATGCCGGGACCCCCCGGTACCCGGCACCTGCCCGAGCGGCGTACCGCTCGCCGAGAATCCTAGGCAGTACCTGGTCACGGACCGCGCACCCGGGGGCGTGCCGCGCGGATGCGGACGCGCGAGGCCCGGGCTGCGATGCACCCGTGGCTCCCGGCGCGGGGCGCTGCGGCGGCAGCGCGCGGCCACTAGGTTCGCCCTCGTGCGGGTGATGCTGGCGCTGGGCGGGAACGCCATGACGAGCGCGGACGGACGTGCGCGTCCCGAGGACCAGATCGCGGCGGCGGAGGTGGCCATGGCCGCCGTGGCCGAGCTGATCGAGCACGACGTCGAGGTCGTGGTCACGCACGGCAACGGACCCCAGGTCGGGAACCTGCTGGTCAAGAACGAGCTGGCCGCGGCCGTCGTACCTCCGGTGCCGCTCGACTGGTGCGGTGCGCAGACGCAGGCGACGCTCGGCTTCGTCCTGATGAACGCGCTCGACGCCGAGCTGGCCCGCCGGGGGATCGACCGACGCTGCGCGACGGTGGTCACGCGCTGCCTGGTCGACCCGCACGACCCGGGGTTCGCCAAGCCGACCAAGCCGATCGGCCGGTTCCTGCCCGCGGAGGAGGCGGCGCTCCTGATGGAGCACGGCGAGACCTGGGAGGACCGCGGAGCCAAGGGCTGGCGGCGGGTCGTGGCCTCTCCCGAGCCGGTGGACATCCTGGACGCCGCCGCCGTGCTGCAGCTGATCGGGGCCGGGTTCGTGGTGGTGGCGAACGGCGGTGGCGGCATCCCCGTCGTACGCCGGGACGACGGGTCGCTGTCCGGCGTCGAGGCGGTGATCGACAAGGACCTCGGCGCTGCCCTGCTCGGCGTCCTGGTCGGGGCGGACGTGCTCGTGGTCGCGACCGACGTCCCGCAGGCGGTCCTGGGCTTCGGCACGCCCGAGGCGAGGCCGCTGGGCCGGGTCGGGCTGGCGCGGATGCAGGAGTACGCCGAGGAGGGGCACTTCGCGAGCGGCTCGATGGGCCCGAAGGTCGACGCCGTCTGCCGCTTCGTGCAGGCCACCGACCTGCCGGGCGTGATCACCAGCCTGGACCGGATCGTCGACGCGGTCACCGACCTGGGCCTGACCGGGACGGTCGTCGTCCCCGACTGAGGACGTTCCGACACGGCGCAGCCGGGGCGGAACGACCGAGGGAGCGCCGCAGCCCACCGGCGGGCCAGGCGGCCGGCCTCGTGCGAGGATCGCGGCATGCCCTCACGACCCCCTGCCATCGAGGTCCGGAAGATCCCGCTGCACTCCGTCTCGGACGCCTCCGAGCTCACGAGGCTGATCGACGACGGAGTGATCCACGCCGACCGGGTGATCGCGGTGATCGGCAAGACCGAGGGCAACGGCGGCGTCAACGACTACACGCGGATCATCGCCGACCGGGCCTTCCGCGAGGCGCTGGTCGCGAAGGGTGCGCCGGCCGACCGGGTCGCCGAGATCCCGATCGTGTGGTCGGGTGGGACCGACGGCGTGATCAGCCCGCACGCGACGGTGTTCGCGACGCTGCCGGAGGAGGACGTCGTACCGACCGACGAGCCGCGGCTCACGGTCGGGTTCGCGATGAGCGACGTGCTGCAGCCCGAGGACATCGGCCGCGGCGCGATGATCACCAAGGTGGCTGCCGCCGTGGAGGTGGCGATGGAGCGGGCCGGGATCACCGACCCGGCCGACGTGCACTACGTGCAGACGAAGACGCCCCTGCTCACCATCGACACGATCCGCGACGCCAAGAGCCGGGGGCACGACGTGTTCACCGAGGACACGCTGACCTCGATGGACGTCTCGAACGGCGGTACGGCGCTCGGCGTCGCGGTCGCGCTCGGCGAGATCGAGATGCCCGCGGACGAGGACGTGCTCCGCGACCGCTCGCTGTACTCCTCGGTCGCCTCCTGCTCCTCCGGCGTGGAGCTGGACCGGGCCCAGGTCGTCGTCGTCGGCAACGCGACCGGGGTCGGCGGGCGCTACCGGATCGGGCACGCGGTGATGACCGACGCCCTCGACGCGGACGGCATCTGGGACGCGATCCGGTCGGCCGGACTCGACCTCCCCGACCGGCCGCGCACCTCCGACCTGGACGGGCGGCTGGTGAACGTCTTCCTCAAGTGCGAGGCGTCGCAGGACGGCCACGTGCGCGGACGCCGTAACGCGATGCTCGACGACTCCGACGTGCACTGGCACCGCCAGATCAAGGCCGCCGTCGGCGGCGTGACCGCCGCCGTCACCGGCGACCCCGCCGTCTTCGTCTCCGTCTCCGCCGCCCACCAGGGCCCCGACGGCGGCGGCCCCGTCGCCGCCATCGTCGACCTCGGCTGAGCGCATCCCGCCGACTCGGCGCAAGTGTGCGTCGCGAATCGACGCCGAGTCGGCGCAAGCGTGCGTCCGAACGACGCCGAGTCGGCATACGCCGACTCGGCGAGATGCGGGGTGCGGGGATGATGGGGAGCATGACCGAGGCGAAGCCGATCCACACCTGGCTCACCGACATGGACGGCGTGCTGGTGCACGAGGAGGACCCGATCCCCGGGGCCGCCGACTTCATCGAGGCGCTGAAGGCGAGCGGGCTGAAGTACCTCCTGCTGACCAACAACTCGATCTACACCCGGCGCGACCTGCGGGCCCGCCTCCTCGGCAGCGGCATCGACGTGCCCGAGGACCACATCTTCACCTCGGCGCTCGCCACCGCCGACTTCCTCGACGACCAGCGCCCCGGCGGGACGGCGTACGTCGTCGGCGAGAGCGGGTTGATCACCGCGATGCACGACGTCGGCTACGTGATGACCGACCGCGACCCCGACTACGTGGTGCTCGGCGAGACCAGGACCTACTCCTTCGAGTCGATCACCAAGGCGATCCGGCTGATCGAGAACGGCGCCCGCTTCATCGCCACCAACCCCGACGCGAGCGGCCCGAGCCACCAGGGCACGCTGCCCGGCGACGGGCAGCGTCGCCGCCCTGATCAGCACGGCCACCGGACGCCGGCCCTACTTCGTCGGCAAGCCCAACCCGCTGATGATGCGCAGCGCGCTGAACCGGATCGACGCCCACTCCGAGACCACGGTGATGGTCGGCGACCGGATGGAGACCGACGTGAAGAGCGGCCTCGAGGCCGGGCTGCGCACGATCCTCGTCGGCACCGGCTCGACCCGCCCCGACCAGGTCCCGACGTTCCCCTACCGGCCGACCCGCGTGGTCGACTCGGTCGCCGACCTCGTCGCGATGGTCAGCGAGCGCGCCTGACCGGTCAGTCCGTCGGTGGTGCCGGCGTCCGCACGGGGTCGGGGAAGGTCAGCGCGGGGTCCGTCACGAGCGCCTCGCAGCTCGCCGGGCGTGAACGCGACGTCGTCCACGGCGTCCGGCCAGGACGCGGCGCTCAGCCGCTGCTGGGCGCTCACCTGCGAACCGTCCGCGCGCACGTACGTCGTGGTGAACACGTAGAGCGCCCGGCCGTCGGAGACCGTGTAGTACGAGTCCGTGACGATCTCGCCCCCGGACGACACCGGCTCGAGCGAGCAGGCCGGCTGGCCCGCGGAGGCGTCGGGCCGGCTGAGTCCCGGCAGCCCAGCGTCCCGGAGCCGGGGATCCGCTTGCCCAGCACCACGGTCAGCTCGTCGTCGCCCACCGAGTAGCGCAGCTGCCAGTCCGTCGCGTCGGCGACGTCGGTGATCGGCCCGTCGTGGTTCCAGTCACTCGGCGAGACCTCGCGCGCGTCGCCGAGCACGGGCAGATGGCTCGCCGACGACGGCCTGGAACGACTCGTCGAGGTCGGTGCCGGCCACGAAGTCGCGGTACGACGCGCTCGAGGGGCCGGGGTCGACGGCCGGGGCGGGGTCGACCGTGCCCCCGTCACGGGTCAGCCCGAGACCGGCGATCGTGGCGACCGCCGCGACGGCGACCCCCGCGCCCGCCCACGCCGTACGCCGTACCCGGCGGCGGCGCCGGCCGCCCGCGATGACGGCGGCCAGGTCCGGCCCGCCCGCCCGGTCGCGCGTGAGCTCGTCCAACGTGGTCCGGTACCGCTCCTCGACGTTCATGACTGTGGTTCCTTCCGGGTGGGGTTGACGGCGGCCTGGAGACGCGCCAGCGCCCGCGACGTCCGGCTCTTCACGGTGCCCTCGGGCAGGTCGAGGATCGCCGCGACCTCGGCGACCGGGAGGTCGTCGAGGAAGCGCAGCGCCAGCACCGCCCGGTCCCGCGGGGTCAGCTCCTCGAGGGCGGTCAGCAGTGCCAGCCGCTCGTCGTGGTCCTCGGTGACCCCTCGGTCCGGCGGCGCGTCCACGAGCACCTCTCGCCCCCGCTGCCGGTAGACCGCGAAGCAGGTGTTGACCAGCACCCGGCGCGCGTAGGCGTCGACGCGTGTCGGGTGAGATCCGCGGCCACCGCGCGTAGAGCGCGGTGAACGTCTGCTGCGTGGCGTCCTCGGCCGCCGACCAGCCGCCGAGCATGGCGTAGGCGGTGCGCAGGAACGACCGCTGACGGGCCGCGAAGAACTCGCAGTACGCCGGCTCCCAGCGCGGTGCCTTCGCCATGGCGACCCTCCTCCCCGTCGACGTCTCCACCTGGAATGAGTCGACAGGCCCCCGTCAGGTTCCCTCGTCGGCCAACCAGGCCCGGATCGCCGCACCGTGCTCGCCCAGCAGCGGCGGCGGCAGGTGGTGCTCGCGGCCCCCGCTGAAGGCGTTCTCGTCGAACCGCAGGGGAGACCCGGTCAGCGGCAGCGGCCCGTACGCCGGGTGGTCGACCTCGAGCACGAGCCCCTGCGAGCGCACCTGGTCCCAGCCGTAGACGTCGTCCATCGAGCGCACCTTGCCGACCGGGATCCCGGCGGCCACCAGCAGGTCGAGCCAGTGCTCCGCGGGCTCGGCGGCGAAGACGTCCTCGATCGCGGCGATCAGGTCCTCGCGGTGCGCGACCCGCTCGCGGTTGGTGCGGAAGCGTGGGTCGTCGGCCTCCAGCCCGACGGCGGCGGCGAACCTCTTCCAGAGGCTCTCCGAGCCCGACGGCCACCTGCAGCGGCGACGATGCGGTCGCGAACAGCCCGTACGGCGCGATCGCCGGGTGGTGGGCTCCCGCGATGCCCGGCACCTCGCCGCCGAGCAGCCATCGGGTGCCCTGGAAGGCGTGCACTCCCACCACGCCCGAGAGCAGGGAGGTGCGGACCACCCGTCCGAGGCCGGTCGCGTGCCGCTCGTGCAGCGCGGCCACGACCCCGTAGGCGAGGTTCATGCCCGCCAGCAGGTCGGCGATCGGTACGCCGACCTTGGTCGGCTGCTCGGTGCCGGTCACCGACATCAGACCGCCCTCGCCCTGGGCGATCTGGTCGTAGCCGGCGCGGTGGGCCTGCGGCCCGTCGTGGCCGAAGCCGGTGATGCTGCCGATCACCAGCCCCGGGTTGAGGTCGTGGAGCCGGTCGACGGAGAAGCCGAGACGGTCGAGCACGCCGACCCGGAAGTTCTCCAGCAGCACGTCGGCAGCGGCGTACCAGCGCAGCCAGGACCTCCGCGTCGTCGGCGTCCTTGAGGTCGAGGACGATCGACTCCTTGTTGCGGTTGGCCGACATGAAGTACGTCGAGTCCCGGTGCCCGGCGGCCGGCCCGTCGACACCGTCTCCCCGGCCCACGGCGGACCCCAGGCCCGGGTGTCGTCGCCGGTCGCGCTCTCGACCTTGATCACGCGCGCGCCCAGGTCGCCGAGCATCATCGCCGCCTGGGGACCGGCCAGCGCGCGCGTGAGGTCGAGCACGACGACGTCGCGCAGGGGACCCTGCCGGCTCGCCTCGCTCATGGCGCCAACCTAGTGCGCCCCTTCCGGGACGTGTCGGTCGTGGATGGTTGGGTGGAGCCATGACATCGGGGCTCACGACGTACCACCTGGTGACGCCCGCGACCACCGGCCCCGCCTCCGTCGACCTCGACGCGGAGCAGCAGCGGGTCGTCGACCACCCGGGTGGTCCGCTGCTCGTGCTGGCCGGGCCGGGCACCGGCAAGACCACGACCCTGGTCGAGGCCATCGCCGACCGCATCGAGCGGCGCGGCGCCGACCCGTCGCAGATCCTCGCCCTGACCTTCTCCCGCAAGGCTGCCGAGAGCCTGCGCGACCGGGTGACCGCGCGGGTCGGCCGCACCATGTCGACCACGATGTGCTCGACGTTCCACTCCTTCGCCTACGGCCTGGTCCGCGCCTACAGCCCGGCCGACCTCTACACCGCGCCGCTCCGGCTGCTGTCGGCCCCCGAGCAGGACGTCGTGCTCCACGCCCTGCTCACCGACGCGCCGGAGTCGGTCCGCTGGCCCGAGGCGCTCCGTGCCGCCGTCGGCACGCGCGGCTTCGCTGCCGAGGTCCAGTCGGTGCTGGCGCGAGCACGCGAGCGCGGGCTCGACCCGGCCGACCTCCGTGAGCTCGGCCGGCGCGAGGGGGTGCCCGAGTTCGAGACCGCCGGGCTGTTCATGCAGCAGTACCTCCAGGTCCTCGGCTTCCAGAACGCCTTCGACTACGCCGACCTGATCGCGCGCGCCGGGCAGCTCGCGGACGACCACCGCGACGACGTACGCCGCCGGTTCGGCCACGTCTTCGTCGACGAGTACCAGGACACCGACCCGGCCCAGGTCGACCTGCTCCACTCGCTGGCCGGCGACGGCCGCGACCTGACCGTGGTCGGCGACCCCGACCAGTCGATCTACGGCTTCCGCGGGGCAGACCTGCGCGGCATCCTCGACTTCCCCACGGCGTTCCCGACCCGCGACGGCGCGCCCGCGCCCGTGATCGCCCTGGGCACGACCCGCCGCTTCGGACCCCGCCTGCTCCGCGCGTCCCGGTCCATCGCGGCGTCCATCGGTGTCACCGGGTCGATCCCGCTCGAGCAGTTCCGGGTCTTCCGCGACCCGCGGGCCGAGGCGCCGGGGCTGGGTGACGGGAGGGTCGAGGTGCTGACCTACGACACCGCCCGCGTCGAGACCGAGCACGTCGCCGACCTGCTCCGCCGCGCCCACCTCGAGGACGGCCTCGGCTGGAGCGACATGGCGGTCCTGGTCCGCTCGGGCCGCACGTCGATCCCCGCCCTGCGCCGCTCCCTGAGCGCCGCCGGGGTCCCGGTCGAGGTGTCCAGTGACGAGACGCCCCTGGTCCGCGAGCCCGCCGTGCTGCCCCTGCTGGCCGCCCTCCGGATCGTCGTCGACCTCCACGTCGACGACCTCGGCGACCCCGACGTCGTGGCCGCCGATCGGGCCGAGGCACTGCTGACGTCGCCGCTGGGCGGCCTCGACGCCCACGACCTGCGGGGCCTGGCCCGGGCGCTGCGCGGCCGCGACGACGCCGTACCCTCCCGTGAGCTGGTACGCCGCGCGGTCACCGTCCCGGGCTTCCTCGACGGACGTGCGCGGCGAGGCCGCCGAGCGGGCCCGCCGCGCGGTCGCGCTCGTCCGCCGGGCGCGTGAGCAGCTGGACGCCGGCGACAGCCCGGAGCAGGTCCTCTGGACGCTCTGGGACGGCACCGACTGGGGGGTCGCGGCTGCGCCACCAGACGGAGCTCGGTGGCCAGTCCGCCCGGCTGGCCCATCGCGACCTCGACGCGATCTGTGCCCTCTTCGACGCGGCGGCGCGGTCGGAGGAGCAGTCCGGCCATGTCGGGCTCCGCGAGTTCCTCGACACCTTGTCGGCCCAGGAGATCCCGGCCGACACCCTCGCCGAGCGCGGCGTCCGCGGCGACGCCGTCCGGCTGCTGACCGCCCACCGGTCGAAGGGCCTCGAGTGGGACCTCGTCGTGGTGGCCCACGTGCAGGAGGGGGCCTGGCCCGACCTGCGCCGCCGCAACACCCTGCTCGGGGCCGACCGGATCAGCCGCGACGGCCTGGTCCCGCCGCTCACCACGTCGGCGTTGCTCGCCGAGGAGCGCCGGCTGTTCTACGTCGCGGCGACGCGCGCGCGGCGGCGGCTCGTGGTGACCGCGGTCGCCTCGCCCGACGACGACGGTGAGCAGCCCTCACGCTTCCTGGGCGAGCTCGGCGCCGGGGCGCCGGTCCACCAGCAGGGCAGGCCCCGCCGGCCGCTGTCGCTGGCCGGGCTCGTCGCGGACCTCCGCCGGACCGCCGCCGATCCGACGCCAGCCCGACGACCTCCGGCGCGCTGCCGCCCACCGGCTGGCCGCGCTGGCCGCCACCGAGGTCCACGGCCGCCCGCTCGCACCGGCGGCGGATCCCGGCTCGTGGTGGGGCCTGCGAGCCGCCACCCGCGCCCCGACCCCGGTCCGCCCCGATGACGCGCCGGTGCGGCTGTCGGCGAGCGCGCTCCAGGGGCTGGTCACCTGCCCCGCGCAGTGGTTCCTCCAGCAGGAGGCGGGTGGCACCGTCGTCAGCTCGACGGCCCAGGGCTTCGGGATCATCGTGCACGCGCTGGCCGACCGGGTCGCCAAGGGCGAGCTCGCGCCCGGCCCCGGGCTGATGACCGACCTGATGTCCCTCGTCGACGACGTGTGGGACCGGATGTCGTTCCGGACGCCGTGGTCCGGCGGCCGCGAACGGGTCGCCGTCCGCGACGCGCTGGCCCGCTTCGTGGCCTGGCAGACCCGCCCGGGAGCGCGGACCCACGTCTCGTCCGAGGGCCGGATCACCGCGACCGTGGACCTGCCCGACGGCCAGCAGGTGCGGTTGATCGGCTACGTCGACCGGCTCGAGCTCGACGACGACGGCAACGTCGTGGTGGTCGACCTCAAGACCGGCAAGTACGCCCCGACCGACGCCTCGCTCCCGGAGAACCCCCAGCTCGGGCTCTACCAGCTCGCCGTCGACCACGGCGCGGCCGACGAGGCGGTCGGGCGGCCGGTGCGGTCCGGGGGAGCGGAGCTGGTGCAGCTCCGGCTCGGTCGCGAGCTGCCCAAGATCCAGCCGCAGGCGCCGCAGGTGCCCGACGCGGACGGCGTGACGACGATCGAGCACCAGCTGATGGCGGCGGTGCGCGCCGTTCGCGACGAGGAGTTCGTGGCCCGCCCCGGCCCGCAGTGCGACCGGTGCGACTTCCACGCGACTCTGCCCCGCCCGGTCGTCGGGGTCGGTGCTCTCGTGACCTGCTCCATCGAGACGCCCGAGCAGCTGCGTGCGGTGATGCACGCGGACTTCACCTTCAGCGCCCAGCAGTTCGAGGCGATCACCGCGCCCCTGGCGCCGGCCGTCGTCATCGCCGGCGCGGGGTCCGGGAAGACCACGGTGATGGCGGCGCGCGTGGTCTGGCTGGTCGCCACCGGCCAGGTCGACGCCGGCCGAGGTGCTGGGCCTGACCTTCACCACCAAGGCGACCGCCGAGCTCGCCACGCGGGTCCGCGAGTCGCTCCGGGCCGCCGGGCTGCTCCCGGCCCGCGGCGAGCGGCTGCACCCTGCGGAGGACGGCGGGGACGGTGAGGACGGGGAGGACGGGGAGGAGGTCGAGGAGCCCACCGTCGCGACGTACCACTCCTACGCCGCCGGCCTGCTGACCGAGCACGGCCTCCGGATCGGGCACGAGCCCGACACCCGGCTGATCGCGGACGCCTCGCGCTACCAGCTCGCCGGGCGCACCATCGCCCGCCACACCGCCCCGGTCGAGCACCTCAGCGACGCGCCCCAGCTGGTGGTGCAGTGGCTGCTCGCCCTCGACGCCGAGCTCTCGGAGCACCTCGTCACGCCCGACCAGGTCCGCACGCTCGACGCCGGCGAGCGGGCGCTGTTCGTCGAGGGGATGGCGGGCGAGACCCGCAAGACCTACCGCGAGCGCAACGAGAAGGCGATCCTCGCCATCGACCGGCGGGCCGAGCTGCTCGACCTCGTCGAGGAGTACCGCGCGCTCAAGCGCCATCACGGGCTGATGGACTTCTCCGACCAGATCGCGCTGACCGCACGCCTGGCCCGCGACTGCCCCGAGGTCGGCGAGGCCGAGCGCGCGAGGTTCACGGTGGTGCTGCTCGACGAGTACCAGGACACCTCGGTGGCCCAGGCCCTGATGCTCACGCGGCTCTTCAGCGGACCGGACCCCGCGCACGGGCTGGGACACCCGGTCACCGCGGTGGGCGACCCCAACCAGGCGATCTACGGCTGGCGTGGGGCGTCGGTCTCCAACATCCTCGAGTTCCCGCAGGCCTTCCCGTCCACGGCCGGTCCCACGGCGTCGTACCCGCTGACGGTCAACCGGCGCTCCGACACCGCCGTCCTCGACACCGCGAACCACCTCGCCACCGAGCTCTACGCGCTGCGACCGGAGCTCCTGCCGCTCGAGCCCAAGCCCGGGGCGGAGGTCGGCGAGGTGACCGCCGGGCTCTACGAGTCCTACGACGACGAGCTCGCCGCGCTGGGTGACGCCGTCGTGTCGGCGCACGCCGCGATGACCGAGCCGTCGTGGCGCCAGATCGGCGTCCTCACCCGCGACAACGCACACGCGGCCGACGTCTTCGACGCGCTGACCCGGCGCGAGATCCCGGTCGAGATCGTCGGTCTCAAGGGACTGCTGCGACTGCCCGAGGTCGCCGAGGTGGTGGCCACCTTGACGCTGGTCCAGGACGTCACCGCCAACGCGTCGCTGCTGACGCTGCTCGCCGGGCCGCGCTGGGCCATCGGCACCCGTGACCTCGCGCTGCTCGGACGCCGCGCCGCCGACCTCTCGGGCAGCCGCGGCCGGGTGTCGTACGACGACGTCCGGGCCGAGCTCGACGCAGCGGTCTCGGGGTCCGACCCCGCCGAGGTCGCCTCGCTCGGCGACGCCCTGGAGTCCCCGGGCGAGCTCGACTACTCACCGGAGGCGCGGACCCGGTTCGGCCTGCTCGCCGCCGAGCTCCGGCGCCTGAGGGCGGCGGTGGGGGAGCCGATCCTCGACCTGGTCCGCCGCATCGTCGACACCTGCGGCATCGACGTCGAGCTGGCGTCGTCCGCGAGCCCGGCCGCCTCGGCCCGGCGCGACAACCTCGACCTGTTCGTCCAGGCGGTCTCGGAGTTCCAGGCCGTCGACGGCCAGGTGACCCTCGCCGCGCTGCTCGCCTGGCTGGAGGCCGAGGACGCCTACGGCCAGGGTCTCGACGTGGCCACCCCGTCCGAGGCCGACTCCGTGAAGCTGCTCACGGTCCACCGGGCCAAGGGCCTGGAGTGGGACGCCGTGTTCATCCCCGGTGTCACCGAGCGGAAGTTCCCCACCGACCGCACGCGCTCGACCTGGCTCACGGTCCCGTTCGTGATGCCTGGCCGGCTGCGTGGCGACGCCCGCGACCGGCCGGCGCTGACGGGCCACACGCCGGCCGACATCGCCGCCTTCACCGCGGCCACCAAGGAGCACGAGCGGATCGAGGAGCTCCGGCTGGCGTACGTCGCCTGGACCCGTGCGCGCCACCGGCTCCGGGTCACCGGCTGGTGCTTCTCGCCGAAGCTCAAGACCTGCCGCGGCCCCTCTCCCTACCTCGAGGCGACGGTCCGGGCGCTGGCTGCGCGGGGCGAGGTGCCGTTGCCGTGGCGCGACCGGCCCGGCAAGGACGAGCCCAACCCGTACGCCGCCCTCGACCCCGACCTGCCGTGGCCGATGTCGCACCAGACGGCCGAGGTCGCGCGGCGGCACGAGGCGGCGGCCCTCGTCGCCGCCGCTGCCGAGGCGCTGGCCGCCGGCGCGCCGTGGGCCGACGACACCGACGACATGCTCGTGCTCGGACGGATCCAGGAGTGGGACGACGAGCTGACCCGGCTGGTCGAGGAGGCGAGCGCGCGACCGCTCGCCGGTGATCGACGTACCTCTGCCCGTCGAGCCTGTCCGCGACCGCGCTGGCCAGGCTCCGGGACGCGCCCGACGGCTTCGCCGCGGACCTGGCCCGACCGATGCCGCGCCGGCCGTCCCCGGCGGCCCGCTTCGGGACCCGGTTCCACGCCTGGGTGGAGAGCCGCTTCGGTCAGCAGGACCTCTTCGACCCCGACGACCTGCCGGGCCGCGGCGACGCCGGCATCGACGACGACGCCGACCTCCAGGAGCTGATCGCCACCTTCGAGGCCGGCCCGTTCGCCGACCGCGTCCCCTTCGCCGTCGAGGCACCGTTCGCCCTGGTGCTGCGCGGCCAGGTGGTGCGGGGCCGGATCGACGCGGTGTACGCCGACCCGGGTCCCGACGGCGACGGGTGGCTCGTCGTCGACTGGAAGACCAACCGCATCCCGGAGTCCGACCCGTGGCAGCTGGGCCTCTACCGGCTGGCGTGGGCCGAGCTCCAGGGGGTGCCGCTGGACCGCGTCCGGGCGCAGTTCTACTTCGTGCGCTCCGGGAGGCTGGTCACGCCGGCCGACCTCCCCGGCCGGGCGGAGCTGGAGGAGGCGCTGCTTCTCCCGTCGCGGTGACGACGTGAGGTGTCAGTCCGCCAGGGCTGCCCGGAGGGCGATCTCGACCATCTCGCCGAAGGTCTGCTCGCGCTCGGCGGACGTGGTCTCCTCCCCGGTGACGATGTGGTCGGAGACGGTGCAGATCGCCAGCGCCTTGCGGCCGTGCTTCGCGGCCAGCGTGTAGAGCGCGCTCGCCTCCATCTCGACGGCGAGCACGCCGTAGCCCGCCCATCCGCGCGACGAGCTCGGGCCGGGCGGCGTAGAACGAGTCGATGGAGAACAGCAGCCCCACGTGCACGTCGGTGTCGCGCTCCTCGGCCGCCTCCACGGCCGGCGGAGCAGCCCGAAGTCGGCGACGGGGGCGTAGTCGAGGCCCTCGAAGGCGATCCGGTTCATCGAGGAGTCCGTGCAGGCGCCGGAGGCGATGACCACGTCGCGGAGCGCGAGCCGCTCGGTGAGCGCGCCGCAGGAACCGACGCGGACGACCGACTGCACGTCGTACTCGGTGAGGAGCTCGGTGACGTAGATCGCCAGCGACGGCTGCCCCATCCCCGAGCCCTGGACCGAGACCGGCCGGCCCTGCCAGGTGCCGGTGAAGCCGAGCATCCCGCGGACCTCGGTGTAGCACCGGGCGTCGTCGAGGAAGGTCTCGGCGATCCAGCGCGCCCGCAACGGGTCGCCGGGGAGGAGGACGACCGGGGCGATGTCGCCCGGCGCGGCGCCGAGGTGGGTGCTCATCGGGAGCCGTCCCGCTGACCGCGCGCCATCATCGCCAGGGAGTAGAGCGGGCGGTCCTGGGTCTCGACGTACACGCGCCCGAGGTAGCTGCCGATCACGCCCATCATCAGCAGCTGCAGACCGCTCAGCAGGAACATGCCGACGGCGATGAACGCCCACCCGGGCACGGCCTTGCTGGGCTCGAAGACCCGCACGTAGATGACGAAGAAGGCCGCGACCACGCTGAGGAACGAGATCACCAGGCCCAGGCGGGAGATCATCCGCAGAGGGAACGTCGAGAAGCCGAGGATGCCGTCGGCGGCGAGCTTCAGCATCGTGCGCAGCGGGTACGACGACGAGCCGGCGAAGCGCGGGTCGCGGTCGAACGGCACGGCCTCCTGCCGGAACCCGACCTGCGCCACGATGCCGCGCAGGAAGCGGTCGTGCTCGCGGTAGCGGATCACCTCGGCGACCACCCGGCGGTCCATCAGCCGGAAGTCGCCGACGTTGCGCGGGATGTCGACGGAGGCGAGACGCGTCAGCAGCCAGTAGAAGGTGAAGGCCGAGCCCTTCTTGAACGCCGAGTCGCTCCGGGTCCGGCGCTGGGCGTACGCCACGTCCGCGCCCGGACTCCCAGGTCTCGATCAGGCGCAGGCTGACCTCCGGTGGGTCCTGGAGGTCGGTGTCCATGATCACGACCGCGTCGCGGCCGGCGGCGGCGTCGAGCCCGGCCGTCACCGCGATCTGGTGCCCGAAGTTGCGGGCCAGCGCGATCACCGTCACCCGCTGGTCGGCCTCGCGCAGCTCCAGGAGCAGGTCCAGCGAGCCGTCGCGGCTGCCGTCGTCGACGTAGACGAACTCGAAGTCGAGGTCGGGACGCTTGTCCGTCGCGGTGACGAGGGCGTCGTGGAACGCAGCGATGCCGTCGGCCTCGTTGTGGACCGGCAGCACGTAGGCGACCAGTCGTCGAGCGGGGGTCATGCATCGTCTCCAGGGTGTGGCGGGCGGTGGGCCGACGATACTGCGCCGTCCTTGTGCGGAGAGCATGACGCGTCTGTGCGGCGCCGATGGCCTGCGGGCTAGCCTGCCTGCCGTGAGGTATCCGCACGTGGCGCTGGCCGCCGACCCCCACGACCGGGTGGGGGAGCGTCGCGCCGACGAGGCCTGGCTCGAGGCCGCCTGGGCCGATCCCGGCTCCCGCGTCCTCGTCGTGGCCGGCACCCGCGTCCGGCCCGTCGACGAGGCGCTGCACTGGGTGTCGCCGTCGGAGGCGCCCGGGGCCGGGACGCGCGTGCTGCTCGGCGAGCGGGACGGACGGGTGTGGTTCGCGCTCGTGCTCGACCCGGGAGACGCCGACGGCGACGACTGGGTCGGGCTCCGCGGGCTGCTGCCGCACCTGGCCGGCGACGCCGTCGAGCAGGCACCGCTGGTCTTCCACGCCATCGGGCTGGCCGAGTGGCTGTTCGCGACGCGGCACTGCCCGCGCTGCGGCGGCCGGCTGGAGGTGCAGCTGGCGGGGCACGAGCTCGCGTGCGTCGAGTGCCACCGCCGTCAGTTCCCGCGCACCGACCCGGCCGTGATCATGGCGATCACGCGGGGCGAGCCCGGCTCCGACGACGGAGGCGCTGCTGCTCGGACGCCAGGACGCCTGGCCCCCGGGCCGCTACTCCACGCTGGCCGGCTTCCTGGAGCCGGGCGAGACGCTCGAGGACGCCGTACGCCGCGAGGTGGCGGAGGAGACCGGCGTCGTGGTGGACGAGGTGACCTACTTCGGCAACCAGCCGTGGCCGCTGCCGGCCAGCCTGATGCTCGGCTTCCTCGGCCGCGCGTCGTCCGACGAGATCGCCGTGGACGGCCGCGAGATCCAGGACGCGCGCTGGTTCACGCGGGAGCAGATCAGGGACGAGGCCGAGGCCGGGTACGCTCGTGCTCCCGGGCGGCGTCTCGATCTCCCGGTCACTCGTCGAGCACTGGTACGGCGGCCCGCTCCCGGGGTCCTGGTAGGCGGGACCGGCGGACCCGGCGGACCGGGTCGCTCGACGCAGCGATCGGCAAGCCTCAGCTCGCGAGAGCGGCCAGCTTCTCCTTGACCTGGGCGACCGACGGGTTCGTCTGCGCCGAGCCGTCGGCGTACACCAGCGTCGGGACCGTCTGGTTGCCGTTGTTGGCGCGCTCCACGATGGCGGCGGCGTCGGGCTGCTGCTCGATGTCGACCACCTCGTAGGTGATGCCCTCCCGGTCCATCTGACCCTTGAGCCGGTGGCAGTAGCCGCACCAGGGGGTCGTGTACATGGTGACCGAGCCGCTCATCGAGGAGTGTCCCTTCCGACGTCTACTGTGATGACACCTTCGACTACCGCCAACCATTCTCGACCAGGAGTTGTTCCACACCGTGACCGACCCCGACCTCCTCGCGGCCCTCGACCCCGAGCAGCGCCAGGTCGCCGAGGCGCTGCGCGGCCCGGTGCGCGTCCTCGCCGGTGCCGGCACGGGCAAGACCCGCGCCATCACCCACCGGATCGCCCACGGCGTGGCCGAGGGCCTCTACGCGCCCACCGAGGTGCTGGCGGTCACCTTCACCACCCGGGCGGCCGGCGAGATGCGGGGGCGGCTCCACCGGCTCGGTGCCCCGGGGGTGCAGGCGCGGACCTTCCACAGCGCGGCGCTGCGCCAGCTGCGCTGGTTCTGGCCGACGACGTACGGCGGCGAGCTGCCGACCCTCACCGAGTCCAAGCTGGCGCTGGTCGCTGCGGCCGCCCGCCGGCAGCGGCTGGCCGACCGACCAGGCCCTGCTGCGCGACCTCGCCTCCGAGATCGAGTGGGCCAAGGTCAGCAACGTCGGGCCCGACGACTACGCCGGGGTCGCGGCCGCCCGCGGACGCGCGGTGGCCGACCTCGACCTCGAGACGGTCGGGCCGGCTCTTCGGCGGCTACGAGGAGACCAAGCGCTCCCAGTCGCGCATGGACATGGAGGACGTCCTGCTCCTCACCGCCGGGATGCTGGCGGAGGAGGAGCGGGTCGCGGCGCAGGTCCGCGCGCAGTACAAGTGGTTCGTCGTCGACGAGTTCCAGGACGTGTCGCCGATCCAGTCGGCGCTGCTCGACCTCTGGCTCGGCGGCCGCGACGAGATCTGCGTCGTCGGCGACCCGGCCCAGACGATCTACTCCTTCGCCGGCGCCAACGCCGACTACCTGCGCGACTTCCCGCCGGAAGTTCCCCGGCACCACCTCGGTCGAGCTGAGCCGCAACTACCGCTCGACGCCCGAGGTCGTCGAGGCCGCCAACACCGTGCTCGCCGGGTCCTCGACCACGTCGGTGCGCCTGCGCGCCCAGCGACCGGCCGGGCCGCCGGTGCGCTACCTGCCGGCGCCCGACGAGGTCGCCGAGGCCGACGCCGTCGCCGAGGCGGCCGGCCGCCTCGTCGCCGACGGGCGTCCCCACCTCCGAGATCGCCGTCCTGTTCCGCATCAACGCCCAGTCCGAGGCGTTCGAGGAGGCCCTGGCGAGCCGCGGCATCGCCTACGTCGTGCGCGGCGCCGCGCGCTTCTTCGAGCGCGGCGAGGTGCGGCAGGCGGTGACGCTGATCCGCGGTGCGGCCCACACCGACGGCGGCGAGACCCCGGTCGCCGACCTCGTGCGCGCGACGCTCGGCGGCATGGGCTGGACGCCCGAGGCGCCGGCCGTCCGCGGCCAGACCCGCGACCGCTGGGAGTCGCTCCAGGCGCTGGTCGCGATGGCCGAGGAGTCCGGCGACCTGACGGCGGCGCGAGTTCGTCGCCGACCTCGAGCGCCGCGCGGCCGAGCAGCACGCGCCCGCCGCCGGCGGCGTGACCCTGTCCACGCTGCACGCCGCGAAGGGGCTGGAGTGGGACGCCGTCTTCCTGGCCGGGATGCACGACGGCGTGATGCCCCTGTCCCACGCCACGACGCCGGCCGAGATCGAGGAGGAGCGCCGGCTCCTCTACGTCGGCATGACCCGCGCCCGGCTCCACCTCACGGTCTCCTGGGCCTCCGCCCGTACGCCGGGAGGTCGCGGCAACCGGCCGCCGTCCCGGTTCCTCGACCGGCTCCTCCCGGACGACGCGCGCGCCCCGGCGGCCCGCCCGAAGGCCCGGCGCGCCGCCCACTGCCGCGAGTGCGGCAAGCCGCTGTCCTCGGCGGTGGAGAAGAAGCGGGGCCGCTGCGACGACTGCCCCGCGTCCTACGACGAGGAGCTGTTCGAGCGCCTGCGCGCCTGGCGCAAGGCGCGCGCCGACGAGGACGAGGTGCCGGCGTTCGTGGTCTTCACCGACGCCACGCTCCAGCTGATCGCCGAGCAGCGGCCGACGTCCGCCGCTGCCCTGCTGCGGATCAGCGGCGTCGGCCCGGCCAAGCTGGAGCGCTACGGCGACTCGCTGCTCGAGGTCGTCGGGTAGGCCTCGAGCGCCGTCGGCAGGGCCGAAGGTCACGGTCCGGAAACTTTCTTCAGAAATACCCACTAAATGGTTTGCCGCTTACCGAAGCGCGGCCCGGTAGCGTTCCGTTCATCACACACAGCGCACCAGGACCGTTGGCACGGTCCGCGCCCGATGCACCGAAGGAGGTGGCCCGCATGATCAACAACATCCCGACGATGACGGCTCAGAGCCCGGCGTTCGGCGTGTCCGCGTATGGCCACTCCTCCGTCGTGCGCGGAGCCACGTGCGCGGCCGTCGCCGGCACCCAGGTGTCGACGTGCGCCCGGATCCGCCTCATCGGCGACATGGGCCTCACGACCAAGGACGACTTCCCGGGGACCACTGCCTGGAGACCACCGACCTGTTGACCTCTCAACAGCCATCGGCAGCCTCCAGGCCGCGGAACCCGATCACCGGGATCCGCGGCCTTTTTGATTTCCACGAGCTTCCACATCACTGCGATCAGGTCAACACAAGGAGGTGACAGACATGACCATCACTGTTCTCGACCGCCGGGACCGGACTGCCGACACGCTGCCTGCGACGCTCGGTGGGCTCCACGACGCGGCCGACCAGGAACGCGACGACCTGCTGCCGTGCCGAGTCAACGACTCGGAGCTGTGGTTCGCCGAGTCTCCTGCCGACGTCGAGTTCGCCAAGGCGCTGTGCCAGGACTGCCCCGTCCGGGATCTCTGCCTCTCCGGAGCACTGGAGCGGCGTGAGCCCTGGGGCGTCTGGGGCGGAGAGCTGTTCCTCCAAGGAGTGGTGATCCCCCGCAAGCGTCCACGCGGACGCCCGCGCAAGAACGAGCAGGCCGCGTGAGCAGCGACCGACCACGTCCGACCCATGTCTGACCCAGAAAGCACTTCCTTGATCACTCACCAGAACGGAAACAAGCTCATGATGAACAACCTGATGAACGAAGACCTGGCGCGCGCACAGATGTCCGCGCGCCTGGGAGAGGCGCAGCAGCTCCGCCGTGGCCGCCAGCAGGCGGCGGCCCGTCGGTTGAGTCGCAAGGCCGAGCAGGCCGCGCGACAGGCGCGTCTGGCCCTGGCCCGCGCCATCTGAGGAACACCGCCTCGACCTGATCGCGGGTGTTCGCGCGGAGCCCCGGTACGACTGGTTCGTACCGGGGCTCCGCCATGTCCGGAGCCTGTCGCGACCGACCGGACCTAGCATGGGCGGCGTGAGGACCTGCGACTTCTGCGGCCGCCAGGCGGACGACGCCGACACGCTCAGCTGGACCACCTCGATCGAGAACGGCCGCACCCGGACCTACTGCGACACCTGCTCGCGCGAGCACCTGCGCGCCATCGAGGGCAAGCTCGACAGCGAGTGGTGGTGACCGCGCGCGCCGCCCGCCGGTCAGCCCCAGGCGCAGCCGCAGTGCGGGTGGCGCAGCCAGTCGCGCCGGGTGACCGCGAGGTCGGCGGTGACGGTGACGGTCGCGGACCGCAGCGCCGGCTGCTCGCCCGTCGAGCCGGCGTACGACGTCGCGCACGGCCCAGGCCACGCCGAGGTCGAGCAGGCAGGGGTCCCACACGGCGTACGGCGCCGGCGGGAGGTCGTCGAGCTGGTGGAGGACCGTCGCCCGGCGCGCGTCCCGCTCGCCGAGGTGGGCGTCGACGCAGCGCAGGCACGGCGTCCGGCCCGGCTCGACGAAGGGACCGATCCGCACCGACTCCGGCAGCACCGCCAGCCACAGGTGCGGGACGTCGTCGCGCATCAGCCGGTCGGAGGCACGCCGCCGCGGCTCGCCCAGCGTGACGACGAGCGTGACGGCGGACGGGCGCGGCGGCTCGCGCCACGCGCAGCCCGGCGGCCGCGCAGGCCCGCGTCACCGCGTCGCGGGTCAGGGCGTCCACCTCGAGCGCCACCGGCGGTCGCCGCTCGGCGAGCGCGCGGGCGCGGCGGCTCGGCTCGGCCGCGTCCACGACCCAGCCGTCGGCGACCAGGCGCTCGAGCACCGGGCGGAGCTCGGCGCCGGGCGTCCGCTCCAGCGAGGTCAGGGCGGCGAGCAGCCCCGGCCGGTCGCGCAGCACGAGCCGGTCGGGCTCGTCGAGGCCGATCTGGAGGTGCTGGTCGTCACGGCGTACGACGTGGAGCCCGGAGCGCAGCACCGGCCGCGCCAGCCCCGACCATCCGGCACGCGTCCGCATGCCCGGCACGCTGCCACAGGCCGGCGTCCGGGCCGCGCGGCTCCTCCACAGGCCCGAGCACGACACGACCCCCGGACCGTGCGGTCCGGGGGTCGTTTTCGTCTCTGGTGCGTGTGCGCCTCAGGCCTTGCCGAGGATGCGGTTCAGGTTGGTGCCGCAGACGGGGCAGACGGCCTTGGCCATCCGGGTGCCCTTGTCGTTGACGCGCACCTCGCCCTCCGCCTCGCGCTTCTCCTTGCACTTCACGCAGTAGAACTCGCCGCTCCAGGTCTCCGCCATGACGGCCTCCTTGCTTGTTCGTTCGCGGTCGTCGCGACGGGAATGCTGCTGGGGAAACCCGCCGGGGCCGGGCAGCGGTTGCCGCCCGGTCGCATCGACCCTACGACACCGCGGGCGCCGCGGCGTGCACGGCACACCGCTGAGCGTGAAACGGCACGAGCTCACGCTCAGCCCCGTCGGGACGCCGACCCGGGCTCGGCGTCGCCGTGGGTGGCGCTCGCCCAGCCCGAGCACGCTCGCCACGGACGACCTCCAGGGGCGTCCGTGCCCCGCGAGCGTCGTGCCCCGAGGTTCACCGGCCGTTGCCTCGTCCGGCACGGGGGACCTGCGGACGTGGCAAGACGGGGACCCAGGTGCCTGGCGCCGCCTGCCTTCCCCTTGCTGACGTCGTCGGGCGGCCTGGGGCCCCGTCTGCGCACACGCTAGGAGGACGCCGCCACGAGGGTCAACGCTGCGGGACCAGGTTGGCCGCCTCGCCTGTGGACAGGCCTGTGGACAACTGCCCGGAAGCCTGTGGACAACCGGTGGAACGGGGGCCACGCGCTGGGGAGACGGTCTGTGGAGCCGGCGCGGGCCGCGGCAGCGCGCGAGCGCGCTGACCAGCCACAATGCTGTGCACCGGGTGTGGACAGAAAATAACCGCAGCCGCCAGGCCGGGGAAGGAGCCGCATGACGCCGCCAGACCAGCCGCCGACGTCGTACGACCGCGGGTCCGGTCGCCGCGCTGCGCCGGGTCGCGTTCCTGATGGAGCGCGGCCGGGAGGAGACCCGGCGGGTCCAGGCGTTCCGCAACGCCGCCGCGACGATCCTGCCGCTCGGCGAGCGAGGAGGTCGCCGCCCGGGTCGAGGCCGGGACCCTGACCGAGCTCGCCGGCATCGGCCCGAGCACCGCCGCGGTGATCGAGGCAGCCGTGCGGGGCGAGGTGCCGGAGCGGCTGGCCACGCTCGAGCAGCAGTACGCCGGGCCGCTCACCACCGGCGGGCACGACCTGCGCCGGCTGCTGCGCGGCGACCTGCACTCCCACTCCGACTGGTCCGACGGCGGCTCGCCCATCGAGGAGATGGCGTTCACCGCGATGGAGCTCGGCCACGAGTACCTCGTGCTCACCGACCACTCACCGCGGCTGACGGTCGCCAACGGGCTGAGCCCCGCCCGGCTGACCAAGCAGCTCGGCGTCGTCGACGCGGTGAACGAGCACCTCGCCGGCTCCGGCTTCACCCTGCTGAAGGGGATCGAGGTCGACATCCTCGACGACGGGAGCCTCGACCAGACCGACGAGCTGCTGGCGCAGCTCGACGTGCGGGTGGCGAGCGTGCACTCCAAGCTGAAGATGGAGCCGGACGCGATGACGCGCCGGATGATCGGCGCGATCCGCAACCCGCGCACCAACGTGCTCGGCCACTGCACCGGCCGGCTGGTGACCGGCAACCGCGGGACCCGCCCGGGCAGCCGGTTCGACGCGCGCGCGGTCTTCGAGGCCTGCGTCGAGCACGACGTCGCGGTCGAGATCAACTCCCGTCCCGAGCGACGCGACCCGCCCACGGAGCTGCTCGAGCTGGCCCGCGACCTCGGCTGCCGCTTCTCCATCGACTCCGACAGCCACGCTCCGGGCCAGCTCGACTTCCTCGACTACGGCTGCGAGCGGGCCGAGGCGGCGGGCATCGAGGCCGACCGGATCGTCAACACGTGGCCGCGCGAGCGGCTCCTGGCCTGGGCTGTCGGCGCGGGCGACTAGCGTGAGCGGCATGCCCACCCAGACCCCCGTGGAGGTACGCCGCTCGGCCCGCCGCCGGCGTACCGTCTCGGCCTACCGCGAGGGCGACCGGATCGTCGTGCTGATCCCGGCCCGGATGAGCCGCGCGCAGGAGGCCGAGTGGGTCGAGACGATGGTGGCCCGCGTCGAGAAGGCCGAGGCCCGCCGCCGTCCCGGCGACGACGACCTGATGCGCCGCGCCACCGCGCTGAGCCGGGAGTGGCTCGACGGCCGCGCCGAGCCGTCGTCGGTGCGCTGGGTCGACAACCAGCGGTCGCCGCTGGGGCTCGTGCACGCCGGCGGACCGCACGATCCGGCTGTCGCGCCGGCTCCAGGACCTGCCCGGCTGGGTGGTCGACTACGTGCTCGTCCACGAGCTCGCCCACCTGCTCGAGGCCGGCCACAACCAACGCTTCTGGTCGCTGGTCGCCCGCTACCCGCGGGCCGAGCAGGCGAAGGCCTGGCTCGACGGCTACTCCGCCGGCGCGCGGCTCGAGGGCGCCCTCGACGAACCGGACGACTGAAGGCGCGCCCGGGCCAGCGCGACCAGCTCCACGAGGTCGGCCTCCGGGTCCGGCAGCGCGTCCGCCGGCCACCAGCGGACCTCGAGCGACTCCTCGCTGACCGCGACGGCGGCCTCGGTCGGCGCCACGGCCAGGAACCGGACGTCGAGGTGGTGCACGTCGCCGTGCGGTCCGCAGAACGGGACGGCGTGCTCGCTGAGCTGGACCGGCACCGGGTCCAGGGCGAGGTCGGCCAGTCCGGACTCCTCGGTCGCCTCGCGGAGCGCGGCGTCGGCCAGGCTCGCGTCGCCGGGCTCGACATGGCCGCCGAGCTGGAACCACCGCCGGGCCTTGGCGTGCAGCGTCAGCAGGACCGACGTCGCCGTCGGCGCTCAGCACCAGCGTGCTGGCGGTCAGGTGGTCGGGCCGGCAGGCGCGGGTCAGCCCGTCGGGGTGTGCCTCGAGGTGGGCGACGTAGCGGTCGCGCAGCGCCGCCTGGTCCGTGCGTCGGCGGTGTCCAGCTCACGCAGGGCGGCGAGCGCCTCGGCGTGGGCGGTCACTCCTCCTCGGGGGGACCGTCGGCCGCGGACCGCCCATCCCGCCCTCGAGCAGCGTGCGCAGCTCGGCGTCGAAGTCGTCCTCGGTCAGGGCGGCCGGCGCCTCCGAGCCCTCGCGGAAGCCCAGCGGGTCGTCGAGGTCGGCGTCGGTGGGCAGCAGGTGGGGACTCATCCAGACACCGTCCCGGGCCTCGGCGCCCTGGCGGGTGCGCAGCGACCCCCACAGGGTGGATGCGTCGCGGAGCCGGCGCGGGCGCAGCTCGAGGCCGACCAGCGAGGCGAAGGTCTCCTCGGCGGGCCCGCCCGCGGCGCGGCGGCGGCGTACGGCCTCCTGGAGCTTGGCCGCGGTCGGCATCCGCTCGGCGGTCGCCTGGCTGACGACCTCGTCGACCCAGCCCTCGACCAGGGCGAGGGCGACCTCGAGCCGCTGGAGCGCGGCCTGCTGCTGGGGCGAGCGCGGGATGTCGAAGAGACCGCCGTCCATGAGCTCCTGCATCGCGTCGAGGTTGCCCGGGTCGACGCCGCGCAGGCGCTCCTCCATCGTCTCCTGGATGCCGGCGGTGTTGATCTCGATGCCCTGGGCGTAGTCGGTGACCGCGCCGATCAGGTGGTCGCGCAGCCACGGGACGCCGGCGAAGAGCCGCTGGTGGGCGGCCTCGCGCAGCGCGAGGTAGAGCAGCACGTCGCTGTCGGGCACGTCGAGGCCCTCGGCGAAGACGGCGACGTTGGCCGGGACGAGCGCGGCCTTCCCCGGGGCGCCGAGCGGGACGCCGATGTCGGAGGCGGTGAGCACCTCGCCGGCGAGGGCGCCGAGACCCGAGCCGACCTGCTGGGCCAGCATCGCGCCGATCGCCTTGCCGAGCATGGCGATGATCGGGCCGCCCATGCTGGCGGCCTCGGCCGGGAGGGCGTTGCCGAGCGCGCCCACCGAGGACGCGGCGATCGGCTCGACGAGGACCTTCCAGACGTCGGTCGTGCCGACGATCCACTCGGCCCGGCTCCAGGCGGCGGTCGAGGTCACGCCGGAGGGGAACTGCGTGGTCTCGTCGAGCCAGTGGTCGGCGAGACGGACGGCGTCGGCGACCTCGTCGTTCTGCTTCTGCGACGGGACCGGGTCGGGCTGCTGGGCGACGGTCTTGCGCGCCAGGTCGACGGCGACGTCCCAGTTCAGCGGGCCGTCGTAGGGCTGCATCATCGACTGGAGCTGGCTGAAGATCTGGCCGAGGTCCGCACCTCCGCCGAAGAACTGCTCGAACGGCGTACCGCGGAACGGGTTGGCACCGTTCGGGTCGTCGTCCTGCGGCGGCTCGTTGGTCATGGCTCCACGGTACGCCGTCGGCGGTCGCCGATCCCGGGCGTTCGCTGAGCGCGGACGCCCGCCCACATGGCTTAGGGTCGGCTCGTGCCCGACGGTGCCGAGATCCCCGGCCAGACGCCCGCTGCGACCACGGTCGTGCGGCTCGTCGACCTGCGCGAGACGCCGCTCGACGTCGCCGAGGTGCTGGCCGCGCTCGACGACGACGCCGCCGGTGGGCTGACCCTGTTCGTCGGCCGGGTCCGCGACCACGACCACGGGCTGGGCGTGCGCGGCCTGGAGTACTCCGCCCACCCGACCGCGCTCGAGACGCTGCGGCGCGTGTGCGACCGGGTCGCCGCGGAGCACGACGTGCACGGCATCGCCGCGGTCCACCGGGTCGGCCGGCTCGAGATCGGCGACATCGCGGTGGTGGTCGCGACGACGGCGGCCCATCGTGGCGAGGCGTTCGCCGCGTCCCGGGCCCTGATCGACACGCTCAAGGACGAGGTGCCGATCTGGAAGCACCAGCAGTTCTCCGACGGCACCGACGAGTGGGTCGGCACGCCCTGACCGCTCCCGGCGCGCGTGCCAGCGCGCCTCGCGGACGACTGCGCCCTGCGGTCCCTACCCTGAGCCGGTGGAGATCCTCTGGTGGCTGGCGCCGCCCGTCGTGACGACGGGGCTGGCGATGGTCTGGGTGTCGTGGCTCGGGCGCGCGGGCCGCGGGCAGGTCGACCCCGACCTCGCCGTACGCCGGCTCGGCGACGCCATGGCCAGGCCCACGCGGGTGACCCGCGCCGCGGCGCCGCGGCCGCCCGTCGTCGAGGAACGGGGCAGCGGGATCGCCGTACGGCCGTCCAGCCGACCCCCGGGAACCACCCGTCGCGCCTCCTGATTTGCCGCGGTCTGAGAGGCTTCCGGCATGACTCAGCGCACCTGGGCCGCTTTGCTGGCCGTGCCGCTGTTCGTCGCTCTCGGGTTGTACGTCGCGATCACCGGTCTGCCGTTCGTCACCTACGCCCCCGGTCCGACCGTCAACGTGCTCGGCGACAACGGCGGAAAACCCATCATCGAGGTGACCGGCCACCCCACGCTACCGCGACGACGGGGAGCTCCGGATGACCACCGTCTCGGTCACCCAGCGCGACGCCCGGCTCGACCTCTTCACGCTGATGCGGACCTGGTTGTCCCGCGATGACGCGGTCTACCCGTTCTTCGCCCAGTACGGTTCCACCGGCAGCTCGAAGCAGGACACCCAGGAGGGGCAGGTCGAGATGGTCACCTCCCAGGACGCGGCGGTGGCGGCTGCGCTGACCCAGCTCGACATCCCGATCCATCCGGTGATCGAGGTCGTCAGCGTCACCGACGGCATGCCGGCCGACGGCAAGCTCGAGGTCCGCGACATGCTCCGCGCGGTGGGCGGGACGAAGGTGACCTCGACGACCGATGTCGCGAAGCTGATCGGTGAGGTGCCCGACGGCGAGTCCGTGCGCGTCACGGTCGAGCGCGACGGCAAGCCGGTCACCGTGCGGCGTGACGCCGGTGACGAAGGAGGGCCACCGCCTGGTCGGGATCACCCTGCAGCCCAGCTACGAGTTCCCCTTCGACGTCGCGGTCAACATCTCCGACTCCATCGGCGGCCCGAGCGCCGGCCTGATGTTCGCGACGTCGATCTACGACACGCTCACGCCGGGGTCGCTGACCGACGGCGATGTCGTCGCCGGGACCGGCACGATCACCCCCGACGGCAAGGTCGGCGCAGATCGGCGGCATCCAGCAGAAGATCGCGGGCGCCCGGCAGGACGGCGCCCAGCTGTTCCTGGTGCCGCCCGCCAACTGTGCCGACGCGCTCGGCGGCGACAACGGCTCGATGCGGCTGGCCAAGGCCGCGACCCTGGCCAAGGCGATCGCCGAGATCAAGGCCTGGACGGCCGACCACGACGCCGACGCTCCCGTCGTGCGAGCCGAAGGCGGCGACCTCATGACCGGCTCCGTGCCGGGCCAGGCGGGCGTGGGGGAGCAGGGGCTGGCCGCAGCCGTGCTCGAGATCGAGCGGCATGCCGCCGCCGCCGGCTGGGACCAGCCGGCCCGGCTGTTCGCCCTGGTCGAGACGACCGAGCTCGTCGCCCGCGAGCCGCAGCTGGCCGGGAGCCTCGGTGACGAGGCCCTGACCGCGATCGAGCAGGAGGGCCTGGTGCCCGGCCAGTCGCTGGAGGAGCAGCTCGCCGCGATCAGCTGGCCCGAGACCGTGCACGGCTGTGCGGCGCTCGTCGAGCGCTTCGTCCTGCCCCCCGACGTCGAGGCCGAGCTGCCCGACGACGCCGCCTCGGCGGCGGCGTACGCCTCGGAGCACCCGGACCGGCAGGAGGTCCGGATCGTCGCCGCGGCGACGCGCGCCGGGTCGTCGTTCTGCGCCCTGCGGCTGCGGGCCCACGACGAGGACACGTCGGTCCTGACCGGGCCCGAGCTCGTCCCGGAGCTGGTCGACCTGGTCCGGTCCACGCTCGAGGAGGAGACCGCGATGAGCGACTCGCTGGAGCAGGAGTTCGAGGACTTCCCGACCGCGCCGCAGCAGCCGGGCCCGCATCCTGCTCTTCGTCGTGCTGGGCGTGATCGTCGCGGTCTTCCTGATCTCGATGTTCGCCTCGCTCTACACCGACCGGCTCTGGTACTCCTCGGTCGGCTACGCCCACGTCTTCGACACCATGCTCTGGACCCGGGTCGGGCTGTTCGTCGGGTTCGGGCTGCTGATGGGCGGCGCGGTCGCGGGCAACATGGTGATCGCCTACCGCGCGCGACCGTTCCAGCGGCCCGACTCCCCGGAGCAGACCGGGCTGGACCGCTACCGCGACGCGGTCGCGCCGATCCGCACGCTGCTGCTGGTCTCGGTGGCCGGGGTGATCGGGCTGTTCGGCGGCGTGGCCGCCAACGGACAGTGGCGGACCTTCCTGCTCTGGGCCAACCGCGTCCCGTTCCACACCTCCGACGCCTACTTCCACAAGGACGTCGGCTTCTACGTCTTCACGCTCCCGTGGCTGCACTTCCTGGTCGGCTTCGTGATCGCGGTGCTGGTGCTCTCGGCGCTCAGCGCGCTGGTCGTGCACTACCTGTACGGCGGCATCCGCCTCCAGGCCGCCAGCGACCGGATGTCGGCGACCGCGACGGTCCAGCTCTCGGTGCTGGTCGGGCTCGCCCTGCTGGCCAAGGCGTCGGCTACTGGCTCGACCGCTTCGACCTGGTCACCGGCTCGGGGAAGCTGGTCACCGGCATGGGCTACACCGACCAGCACGCCGTCCTGCCGGCCCGCAACATCCTGGTCGGGGTCGCGCTGATCTGCGCCGTGCTGTTCTTCCTCACCATCTGGCGGCGCACCTGGCTGCTGCCCGGTGTCGGCATCTCGCTGCTGCTGGTCACCTCGATCCTGCTCGGCCTGATCTGGCCGGCGTTCGTCCAGCACTTCCAGGTCGACCCGACCGAGCTGGACAAGGAGGCGACGTACATCGACCGGAACATCCAGGCGACGCGCCAGGCCTACGACCTCAACGACATCGAGGAGGTCCCCGCTCCCAAGAAGGTCACGCCGGCGACGGTGCAGCAGCTGATCGACCAGACGGAGTCGGTCCCGGTGCTCGACCCGTCCCGCGTGTACCGGGCGTTCGAGCAGATCCAGCAGGTGGCGTCGTACTACTCGGTGAACGAGGTCCTCGACGTCGACCACTACCCGATCGACGGCGTCGACCGGTCGCTCGTGCTCGGCGTCCGCGAGCTGGACCAGACCGGGATCACCCCGAGCCAGCAGAACTGGACCAACCTCCACACCGTCTACACCCACGGCAACGGCGTGATCGCCGCGTTCGGCAACCAGCGTCCCGCCGACAACCTCGTCCAGAGCCCGCAGATCGAGTGGGCGGAGGGGCAGGGCCCTGGTCAGGACTCGCTCCAGAGGTCCACCGGCGAGTTCCAGAACCAGGTCTACTTCGGCGAGGGCAACCTCCCCGACTACTCGATCGTGGGCAAGACCGAGGGAGCCAACAACGTCGAGCTGGACCTCACCGCCGACGGCACGCGCTCCTCCACGACGTACGCCGGTGGTGGTGGCGTCGGGGTGGGCAGCTTCTTCAACAAGCTGATGTACGCGGTGAAGTTCGGTGACTCCAACTTCCTGCTCTCCGGCCGCGTCGGCGCCGACAGCCGGGTGCTCTACTACCGCGACCCGGCGCAGCGGGTCGCGAAGGTCGCGCCGTGGCTGACCCTCGACAGCGACGTCTACCCGACGGTGGTGGACGGGGAGATCCTCTGGGTGGTCGACGGCTACACCACGACCGACCAGTACCCGCAGGCGCAGCGCGAGTCCTTCGAGACGATGACGACCGACTCGCTGACCCAGACGCCGGGCGTGCGCACGCTGCCGACCGACCAGGTCAACTACGTGCGCAACGCGGTGAAGGCCACCGTGGACGCCTACACCGGCGAGGTCACGCTCTACGCCTGGGACGAGAGCGACCCGATCCTGCAGGCGTGGCGCAACGCGTTCCCCGACAGCGTGCAGGACAAGGACCAGATCCCGCCGGACCTCGAAGGCGCACCTGCGCTACCCGGAGGACCAGTTCAAGGTCCAGCGCTACCAGTTCGCGCGCTACCACGTCACCGACGCCAGCGACTTCTACTCCGGGCAACAACCAGTGGGCGGTGCCCGAGGACCCGGTCCGGACCGGCAACAGCCAGACGCCGATCCGGATGTACAGCCGCGACCCGCAGACCGGGCAGTCGGTGTGGTCGCTGGTCTCCAACTACGTGCCGCGCAACAAGTCGAACCTGGTCGGCGTCGTGGCCGCGGACTCCGACCCGACGTCGCCCGACTACGGCAAGATCCTGGTCGAGGAGCCCGGCAACGAGAACGTCCCCGGCCCGACCCAGGCCTACAACAACCTGATCTCCGACCCGCAGATCACGCGCAAGACCCAGAAGTTCAAGCTCGGCGACGCCACCACGCAGTACGGCAGCGTCGTCTCCGTCCCGCTGGCGTCCGGCCTGATGTACGTCGTACCGGTGTACGCGACGCGGTCGCAGCTCGACGCGACGTCGTACCTCACCCTGCGCTACGTGATGGTGCAGTACGGCGACGAGGTCGGCATCGGCAACACCCTGGTCGACGCCATCAGCGACATGGCCAACTCCGCGCCGCCCCCCGACCAGGTCCCGGGTGGCAACCAGAGCGAGGGTAGCCAGCACCCCACCGGCAGCGACCGGGCGAAGGCGCGCGAGCTGCTGCAGAAGGCCCAGGCCGACTTCGCCGCGGCCGACCAGGCGTTCAAGCAGGGCAACGCCGAGCAGTGGGTCAAGCTGACCCACCAGGCTCGGGTCGAGGTCGCGAAGGCCCTCAACCTCCTGGGGTAGCCACCTCGATTTGAGCCCGTCCGCCCCGACCCGTAGACTCGTCGGTGCGACGCGGGGTGGAGCAGTTCGGTAGCTCGCTGGGCTCATAACCCAGAGGTCGCAGGTTCAAATCCTGCCCCCGCTACCAAGTGAGAAGCACCCGCTGACCTGCGGAAACGCAGAGGTCGGCGGGTTCTTCGGATTCGAGCGAGCTGTCCAGAACGACCGCGCGCCCGCATCCGCATCCCATCGGCGGTTCCCGCGAGGAGGGAAGCAGCGGCTCCGGGTTCGGTCCGCGCCGGCCGAGGCGACGAGCCGAGCCACCGAGGGTGCGGTCAGGAGGTCGGGGTGTCTCCGTCGATCTCGGCGAAGGTCTGCTGCGCGATGCGGAAGGCGGTGTTGGCCGCCGGCACGCCGCAGTAGACCGCGGAGTGCAGGAGGGTCTCCTTGATCTCCTCCACGCTGACGCCGTTGCGCAGCGCACCACGCAGGTGGAGCGCCAGCTCCTCGTGGTGGCCGAGCGCGACCAGGGCGGTGATCGTGATCAGGGATCGGGTACGACGGTCGAGAGCGGCTCGCGTCCAGACGGCGCCCCAGGCGTACTCGGTGATCAGCTGTTGGAAGTCACGCGTGAGGTCGGTCGTCTCGCCGGTGGCGCGGTCGACATGGTCGTCGCCCAGCACCTCCCGGCGCACGGCCATCCCGTCGTCGTACGTCGTCATGCAGCCACCTCCTGGGCGAGCTCGCGGATGATCCGGGCGACCGCCTCCGGCGCCTCGGCAGGGGCTTGGTGGGCGACGTCGTCGAGGACGACCAGCCGGCCGTGGACGACTCCGTCGGCGATCTGCTGCGAGCACCGCCGGCGGACAGGTCGGGTCCTGGGCGCCGGCGACCGCGACCACCGGTGCCGCGATCTCACCGAGGCGGTGGCGGACGTCGAAGGACCGCAGGGCACGGCACGCTGCGACGTATCCCTCGTCGGTGGCGTCGCGGAGGGCGTGCAGCAGGGCCGAGGCGCGAGCCGGCTCTCGCTCGAGGAAGCCCTCGCCGAACCAGCGTTCGGCGGACGCCGTCACCAGGGACGCGGTGCCCGAGGCCTGCACCTGGGCGATGCGGGCGTCCCACATCTCCTCGTCGCCGATGCGGGCGCCGGTGCAGCACAGGACGGCCCCGAGCACCCGGTCGGGGGCGTCGAGGAGGAGCTGCAGCCCGACCTCGCCTCCGATCGAGTCGCCGGCATAGACGAAGGGCCCGTCGACGACCTCGAGCACGCGGGCCGCGAGGTCGGCCACGGTGAGGTCCGCAGGTGCGGGGCCGGGGTCCTGGCCGTGGCCCGGGCAGCTCCCAGGCCACGACGTCGAGGTCGTCGGCGAGCAGCGCGATGGTCGGGCCCCAGCAGGCCGCGGCCGAGGTGCCGAGCGAGGGTCCCGAGGACGAGGGTGGTCATCGGGCAGCCTCCGCGGCGGCGAGGTGTGGCCGCCATGCGATCGGGATGCACCCGGAGACCCTCGACCAGGTCGGCCGTCTGGCTGGTGGCGACCGCCGTACGCCGGACCAGGATCCGCAGGGTGTCCCACTCGGCGTGCCAGGCACCGTCGGCCCGCTCGTCGACCTGGTCGGCCGCGCAGAGGTGCAGGGTCGCGGTCAGCAGAGGGGTGGTGAGGGCGGCGCGCCGGATCAGGACGGAGAGCACGGGGTTGGCCTTGTGCGGCATGGACGACGATCCGCCGCCTCGACCCTCGGAGAGCTCCCCGATCTCGGGACGGCTCAGCTCGAGGACGTCGCGGGCCAGGTGCCCGCAGGCGTCGGTGGTGGCCACCAGGGCGTCGCCGGCTCGCGTGATCGGGCGTCGGTGGGTGTGCCAGGAGGGGACGGCGTCCAGCCCGAGCCGCTCTGCCAACAGGGGGCGCGTCCTGCGACGTGCCGACGGGACCGCCGACCTGGACCGGGAAGGTGAGGCTTGCGAGGTCGGCCAGCGCCTCCTCCAGACCGGTCCGCCAGCCGGCGACCTTGTCGCCGAAGGTGATCGGCAGCGCCCACTGCGTGAGCGTGCGGCCGATCATGGGACTCGCACCGTGCTCCTCGGACAACCGCACGAGCGCGATCAGCGCCCTCGCGAGGTGCTCACGGATCGATCGTCACGGCGTCCCGCAGCAGCAGCATGAGGGCGGAGTCGACGACGTCCTGGCTGGTGAGGCCGGAGTGGAGGTCGAGGTCGGGATGCGCCACGCGCAGGGCCTCGACCAGCGGGATCACGGGGTTGCCGCCGGGCTCGGTGTCCAGCTCGACGTCCGGTACGGCGAGACGTCTCGCCGACCCAGGCCGCCTTCGACGACCACCATCGCCTCGAGGAACGCCCGGTCGGTGAACAGGTCGCCGGCACGCGCGTCGCCGGGCCAGAACAGTGAGGTCACGGGCTCAGTCTCCCGGAGTGGTGAGGAAGACGGTCTCTCGGTCGCCCTGCAGCCGGATGTCGAAGCGCAGACCCTCGTCGTCGGCGACGCAGACCAGGGTCGCGGCTCGGTCGCCCGCGGAGGTGAGCACCGGGTCGGTGACGCCGGGGGGCAGGGGCAGGTAGGCACGGGTCAGCAGCCGGTGGAGCAGGCCGCGGGCGAACACGGCGATCGCGAAGAACGGCAGGCCGCCGTCGACGCCGCCGGGGGGAAGCGTGCTGAACGAGTAGCGGCCGGCGGTGTCTGTGGCGCAGCGTCCGAACCCCGTGAAGGTGAACCCGTCCCGACGCAGCGACCCGGGGCGCTGGACGACGGTGCCGTCGGGATCGGCCTGCCACACCTCGACGAGCGCGTCGGGCACCGGGGCTCCCGCACCGTCGTACACGACGCCGTGCAGCAGGACCGCCCCGGGCGTGCCGGGGGCGACGAGCGCACGGTCGCCGTCGTACGGCAGCGCGAAGTGGAAGAAGGGACCGACGGTCTGGCCCGGGGACGGCGCGCGCGTCACGAGGTCTCCTCGGTGTCGGAGGTGAGCGGAGTACGGCGTGACCCGGTGAGGACGATGTCCCACCGGTAGCCGGTGGCCCACTCGTGCCGGGTCAGGTCGTGGTCGTAGGTGGCGACCAGGCGTTCGCGTGCTGCCGGGTCGAGGACCGACTGGTAGATCGGGTCGAGAGCGAAGAGCGGGTCGCCGGGGAAGTACATCTGGGTCACCAGCCGCTGGGTGAACTCGGTGCCGAACACCGAGAAGTGGATGTGAGCCGGCCGCCAGGCGTTGTGGTGGTTGCGCCACGGGTAGGGCCCCGGCTTGATCGTGGTGAACGCGTAGCGGCCGTCGTCGTCGGTCAGGCACCGGCCCATCCCGGTGAAGTGGGGGTCGAGCGGCGCCGGGTGCTGGTCGCGCTGGTGGAGGTAGCGGCCGCCGGCATTGGCCTGCCATACCTCGACCAGCTGGCGACGTACGGGTCGCCCGTCGCCGTCCAGCACACGCCCGGTCACCGTCATCCGCTCGCCGATCGGCTCGCCTGCACGCTGGATCGTCAGGTCGGCCTCGAGGGGGTCGACGTCGCGCTCGCCGAAGCACGGTGACCACAGCTCGACGCCCTCCGGGTCCACCTGTTGCAGTGCCTTGGTCGGGTGCCGAAGCATGCTCGACCGGTACGGCGGGTAGTCGCGCCGCGGCTGGAGCTCACCGCCTGCGTATCGCTCGGCGAGAGCGGACATCTCCCCGGAGATCACTCCCTGCGTCTCCAGCACCGTCTGCGGGTCGGGACCGGTCACGTGCTTCGGCCATCCGGTGTATCCCTCCGCGAGGTAGGTGGACCCGGCCCGCGAGGCGACCAGGCCGGCGAGCTCACTGCGCTGCCGCTGCTCGTCGAAGTCGGTGGTGCCGTCGGCCCGATGGAGCATCGTGGTCATCCAGTAGGAGAACTGCTGCGCCCTCCACACCCTGGCCAGGGCGCGGTCCTCGTAGTCCGACAGGACGCCGAGGTCCCGGGTGGCCAGCGCCCGCTCCACGACCTCGGCCAGAACCCGGGCGTCGGCGAGCGCGAGGTTGAGCCCCTTGGCGCCCGTCGGTGGCACGGTGTGGGCGGCATCGCCCGCGAGCAGGAGCCGGCCGTCCGATAGCGGGGTCTGCACGAAGCTGCGGAACGGCAGCACCGTCCGCTCGATGACCGGACCTTCCTTCAAGGAGAAGCCGTCGGGTCCGGCCAGTCGGGCCTGGAGCTCGCTCCAGATCCGGTCGTCGGACCACGCGGCGGTGTCCTCGGCCGGGTCGCACTGGAAGTACATGCGCTGCACGGTCTCGGTGCGCTGGCTGATCAGCGCGAACCCGCGGTCCGAGCGTACGTAGATCAGCTCCGCCGCGCTCTTGGGCGCCTCGCACAGGATCCCGAACCAAGCGAACGGATACTCCCGGTGATGGCGCTGGCGCCCGGGGACCAGGTCACGGCAGATGCTGTGGGAGCCGTCGGCTCCGACCACCAGGTCCGCAGTGATCTCGTGGAACGCGCCCTCCGCGTCCCGGTAGCTCACCTGCGGACAGTCCGCGACGTTGTGCACCGCGGTCTCGGAGATGCCGTAGCGGAGGTCGCCGTCGTCGCGAGTGCGGGCGCGGTGGAGGTCGACGAAGACCTCGGTCTGCGGGTAGAGCCACACCGCGGCTCCGACCAGGTCCTCGAAGTCGACGCGGTGGCTCTCGCCGTCGAACCGAAGGTAGATGCCGCCGTGCCGGTCGCCGTCGGTGAGCACGCGTTCCTCGCCGGCGGCGTAGACGCCGGTCTCGGCCAGCAGCCGGACGCTGTCCGGTTCGAGGATGCCCGCCCGGTGCGTGGTCTCGATCTCGTGCACCGAGCGATGGTCGACCACGACGGTGTCGACGCCGGCCAGGTGCAGGAGGTGGGAGAGCATCAGCCCGGCGGGGCCGCCCCCCACGACCGCCACCTGGGTACGCGTGCGCGACGCCACGGTGGTCATGTCGCGCAGGCTAGGCCCGGGTTTCGGACAGGTCGACGCAGTCATGTCACTGAGTGGAATAGGCTCGCGACGTGGCCGGCGGATCACCCTCAGGTGCGTCCTTGGTGGATCGCACCCTCGACGTGCTCGGCGCCTTCGACGACCAGCACCGACGGCTGCGCCTGGCCGATCTGGCCTCACGCAGCGGCCTCACCCCGCCGACGGCGCTGCGCATCGTCCGCCGCCTCGTCGCCGGCGGGGCGCTCGAGCGCCGAGACGACGCGACGTACGTCGTCGGGCGCAGGCTGTGGGACCTCGGCCTCCTCGCACCGGTGCAGACCGGCCTCCGCGAGGTGGCCGCGCCGTTCCTGCAGGACCTGCAGGCCGTCACCCGCGCGACCGTCCACCTCGCTGAGCGCGACGGCGACCGGGCCCTCTACCTCGACCGGCTCTCGGGCGTCGCCTCGGTGCCCGTCGTGAGTCGTGCCGGGTCCCGGCTTCCGCTGCACGCCACCGGGGTGGGGAAGGTCCTGCTCGCGCACGCACCCGCCGACGTCCAGACGCGCGTCCTCGCCGAGCCCGAACGGATCACGGCCTACACCGTCACGTCCCCCCGGCTGCTCGCCCAGCAGCTGGACAGGGTCCGGCGCGAAGGGTTCGCCACCACCCGGGAGGAGATGACGCTCGGCGCCTGCTCGGTCGCGGTGCCGGTGCACGGGCCGGAGAGACGGGTGATCGCGGCGCTGGGACTTGTCGTCGCTTCGCTGGGACGCGAGCGACCCCAGCTGGCCGCGGCCCTGACCGTGGCCGCGGCTGGCATCAGCCGGGCCTGGGCCGGAGTGGACGTTCAGGAATGACGTCTGCGTCCCTGAACTCAGCGCCGAGTCCGACCTTTCGCTGAGCGGAACAGGGCACTACGGACGACACGCACGCGCTAGTACTCTCCGAGACATGGCAGCGCGCCCGCTCCCGCCTTTCCGTGCCGACCACGTCGGCAGCCTGCTGCGACCGCCGGCGCTGCTCGACGCGCGGGCCCGGCACCGGGCCGGTGATCTCGACGACGCAGGGCTTGCGGGAGGCCGAGGACGCGGCGATCCGCGACGCGGTGGCCCTCCAGCGCGAAGCGGGCGTGCGCACCGCGACCGACGGCGAGTTCCGTCGTACGTCGTGGCACATGGACTTCATCTACCAGCTCGAGGGCGTCGACCCGACCGACCAGAAGCTGGCGGTGCACTTCCACAACAAGGCCGGTGACCTCGACTTCGAGACCGCGGCGCTGAGCGTCCACGACCGGGTACGGCTCGGGCACACGATCTTCGGGGACGCGTTCGAGTACCTGTTGGGAGTGACGACCGGCGACCAGGTGCCGAAGCTGACCATCCCCTCGCCGAACATGGTCCACTACCGCGGCGGCCGGGCGGCGATCGACGAGTCGGTCTACGCCGAGCTCGAGCCGTTCTGGGCGGACCTCACCGCGGCGTACGCAGAGGAGGTCCGCCGTCTCGGGGAGCTCGGCTGCACCTACCTCCAGCTCGACGACACCAGCCTCGCCTACCTCAACGACCCCGAACAGCGCGCGATGGTCGCGGCCCAGGGCGGGGACCCCGAGCACCTGCACGAGCAGTACGTCGCGAACGTCAACGCCGCGATCGCCGGCCGCCCGGAGGGCATGCGGGTCACCACGCACATGTGCCGCGGCAACTTCCGCTCGTCGTGGGCGGCCGAGGGTGGCTATGACTTCGTGGCCGAGGTTCTCTTCTCGCAGCTCGACGTGGACGGCTTCTTCCTCGAGTACGACGACGAGCGGTCCGGCGGCTTCGAGCCGCTGCGGTTCGTCCCCGAGGGCAAGCAGGTCGTGCTCGGCCTGGTCACCACCAAGACCGGCGAGCTCGAGGACAAGGACGAGCTGAAGCGCCGCATCGACGAGGCGTCGACAGTACGTGCCGCTCGAGCAGCTCTGCCTTTCGCCCCAGTGCGGCTTCTCCTCCACAGTGGAGGGCAACGCGCTGAGCGAGGAGCAGGAGCGGGCCAAGCTACGGCTGGTCGTCGAGACCGCCGAGGAAGTCTGGGGGTAGGTCATGGCACTACTGGACGGCGTCGCGTGGGAGGGCAAGGTCTTCAAGGGCGGCGCATGGACCGACGGACGCGGCGGCACCTACGCCGTCGTGGAGCCGGCCACCGGGAACGAGCTCGGCACGATGGGCCAGGCGGACGCCGAGGACGTGGCCGAAGCCGCCGCCTCAGCGGCGGAGGCGCAGAAGGAGTGGGCGGCGCTCCCGCACACCGCGCGAGCGGCCGTGCTCCGCAGAGCCGGCGACCTGTGGGCCGAGCACGCCGACGAGATCCGCGACTGGAACGTGCGCGAGGTCGGCGCGATCCCGCCGATGGCCGACTTCGCGATGCACGTCGCGGCCGAGGAGTGCTACCAGGCCGCGTCGTTGCCGGGACAGCCGATCGGCCAGGTGCTCCCCAGTGAGCAGCCCCGGCTCTCCATGGCCCGCCAGCTGCCGGCCGGTGTGGTCGCCGTCATCTCGCCGTTCAACGTCCCGATCATCCTCGGCATCCGGTCGGTGGCCCCGGCGCTCGCTCTCGGGAACGCCGTGCTCCTGAAGCCCGACCCGCGCACGGCCGTCACGGGCGGCACGGTGATGGCGCGCGTCTTCGAGGAGGCGGGGCTGCCGGCCGGCGTCCTGCAGATGCTCCCCGGCGGCAAGGACGTCGGTGAGGCGATGGTGACCGACCCGCACGTCCGCGTGATCTCGTTCACCGGCTCGACAGCGGTCGGCCGGTCGATCGGCGAGCTCGCCGGCCGACACCTCAAGCGGGCTCACCTCGAGCTGGGCGGCAACTCCGCGCTGCTGATCCTCGACGACGCGGACGTCGAGAAGGCGGTCGGGCTGACCGGCTGGGCGTCGTTCCTCAACCAGGGCCAGATCTGCATGACCACCGGCCGCTACTTCGTCGCGGACGGGATCTACGACGACTTCGTCGACCAGCTCGCCGCGAAGGCCGGCCACCTGCCGGTCGGCGACCCGGCCACCGAGCAGGTTGCGCTCGGTCCGGTCATCGACGAGCGGTCGCGGGACAAGATCCACGGCCTGGTCACGGCGAGTGTCGACCAGGGCGCGCGCCTGGCCGCGGGCGGGGAGTACGACCGGCTCTTCTACCGGCCGACCGTGCTGGCCGAGGTCCCACTCACCTCGCCCGTCTTCACCGAGGAGGTCTTCGGCCCGGTCGCTCCGGTCACCAGGGTCTCCTCGGTCGAGGAAGCCGTACGGCTGGCCTCGGACAGCGACTACGGGCTGTCGCTCGGCATCGTCACCCGCGACGTGATGCGCGGACTGGCGCTCGCCGAGCAGATCCCCACCGGCATCGTGCACATCAACGACCAGACGGTCAACGACGAGGCGAACGTCCCCTTCGGCGGCGTCGGCGCATCCGGGCTGGGCCGGCTCGGCGGCGCGGCCGCGAACATCGAGGCATTCACGGAGACCCGCTGGATCACGATGCGAGGGGAGCCGGCGAGCTACCCGTTCTGATCGTCGAGTAGGGCACAGAGGCCTTTGTCCCGACCCGCGGCGTGGTCGCTGTTGGCATCCCGACGCCGTCCATGGACCGGCACGTCCGAGCTGGTGGACGTCGCGACCTGATCCGTGACCGATACGTCTCAGGATCAATGCTCCGAAGTGCTACCGGGTGGATTGGATGAGACACGAAGCCCAAGTCAGGCAAGGGGAATCGGGACTCGACGGCGTAGGTGGGACGCACGTCGAACAGGCTCATAACCCAGAGGTCGCAGGTTGAACTCCTGCCCCCGCTACCAGTGAAACCGCAGGTCAGAGGCCCTTTTCGATCATGAGGAGGGCCTCTTTCCATGTCTCTCTGCGACCGAATGCGTCGTGGCTGCGGGGGTGGTCGTTCGATGTGCGGATTCGTGCATGGCGTGGTGGGTGCAGTCGTCGAGCCAGGTGACGGTAGGTACGGGTGGCTCCCGGCTCCCGGCTCCCGGCTCCCGGCTCCCGGCGATGTGAGGTACCCGACGGCGGCAGACGAGATGCACAGTCCACCCGGAACGGCGGTCCGCCGGCCGCCGGGAAGCGGCCGGCGGACCTTCGTGGGTCGATCAGCGGGAGACGAGGAGATCGTTGTCGGAGGTGGATTCAGCGGTCAGGTCAGGTGGTCGCGTCTACGACCTGGGGTGGATGCAGGTCCGTCGTGGGGCTTTCGACGGTCAGATGCGGCAAGATTTGTCGAGCCAGCCGGGGAGCCACCAGTTGGCTTTGCCCAGCAAGGCCATCGTGGCCGGCACCAGCACCATGCGGACCAGGGTTGCGTCGACGAGGATCGCCGTCGCGAGCCCGAGTCCCAGCATCTTCAGCGACGGCACCGGGCTGGCGACGAAGGCGAGGAAGACCGCGATCATGATCAGGGCCCCCGACGTGATGACCCGGCCGGTGCCGGCCATGCCGCGGGCGACCGCCTCGGTGTTGTCGCCGGTCCGGGCGTACTCCTCGCGGATCCGCGAGATGAGAAACACCTCGTAGTCCATGGACAGGCCGAACAGGATCGGGAACATGATCACAATAATCAGCGAGGTGATCGGTGTGGGTCCTTCCAGTCCAATCAGGCTGCTGCCCCAACCCCACTGGAAGACCGCCACCAGAACGCCGTAGGCGGCGCCGATAGAAAGCATGTTCATGACCACCGCCTTCAGCGGGACGACGACGGATCGGAAGATCAGCATCAGCAGGAGGAAGGACGCGACCAGCACGGCTCCCATGAAGATGGGCAGTGTGTCGGAGAGCTGGCCGTTGAGGTCTGTGGTCATCGCGGTGAGCCCGGTGACGTAGACATTGTCGGGCAGCACGTCGCGGACCTCGGTGAGGGCGAGGGAGGTCTTCGGATCGGCTGGACCCGTCGTCGGCATGGCCGAGAAGACCACTGTGCTGCCGTCGGCGGAGGTCACCGGCTCGCTGACCGAGGCGATTCGACTGTTCGCACGGATACTGTCGGCCAGGCCAGGCACCTCGGCGACGCTGACGCCGGAGACCTCGAGATCGACGACGACTACCAGCGGTCCGTTCATCCCGGGACCGAAGCCCTTGTTCAGCAGGTCGTAGGCCTGTCGGTACGTCGTGTCACGGGGAGCGTCACCGGCCGCAGGCCAGGCGGTCTGCATGCCGAAGGCCGGCGCGGCGAAGGCGACAAGGGCGAAGACGGCACCGATCAGGTAGGGCCAGGGACGTCCGGAGACGCGGTGGGCGAAGCGCCACCAGGCGGTCTCCTCGGCGCGCTTGGCGGGACGGTGACGCCGCGGCAGCCGGCCGGTGTCGATCCGGTCGCCGAGCAGTCCCAGGAGTGCAGGTAGGAGGGTGGTTGCTGCCGCGACCGCGCTCAGCACGACGATGGCGGTCGCCAGGCCGATCGAGGTCAGGGCGCCGAGCCCGGTGAACGCGAGGGAGGCCATCGCAATGACTACGGTGCCGCCGCGAAGACCACCGCCGCTCCGGACGTGGACATCGCGTCGGCCAGGGCGGTGCTGTTGTCTCGCCCGGTGCCGCGGTTCTCGCGGTAGCGGGCGACGATGAACAGGGCGTAGTCGATGCCGACTCCCAGACCGACGATTCCCGCGATCGGGACCGCCGACGGCGAGACGTCCATGACGCTGGCGAGCACGAAGATGCCGCCGATGCCCGCGCCGACCGCCACGACAGCAAGACCGATCGGCACCAGGGCGGCCACGACGGTCCCGAAGGCCACCAGCAGCACGAGCAGTGCGATCAGGATGCCGACGCCCTCCAAGGGCGATGTCTCATCGGGAGCGTCGAGAAACACGGCGTCACCACCGAGCTCCACCCGGAGGTCAGCGGTGTTCGAGGAGTCGACCAGCTCCGTGAGGGGCACGAAGGCGCCCTTGCCCAGCTCGGCTGGCGTCTCGTCGAAGGAGATCGTGGCGTACCCGATGCGGCCGTCGTCCGAGATGGTTCCGGCGGCGATGGGGTCTGCGACATCCACGACATGGTCTGCCCGGGCCACGTCGGCCAGAACTGCGTCGATGTGCTCTGCTGCTGACTCTGCAGCGTGTCGCCGTCGGCGACTGCGAAGACGACGAGGGCCTGGGCGTGGGTCGCCTCGGGGAACTTGTCCTGGAGCAGCTGCATGGCGCGTTCGCTCTGGCTGCCCTTGGCGCTGAAGGCGTCGATGAAGGCGCCCGCCGCTCCCGGCGAGGACGAACATGGCGCCGAGAACGGCGACCCAGGTCGCGATGGTGCGCCAGGGGTGCCTCGCACTCGCCATGGCGATGCTGCGCGTAAACGTGTTCATGGGGGTGCCTTTCGCAGTGCGGGTGGATAGTCGATGGACCGCGAAACTAGGCACCGATGTGGTGAGCGGGCATCACCACACGTGGTGAGCGACCGGGTGATTCAGCGGGTGCTCAGGAGCCGCGCGCGCAGTCGGTGCAGCTGGGGCATCAGGCCGTAGATCACGATCGGCACCGCGACGGTGGCGAGGACGAACGTCCGGGACACGACGGACAGGTCTGCGAGCAGCCGGCCGAGGCTCAGGTTGAGAACGACGAGGGTGGGGAAGACGGCCAGCCAGATCATGAGGGCCAGCTGATGCTTGGACGGGGGCGGGACGGACATGAGTTTCTCCTTCAGGTGGGCAGGTGCTGGACGGCTGAGCGGAAGTCGTGGACCGCCTGGGTCACGTCTTCCTCGACGAGGTCGGCATTGATCGCGATGGCGGCGGTCGAGCCCTCGCCCGCGGCGGTGATGACCTGGGCGCGCGGGTTGGCGACGTTCCGGCCACCCAGACGCCAGGGACGCTGGTGCGGCCAGTCGCTTCGGCGACGACCCACCCGTGGTCGTCGATCGCTACGCCGAGACTGCTGAGGGTGTCGTTGTCGGGCTTCATCAGCGGCCGGACGAAGACGGCAGCTCGCGGGACGACGCGACCGTCGGCGAGCTCGACAGCGGTGAGAGCGTCGTCCTCGACGAGCAACCGGGCGACCGGGCCGTCGACGACGCCGATCGCGCGGGCCACCAGCGCCTCGCGGTCTCCGTCGTCCAGATCAGTGCCGTGCGTGAAGAGCACGACGTCGTGGGACCACTGCCGTACCAGGTGCGCGTGCGCGATCGCCTCCGGAGTGCCGCCGATGACCCCGAGGGGCTGCTCACGCACCTCGTAGCCATGGCAGTAGGGGCAATGGAGGAGGTCGCGACCCCAGCGCTCTCGGACGCCCGGGACGTCCGGGAGGAGGTCGTGGAGCCCCGTGGCCACCAGCACCCGGCGTGCTCTGATCACCTCGCCATCGGTCAGCTCGACAGCGAAGCGCGTGGCATCGTCGCCGGTCGGGCGCGCGCGGAGACCCGTCCGGCGAGGATGTCGGCGCCGTACCCGGCGATCTCTTCGCGAGCCAGCCGCAGCAGCTCGGCGGGAGGGAGCCCGTCGCGGGAGAGGAAGCCGTGCATGTGCTGGGCCGGAGCGTTGCGCGGTTCGCCCGCGTCGACGACCGCCACACGGCGCCGGGCACGAGCCAGGACCAACGCTGCTGACAACCCAGCGGCTCCGCCACCGATGACCACGACGTCGTACTCGTTCATGGCACCAGGGTGCTCGCTGGGTCCGCAGTCGACAACTATGGTTGCCATTCTTGGGAATTCGCAGTGCAATGTTGTGCATGTCGGCCGATGGCAGCATCGCGGCGGCCCTCGACCTCGTGGGTTCGCGGCTCCGGGGCATTCGCAAGCAGCGGGGAGTCACCCTCACCGACCTCGCCGAGCGGACGGGAATCTCCAAGAGCACGCTCTCGCGGCTCGAGAACGGGCAACGGCGTCCCAGCCTGGAGCTGCTGCTGCCGCTGGCGCAGGCCTACCGCGTGCCGCTCGATGACCTGGTGGGCGCGCCGGAGGTCGCCGACCCACGGATCCGGCTCAAGGCTCGCAAGGTCAACGGCCGGACGGTGATCCCGCTCACTCGGCAGCCGAACGGCGTGCAGGCGTGGAAG